>NZ_QSUN01000026.1:0-44369 GCF_003438995.1 Bacteroides sp. OM05-12
TAATTGGGAGGCAAAGATAAGAATTTAGACTTAATCCCTCAGGTTTTTACGTTGATCCGTGGAAATTCCTGTTAAAGCAGAATTAGTGGCAGTGCTTCACTAGCAAAGTCCGGCATATTCTTTTGTCCGACCTCTTTTAAAGAAAAAGAGGCAAATAACTGTATTTTAGTTATTTACCCTCTTAAAAGTTGCGGAGGCCTGACCTAATTTATTTTTCTTCAAAAAAAACATATTTGAAAATCAATTGCTTACATCCATTTCATTTTGTTTTTTATATACTATTTGTCCGAAATTTGTCCGAGTTTTAACGGAAATTCCTTAGACTTCAAATGCTATTTTGTTTCATTAAAATTTGAATCGTTCTTTCTTTCTCAGAAAGTAATTCTTTCAAGTGCTCATTTTCTTTCTTGCATTCACTTAAGGTTATGTCACCGGAAACCTTATTCCCATTTCCATTCACATGATGACCAATGTTGACAGATGATGTTTCTATGCTTCTGTCAAAAAAGTAATCGATCGGAACTTTAAAGAAATCAGCTATTTTTTCAATTATTTTTCCATTTGGGATATTCTTCCCATTAATTATATTGTCCAATTGAGATTTGCTTATTCCGGCATAATTATAGATGGATACTTTTGTCGCCATCTCTTTTTCTATTAATTCATTTATTTTCTGTCCATTAAACATGATTCTTTATTTAGATTTAGTATAAATAATACTACTTATAGCAAGAAAAAGTATTATTAATTTGCTATAATGGTTAATTAATACAACCTTTGCACTATAAATATAGCACTAAAAATTATACTACGTATGAAAAAAGAGCAGAAATTGAAGAAAATAGATTTTAGAGATTATTATTCAGGATTACCGGATAATAAAAAAGAAGAAGTAAGAAATGCGATACTAACGGAAAGTGGAATGTCATATACTACTTTTTATTACAAACTTAGAAATAATTCCTTTAAACCTTTGGAATTAAAAATGATAGATGAAATAACTAAATTATCCACTTTATCCGAGTAATATAATGCTTAATAAATTATTAGTAAATCCCAAACTAATCAATGCGATCATTGAGAAAGTACATGATGATAATCTACCAATTATTATCAATATAGGTGAATCTAAAGATGAATTGGTAAGCGTTTTATTTGAATATCCTGATTCCTTCGATGAAAATTTTAATTCATTAATTGATAATACTTTTAATGAAGTTTTTAGTCCAATAGAATTATAATAAAACAAACATGGAAATACACTATTTTTACAGGAGAGAATATGATAGTTTCTTCTATAATATTGAGCTTGTTGCCTGGTTGGAAGAAACAGAAATATCAAGGCAAGGGAATAAACGTTTGAGTTTTACCCAATTAGAAAGGTTGAGAATCTTTCTATCAAAGGATAATGAATCCTACCATAACCATCTAATTAAACATGAATTTGCGGAGAACAGCTGTATGGGACATTACGCCCATACCCGTAAAGAGTTATTTGAAGCTATGAAAAAGAATTTATTATTTCCAATAGATAGTCGTAATTACGAAAGATTCCGGAAAGTTGCTATTGCGCTTTATCACAAGCAACCATTAGTCGATTTTTCTAAATTCAAAGGGAAGCAGACATACTCAATACATCAAATCATAGGTGATTAACGTATAACCAGATTGAAATGAATAAAGACAGACGTAAAATGATTCAGGACATCAGAGATCAATTGATAGACCTGCAAACCGAAATCGAAGATATTAAGGATGAAGAGCAAGAAGCCTATGACAATCTCCCTGAGTCACTACAAGATGGTGAGAAAGGTGAAAAAATGACAGACGCAGTTGATAACCTTGATTCAGCATATTCATCACTTGAAGATGCAATAGGTTATCTTGACGAAGCAATACAATAACATTCAAAAAGATACAAGTATGAGTAAAAAGAAGCAAGCAGATGACCGTAAGCAGCTATTAATACGGTATAGGATTGACGAAAAAGGATGCGTGTCTTTTATAGATCCTTGTTGTGAAGAAATGCCAATTAGACTTTTTAGCACGATCATGGAAGCCATATCCAAAATAGAGAATGAATGGAATACCCGTAAGAAAAACAAACTTAACGTATAATAAAATAGATATGAGTGAAAATAAGAAACCGTGTCCTCAATTTCCATATTGGGGCGCAAGTTATCCCGATGCGTGCTGCGTTGGTGGTATATTACAAGATTTAGACTACTGTGATGAGAATGGTAATCTTTATGACAAAGGAGAGGGCGTTCCTTGCCCGTTCTGCCGGACGGAAGAATTTATAGAGTATGACCCGTTTAGTTGGGTTGACCATTTTTGTGAGGACATGGAAGAGAACGGCGATACTATCACTGATTCAATGGAGCAACTTGCTAAACAAAAAGCAAGGCAGGCTTATTTGGATTGGATTGAGAAAGTAAGAGAAGTATATGGCTAATAACAGAACAAAGTAGAAATGAGTAAAATCAAGTTTAATATAAAAGTCCTGTCATCAAAAGAGATAACAGGACTAAAAGTAAAATGGCAGCGACCTACTCTTCCACTGTTATGCAGTACCATCGGCGCTACAAGGCTTAACTTCTCTGTTCGGAATGGGAAGAGGTGGCCCCCTTGTGCAATAACCACCATAGGTAAAACGTTAGCTTACAATTTTTTTAATCCATGCCTATATAGCATTAATTATAGACTTTATGCCTAACTCTAATTCCAGAGAAAATTCTGTACTAGATTGCTCGCCCACGTTTTCAAAGCGAACAATCTACTTTTTGAATGAAGTTTTTAATTTCATTTTATCAAATTTTAATTGTTCCTAGCAATATTGCTAGTATGACAAAAGTAGTTATAAATAATAAAATATAAAAGTTTATGGCAAAAATTTATGTAGCAAGTAGTTGGAGAAATGTATTCCAACAAGATGTTGTAGATATTCTCCGTGATTTAGGACATGAGGTCTATGATTTTAAGAATCCCCCACATGGGAATGGTGGTTTCCAATGGTCTGATATAGACCCTGATTGGCAGAACTGGACAACAGAGCAATATCGAGAAGCACTTAATCACCCAATTGCACAGAAAGGTTTTGATTCAGATTTCAACGGTATGCAGTGGGCTGATGTCTGCGTTATGGTTCTTCCTTGTGGTCGGTCTGCTAACACAGAAGCGGGCTGGATGAAAGGTGCAGGTAAAAAGGTGATGGTTTATTCTCCGAAAAAAGAAGAACCGGAACTTATGTATAAGATATACGATTTTGTGAGTGATAGCATATTTCGTATCAATGATGAGATAATTGGAGTATAATGAATAAAAATGAGTGATTCTGATAAAGCAATAAACGTTCCTCTTTGGGAACTAAGAGAAATAGCCGATACACTTCGAATGGTAGCCAATGCTCTGGAATCTCCTAAAAGAGAATCGTGTTTAGATAGAAATGTTATGCGTTCATGGAACCATGCAGTTGATTTGATAAATGGGCACTCTACATCTATCAACGAAAGTATTAGCTATTATAGTGAAGTGGGGCAAATGCCGAGTATTAACGTATAACTAGTCGAGATATGAATACTATGACACGGAAAGAATGCTTAGATAAAATTCAAGAAGTAGTTGACAATTTAGATACGCTTCTTACTGTAATAAAATCACCTTCTAAAACAACAGTTGGTTGGGATTGTGAAGTGTACGAAGATGAAGCAAAGAATCTTACAAATGCGTTAAATGATTTGCGTGTTAATTACGGCAATGAGACAAGGACAGAGTTTAGCGAAGGATTAAATAACGAAAAAAAGAAGAAAGGAATAAAAGAATGATATTTAATAAACAACTTACGGAAAACATCACCCTCCTTTACGGAGAGCTGAATAATTGGAAATATGATGAAAATGATGTTCAGTATCCAATAATGTACTATCTCGTTTTTAAGTTTTATAGTTATGAGTATGAAGGTTATTTCTCTCATAAACGATTACAGGACGATGATTCTGAACCAGTATCCTTATCAGGTAATACTGAGTTGTTCGATAGTTTCAACAAGAAGTTGGAAGATGGTGATTTTTTAGAAGAAATCAAACAAGCCTGTGCAGATATTTGGGAAGATGAGAAAGATATTGATTAATGCAAAATCAGATACCAGAGCTATGTACACAGCAGAAGTTTTTGAAAAGGCAATGAATTCTTGTGGATACATCCTTGATCGCATCATTCATACAAAAGATTCACGTAATGTTCTAAAAGTAGAAGGAAGAATAAATATACCGAAAAGGATTACTATTTCTGGAGAACGAAAAATCATTATTTGTCAAAAGAAATTCCGATGGGATGATGCAGGGCGTTGTTTTTCCTTCCGTTCTCACATTCGAAAGCGTAATTTTGATTTGCCAATCAATACGATATTGGAATATCAAAAGCAAAGAGAAATTGAATCACAGATGTAGGATCTTAATAATAAAGGGGTGATGGAAGTAAGTTTGAAAAGATATAAATTAATCACAATGGACTGGATAGATGAATATATCGAAAAACTAGGATTGGAGGGATACTGTGATTTTGAAAACCGGGTAAATAAGGCATTGGATCAATTGCGTCCTGGTAAATGCTATGATATAGCAACAGATGTGAAAGAAGAGGATCAGGAATTGTTTATTAAGATTTGTTGCTGCTATATCAACCAACACCCCGAATATGAGATGAGCGATGATTATTGTCGAATTTATAATAGATCAGATAGATTATGAATAATGGCAGATGGACCCCGGAAGAGGAACAATATGTTCGGGAAAATGCCGGGAAAAAGACTTTTACGGAATTGGCAGAACATATTGGCCGATCGGAATTAGCAGTACAACTGTTTCTACATAGAAAGAAGATTGTGATCGGGAAAACTGTGAAACGGAATTTGGTACAGGAGATTCTCCGTATTAAATTTCGTCATCCCGAGAACTTCATGCCGAACCGTAGTTTTTACAAAGAAGTGAATATTAACCAGATGCGATTTTGGGATATATATTTTGGTCGTAAACAAGTCACACAAGAAGAATACATCGCTCTCTCTGAATATTTCGGACTTACGCTTCAGGAAGCATTTGAAGCACGCCAATTAAATATATTTGATGAAATATGATTAGTAAACAAGATATTGACCGGATAAAATCAGCACTGAATATTGTTGATGTCATTGGTGAATTCGTATCACTTAGGAAAGCGGGTTCCAGCTACATAGGCATTTGCCCTTTCCATTCTGACAGTCATCCTTCAATGACTGTTAGCCCATCTAGACAAATTTACAAGTGCTTTGTCTGTGGAGCTGGAGGAGATGTGATACAATTTATCCAGGAACACGAAAATATGTCATTTGCCGAAGCTATTACGTGGTGCGCTAAAAAAACCGGTATAGAGATTCAGAATAAGGAATTGACGGAAGAGGAAACAAAAAAATACCAGGAACTAGAGTCCATGCGAATAGCATTAAGAGGAACAACCGTCTTTTTTCAAAAGTATCTTCCTGAAGTGCAAAAATACCTTGATGAACGAGGTTTCCGGTTAACGGATAAAGTTATCTCATCATTTGCAATCGGCTATGCTCCTGAAGGTAATTTGGCTGCCAAACAGATGCCTTTGGCTGGATTTTCAGAATCTTTACTGCTAAAAGTTGGAGTTTTGAGCACAACAGACAATGGAAAGATTTATGATGTATTCCGGGATAGGGTTATGTTCCCATTCATAGACTTGAATGGAAATGTAACAGGTTTTTCAGGTCGTATAGTAACAGCGAAAGAACATACTCCTAAATATGCTAATACCGGTGATACACCTGTATTTAAGAAAGGCACACAACTTTTTGGTCTTTACCAAGCCCGGAGAGCTATTGGCCGGATAAATAATGTATATTTAGTAGAAGGGCAATTTGATGTGCTTTCCATGCATGCTGCTGGTGTCGAAAATACAATCGCCGGTTCTGGAACTGCACTAACTCCGGATCAAGTAAAACTTCTATCTCGGTTCTCACAAACTATTACGTTAGTTTATGATGCGGACGCTGCCGGTTTAAAAGCTTCACTTAAAAATTGTGAACTTCTACTTCGAAATGGTCTCTCCGTGAAATGTATTATACTCCCGGACGGTAAGGATCCGGACGACATAGCACGTCAGGAGAAAGAAAATACAGCTAAATGGATGACTAATCATACCATAGATTTTGTCTCTTATTTCGCAGAAGTTTTACCCTCTAATTCTTTGGATCCGGAGGAAAATGAACAAACGATCAATACGATTTGCAATCTTATATCTTATGTATCTTCCGCAACATTAAGGCTCAATTATATTAGAATTCTAGCGGATAAACTCTCCATTACAACCGAGCTTCTTGAAAGAAAGATAAGAGATATCTTGAGGAATGTAAAAGATGCTCCTAAACAAGAGGAAATGAAGCCTGGAATTTATGGGCTTGATTTACTTCAGGAAGTAAGGAGAGAAGGAGAGTCTTGTACATTAACAAGTGATTTTGACCAGTTCATAAGGATGTATGGCGATACGCCGGTACTTTATATTCATGGCATTCCTTCCTCTACGGATATACAAAAAGTTAGAAAAGTATGCACCTTTTTTACTACGGATTGTGATAATCTTAAAGTTAACGGTGATGGTGATGAATCCGATTATTTAGAGTCTCTGGCTACCTTTTTTCGTGCCGGCATAACTAATATTACAGTAATTGTTCCTGCAACCGATCAGGAGCAAGAACAAAATGAAGATGAAGAATATGAATTTGAGCAAGAGAATCAAAGAAAGGATATCAGTTGGATTTTCATAAAATATTATATTAAGATTCATAGAGATTTCTTTATCACTTATCAAGGGGATAAAACCCCATTCATTGAACGCTGTGCAGACCTTATTAGTTACGCCGACGATTCTGTACGTGTTGTTAACTATAAATACTTCCATGATTCATTAGGGCTGACGAAAGGAGCTATGACGGATATCCTTAAACCTTATCTCGGCAAAAGGAAGTCACGCATGGCCATCAATGCGCAACGGACTGATGATGATGGTGAAGACTATGATCCCAATGTCTTACCCACTTATGTAACAGAAAATCCATCTTACAATGAAATGCACACGCAGTGTGGCTTTTATCCAAAATTGAACAAGGACGGTGAACCTGTCTGTTATATGTTCAAGAATAATAATAATTCCGGTTATAGCCTCATTGGTGATTTTTTCATGACTCCTTTATTACATATTTATTCGGATGATGACGAAGCCAACAAACGTGTGCTCAAGATAAATAGACGATATTACAAAACTCCATTATATATCGAAGTTCCTTCGAAAGCCCTATTGAAAAAATCAACCATAGAAGAAAAACTAATCAATCTGGAGGCGGTCAACTTTACCAATGGGGAAGAAAAGCATTGGACTAAAATAAAAGAATATATGAGTAGAAATTTTATCACATGTACAGAAGTACAAACTTATGGGAATCAACAAATGGATGGAACTTCAAGGCGGGAAGACAATATGTTTTATGCCTTTTCCAATGGTATATTCCATGTCGTGGATGGCTTGCCTAAATTCGATCCGGTAAATGAACTCGGAGTGGTGATGCACAACAACCGTAATTATTACCTGCCGGCATTCTCAACTATCTATGCCGGATCTGGGCGTCAGTCTGATAAATACGAACTGATATCGCAGCTTGTTTATAAGGATATCCCGAAGGAAAAGCAATGCTCTTTCGAACAATGGGCAGAGCTGATGGATCAAGTATATAAGATAAATGATAACGGAAAGTGGGCTATTCTCTTTACCATTATGTGTGCTTTCCGAAGTAATATTCATTGTATTGACCGATTATTTACAGCTCCTTTTTTCATGGGACCTATGTCCTCTGGGAAAACGCAGATAGCGATATCCATCCGTTCCATGTTTGTTTCACCCAAATATCCCATCTTTAACCTGAATATTGGTACGGATGCTGCCATGTCCACGCTGATGAGTACATTCCGGGATATGCCGGTGGTATTGGATGAGTATAATAACAAAGATATATCAGATGCTAAATTTCAAGCACTCAAGGGGATTGTTTATGATGGTGATGGTCGGCAAAAAAGGAAAGGAACTTCCGGTAAAGAGATAGAAAATGATAAGGTGTATGCACCGGTTATTCTTTGTGGCCAGGAAACCCCGCAGCGCGATGACAATGCACTTATGTCGCGTATTATTGTATGCGAAGTTCCCAAGCCTAAAAACCGTACTCCGGAGGAAGTCGAACTGTTTAATCGGCTCAAAGAAATTGAGGATCCGGATAAGATAGGACTTTCCAATGTTCTTTTTGAAATACTTAAACTCAGACCTCTGGTAATGGATCATTTTCGCAAACTCAAGCAGAATGCCTATGATGAATTAAAAGAAGCATTGGCTAATTCCGGAGAGATCGACCGTCTTATGAAGACTGCTTCTTTATTCCTGGCCACTTGTCGGCTGATTGAGGATTATACTTCTCTGAAATTACCATTTACTTATGATGAATTTTTCATTGTGGCCAGAGATAAGATTAAATTCCAAATCGAATTGATTAGCAAAACAGACAAGTTAGCAACCTTCTTCAAAGCTATGGACGTAATGATTGATACGAAAGCGGTACGTGAGGGGCGGGACTTCGCTATTGATACTCCGGACAAAGTCACGATTAAAATGCCCGGAGGTGAAAAGAAAGAGGTCGCTTTCCCTGCAGGAACACGCATCCTATTTTTACGCTTGAGTACAATTTATACGAACTTTGCACGCAGTTCTTTTAACAGCGAAGAATCGACTCAATCTACCATCGAGCAGAATTTACGCTCTCATCCGAGTTATATCGGTTTAATCCATGCCCGACGGTTTAATTGGTATGATGTCACTGAAGTACCTAGAGGGGGATTTGAAGAAGCAAAGATTGTTGATAATGGAATACAAGCCACGACCGATAATACAATGGTTCGGAAAATGGAAAAGAGAACTATGAATTCCAGCTGTATCGCTCTCAACTATGACATATTCCGTGAATTGTATGATATTGACTTACAACGTTCTGCTGACAATATTTCCTCTTTCGATCCGGATAATGAAAATGAGAAGCAGGAACTACCGTTTTAAGCAATATTTTTCTGAATGTACTCCTCTCTAGCTCACGCCGGTAGAGGAGTATTATTTATAAATATACGGACATTTTAAGAATTCAATGATAAACCGGTGTATTCTATTAACTATTTAAATCCCCCGTACCCCCTAGAATGAAAAAAAGAAAACATAGAAAGAGAAGTTTTGAAAAGAAAATATTTCAAAACACACGTCCAACTGTCCAACCGTCCAACAAAAAAATACTTTTTAAAATGTAAATGCCTGTAGTATAGTAGTATATGATTAATTTAGTAGTATATATATATACAACATTGTTGTTGTTTTGTAGGACGTTGTTGGACGTGTTGGATTTGCCTTTCTCTACAATCCAACAACTAGAAAAATGCTAAATCCAACAAAATGACTAAAAAAAGCCGTTTGTTGGATATGTTGGACGTCATCCAACACTATTTTTAAGTATATATATTTGTGTAACTAATTAATAATTAGTAACTTTAGTAGTATGATAAACGCTATGTTGGACGGTTGGACAGTTGGAAGCGAAAATGAATAAAACCATTTCAAAAATATTTTTTAATAAGAAAGCTATGATAACGACTAAAATTAATGTTACCCCGTATCTTGCCGAATATATAAAAAGCAAGTTTAATTGCTTGTCTGATGAACCTCTGAAAATTCCTGACGCAGAAGACTTGTATCATGTAATATGGAAACTAATGGTAAAACGTCCGGATGGAATAAGCCCTATCGATACTGGAAATCTGGCTATTATTTTACCGGAAAGACGTGTTGGAAAAGACCCGATGTATTATAACTATCTTAGCCCACGTTCACAAAATATAATAGAAAAATATATCAGTAGGCATTTTAATAATGAGCTTCACCAAATGCTTGAAGAGAATGAGCAAAATGGGCGTCCATTAAACAACATAGATGTCGTTCATCAATTTATGTGTGTGTATAATATTGATTCAATAACAGAAGATGCATTGTTAAAAAACTATTATCGGTGGCGTGATCTTGTTCGTCGGAAAGATCGTAGACGGGAGTATAAAAGAAGATATAAATAAAAAACAAGAAAAAATGGTCAAAATCACTCCGACCAAACTATATGTTTTGTCCCAAAAAGAGGATAAAAAGTCGTAAAATGTCGAACTTGTTAATTATCAACTAATTACCAATATATATGAATGAATTATCAATTATCTTCTCAGTCGTTCCTGTCGGAAATATGAGAAAAAGCAATTATCAGTTTGTAGCAGATCCATTTGAAATCAAAGCTACACCAGAATTATCCGATTCCGGTCTTGTGTTTAACTGCGACAATGAAATAGTAATAGAACTCCCTGATAAGAAAACATTAGAGGATTTTTCTTCGGGACAATCTGTGCTAATAAACTGCCAGGACTCGTCTGGTCGCAAATTCAAGATCGGTACTCAAAACATACCGGCGATTGCTTACATTGCTCCCAATTTGAATTCTGCAAAGCTGTTTATCAAGTGCAAAATGCTCTCTTCACCTCTTACAGTATAATATACCGTCCTTCACCTGCAGTCTTTTTCACTCTACTTTCGTGGAAAAGACCGCAGAATGAAAAGAAATTATCTTCGTAAGCTCTTACTCTCTCCGGAAAGCAGATTACTCATGACCTCAGATGCATATACTGAGGCTATGATGATTTGTTTTCCTCCATCGCTGTCCGGATCACAAATTCAGCCACAATCTTTTTGGGATGAAATTCCGAGTTATAAGGATGAAACAAAAAAGGCAATAAAGGCAATTGCGGATGACCTGAAGAAATACAGTGAAGTAGCAGCTATTCCTATTTCTGTTGAATACTCTTCAGATGAACTCCCTGAAGGTACGATCGCTTATCACCGTATTAAAGGTACAATACTTTCTGAATCGTATTATTGGTTCTCAACTAAACAATTTGAACAGGATCTTCTTACTGCCGAATCTAATCCGAACATTTCCGTTCATTTCGTCCATATCAATTCAGGAGGAGGAGAAGCCTGGTATCTTGACCGCCTAAGCGATACAATGCGCTCCCTTTCCAAACCTATATATGTGCTATTTGAGAAAATAGGAGGTTCGGCTGCATATTATATCGGTTGTCATGGCTCTACAGTCAATACTTTAACTAAGAATGACAGTATTGGATGCATAGGCACGATGGTTAGCTTCTATGATTTTGAAGGTTATTATAAAAAGCTGGGGATAAACAAAGTTGAGGAGTATGCTACGAAATCAGATCTGAAAAATAAAAAATATAAAGATCTTAAGGAAGGCCATCCGGAGCAATATATCAGGGAAGAGCTGGACCCTTTATGTGAACAGTTCATTTCGGAGGTCAAACTGTCACGTCCTGCGCTTTCCAAACTACCGGAAGATGATCCTGTTTTTCGTGGTGAAACATTCGATGCCATTACTGCCCAACAGAAAGGACTCGTTGACGGAATATCCACCATTTCTGAAGCTATCTCTGAAGCATACAATATCGGCCAGGAATGGCTCACCAAGCAAAAAACTCAGAGCCAAATTTTACAGTATTTATAATCATTAATTTAGTTAGTCATGAAAGAAAAATTAAAAAAGCAGCTGGCTGCTATCTTTTCAAAGTTAAAGTTGACAGAGAAAGCATCTGCCGGTGAAATGACACAGGAAGATTGGAATAATGTATTCGAATCTTACAAGAAAGAATTCGGAACAGATCTTCGTGCCGACATGCAAACGGCAGAACAGGAGAGGTTGCAAGCACTTGAAAGCCAGCAGTCTCAAATCTTGGATATTCTTAACGGAGGAGAAAATAGTGAGGAAACTCCTAAAGGTGATAATGAAAAACCGGATAGTGAGAATTCTGCAGACGATATCGTGAAGGGTATACAGGAACTTAAAAAGTCAAATGAGGAGTTAACCTCTAAAGTGAATAAGATGGCATCCAAGGCAATTCCGGATAGTCCTGTAGAAACATTGAACTCAGAAATTAAGGTGAATGGTCCCGGTACCAATAAAACCCATTTCCTGGGTATTGAAAGTGATATGTTTGCTTTGACTCATCGTTGGAACATGGTGGCCGTTAATCCGGCTTATGCAAGTTTGAATCCTGTTGATGAAGAAGAGGATGGGGTGAAATTCCGTTCTGCAGCAGTTAAGTTTGGTCGCTCTCTGGCAAACAGATATGCCTTTCTGAAGAATAACAATATGCTTGATCCTAAAAAACTGTCAGCTGGTGAGTTTGGCTTTGATACCTCCAAGCTTCCTGACGCTGGTTTAGGTGATCAGTATATGATCCGCCGTCAAGATGCATTGATTGCACGTATTCTTGAAATCCGAAATGTAACAGAATTCTTCCCGGTTCGCTATGGTATTCAGGATCGTGAGATGATTACCAATGCTTATTTCACCGAAGTAACCCAGGCTTATCAGAAGGGTGAGATTTGGAAAGGTGACATGAAACTTGAGCCGGAATTCGGTTATGTAGATGACGCAATGATTAAAGTGCTCTTTGGTACAATGAAAGAAATTGAGCGTCAGTACATCGGTTATTTGAATACGGATGGATCTGATCCTATTAAATGGTCGATGATTGAGTTTAACCTGTTGAATATCTACAAGAAGATGCAATATGAGCAGAATGAACGTCGTATCATGGGTATCTATGTGAAACCGGAATCGGGTGTTGCAGGAAGTTATCTGAATGCATCTACAGGTATTGTTTATACATTGGTCCGTTATTACCATGAAAACAAGATGTTGCTTCATGGTGATGATGCTTATCAAGATTATGATAACCAAACAATGTTAGAGGCCGTTCAGCAGTTTGTTGAAGATATTCAATCTACATTACCACAAAATCAGGTACTCAAGGATAAATTCCTCTATTTAAATGAGAACCATAAGTCATGGTGGAAAAAGAATATCCGTACCATTTATGGAAAGGATACGGATTTCAGCGGACCGGACAGTTATCTTAATGTTGTACCTGATACGGAAGTTCACATTAAATGGTTACCTAATATGGGACAATTGAAGCTCATGTTCATGCAGACTCCGGGTAACTTGATGTTCCTTGAATTCATTGCCGGTGAAATGTTTAACATCAAGATTAAGGATGACATGGAACTTGTCAAGGCATGGTCTACGTGGAAAGAAGGTACGGGTGCAAGTTTTGTTGGTCCTACATTCAAAAACAAGGCAGATCTCGTAGCCAATGCTTATGAGCTTCAGCAGATATTCATGAATAAACCATGCAAATCTTTAGCTGCGGATGATACAACTGTAACTACTGGTCTGAAAGAACCGTTCTGGTTTGTTACAGCAGAAAATACCAAGGCTACTGCTATTACCGATATTACCGGAGCCCGTGCGGGAGTTGCTTATATCATTGAATGCGGTTCTACAACCAATGCATCGACTATTGCCAAATCTGGAAAGTTTGATAGTATTACCGCCGCCTGGAATCCTACGGAACTTGGCGACTATATTATGGTAATCCTGAATTCAAAGAATAAATTCATAGAATTGGAGCGTTGTGTTGGTGGCGTTAGAGCTGTAAATAAGCTTTTGCAACCGAATGTTCCGGGAGCAAGATAGTTTTTCATAGGTTGTGTTTTTAAGGTTAGGGGGCGCACCATCGGCGTGCGCCTTTTATCAGAATCAATTAATTATTAACTCAAATATTATTTTTATGAAACCAAATGATTTAATTCGTTCTCTTCAAAAAGGCATGAAAGCTAGACATCGCCTTCAGTTGAAGTTTTTTCTTTCGTTAATGACTTTTTTTGCCATAATTTTTATTGTTGGTGCAATACTTGATCATGAATCTGCAGCATTTTGTATGACAGGTTTTGGAGGCGTGTCTACAGCAAGTATGATGGCAATAGGTTCTGTTGGTGATGTATCAGATAAGTTTACCTTTGGCAGCAATATTACTTATCAAGTTTATTTAATTGATATCAATCAGTTAGACAGGTCTAAAACTTTTCCGAAGCCCAATGCGAGTCGTCAGGTTTCAACTCTGCCTATGCTTAATGGAGAATATATGCAATATTTTGAAGCGCATGACTTCCCGACGTATGTAGGTAATGGAGAAAAAGGGGATATCACTTCTACCGGTACCAATACTTTTTCCATCATCATGGGAGGAATAAGGGACAAGCTGATGAATTTTGCTGAAGATCATATCGGAGGAAAATTTATTATACTGTTTAAGGAAATTGAAACCACCCAGTGGGAGATACTTGGTTCTGACGAACGGCCGATTATTCTGAAATCTTTTGAGGCAAAGAATGATAAAGACGGACGTTATATAACTTATACGTTTGAACGCAGTTCTGTAAATCAATACAACCATTATACTGGTAATATTATTACTGCTCCTCCTGCAGTTCATACGGCAGGTTCTACAGCTCTTGCCATTAAAGCTGGTCAGGATATTTATTCCATACCTGATGGAGCGTCCGCTACTTATGCAATAGCAACTGTATCGGGAGTTACGTCTTCAGACAAAGGACGTATTATCACTTTAAGGGGTACAGGAGCTGATAAGGCAGCTACTATCGCAGACAATACAACTTTCATATTGGAGGATTCTGCGACTTGGACTGCAAAAGCCGGCTCATCGATTACATTTAAAGTTTTCGATGCAAGTACGCTTGTAGAGGTATCACGTGTGCAAACAGCTTAATTTATAGCCATGTATAGTTTTAAAGAGAAAAATAAAATCTATAAGGATATGCAGAATTCAAACTTTGTTGAAGCAGATCTTGACCTGCTTCACAAAGTTTGGCCTTCGCATCCTCTTATTCCAAGAGCTAGGCGAAATCCTATCCGGTATGCGAATGAGGTGCTTTATGCTCTTTTGGATAAAGCTACGAGAGAAGATATCCGGCTTAATCGCCGGCAGTATGAACAAACTAAAGAGCTGAATGATGGAGACAATAATGCCGGGGGATCAGACACAATTCCCGAAGGAGGAGATAATAAATCCGATATCGCCAATGCAGGAGCAGACAATCCTTCCTCCGATGATGGAGACGATAACATCCATGTAGAGGATAAATCAGAGCTGGAGAAACAATTGGAAGAAGTCACTCAAGCACATGAGGAATCAGAACAACGTGTAATGGAAGCTGAAGAACGTGTGGAAGAGTTGGAAGCTGATAACGAGGAATTGCAGGAACAGCTAGAGGATGCAGCTCAGGCATGTGAAGATGCTCAAGCAGCTCTTGAGGAAGAAAAAAAAAGTCCGAAGCCATCCAAGCTCAAAACCGTAAGTTCCAAAAAGAGTCCGAATACCCGAACATCAAATGGAAAAAGCTCGAAGACAAAGACGTCCAAATAGCAACTATCATTTATAACGATCGTGTCAATACGTATCGCGAAATGAAGGTTCTAGATAAGGAACTCGACCAGAAACCAACTCCACAGAAGGTGAAAAAAATGGCAGAGTTACGCATCCGGAACCTTCTTGCTTTTTCCGAGTTGCAGAGTTACAACGATACCGGCAAGTGGAGATACAAACATCCCATCATTGCCCATCAGTCGGAACGTTCGCAATTGGAAGAATTACGTCGGACCAATCCACAGGAATTTCTAAGACAATACGCTGCCTGTCATGACAATATCAAACGTTATACAAGCTATCTCAAGAATCCATCTAGGGAAGTCCGACGGGAGAAAGATAGGATTAATCTCACTCGCCATAAGGAGCGCGAGATACTGTTCAAATCAATTTTAGAATCAACAAATAATAATTAAGATCATGGAAAAGCTAATAGAAGTATTTAATTTGGGTGGTTTGCCTACTGCCCCGCTGGATTCGTTCTTGGAGCTTCAGGAGGATTTCAAGAAGTCCGATCCTGATAAATTATCGAAACTGCAGATGCTCATCATAACTCGCGGTTTCAAGTATGCATTCAAAGCATGGAAAGATCCGGAGGGGAAACTCTGGATCATTGATGCCCATCAACGGCGTAAAGCACTCCTTGCATTACGGAAGTCAGGATTTGTAATTCCGGAGATTCCGTATGAACCGATATTCGCATCGGATAAAAAAGAGGCAGTGGAAGAGATCGCAGCGTATAATTCCGAGTTTGCAACCAAGAATCCGGATACACTCCTTTTTAAAAAGTACAATATTGATGCGGATACGCTTGAAAGGTTCAATCTCGGATTTGAAGTGAAAGCTATTGATTTCACTCCGAAACCACTCTTCGCTCAGGAATATGATTCATCCGATATAGAAGAAGATTCTGTTGACTTTACCATTCCTTCAGAAGATGAGAATGATAAACTATTTACTATTCCGGGTGATATATGGCTACTTGGGAATAACCGCCTAATGTGTGGAGATTGTCGTTCCAAATCTGATGTCACTGCGCTGATGAATGGTCAATACGCAGACCTGATCGTTACCGATCCACCCTACAACGTAGCTTATCAGGGAGCTACGGAAGATGAACTTACCATTCAGAATGACAGTATGGAAAATGATTTGTTTGCTACCTTCCTTCGCCAGGTATTTGCTGTCATGTTTTCTATTCTCAAGCCCGGAGGTTCATATTACATATTTCATGCTGACAGTGAAGGTGAGAACTTCCGTGCTTCCCTTCGGAAAGCCGGCTTTAAATTGGCTCAATGCTGTGTTTGGGTAAAGAATTCGATGGTAATGGGACGTCAGGATTATCAATGGAAACACGAACCTTGTTTGTATGGGTGGAAGCCGGGAGCAAGCCACTATTGGAATTCGGATCGAAAACAAACTACTGTCTGGAATTTTGATAAACCGCAACGAAACGCAATACATCCGACTATGAAGCCTATTGCACTGATGGCTTATCCTATATGCAATTCAAGTGTTTCAGGTCAGATTGTTGCAGACTTCTTCTCCGGTTCCGGATCTACCCTTATGGCATGTCAACAGACTGATCGTATTTGCTATGCAATGGAAATAGATCCACGTTATGTTACAGCTTCAATTTTGAGATACTGTGCGATGTTTCCTGCACAACCTATAAGGTTGATAAGAAATGGAAATCTATTGACGGTTGAAGAAACAGCTTCTATCATGAAACGTAATAATTTGAAAAAATGAAAGAAGAAATGATCTTGGATCCTGAAAAAAATACGCTTATCAGTGATGAGTATTTATCCCAAGTGCGCTCTTTCGGTGCGCTTGGGTATTCTCCTGAACGGATAGCCAACATTCTAGGCCTTTCCAAAAAAGAAAAGTTTGCCTTGTTATTGCGCATATCCATTCCCGGAGATACATATTTCCAGGCTTATACCAATGGAAAATCCATTGGCGAATATAATATTGATGCCGAACTAGCCAAGCAAGCGGAAAAAGGAGATGTAGCAGCCATTGAGACGCTTGAGCGAAGAAAGAATGATCGTATAGAACTTGATCTCCGGAAACAACTTCTCGGAGTATAACTTTATAATTATGACATACCTTGATCAAATAGACAAACTTCATCCGGATTTGATATCGGCTTTCCTCACATCCGGGCATTGTGACGGAATACCTGTAGAAATACAACTATTCCTCAAGCAGCTTCAATGGGCAGCGGAGGTATACGAGTATGAACGCAATATCAGCCGTGCTGCAAAGCAGCTCCAAACTAGGATATTGGCAATGCAAAAACTAACGATAGATGTACGTACTTGTAAAGCACGTATATATGCAGCTATCAGTTATTTCAATATTGATAACAACGTAAGCATCAAGGTATGGGAAAATAATTATGCTGATAAATATGAGGATCTTGCCAAACTAGCTGCGGTTCGTGGTGACTACAAAACAGTCGGCAACTGTTATCAGGCTGCATTGGAATGCCGACGTCGGGCAAGTGAGGCGGATCAGGCAGACAGGCAATGGGCTCCGGTATTCATCATAACTCCGAATCTTACCCCGGAAGATCTAGGTTATAAAAAGAAAAGTCTTAAGGAAATTGCCCGTAAATCCAATGAAGGATATTATATCAATCTGATTGAGAGTCTTCCGATCGAAAAGGAAGATAAAACCAGGCTATTGAATGATGCCGGTATTATTGATGTCGAACCTGAAGAAATAAATGAAGAATAATGGTTACTGATATTGCAAAGATAGATACATCACCTTTGAGTTTTGAGGAGTATTATATGAATGCTATGCAGATACTTCTTAACATTATCGATCCCAATGTCTTAATTGCAGAAATAGCACGTGCTGGCGGTAAAACAGAAGCTGTAATGACTCCACGCATTATCCGCGTAGCTAATGATATGCCCGGTGAGCTTGCATTTCTTGTGCACAAAACATACATTGCATTAATGACCAACGTATGGCCAAACATAGCGGCTTCATTCGCCCGTCCGATACAAGGAGGAACGCGCTCCATGCTGGAGTATGGATTGGACTTCATTGTAGGAGAATCTAAGATTCCTTCCCATTTCAAAAAGCCTAGATATCCGATATCTTATCCCAAACACAGCATACTTTTCAGAAACGGTTTCCATCTTCAGATGGTAAGCTCCGATCAGCCGGAATCCGTCGCCGGACGTTCCGGAGTTCACGCTTTCATTGAAGAGATGAAACACAATAAAGGAGAGAAACTAAAGTCCCGTCTATTCCCGTCACTTCGTGGATCATCTGCCAAGATACGTGAATCCCGTTATTATCAAGGAATTACTGGTGTATCCGATACTGCACGCGTGGATTTAGGTGAGGATAATTGGTTTGAGGAATATGAGAAGAATGTAAATCCCGATCTTATCGAAGAAATTATAACTGTTAGTTTATACGTAAATGCAGCCTTGTATGAAAAATACAAAATAGAGCAACTCTTCCGGCAGGAAACCAATCCTATTGCCATTGAGAAACTTCGTCTTGCTCAAGAGAAAGCAAACCGGCAGCTCGCCTTGTGGACTCCACGGCTTAACGATATGTGCCGGAATGCAACTTTCTATATGCGTGCAAGTTCATTTGTAAATAAGGATATTCTAGGTCCTAAATTTTTTAAAACTCAGCTGGATACATTGGATATTGAAGAATTTCTAACCGCTATCTGTGCTATCAGGAAAAAGGCTGTTGTAAATCGTTTCTTCGCTTACTATAATCCTAAAATCCATCAATTTAGTGATAGTCATAAATATGATGCTATTCTCAAACTTGATCTGAAAGAACATTTTACGCTGACAGCCAATTACTTAAAGCATTACGATAGACATGAAGATTTAATTATCGGTTATGATCCAGGACACTTTTCAAGCATGGTGGTTTCTCAGGAACAAAAGAATGGTACAATCAATCGTACAATCAAAGAATTCTTTTGCTATTATCCATTTGAACAACCGGAATTGGCAAAGGCTTTTAATGACTTTTTTGGTCCGGCAGCAATAAACAAACATATCCGTCTATTTCATGATCGAGCAGCTAATAAATCACGCGAAGAGTATGAACAAATAACGACAGATGCCCGTATCCTAAAACGGGAGCTGGAGTCTTACGGCTGGGTTGTAGAGCTTCAGAACGAAGGGCAGGCGACAATATATCATTGGCAGCAGTTCAAACTGTTACAGCTTATTTTTGGTGGCCATACCAATTCAATCCCGGAATGTATCATTGATGAAAATGAATGCCCTAATTTGTGCAGTGCTATTATGTTGTCTCCCCGTAAAAATACAGATGGTAAAATAGAACTTGACAAGACTAGTGAAAGGAAAGTTCCATTAAAACATCAGGCAGGCTTAACGACGCAATTACCATCGGCCTATATTTATATGCTTTATGGTCTGTATGGAGACAAGTTACCCGCAGAATGTTCTAATATTCCCGATAACTTACCCGATAATGAAGTGATTTAGTCGTTACAGGACATATAAAATACACGCTCAAACATATAATAATAGACCTGTTTGACATCGTTCTATATGCTAACCTTTTGAAATTTAGTAGATTCACTTTTGGAAAATGGAAATAAAAAAATCCATCAGACGCGAGGGTACACGCCACGCTGAGAGCTGGAGTTGTGTTGCATACTCTTGAAGGGTCTTGGAAATATGACAGAGGACTCTTTTCGTCCTTTTTATTACTTCTTTTCCATATTACTTTCGGGCATGGAAACAATTACCGGGATACAGGCAATGCAATGGGCTAAGGAGATATCAAAGCTTCCTCAAGGGTGCTTTACCATCTCGTTCTTTCCCTGTTCCACAAAGAAGGGAGAGGCATCCTCGAAGCTGATGACTAAGACTGGGTGTAAGTTCCGTGCACAGTTACCACAAGAAAGGTTCTCTATTGATAGTGATAATTTTTTTCTTTTCACAGATGCCGATGGTGAGCCTAAGATGTGTTACAGAATCCTTCTCCGATATATGGGTTTCCCAAACGATAATTTTCAACTTCATAAAGTAGATTGGCTATGAGTGAGCGAATGCAGATGGTAGGTAATGTAGGTTGTTACCTGGATGATAATAATGTTATTTCATTTCAGATCGGAGCAGATCCATTGGGATCGTCTGTTATGGATGAAGATGAAGGATTCTCATCATCTCCATCTATTAATCACTTTGGTGAAATACAATGGTTGCATATACGAGGTTACAATGTCGCTGCGCGTGGCTGGAATAACAGACAATGTGAGGAAATAGAACGCGATATAAAAGATAACCGTTTACTTCCTCGACTCATAAACAAGCAGTCCAATATGTTGTACGGTTCAGGACCTGCCGTCTATCGTCCTGCATTAAAGAATGGTAAAAAGATACGGGAGTGGGTTGAACAGCCTGCTATTCAGGAATGGCTTGAAAACTGGCTGGATAATGGTATGGAAATGAGTTATAGGGATTTTGCTTTAGCTGTAATAAAAGCCTATTATTATTATAGGGATTATTTTGTGAAATGGAGAATAGCCTACGGAAAAGCTATAGGTAAATACCCCATTGCTGGACTTGAATTAATGGAACATAAGTTATGCCGGCTTGCGACGGACAAAAAGGATATAATTACAGAAAACATCTATTATAAAGATTTTAGGTACATTCTTGTCGGAAATTGGCAATATGGAGCAGCTAAATTCCAAGTCTATCCGAAGTTTGATATTCGCGATGTAAACAACTACCGGTATGCAGCTATTTCCCACCATCGTGAAAAATCAATAGGTGATTTTTACGGATGCAACGAAACGCATCAGGGTACAAAAGGCTATATCAAAGGCAGTAACCAAACAGCTGATTATATAAATTCATTCCTAAAAAACTCCCTTGCTGCGAAAGTACACGTCATAATTCCAAGTGCATGGGTTGAATCAAAGAGGAAACAGATTAAAGCAATCTGCGATGAGAATAAACTTCGGCAGAAAGATAATAAGGATTTGTTGCTTTATAATGGTATAGATATTGGCACTACTTTTAAGGAATCCAGCCTTATCCAATATATAAGTCATGAACTTCGGAAACTTTCTAAATACCTCTCCGGATCAGGAAATCAGGGAAAGGCCTTTTCTTCCATCAGCTTCAGAACTGGTAATAATAGCGAGGAAGAAAGATGGAAGATAGAAACCGTCGATCTCAAATACAAAGAGTATATTAGTTCCTTGATTGAATATGACAAACGCGCTGATGAAGTGCTTGTCTCTTCTGTTGGTATGGATTCATCTATCTCAAGCATTAGTAAGGACGGTGTAATATCCAAATCAGGATCTGATGTATATTATAACTACCTGATCTATTTATTGACTTTGACTCCGGATGATGAGAAATGTGCTGAACCGTTCAATATGGCCATCAAAATCAATTTCCCGGAATTGTATAGAGAAGGATATCGTATCGGCTTCTATCGGGATATTCCAAGTCGTCAGGAAGAGGTATCAGAAAAAGATCGTTTAAAAAATCAGCAATCATGAAAGTATTAGAAGAATTATTCAGTACCCTAAAGGATTTCCAAACAATGGTGTCCGGAGTAGATTCCAGTGTTGATTTTTCCACACTCAACAGTTCTGCAATCTCAGCTAAGAAACAAATCGTGAATATTCTTTCTGCTGATATTTATAAGCGACTGCTTAATGGAGAAGGGGAGCTGAAGGAGATGCTGCAGCTCGCAGTTGGAAATCTTACTATGGCCAAGGATGTACCATTTGATGTTATCCGTAAAAGGAAAGCGGATGTAGATGTGTATAAGTATGAAATGGAGAATATGAGAAGATCCTACGTTGACAATTACTTCAATGCAATGGATTCTTTGATTTCTATTCTAGAAAGTGACGAAAAAGATCCGGTGAAGTGGAAGGATACACCATATTGTAAACTCCGAGAAAATTTGAAGATTAAGTCAACGGATGAGTTTAATCTACTTTATCCTATCGACAGCTCTTATTTGTTTTTCTTCCGGACAATTCCGATCCAAAATGAAATCCTGGATGATACGATGGCGGACTATTTTGTCCGTGCAGAAAAAAAAGAAGAATTGGCCAGACGTTTAAAACGGGCTTTGGCGCAATTAACTGTTGCTACAGCCATTCGTCGTTTTGATTTGATTGAGTTACCGGCAACGATTCGCAACCTGTATGAAGATAATACTTCGCAACGCCAGGCTTCAAATGAACAATCACGCCTGCTTGAGTTAGCTGCAGATCTTGCAAAATCAGCAATGGAAACGATGCAGAATGTTGACTTAACGCTATCCGAGCCTGAAACAAATAATATTGAAACCGAAACATCGTTTAATCGTCCGGAGGATAAAATTTACCTGATGTCATGAAAACAATAGATTTTTGCGTAAAAGACGAAACATTCCAGATTCCAAATGCTTGGGAACTCCTTACTCCTTCACAGTATGAAGCTCTGGTAAAGGACCTGAATAAAGTTGCTTTGGGAGAACTCTCTGTCGCTATGCTCCGTGTGAACTTTGTATGCAATGTAATGGAGTGGGATCCTAAAAAAATAAAGGGCGAGGAAAGCCTTGCCAATCTTGCATGGCTGGCAGAGCAGGTTACTTTTATTTTTAATATTCAATACCCGGAAAATAATGAAGCTTTGAAAGGATTGGATCCGGAAACAAGAGTAAAACTGCAAAAAACTCCTCCCGATCGGATTCAGGGACTTCCCATTGCCCGATATCTTGTTCGGTTGGATTATAAATATGTGTTGGATGCTTGTTTTTGCGCACAACTTATTCCAAGTATAAAGATTGTCGGTAAGGTATATGCTGGCTATAAGGTTGATACTTCTTTTGATAACCTGACGTGTTCATTAACCGCTTTACAATACATAGAGGCACGTAAATTGATCGGATGCGGTGCAGATAAGCTCCCATTGCTTGTTGCCATACTCTACACTCCCGGAACCTACAGCTCAGAGGTGGCACACGCTTTGGCCCATGATTTTGCACGGCTGCCGGAAGATACACTTCAGGCAATAGCTTTTAATTTCCAATGCTTTAATAATTTTCTGTTCACGAAAACCGATTTTTATGTCTTAACTGCCGGCAAAGAACAAAAAGAAAATCCAATCTCTACCGGTGCATTGGAGTCATTGTATAACCTGTCATCGGATGGCATGGGAGATATAAGGACTGTCGAGCAGATGAATATCATACAATATCTGACCATTCTCAGAAAAAAACTCATTGAGTCTGTGCGTAGTATGAATGATATGAAGCTTGAGCGGACGGAAATAGCATCAAAAACAGGTTTGCCACTTAACATTATAAACTCCATATTATGATACTAGACGTTTTTAAATATTATGCCCAATTCCCGAAGCTGGAAGGAGTCAAGGAGATATTTGCCAATGGAAAGAGTGAATACCCGTTATATACTCAGCTTGAGGACTATATTGATAATATGTCTTCCCATTCACTTATCCCGGAAATAGATGGTTATGTTTTCGGGCAATCTTATGATGATGTGAAAGCGCAAATAGGGAAATTGACAGGAAGTTATCTGTTCGTCGATTTTGGAAGTTTTACATCGAATCGGGATCAACGTAACTCTATACAGGAAACTTTTGAATTGGCGGTAACGATTGCATCCAAAATTCCTGATGCTTCGGATTTAGTAGAGATTGCCATCATTACCGATCAATTACTCCAGCTGACAAATAAACTACGTGCTTTTCAGATTAATGACCAGGCAAAGCACTCATGGCTGAAGGAATTATCAAATAAGCACAACATCATTCCATTTGTAGCGCCGGAATTCTCTTCGATTGGATGGACGGTTGTTCTCAGTCGTGAAGGTGCTGATTTGCTTGATGTAAAAGAATTAGCAAGTAACCTTAAAAACAATGGATAATATGGATTGGATATTAGGAATATTAGCAACGTCTCTTGGAGGAATTAATATCTTTCAATTTGTCTATTATAAGACGCAAAGGGATAAGCTCCGGGCAGAAGCTGATACAGCGACTACCGAAGCCAAACAAAAAGATATAGATCTGCAGCAGGATCAGTATGATTATCTGTTGTCGAAGTTAAGCCAATTTCAAAGAGATTACATAGAGCTTCAGGAAAAAGTTCAGTCGGAAGCTAGGACACACACCGAAACTATCACCACCAAGTGCAATGAAATTGCAGAACTGAAGTCAAAAATCATTTATTACAAAGGCCTGAAATGCTATAAAAGTGATTGTTCGATAAGAGTAGTAACTAACCCTAAAGATATGGAGGACAGAAAATGAGAAATATTGATGCAATCATCATTCATTGTTCGGCAACGAGATCCGGACAGGATTTAAGGGCCAAAGATATCGACCGGATACATAAGGCTCGTGGATTTAAGCAGATAGGTTATAACTTTGTGATAGACCTGGATGGATTGGTGGAAAACGGTCGTCCACTCTCAATGGATGGAGCGCATTGTAATACGAAAGGATTCTCAAAAGAATCTTATAACAAGCACAGTATCGGTATCTGTTACATTGGAGGTTTAGATAAAAATGGCAAGCCGGCAGATACGAGGACTGAAGCCCAAAAGAATGCCCTTCGTGATTTGGTTGCTAAACTATGTAAGGAATATGATATCATTGAGGTACTCGGTCATCGTGATACCTCTCCGGATCTGGACGGCAGCGGAGAAGTGGAACCGGCAGAATTTATCAAGGCCTGTCCGTGCTTTGACGTGCGTAGCGAGTTTTGTAATTTCATGAAAAATATAGTTATACGGCCATGAAGCAGCTCATTGTGATTTTTACGCTTATATTGGTTGTCTCTGCATTTTGCATCGGCTGCCGTACAAAATATATTCCTGTTGAGATAAAAATAACGGATTCAACTGTCGTCCACGATACGACATTCAATGAGAGGCTGATACCATATCGGGACAGTGTATCAATCAAAGATACCTTCTCATTCCTTACTAACCCGTATGCTTATAGTTGGGCAGTTTGGGATAATGGTATTCTCCATCATTCACTTGGTATATGGCCTGGTGCGGTATTGGTAGTGAGAGTTCCTTATTATACGGAAAGAATCAAAAGGATAGAGGTCCCGGTACCTTATCCGGAAGAAAAGATCATCCAAGTTGAAAAGGAATTGAATTGGTGGCAACGGTTACGGATTTGGATTGGTAATATCGTTCTTCTAGGCATTGGAATATATGGAGTTACATGGCTGATTAAAAGAAAAATATGATACCTTTGCATTGATAGTGGAAGCGTCTGCTTGTTATTAATAAATGTGGCCTCGGTTCTTCGGAATCGAGGTTTTTTAGCTTTAGCTAAACTAAGCTAAGTTGCTGATAATAAATGGGATATAACTACGTTGTTTGCCATGATAGTGTTATCTTAGCTGTATAAAAATAAAGGATAAAGCATTATGAATGAGCAAATTAGAGAAATACTGAATCAGCAAGTAACAAAGACAAGTAAGATACAGCAGTTACTTCTTTTGGGGTTAACCAGACGCCAGGTGGCAGACCTTGTAACAAATGGAAATTACGGTTTCGTTCAAAACGTATATAGGAATATGCTCGATGCCGGAATTTTTACTCCTATAATAGCTCCGGTTTCTTTCCCTACGATTGATTATACTTTCAACAGACGGTTTGGGGTTGAAATTGAAGCTTACAACTGTACGCGTGAAAGACTTGCAAGGGAGCTTAGAGAGGCGGGAATAAACGTAGTAGTAGAAGGCTACAATCATAATACCCGTAACCATTGGAAACTTGTAACAGATGGCAGTCTTTGCGGAAATAACACTTTTGAGCTTGTCTCTCCGGTACTCGAAGGAGAAGCCGGTTTAAAAGAACTCGAAAAAGTCTGCTGGGTGCTTGATTATTGCGATGTAAAAGTAAACGATAGCTGCGGGCTTCACATCCACATGGATGCAATTAACTTCACAATGGCTACTTGGAAAAACCTAGCCCTTACCTATAAAAATATAGAAATGGTAATTGATGCTTTCATGCCGAATTCACGCCGTAACAATACCTACTGCAAAGGATTACGCCACATAACAGAACGCGAGATACTTAGCGCAAACAGCTTGACGGATTTAAGACGCGCTTTTAATAACGACCGATATCATAAGCTGAACCTTGAATCTTATTCCCGCCATAATACTGTAGAATTCAGACAACATTCCGGTACCACGAATTTCACAAAGATGGAAAATTGGATACGGTTTATAGCCAACATGATTACCTTTGCCGAACAAACAATGGTAACCAACGGGACAACATTGGTAAATTTGCCTTTCCTGACGGATGACCAAAAAACATATTTCAAATTAAGAACAAAAAAACTTAGCAGATAATGAATAATACAATTTACTTCTTGCAGGATGGCGGTACAATTACCGCTGCCTGCGCAACAGAATTTGTTACTAAACTTCGTGAGGGCAGTCGTTTTGATTCAGAACATACAGATCAGGAATATATGTACCGTTTTGCCGACCGTTACCATGACCAAACGGGAAAGATTATCCGAGCTGATTCGCCGGATCATTTCCTTGAGGATTTAATAGGATTCGGATATGTAACTGTTAAATAATTATTATGATAATGATTTTATTATCAAATAATTGTTTTTATGATAATAAAATTATTATCTTTGTATCGTCAATCAAAAGAAGAGCTCTTTGAATGAATGATGAAGAAGCGCTAAAAGCGCGAGAAGCTGAGTTATTAGAAAATCTCAACTTCTTCCTGATGAACTATCGCCGGCTCATTGCGAACGGTTATAGGAAACAGGTGTTGGATGATGAAATTAAGCTGATTCAGCTTGAGCTGGAAAGACTTAAAGGAGTCACTTAACAGAAAGAAGGTTCACCGACTAGCTACCGGTGAACCTATCTTCATTAAAAAAATGGTTATTTAAATAGTGATATTATGGGAGTAAAAGAGGATTATTTCAGACTGAAGGAACAATGGATAAAAGCTCGCGGTGATGAACGCGATGCTGCCCAGCGTGAACTTGATGCTTTCTTCGATTCCCTGTCGGAATCGGACAAAGAGTTGGTAAATGAAGCCGTGAGTGAGGATTTTGCCCGGATCCACAAAAAAATAGATGAAGCTAAAGCTCTGAAAAGGGAGATTGAAGTCCGCCGTATTTTAGCTGATACCCTGCCGTTCATTTCTGTATCCGAATTTGCAAAGCAATATTTCGGAAAGTCGGCTTCCTGGTTGCACCAACGGATTAATGGTAATGAAGTGCATGGGAAGAGGGCATCATTTACTTCGGAGGAGATGAATACATTGGCAAGTGCATTAAAAGATGTGGCTAATAGGTTGACTAAAGCTGCTTCTGCATTTACTCATTAAACTAAATATTAAGATTATGAATAATAAGGATAACTTCGTAGGATAGATTGCGTTCAAAATACTTTCAATTGAAAAAGGTTTCCACAAGTTGGAAGCCTTTTTTTATTACTGTATATTCCATATTAATGGAATATATTTTATGAATCATAGCTTCAAATATAAAAAAATGTTACCTTTGTAATACCCAATAAAAACCAAACATCATCTCCTCATGTCATGTAATCCGTAAACAATCGGATTCTGGATGGTTCCAGTGGGTGCATGGCATGAGGAGTTGATTTTATTACTTATGGAATACACGGAAAATCAAATTATTGATATAATATTAAAGGATTTATACTCTGCAGGAAGTTATTCTCAATATCTTGATTCGAAGAAAAGAGAAATCAGTACGGAAATGCAAACCAAAGAACTAACCAAACATAATATAAGGCTCAATAATTGGAAATTATCCATTGCGTTGATTGCTGCTATTATATCATTAATTGTTTCCATTTTTGCAATATTAAAAAGTTCAAATACAATCGAAAGGTTAAGAGAGCTATTTCATCAGAATGGAATTAAAGATGTAACTCATTGGTTTTGATACAAAAATAAGAATATTAATTAAAAAAACACGCATCATGAAAAAAGTATTGCTATTTACGTCTTTGTTTATTCTCATTGTTTTGACCTCTTGTTCCAAAGAAGACAATGAAAGGTATTGTTGGAAGTTTACGGTAAAACAGACAACAAGTGTTTCTCCAGCAATGAGTGGATATCCTAAAACGGTAACATCTACCTCTACACAATGTGATCTTACCGAATCAGAAGCGGATGAAGTAGTTGAAAAACTAACTACAACCTCTACTTCTTCAACCAATGGATATAAAATTACAGTTAAAACCACTGTTACCAAAACGAGAACTGATAAAAAAGATAATTCTGAAGATAAAGAAACGGGAATAAGAGTCCCTACTGGAAGATAAATTGAAATCACTAAAGATATATATTATGAAAAAAGCATTATTTCTTTTAGTCAGCATGTTCATATTTGCATCATGCGCAACTTATCAACCAGCTCCGAAATCTTTCATTAGCATGATTGATTATTCAACCTTTACCAAACAGGGCATCTACGTAACTGAATCAAACTCTGTTAACTTCGATTATGAAGCCATAGGAAGTATTTGTGTTGAAGAACTTGGAGGTTGGGTTTCAAAGAAAAAATCGGAATATTCCGATCCAAAAGAACAATATTATATAGGTTCTGGCATGAGTAATAAAGTTTATATTAAACCGGATATTCAAGAAGCATTTAAAAAATTAATGGATAAGCTGTCACAGTCAGGCGCTAATGGTTTAATCAATATGAGGATAGAATTCACTACGGAGTTAGACCTTACAAGTAAATTGACCATTGATAAAATCATAGTTAGCGGTATGGCTATTAAACGATAAACTTAACAAAATCCCCGCTAAAATAGGCAGGGATTTTGTTGTAATATAAATATTTTTGCATTATATATCATTAAATTCCAATATAAGAGCTACATTTGCAATGCCCGAAATTTAACAAGCAATATGGATCCCTTTTCATTACGTAATCCGTAAAACCGGATTAAGGTATAGTTAAACCTTTGGGCACGTAATGATAAGGGATTCGCCATCTAATATAATGGAAATTATCATCATATTGTTGATAGTAGTTATTACTATACTCGGAATCAAAAAAATAAGTTCAAGTAATAAAAAAGAAACTTCCAAATCTTCATATAAGGATTATGATATTTCTAAACGTTCATCACCTCATCCCAATGATACGCCTTTGGGATATCCTCATTCCAATACATCAAAAAACAAAAAAGTCTGGAAAAGTGATTATGTAGAAAAAATACAGACACAATTAGATGTGTTATCCAAGCTTCCACATGATAGTACACAAGAAAAGGGAAAATATTTATTTTTTGATACGGAAACTACAGGTCTTCCAAGAAAAAGAGATGCCTTTCCTGAAGATTTTTCGAATTGGCCCTATATTGTCGAAATAGCATGGTTGTTAGTCGATGAAGAAGGTCTACAAGTATCTGGCGGGCATTATATCGTTAAGCAAAAGGTATCGATTCCGCAAAAAGCCACCGAAATTCATCACATAACAACAGAGAAAATGCTTTCTGAAGGAATAGATCCTAAAGAAGTTTACACTGATTTTTTGGAAAGCGTTAATAATGCAGACTACATTGTAGCCCATAATATTGAATTTGACGAACCAATTATTGAATGCGAATTGCTTCGTAATGGATTCGATAAAGCATTATCAAGCAAAAAACATTTCTGTACAATGAAAGCAGGAAAAGACTTCTGTACGGTATATAGCAGCTCTGGAAGTATTAAGAATCCTAAGCTTTCAGAGCTTTTCGGAAGTTTATATTTTGATAATCCGTATCTGACAATTGAGGGATTACACAATGCCTTATCCGATACTTTAATGCTCTACCGCTGTTTTATGAAAATGAAAGAAATAGAGCCACATCTGCTTGATGAAAAAATAGATATAAATGTTATGGCTCAAGTGCAATATTCAAAATCTGATATTCCGGATTTCAGCATGGAGAATCAGCTACCAATGATTTCTGAAGAAGATTTATTCAGTTACTTTGGAGATAGCTTATTTAATGGAAGCCAAGTGCTGGTAACAGGAGTGGATAGCGAAGATAAAGAAAACTATTGGAAGATGATTACTGATTTAAACGGAAAAGTAGTGAAATCAGTCACTAAAAACTTAGCAATTGTCGTACTTGGCCCAACTCCGGGTTGGAAAAAATTAGAAGCTATAAATCAAAAAATCCAAAATGGAGAGAAAATCATAGGCATAACTGATATTCAATTAGAACTTTTATATAAACATTCCATGAATTGATTTTATTCTATTGCTTTAACATCTTCTCCCACTTTACTTTGGCAGGGAGTTTATTTTAAAATAAAGTTTCGTAAAACGTACCTTTTATGAAACTTTATTCATATATTTGCATTGTCAAAACACTTACGGAGTGTATCCGTATCGCAGAGCGCGGTTAATGCTCAAATATTGATTGGGCTTTTTTTATGCCCTAATTTATTGATATACGGTTGCCTTTCCCATTACTATTTTGCTCTACGAGCGGAACCTGTAAGTGTTTTGACGAACTCGGGAAATGGCAGCCGTTTTTTACTGCCTACAATGTCAAAACACTTACAGTATGAAAAAACAAACAGTAACGCTTCCCATTCCAGAAGCAAAAGAATCAGCCTTTAATTTATGGCTAAGAAAAGAAGCAAAGCTTCACACCCTTTGCTTAGGTCGTTCAATCAGCAACGCCACTGTTCTCCGAATTATCCATGCCGAAATAGCTGGATTATTCATAGTGTTCTCTCCATCAGCCGGAGTCATTCCTTGCCTAATATGCTGTACATGGTTCATTGTTTCACTTTATCTTTGCAAGAAAGGAGGTATGAAATGAGTAAACTGAGGTTTAGAGTCGAAAAATCTTCTTATTATTCTGGAGGAAAGAAAGAAAATGAAGAATTTACTATTTATGGATATGGCGATATGCTTTGTTCCGGAGTACGTGAAGATATTGAGGAATTATACGAACAATTAACCATGGCATTAAACGATCATAAGGAGACAAAAAATGAAAAAGCAGCAAAATAACTCGTCAGAAGAAAATAAAGACGAAAAAATAACTGATATAAGTATTTACATAGCAGCATTGCAGGCTACCTACAAGCCTGCACCCGATGTCCGCCACACCACCCATTGGTTCACTACCAATGAAGTATACGATGCCATCAAGCAGTTAGATCCGTCAGCCGATATCTCCAAAGAACAGATATTTCGGGCTATGACCGAAGCCGGCTTCTCTTTCCGTGTTCGTCCGGGAGCTTCCGGGTGTGATTTTCGTTGGATGCTTACAGAAAAGTAAATTAGAGTATGGGGAGGTTTATTCCTCCCTATTCCTTGTCCTTCTTTATACTTTCTGCAATAGATACTTTTGAAGAAAAATAAAAAACTATGGTAACAGACGAACTCATCCGCAAACAATTCATCCACCAGATACTCCGTCGGGATGCTGCTTTTATTTATGAGACTCAAGCAAATGTCGTCCGTCAGAATTTCACGAACGAGCGTGCCAAGGCATTAGCTAGTTTTCTCGCCTCACGTCCATTTTCCCTTTCAGGAGATGGATTAAGGCCAAATTACTATTTTAACATCTTTCCTTATCTTCGTTTCTTAGATATCAAGTACAGTAACCAGGATGCTGGGCTTCGTAGTCGTTTGGCACTTTATAACCGTGTTGTATGGGGGCGTTTATACCATGAAACGATCTCTGATCTCAAATATGGTTTAAGCAAAGATATTTATGATTCTATTAAGGAAAGATTAGAGAAAATGAATCCCGAAAAGCTTTGATTATCAAAATAAAATATATATATTTGAAAATATAAAAACATTGCATTATGCTCATTGCTATTATTAATATCGTATTATGCGTGATATTTGTTCCTTTGCTTACTCTCAAATGGAAAAAGGCGCAACGCTTCATGGCATTTCTTATATCACTTTTTATAACTCCGTTCTTAGGAATTCCACTCGTACGATTACTTTTACATATGGTTGGCGAGACGCCTCAATCTGAATAATTGTCCTTTCATTCTATACCATATACTGCTACTTTCGTGATTAATCACAATAAAGTAGCAGTTTTTTTATGGGTAAATCAAAATTGTCGGAAGATCACATTAATTGGATACTTTCTCTTGACGCCAGCAATGCTGACAAAGAAATACATAAGCTCACAGTTCGTAATAATGAGCTCAAACAGAGCAATAAGGAAATAAGTAAATCTCTTCGTGAGGTAGAAATTCGTTTAGGTAAAGACAGTAAAGAATATAAAAATCTTTCTGCTGAATTAAATAAAAACAATAACAAGCTAGTAAAAAACAGAGAGGCTCTCAAACGATTAGAAAATCAACAAGATGTAAATGCTCTGTCTATGACTAGCCTTAAACGTCGGGCACAAGATTTACAAAAGCAACTTGATAATACCTCAAAATCTATTCATCCAGAAACGTATGCAAAGTTAGATACAGAACTTAACAAAGTTAAGTCTAGAATGGGTGAACTCAAGCAACAAGGTGATCAGATTAATATTTCAATGAAAAATGTAGTGAAAGGAGGTATTGCTGCATTAATAGGGAATATGATAACTAAGGTTGTCAATTGGGGTGGAGAGCTTCTTAATAAAGCAAAAGAATTTATTAATGAAAGTATTGATATGGCAGCTAAGGCCGATGGTGTCCAAAAAGCATTTAAATCACTTGATGATCCGGGATTATTAAGTAATCTGCGTAAAAGTACCAAAGGAACTGTCAACGATTTGGAACTAATGAAAGCTGCGGTACAAGCAAAAGATTTTCGTATTCCTCTACAAGATTTGGGCAAATATCTTCAATTCGCTCAATTGAAAGCGCAGCAGACTGGACAATCTGTAGAATATATGACACAATCTATTGTTACGGGGCTAGGACGTAAATCTGTGATGATTCTTGATAATCTAGGGTTATCTGCTGCCGAAATCAATGAACAGGTCGCTAAGACCGGTGACTTTATGGCTGCAGTCGCTACAATTGTTGATAAACAATTAGCTGCTGCAGGCGATAGTTATGTGTCGGCTGCCGATCGTATGCAACAACGAACGGTGCTACTTGAAAATGCAAAGCTGAAGTTAGGTAACCGCCTGTCTTGGCTACATGATAAATATATAGATTTTACATCTAAAGTGCTAAAAGGAGCTATATCAATGATGGATACAGCCACTGAAAAGTATGAAGAGCAAAGAGAAAAAACTGTAAGTTTAGCAGCGACTCTCCCTGATTTGGTCTCTCAATATAATGAACTAAAATCAAAGTCTAAACTTTCTAAAGAAGAACAAGAAAAGCTGAATTCAATTATTGTGTCTATTACGTCATCCGTACCAGGTGCTGCCATGGCATTTGATTCTTATGGAAATGCAATCGAAATATCAACAGATAAGGTTAATGAGTTTATTAAATCTCAAAAAGCTTTATTCATATATCAACATCAAAATGCTATTGCTGAAACTGAAGAAAATCTAAAAAAATACAGGAAAGAGTATGAAAATCTATTAGCAATATATAAACAGGGTGGTAAAGCGGTTTGGCGTTCCAATGGTATGTTTCAACCTTTGACAATGACCATTGACAAATCTTCTCTTAAAGAAGTCAAGGCAGATATAGAAAAATATGGTGCATTAATAAAAGGAGCAGAGCTTGAGTTAGAACGATTAAAGGGTGATTCTTTGGAGAAAGCGATAAAAGAGAATCAGCAACGTTCTGAAATGCAAAAGCAATTCATAAAGATGAATAAAGTTCAATTGGATGCTTGGCTTAAAGATGAGAAGAATGCGGCTAGTCAATATCGCGAATTAGCCCAACAAATACGTGATTCCAAAACAGAGACATCTAATGATAAATCCGATCCAAATCAGGTTGCACTAAAAAATATGGATTCAGCTCATGCTGAAGAATTGAATAAGATCCGTCTCCATGGCCAAGAAAAACAGAAAACAGAATCTGAAATCAATATTGAAATATTGCAATCAGACAGAAACTTTTATGCCAAGCGTATTATTGAACTTGAAAAATTCAAGAAAAAAGAGAAAAAATCCAGTAAACGAGCTGAATATGAAAAACAGATAGTAGAATCGAAAACTAAACTTCTTAATACCGAGGTCTCTTTGGAAAAAGAGGCAGTAGCTGCTATCTCAAAAACTCGCCAGGATGATTTAAAGAAAGAAGAAGCTGTTTCCAAAGCACAACAAATCATTCTTACTCAGAAACTGGCTAATCAAGATATTACGCAGGAGCAACATGATGCATTAATGCTTTCTTTAAACATGGCTAGTGCTGAGATGCGTTTGGCCATTGAAGAAAGATACTTGAACGACGTCAATGATCTCGAACTCAAGAATGGACAGATAAAAGTTGATGCCGTTCAGCAAGCTAATAATGCAGTCATTATTGCGGAGCAAAATGCTGCGAATTCACGTGCTGCACTTCAGACCAAAATGAATGATTTGGTAAAGGATTTCAAGAATCAATTCAAACTTACAACTGTAGATGAGGATTTACAGATGCAATTGAAGGTTCTTGAAGCCTCTTATCAAGCTCGTAAAAACTTAGCTGAAAAAGAAAATCTTGATACTACAGAGTTAGATGCTGCATATTACAGAGCTAAAGAACAAATTATTCAGGATAGCGAGAATAGGATCAATCAGATTCGTAATCAATACGGTCTTCTTAATCAGCAAGAACAATATAATTTAGAGCTGCAACAACTTAAAGATCATCTTGCTGCGGAAGAATTAACTCAGGAAGAATATGAAGAAGCCGTACAAAATTTGAAAATAAAAAGTGCGAAACAGCAATTTGATTATTATTCAAATTTGATGGGAGGTGCTGTTCAGGCTCTTCAACAGGCAGAGATGGATAACATTGATGCCAAATATGATGTTGAGATTGAAGCTGCAAAAGGCAATGCTGAAGAAGTAGAACGTTTGGAGAATGAAAAAGCTCAAAAGAAACTTGATGTTCAAAAGAAGTATGCAGATGTAAATTTTGCAATAGAAGTTTCACAAATTATGGCTAATACAGCTGTCGCTATTATGCAGGCTTTCGCACAACTTGGCCCTATCGGTGGGGCTGTCGCTGCTGCATTGATGACAGTCACCGGTGCTGCACAAGTTGCAAGTGCTAATGCCGAACGTAAAAAAGTCAAGAATATGACACTTTCTGGTAGTTCATCTTCAGGAAGGGAAACCGGTACTCGTGTTGCTACAGGTAGGGAGAAAGGAGGAAAAGTTGATGTTACTCGTGCTCAAGATGGTAAACTATTCCCGGATGCTGAATATGATCCTGACGCACGCGGCTTTATTGATCGTCCCACTGTAATTGTTGGTGAAGGACCTGCAGGTAGATCAAAAGAATGGGTAGCAAGCAATGCTGCTGTAAATAATCCTACTATTGCTCCTTTCTTGCAGTTATTGGACGCTCATCAGCAGGCGGGTGATATCTCCACAATTGATTTGAATCAAATCATGCGTCAGCGTATGGCAGCCGGTTATGCTTCAGGAGGAAGTATCTCTACCCCTGTGGCAATTCCTGCAGGAAATACTACTAATTCCAATGTCGGTGAATCTGCAGTTATAGCTGAGTTGCTTGCTTTACTGTCTTTCTTAAAAGAAAATGGCATACCGGCTTACGTCGTTTTAAGTGAATTGGAAAAGAAACAAAACTTACGCGATCGATCTCGTATAATAGGTAGCAAATCATGAAAATAACAAATTTGAAATCAGGTATCCCTTATCAATTGAAACCGGGTACACAGTTGGAAGTGGAACGTACAAATCCATTTTTTAATGAATATGGTGAACAAACGCTTCCTCTAGAAATTCCTGATACTGACCAAAACAGAGTTGCTCTTGGTTATCCGGATCAACTTGGTAGTAACAAAAAACAAGCAGATATCTCTGCATTGATTGAGGATGGAGATTATTATGCTATATGCAAACAGGCGATTCTTTCCGCTCAACGTAAAGGCAATATTTCCACATCATTTTATATAAATCAAGGATCATTCTACTCATCATTACAGAAAACTGATCTTAAGACAATCTTTGAAGGTGAGGTGATTCCCGGTATTTCTACTGTAGAAGAGGGGATCGATTTCTGTAGAGCATTACGCTATAATAAAAATGACCATTTTGCTATATTTCCTATCTTGATAAAAGATGATAGCGGAGAAGCAGGAGAGGGTGATCTTACCAAATATAAATATATAAATCGTTGGGGACATTGGTTGACTGATAAAAAAGAACTGTTCATGGATGGCACAAATACAGCAAAAGAGAATGATTTTTATAATGCAGAGCCGCGAACAGAAATTATAGACGACATTGAGATTTCATTGTCAGCAGGATATTACATTTCTCCTTTTATTCGTGCATATTATGTCCTACAACGTATTTTTCAGTATTTCGGTTATACTTTGTTGGATAACTTCTTCTCGCGAACTGATCCTTTCAATAAAATGGTATTTGTTAACAATGTGGCCGATGTATTGGTTAATGGTTCAATTCTGATATCGCAGTTGGTCCCGGATGTAAAATGCAATGATATTATTAACCTGTTCCGCCACAAGTTCTGTTGTGAGTTCATTGCGGATGAAGTAGCGAAAACAGTTTCAATAGAATTGTTTTCTGATATTGTCGCTTCATCTCCGGAAGTAGATTTAACCAAGTGCTTGGTTGGAAATTATACAGTAGAATATCCGGAGACGTATAAGCAATTGAAATTGACATCGAAATTTGAAACGGAGCATGAAGTCACTGAAAACTTTGAATCATTATCTATGTTTCTCAGTAAATATCCTCAAGCCTATTTTCGGAAGAGTGAAGGTGTTTTTATAAAAAAGGGATTTAAGGGCTTTTATAATGATGATCTTAAACTAACCGAGTCGTCTACTTCATATTATGCCGGAGGCTCTTATGAGACACATGAAATCGAAATAGAAGAATGTATTCCTGATTTTCGGATATCTTCCTATGGGTTTTATTCTTTTGTTAAGTTTTTATATATTGGAAACTATCAGATGATGAATTCAAAGTTAGTCAAAAAGACTCAAGATAAGGAAGATGTTACTCCCGCAGATAATTATCTACTTTATCCGATGCTTGCCTTTCCCTATATTGATACGTTTGGTGATGCTGCTGGTACAGTGACGAATTATGAACGTTCCTGGATATCAGAAAAACGTATATTTGATTATTCATTATGTTATTATGGTGAAGATGGAATTTTTGAGAAATTTTATCGTCCCTTAGATACTCTTCTCAGAAATTCTCTACACACAGTGAGGGCTGATTTATTATTGTCAAAAACAGATAAACGGCTTTTGCCGGCGCATAAAAAATATACTTTATGCAATCAGGAAGTATTTATCAATAAGTTATCTTTTTTGATAGGTGGAGAATCTGAACCTAAGGAATCAGAATTACTCACTTTGAAGTTGTATGAACCTATTACACAATCGCCTCACTTATCCGATATAATGGTCAATTGGGAGATGAAATATTATTGGGTAGGAGGAATAGACTATACACCTATCACAGAAGAAGAATATAATTCTTCGTCATATCCTAAAAAACCTGAGATCACAGATGTTTCAAAGTATCGTTCTCCTATGGAAACACTCTATCCACCTCCACCCACAGCCGAAGATATTGGTAAGGATAAATGTCATGAAATTAAATATCTTACTAGTTTTAAAGATATAAATAGCACACAGTATACATTGGTGAGCCAATATGTTAAAGTCTCCGTTCATGAAGAATAAAATTGTCCTTTATATATATACTATATCCACATATTTTTGAACCAATAACAGAGAATCAATATGACTATTATAATCAAGCCAGGAGATTTAAACTTATCCGGGAATCTCGACAGATTTAGAATCAGTTCAGCGGAGAAAGTGGCGTTTCGTTTAAGATTAGGAAATGAATACTTGCTCTCACAAACTTATGATCCTAATCCGGAAGGAATTATTGAAATTGATGTGAAAGATGTTGTTGAGTCCCGTCTTTCATCCGTATTTCGTGATACTACTGAGATATACACCCAAACAACCTTAGTACATACCTTTGTTGCAGAAATAAATGGGACAGAGGAAACTTTCAGGGTAGTTAGGGGAGGAGTGGATCAGTTGCAAGATCCTGCCGATAACTTTCTGCGATTTAATTTTCTTACATGGCAGCCACAAACTAAAAAAGTAACTTATTATCAACCGGAATATTTAACCTACTATGCCGTTGATGATGTAAAAGTAAAAGTCAAAGCATATTTTCAGACGCTTGGAGTCACTACATCTGTTACAATTGATTATGCTACCCTTGCTGCCGGTAATGCCTATACTATACCTATGCAATACGGAGTTATTGCCGGTAAGCTTTCACACAAGTTACCGAGTTTCTATGATGTATGGATTGAAACAACCGCCGGAGCACGCTTAACTTACATACAAAGATATGTAGTATCTAATACTTTATCAGAGCAGGAGCAATGGATAATATTCGAAAATTCGTTAGGAGGTCTTGACACTTTCAGAGCTTATGGAGCGACGGATTTCTCTGGTGAACACACTCATAATATAGCCGAGATAGATGATGTTTCCTATGATTATCGGATTGATACTGAGCGCAAATTCAAAAAGAATACAGGTTATCTAGATAAGTATGAAAGGCAATGGCTATTAGATTTTTTTCCTGCGGCAAAGAAATTTATCTATACCGGTAACACAACACGTAGCATTGTCGTCCTGGAAGATGAAGTGAACTATAATTCAAGAGAATTACCGTCATCCTATACTTTTACGTACAAATATGCGGATGCTCGTCCGTTGCTGAACCTTCCTAGAACCGAGACACTGCCGGATGTTTTGGATATTGAAATACCGGATCTTGGTTCTTTTACAATACCCCCTCGGCTTATTGAATTTCCTCACCTCCCATTGTCCGAGGGGGTAATGTTTCCTGCGCAGAATCCATATTCTGAAGATTGGGGCATTGTTACTGCAGGAGGATTGACGAATTTTGTACGTGAAAGATTAGCCGTTCTTGATGATGGTACAGGTGGAGTTGGCCACTCTCACGTAAATTTTGATCTGTTGCAATTATTGAGTTATGTAGATAAATATTTACTCGTTAATAAGGAAAAAATAAAAGCCGGATTATCGGATCGAGCCACGGTTGCCGATGAATTGAAATCCGAGAACTTTTCTTCCGGAGCTTTTGGATCCGGAATGCGCTTCTATACAAAAGATGGGATTACTTATGGTGAGATAGATCAATTATTGGTGCGAATGAAAGCCATCTTTCACGAAATAGTTATTGAGAAGCTTTCACATGTAGGTGGTGAAATCGTATTATCTCCTGCCCGGATGGTCTGTATAAAGGTGGAAGGTTTAGAAGATGCTTATCGATGCTATTTCAAATCAACAGATGGAGATAAAACTATAACGAATGACTTTGTTGTTGGGGATCAGGCTAGATGTCAGACCTTCAATATTAAAACTGGTGCTCATCAAAATGTATCTAACCGGTTTTACTGGCGATTAGTAACCGGCGTTGGTGATGACTATATCGACTTGTCAATAACTGATTGCTTGGAAGGAAGTGACATACCCGCAGCTGGAGACGAAATTGTGCAACTTGGGAATCGATATCCGGAACATGAAGATAGACAAAATGCTGTCGTATTGTCATCATACGGTCCTGATGCTCCATCTTCTAAACAATATATGTATATTGATTCCTATTCCCTAGAAGGAAAGGACTGTGAAGTCACATCTCCGCATGGTAATAAATATGTTGGTGATTTCTTTTTGAAGACAGGTGATGATCTTACTACAGAATTTCAAGTCCTAAAAAACTTGATTAAAACAGAAATTCAAAATATTGAATATGTTATCAATAATGAAGATAACTATCTTAGTAATGCGAGTTTCACGGCAGATTTGGATAATTGGGTTGCTGGAAGCGAAGTTTCTGTTTTCAATGATAGTACACAATTTTTAGCTCTTAATAGCACGCTATATGCTGTAAATGAAAGTTTTTCAGGGCTTGCAAGCTATAATGGGAAATATATGCTCCGGATTAGAAATAGCTTCATTAAACAGCTTAATGAGAATATTAAAAAGATTTCTAAAAAGTCCGTATTTTATATTTCTTTTAAATATATATGCAAAGAAGAAGGTAAGCTAACTTGCGGTTTCGTTGACCAGAGATTATATAGCGTAACTGATCTCGCAACAACACGTACTCCAAAAATGTTTGAATTTTCTGGGATATGGGATGGAAGTGGAGATTTTTTGATACAATTTACGGGAGATATTTATATTTCTTTAGTTTCACTGACCAATAGACCTCTTGATGAATTTAAAGAAGAAACACGATCTTCCATTGAACAGACAAATGAACTGATCAAGACTGAGATTGCAAAAGTCACAAAAAACCTTGAGAACTATTCGACTATTGAACAAACATCGGAACATATCAAATCGGAAGTTTCTAGCTTTCAACAAGGTATTGAAAATTTAGTGCAGAATAGCGAATGTACTACTTCAGATGTTGGCAGTTGGGTTGGTAACCCCTATGTTAAAGGGTGTACAAATATGACTGTCCCCAAAACGGTTGAAATAGGTCTTGACAGGTCTACCAAGCTACTTGATACGAATTATTACTTATCATTTAAGTTTATCAATAACAATCTTTCTGCCTATATTTACTTGTCTGGTGATAGTAAAATGAACTATAAATGTCTTACATTATCTTTCGATTACTTTATAACCAGCCTTTATCCTCGTAATGCTACATTGGACACCGCTTTTGGCGTCACTGTAGAATCTGATGGAATGCTGTACGGTTCAATTTTTAGCAAGCCATTGAGTGTAATAATGGGTACATGGGCACATGCCAGTTTTACGCTTGACTATAGGGATAATGATTCTATTACAATCAATAATGCGATGTTACTGCGTTGTAATGCTGAAACAGCTACTATTCTTGTTCGGAACATCAGTTTAAGAGAGGTTTATTGTGATTTACCTTACTCCCCATCAACGATTGACCTTGCTACAAAGAGTATAGTTGAACAAACAGCAAAAAGCTGGAGTGCTAAAATACTAAACGGGCAAGATAATATCATAGCTGCAATAAATATGGATCGTTCCGGTACCCACATGTTGGGTGTCGTATCATTCGAGAGTTTTACGGCTGATTTTAAGGAAGCATATCTACAAGCGTTTGGGAATGCAAGCATGACGGCAAAAGATGATGTTGCAAGGCAGCTTGGATTTTCCAATTATCAACAATTAGCTGAAAATGCGGCTACACAGGGAAAAGCTGTTCTTATAGGCGGATATTTGAATTTAGAATTAATCGACGTGAAAACATTACTGGCAGGGGATATTATATCTGAGATGATAAGCTCTAATGGAATAAATATTGCTGGTAAATTCTTTTTTAACAAAGACTCAAAAGCATTGACTTTGGGAAATTTGAAAGTTCTTGAGTCAGGTGCTTTAGCCGGTGGTAATGCTATATTCGATGATATAGGAAAATTTTCTATGTGGCCAAGTGGAACATCGTTTGAAAACTTAAATTTTGAAAGTTTTATTATTGATCGAATCGATAAGATGACAACGATTGTTCTTGCTCCCTGCGAAGCGGGTCTGATTAATGTAGACAAAACATTTGATGTGTATTTACCGGACAAAAAAGACTTATTTGATAAAAATATTGATATTTCTTATGGATTTAGATTGACCATTATTGCTTCGGGAAAACTCCTTAGTAATTTGGGTGAAACGAGTACTTCCCTAATCAGATATAAAATAAAATGTAGGTCTGATGAGCGGTATGGTATTCCTGTACCGGAATATGGGCTTTCTCCAATATCCAGTAAAACCTATATAAGAGATAATGATTATAAAGTAATCGATAGTATAGGGATGGCGCAGGGAGATGTTCTTGAACTCTATTTTTGTTATGGAGATTATTATTTTGTAAATCGCAGTAATTAATATGGCACTTGAATTAACACAAGAGGAATTAAGAGAATTAGCAATTAGAGTGGCACCTATCATTCAATCATCTGCATTGGATGTCGGCTTGGTGCCTGTTAGTAATTCTTTTGAAGGAGTGACTACACTTCCTGTCATCAGTAGAGTAGGAGGAATAACCAAACTTGTGCGTGTTCCAATAAACTGGTTATACGGCGGACCGAAAGGTGATCCGTTTACTTATGAAGACTTTACTCCGGAACAATTAAAATCTTTGGAGGGAAGACCCGGTACGACATGGGTTCCTCTTGTTGATGAAGAAGGGTATTTATCATGGAGCAATACTAAAGATACACCGCCTTCATCTGTCTATATTAAAGGACCAAAAGGCGATCCTTTCACTTATGACGATTTTACTCCGGAACAGCTAGAAGCTCTGAAAGGAAATCCAGGGAAGACGTGGTTTCCAAAACTCGATAAACTAGGTAACTTGTCATGGGTTCTTAGTGATGCTTTGATTAATTCGGAAGTCATCAATATTCGTGGAGAAAAGGGAGATACGCCTTTTGTTTCTTTGAGTAACGATTACTTCCTGACAGTAGATGGTATTAAGGTAGGTAATTCCCTCAAGGGTGCTACCGGAGCAAATGGAATTGACGGAAAAACACCTGTCGTTTCCCTGAGTAGCGATCATTTCCTGATGGTAGATGGTACTAAAGTAGGTACTTCTCTCAAGGGTGCTACCGGAGCAAATGGAATTGATGGAAAAACACCTGTCGTTTCCTTGAGTAGCGATCATTTCTTGATGGTAGATGGTATTAAGGTAGGTAGTTCCCTCAAGGGTGCTACCGGAGCAAATGGAATTGACGGAAAAACACCTGTCGTTTCCCTGAGTAGCGATCATTTCCTGATGGTAGATGGTACTAAAGTAGGTACTTCTCTCAAGGGTGCTACCGGAGCAAATGGAATTGATGGAAAAACACCTGTCGTTTCCCTGAGTAGCGATCATTTCCTGATGGTAGATGGTACTAAAGTAGGTACTTCTCTCAAGGGTGCTACCGGAGCAAATGGAATTGATGGAAAAACACCTGTCGTTTCCCTGAGTAGCGATCATTTCCTGATGGTAGATGGTACTAAAGTAGGTACTTCTCTCAAGGGTGCTACCGGAGCAAATGGAATTGATGGAAAAACACCTGTCGTTTCCTTGAGTAGCGATCATTTCTTGATGGTAGATGGTATTAAAGTGGGTACTTCCCTTAAGGGTGCTACCGGAGCAAATGGAATTGACGGAAAAACACCTGCTGTTTCCCTGAGCAGCGATTATTTCCTTACAGTTGATGGTACTAAAGTTGGTACCTCCCTCAAAGGTGCTACCGGAGCCACTGGCGCAAAAGGTGATAAAGGAGACCAAGGCATTCAAGGTATACAGGGAATTGCCGGAAAAAGCCCTGTTGTTTCCCTGAGTAGCGACTACTTCCTTACTGTGGACGGAACTAAAGTAGGTACTTCTCTCAAGGGTGCTGCCGGAGCAAATGGAATTGATGGAAAAACACCTGTCGTTTCCCTGAGCAGCGATCATTTCCTTATGGTTGATGGTACTAAGGTTGGTACTTCCCTCAAGGGTGCAACCGGAGCCACTGGTGCGAAAGGTGATAAAGGAGACCAGGGCATTCAAGGTATACAGGGGATTGCCGGAAAAAGCCCTGTTGTTTCCCTGAGTAGCGACTACTTCCTTACCGTGGACGGAACTAAGGTTGGTGCTTCTCTCAAGGGTGCTGCCGGAGCAAATGGAATTGATGGAAAAACACCTGTCGTTTCCTTGAGCAGCGAT
>NZ_QSUN01000026.1:44379-44709 GCF_003438995.1 Bacteroides sp. OM05-12
TGTCGTTTCCCTGAGCAGCGATCATTTCCTTATGGTTGATGGTACTAAGGTTGGTACTTCCCTCAAGGGTGCAACCGGAGCCACTGGTGCGAAAGGTGATAAAGGAGACCAGGGCATTCAAGGTATACAGGGGATTGCCGGAAAAAGCCCTGTTGTTTCCCTGAGTAGCGACTACTTCCTTACCGTGGACGGAACTAAGGTTGGTGCTTCTCTCAAGGGTGCTGCCGGAGCAAATGGAATTGATGGAAAAACACCTGTCGTTTCCTTGAGCAGCGATCATTTCCTTATGGTTGATGGTACTAAGGTTGGTACTTCCCTCAAAGGTGCAAC
>NZ_QSUN01000027.1 GCF_003438995.1 Bacteroides sp. OM05-12
CGTACATAGCTTAAGTCATAATCCATTTGAAAGGCACTGTTTCCAATCCTAGTTACTCCGTCAGGTATAATAATAGTATCTATTTCATTGCTATAAGCTAAAAACAAGTCGGGAATTTCAGTAACGCCAAGTGGAATATTTATACTCCTTAAACTATCAGTTTGTGCAAAAGCACCCATCCCCAAATGAATAGCACTCTCAGGAATCACAACTCTCCTTAATAAAGGAGAACTCCAAAACGCCGAATTTCCGATAGAATCTAACCCTTCCGGAAGATTCATTTCGTCCATTCGAGTGTTATAAAAAGCAAACCCGTCTATTATTTTAAGCGACTGTGGCAGAACGAGTTTCCGAAAACTCTGACAATGTCCAAAACATAACCATGGAATTTCCGTAATACCTTCAGGGATAACAAGCGGATCTACTTCCATCCAATGGCATCCGTAAAACGAACCCTTTGAGAACTTTTTCAAAGAGGAGGGAAAATTAATCTTTTTAAGATACATCACAGCAATTGCATATTTGCCTATTTCCGTAACATTATCAGGTAAAATAATTCGCTGAATATTGAGATAATCATCCGTAATATTAGGATAAAAAAGGGCATAATCAGGAATCCTGTTACCTTCTATCGTCGCACCTTCTAAATTAAGAACAGTCAGTTTCCCAAGACGGGAACAATTATATAAAGTTTGGAAGTCTGCCTTATTGATAGTACCTTTTACTACAACAGAGTCTATTTTATCCCAATCATCACCCAGACTCTTTTCCAACCCTCCCGGAGCAGGAACAGTTACTACTTTGTAAGACTGCGCTAATCCTGAAAAATGCATCAGGAAAAGGAGCAATAAGCCTAAAAGATATTTATATGTTTTCATAAGGCTATATTTATGAACCCTTTTATTTCACTACCACCTTTTCTGTTTTCCTACCCGCTTTCACCAAATAAATCCCCGGTGAAACCGTAAGGGCAAATGTACCGACCACTTTTTCTTGCCGAACCAGATTTCCATTAACCGCATAAACACTAACCCTTGTCGGTATATCCGTAGGATTGTTTATTATTATCTCTCCATCGGAGATACTGACCGTACAGCTTGGCGCGAAGGTTATTCCACAGGAAGAAGGGAAATTATCGGTTTCTACTACTTGCTGAAAATCCTGCCAACCGGAAGCATTACGATATAAATCGCCTGAACCTTTAGGAACATAAAGAGTACAATTTTTACCAGACCAATAGAAAGGTCCATCATAATCATTAATAGGATCTAATTCAGCTATCGGAGGAGTTTTAGCCATGCAATATACTTTTTTAAGATATTTTAATCCGTTAAATGCACCTCTTCCTATCAATTCAAGGGTTTCGGGAAACACAAATTCCACAACATTTGTTGCCTCAAAAGCATAAGAATCAATACTTTTTAGATTTTTAGGCAGCTTGATATAACTTAAATCATAGTCCCATTGAAAGGCACTGCTTCCAATCCTAGTTACTCCGTCAGGTATAATAATAGTATCTATTTCATTGCTGTAAGCTAAAAACAAATCAGGAATTTCAGTGACACCAAGTGGAATATTTATACTCCTTAAACTATCAGTTTGTGCAAAAGCACCTATCCCCAAATGAATAGCACTCTCAGGAATCACAACTCTCCTTAATAAAGGAGAACTCCAAAACGCCGAATTTCCGATAGAATCTAACCCTTCCGGAAGATTCATTTCGTCCATTCGAGTGTTATAAAAAGCAAACCCGTCTATTATTTTAAGCGACTGTGGCAGAACGAGTTTCCGGAAACTCTGACAATGTCCAAAACATAACCATGGAATTTCCGTAATACCTTCAGGAATAACAAGTGGATCTACTTCCATCCAATGGCATCCGTAAAACGAACCCTTTGAGAACTTTTTCAAAGAGGAGGGAAAATTAATCTTTTTAAGATACATCACAGCAATTGCATATTTGCCTATTTCCGTGACATTATCAGGTAAAATAATTCGCTGAATATTAAGATAATCATCCGTAATATTAGGATAAAAAAGGGCATAATCAGGAATCCTGTTATCTTCTATCGTCGCACCTTCTAAATTAAGAACAGTCAGTTTCCCAAGACGGGAACAATTATATAAAGTTTGGAAGTCTGCCTTATTGATAGTGCCTTTTACTACAACAGAGTCTATTTTATCCCAATCATCACCCAGACTCTTTTCCAACTCTCCCGGAGCAGGAACGGTTACTACTTTGTAAGACTGCGCTAATCCTGAAAAATGCATCAGGAAAAGGAACAATAAGCCAAAAAGATATTTATGTATTTTCATAAGGCTATATTTATGAAAGTTGTTCCTGAAATGATATTATAAAGATAAAACAATATCAAATCAGAAACAACTTTTATTTAAAATTTATGCTTAGTTTTTAATAATCTTGGCATTATCAATAACCTCATTGTCTGAAATCAACTGGATAAGAATAACTCCTCTCGGCATAGTACCCAACTCAATCCGTACCTGAGAGTTATTTCTTACAACTTCTTTCTCTACAACCCTACCATTATCCTGAACAGACTGAACTTTGACATAGGTTAAATCATTATCCGCCGGTTCTTTTAGAATAACATCAATATAGTTTGTTGCCGGACTCGGAGTGACAGATTTTATACCTTGAATCAAATCCAATGTAATACTGGCTTGGTCTAATATTCCCCCGGCTTTGGCAGTAACAGTATACTCATTATTCCGAATAGTAGGAGAAACCGTTACTTCTTTTGTATTACCTACTATGTTTCCCGCTTTATCCGTCCAAGTATAATTAGTAGTATTATCGGGAGCTTCAGCGCTAAGTTGATATTTGCCATCAATTATTCCCGGTCTAATTATTATCGGTGGCGATATGATGGAAAGAGGACGCGGATCGATAATAAATGTTTCTCCTCCTACAATATCTCCCGTAGCTTCGTCTCTTTGAATCAAATCGATGGTATATGTCCTATTGGGTATCATTAATGACCGATAGAAATTACATTCCAGAGATATCTTCTCAAATTCATTCTTATTAAGACTTATACCGGATATTTTACTACTTGCAGACTCTAATTGCAACACTCTCGGAACAGACGGACTACGTTTTATTCCCGTTGAGTTTGATCCACCTCTTTCCCATGCCTGATAAATCGGGCCGGACATTTCCACACTAACTTGTGCCATAGTAAACAAATCTTTATCAGCCTCAGTTGATGTACGGATTTCAAGTGAATAACTACGAGATGTTCCCATCGTATTTCTAACAAATACAGTAGAAGTAAGATCATTAGAGGAACCTTTTCGAATAATTGAAAGATTTTTCTGTGCCAATTTATTGCTTCCACGAATATCGGCTGTATTATGATCCGTTATTAATTCCTTATCTATATCATCTGTATGCTCCTTGGAAACTCTGGCAAAAAGACAAAAATGGTGATTCTCTGTATCATTATCTGACATAGAGTCTAACATGTAATCCGGTAATGTCCAAGTAACAGTTATTACAGCACTTTTACCTGCCGGTATATCCTCTCTTATTAAGGTAGGTACTATATAAAAACCGGTAACATAATTATTATATAATTCTCTACCTTTCCACGCATCTATAGATATATTTGTTGAGGCTTTGGTCCAACATACATGCAAATATTGTGGTTGTTCTGCAGATTTGTAATCTTTAGTACCCCGATTGGTTATTCTTACCTTAACAAATGCTGTTGGATGTTCATCTGAATAATAAGGATTTTCATGCTCTTCTACGTCATCTTTTTGATTTCTTACCCAAATATCAGGGCTCTTCCAACTTTCTTTAGCCGTAAGATTCGGTTCTTTACCTGTATCCTCCACATTATCCCTTATATACAAGTCTACTAAATTAGGCATCTTATCAAAAGCCAAATCTTCACCTACAGATAATGGAGTAGAATTATACATCGGCGTTTCATTCGCCCGATCTTTTTTTTCTGCAAACGTAAAAGCCTCATCCATAGTGACATGTCCGCTATAGTCCAGATCCGAAGACACTGATACGCCATAAGCAGTACGACGAGCAACAGCAGAAGTCCAATGATAGACAAATTCGTCATATAAAAGATCCGAACAAGCATAAGAGGATTGTCCCCCGGTAGAAGCAGTAGCAATTACACGTCCTTTCTTGGCTATATTATCTATAAAACCTCCACTATAGCATTGCCCTAACACAATATTCATAGCTCCGGCATTTATTTTATTGAGCATGGTGGAAAGCTCGTAATCTTCTAATACCTCTCTGCCCCATAAATTAATGTAGGATTGAGAAACACCATCATGAGAACCTCCATGGTCAATCACAAAAAAGAATAAATGATTTTCTTCTGTCAGCTTCCGGCTTAATTCATTAAAAACACTGCTTACGTTTGCTTTAGTGGCAGCATATTTTAAATCCGGAGAACCGTCAAAGTCCAAATCCAAAGGAGAGGATTTATATGTACCATCAACACAGCGCATATCTGCCTCAGGATTTGTACCATCTGCCATAATCACATAAATATTATCTTTCGGAATCAGATATTTATTCACTAAGGTCTGGTAGATAAAAGAACAATCATTCCAATAACGTTCATGGTTTGAGTTCTTATTCGCACCTCCACTAAGTATCACCGCATAAGATTTTGTGTTAGTAGCATTCGAACTGACTTTAGGTACTTTTATATTTAACGGAGCTCTTGTTGCTCTGTTTTTTACATATTTAGGCCTCAAATCTATACTAGGCGGAAGCTTTTCACGACTTTGACTATATCTTATAGGAGTATTAAAGAGCCTCGTTTTCTGTACATAAAGATAGGTACACCAATGCTCCCACCCTTTCAAGGGTTCTTCATCAATAAAGACTAACCAATCTGCTGATGAATAATCACCAATATAAATATCGACATCTCTGCCCGCAAACAAATTTTTTGCTATATCAACGGCTTCATCTTCTGAGACCTCAGCTCTAATTGCAATTTGTGCAAATAAAGGCATCGACAACAGGCACAATAATAGAGTTAATAGTTTTTTCATAAGATAATAGTATTTTATGCTCCATATAGATTACAGAGCGTTATTAATAGTTTTTCAATTAAACAGGATATATCTTTAAGATATTATTCTACTTGAGAGATAATTGTCTAGTCACAATTATTTCATAGGCTTTCAATTTAGTATTTAAGAGAGATTACTCATACAAATTCCTATTCCTCCTTTCGTAATTGTATGTTCTAATGTATTTGTATCAAAACCGTCCTTCAAGACTTCCTTCAGGAGCTTCGATCTCAATAATATAGCTTCCGGGAGCATAATTATCAATTTCGATATTGAACGTTTCAAACTCTTCTACACTCATGGTCTGTATAGAGATAATGTCTCCATTCACCTTTTTCACAGTTATAGTTACATTGTCTATTTTTTCATAGAATGTTGTAACTAGTGTGTTACCCAAACTCATATTCACTCTGACAGAAGTAGGACAAAAATTACCAAACCTACCTTTCATCAGTATATCCCTTGCTGGTGCTTTCGACTGTGAAAAGACCGATATACTTATTATAAAACAAGCAAATAATAAGAATAATTTTTTCATAACAGTATTATTAATGGTTGATATTCAAATTAAAGCTTTTTAAAACAAAAACACAAGTAAACCCTGTTCGAGTTACAGATCGTTTAAACAGCTAATAATCAATAAAATACAAGCAAAATATGTTCGCAGTTCCCTTTTACAATTTGTAAACCACTGAAATATAGCTATTTACTAGTTGTTAAATAGTGTTCAAAAGTTGTATTCATATGCGACTATACATTATTTAAAAATAGAATCGTATAATTCCAAGGTATGAAATACTTCAATAAATTTTGTTTTTATCCTATTCTTTTGAGAACGAATAGCATTCCATGTGACACATCTTAACACAGCACAGTCTTTAGATGTAAACCCTAATAAAGCCAGACAACATAAAAAACAATCATCCGTTGCCATATTCATAAATGTAGATAAATATTGGGTGAGAGGTTCAAAAGCTTTCATCACAGTACTATATATATTCTCTCTTTCTTTCTTGGTTAATTCTACACAAGTCCCTCTAAGCTTTTCTTTTATTTGCTTATACTCATGAGATCTCATAAAATTTGTACTGCAATTAATTGCTACATTATTAATATTTGCAATTATATTGTCTTCTATTTCTTTTAATCTTTCATATTTTTGTGTGCTCTCCGAAAGATTCTTCTCACAATCTTTTATAGAATCAATTTCCTGTTGAAGAGTTTTCATTTCTATATATAACTCCTGAATGGTATTTTTATATCCCTGAACTTCTTCATCTTTTTTTTGTCTCTCTATTCTTAATTTTCTCTTATGATAATAAACCAAGAACATTACAATAACCGCACATAATAAAAAGAAAATAGCTAAAACATATACAAATGAATATTTATGCTTATTTATTGTTTGTGCCATTAGATAATTCTGATCTGATGATTGCACCTGAACAGACTGACTGCATCTGTCAATAGAGTCATTCAGTATAGAAAACAATTTCAAATACTTACTTGAATCAGGAAGTTGCAGTATTTGAGAAAGTTCCGATAATGCCGAATAGCAAGCTGCTTTGGTATAAATATTATTGCTGTGAGCACCCAACTCATAATAATACCATGCAGAATCATACTGTTGATATTCCAAAAGAATACTAGCCTTAGTTAACCAGCTCCGGCAAAGATTTATTGAGTCTTTTGATAAAGTCAACACAATATTATTATAATATAATGCTTTCTCATATTGCCCAAGCTCACAGTAAATATTAGATAGATTATTATTAATCAGTAATATTTCCGTTGTATCATTTACAAAATCAGACAATTCAAAGGCTTTCAAAAAATAATTAAGAGCAGAATCCGGCATATATCGATACGCAAAACTTAATCCCATACCACGTATAGATTTGGAAAGGTTGGTTTTATCGGTTAATAGGGAGTTATATCTTTCAGCTTCGTTATAAGATTCATAAGCCTTCTCATATAAATCAGTTTGCAGAAAGATATTACCAAGCCGATTATATATCTCACCTATTTTCTGTGATTCATTTTTATTCTTTAATAAGTTCAGCGATTCCCTATAGAAATAAGTAGCCGAATCAAGTTGCTGCTGTTCTTCATAATATTTCCCTTGCTCATAAAGCGTTAAAGATCTTTCTACATCATTATTACAACCGGTAAAAATATATAGTAAGAGAAGGCTGACTAATTTTAACGTATGATTCATCGTTTCTTAATTTAGGTTTGCTCCACAAATATAAAAAGGATATTCCACTTTTTGAATATAATTTACCTTTATAATTAAAGTACAGTGAGAACTAAGTATATAAAAAGAAAATCCGGTTACCCTCTTTTAGAGAAGTAACCGGATTGCACTATTTAAAATAAAAGTCTAGTTGTTTCTTCTTTCCCTGCACATTTATTTAATAACTACTTTCTTGGCATTATCACCACACACCACGATATACATACCCTGCGGAAGGTCTACCGTAGTAGTCCCTGATACGACCTCATCCTGATACATAGTAACAGCATCAGCAGAATATACTGTAACCAATTCTTCCTTGTTTGTCTCTATTATCAGTTTCCCTTGACGACAATAAGCATCCCAACCGCTTGTTTCATTGGATGTTATATTCGACGGAATATAATCACTCATTGCAATATCATCAATATTCACACGCTTGCCTTCAGTCTGTTCTATCTTAATACGAACAGGAGCATTCACCAGCAGATTATATGTGAGTTGTCTTAATACAGTATTGCTAATAACCTCTGAGCCTAATTCCGTCCAAGTATTTCCACCATCTACAGAGTAAGACGTACAAATAGTTGCATTAGTATCACTTCCATATAATGCTACATAGAAAGATAGAGAAGATGCTCCATTCACTTTATCTTCTTTCATTTCCAAAGAAGAATTACTTGTTTTACCAAAGCAAACAGATTGCTTTCCATTAAAACGGTCACCACTGGAGCGTCCGCAAATACCGGCATCCGTCAATTCCCATTTACACATCGTACCTTCGATTACACCACCGCTATAGTTATTCTGCTGGGTGGCAGCTTCAAAATCTTCCAAGAAAGTGATAGGTAATTCCACCATTCCTACAACATCTACTTCATCACCGTCAAAGTCTGATACAGACAAAGAAAGGAGTCCGGCATGAACACCCGGCGACGCATCTTTAGATAAACGAATATAAAAACGTTCACCATCCTTATCGACCGTCAATGTTTGCGCCCAATTTGATTTGTCCGTGCTGATTTCAAATGGAGCATCGATGGTGACTGTTACATTCTCATCAATATGCTCGGTATAAACTTCCGCCTCTTTCATTTCCGAAGCCACTCCCGGAACCGCATTAAACACAAGTTCCTCCGGAACGATCAATGACAAAACAGGTATAGGAGCAAGAGTTTTCACATCCACCACATTGGAAACCTTAGAATTGTAAGAGAGTTGATAGTGATATTGGGTATCTTCATCCAATCCGGTCACTTCTTGTTTTTCTTTATTCGCCGCAACTGTTTCCGAATAGACCGGAGAGTTCTTGTCTTCCGACCATACCGTCAATGTATAATTCACATTGCCGTCTAAGTTTGTCCAACGTGCCACAAAAGAGTTCAAGTCAACACTTTCCGCACTCAAAGCAGGGATACCGTCCACAGCTTTCGCATTTAAAGTTACCGTTGAAGAAACTTCTGAATTATATAATTTCAGCGTAGCTTCCGAGGTAGCTGTCACGCTTGAATTATAAGTAATTGTTATAGTAGTACCCGCGATTACAACCTCTTTATCTAAAGATGAAGTAGCAGTCGCAAATCCAGCTCCTTGCAGTTGAACGGATAGATTCTCGGATATTCCCTGTCCTTTTACTTCAATGGTCTTAGACAAAGGCTTACCAATGGCAGTTACCCCCATATCTATTGTAGAATCGTCCAACGGAGCAGTAATAACCGGTTTTACAAAACCACCCGGTGTCCAACCTGTATTCTGCTGGTCTCCCCAAATATATTCAGCCAGTTCGGGATAATCAATAAAAGGATTGCGGTTGTGCTGGAATTCATATACGGCGTTGTTTCTGTCTATCTCTTTCTGGCTAACCGGGTCTTGGCGATGCCATTTCAACAACAGATTAACAGCCCACGTTTTATAACAGGGATAATCATTCCCTGCGGTCATATCGCCTCCCCAACTCTTAATCTTATCCTGATAACGGGCAGCCATATAGAAATAAGTACGGGCAAAATCACCTTTGTATTCATCAACCGGTTCGAAAACTTTCCCGGAATAGCCGGGGAAAGAACAAGTACCTAACTTACCCAAAGCATCCACTCCATTGTGAGAAGGTAATGTAGTACCGGTTTTAGTTTCTCCATATGCAAAATTACTACGTTGCCCGTTCACTTTTCCATCTGTAGGATAAATATGAAAAGCATCACTTTTCATCGGTGAGCCTTCACTAAACCAACTCTTGGGGAATGAATGTTCACGATTGTAACAGTCGCCAACATTTTTGTAGTTACCACACTGTTTCTGACCCGGAATAAACTTAGATGTAGAATACATATCCCAGACAGTTCCGTCCGCACGGACATCCGATTTTTTATAAACGGTCCACAAACCATCATACCCTACATTGGTATGTCCGTCTATGATATTATGCAATGCTATTAACAGTGCTTTATCTTTTTGCCCTTTAGCCGCATCATAATACCCTTCAGGAGCTTGCCCCCACAACTGAACACTGATGCATAAAAGCAGCAGGAACAACATTTTGTTAACAATTAGTCTTTTCATATCTTAGTTTTTATTAAATGAATCCGCATTTTACAGAGAAAAAGGGCATCAAATTTAAGGAAGAATAACGAATATAAAAAGGAAACCCGCTGTTTTTTACAAAACAACGGGTAATAAAAGAGTATTTGTATTAACAAAGTGTTACTATCTGCGAGAACTGCTTGATCTTGAAGACGAGCTGGAACCTGAACTGCTCCTACTACTTGATGAGGAAGAACGGGCTGACGAACTGCGACTACTCGATGAACCGGAACTTACGCTGCTACTTGAAGACGAACGGCTGGAAGATGAACTCCTGCTACTTCCGCTCGTTGATGACGGACGAGTCGTTTCCCTACTCCCGGATGTACTGGAACTTCTGTTGCTCGTATTCGAAGAATTATTATTTCTTGAAGAACTCGAAGTCGCCTCCTTATTTCTCGAAGAACTGCTTCGTTCGCTACTGCTCCCGGACGAACTTCCGGAAGGACGGGTTTGAGGTCTTGCAGAAGTAGAAGGTCTTGAACTTACCCCAAAATCCGAACGGCGGTTATTGCGGTAAACGTCATCCCGCTTTGTACTAAACTGTCCGCTATAAACATCATGATGATATCTTCCTCTGTAATAGCTGTTATTATTATAATGAGTACGATAATGGCTACCGCTATACGTGCGGTAATGAGCAGGTTTGGAGAAATAGAAATAGTTATGATTGGAGTATATCACATACACCCTGAAATCCCAAGAACTACCGGATGCATAGATTGGCCGGTAAAAGTATTCCAATCCGAGGAAACGTCCATACTGTGATGCGGATAGTACCCAACGAAGATCGTCATTGCGTATATCCAGACAACGGTAATAATCATCCGCTGCCCAGTCATATCCTCTGAGCACATCATCCATTACATCCCTGACATTGTATATGAAATCGAAATTAATCTCATACACATCATTGTACTGTGCAGGCGACAGGTTTAACTCATAAGCCATCCTGTCTGTCAGGAAGCGGGTATTTTTCCTAACTTTGCTAATACTCATAGACGCCATACAATCGGAACTCATTGTTACCATTCCGATAGTCATTAATATAAATAGTATCTTTTTCATAACCTTTGTTTTTTAGTTCTTATTCCTTTTCAACAAAAATAGGATGAGAAATACTCTCATCCTACTGAATTTCCCTTTATATAAAGAGAGGTTTCCCTCTTTCGCATACGTATTTCCCTATTCTGCCAAACGGATAAACTCACCGTCCAATACTATTAAATGCTTCTTATACAGATCACCGACAGCCTTTTTAAAGGTCTTTTTACTTACTTCAAACGTATCGTAAATAAGTTCTGCCGGACTTTTATCATTAAATCCGATCTTTCCGCCGTTGTCCTTTATGTATTGTAACAACACCATAGAGAAATCTCCTATTTTCTCAATCCCCGGTTTCTGTAAGATCAAATCGATCTTCCCGTCTTCCCGCACTTGCTTCACATAAGCCTTTAACTGCATACCGGTCTCCAGATGTTGAAATATCTCACTATCATAAAGCAGTCCACTGAATTTATTGTCGATTATCGCTTTAAAGCCCAAATCCGTTTTCTGCCAAATAAGTATATCGACTTCCTCTCCCTGCTTATAATCCGGCATTTCTTTCGACAAATAACGCTCTACCTTTGCCGATGCCATTATACGGTAACTCTCCTCATCAACATGTGCATGGACTACATATTTCCGTCCTTTCACCATCTTCATCTTCTGTTCACGAAACGGGACAAAAAGGTCTTTCATCAATCCCCAGTCCAAGAATGCTCCAAACTCATTAACCCAAGCCACTTCCAGACAGGCAAACTGTCCGACTTGTACCAAAGGGGTAAGTGTGGTGGCAATCAATCTCTCTTCATTATCCAGATAGATGAACACATTCAACTCGTCTCCTATATGGCAATCTTCAGGTACATAGCGCGTTGGAAGCAAAATTTCTTCTCCGTCACCACCATCAAGATAGACACCGAAATCCACCTCCTTAACAACTTTCAGTACGTTAAACTTACCAATTTCTATATTCATACCAATCTATTTTATTTCAAAGATAAATAAAAAGTAGTACCTTTACAGCCTAATTCAAGAAATACATTAAGAATTATGAATAATTTTATTTTTCAAAACCCTACGCGCCTCATCTTCGGTCAGGGAATGATAGCACAACTATCAAAGGAAATCCCGGCAGATAAGAAGGTTATGATAACTTTCGGCGGAGGCAGTGTTAAGAAAAACGGAGTTTACGAACAAGTAATAGAAGCACTTAACGGCTATGATATTACAGAATTCTGGGGTATAGAGCCGAATCCTTCTATCGAAACTCTTCGTAAGGCAATAGCTCTCGGAAAAGAAAAAAATATAGATTACCTGCTCGCTGTAGGAGGAGGTTCCGTGTTGGACGGTACTAAACTTATCTCTGCCGGACTATTATATGACGGCGACGCTTGGGATTTAGTTCAAAAAGGAAGTTCTGATAAAACCATTCCTATGGGAACTGTCCTGACCATCCCGGCAACCGGTTCGGAAATGAATAACGGAGCAGTTATTTCACGTCATGAGACACAAGAAAAGTATCCGTTCTACTCCAACTTCCCTGTGTTCTCTATCCTTGACCCGACCGTCACTTTCACTTTACCTCCTTATCAGATAGCTTGCGGTATGGCAGATACATTTGTTCATGTGATGGAACAATACATGACCAAACCTAACCAGTCACGTATGATGGACCGTTGGGCGGAAGGTATCTTAATGATGCTGACAACTATCGCACCGTTGGTAAAAGAGAATCAACAGGATTATGATTTGATGTCACAATTTATGTTGGGAGCTACAATGGGGCTGAACGGTTTTATCGCTATGGGAGTACCTCAGGACTGGGCTACACACATGATAGGACATGAATTGACAGCACTGAAAGGTTTAACACACGGTGCAACTCTCGCTATCGTTTATCCGGGTATGCTCCGTACTCTTATTGATAAGAAACTCGACAAATTGCTTCAATATGGAGAGCGAATCTGGGGTATCACCACAGGACTTCCCGTAACGCGTGCAACAATAGCCATCGATAAAACGGAAGAATTCTTCCGCAACTTGGGACTGGCTACCCGCCTCAGTGAAGTCAATATCGGTGACGATACCATCGACGAAATAGAACGCCGTTTCAATGCAAGAAATGCTGCTTACGGCGAAGACGGTGATGTTACCGGAGCTGTAGCTAAACAAATCCTTTTAAACTGCAAATAAAAAGGCCGTCCGGAAAGGATATAAGAATCTTTTAGATATAAGTTAGGAAGAAAGAACAGGCATTAATCAGCTCGCCTGCAAGCATACGGTCCTTTGAAAACAAACATACGGTCCTTTAATTGCAAACGATAGGAGTTTGCAATTAAAGGACCGTATGTTGAATAAGCATCTATAATCTATTCTTAAATATCTGTCCGATAACTTTCTGATAACGATTCTCCAGTTGCATATAATCCATCCGGGTCTGGAAAGAGTTTTCAATCTCCGTGAAATACTCTGTCATGGATATTTGCCGGCTATCCAATGCTTTTTTCAATAACTCGGCATTCGTATTCAATAATTGCAAATCATACGCTTTCATCGTATTACGAACTTTGACCGCTTCACTGTAAAGAGCCAATAAGGTAGCTTCCACCTGTTGCTCCGCACTCTCTTTCTGCAAATCAGTATAAAGAGATTGGGCCTTGGAAGCTTTCACTTTATTCTTATTGTTGAATAAAGGAAGCGAACCTCCCACAATAAAGCCATTGAACTGTTCTCCTATACCCGTATTACGACGATAACCTATTTCCAGTTTCGGCAACCAACCGGACTTTTCAACTGTTATCTGCTTACGTGCTGCCAATGATTCGCTTTCCAAAGATTGAAGGTTAAGATCGGAAGCAAGCACTTCCTGTTTCAGCTGTGCAAAGTCCGCCAGCTCTTCTACCGGCATATAAGTTGTCTCGGTAAAAGTCAACGGCTGATTATCGTTCATTGCAATTAGTTCCTGCAACTTAGCTTCACGGGTTGCTTCGTTAGTAACCACCTCTGCCTGAACTTTCATTAACTCCATCTTAATCTTGTTCGTTTCCAGAATATTGGCATCACCTGTCTGAAGTCTTTTCTCATACACCTGTGCAAGAGTTTCCGCATTCTTTAAACGTTCTGAGAGCAGATTGCTTTCCTGATTTAAAAGAATCAGATCCAAGCACAATTCTTTTGCGCGCAAAAGTATATCCCGACGGGTAGCGGCATACTGTTTATCCAATGTCTCCGCTTTAAGTTTATTCAGCTTATTCCTCGAACTATAAGCAGTCGGGAAATCGAATCCTTGCGTAACAGTCAACTCTCCACTCTTACCCAATTCTTGCGGTGAGCCATAAGTATAACTGTAACTTACCGCCGGATCAGGCAGGTTATTGTCCGTCTTATCCGTCAATTTCCGGGCTTCCGTAAGATGTTCGTTTGCCTGAAGCTCTTTATTGTTTTGCTCAATACTGCGAAGGATACGATCCATACTCCCGGTTTGTGCATAGAGAGTGATACCCGTAAAGAACAATACTGCAATAATTATATTTCGTCTCATACCTTTTCTTCTTTATTTTTATTCATCCATAGATAAACAATCGGAACGATAAATGCGTTCAGGAAAGTCGATGTTAATAATCCGCCCAAAATAACTTTCGCCATCGGACTTTGTATTTCATTGCCCGGCAAGGAGCCACCCAAAGCCAGCGGAATCAAGGCTAACGCCGAGGATAAAGCCGTCATTAAAATCGGGTTCAACCGATCCAATGATCCTCGAATGATACTTTCTTTCAGTGATAGTCCTTGTTCACGCAATAAATTATAATGCGAAACAAGCAACATCCCGTTACGGGTAGCAATACCAAATAAAGAAATGAAGCCTATCACAGCCGGTATACTTACTTCACCCGTTGTCAACACCAATGCAAAAACACCTCCTATCAGAGCCAACGGCAGATTCAACAAGATAATGCCGCTCTGCTTTGCACTACGAAATTCATTGAACAACAGTAAGAAGATAATCACAATAGACATCAAAGAAGTCAGCAGCAAAGTACGCGAAGCCGCCTGTTCACTTTCAAACTGTCCGCCATACTCTACATGATAACCTTCCGGCAGTTTAATCTGTGAGTCAATCCGTTTTTGAATATCATTTACCACACTGCGAATATCACGCCCTGCGGTATTAGCAGAAATAACAATCTTGCGTTTCACATTCTCACGGCTAATCGTATTCGGTCCCATTGTTGAGACGACATTCGCTACGTAGTGAAGTGGAACTTTCTTGTTTCCGGCGTCAATCATCAGGTTACGAACCTTTTCTATTTCATCACGATATTCATCCTTTGTACGAACAACCAAATCGAATGACTTTCCATCTTCATACACCTGCGAGACAACTTCTCCCGCCATATTTACTTTCACAAATTCCGAGAACTCCGGCAAAGAGATACCATACTTGGCCAATATCTCCCGTTTTGGAGTAATCTTTAATTGCGGGCGTTCTATCTGTTGCTCCACATTCAAATCCGCAATTCCTTGCACATCGCTGATAGCATCTTTAATCTGATTGCCGATTGCAAACATCCGATTCAAATCGGAACCAAAGAGTTTAATGGCAATATTCGCCTTTGTACCGGATAACATCGCATCGATACGGTGGGAAATAGGTTGACCTATCTCTATGTTCGCACCCGTTATGGCAGACAGCTTCTCACGAACATCGGCAATCAGTTCCTCACGCGAACGGTCTTTCAACTCAAACGGCGCTTCGATTTCCGAAACATTCACCCCCAATGCATGTTCATCCAGTTCTGCCCGTCCGGTTTTGCGGGCCACCGTCTGAATCTCAGGGATAGAAAGCAATAATTCTTCTGCCCGTTGCCCCATTTTATCAGACTCGGGAAGTGAGATACCGGGTAAACTGCTTATATTGATGGTAAAAGAACCCTCATTGAACGGAGGTAAAAAACTCCGTCCCAAAGTAAAGAAGAATCCTAATGCCACGACAAAAAGAGCGATTGTAGAACCAAGTATTATCCGTTTATGACAAAGCGACCATTCCAAAGCACGGCCGTACACTTTTTTAAGCCATACTGCAACAAATGCTTCTTTAGGGATTCCATTACCTTTTGTCTTACCCAACAAATAACTGCAAAGCACCGGAGTTAAAGTCAAAGCGACAACCGTAGAGGCAAAAAGAGCTACGATAAACGCAATACCGAGCGGTACAAGCATACGTCCTTCCATTCCTGTTAAGAAGAACAAAGGCACAAAACTTACAATAATAATTAAAGTCGAGTTCAAGATCGGCATACGTACCTCACGGGAAGCATTGAATACAACTTCCAGTATATTCTGCCTCTCTTCTACGGGCTTTAAGCGATTCTCCCGAAGATGTTTCCAAACATTCTCAACGTCCACAATGGCATCATCCACCAATGAACCGATAGCAATAGCCAAACCGCCAAGGCTCATTGTATTGATAGTTAATCCCATCAAATGCAGAACAAGAATAGACGTAACCATGGATAACGGAAGAGTCACCAAAGAAATAACCGTTGTACGTACATTGGCAAGGAATAAAAAGAGTACGATTACAACAAAGATAGCGCCTTCATACAGCGACTTCTGGACATTCCCGATGGAACTCTCAATAAAACGGCTCTGACGGAATACATCCGTAGAGATATGAACATCGGAGGGTAGATTCTTTTGCAATTCCATCAATGCAGCATCCAACTTCTCCGTCAGTTCTATAGTACTTGTGTTCGGTTGTTTTGTTACCGTCAGCAGAACGGCAGGCTTCCCTTTCTCTGATGCCGTACCCAATTTCGGTTCTGCCGAACCGACCTGCACATCTGCTATATCCCCTAATGTCACGGGTACATTATCTATTGTCTTTATAACCGACTTTGCCAATTCCCGTACCTGGTCGGTAGATAACACACCACGTACGATATATTCATTGCCAAACTCATATAGCACACCACCGTTTGCATTTTGGTTCATCTCACGAGTCACGGCCATTACTTCCGCAAGAGATACTCCGTAATGCTTCATACGGGCAGGATCAAGCAATACTTGATATTCTTTGATATCTCCGCCCAGCACGGCAACCTGAGCCACTCCACCGGTAGAGAGCAAACGGGGACGGATAGTCCAATCGGCCATCGTACGTAAATCAAGCATGGAGGTGCTGTCTGCCGTCAATCCGATTATAAGCAGCTCGCCAAGAATGGATGACTGCGGTCCGAGTGTCGGTTTACCTACATTGGCCGGAAGTTCCTCTCCCACAATCGAAAGTTTCTCTGAAACAATCTGACGCGCCAGATAAATATCCGTATCCCAATCAAATTCTACCCATACAACAGAAAAGCCATTCGTAGAAGAAGAGCGTACACGACGCACATTAGTAGCCCCGTTCACGGCTGTTTCTACCGGAAATGTCACTAATTGCTCCACTTCCTCAGCCGCCATGCCGTTGGCTTCGGTCATGATTACAACCGTCGGAGCATTCAAATCCGGGAAAACATCCACTTCCGTATGAAAAGCCGTGTAAGTACCTCCCACCAGCAATAATACTGCCGCAACCAATATCATGAGCCGATTGTGCAGCGAAAAATGAATTATCTTATTCAACATAGCTTTCGGGGATTAATGTTCATGTGAGTGAGCCGGAATCGCATTGGTAGCTCCGGCCAGTTTCACCTGATAAGCACCTTCAGTCACGACTTTATCACCAGCCTTTAGCCCGGAAAGGATTTGGATTTCTTTACCGTTATCCGCACCAAGCATCACTTCCTGTTTCTTATATCCTTCCGCATCCAACTGTATATAAATAAAATACAATCCTTGTTCTTCGGTCAATGCAGTATGAGGCAGAACCAACACATCCGGCATCGGAGAAGACAAAAGATAGACAGACACATACGAACCGGGAATCACATCTCCACGATTATCGAATTCAAAGGTGACAGGGACATAGAAAGAAGACCCACCCGAAGCCTTACCATAAGAAAGGACGCGCCCGCTTAAATCATCCAGACTATATACCTTATTATTATAGGGCGTTTGGAAATTGGCAGAAGTAATACTCTTCAGATAACCATAATATTTCTCTGAGACTTCAGCACGAAGAAATAAACGCCGATTCTGGGTAATACTCACAAGCGGTTGTCCAACCGTCACATAATCCCCTTCATTCACCAGACAGCTCTTCACATAGCCTCCCATCGGAGCCGTAACAACTTGTCCTCCGGCTGTCTGATTCTTTGCAACCGCTTCATAACTGATGCGGGCGTTCTCATAGGTCTGCTTAATGGCATTAAAATCTTTCTCCGAAACAATCTTACTTTCCAATAAACCTTTTGCACGTTCATACTCCTTACGGGCAATGTCATAATCGACTTTGGCGCGTTGTACAGGATTGCCATCCATCATATCTTTTGAAGAAAGTACCACCAACGGCATTCCTTGGCGAACAGGCATACCGTCTGTCACCGGAGATTTGAACGAAACAACGCCGGCCACGTTTGCCACCACTGTTGTTTCATCTCCTTGCGCAGCGAGTATCTGTCCGCTTGTCGGAATAACCTGATGAAAGGTTTTAGGTTGTATCGTTTCTACTTTAACTCCGGCAGCCTCAGCTTTAGCGACCGGAAAGATAATTTCATCCGAATGGGATGCGGCAGCAACTTCTTCTGCATGATTATGCCCTTCTTCCGCGTGATTGTGTCCGGCATGATCGTCCGTATGCTCCGAGTGATCATGTCCGTCATGATTCTGTTCTTTATCGTGATTATGACAGGAACCTAGGAGGAACATTCCCAAGATTCCCATAAAAATAGTTTTCTTCATTGTTATACTAAATATTGTAATTGATAAACAGGTAGTATTCTACCATAAAAAGATTACAGTACACAAATGATGATTCAGTAATATACCGGAATACTTCGTTGTAGAAGCATCCTAACCAATCATCCTAACAATGAAGGGGGGAGCACGCAATCCGACAGCATCCGAAACGTGCCGGCTATGCAGATGTTCGTAATAATAAGAAGTATCGATTAAACATTCTTCTTGTAGAAGAGGTAATAAATAGATATCAGTCAATGTGAAAAGCACCGATTCCAAAGTATAATCCGGCACTATGGAGTCGTCCGAATCGGGACGTGCACAATTGAATTTCGTAACACAGCAGGCTTTGCAGGTAGAGGAGTTATGAGAATCCTGTTCTACAGGTGCCGAACATTCTTTCTCTGTTGCATCATGCTGCAAGCAAAGTAATCCTTTATGGTGATGATGAGGCAATACAGAAGCGGTCAGCATTATCATGCAGACCATCATCAACAACCATGCTATATTAATTCTTTGCTTCATCGGTTACTTTTTAACGTGACAAAGATAGTACAAATAATAGAAAAGAAGAATGGATAAATACTGAATTAAGTTAAAAAAGCCCCGGAACGATGATGTTCCGAGGCTTTTCATCCTATTATAAATCTATTGATTACCAAATAGACACACGTTTCTCAGCAGGCAAGAACATCGGATCCGCCTCGGTAATATTAAATGCCTCGTACCATGCACCGATCTGAGGAAGCGCACCGTCAACGCGCCATCTGCCTAAAGAGTGGGGATCACTCTTTGTATAAACACGGATTTGCTCGTCACGGATATTTCCCGCCCATACATTTGCATAAGCAAGGAAGAAGCGTTGTTCAGGAGTAAAGCCATCCACAACTCCGAGCGGTTGATCTTTTGTAGCTGTCTTAAATGCTTGGTAAGATACTTGCAAACCACCATGGTCGGCAATATTCTCGCCCAATGTCAAAGAACCGTTCGCATACAATCCCGGTAAAACTTCGATACTGTCGAAGAAATTCACCATCACCTGTGCACGCTTATTGAAACGTTCAGCATCTTCTGCCGTCCACCAGTCTTTCAAATTACCGTCTTTATCAAATTGACGTCCCTGATCATCGAATCCGTGTGTCATCTCATGACCAATTACCACACCGATTGCACCGTAATTGAAAGCATCGTCAGCATTCATATCGAAGAACGGATATTGAAGGATACCTGCCGGGAAGCAAATTTCATTCGTAGTCGGATTATAGTATGCATTCACCGTTTGAGGAGTCATACCCCATTCGTCTTTATCCACCGGTTTGCCGGCCTTATCCAACATATAATCATACTCAAACTGAGTAGCACGCTCAATATTAGCCCAGTAAGAATCATTCTTATCAATATTCAAAGCCGTATAATCTCTCCATTTATCAGGATAACCTACCTTTACGTAGAATGTATTCAACTTCTCCATAGCCTTAGTCTTAGTTGAATCTCCCATCCATTCAAGGTTCTGGATACGTTCGCCCAGTGCTGTTTGAAGATTCTTCACCAGCTTCACCATACGGTCTTTTGCTTCTGCCGGGAAATATTTCTGAACATACATTTGTCCTACAGCTTCGCCCAAAACTCCGTCAACAATACCTACGGCGCGTTTCCAACGAGGTCTTTGCTCTTTCTTACCTGAAAGCACTTTTCCATAGAACTCAAAGTTCTGGTTCTCAAAGTCATCATTCAAATAAGATGCAGCTGTGTCAATCAACTTCCATTGCATATAAGCAATCTGATCTTCCAGAGCAACCGTATTAATAATACTTTCCACTTCCTTCACCGGTTCAATCTGTGAAACGCTTAATTCTTTCACATCCTTCAAACCGATGGTACTGAAATAAACATCCCAGTCAATGCCCGGAATTTCTTTCTTCAGTTCATCCAAACTCATTTTATGATAATTGGCATGCGGATCACGTTGTTCTACAGCACTGAAAGATGCCTTCGCAATACGAGTTTCAATCATCATGACAGCTTCAGCGTTTTTCTTGGCCTGCTCCGGAGTAAAGCCTGCCAATTCAAACATTTTGGCGATATGTTCCTGGTACTTGTCACGAATTTCTTTCGTATGAGCATCATCTTCCAAATAATATTCTTTTTCACCGAGCCCGATACCGCTTTGATAAGTCTGTACCAAATTCATTGTACTATTCATTGGGTCGGCACCGATATATAAAGCAAAGTATACATCCAAACCTTTGCGGCGAAGTTCAGCCATCAATTTAGAAAGTTCAGCCTTATCCTTTACAGAGGCAATCATTTCCAGTTCGGCCTGAATCGGAGTCATTCCATCGGCATTACGTTTAACACTATCCATGGCCATACCGTACAAATCACCGATCTTTTGTGCTACGGTTCCTTGTTCATTCTGCTTCTTAGCCAATTCTTCTATCAAACCTCTCAACTGCTCACGGTTGTTTTCCGCCAGCATATCGAAAGAACCGAAACGAGAATACTCATCCGTCAAAGGATGATTCTTCATCCACCCTCCACATGCATACTGATAAAAGTTGGTTCCCGGCAATGCCGTTGTGTCAAGGTTAGCTAGGTCAATACCTGCGGACATAGCCGCTTCTTTTTTGCTATTGCAGCCCGTTGCAGCCATCAAAGCAAATGCCATAATAGGCAAATAATACTTCATCTTCATACTGTATAAATTAATTAGTATTCTGTAGTTCTTCCAATTCCATAGATGTGTTTTCCCATTCTTCAACCACCATGTTCATTTGCTTTTTTAATTGTTGGTGTTGTTCATAAAGCGACATATCCGAGGCACCTTCGGGGGTTGTCATCTGTTCTTCCACAACAGCTATTTTCTTTTCCAAAACTTCTATTTCCTTTTCACAATCCGAAACTTGCTTTTCCAGCTTACGGAGTTTCTTATTCAGCTCTTTTTGCGCCTCGTAAGACAATTTATTCTCACTTACCTGAGCAGGTTCGTCATTCTGCGCCGTAGGAGATTCCGATAATTCCGGCTTACGCTGCAACTCATTCAGATTTTCTATTTTCTTCTTCTGCAAGAAATCATAGATACCTCCCAAATGTTCTTTTACCACGCCGCCACCAAACTCATAGACTTTGGTTACCAATCCATCCAGGAAATCACGGTCGTGGGAAACGACGATAACCGTTCCCTCAAACTCACGGATAGCGTCTTTCAGCACATCTTTCGAACGCATATCCAAATGGTTGGTAGGCTCATCCAATATCAACAGGTTGACCGGTTCGAGCAATAGTTTTATCATTGCCAGACGACTGCGCTCTCCTCCGGAAAGCACCTTCACTTTCTTGTCGGAGGCTTCACCGCCAAACATGAAAGCACCGAGTATATCACGTATTTTCGTACGAATGTCTCCCTGAGCCACATAATCAATCGTATCAAATACCGTCAGATTCTCATCCAGCAGTTGTGCTTGATTCTGGGCAAAGTATCCTATCATCACGTTATGACCTATCGTAAGTTTACCTTCATAGTCAATCTCTCCCATGATACATTTCACCAAGGTAGATTTACCCTCACCGTTCTTTCCGACAAAAGCCACCTTTTCCCCACGATTAATCGTCAGGTCTACATCATGAAATACGACATGATTACCATAGGCTTTCTTCAAATTCTCAGCAATGACCGGATAGCTGCCTGAACGCGGAGCGGGAGGAAACTTCAACCTCAAGGCCGAATTGTCTTCTTCATCCACTTCTATCGGGACAATCTTTTCCAATTGCTTGATACGGCTTTGCACTTGCACGGCTTTTGTAGCCTTATAACGGAATCTTTCTATAAAGTCCTCCGTATCCTGTATCTGTTTCTGCTGATTTTCGTAGGCACGCAACTGTTGCTCCCTGCGTTCTTTTCTCAGAACAACAAACTGGTCATAAGCAACTTTATAATCATATATCCTCCGACAATTTATCTCTATGGTACGTGTCGTCACGTTATTGATGAATGCACGGTCGTGAGATACCAGAACAACAGCATTGGCACTGCTCTTCAGGAAGTTTTCCAACCACTGGATAGACTCTATGTCAAGATGATTGGTAGGCTCATCCAATAAAAGCACATCAGGACGACGAAGCAACAGTTTGGCCAATTCGATACGCATACGCCATCCTCCGCTGAATTCGGAAGTGGAACGGTCAAAATCTTCCCGCTTAAAGCCTAGCCCCATCAAGGTGCGCTCTATTTCCGCACGGTAGTTGGTGCCTCCCATCATCAGGAAACGTTCGTTTTCATGCGTAAAGCGATCGATCAGTTTATGATAGCTTTCAGAATCGTAATCCGTTCTTTCGGCAAGCTCCTGATTCATCCGTTGAATCCCGGCCTGTAATTCGAAAATATGTTCAAATGCCAATTCCGCCTCTTCCATTACGGTGTGTTCATCACTAAGAATCATCACCTGAGGCAAATAACCGATAGTAATATCCTTTGGCACAGCCACATTGCCCGAAGTAGGCAATTGCATTCCCGCCAATATTTTAAGCATAGTAGACTTCCCCGCCCCATTCTTCCCGACTAAGGCGATGCGGTCTCTTTTATTTATAACGAACGTAACCTCTTCCAAAAGAGGGGTCGCACTGAATTCCACATATAAATTTTCTACTGAAATCATCGTAGTTCAATCATCGTTCAAATCTTATCAAGTTTGCAAATATATACATTAATGATGAGAAACGATGAAATTATGACAAAAAAAGGGGGAGTATCAGCCTAAATATTTAAGTTTTCCTACCATAATGAAAATTGCCTCAAATTTAAATGCTTTAAGACTTTACGAGTATTTTCTTAAATCGTGTTATAAAACATATTTTCTTAGCATATTTATTTGGAGAATTGCGAAAAAGCCGTACCTTTGCAATGTGTTTTTCATAGTATTAGATTTAAGGTTAACAAAGGTTGGAGTACAGCGGTACTCCTTTTTTTATGCCTTATCGTAAACAATTTACCTTCCGACAAATACCAATCTCATCTTTTGCAAAGTAATATGTATGCCGTTGATCGGTTCATAGTAATCTTTTCACAACTATGACGCATTCGTTCCACGTATATGGAACGTTCGCCCCACAGTAGTGAAACGATCGACCCACGACCGTGAAAAGATTAATGAGTCAATAGTTTCACATCAGTTCATCAAGGCAATTACATTAATTCACGAGGAAGAAACAAACAAATCTATATAAAAAAAGCTGTGAAAGCAACCTACCCTTGTTGCCTCCACAGCCTGACTATCGATTAGTGTTATCCCCCCTGAAAAGAGGATAACAGGTATATCCATTAAAATAACTTAGCGGGATATTCGCCGGCGTCTACTAAAGCCTGAATCTTATCTACGACAGATTGACGATCGGCAGCATAGGTCACACCAAACCATTTGGCAGTGGTATCCAACACTTTCACTCTTGCTGTACCATCGTTTATCAATTTGTTGACCATCAAAGGAATGTAGTACTCAGCTTTCAGGTTTTCACGATTTTCCTTCAGGAATTCCACGAAATAATCTTCCGAATACTTGAAATAGTCAGGAGTAAATCCCCACATGTTCATAGAAACCGGCGTATTATCTTCGATAGCTACCCATTCGCCCTTTTCATCTTTGTAACAAACAGGACCGTTGACGCGCATAATCTCGGTACGTTCTACAACAGTCGTCAGGTATCCTCCTTCATTTGTTCCGCAAATGCCACGAGCCACAGAGCCGCTTTCAGACAAAGTATTGCCTACACGATAACCTACCATGCAATAATCATTTTTCTTTCCGTCCATCTCACTTAATGCCTTTCCAAGCACCGCAAAGCTATCACGTCCGTAGAAATCATCTGCATTGATAACGGCAAACGGTTCTTTGATAACGTCTTTACCCATTAATACAGCGTGATTCGTTCCCCAAGGTTTCGTTCTTCCTTCCGGACAGGTAAATCCCGCAGGCAGATCGTCGATAGATTGGAATACCAATTCTACCGGAATATGGTTTTCATATTTACTGATAATTTTATTACGGAAATCGTTTTCGAAGTCTTTACGGATAACAAATACCAATTTCCCAAATCCACCGCGTATTGCGTCGAAGATTGAATAATCCATAATTGTTTCTCCGTTAGGACCCAGCCCGTCTAATTGTTTCAAACCACCATAACGACTTCCCATTCCGGCCGCCAGTACAAATAATGTAGGTTTCATTTTGTTGTAATTTATAAAGGTTAATATTAAAGCTCGTTCTTAATACCCGCAAAAGTAGTAATTATATTTGTAAAGCACAACAGAATCAGAAAGGATAACCAATCGCTAAATGATAACCGAGACTTTTCTTAAAAGAGGGTAAGTTATAATATCCTTTCTTGGAGGTTTCATAAGGGACATGCAGTCCTATTCCGACATCGAAACGGATAACAAGGAACGTCAAGTCATAACGCAATCCCGCTCCTGTGCCTAAAGCAATATCCTTTCCGAAGTCGGAAAATTTGAATTGCCCGCCCGGACGGTCAGGATCATTCCTCAACAGCCAGATATTACCGGCATCCAAGAAAGCAGCTCCGTGCAGGTCACCTATAATCTTAAAACGATATTCAATATTGGCTTCCAGCTTCAAATCACCCGTCTGGTCAATATAAGAATACTTGGTTTCCACCTTCGGATGGTAACTGCCCGGTCCGATGGAACGTACCGTAAACGCACGAATACTGTTTGCTCCGCCGATAAAGAACTGTTCACTGTAAGGAGCAACCTTTGCATTGCCGTAAGAATAAATAGCACCTGCCATAAAACGCATGGCAAGGCGTTGTCTGGAATCTATCTTATAATTATAACGGATTTCGGAAGTCAGTTTCATGAACTGTGCAAACGGGTTTCCAAGCAGCTTCTTATCTTTTCTTTCAAACTTCTGCCCGAATATGGCATAGATTCCGGAAGTTATGTTTCCTGCCGAAGTAACAGAAGTCTCCCACCATAGATGATTGCGCTTCGCCGTGATACTCGCATCATCATACGTATAAGTATATGACATGGCAGGAATAAACTGGTTCTGCAAACTGAGATAAAGAGCCTTGTTTGCATTCATGATAGAATCAAATTTGGCGGTCTTGCTTTGCATCACGTTAAAAGTGAGCTTAAACGGGGTAACAGAATGTTTCCTGGTTGCCGAAGGCTGAAAATTGTAGCTTGCATTACCACCGAAAGAAAGCATCTTGAAAAAGCCGGCACGGTTCAGTTGGTCTGCATAAAGGCGGAAAGTAGTGGTAGCCGGGAAGTTAAAATCAACTTTATGTAGCCACGGGAATACTACCCACGGGAAATGCAATGAAGTTGAAACGCCCAACTCATACGAATTGATCTTGGACTTGCTTCCTTTGACAGATGAATTTGTCTGCCATTCATACGAACCCTTTAATTGCACAGAGAAGGTTTCACCTCCGCGGAAAACATTCTTCTTCGATACGCTGAACACAGCTCCCGGTCCTATCTGATCATTACTCTTAGATGTGACATTCAGTTCCAATTCTCCGTCAAGCGGCAAATCCATCGCTGCATTAATCTTCAAATCAAGGCGATTGCACGAAGGAAGAGTATCCCGTTGTGCATACTGGAACTCCGCATAACGGAACACGCCCAGACGGTTCAGATTCTCCTGACTCTTTGATTGCGCTTGCTGCGAGTAGAGAGAACCTTCATGGAAACGCAACCGTTTGTATAAAACGGAAGGACGCACAGGAGGACGCTTGCCGGTATAATAAACGAGCATATCTTTATACATCACAGAATCTTTTGGCGCACGGCGGCTAGTGTTGTTATATCCCGCTATGGTAAAAGATGTACGTCCCATATACCATTGACGCCTTACCATAGGAGGTAATCCCTGCTTCGGAATAATTTGCAGGCTCACCTTTCCCGGAGCTATCAACGTATCGGCACGGAAAGTGATAAAATCAGGACGATAGTAGAAGTAGCCGTTATTCCTGAACAGATTACTCAATCGCTGACGTTCCGCATCCAATTGGATAACGCTGAAATTATCTCCTTTTCGTATCAAACGCTGTTGCCATTCTGCCTGTATAAGACTATCGCCACGAGGAGAGAAGCCGAGATAAGCTATCGAATCCAGAAAATAGGGATTCTTCATATCCACCCGATAAATGATCTTAGCTTTGCAGCTGTCTTTCATCGGTACAACTTCCGAAGTAACCTTCCCGTTAAAGAAACCGTAATCATGCAATACATTCTGGGCTATCTTCGTACGCAACTCCGGATTTACCGTTGAAATAAACACCGGCTTGGCAGCAAGCTTATCAAATATCCACTTGCCGACTTTCTTCCTGGAGTTTACAAAATCATTATAGATCCACAAACCAAAAGGAAAAGGCCACTTCATGGATGAACTCCCAAAGAAAGAGTTATTCGGTTTGCAAGCCAATGCTGCTTCCACTTCTGCAAGTGCGGCATCACCGGCAGGAGTCTTATCTTCATTCTCTACGATCGTTTCTTTTATCCCTCTATACAAAACTTCATCTTTCGGAAGATTACGTGTAATCGAACATCCTGACAAAAGAAGAGGAAGTATCAAAAGAATAATTACAGTCGCCTTACTATGTGTATCTATCTTCTTCATCTTTATTTGCTCTTTTTATTTCCGGCATTCGAAGCCTTTTTACTCTTGCGGAAAATAAACAGTTCTCCCATTCGGGACATCTTCTTACGCAACACAACACCAACACCCGTTTCGGTGATCTCACCATCCAATATGCTATCATAATTCTTATCATGGAACAACTTGATGTAACGCGTTCCACTGCCGTCCAAACGATATTCTATCGATATATTATCAATAAAGGTCTGTTCCCCCTGTTGCACATTATCACCGGAAGAGATGGTTCCGCCGATAATAACATTGAACCGGTCATTCCAGAAACGTTTGGATATCTGATAGGAATAATCCGTATGGGCATTGCCATCCGAACCATCGGACATATCGACTCCCAAACTAATATCCACAGCCTTAATATTATTGGTTATACCCTGAATTGCACTATTCAAGACACTATTCAGGCTACTGCCCATATTGAAACCACCGGTACCGCCACTACCCAGATAAGTGCCGGTTATCATCATCGCTACTGCTTGCTTACTACGCTCTTCATCCGACATGGCAGACAGTTCATTCTGTATGGTAGCATCCTCCGGTGCACTCAGGTTGAAGCTGACAGCCAGATTCTCCAACGTATTCTGTATGGTGATGCTCGCTTCAAAGTTGACCATCCGTTTCTGATCGTCTTGCATAACGGAAGTACGGACTTTATACACAGCAACAATATTCAACAACGGGTTCATCGGGTTACCGCTAAAATCGACATAACTTCCATTCTGAATCGTATAATCCAACTTCTTCAATCCCATAATTGAATACTTCATCTTACCGCTTGTCAGCGTATAACGTCCGGTCAGCTGTATGCCATTATATTCCGAATATTGAAGCGACAGATCACCGCCTCCTTCCAAACGGATATAGTCGGAGCCATCTTCGCTCAAATCAGCATTTACCCTTGCCGCCTGATCTATATGGACTACCATCAACATATCCATGCCTCCTAAAGAAACCGCAGGCATTTGTTCCTGTACCACCTGTGTAGTATCGCTGAAATCAACAAAAGTCACCAACTCGCCCAAGCGGTCTTGAGCCGCAGTCAACGGAGAATCCTTTAAAACATAGGTTACATTAGTCGTTCCAAGCAGATTTATATTACCCCGCATCTGCAAAGCATCCAAAGGTCCTTTTGCCGTAGCAAAAAAGTCTACGAAAACTTTCCCATATACCAAAGACTCTTTCGTTTTCTTAGCATTTATCAACTCATAGTTGCGTGCACGCAACCTCAGATTGGCAGTCATCGCTGCAAAATCCGACATATCGACATTGCCGTCAATAACAAACGGATTATCTCCACGGGTATAAAGATTATATTTATCAAATACCAATTTACTGTTTTCCAAACGAATCGGTTTATTATCCATACGGAAACGTAAACCATACTGAGGAACATCGCCCGCTACCGAGTCTAATACAACTTCACCGTTCAAGACAGGCTTTGACAACTCACCTTTGACACTCAGATTACCATCCAAGTTCCCCATCAGCCTCACCATCCTATCCGGAATAAAGCCATTCGCCAAATCCAACGGAAGATCCTGCAAAGTAACATCCGCATCAATAGAGCCATTGCCTGCGGTATGATAGACACCACCTGCCGATAAAACCTCTACATTATTGTGGGTTAGATGGGCATCCAGGTGATGATCACCTTCTTCACCCGGCAAATAAACCGCACTAAGTTCGACATTACCAATTGCATTCTTCTCATATACCAGTTTCTGCACTTGCACATCGGCAGCCAACTGAAGATTCTGCTCTGTCTGAACATAATGAGCTTCTGCATTAAACAATCCGCTGATCTTCGGCATATAAGGCATCACTTCGCATATATCCGCCAGCTCTATCCTACGCAACTCCACCGCTATATCCTGCAACACCGTAGTATCAGGCAAGGAATAGAGTTTTAATCCTGTCCCTGCCGAATCCAAGACGGAAACGTCAGCACGTACCCGATTATCTTTTCCTATATAAACATAATTCTTTTTATTCACATTAAAAGGCCGGAATACAATCGTCGGATGCTCCGGGAAAAGATGGAAAGACATTCCATTCTTGTGTAGTACTGCACGAATACCCAACAACACGCCATTCTCACCTTTATCATTAAAGTATTTCAATAACAACTCAGCACCCCGTTTATGAATCTCACCGTCGGCTGATGCTTTAAAGACTATTTGTTTATTGTCCGGTCCATTGACTACTCCGGCAGCAAACTTCACTCCGGTAGTATCCTGATGAATGTCCAACCGTATCGTATCCAACTGCAAACTATCCGTATGTAAAGCATAAATATAGGAATTACCATTAAGCCCTTCCTCCGGAGAAGTATCCATATCCATCAAGAACTGATGAAAGCCAATACCGGAAGCTGCCGCCAGATAATTACTTAACGGATTGTCCGTTCCGGCAGTGATGCGGATACACGTACCCGGCAGATACTTACGCAATTCATTCTGGTAGATTCGTTTCTCTGCAAGCTGTTCGGTCAGCACTTCCATAAAACGGTTTGATTCTTTCATAATCCGTTCTATATCTCCTACTCCCTCCAAAGAAACCTTTAAATCTCCTGCACTCACGCTTGCCAAAGTGGAATCTTTTCCCGTTGATGCTTCAAAATAGATGTTTTTAGGTTTAAAGTTCTGCTTCTCTGTTTTCATGCGCATATCGGTAATAGCACCATCCAGTGAATGAGTTATCTTCATGTCTGTAGATGCCTTTACCCGAAAATTAAGGGCGACATCAAAAGGTGTCGGCGTCATGTGCATCCGATAAAAGTTAATATTAGCGACATTCATATCCAAATCTGCACTGATCTGATTCTTATGCAGCAAAGCATTCAGTCTCGCTTGCAAATCAACCAAAGGATTATGACTGTCCAATAAAACGGTTGCCTGATTCTTCTCTAAAGATGCCGTCAGCTGAATACCTGACAGATCATAGATAGCGTAACTAAAAGCATCTACTTTCAATTCCGCATTCACACGGGTTTTCGGTGAATAGAAATCAAGTCCTTCTCCTTTGACCGCAACGGATGCCGTAAGCATATAAAGAGAATCTTTCGGCATGAAATCTGTTAATTGCAAACTGTCAATATCCAATGCCGCACTATACGCTTGGTTCTTTCCATCATATGAAGCATTTAAGAGAATCTTTCCGACTCCTTCAGCAAAAGCAAGGTTAGCATGATATGCTTCTCCGTTCATTTTAGCTTCACCGGTTAAAGACATATCATGGGGAATGGCAAAATTATCTCTTGACTCGGCATCCAATAAGGAAAGTACAAAGTCAAGATTACCGGTCGACGCATCCAAATCAATAAAAGCTTTACGGTTTATGCTATCCAGAACCGAAGTAGCATTGCCTTCCACTGCCAGTCTAAAAGCACCGGGTAGCTCCGCACGAAGTTCATTCAATTTGAGTTCCTGCATATTACCTTTTATATCCGCTCTTAACACAAGGGGGCGAAAAGGATATTCTTTTTTAAAATCATCGGATAAATGCCCTGTAAACAGCAAGACATCTTCTTTCCCGAAATCGGCATTTAACTGTACGGAAAGCACACCTGTTTCCGGTTTATAAACAGTAGCCCAATCGGCTAAAACCGACAAGTCTACGAAGGAATAAGGGGTTTCCAAACGCAAATCAGGAATACGAATAGAGGTACTGTCAGACTTAATATTACCTTTCAAGGACGTTACAGATAGCCCGGAACGTTCATCCAACGTAAATTGGCGTATCTGTGCCATGATGTTCTGCCCGTGATATTTTAATGAATCCAGTCTGATATTAATATTACGGGCAATAATATGCGAAGGATCAAAACCGGCAGAAGCAATTCCATTCCCGGAGTCATAATGCACCTCACTATCTGAAAGCTTCAACAAAGCCAGTTGATAAAGTTCCGTGCCCAAGTCTACTTCTCCTTTCTGCAACATTGCACTATTGATGCGTGCATACAGATTCAGGCTATCAGCAGGCATTTGTAAGGCAAAAGCTATATTGTCCAGCGATAACTGATGCAAAAGTATTTTCCATTTCAAAGGAGTAGAAGTCGTGTCCGGTTTACTTTCAGTCGTATCATTCAAACAAAGTCTCAGATCCGTATCACTAAGCTTTACCTTATTCACTGTCACCGTTTCTTTATCCAAATCAACTCCATGCGATTCTAAAAAGAAATCCCCTAAAGAACCTTCTATCCTCATGCCGTCAATCAATCCGGCCGAATTTACTTTCACATTTTGAAGTCCGATCCCGTTAACCTCAACCTGCTTCTTTATCAAAGGCCAAAGCTGTACTTTGACCATTAGTTCTCCTGCCGTTAAGAGTGTATCTTGTTTATCAACCACTTCAACGCCTTTTACCACCAGATTAAGTGGAAAAGAAAGACTGATACGCTCAATACCGATCTCCCAGCCTGTTGCCTCGGATGCAATAGTAGTAGCCTTCTCTCTCAGGAAATTCTGGATAGGAGGTATATATAAAAGAATAAACAAAACTACAAACAGAAGAACAGGAGTAAGTATGATAATGCCTGTCCATCGCAATATTTTCTTCATCATTGTCTTCTAAAACACAAACTGCTTACAAAGAAAACATTTTTTTTCATAATAAGTTTACCGTTTCCCGTATTTATTATGTACAAATAATGGATATTTAAGCAGATGACTTTTAGAAAAGCTAATCTATCCCCCAGAAAAACGAAAAGAGGCAGAATCACTTCTCCCTCTTTCCTGATAACAACTAAATTTATGTAAGTAAAAAAAACAATTTATTGAATACCTTCCAACGCTTTACGAGCCGTATCGTTAGACGGATCAATTTCCAATATTTTATTCCAATAAACTTTAGACTCGGTAAACTCATTCTTCACAAAATAATAATAGCCCAAATAGCTATTACATTCTACAAGAAGTGATTTCCCTGCATCCGGTTTGTCTTCAAGAATTGCCAATGCACTTTCATAATAAGGTTTTGCCAGTCCGACCGTTGTTTCCGGGTCTAACAAAGAATTAGCACGGGCACGCCAAAAATAACCCAAATAATTATCCGGCACTTTCTCTTCCACAATAGAAAAGATACTGTCCGCACTAGCCAAAGCAGTTTTCTTCTTTGCTAAGTTCTCAGGCAATGAATCTGTTAATGCACTTCCTTCATAATAATAAAGCCTGCCTAAGAAAAATAAGTCCGCTACTTCGGCATCCTTCCCGATAGCCTTCAAATAAGTATTAAAAGCATGAATCGCCTCATTATAATTACTCATCTTTTCATGTACTTCTGATAACTCTTTCCAGATTTCCGGCTTATCCGACTCCATATCCAACGCCTTGTAATAATGTTCCAATGCTTTATCCGATTGTTTGTTGGCACTCAACAAACGTCCGTAATAAAGATGATCCAGATATACACATTCGGAATCGGCCGACTGATCAAAGAACGTTTGTGCCGCTTGTAAGCCTTTACTATACTCTTTCAATTCATAATTATCATACATTGCCAAACGTTTAAGAATAACATTATCAGGATCACGTTCCAACGCTTTATTTACTAAGTCTAATGACTTCCCATAATCTTTTGCCAAAAACAATACCATACTGTATTTGGTAAAATCATCGACTGAAGCGCAATTTGAATGGATAAATTGTTCGTAAGCATCAATAGCTTCGCGATATTCTCCCAAAGAATAATAGACAATTGCCAACTCTTTTTCCACCGGAAGAAAATCCGGATGCAGGCTTTTCAGTTTAAATAACATCTCCACCGATAATCGGGGATTGACATTCATATAGGCTTCCGCATACTTTATATAAGCTTCCTTGCAATCGGGATCAAAGTAGATAGCCTGTTCATACTCACTGCAAGCATTACCCATATTGCTTTTTACGAAAGCAATATCACCGGCAAAGACATGCAATGGTGCATACTTCCCTGCTATTTTTTCTGCAAGCTCCTTGTACTCTAAGGCTTTTTCCGGCATATTATTATCCAAGAAAGCTCTACCTGCTGCAATAATGATATCCGGATTCTTTTTATTCTTGCCTTTCAACATTGCATCGATCTGTTCTGCACCTTGTTTCGGATCATCCTTTAACAGCAGTTGTGCCAAACCAATCCGGCAATATGGATTCTCCGCATCTAATGCCAACCCTTTTTTATAGTAATAAGAAGCAGAATCTGCTTTATTCTCACTAAAATATATATTCCCAAGATAATAATACCCTCTCGCATCAGACGGTGAAGTCCCGACCTCACTCAACAGAAGAGTTTTAGCCGCATTTGGAAACCCCGCTTTATAATAAGCCACCCCTTCGCTATCAATAGTTTGTGCAGATACCCGAAATAGCAAACCAGCCAAGAGCAGTAACATTATTATTAAAATTATTCGTCTCATAGTCGTTCTTTAATTATATGATTATTCGTCTTTTACATTTACAATACGGACAGGTTCCGTAGCCGGGACCAATCCTGATTTCAATATTATCCTTTGCCCTCTCGCTCCGGTAAGAAATGCTGTAAGACCCGAAGGTAACGCTCCACGCGGATCATTCAACAAAATATATACATTACGGGAAAGCGGATAACTTCCGGTTGCCAGATATGCCTGATACGGTTTGAAACTATTTTCAGGGATGGCAATCTTTGCTCTACTGACAGCCATCACTCTAATCCTGTCATTAAAAGAAAGATTGGTCGTATCTCTCGGATTTCCCAACCAATTCACACCTATCACTCCGATAGCTCCGGGTGTTCTCGCTACATAATTAATCACTTCCGAGTTCGTCTTTTGTGCTTTCAATTCTTCATACAGGGGTTTCCCCTTACATATAGAATCCATAGCAAAACGAACAGTACTGGAATTCGGATTATCAAACACTAATTGAAGTTTACCTAAACGGGATGCAGGGTAAAGCTCTTTCCAATCGGTAATCTCACCGGTTAGAATCTTTTCCAATTGAGACACACTTATCAAAGAGTCAGGATTCTGATTGTTTACAATCAAGGCAATTCCGTCTATAGCAAGCTTGATACTTCTTGGAAAGAACTTACGACTATGGAACGACTCCATTTCCTGAGAAGACAACTCGCGAGTGGTGATTGCCAACCGCACGCTGTCCTTCAGGAGATAGTTCACTGCATCCACTTCACTACAATAAATCGGAACGATTCCTGCCATTGGAGTCAATGCCTCGAAAACTTCTATTTCCTCCTGAATAATCGGTTCAAAATTCTCATCGACCGCAATCTTAATCACCCCGGAAGTCATCGTATCCGTTAATGCGTCTCTACTTTTATTCTTACATCCGACCAAAAGGAGGAGAATAAGAAAAGGAAATATGGCAAATCGTTTCATCTTCATCAATTTTATTGTAATTTAAAAGTAATAGGTACTGTATAATATACCGGTACATTGATACCATTCTGTCTGCCCGGTATCCATTTAGGAAGCATCTTTATCACTCGGATGGCTTCTTTGTCACAATATGGATCAAGAGATTTCAATACAGTCACACCCTGTACTGTTCCTGATTTGGATACGACAAAGCGTATATAAACTTTTCCCTGCACACCATTCTCTTGAGCAATTGTCGGATAATGCAAATTCTTAGCAATAAAAGACAATAACTCTGTATCTCCTCCCGGGAATTGAGGCATTTGCTCTACCGCCACATAAGGTTTCTCCTCTTCCACAGGAGCCTGAGTGATTACTTCTTTCAGGTCTGCAATATCTTTACCATTGAGTTCATCGTTACCTTTAACATCTGCAATGGAAATAGCCACTTTAGTATTCGTTATTTCTTCCTGACTTTTTATTTCATCTTCATCACGGACTTCTTCGTCTTTCTTTATCACAGGAGCCGTAAACTTAATGGAACTCTTCAAAGCAGGAGGAGGCGGAGCTAAAGGCTCGACAGGTCTTACTTCCTGATCTTTGACTTCTGCTTCGTCGAGTTTCGATAAAACAGTAACTTCAGTCATTACTTCTTTCTTCTCCGGGGTAGCAAACTCCACTAACTTAGGAATACTGAACCCGATAAGAGCCACTAACAGAACAATCAAAACAGCCCAATTATGACGTCTCGGAGATTCTTCACGCATCCTATACGCACCATATTCTTTATTCCTATCCGTAAAAACCAGTTCACACCATTCCGGAGAGGTTAAATCTATCTTAGCCATATTCTTTTAATTTAAGCTGTTAAACTTGTCCGGCTATATTACGTGAAAGTTCTCCTGAGGTCTCATAATTCTTTAAAAGGAATTCATCACCATCAGTAACATTAACAATCACGTATTTACCAATATTACAGATTTGCATCTCGTCCAGCGCATCAACCAGATTCTTATACTTAGCCCCATCCATCGCTTTGATAATCACAACAGGAGAATTTTTGTCATTCTTTATCTCCGATGCTTTTCTAGTATATTCTTCTTCGGATATTTTCAATTCAGCTTTTTGCTTTTTCAAATCATTCATTTTGGCTACTACATCCCTATTCCTAACTAAAAGCAAAGCCCTCATGCCATCGGGAGTATAATCCGTTTCTTTCAAAGAAGTATAATCTTTATAATCGGGTTCACCCAAATAGTAATATACTTTATCGTCAGCTCCCAAAATAAAAGTCATAGCCTTAGACGCTTTTACTTTACTTTGCTGCTCTTCAGAAACTTTGTCATTACTTGGCATGCTGATTTCCATTGTCTGAGGTTTACTCAAGGATGTACATAGCATAAAGAAAGTAATCAATAACATATTCATATCCACCATCGGAGTGAAATCCACGAACACATTCATCTTCTTCTGACGACCTTTCTTTTTATCGCCATTATTATTTTGTACTTCAGCCATGATATTTTACTTTTGATTTGCCGGTACAGCCTTCAAAGAAGTTATCAGGTTATAACGATTCTCTCTTAAATCTTGAAGAGAGTTCATCACGTTCTTAATAACTGAATAGGGTGTGTTCTGATCGGCTTTTATCGCTATTCTCAAATCAGCATTGGACGCACGAGCTGATCTCACCCATGCTTTAAACTGATTATCCGTACTATCACAAGGGATACCCATATCTTTTAGAACCTTATCTTGTTCAGTAGTAGACAGGGCAAGGAAACCTTTCATCTTGGATATTGGAACTCCAAATGTCTGCAAAAGCTTAAATTTATTCAGCTCTTGCGGAGTAAATGTTATTCCATAATCTTTTCCCATACTTTCAAGCGAACTAACCATATCTCCCTGTTTATCCAAGCGAAGAAATACCTTTCCTTCCGGATCGACAAGTATCTGGAGAATGTTTGTTTCGGGAATCTTTATTTCTGATACAGATCCCGGAGTAGTAACTTGTACCGGTTCTTTTTGCACGAACGTCGAGGTCAGCATAAAGAATGTCAATAATAGTACAGTCACATCACTCATCGCCGTCATATCAATACGGGTACTCTTTCTTTTCACAATGAGTCGTGCCATAACATTGCAGTTTTAAAAGTGAATGTTACTTATGAGTAGCCGCAAATGTTTGTACGATCGAGAATCCGACTTCATCAATGCTATAAGTTATTTTATCAATCTTACTGGTAAAATAGTTGTAAGAAATAACAGCCAATGCACCGGTAAGAATACCGAATGCGGTATTGATTAAAGCTTCGGAGATACCTTGCGACAATGCGATTGAATCCGTTGCTCCGGCATTAGCCAAAGCTGCAAACGAGCGAATCATACCAATAACAGTACCAAGTAATCCCATCAATGTACCCAATGTGGTTATAGTAGCAATAATAGGAAGATTCTGTTCAAGCATCGGAAGTTCCAAAGCCGTAGCTTCCTCTATTTCTTTTTGAATGGCAACAAGTTTCTGATCTTTAGCAAGTGTGTCATCTTTATCCATCTCATCATATTTCTTTAATGCAGACAGGACTACGTTAGCAACAGAACCTTTTTGCTTATTACATAACTCTTGGGCGGCTTTAATATCACCTTTCGCCAACGTTTCTTTAACACTTCTCACGAATTTTACAAGATTCCCTTTTCCATGTGCACTCTTGATAGCAAAGAAACGTTCAACACTCAATGCAATTACCGTAAGAAGCAGAGTTTGAATAATCGGAACAATAATTCCTCCTTTATAAATCGTCCCCAATAAATTACCGGGAAGAGGATGATTGTTCGGATCATTATTCATAAAATTAGAAGGATTTCCAAATACGAAATGGAATATTAATATAGCAATAACAAGGCATGCTAAGATCACAAGACCAGCTGATTTAATACCGGTAAATGATTTTGATTTATTTTGAACTGTCGTTTCCATAATAGTTTTTTATTTATTTTATAGTCGTAAAAAATAATAAGTAAGTACACGGTTAAATATTTCATTTACCGCACACTAAAAGACATACAAATAAAAAACTATTTTAAATGATTATTCGCCGAAGCGTGAAAATGTAGTATTCGCACGAAGGCAATACTTTATGGTTAACCCATGAATAAAACGTTTTACTTTTATCTAGCATTAAGATATCATCTCTAAAAGATAATTGCTGCATCACACTTCTAAAAAAACAGGAAAGGTCAATACCCTTACGCAAACGATATTGGCTTATGAAAGAATTCTGTGAAAGCCCCTGCTCAACTATATCGGTAGTCGTGCAGTCAGTATAGTAATGGAATGAATTATTCTCCAATTCCCCCGAACTTTTTGTATAATCATAGAAACTGTCACATCCGGATAGTTCATAAGATGAGCTTTGGAGTAATATTGGATCGGAAGAAGCCAAAGAATTATCTGCGATAATTTCCTTTATACCGAAAAAGCTCAGTATAAATAAAAATAACAACAATAATATTCTCTGATTTGCTTTCATTTTTCGTTGTTTATCATAATACACTAATACAACAAATTTACCATTATATTAGTTTTGCAAAACAGCAATTATTTTTTAATTTAATCAACTATTATAAATTCAAAGCAAATGTTCTTTGCTATAAGTATGAATACTTCAACAATACATTGCAAATATATACACTAAATTAATAGATTGATCATATTCTATTATGATTAATCTCAATATTATATTCTAATTCAGAATTATTAAACATTGATGTAGTGATTAGAACAAACTTATAGTTAACCTTTCCGATTATTCCGGAGCAATATGGGAAAAAAGGAAGAATAGAAAAGGGAATCATAATTATCATTATTTATAAAGACAGAAACAAGATAAAGAGTCAAAGCAAAAAAAGCGGTCTTGGAAGAATAAGAAGAAAGCAAGATAACAATAACAAGGAAAGAAGAAATAACCCGGG
>NZ_QSUN01000028.1 GCF_003438995.1 Bacteroides sp. OM05-12
AAAGAGGCAAATAACTGTATTTTAGTTATTTACCCTCTTAAAAGTTGCGGAGGCCTGACTCGAACAGACGACCTTTGGGTTATGAGCCCAACGAGCTACCAACTGCTCCACTCCGCGATGTTTATTTCTTTTGTGAGTGCAAAGGTACGACTTTATTTTAAAATTGCAATATATTCATGAGATATTTTTCAAGTAAACTTTTAATAAACCTATAATGTGCTGTAAACCAGCTATGTCAGTTATGAATATTAACTCTTTTTATTTATTAAATTTTTCTTTTCTTGTGTAGTATCAATAAAAACTGTACTTTTGCTCAAATTATTAAGCAATGTGCAATAACCTATGACTGTATCCAAAACGAAAGCAAAATTAGTAGATGTGGCTCGACAACTCTTTGCGAAAATGGGAGTTGAGAATACAACCATGAATGATATTGCTTTGGCTTCGAAGAAAGGACGCCGTACTCTCTATACTTACTTTAAAAGTAAAGATGAAATCTATATGGCTGTTGTTGAGTCTGAACTTGACAGATTATCAGAGATTATGCAAAGCGTTGCGGAGAAAAATATCTCTCCGGATGAAAAAATGATTGAAATGATTTATACACGACTGGATACCGTGAAAGAAGTTGTTTATAGAAATGGAACATTACGTGCTAATTTCTTTCGGGATATTTGGAGAGTCGAAAAAGTGCGCAAGAAATTTGATGCAAGAGAGATTATTCTATTCAAAAGTGTACTAACGGAAGGAAAAAACAAAGGCGTTTTTGAAATAGATGATGTTAGTATGACAGCTACGTTAGTACATTATTGTGTAAAAGGAATAGAAGTACCTTATATTCGTGGTCATATAGGTAGTGGACTTGATGCCGAAACGCGTTTAAAATACGTACGAGACATTGTTTATGGAGCTTTACATAGAAAAGAAATTAGTCAATAAATAATTTAATTTACTTTTAATTATGGGATTATTAAACGGAAAAACAGCAATTGTTACAGGAGCCGCACGCGGAATCGGTAAAGCTATTGCTCTAAAATTCGCTTCAGAAGGAGCTAATGTTGCATTTACAGATCTGGTTATAGATGAAAATGCTGAAAAAACAGTTAAAGAAATAGAAGCTTTTGGGGTAAAAGCCAAAGGATATGCATCTAATGCTGCAAACTTTGCTGAAACTGAAACTGTTGTTAATCAAATTAAGGATGATTTTGGTACTATTGATATTTTGGTAAATAATGCCGGTATTACAAAAGATGGTTTGATGATGCGTATGAGCGAGGCACAATGGGATGCTGTTATTGCTGTGAATCTGAAATCTGCTTTTAATTTCATTCATGCTTGTACTCCTATTATGATGCGTCAAAAGAATGGAAGTATTATCAATATGGCTTCTGTTGTTGGTGTTCATGGTAATGCCGGACAATGTAATTATTCAGCTTCTAAGGCTGGAATGATTGGTTTAGCCAAATCGATTGCCCAGGAATTAGGTTCACGTGGTGTTCGCGCCAATGCAATTGCTCCTGGATTCATTATTACCGATATGACTGCCAAACTTTCTGATGAAGTGAAAGAAGAATGGAGTAAGAAAATACCTCTTCGTCGTGGTGGAACTCCTGAAGATGTTGCTGATGTAGCTACATTCCTGGCTTCTGATATGTCATCTTATGTCACAGGGCAAGTTATTCAGGTAGACGGTGGAATGAATATGTAATATGACTGTAGTTTACGAAGATAATCATATTATAATTGTCAATAAGAGTAGTTCGGAAATAGTTCAAGGTGACAAGACCGGAGATACTCCTCTTTCAGATATTGTTAAGCAATATCTGAAAGAGAAATATAATAAACAGGGAAATGTATTTGTAGGTGTAACACACCGCTTGGATCGCCCTGTGAGTGGATTAGTTATTTTTGCAAAAACCAGTAAGGCACTCTCGAGGTTAAATGAAATGTTCAAACATAGCGAGATAAAAAAAACATATTGGGCTATTGTGAAAAACTGTCCCCAAAAAGAAGAGGAAGAACTTACTAATTATCTTGTACGCAATGAGAAACAGAACAAGTCTTATGCATATGATAAAGAGGTAAAAAATTCAAAGAAAGCAATTCTTCATTATAAACTTATTTCCCATTCTGAAAATTATTATTTACTTGAAGTTGATCTAAAGACCGGTCGCCATCATCAAATACGTTGTCAGTTAGCAAAAATGGGATGCCCGATAAAAGGGGATCTTAAATATGGTTCTTCACGTTCCAATTCTGATGGAAGTATTTGCTTGCATGCACGAAAAATAAGTTTCATTCATCCGGTTTCTAAAAAAGTAATAGAGGTAGAAGCTCCTGTTCCGGATGATAATTTATGGAAAGCACTTGTGTCTTAATAAACAAAAAAGCCGCCCTCAGTATTCGCTAATACTAAGGTTTGCGGCTTCCTCTCTCAAATAGAAACGTCTGTGCTTAATTGTTACGCTAACTTCATATCAGGACAAGTCGTTTTTTCTTTTTTTATTGAATCACTAGGTTGTGATTGTTCCTTTTTCTCCGGTTCTTGGGCCATAGCATAAGAAGTTCCGACTTCACCTTTTGGCTTTTCTACAGTAGTGCTATCCTTTTTTTCCGGCTCTTGAGCCATGGCAAAAGAAACACTTGGGCTTTCAACTACTACAGTGTCTTTCTTTTCTGGCTCTTGAATCACAGCAAAAGAAATACTTGGACTTTCAACCACTGCTGTGTCTTTTTTCTCCGGCTCCTGCATAAATGCCAATGAATTTTCGGGATTTACTACTGTTGTATCTTTCTTCTCCGGTTCTTGTGCAAATATAGATAAACTACTACCCATTGTTAATCCTACTACTGCTACATAAACTAACTTTCTCATAATCATTTGCTTTAATTGTTAATGTTCTTGCTATTTTCTTGTTTTACCTTCTGAGAAATTAAGTTCAAAGCACGTGCCAAAGTAGTCGTTTATTACTAATGTGTATATTTACAGGTAGTTATGGTTATATTCTGATTCGTTTGATTGTAGAAAATAGTGAGATGTGTAGAAATTATTGTGGAATAATTCCACAATATCAAATATTATAGATCGATCTGATAAAGTTTGAGTTTATTATAAAGTGTTTTTCGATCTATGCCCAACAACATGGCAGCTTTGCTCTTATTATTGTTGGTATGGCGTAGAGCTTCTAGAATTTGTTCCTTTTCTCTTTCTTCATTGTGTAGGGAAATGCTCATAGTCTGTGTTGGCGTTTCAAGAATTTCATTTCCCAATTCATTAATCGAGATAAAGTTCTGTTGCGCTAACAGTGTGGCACGTTTTACAACATTCCTCATTTGCCGTAGATTACCGGGCCAATGGTACTCTTGTAAGGCGGCAACAGCTTTTGCGTCAAAACCAATAAGATGCTTGTCTAATTCTTTATTCGCCTGATCAAGAAAGAAATTAGCGAATAAAAGTATGTCTTCCTTTCGATCTTTTAGACAAGGCATCTTTAGAGTGAATTCATTGATACGGTGATAAAGATCTTCACGGAAAGTGCCTTTTTCTATGGCAACTTCCAGATTTTCATTCGTTGCGGAGATTAGACGAATATCTACATTCATTTCTTGGGTAGAACCAACGGGACGAACACGTCTTTCTTGTAGAGCACGAAGTAGTTGTATCTGTACTTCATAGCTAAGATTTCCTATTTCATCCAAGAAAATAGTTCCTCCATTGGCTGCAACGAAAGCTCCTGTTTTATCTGTTAAAGCTCCTGTGAAGGAGCCTTTAATATGTCCGAAAAACTCCGATGCTGCCAACTCTTTTGGTATAGAACCACAGTCAATTGCAATGAAAGGTTTATCAGCACGTTTGCTTAACTGATGAATGCGATGGGCGACATATTCCTTACCTGTTCCACTTGCACCGTTTATCAGAACAGACATATTTGTGGGAGCTACCAAACGTACATAACCGAATAGTTGTTTGGCTGCATCGCTTTCACCTTCAAGAAAATTATCCTGAACTTTATTATTTATCTGTTCTCCTTTATTCACGGACTGTTTTGGGGGAATAGAATCGTTGTCCGATAAAGCTTCATTGATTTTCTTTAAAAGTTCATCCGGATTCACCGGTTTGGAAATGTAGTCTTTTGCACCTGATTTGATGGCTTCTACTGCTGTTTGGATGTCAGCATAGCCGGTCATGATGATTAAAGGGAGCTCCAGACTATGTTCATTCATCCACTTCAATAGGTGAATACCGTCACCGTCAGGTAAGCGAAGATCTGAGAGTACAAGATTAAAATGACCGGATTCCAATGATTTTCGGGCACGGGCTATATTGCTTGCTGTATCGGCAGCAAAGCCTTTTTTGCATAGCCAAGTTTTAAGCATTACTCCGAATGTGATATCATCTTCTACTATTAATATAGAAACAGCCATTTCTAATAAATTTTAGTTGAACAAAAATACGGTTATTTTTCCTCTTTTGATAAATACGCTAATACCTTTTAACATAATCCTGAGAACTTCTCGCATTGTACGATAACTTTATCTATTTCCTCTAAGGCAAAGATAGCTTTCTCTTGCATATCTGCGCTGAAAGCCTCATCGCGGTGTGCTTCGAGCCATGCAAGAAATTGGACACAGCGGGTAGCGTTTATCATTCTGAAAAGCGGCAACATTTTGTGTGCTAATCCGGTAAGATGCTTAGCATCTGAAGCATCCAAAGCTGTCTGTAATGCGTCACGGTTATTTCTAGTTTCGGAAACGAACGTTCGCAAGATTTTTGCAGCGGCAGCCGGATCGTCTTCCGAGAAAGTGGTAAGTGCTGCGAATTTTAATTCATGGGAATCAGTATCCAATTGTGCCTTATCGGAGTTTTCGTGCGCTACTTCGGGAATTGAAAAGACACGGCTTAGTTCATTTAAAGAGAAAGGCTTATGTAAACAATCGGCAAAGCCTTTTGCTTTAAAATCCTCCTCATCCATATCACTCCGTGCCGTGACTGCTATAACGGATATACTTCTCGCTTGAGGAATATTGGAACTCCTCAACAGTTCCAATAGTTCAAACCCGTTCATGGCAGGCATCTGTACGTCCGTCAGCAAGATGTCGAACGATTCATTCTTTAAATATTCAAATAACTCTTCCGGTTGTTCGCAGCATACGGCTTCTACGTTTAGTTGTTTTAGCATTTCCACTGTGAGTTCCAACTGAATACGGTCGTCGTCAATGAGCAAAGCGCGGGTGGGTTTGGGACTTTTCGGTGATTCGTTTTCCTCTTTTTTTTGAGTTTCGATTATTCCACCAACCGGGAATAGCGGCAGGCAAACCTCAAAAGAACTTCCTTTTCCGGATATGCTCTCTACTTTTATCGTTCCTTCCAACAAAGCAACCAATTTCTGAGTGATAGACAAGCCTAATCCGAAACCTTCTTCTCCCTGTGCGTTTTTCAGGCGGGTGAACTCTTGAAATATTTTATCCTTTTCTTCGTCGGAGATACCTTTACCCGTATCTTTTACCGTTAGATATAACTTGGATTCCCGATAGGAAACAAACAGTCCGATGCTGCCTTCCTCTGTAAACTTGATGGCGTTAGATAGTAGATTGTCCGTAATTTGCCGTATCCGGAAGGGGTCGCTGATGTAGTGCCCATTTAATTCGGGGGCTATTTGGTAATCCAACCTCAGATTTTTCTTCTCGGCTATCGGCTCAAAGCTAATCTTTATCTCGTCAAACAATTGGTGCGGGTTGAAAGTAACCCGATTTATCTCCACCTTATTGGAGTCGAGCTTGTGGAAATCCAATAAGTCTTTGACCAACTTCAACAAGTGCTCGGAAGAAGCTTTCATGTTATCCAGATAAAAACGCTGCCTTTCTTCTGTCGTAAGCCGGGACAGCAAATCCGTATATCCGATAATGGAACCGACCGGTGCTTTGATGTCGTGCGTGATGGTCAACATCAGTTTCTCGCGGGAGACAAGCAAATTCTCCGCTTTTTGTTTGGCAATCTCCAATTCGCGGCGGTAATGGTTACTTTTTGTTATGTCCCGCCATATCAATATCAGAAACAAAGCGGCTAGGAATGCCGAGCCGATTGCTATTCCACTGATGACGCGCATGGAGTGTTGGCGCACCATCCGGTTCTGCTCCAGTTTGTCCAGTGAGCGGCTCATCTCTTCTTCTTCAAAGTCACGGAGAATCTGGTTTATCTTTGCAGACAGGATTTGACCGTTGTAACGCAGCTTGTTTGCCCTGTTTCTAAGTAATTCCAAGTGCTCCTGACGTTTGTCGCTTATTTGTATCTGTATGTTTCTCAGGATGACGGCAACCGTGTCCGCCGGATTGTAAGCCTGCACCAACGTGTCGGTGATGTACTCATGCGAGGTGTTAGTTACCGTAGCGGTGTCTTGTTTTCCGGGTGCGAAAGCCTCTGCCAGACGTTTGAAGAAACCTTTCGGCTTCTTTTGTACCTGATAGGAGTTTTGCCGGACCACTACTTTCTTCTGCACACGCTCTTCTTTGAGCAACGAATCCTGTTGTGAGATAATCTTCTCTATATTTCGTTGATAAATGCCCGCCGCTGCCGTGTCGTTCATTGCTTTGAGCAAGCTCAGCATATTTTGTTCTTTCCGGTTGAGCAGTAAGGAGATGCTGTCTACACGTTGTGATTGCACGGAGTCGGAAACGAAAGTCTTGAGGGTATCGATCGAAGCAAGTGCTTCTTGCATCGCCTTGCGGTAAAGCGGGTAATCATTCAGGCGTCCGACACTTAGCGACTGACCGATAACTTCTGCCTGATAGAGCTTGGCAAGTGTGTTATTGGTAATCTTTCGCTTGGCGTCCAGTTCGGCTTCGGAAATGTCCGGCTCTGCCAATACCTTCATTTCCTGATACACAAACCATATAGAGAAAAATAACAATGTGGTCAGCAATAAATAGCCTACCGTCACCTTCGCCCTTATTGATTTGTTTTCCTTCCGCATACTTATTTCTTAATTTAATGCCTTCATTGTTTGTTGCCGGAAGCGCAGGAACAGCATAATGCCCGCACTCGTCAGCCCGAACGGGAATCCCATCCACACACCTACGATGCCCCAGTCTAGTACGAACCCGCAAATGTAACCGATGGGCAACGAGATGATGAAATAGGCAATAAAGGCGATCACCATCATCGGCTTTACGTCCGAAATTCCACGCAAGGCATTGGCAAAGGCTATCTGCAGACCGTCGCCGAACTGATAGATAAGCAACGGCGCTATCAGGCTCGCCACCATTACGCTGACCGCCTCGCTGTCTGTGAACCAGCCGCCCCAATAGTCTCTCAGCAAGAAAATTGGAATGGAAGCCGATACTGCCATCACCATGATAAGGTGAAATCCGGCGTAGGCGGAGCGGCGTACGTTTAATATTTCACCCTTTCCTTTAAAGTTGCTCACACGAACGGCTATTGCCGCACCCATGCCGTAGTACATCATGAAACATATCTGCGAGATGGCAAGCATAATCTGATGAGCCGCCAGCTCAATCGTACCCAGCCACCCTATCATGATGGCACTGAGACTGAATGAGGCTGTTTCCATTCCCATCTGGAAAGCGATAGGCCACCCCAGTTCGTTTAGCTTCCGGAAATCCGGTTTGTTCAGCACCGCCCGTTTGAATCCGGCCAGACTGCGTATATAGCGTTTGCCGAAAAAGAATATCGCGGCAAAGATTACTACCATCATTATACGCGAAAACAGTGTGCTGATGCCTGCTCCCAACAAACCCAGTTCGGGAAATCCCATCTTGCCGTTAATCAGGATGTAATTGCCGATGATATTTAAGATATTGCCGCCAAGGAGTATCCACATGGAAGTTTTTGTGTCCGTAATGCCGTCGGCAAATTGCTTGAAACCATTAAATAACAGTACAAAGACGAGCGAGATGAGCAACACGATAAAGTAAGGTTTGATGAGCGGAATCAGTTCTTCCGGCTGCCCCAGCTTTTCTACGTTGAAGTAGAGAATCGTCATGGCAACGGTGAGCAGCAGCGCCACAAGGACGTTTGCCGCCAAACTGTTCTTCAAAACTCTTCCGGCAGCGTATAAATCTCCTTTCCCGTACAGGCTGCCTATGATGGGAGTGAGTCCGTAAGAGAATCCCGTGCTGAAAATAATCACCAGATTGAACATATTGTTGACGAACGAGGCGGCTGCGAGTTCATTCGTGCTGTGATGTCCTATCATCAGCGTATCGGCAAATCCTAATATGATGACACCGATTTGCCCGATGACAATAGGAATGCCCAAGTAGATCAGCGCCCGGTAATGTTCTCGATATGTATTGAAGAAATGACTCATGTATTTTTTTTCGCTATATAATATAAGGTGGAACTGTTCTCGCGTACGAAGGTCTCTTTTGCCACCCTCATTATCTGCGAGGCAGAAACCGCCCTGTACTTGTCCACTTCCGTATTAATGTCCTCCGCTTTTCCGATTAGCTCGAAATAGGCCAGATTCGTGGCAAGGTCCAGATAGTTGATGTTGGCAAATATGAAATTGCTCTCATACTTGTTTTTCACTTTCTCCAGCTCTTCTTCGGCTATCGGCTCGTTTTTCAGCAACTCCAACTCCTGCCGGATAGCTTCTTCCGCCTGCTCTAAGGATATGCCCGGAACAGGATTGCCCATTATATGAAAAAGTCCTGCTTCCACCGAACCGGATATGTAGGCGTCTACCGTGGAGAAGACCGCCTTCTCCTTCACCAGATGCTGTACCAAACGGCTGGAACGTCCGTTGGAGAGAATATCCGAGAGCATATCGAAGGCGTAATAGTCGGGATGTGTGCGCTCCACCATGTGAAAAGTCATGGAGAGAGCATCGGCAGGCACGTTGCGCTCTACCGACAAGCGGCGTTCTTCTTGTTGTGCAGGCTCTTGCGGCAGATTTCTGGGACGTACGTCTCTCTGCGGAATCGGACCGAACCATTTTTCCGCCAGACGGATGGTCTCTTCCAGCGTGATGTTGCCCGACACAGCAAGTATGGCGTTATTTGGCGCGTAAAAGCGGAAAAAGAAATCCTTTACCTCATCCAAAGTAGCTTGTGTGATGTGCGAAATGTCTTTGCCGATGGTACACCATTGATAGGGGTGAACACGATAGGCGAGTTCGCGAACCAATGCGCCCATATCACCGTATGGCTGGTTGAGATAGCGTTGCTTGAATTCTTCCGACACGACTTGGCGCTGCACCTCCAGATTTCTCGGAGTGAAAGCGAGACTTAGCATACGGTCGGACTCAAGCCAAAATGCCGTCTCGATATTCTGTCGGGGCAGCGTGATATAATAATTCGTAATATCGTTGTTCGTCCAGGCATTGTTCTCGCCTCCCGCCTGTTGCAGCGGAGAATCATAATCGGGAATATTGACGGAACCTCCGAACATCAGATGCTCGAAAAGATGGGCGAAACCCGTGTGATCCGGATGCTCATCGCGCGCGCCTACATTATATAATAGATTGAGCGCGACCATTTGTGTCGTTTTATCCTCGCTATGCACGATCCGCAGACCGTTGTCGAGTGTATGCCTGCCTATTTCTATCATTTTTTATTCGATTACGGAAACTTTCATTTTGATATCTTCTACCGGGCGGTCGCCACGATCCTTTTTCACCTTTTGGATGGCGTTCACTACCTCCATACCTTCTACAACTTCACCGAATACGGTGTACTCGCCGTCCAGATGCGGAGTTCCACCCACAGTGGTATAGGCTTTTACCTGTTCCGGTGTAAATTTGAAGTCGGGCAGACTGTCCGTTTCCACTTGCGCTTCCGCTACCAGGTGTTCCTGCAAATCATACAATCCGTCCTCGTCATTTTCCTTCCGCATCTTGTAGATTTCCTTCATATGCTGCTGCACCAATTTGTTGAACGCCGCCGTCAGTTTGTTCTTGTTCATCTGTTGCTCCATGCCCAGCATCTCACTTTCGGAGTACACCTTACCCGTCACGATATAGAACTGGCAGCCGGAAGATTCCTTCTTCGGATTTACCTGATCGCCCTGACGTGCTGCCGCCAGTACGCCCTTTTTGTGGAAGTGCTTCGGATATACGAACTCTGCCGGAACGGTATATCCCACATCGCCTGCGCCGAGTTGTTTCCCTGCCGGAGCATTTTTTGAATCGGGATCACCCCCCTGAATCATGAAGTCCTTGATTACGCGGTGGAACAAAGTACCGTCATACGCACCTTCTTTCACCAACTTAATGAAATTATCACGATGTTTCGGTGTATCGTTATACAACTTCACCTTAATATCTCCCATGCCGGTTTCAATCAATACCAGCGTTTCCTTCTGATTTTCCATATTACTTTTCTTTTTATTTTTATCTGCGCTGCAAGCAATGAAGCCAAATGCCAGAATGGCAAATATAACAGCTATCTTTTTGTTCATATAAATGATATTTTGTTTGTTCTGAAAAGAGATTAATATCATGCAAATCTACTACTTTTTTGTGGATAAAACATGAACTCGTCACGATAATTAAGATGCTTTCATATAGAGTACAAGAATCGATGCTACAGATATCTGTAGCCATTATTACAACTATACGAATTTTCATCGCGATGATAATTATTTTCATGGCGATGATAATAATTATCATGGCGAGTAGAATTATTATCATCGCGATGATAATTTTTATGCTCGTGGAGATAATATTTAAGCTCTCGCTTCGCTGTTTTTTATCCTGATGAAAATACTTTTTGATCCGAATGGAAAATGTAAGCATATAGGAATACCGGATATGACAATCTGTCACTCTATTCTGTCCTTTAGCAGATGTGCAGAAACGGAGGATTCGGAAAGTCGGTATGCTTTTTCTTTTAGGCATATCATCTGTGCTGTCCGCGTCTTAGTCGGATTGAAAAGTAAGTTGGTTGTACCTTTTTCTAACATCTTAGTGAAATGTGAGCAGATAAGAGCGATATTTTGTAACTATGTAAGAGTAATAAGGGAGACATTTCAAAAAAAGAGGGGGACATTTTATAAAATGAAGATGCTCTACAAAGCGTAAAACGGTGATTCTAAAAAAATATGGTGGACATTTATGGAAAATAGGGGAGACATTTCAAAATATAATATACTGCTTAAGAGATATAATGGCGATTCGGAGCAAGAATGGGAGACATTCTAAAAAAAGAGGTGGACATTTTATAAAATAAATATGCTCTATAAAACGTAAAATAGTGATTCTTGAAAAATATAGTGGACATTTGTAAAAATGAAGGTGGACATTTTGCCGTTTTTGGGTTCCGTGCCACAATCGCAGGGATTTTCGTCGAACTAACCTTTTACAATGCTGTTCTCATCCTCTGTTCCCATTCTCTGAAAACCCGTCTTGTTTTCTACGGATAAAATGGGAAGGGAGCATTTCTTACCTGAAAATACAAATGACAGATACCTTATGTATATATAGCGACCACCGTACTCAAAGCAGTATTCTTCTATCAGGAATACTCTTTCCGTCTCTTCAAAAAGTTAAATTGGTTAAAAAATCCGTTTCGCCAGCTTCTTGGCAAATCTTTTGAAGTATATAAAGTGTTTAACAGACGAAGAAAAAATAGGAAAGGAGAACAAATATATGAACTTTAACAACTTCACAATTAAATCGCAAGAGGCGGTTCAGGAGGCTGTGAACTCAGTTCAGAGTCATGGACAGCAGGCTATCGAGCCGGTACACTTGCTCGCCGGAGTGATGAAGGTAGGCGAAAACGTCACCAACTTCATTTTTCAGAAGCTGGGTATGAACGGGCAGCAAGTAGCTCTCGTCCTCGACAAGCAGATCGAATCACTTCCGAAGGTGTCGGGAGCCGAGCCCTATCTCAGCCGCGAAGCCAACGATGTGTTGCAGCGTGCTACGCAGTATGCCAAAGATATGGGCGATGAGTATGTATCCCTCGAACAAATAGTGCTGGCATTGCTCAACGTGAAAAGCACTGCGTCCACCATCTTGAAAGATGCGGGTATGACGGAAAAAGAACTCAAATCCGCTATCACCGAGCTGCGTAAGGGTGAGAAAGTGACCTCTCAATCCAGCGAAGATACCTATCAATCCCTGAATAAATACGCAATCAACCTGAACGAGGCGGCGCGTAGCGGCAAACTAGACCCGGTTATCGGGCGTGACGAAGAAATCCGCCGTGTGCTTCAAATTTTGAGCCGTAGAACCAAGAACAATCCGATCTTGATTGGTGAGCCGGGCACAGGCAAAACGGCAATCGTGGAAGGACTTGCTCACCGTATCTTGCGCGGTGATGTGCCGGAGAACCTGAAAGATAAAGTAGTATACTCACTCGATATGGGTGCGTTGGTGGCCGGTGCCAAATACAAAGGAGAATTTGAGGAACGGTTGAAAGCCGTTATCAACGAAGTCACAAAATCGGAAGGCAATATCATCTTGTTTATCGATGAGATACATACACTTGTCGGCGCAGGAAAAGGAGAGGGGGCAATGGATGCCGCCAATATACTGAAACCGGCATTGGCGCGCGGTGAGTTGCGCTCCATCGGTGCAACTACTTTGGATGAGTATCAAAAGTACTTCGAAAAGGATAAGGCGCTCGAACGTCGTTTTCAGATTGTCTATGTAAATGAACCGGATACCTTGAGCACTATTTCCATCCTGCGGGGATTGAAAGAGCGCTACGAAAATCACCACAAGGTGCGTATCAAAGACGATGCAATTATCGCAGCGGTGGAATTATCCAATCGGTACATTACCGACCGTTTCTTGCCGGATAAGGCGATCGACCTGATGGATGAAGCTGCTGCAAAATTACGTATGGAGCGTGACTCCGTACCGGAAGAACTGGATGAAATATCTCGTAAAATCAAGCAGTTGGAGATTGAACGGGAGGCAATAAAGCGTGAAAAGGATGAACCGAAGCTGAAGCAGCTCAACAAAGAAATTGCCGAGTTAAGAGAACATGAAAATTCGTTGAAAGCAAAATGGCAGAGCGAGAAAACGCTGGTCAACAAGATTCAGCAAAATAAACAGCAGATCGAGCAACTTAAGTTTGAAGCCGACAAAGCCGAGCGCGAGGGTGATTATGGTAAGGTGGCCGAGATACGTTACGGCAAACTTCAGGCATTAAATGATGAGATTGATGAAATTCAGAAAGAGTTGCATCAAATGCAGGGAGATACTGCCATGATAAAGGAAGAAGTAGATGCAGAAGACATCGCTGATGTAGTATCCCGTTGGACGGGAATTCCTGTCAGCAAGATGCTTCAAAGCGAACGTGAAAAACTACTTCATTTGGAAGAAGAACTGCATCTGCGTGTCGTAGGACAGGACGAGGCTATTGCTGCTGTATCTGATGCCGTACGTCGTAGCCGTGCCGGATTACAAGACCCGAAACGACCGATTGGTTCTTTTATCTTCCTTGGTACTACCGGGGTTGGAAAAACGGAGTTGGCAAAAGCATTAGCCGAATACTTGTTTGATGACGAAACATTGATGACGCGTATCGATATGAGCGAGTATCAGGAGAAACATTCCGTTTCACGACTGATCGGAGCTCCTCCGGGATATGTCGGTTACGATGAAGGAGGTCAGCTGACTGAGGCTGTACGTCGCAAACCCTATTCCGTAGTACTGTTTGATGAGATTGAAAAAGCTCATCCTGATGTATTCAACATCTTGTTGCAAGTGTTGGATGATGGGCGTTTGACAGACAACAAGGGACGTATGGTTAACTTCAAGAATACCATTATCATCATGACTTCAAACTTGGGCAGTGCATATATCCAAAGCCAGTTTGAAAAAATGAACGATGAGAACCGGGACGTAATCACTGAGGAGACAAAGAAAGAGGTGATGTCTATGTTGAAGAAAACCATCCGCCCGGAGTTCTTGAATCGTATAGATGAGACAATCATGTTCTTACCGTTGGACAAAGAACAGATAGAGCAAATTGTAATGCTCCAGATAAATGGAATAAAACGGATGCTTTCTGAAAATGGAGTGGATTTACAAATGACTGATGCAGCCGTACAGTTCCTTGCAAGTACAGGATATGATCCTGAGTTTGGCGCCCGCCCTGTAAAGCGTGCCATCCAACGTTACTTATTAAACGATTTGTCTCGCAAATTACTGGCTCAGGAAGTCGACCGTAACAAACCGATTCTCGTAGATGCTGCCGGAGACGGATTAATATTTAAAAATTAATAGGTAAGGCATAGATAGAGAGTAGGAAAATGTTTTTCATTGTATGGAGCCCCAATGAAATCAGCCCGGATTTAGTATATTTTATACGAATCCGGACTGATTTTTTATATCTGATTGTAATCTTTAAACTTATTCCGCTTCAGTTGTTTCCTTTTCGGCTTCTACATCTTCAAAATCAGTAATATTATTGCTGACTAAAATGTTGTACCAAGATATTAATTTCTTAATATCAGTCGGGTAAACGCGGTCACGATCATAGTCCGGTAATATTTCAGTGAAATATGCACGAAGTTCATCAACCGTTGCTTTTTTAGGATCAATTGAGGCTACTGCACCGTTCTCTTTCTTTTTTAATGAAGTCAGAACATCCTTTAAAGGCACTTCAGAATCATTTGTATACATGGCAATATCGGCCAAAGAAGTAATTTTTTCATTTCCGTAAGCGGGCATACGCTTTTTATCCGGTGTAATACTCTCAACAATCAACATGTTTTTACCTTGAGATATAAGTTTGTATAATCCCGGTTTTCCTGAGATAGATAAAATAGTCTTTAACATAGTTATATTTTAATATTTTAGTATTCGAGTGGCAAAAGTAACATTCAGTTATGAGACATACAACGTATTCGTAGGAAAATACTTTGTTTTAAACAAATATTAGGAAAGTATATTAGCTCTTCAGTCGATCAAGAATTGTTTGGATCTGGGGAATTAACGGAGTAACATCATCATTATAAACTACATAATGGGCGCATTTCGCTTTTTTTTCATCATCCATCTGACTTTGAATTCGTTTTCTTATCAATTCCTCAGATGAATTGTCTCGCTTCATAGCTCGTTGTAAACGTAGCTCTAAAGGAGCATAAACCATTATTATTACATCAACCTCATCTGAAAAACCAGCTTCAATAAGAATGGCAGATTCAATAGCTACAAACGGGCAATTATTGTTTTTTTCGAGACTCCATCTCCTAAAATCATCTTTAACGCAAGGATGTATTATTTGATTGACTTGTTCCGCATGATTTTGATTTCCGAAGATATAAGAAGCTAAAAGAGTTTTATTTAATTGTCCTGCTTTGTAAATATCATTACCAAGTAAGTTGGTAAGCTCCTTACGTATTTTCTCATCTTCCAAAGTTAGTCGTTTGGACTCAATATCGGAGATATAGACAGGAATTCCCATTATTTCCAGCAAATGTGAAACTACTGATTTTCCACTTCCGATGCCACCGGTTATACCTATTTTAATCTTCATCATTATTATATGTAGGAAGTTGTTCTATCAGATAATCAATTTCTGCCGGAGAAATACGAATATGACTGACACCTGCCGGCATGGATTTAATCTTCACTTTATATTTCTCGGAATTATTGTTTAATAGTTCATTATAAGGAACTTCTAATATAAAATCATCCGGATGAATATCTTTAAAGTAATTTAATCCTACCTGAAATGTGACTTTTACTTTTGACGGAAATGTCCGCAATATTTTATCTGCAGGAAAGTCTACGCCAATTAATGGGATTTCCAACGTTTTCTCTGTGATAAGGTCAATGGGTAATAAAATATTGACTGAATTAGGAACAAACTTTGCTCCTTTGATTTTTGCCAATAATAATGTCTGCCGGGTTGTATCAGTAAGATTATTTAAATTTAAAGGTTCTGTTCTTGCGTACTGAAGTGTGTCCAAAATGGATTTTGGGGCATATACGATAACAGAATCTTGTGAGTAAATCGTATCTGTCAGGTAATACTGCGGGCTTGTCGATATGTTTCCTTGCAATAAGACCGGTACTTTTTTAGCTTTGCCACGAGAATAGATGAATTCTAATGTGTCCGGTTTGATCGCTAATAGTCTCGTTGAGGCATTTAACTGACTTAAAATTTTCTTTTCCAGTTCACGTGCATAAATCCGAACATGATTACCTCTATTCTTATAAGCATCAAAATCAAGTGTCAAAGGATAAAAACTCTGCCCTAACATGTAGTTCAATAAAACAGTTCCTTTGTCTTTGATTTGTATCTTCAATTCGGAGGGAAGTTCCGAAGTTAAAACCGCATCATTCGGTATGCCTTTTAAGCGTAGAGGAATTGTAAATTCCGTTTCATAATCGTTCTTTAGGGTTTGTAATAACCAAAAGCCCGTTGATACGATGAAAAAAAACAAAAAGACCAAAAACTCTCTGCTTTTATCACTGAGCAAAAAGTTCTTAATCTTTCGTTGTACCTTCGTATAAAAATATCTTATGTTCTTGAAACGGAACATCTTCTTTTACTTAGACGCTTCCTGAGTTTGATCGGGAGCACTTGCAAAAACAGAATTTTTATCAATAGTGATTTTTACATTATCTGCGATTTCCAAAAGAATAGTGGTATCCTTGATATCCTTGATTTTACCATAGATACCTCCGGCAGTGACTATTTTCTGACCTACTTCCAGGTTCTTACGGAAATTCTGGATTTCTTTTTGCTTCTTGTTTTGTGGACGGATCATGAAAAAATACATAATAGCAAATACAGCTATCATCATAATCCAAAAATAACTACCACCACCCGTTGGAGCACTTTGCAATAATACAGTTAATAAATTCATAAGATTTCTTTTAATTAATTTCTACATTCAATTAGTAAACAAACAAAGGTATTAGTTTTTTGTCAATTTACCTTCTTTTTTTAATTGATTAACGATTCCATCCAACGTCCCGTTAATAAAACCGCCACTTTTTGCTGTACTATATAGTTTGGCAATATCTACATACTCGTTTAAAGATACGCTAACCGGTATATTAGGAAAACTTAGAATTTCAGCTAATGCAATTTGTAAAATAATCACATCCATAAAAGCGATACGGTCTAAATCCCAGTTACGGGTGTTCTCGCTAATTAAATGACGGTAGTAATCTGCATTCAAAATGGAACGGCGGAACAGACGACGCGCAAATTCCTGATCTTCTTCATCTTTAAATTCAGGAAGTAGAGGTTGGTTTGCGCCATTCTTTAATTCAAAACGTTTAATTGTTTTTAAAACGAAAGTATCCACAATCTCTTTATCGTCATTCCAATATAAACTTTGATCTTCCAATACTTGATCCAATGTTTCATTGTTGAAAATGAAGCTTTTATATAATTTGCGCCACAATTCACGATCATCTTCATAAGATGTTTCTTTTGTAGCCATATATTCCTTATATATATCGGATTCGCTTATTTTTTCGAACAGATCTTTAATGAATTCGGTTTCATTGTCCCAGCTTTTCTTTTGATTAACAACGAATTCACTCAGTTGCTTGTTTATTTCCAACTGTGCTATGAATTGATTGTCTACGAATTTCATGCAAGGGGCTAATTCTTCTTTGGTAGGCACTAATTTGTTTTTTGCGGCATCTATTCGCTTTTCGGCATATTTCGTCAACTCCACCATCAATAGCAACAGATAATTATATAGATCATATGCTTTTGACAAGCTAAAAAACAACTCTTTCTCTGCGGTATCCAGGTTCTTGCCTCCGTTCTGATAATAGGCATAGATAATCTGTACAATCTTTAGACGAATAAGAACTCTGTTAATCATAACTTTCTTGAATATTACTTTTATTAACGAGCTGCAAAAGTAGATATTTTTAGTGAGAACCGACAAATAAATTGCATTTTTTATACAATATTTCTTTTGTTGGATATTAAAAAGAGATTTTACAATGAAGTTTCTGCTTTTTTCTTTTGACTATTTAAAAAAAATACTCAATTTTGAGCCCGATTTAGGGAAGGTCTCTATAAACCTTTTCAATGTAGAAACAGATTACTTTAAAGAAACATGGAAGAATTCAAAAAGAAAAGTGCAGTTGAAATGAATGACAAAGAGATTATATTCTCAAAGTCTATTAAAGCCGGTAAACGCATTTATTATCTGGATGTGAAGAAAAACCGTAAGGATGAAATGTTCCTTGCCATTACCGAAAGTAAGAAAATTGTTTCCGGTGAAGGAGACGATTCGCAAGTTAGTTTCGAAAAGCATAAAATCTTTTTATACAAAGAGGATTTTGAAAAATTCATGAATGGCCTTAATCAGGCTATCGAATTCATTAATGAAACCCAGGGTGAACCTGCTCAAGTTTCCCAAAAAGTTGATATGGTAGAGACTGAAATGCAAGAAGATTGCACGGAGAAAGAGGAAAAAACTACCGGAGATTTAGCTGATGAAATAAAAATAGATATTGATTTCTAGATAAAAAGATAAGCGATCAATCTAATTATATCGTCTAAATATTTGATTTATCGAAAAGAAAGCGTAATTTTGCACCGCTTTTGAAACATCGTGTGATATAACCACATCGTGTGATGGTGAATTAAGCATTTGAATAAACTTAATTTAGAGTAACACAAAAAAATTAAAAAATGAGATCATTTGAACTAAAAGGAACTGCAAGAAACATTGCAGAACGTTCTTCTGAACAGAAAAAAGCTTTAAAGGCTATGCGTAAAAACAACGAAGTACCTTGTGTATTGTATGGAGTTGGAAAAGATGCTGACGGAAAACCTGTTGCAACACATTTTACTGTTTCGTATGACAGTCTTCGCAATTTGGTGTATACACCGCATATTTACGTAGTAGATCTTACTATCGATGGCAAAATGGTGAACGCTATTATGAAAGATATCCAATTCCATCCGGTAAAAGATACGATTCTTCATGTAGACTTCTATCAAATAGATGAAGCTAAACCAATCGTTATGGAAGTTCCTGTTGCATTGGAAGGTTTGGCAGAAGGTGTTAAAGCCGGTGGTAAGTTGTCTCTTCAAGCTCGTAAGTTGAAAGTGAAAGCTTTGTATAATCTTATTCCTGAAAAGTTGGTAGTTAACGTTAGTAACTTGGGATTAGGAAAAACTATCAAAGTAGGTGAGTTGTCTTATGAAGGTCTTGAATTGATTAACGCTAAAGAAGCTGTTGTTTGCGCTGTTAAGTTAACTCGTGCGGCAAGAGGTGCAGCTGCTACTGCTAAATAATTAATCTTATAAGAAAGATTACAACCAATTTCAATGAAATATTTGATTGTAGGATTGGGTAATATAGGTGAAGAATACCGAAATACTCGTCACAACATAGGATTCAATGTATTGGACGCCCTCGCAAAGGCGTCCAATCTTGTTTTTACAGACGGACGTTATGGAGCAACCACAACTCTGTCTGTAAAAGGCAGAACTTTAATTCTGCTGAAGCCTTCTACTTATATGAATTTGAGTGGAAACGCAGTCCGATATTATATGCAAAAAGAAAATATTCCTTTGGAAAACGTGTTAATCATTGTCGATGATTTAGCGTTGCCATTTGGGACCTTACGTCTTAAAAGTAAAGGTAGTGATGCCGGACACAATGGGTTGAAACATATTGCAGCGACACTCGGTACTCAAAACTATGCACGTCTTAGATTTGGTATCGGAAATGATTTTCCAAGGGGCGGACAAATTGATTTTGTGCTCGGACATTTCTCTGAAGAAGATATGAAAACAATGGATGAGCGTTTGGAAACTGCCGGAGAAATAGTGAAAAGTTTTTGCTTGGCAGGTATTGATATCACGATGAACCAATATAATAAGAAATAAAGAATATGGCTGAAGCAAGAATAGACAAATGGCTGTGGGCTACCCGGATCTTCAAGACACGCACAATTGCCGCCGAAGCTTGCAAAAAAGGACGTGTTATGATTGGAGGTTCACAAGTTAAAGCCGCACGTATGATTAAACCGGGAGATGTTATTCAAGTGAAGAAACCTCCTATTACTTATTCTTTTAAAGTTGTACAGCCCATTGAGAAACGTGTCGGAGCTAAGCTGGTATCCGAATACATGGAAAATGTAACCACTCCCGACCAATATGAATTATTGGAGATGAGTAAAATAAGCGGATTTGTAGATAGGGCAAGGGGTACGGGAAGACCTACTAAAAAAGAGCGCCGAAGTCTTGAAGACTTTACCGAACCTGAATTTATGGATGATTTTGATTTTGACTTTGATTTTGACAATGAAGATTAATGAAAAGGACTTTTCGGGTTAGTGTTTTTCTACGAAGTTTATTCCCATTCAACATACGGTCGATTGTTTGCAAACGATAGGAGTTTGTCAACAATCGACCGTATGTTTGTTTACAAACGTCCTTATGTTTTTTTCAAGCAACCCGATGATTTTAGAAAACATCAAGGTGTTTTTAAAAAACATCATGGTCGTTTCAAAATTACCTAAGGGAGCGTTACCTAACGCACAAGGGAGCGATGGCTAACGCTCAAGGGAACGATGGCTTACATCTACGGGGGCGTAAGCCGACACTCCCTTAGGCGTTTTTAGCTTGCTTGTTTTGCTGATTCTGTTATTTCAACTTTTACTTTGATTTGCCTTCACCTTATCACTATTTATATCTTTGTTGTTGATTGTCAATTTGTTACAGTGAAGGTAAATTTTCGTGAGCTGCACTCCAAAATGGATTATGCTACCTTTTTTACAATAGACCAAGAGAACTTGGTTCACGGAGGACACTGATTATATCGGTTTAATAATGGAGGAACTCCGTTTTTATTCGCTCAATTCGCGTCATCCGTGAATCATTGGCTTTCTTTAATTGAGAGTTGAAATCTAGGATTCCCATCCAAACTTCTTTCACTCTCAATTCTTAACTCTCAACTCTCAACTAAAGAAAAGTACCTGCACTGCAATATGCTATTTATCAGATGTATATGTCTAAATAGTGATAAGGTGAAGGTGATAATAAGTAATTTAAAAATATATGCAAAATTAGAATTAATGTTTACGGATAAGCCTATTAGACAGGCTATCGCCCCATCTTTTCTAATTATTGCCAAAAGAAAAAACTGAGAGTTAGGAGCTAAAGATTAGCTTTAATCGCTTCAATCATTTCTTGGTATTCCTTATCTGTGAAATAAACTTTACCGGGATTCATGGTGAAAGTGCCGCCAAAGTCCGGTCCGTCTACATATTTAGGTGCTAAATGAAAATGCAAATGAGAGAGTTTATCGGAATAAGCTCCGTAATTTATTTTTGTCGGGTGGAAAGTCTTATCCATCGCACGGGTTACGCGAACTACATCTGCCATGAAAGCATTTCGCTCTTCATCATTCAATTCAAACAAATCGTTTACGTGGTCTTTATAAGCCACTAAGCAGCGGCCACGGTAGGTTTGCTCTTTGAAAAGAAATACACGTGAAACACTCAACTGAGCTATTTCAATCATTAAACTGTGTAAGGTGTCATTATTTTGACAATACAAACAATCTTTAGGATCACTCATGGTAAAATAATTTTAGATTATAATGTTGTAAAAGTATGGTATTATTTATCACTTGATGGGGAATTATCCGTTTTTTCACTAACCAATTTGTACACATCGTCATTTTCGCCCACTACCCAGATAATATCTCCTTCTTCGAAAGGAATGTTCACGTCCGGCGTCTTCAGTGCGTCGTTAGCACGTTCCACACCAACAATCAAGCATTTATATTTATCCCGGATGCCTGATTCTCGGATAGACTTACCAAGAAATACGGAATCTTTATCGATAACAAATTGTTTTAAACTCATTTCATGCTTTTCTATATCCGGCTCATTTTGATCTATCGCTGCATCTGTCAATTCTTCTCCGAATTCAGTTAGCTGCTCATCCGTGCCTATTACCTGAATCTTATCTCCGGGGTAGATTCTTGTTGATGCACCGGGAATGTTAATCCGATGATTACCACGAAGAATAGATGCAATATGCACTCCATATTTTTGCCCGATAGCTAATTCTTTCAGCGTTTTGTCTGCCCAAAGTGAAGTACCGGGCACGTCAAAGTCCGTAAGATGCAAATCACGGGAGAGCAATTTTCCTGCATATTCCGGTTTTTGCTTACCCAAATAGGCGGCTTGGACGTCACGAAAACGAAGGTTCTGTATAAAAGTCCGCTCCATCATGATGGATTGTTTTTTTAATCTGCGGGAATAGACCATCAGGCAAACTAGTAAAATAGCTACTCCAAGTGCCAGACCGATAGAAGCCTTGAACAGACTAGCGATGACAAACATTACGAAAGATATGGCTATTACCATTCTGAGGATAATGGTTGATACGAGTGGAGCACGGTTAAAGCGATTGTCATCCCACAGTGCACAAAATTCAATTGAATGATTCTTCTTGACGATAATGGCACGCAGAAAAGGAGAAATACAGAGTATTGTGAATACTGCGCCAAGTAAGGAAGCCCAGAATTGGGGTAGGCTTGCACGGAAAAATGGAATTATAAATTGGAACGATAAGGTGATTACGGCGATAGATAAAATGGAATAAATAATTACGATGCGTACAATTGCCGTTAGAAGTTTTTTCCAGTTATTTTCATGATTTACGGTTTGAGAACCGGAAGAGTAACGTTCCATGAACTGTTTCCAGCTTGTTGGCAGCCAATGTTCCACTTTTTCCGATGCCGGACCCGCCAATCGGATCATATAAGGTGTAAGGAAGGTGGTGACTACGGAAACTGCTACCACAATCGGGTAAAGGAAATTACTGGTGACGTGCAGGCTTACGCCGAGTGAAGCAATGATGAAAGCAAATTCCCCTATTTGCATTAAACTAAAGCTAGACTGCATGGCGGTTTTTAAAGATTGTCCGGCAAGCAGCACTCCAAAGGTTCCGAAGATCGCTTGTCCAAATATCACGGCAAAGGTTATCACAATAATAGGTACGGCATATTCGGCAATCATGGCGGGATCGACCATCATGCCGACCGATACGAAAAATATAGCACCGAATAAATCTTTTACCGGTTTTACCAAACGATCTATTTGTTCCGCTTCAATTGTTTCTGCAAGAATAGAGCCCATAATGAATGCGCCAAAGGCAGGAGAGAACCCTGTTTTTGATGCCATTACCACCATTCCGAAACAAAGACCGAGCGAAACAATCAGCAATGTTTCATCGCTCATTAACTTTTTCATCCGTTTCAGAAAAAGGGGAACGATATAGATACCGACTATAAACCAAAGAATCAGGAAGAAACCAAGTTTTCCGATACTGTCAAGCATCTCTGCCCCTTCAATATTCTTGCTTACGGCCATTGTAGATAGCATCACCATTAGGACAATTGCCAGTATATCTTCTAATATTAGAATGCTCAGCACCAATCCTGCAAATTTTTGTTTGCGCAAACCTAAATCATCAAAAGCCTTATATATAATGGTAGTGGAAGACATGGCAAGCATACCGCCCAAGAAAATACAATCCATCCGATGCCAACCGAAGCTGAGTCCTACGAAGATCCCGACCATTATCATACAGAAAATGATTGTTACAGCAGCAATGACGGCTGTACCGCCTACTTTCATTATCTTCTTGAAACTAAACTCCAATCCTAAAGCAAACAGTAAGAAGATAACACCGATATCCGCCCATGTTTGTATATTGGCTACATCCATTACTGAAGGAGTCAACGGCATATGTGGGCCTGCCACGAAACCGGCAACGATATATCCTAGTACTAAAGGCTGCTTTAGGCGTTTAAATATCAGCGTTATAATACCTGCACAGATAAGGATCAATGCAAGGTCTGCTATCAAAGGAGCTAAATGAGACATAGACTTTCTTGTATTTGGTCAATGCAAAAATACAGGAAAATTATTAATAACGGGCGGTAAACAAATGAAAAAGTGCTGACGAATTTGACCATTCATCAACACTTTAATATGTAAAAATACAGTTCTGCTTTATAACCTTATTTTCTGAAAGGAGGGCGGACAACGACAGCTTTCACGCCTTTTCCTCTGACGCTGACAAAAATTTCTGTCCCTGCTTTTGAATATTCAGGTTTTACGTATCCCATACCGATACCTATTTTGCGACAAGGAGACATCGTTCCGCTGGTTACTTCACCTATTATTTCACCGGCTTCATTCATCAGTTCATATCCGTGACGAGGGATTCCTCTATCAATCATCTCAAAACCGATAAGCTTGCGGGTGGTCCCTTCTGCTTTATGCTTTTCCCAAAGAGGACGGGATATGAAATTCTTGCCTTCGGTAAACTTGGTAATCCATCCCAATCCGGCTTCTATGGTGGAAGTGGTATCGTTGATGTCGTTTCCATACAAACAGAAGCCCATTTCTAGACGTAATGTATCGCGGCATCCTAATCCTACCGGCTTAATACCGAATTCTTTACCGGCTTCAAATACTGCATTCCATATTTTCTCTGATGCTTCCGGATAGAAATAAAGCTCGAAACCTCCGGCTCCGGTATATCCTGTATTTGAAATGATCACTTCTTTCTCGCCGGCCAGTTCACCTACTACAAAAGTATAATAAGGTATATCGGACAGGTTTACGGAGGTCAGTTTCTGTAATGTCTCTAATGCTTTAGGCCCTTGGATGGCAAGTTGCGCCATGTGGTCGGAAGCATTTTCCAGAATTGCGCCTTCTGTATTTTGTTTTACGCACCAATTCCAGTCTTTTTCTATATTAGCAGCATTTACTACCAAAAGATATTTTTCCGGTTCATACTGATAGAGTAGGAAATCGTCAACTATCCCTCCTTTATCGTTCGGAAAACAAGTGTATTGTACTTTTCCAGGCTCTAAAGCAGCAACATTATTAGAAGTGATTTTTTGCAAATACTCCAATGCTTTAGGACCTTTTACCCAAAACTCTCCCATGTGGGACACATCAAAGACTCCTACTGCATTGCAAACAGTGAGGTGTTCATCAATAATGCCGCTGTATTCTATCGGCATATTGTAACCTGCAAATTCAGACATCTTAGCACCGAGTGCTATGTGTATGTCGGTAAACGGTGTGGTTTTCATAGTATTATAATTATTTATTAGCGATAAGTTCCGCAATTTTGATTATTACATTCATGGCTTTTTCCATAGATTGGATAGGAACGAATTCGTATCGTCCGTGGAAGTTCAATCCTCCGGCAAAGATATTAGGGCATGGTAAACCTTTGAAAGAAAGTTGTGCTCCATCCGTACCTCCACGAATAGCTTTAACTTTCGGTTCTACTCCTGCTAGTTTCATCGCATCAAAAGCTATATCAATAATATGCATCACAGGCTCTATCTTTTCACGCATATTATAGTATTGATCGCGAAGTTCGAGGGTTGCAGTACCTTCACCATATTTTTCATTGATGTATTTCACTATTCTTTCTACTTCTTTTTTACGGTTCTCAAACTTAACCCGGTCATGATCCCGGATAATGTATGAAACAGTAGTTTGTTCTACTTCTCCCTGAATACCTATCAAATGATAAAAACCTTCATAACTTTCCGTATGTTCAGGAGCTTCACATTCCGGTAACATATCAATAAATTGGTTAGCTACACGGATAGAATTTATCATTTTATTTTTTGCATAGCCCGGATGTACGTTACGCCCTTTAAAAGTAATCTTGGCGGAAGCTGCATTAAAGTTTTCAAATTCTAGTTCGCCAACTTCACCACCGTCCATCGTATAAGCCCAATCGCAAGCAAATTGCTCGACATTAAATTTATGGGCACCTTCACCGATTTCTTCGTCGGGGTTGAATCCTATACGGATCTTGCCATGCTTAATTTCCGGATGCTCTTTCAGATAAACGATTGCTGATATAATTTCAGCAATACCGGCTTTATCATCTGCGCCAAGGAGTGTATTCCCATCGGTTACAATTAAATCTTCACTTTTGTGATCAAGCAATTCAGGAAATTGAACAGGTGAAAGAACAATCTTATTCTCTTTGTTCAACACAATATCTCCACCATCGTATTCTTTAATAATCTGTGGCTTTACATTTTTTCCACTCATATCCGGACTGGTATCCATATGGGCTATAAAACCTATTGTAGGTAACTTTTTATCTGTATTGGCAGGTAAAGTGGCAAACAAATACCCATATTCATCGAGAGTTATATCTTCGAGCTTTAAAGCTTCCAGTTCTGTTTTTAGATACTCGGCAAAGACCATTTGTCCTGGAGTACTTGGAGTGATGCCTGTTAACTCACTTGATTGAGTATCAAAGGTCACATACTTTAAGAAACGTTCTACTAAAGTCATATATCCAATTATTAAGATTATTTTATGTGCCCGTAAAGGTAAAAAAAGAGCTACGAATTACAAAAGAATTCGCAGCTCTTTTTCTCATCTATTAAGGATGATTATATCTTAATGGCATCAAAAATGACTGGAACCGTCAAAACAATGCGTACATACTTTACATTTTGGTAACCCGATGGCCTCGATCAAAGTTTCTAAGGAATTAAACTGAAGTGATGATAATCCGAAACGTTCTGAAATAATACGAACCATTTTCTCATATTCGGGAGAACCTGTTGTGGCATATTTGTCTAGATTCTTATTCTCATCTCCTTCCAGTTCCTTAATAATGCGGCGGGTTGCTAATTCCAAATCCGACTTAGAAGCTGTAAAGCCTATAAACGGACATCCATAGATAATAGGAGGGCAACCTATGCGCATATGGACTTCTCTTGCTCCGTAATCAAATAGAATTTTTACATTATCTCGCAACTGTGTGCCACGTACAATGGAATCGTCACAGAAAATAATACGTTTACTATCAAGCATGGCACGATTGGGAATAAGCTTCATTTTAGCGACTAAGGAACGCATACTTTGGTTGCTGGGAGTAAAACTTCTTGGCCATGTAGGGGTGTATTTTACAATGGCACGATGATAGGGGATGCCTTTACCTTCGGCATATCCAAGTGCTTGCCCGATACCGGAATCCGGGATGCCACATACACAATCTGCTTCACAAGGATCTTTCAGTCCCATTTTCATTCCGCTCGTGAAACGTACATCTTCTACATTGCGACCTTCATAACTGGAATTTGGAAATCCATAATACACCCACAAAAATGAACAAATCTGCATTTGCTCATTTGGCTTGCGAAGTTGTTCCATTCCATCGGCACGTAAACGTACAATCTCACCCGGACCTATATATTTCAGAATCTCATAATCCAGGTTTGGGAAGCTGCTCGATTCGCTGGTTGCCGCATAAGCACCGTCTTTTTTACCTATTATAATAGGAGTACGCCCCCACTTATCACGGGCCGCGATAATACCATCTTCTGTCAGCAGTAACATGGAACAGGAACCTTTCACACGGTTGTATACATTCTCAATGCCTTCCACAAAACTCTTGCCTTGAATTATAAGAAGAGCAATCAGTTCGGTCTGGTTCGTGTTTCCGGAACTTAATTCAGCAAAATGCATGCCTTCCGATAAGAGTTCACGTTCCAACTGATCCAGATTTTGTATCTTAGCTACTGTTACAATAGCAAATCGTCCCAAATGAGAGTTTATTACTATCGGTTGAGCATCGGTATCACTGATGATGCCAATTCCTGCTTTTCCTTTAAATTTGGGTAAATCCTGTTCAAATTTTGTACGAAAGTATGAGCTTTCGAGATTGTGTATAGAACGTGTAAAACCTTCATCCTCCGAATAAGTAGCCAATCCGCCACGTTTCGTTCCTAGATGAGAATTATAGTCTGTACCGTAAAATAAATCGGTCACACAGTCTGTCTTGGCAACTGTTCCGAAGAAACCTCCCATTTGCTTATTTTTGTAGTTAGTTATAAGTGCTGCAAATTTAAAAAATAAATAAAAGCCCCGAAAGGGTTTTGAGTAAATTCTAAATAAAAATCCTCCTCATTCAAATTAAAAAGAATGAGGAGGACTATACATTATATATTAAATATTTACATATTATTTATACCAATCAGCATCTTCTGCGCCTTGTGTTGCTACCCAATTATTAAACTTCGGATAAACGACGTCAATACGCTCTCTTTCTGCCGGCACTTTATATTCCATAGTCGGAATATCTATGGCAAACGGATAATTTGTGGAAGATACGTAATATAAACCCTTTTCAGGAACAGATTTATCATCATATTTACCGAATAGACTCATATCTGCCAAACTAGTCGGAGACTTTTTGGGTAAATGCACCTCTTTTCTGGAAGCGGAAGTCGGCATAATAAACGGATTATAAGGAGCTACAAGCTTTGATTTATCCACGCTGTTATAGTCATCACGGTTGTATTCTATCGTAATCTTGAAATTACCGCCTTTATAAACACGATCTTTGCCTGTAAATCCATCCTTTGTACTGTCGAATAATCTGAAAACAGCATAACGTTGTCCTAGTTCCACATCATACATTCCAATATTAGCCGACGGGGTCGATGCCCATGTAGGACGTTCTATCGATACACTCTTGAGATTTGTGGCGGAAACACCGTCTAATTGATATCCGAATGCATTATCAACTCCAGCTCCATTATTTATTGGAGTAAAAATATCTTCTGTCTTAATCGCTTTATTGTCTTTATCAAAAGTAATTGTGGATTGATAGGTAAGGACTAAATCATTCATATCGTAATCACCTTGAGAAGGCCACAAATCTTCAAAAGCAATTGTACCGTTTTTGGTCATAGTTATATTAGGAAATACAATCTCCTCATCACCGATTGACGGCACATTCGGGCTTTCAGGATCAATAATAGATTTTATCGGAGTTGCATCTACATAGAATAGCACATCTTCATAGCTGCTATCATGTGAACCCGGATCACCATCTTCAAAACCTATCACTATTGTTTGGGTCTTCTGATCGAACAATGTCATACAGCGGCTTTCACCTTTATTGAAACTTTGGTTTGAGTAATAAATCGGCTTATTCACATCCACTTCTTTGTGATCATGGAAACCGTTGGATATTAAGAACCAACCAATTGTATATCCCGGAAGGAAAGTTTCGCTACCTGCTTGGTCGTATCCCTCTCCAAAGAACTTCAAATGTACCTTACATCCCAATGTCAAAGGGGCTTTATTAAAACTATTGTTTCCATAGGAATTATAAGGATCATCTCCGCCAATTGACACGTTTGGGAAAATAATATATTTAGGTAATGTTGCAATATCAGGAGTAGTTCCGGTTTTATAATAATAATATCCGAATGTATTTTGATAACCGGCTCTTTCATTTAAAAATACTAAATCAATAGTGGCTCCTTTAATATCGCTGCCATCGGCTGCCTTTTGAGAAATAGAGATATTAGTCTGGCTCTCATTACTTAGATATTTAGTATTATCTTTCTTATTACCGGCTTTTCCTATTTTAGCTTGTAGCCTATTTAAGAGAGCCGCTATATATTCCCCATTGCTATTTACCGTTAAATCAATTGCCATATAACCTTTTTCATGGATTTTTCCGTATTTAGACCACTTACATAAAGAATAAATAGCTTTTGTCTCATCTACAACATAAGGTGATGTGCTACCGCTTGTAGTGGCACGGGTTAAAGCCTTAGTTTCCTCAGTTGACTCCTGTTGTAAAGCAGGTAGATCAAAACTGGCTTTTCCGTCAATAATAGAAAGTTCTACACATTCGGGTAATCCTAAATAAGATGTATACAAATATACCTCATTTAAATCCGAAGGAATAGGCATGTCTCCATCAAATGTACAATTATCATCCGTATAAGCTTTGAACAACGCATTAACGTTTTCTTTCTTTATACGATTCCCATTTACAAATTCAATAGGGTTTTCAGCATAAACCTCAATTAAAGCCTTATAACCCGGAACTCCATAATTTACATACAGTGAACGGGCTATTGTCGTCTCAAAACCAAAATACTGATCAGTTGCAGGCTTTTGTCCATCATCATCTCCCGAATCATACAAGTCTTTCTCAGAACAAGCCGCTAACGCTGTTATCATTAACAATATAGTTAATAATGCTCCTACGTTTTTTGATAATTTTAATTTAGCCATAATATTTCTGTTTGTTAATGTTGCAAATTTAGATAATATTTGTTTTATAGTGAATATATTTTGCAACTTTCTCTTAAAATAATTAATTATTTAACTATTAACTTTATTTTTATCACTGTTTTCGGTGAAGATGTTTATTATAAATAAAGTATTAACTTTGCACTTTAAATAATAAATTGTTTCTTAATGAGAAGTCTCATCTATATTTTTATCGGAGGAGGTGTCGGAAGCGTATTTCGCTATCTGATTCAATTGGCCATTAATCAAAGTGTTATAACAAAACTTCCTTTAGGTACTTTTGTCGCGAATATAATCGGTTGTTTTCTTATAGGTGCTTTTTATTCATTATCCGAGCGGTTAAATCTTTCCAACGAAATTCGATTGCTCTTTACTGTTGGCTTTTGTGGCGGATTTACGACTTTTTCAACTTTCTCTACTGAAAATCTTAATTTATTAAGAGAGAATCTTTACGGGACATTCTTCTTATATACATTCTTAAGTGTTGCTGTTGGAATAGTCAGCGTCTTTGCGGGGATATGGGCGGTAAAAAGCCTGTGAGTCTACCTATAAATAGGTATTTTCAATCTATATATAGAAAAAAGCAATTTAGAAAAAAACATTATTCCCTCTCTGATTGTTATCTTTGCTAAGAACAATAAACAAGGATAATTATGAAAATTGAAAAGATTAAAGGAAGAGAGATTCTTGATTCAAGGGGTAATCCGACTGTAGAGGTTGATATAATATTGGAATCTGGTATTACCGGTCGTGCTTCCGTTCCGTCCGGAGCTTCTACCGGAGAGCATGAGGCATTGGAACTGCGTGATGGAGATAAAAATCGCTACGGTGGTAAGGGTGTGAAAAAAGCTGTTGACAATATAAATAATATAATAGCTCCTACACTTATTGGGATGTCTTCATTAGATCAAATGGGGATAGACAAGAAGATGTTGGAACTTGACGGGACTAAAACAAAATCAAAATTAGGAGCGAATGCCATTTTAGGTGTATCTTTAGCTGTAGCCAAGGCTGCTGCAAACTATCTTGATATTCCTCTTTACAGATATATTGGTGGAACAAATACGTATGTACTACCAGTCCCGATGATGAATATCATTAATGGAGGGTCGCACTCTGATGCTCCGATTGCTTTTCAGGAATTTATGATTCGTCCGATAGGTGCCAAGTCCTTCCATGAAGGACTACGTATGGGAACTGAGGTATTCCACGCATTAAAAAAAGTATTGCAGGCGCGTGGATTAAGTACTGCCGTGGGTGATGAAGGTGGTTTTGCTCCTGCGTTGGACGGGACAGAAGATGCTCTTAACTCTATTCTTGCAGCTATCGAAGCGGCAGGATATATGCCGGGAAAAGATGTAATGATTGGCATGGATTGTGCCTCTTCGGAGTTTTATCATGATGGTATTTATGATTATACCAAATTTGAAGGTTCAAAGGGTAAAAAACGCACTGCTGATGAACAAATCGATTATTTGGAGGAGTTGATCAATAACTATCCCATTGATTCTATTGAAGATGGTATGAGCGAAAACGACTGGGCTGGATGGAAAAAACTGACAGAGCGGATTGGGGATCGTTGCCAGTTGGTGGGAGATGATCTGTTTGTAACCAACGTGGAATTTCTTGAAAAAGGGATTAAAGAAGGATGTGCTAATTCAATTTTGATTAAAGTAAATCAAATCGGCTCTCTGACGGAAACGCTGAATGCCATTGAAATGGCTCATCGTAATGGGTACACAACAGTTACTTCGCATCGTTCAGGTGAAACAGAAGATGCAACTATTGCCGATATTGCCGTAGCAACAAATTCCGGACAGATAAAAACTGGTTCATTGAGTCGTTCAGACCGTATGGCTAAATATAATCAACTTCTTCGTATTGAAGAAGAATTGGGAGATTTGGCTGTTTATGGATATAAGAAGATAAAATAAGATAAACTTATATTTAACGGATAAGCCACCAAAGATTATACTCTATTCATCTTTGGTGGCTTTTTGTTTACCTATCTGAATTTCATTGAAATTTATTTCTTTTTAGAGTCACAAGACTTTTTGCATTCAGACTTACATTCTTGTTTACTGCAAGCACATTTTTTGCAGTCGCTTTTCTTACATTCTGCGTTTTTACAATTGTCTTTGCAGCATGCTTTATCGCACTTCTTGTCTTTATCACATTTCTTTTGGCAACATTGTTCTGTCTTTGTACATTTTTTAGGTTCTTGTGCATTCGTTGCGGTAAAGATACCCATTGCAGCAATGAATGCTGCACAAATCATAATTTTTTTCATTTGAATCATTATTGAATTAATACTTGTTGTCAGTTACAAAGAAAGGGAATTTTGTGATATGTTTTGTTGTCTGTAATCTTATCATTTTATAAAAACCTTTATATAATGATAAAAAAGGAAGAGTTATGAGTGGGGAAAAGGATGTTGAAAATATGATCTTATAAAATAGTGTTTCGGGAATAAATTGTATCTTTACCCCATTAAGATAAAATATATGGAAAAAGAGACTAAATTTACCGATACGGTAATACTGATAGATGCATTGTTCATGGATTTTGTTATCGATGATTTGAAGAAAAATTTTGAACGAATGCTAAATAGGGAGCTGCATGATGTAGAACTTGATAAATTGATTACTTATATTTCATTGGATGCGGATGTTAGAGAGGGAAGTGATGAGATACAAGTTCTGTTTATTTATGGTGAGAATGTGAAGCAGTTGAGGCATTGCCATCCGTCGGATTTAGAAAAGGAGTTGAATAATACGGCTTTTCGTAATCCGCTTGGAGAGTTTTCTTTCTTTTCTTTTCAACCTGAAGGTATGGCAACAATAGAAGAACTCTATTTAGAGTCTTTGAAAATAGTAGCCGATGCAAAAGAGATTGATAAACTGATCGTAATCTCCTTTAATGAGGAATATGGTGAAAAGGTGAATGACATATTAAATAAGGTGGATGGTAAAGAGATTATTCAGTTTCGTATGAACGAACCGGAATATCGGACATCTTATCGTTGGGAAATGTTGGCATATCCTATTATGCAGGCATTGGGAATCAAGGGTGAAGAATTACAATAGCATTTTATGTCAGCAGATTTCAGACTAAAAGTATTTTGTAGCGTGGCTAAGAATCTCAGCTTTACAAAGGCCTCGCAAGAATTGTTTGTGAGCCAACCGGCTATAACAAAGCATATTCAGGAATTGGAGAGTTTGTATCAGGCACGTTTATTTGAACGTCTGGGGAATAAAATATTATTAACTCCTGCCGGTAAATTGCTGTTGGAACATAGTGAACGTATCTTGGAATCCTATAAACGGCTGGAATTTGAGATGCATTTGTTGCAGAATAAATATACCGGGGAACTGAAATTAGGGGCAAGCACTACCGTTTCCCAATATGTTTTACCGGTCTTATTGGCGCAGTTTATAGAGAAATTTCCTCAAGTGTCTCTTTCTCTTTTGAATGGAAATTCTCGTGCCATAGAAAAAGCCTTAGAAGAGCATCGCATTGATTTAGGGTTGGTTGAAGGCATTGTTCGGCAACCGACTTTGAAATATACTTCTTTTCTGGAGGATGAGCTGGTAGCTGTAGTGCATACGAAGAGCAAATTGGTATCACTTGATGAAATAACGATAGAAGAACTTCAGAATATACCTTTGGTGTTGCGTGAAAGAGGTTCCGGCACATTGGATGTCTTGGAAACAGCGTTGGCTGAACACAATATTAAATTGTCTTCACTGCATGTAAAGATGCATCTGGGAAGTACGGAAAGCATCAAGTCTTTTCTGGAACATACGGATTGTATGGGTATCATATCTATTCGATCTATTAATAGAGAACTGTATGCCGGCAGATTTAAGGTAGTGGATATTAAGGACTTGAAAATGACTCGTACGTTTAGTTTTGTACAAGCGCATGGACAAGAAGGAGGATTGGAACAATTATTCATGCAATTTGCTTCAAACCATAACGAAAAGTTATAAGCAATAAAGAAAAACGATTAGGTGGAATGTAGGTATCGTATTACCTTTGCGCTCAATTAAAAAACGTAAAAAGTAATAAAATGCACACACTTAACAATTTCTTACAAGAACACAAGAAAGCAATCTATGTAACTTTACTTGCTGTATTGACACTTTTCTTATTAATGGAATATATTCCTGTCTTGGCCCCTTATTCAGAATGGGTTACACCTCCGGTTGCTCTTTTTGTAGGATTGGCTTTTGCTTTGATTTGTGGGCAAGCGCATCCTAAATTCAATAAAAAGACTTCGAAATATTTACTTCAATATTCGGTGGTAGGTTTAGGATTCGGTATGAATCTGCAAGCGTCTTTAGCTTCCGGAAAGGAAGGTATGGAGTTCACGATTATCTCTGTAGTAGGAACGATGTTGATAGGTTGGTTTATTGGTAAGAGGATGTTGCGTGTAGACCGTGATACAGCCTATTTAATAAGTTCGGGTACCGCTATTTGCGGTGGTAGTGCCATTGCTGCCGTCGGTCCTGTGTTGAAAGCAAACGATAGTTCTATGTCAGTCGCTTTAGGTACGATATTTATTCTTAATGCGATAGCTTTGTTTGTATTTCCTGCTATCGGTCATGCATTGGATCTTAGTCAGCAACAGTTTGGTACATGGGCAGCGATTGCCATCCATGATACAAGTTCTGTAGTTGGTGCGGGGGCAGCTTATGGTAAGGAGGCTCTTGAGGTGGCAACAACAATTAAGTTAACGCGTGCTTTATGGATTATTCCGTTGGCATTGGTTACTTCTTTTATTTTTAAAGGTGACGGTAAGAAGATCTCGATTCCTTGGTTCATATTCTTCTTTATTTTAGCTATCGTTGTGAATACTTATCTTTTGGACAGTGTCCCTCAAGTAGGTCATGAAATTGCTCGTTTTGCTCGTAAAGGGCTGACTATAACCTTGTTCTTTATTGGTGCTTCTCTTTCGATGGATGTAGTAAGGCAAGTTGGTATTCGCCCGATGATACAAGGTATTCTTCTTTGGTTGGTGATCAGTGTAAGCTCATTGGTCTATATCCTTTGGTAAATCAAGGTTGTTTAGAGAAATAGATATATACACCCTTCTTCTATCCTTCCTTTATTATATATTGGTTTAGAAGAGGGGTTTTTATTTTCTTATGTGGTTTGAAATTTTTCTTCGATATAGTTTAGGATTTCTTTTTCCTGTTCAGGATGAAACCATACGATCTCCTCGTCTCTTTTAAACCAAGTCATTTGCTTTCTGGAATATATACGGGAGTTTTGCTTAATCTTTTCGATGGCAAAAGATAAATCCCATTCACCATCTAGATAGTTGAATATTTCTTTGTAACCGACTGTGTTGAGCGAATTGAGGTGTTTATAAGGATATACAACTTTTGCTTCTTCCAACAATCCATCTTCAATCATCATGTCTACACGGCGGTTGATACGTTCGTATAGCTCTTCCCTGTCACGTGTCAGACCGATTTTAAGGATATTGAATGGTCTTTCTTTGGCGGAGCGTGTACGGAAAGAAGTATAGGTACGTCCGGTCATGTAGCAAATTTCTAATGCGTGAACTACCCGCTTGGGATTTTTTAAGTCGACAATCTTGTAATATTCGGGATCGAGCAGCTTTAATTCGGCACACAAATTATCAAGCCCTTCCTCTTCGTAGCGTTGTTTCATTAACGTGCGCGTTTTTTCGTCAACGGTAGGTATGTCATCAATCCCTTTGCACACAGCGTCTACATACATCATAGAGCCACCGGTGAGTATAACGATGTCTTTTTCTTGAAACAATACGGAGAGGAGTTTCATTACTTCCGTTTCATATTGCGCTGCACTGTAGTAATCTGTCAGTTGTAGTGTTCCGACAAAATGATGCGGAACACGTGCTAATTGTTCCGGGGTAGGAGCAGCCGTACCTATTTTAAGATCAGCGTAAAGTTGTCGGGAGTCGGAAGAAATAATATCGGTTTGAAAGCGTTCCGCCAGGCGGAGGCTTAATTCCGTCTTACCGACTCCGGTAGGACCAATGAGGACAAGTAAGGTTTTTGCTTTAGAATTTATCTTCTTCATAGGGACCACTGCCACCGCCTATGTCAAATCCTTCCGGATCGAAATCTTCTAAATCAAAATCCTGATCGCCATAAAACGTTTCATCCAAATCAATAGAAGAGTTAGCTGCTGCCATTTCTTCAAAATCAATGGTTTGAGTAGGAGGATTGCCATGTTTCTTGGAACAAACGGCCTTGTCTAAGTCTTGTCCTGTAATAATTTCAGATAGTTCGATGAAAAATACACGCTCTGCAAGCGGATCGAATACATAAAGCAATTTCTGTTTTTCATCTTCAATCAGATCGCTTAACATGGTTTCTTTCATAATCCATGAGTCTTCTTCGGAATTATTGTCCATATCTTCCAATGTGATTTCTTTTTCTTTTTCCCAGTTATCATCACAAATGAAGAAAGAAGTCATTTGGTCATCTTTGTAACCGACAGACTTTAGAATAGCTTCGTGCAAATCGAAGAATGTTGCTTCGGAATCTATTTTAATTTCCCGAACGAAATCGTCTACTTCGTCTGATATAATTGTAAATCTGTATACCATAATCTGATGATTTTTTAATGGCGTAAAAGTAGTAAAAATATTGCTGCGAGCAAATATATGCATAGCAATTAAATGAAAAAATCATGAGGAAGTAATATTTCGGATTATCGGTAAAATCATGTGTATATTTACCGCTTGGTTTAACTGCAACAAATACCTGTTATTTTGCATACGGTCGATTGTTTATAAACTCCTATCGTTTGCAAACAATCGACCGTATCTTTGTCTACAAACGTCCTTATGTTTTTTTCAAACAACCTGATGTTTTAAAAAAACATCAAGATCGTTTTATAAATATCGCCTAAGGGGGCGTTACCCAACATTCAAGGGGACGACGGCTAACGCTCAAGGGAGCGATCGCTTACATCTACGGGAGCGTAAGCCAACACTCCCTTAGGTATTTTTAGCTTGTTATTTTGTTGATTTAGCAGTTCTCGATTTTACTTTGAACTGCCTTCATCTTATCACTATTTGCTCTTATGTTACTGATTACTATTTAATTAAAGTGAAGGCACTTTTTTTATGAACTGCACCCCAAAAGTTGGACAAGACAAGTCTTACACATGAAATTAAGTTATTGTTATTCTTTGTCCGAGAAAAAA
>NZ_QSUN01000029.1 GCF_003438995.1 Bacteroides sp. OM05-12
AGACAACCTATAGTAGGATTATTAAGTTTAACCAGTCAACCAAAAACAGGACGATACAAGCTTTCAATTTTTAATTGCTATAACTATCAGTTTTAAAAAAGTGCCTTCACTGTAACTGATTGATAATTAGTTGTAAAGAAGTAAATAGTGATAAGTGAAGGTAAGATGAATACAATTTCTATTTTGCTTTATTTCGTAATAAATTACCTTTAATCAAACAATTCCTGCAGTACGGAGATTGATTTCAAGATTGGAAAGTCCGGCAGATGCAGCCGATAGTAGTCATTGATAATAGAAAGGCACTCATTTCGTTCCGTTCTATTCATAGCAAATAAATGCATCGTTTCATAGTTCATGCGCATTAGTTGTAACAAATTATGAGCTTCTTGCGGTAGAATAAATGAATTATGAAAAGGACGGCCGGATGTAAAACAAGCATTTAGCAGGTCAAAGTAATCTCCGTTATGATAGCCTTCTGTATTCGGGTACAGACCGAGAAAACGGGATAGACGAATGAGAAAAACAAGGTGGAAATTGGCGAAATCATGCTTACACTCATCCAGCCATTGAATCGAATTAGATAAATAGGCAAATAAGGGCGCATTTTCCGCTTCTTCCCGCAATGCCCTGTAAAGGAATTCTGCAATAAAAAGAGCTATGGCTGATTTATGAGGATGATACGGTACGGATTTAAATGGATAAGACAGTTTCACTTCTTTGATTCGATTTAAATTGGCATTCGGACGATAATCAACTTCAAATTCGATAATGGAGAGCGGTTGGAATAACACCGTTTTTATAGCTGCCTTTCTAGTACGGGGGATCGTAACAAGAAAGGACATACGTCCATTTCTTTCCGTATAAATATCAACGATGATGGAAGTATCGTTGTATTTTATAGTATGTAATACAATCCCCGTTGTTTTTTGGTACATATTCTATATATAATAAGGTGTAGCAAAACTACGAAAAAAGTGTCAAAGGACAAGCCTCTGAAAGAAATTAATAAAGTTCATGCTCCCTAAATGTTGGTTCAAATTATTGATATTCAGTGGTATTTATAATGTTGTTTAATAAAGAAATAGAATTGGATTAAATTTTTTCTTATGAATGTTTTGGTAATTCGAAAATAGTCTCTATATTTGCACCCGCTAAAGAGAAATAAACCTCTTCTTAAGCAGAGCAGAAATGCTTCACATAGGATGGCCCGTTCGTCTATCGGTTAGGACGCAAGATTTTCATTCTTGAAAGGGGGGTTCGATTCCCCCACGGGCTACAAGTTAAACGAATTATTTATAAAGAATAAAAAAAGATTAGTCGAGATGGCAAATCATAAATCATCAATCAAGAGAATCAGACAAGAAGAGAAAAGAAGACTGCATAACAGATATTATGGTAAGACCATGAGAAATGCTGTTCGTAAGCTTCGTTCTACTACTGACAAGGCAGAAGCTGTAGCTATGTATCCAAGTATTACAAAAATGCTTGATAAATTGGCAAAAGTAAACATCATTCATAAGAATAAGGCTTCAAACTTGAAATCTAAGCTTGCTATTTATATTAATAAGCTTGCTTAATTAGTTAGAATTATCTTTTTATGATATATTAGAGACTGGATTATTTAATCCGGTCTTTTGTGTTTATACATATATCTATTCAATTCCGCCTCCTCTGTTTCTTTTAACACATCTAGTTGATTTTTTCAATAAAAGATGCCTTGAATACCAACTTTTTTTGTTATTTTTGTTCTGTTTTACTGCCTGGCATTAAATGCATTCTGTTACTGACTAAATGCCTATAAATAAGAATAATATAAATAGCATATTTAAAGATGACTGAAGAAGAAATTAAGGAAAAAGAAGGTTCATATTCGGCGGATAGTATTCAGGTACTTGAAGGACTGGAAGCCGTAAGAAAGCGTCCGGCAATGTATATCGGTGATATTAGTCAGAAGGGACTGCACCATTTGGTTTATGAGGTGGTGGATAACTCTATTGACGAAGCCTTAGCCGGCTATTGTACCCATATTGAAGTTGCCATCAATGAAGATAATTCCATTACGGTTCAGGATAACGGACGTGGTATTCCGGTAGATTTTCATGAGAAAGAACAGAAATCGGCACTTGAAGTTGTTATGACGGTATTACACGCCGGTGGTAAATTTGATAAAGGTTCTTATAAAGTATCCGGAGGTTTGCACGGTGTCGGTGTATCTTGTGTGAATGCGCTTTCTATACACATGACTACGCAAGTTGAAAGAAACGGAAAAGTTTATCAGCAAGAATATGAATGTGGAAAACCTTTGTATGCTGTCAAGGAAGTTGGTGTGTCTGATAAAACAGGTACGCGTCAGACTTTTTGGCCTGATGGTTCGATTTTTACCGAGTTAGAATACAAGTATGACATTCTTGCATCTCGTATGCGTGAACTTGCTTTCTTGAATGCAGGATTACGTATAACCCTAACCGATAAAAGAGAGTTGGAAGAAGACGGTAGTTATAAAACAGAAACTTTCTATTCTTCTGAAGGTTTGAAAGAATTTGTTCAGTTTATCGATTCTTCCCGTGAGCATTTGATTCCGGATGTTATTTATTTAAATACTGAGAAGCAGAATATTCCCATTGAAGTGGCTATTATGTACAATACTTCATATAACGAAAATATCCATTCTTATGTGAATAATATCAATACAATAGAAGGCGGTACTCATTTGGCCGGTTTCCGTCGTGCTCTTACACGTACATTAAAGAAGTATGCGGAAGATAGTAAGGCATTGGAAAGAGCAAAAATAGAAATCTCCGGTGAAGATTTCCGTGAAGGTTTAACTGCCGTTATTTCTATTAAAGTAGCCGAGCCGCAGTTTGAAGGTCAGACTAAAACGAAGTTGGGCAACAATGAGGTAATGGGAGCTGTAGACCAAGCTGTTGGTGAAGCACTTTCTAATTACTTGGAAGAACATCCTAAAGAAGCCAAATTGGTTGTTGATAAAGTAATTCTTGCTGCTACCGCACGTATTGCAGCCCGTAAGGCTCGTGAATCAGTGCAGCGTAAGAGCCCGATGGGTGGAGGCGGGCTTCCCGGTAAACTGGCTGACTGCTCAGATAAAGATCCGGAGAAGTGCGAATTATTCCTCGTTGAGGGTGACTCTGCCGGTGGTTCTGCAAAACAAGGACGTAGTCGTGCTTATCAAGCTATCCTGCCACTGAGAGGAAAGATCTTGAATGTAGAGAAAGCAATGTGGCATAAGGCATTTGAAAGTGATGAAGTAAACAATATCATTCAGGCTCTGGGTGTTCGTTTTGGTGTTGATGATGAGAATAGTAAAGCTGCTAATATAGAAAAGCTCCGTTATAATAAGATTATTATTATGACCGATGCCGATGTCGATGGTTCTCACATTGACACGCTTATTATGACTTTATTTTTCCGTTATATGCCGGAACTGATTCAGGGAGGGCATTTATATATTGCCAATCCACCGCTATATCTTTGCACAAAAGGAAAGGTGAAAGAATATTGCTACACTGAAGAGGATCGTATCCGTTTTATGCAGACTTATGGCGACGGCACAGAAAATGGAATTCATACGCAACGTTACAAAGGTTTGGGTGAAATGAATCCGGAGCAACTTTGGGAAACAACCATGAACCCGGAAACACGTATCTTGAAGCAAGTAACGATAGAGAATGCAGCGGAGGTGGATTATATATTCTCCATGTTGATGGGAGATGATGTAGGTCCGCGTCGTGATTTTATAGAAAAACATGCAACCTATGCAAATATCGATGCATAGTAATTATAAATTTAATTAACCAACCTCACATCTTACAAGGAAAAGAACCGGCGCAGAAAGAAACTCTTTCTTGTGTCGGTTCTTCTTTTATTTTTCCATCTTCCTGACGAATTCTTCAATAATATTTTCGTCAAGAGTAGAAACATCTGTTGTTATTTTTAATATGGTTCTGACAGTCAGGCGTTCCAGACAATTTAATTTAGATATTATAATCTCTCCACCTACAAAGGCTTTTGCTTTAGCATGGCGTAAAAGCCTTTCGGAGAACACACTCTCCAATTCTTTTTGTTGTTTTTGATAATCTTCTTCCAAGCCGCACAGGAATAAACCTAAATCTTTGTGTGCGAATAAGTTGATGTACTCATTTGTACAAAACTTGGCAAATGAGCGTCTTCCTTTTCCTACGTATATGGAAGTACCTATTATAATTCGGTCATAATTAGACAACTCAGGAACATTGTCGTGCGATAAATTTATTGTCGTAACATTATTATCCGGTGACAGGAATTTTTGGATTAACCTGCTGGCTTTTTGGGCTGTACCATGTTTGGATAAATAAATGATCAGTGTTTCCATAAGTTATGTATTTGATTTTATATTTTCCCTTCCAGCTCTTTGGCGGCAATTTCTAATTCTGTATACCATTCTTCACCGAAACTCCGTATAAGTGGTTCTTTTAAAAATTTATAGATAGGGGTGTTCTTTTTTTCTCCTAGCAAAACAGCTGCTTTACATACATTCCAACGATGGTAATTTAAGGCTTTATAAGGTCCATATTTGCCAACTCTAATAGGATAAAGGTGACAGGAAATGGGCTTATAAAAGTTAGTTTTACCGTTTCTGTATGCTTTCTCTATTGCACATAGGCAATAGCCTTTATCATCATAACAAGTGAAAACACAATCTTTGCCATTAACGATGGAAGTAACCAAATCTCCGTCAACGTCTTTATAACAAACACCTTGTTTATTGATAATATCCTTTGCTTCATCGGACAAATCATCCCAAATTGCAGGGAGAACTTTTTCTAGTAGCTCCACTTCTTTGCTTTCTAAAGGCGCACCGGCATCACCTTCAATGCAGCATTCTCCTTTGCAAGCATTGATATCACAATAGAACTTTTCTTTAAATATATCAAATGACACTATAACATCATCGATTTGTACCATATATCAGTCTTTATATTTTCTTTTTATGCAAACAAAAATACGGAATTATTTTTGATGTAAAAAGGAATATCGGCTATTTGTCTTTTTTAAAGAATCTAGGTGAAGGTTGGTAATAATGCGGGATAAAGTCCTTAATCGGGAATTTGTTTTTGGTATAATGTAGAATAAAAAAAGGCGGGATGCCCCGCCTTTAATAAGATATATGATAACGATTATTTTATCAAAACTTTTCCTGTCATTTCTGCCGGTTGGGTTAATCCTATAATCTTTAAGATAGATGGGGCAACATCGGCGAGGCGTCCGTTTTCTACCTGAGCATCTTTGTTGTCTGTCACATAAACACATGGAACAGGATTTAAAGAGTGAGCAGTGTTCGGAGTACCGTCTTCGTTTAATGCATGATCTGCATTTCCGTGGTCTGCAATGATTATTGCTTCGTAGCCTTGTGCCTTAGCTGCTTCGATGACGTCTTTAACGCAAGCATCAACGGCGATGACAGCTTTTTCTATTGCTTCATATACACCTGTATGGCCTACCATATCACCATTAGCGTAGTTTACTACAATAAAATCGTATTTGTTTTCATTGATGGCGTCGACTAATTTGTCTTTTACCTCATAAACGCTCATCTCTGGCTTTAAGTCATAAGTGGCTACTTTTGGAGAAGGAACGAGGATACGGTCTTCATTATCATAAGGAGTTTCGCGTCCGCCGTTGAAGAAGAACGTTACGTGCGCGTACTTTTCTGTTTCAGCGATATGCAGTTGCTTCAAGCCTTTTGATGCAATGAACTCTCCCAGTGTGTTGGAAACATTTTCCTTGTCGAAAATGATATGTACGCCTTTGAAAGATGCGTCATAAGGAGTCATGCAGTAATATTGCAGGTTAGGAACGGTATGCATTCCTGCTTCCGGCATATCTTGCTGGGTTAGTACAACTGTTAGTTCTTTTGCGCGGTCATTACGGTAATTGAAGAAGATAACTACGTCGCCTTCTTTGATTCTTCCGTCTACGCCGGCATTGACGATTGGTTTGATGAATTCGTCGGTTACACCTTCGTCATAAGACTCCTGCATTGCCTGAACCATACAGTTTGCCTTTTTGCCGGTACCGTTGACCAATAAGTCATAAGCCTCTTTTACACGTTCCCAACGTTTATCGCGATCCATTGCATAGTAGCGGCCGATGACGGAAGCTATCTTTCCTGCGCTTTTCTGGCAATGTGCGTTTAGCTGTTCGATGAAGCCTTTACCGCTTTTGGGATCGGTGTCACGACCATCCATGAAACAATGAATGAAAGTATTTTCGATATTGTATTCCTTTGCAATGTCGCAGAGCTTGAAAAGATGGTCGAGTGAGCTGTGCACACCTCCGTCTGAAGTCAACCCCATGAAGTGAACGCTTTTGCCGTTCTCTTTTGCATAAGTGAAAGCTGAAACGATCTCCGGATTTTTCAGGATACTATTGTCAGCACAGGCACGATTGATTTTTACCAAATCCTGATAAACTACGCGTCCGGCTCCGATATTCAGGTGACCTACTTCGGAGTTACCCATTTGTCCGTCGGGCAAACCTACGTTCTCGCCGCTGGCTTGTAGCTCTGAGTGCGGATATGTTTTCAACAGATAGTCCCAATAAGGAGTCGGAGTGTTGAAGATGACATCATCTTTCTTGTGGTCGCCTATTCCCCAACCGTCAAGAATCATTAAAAGCGCTTTCTTACTCATAATCTATATTTTGTTTAAATTATATATGCTGTTTTTCGTCTGCAAAGGTACGAAAAAGATGCTTATCATGTTCTATCGGCCGGAATAGAATCCGTTGATTGAGGTATAGAAAGTTTTAATCTATGTTAAGTTCCGGAGGAGTGAGATGTTTTGCCGGATTTTGTCATCTGCGGTTTGCGATTTTATGCCTTCGACTGTTCGGCATACGATTGATTGCAAACGATAGGAGTTCGTGAATGAAGGACCGCACCTTTGTTTTCAATCGACCGTATGTTTGTCATCAAACGTACTGATGTTTTTTTCAATCGACCTGATGTTTTTAAAAAACATCGAGGTGTTTGTAGGAAAAAACGGTATAAAAAACGAATTGCTCTCAAACAGCCTTCAATCTTTCAGCTTACTAATTTATGATTGATTATCAGTTTATTATCCTGAACCTTTCTCCGAAAAAAGATTCAGCTAATAAATTGTATCTGAAATCTTGCTGAATGATTCCATCTTTCAGGATAACTCGCTATATATCAATACAGAATCGGTAAACTGAAGGATGAAACTTATAGGTAATCATTGCTCTGAGAGTGTATAAAGAAAGAGATAGTTATTCTTATTTCATCTCTCTTCAGAAGCAAAGAAGTCTTTACATGAAGTTCCATTCTCAGTACAGTTAAAAAGACAGAGCACTCGGTGTCGCAAGCCCTTTGCGCCCGAGCTTTTTTTATGTCAGAACGCCAGTTCCAGCTGTCCGTCGCCCAATAAATTAAACGTCATCCGGTGATAAGGCGTCGTACCGTGCGCTTGGATGGCGGCGCGGTGCTTTTTCGTGGGATAGCCTTTGTTGTGATCCCAGTCGTAAAGCGGAAATTCCCGGTGGAGACTGTTCATATAATCATCGCGATACGTCTTGGCGAGCACGGAAGCCGCCGCTATCGAAAGGTATTTCCCGTCGCCTTTCACCATCGTCGTATGCGGTATGCCGGGGTAAGCACGGAAGCGGTTGCCGTCTATCAGCAAGTGCTCCGGCTGCACCGTCAGCCCGTCCACCGCCCGGTGCATGGCAAGGAAAGAAGCATTCAGGATATTAATCTTGTCGATTTCCTCCGGCGTGACAATGCCGACGCACCATGCCAACGCCTCCCGTTCTATCACTTTGCGCAGTGCGTAGCGTTGCTTCTCGGTGAGCTGCTTCGAATCATTCAGCAATTCATTGCGGAAATCCTGCGGCAGTATCACGGCGGCAGCATAAACCGCTCCCGCAAGGCATCCGCGTCCCGCTTCGTCGCATCCGGCCTCCACACGTCCGGCAGTCATATAAGGTAACAGCATTTTTCCCTCCTTTTATATAGATCACTTCTTTGGCAGGCAAAAATACGAAAAATCCATCCGAAAATCCTATCTTTGCATCGCGAAAAATAGAAAAGAAAATGATTACAATCGAACAATTTAAAGACGTGAAAGAGCGCACAGATGCGCTGAGGAGGTATCTTTGACATCGACTCGAAACTCATACAAGTCGAAGAAGAACAGTTAAGAACGCATGCGCCCGGCTTCTGGGACGATCAGAAGGCGGCCGAAGCACAGATGCGCAAAGTAAAAAATCTGCAGAAGTGGATAGAAGGCTACAATGAAGTGAAAACCCTTGCCGACGAGCTGGAATTGTCGATTGACTTCTACAAGGACGAACTCGTCACCGAAGCGGAGGTAGACGAAGCCTATGCCAAAACCCTTGCCGCAGTGGAGAATCTGGAGCTGAAGAACATGCTCCGCGAGGAGGCCGACCAGATGGCGTGCGTGCTCAAGATAAACTCCGGCGCGGGTGGTACGGAAAGTCAGGACTGGTCGTCCATGCTGATGCGGATGTACATGCGCTGGGCGGAAACACACGGCTATAAGCTCGCTATCTCCAACCTGCAAGATGGTGATGAAGCCGGCATCAAGAGCGTCACGATGGAGATAGAGGGCGATTATGCCTACGGTTATCTGAAAGGGGAAAACGGTGTTCACCGCCTTGTCCGCGTATCCCCCTTCAATGCGCAAGGGAAGCGTATGACCTCCTTCGCATCCGTTTTCGTGACTCCGTTGGTAGACGATACGATCGAAGTGAACATCCTTCCGGCATGCATCTCCTGGGATACGTTCCGTTCAGGCGGGGCCGGAGGTCAGAACGTCAACAAGGTAGAGTCTGGTGTGCGTCTCCGTTACCAATATAAAGACCCCTACACGGGCGAAGAGGAAGAGATTCTCATAGAAAATACCGAAACGCGCGACCAGCCTAAGAACAAGGAAAACGCCATGAGGCAACTGCGCTCCATTCTTTACGACAAAGAGTTGCAACATCGTATGGCAGAGCAGGCAAAGGTAGAGGCAGGCAAGAAAAAAATCGAGTGGGGTTCGCAAATCCGCAGCTACGTCTTCGACGACCGCCGCGTGAAAGACCACCGTACCAATTACCAGACCTCCGACGTGAACGGGGTGATGGATGGTAAGATCGATGATTTCATCAAAGCATACCTGATGGAATTTTCCGCCGAAGGAGAGGTATAAGGCATTCCCCCCGATGCGCAGCGAGGTTCCCCAAAGAATTTCCGGCCTTTAGTGGAGAAGCGTAAAGAACTCGCGGTTGTTTTCCGTTAAGAACAAAACCTCGTTCAAAGCCCGAAGGGCTGCGTTTGGTTTTGTTTAGGAAAGCGACCGCGAGTTTAGCTTCGTAGCGGTAGCCGGCGTTTTTTCTTTGTTTCGTTTCTTTTGCACGTGCAAAAGAAATGAAAATCCCTTTCAATAATTTGCAATCTTATATTTTATTCGTATTTTTGGATGTAGTTAGCAAGAGGTTAAACTTAAATCCAAAATGGTTATGAGTAATAAGAATAAAGTGAAACACAGTAAGAAAGAAGAAGAGCAAGCCAATAAAGTCATCAAGATTATTTTTATTTCCCTGATAGTGCTTGGGCTGTTATTGATGCTGGGTATGTCTTTCTTCGGATAAAGCATTACAACGGAGCAGTTTATCGATAAGAACATTGCTCCGTTTTTTCTTTTTATCGAATAAATCAGAGCAAATGGCACAAGAGATCGAACGGAAATTTCTCGTCAGCGGAGAATATAAAGAACAAGCATTCTCGGCAAGCCGAATCGTGCAAGGGTATATTTGTAGTATGTCCGGGCGCACGGTGCGAGTAAGGATACGCGATAAAAAAGGCTACCTTACTATAAAGGGACCGACCAACCCATCCGGCACAAGCCGTTATGAATGGGAGCAAAACATCCCGTTGGAAGATGCATTCGAATTGATGAAGCTCTGTTTGCCCGGGATGATCGATAAAACCCGTTATCTAGTAAAATATGGCGAACATATATGGGAAGTAGACGAGTTTCATGGCGATAACGAGGGACTGACGCTAGCGGAAATAGAATTGCTGCACGAAGAAGAATCCTTTGAAAAGCCCGGATTTATCGGGGAAGAAGTAACGGGAGATCCGCGTTTCTATAACTCGGCCCTGATGCAATATCCCTTTAAGCAATGGAAAAAGCCAAAGGATACGGAGTAAAAAACATTTCTGCCGCCTCGTCGGAACAAATGAAAAGGAAGCCCCGTTTTAGGAGTTGGGAGAAGTGTCCGGAGATTTAAAGAACGAAACCTCTTATTTATTTCAGCCGTATTTAAGAAAAGAGAAAGTAAATGGAAAAGCTGTATGAATATCTTCCGCATGAATTAGTCACATTTGTGTTAGTGACGCTGTTTTCCCTGCTCATCGGGCTGTCCATTCGTCGGCTTAGCCTGAAACGGGAGGGGGAGACCACGCTTTTCGGGACCGACCGAACGTTTACTTTCATCGGAATGCTGGGTTATCTGCTTTATATTCTCGACCCTGTGGAGATGCACCTGTTTATGGGTGGCGGATTGATCTTGGGCATCTTGCTCGGGATAAATTATTACGTCAAACAATTGAGTTTTCATGTCTTTGGGGTAACTACCATTATCATTGCACTGATTACTTACTGCCTTGCCCCCATTGTGAGCACCCAGCCATCGTGGTTTTACGTGATGGTGGTGGTAACGGTACTCCTGTTTACGGAAATGAAACATACGTTCACGGAATTGGTGCAACGTATGCAAAATGATGAAATGATAACGTTGGCAAAGTTTCTTGCCATTAGCGGTATCATCCTGCCGATGCTCCCTAATGAGAATTTCATTCCCGGAATCAACCTGACGCCCTACACGATTTGGCTGGCAACAGTAGTCGTTTCCGGCATCTCCTACCTTTCCTACCTCTTGAAACGCTATGTCTTTCACCAATCCGGAATCTTGGTTTCCGGAATCGTAGGCGGTTTGTATAGCAGCACGGCAACTATCTCCATTCTGGCAAGAAAGTGCAAGCTGGTAAAAGCACCGGAAATTCCTGAATACGTGGCGGCAATGCTGCTTGCCGTAAGTATGATGTACTTGCGCTTCATGATTCTGATTTTGATATTCAGTAAGGAGATATTCATAGTTATCTATCCTTATTTGCTGATTATGGCTTTGGTGACGGCAGCTATTGCCTTGCTTTTACATCGTCGTACACAGGCGACGGGCGCTTTGGAAGAAATAGAGGAGGAAACTACAGAGAATAATCCGTTGGAGTTTAAAGTAGCACTGATTTTTGCGGGGCTGTTCGTCGCATTTACCGTTATTACGCACTACACGCTGATATATGCAGGGACAAGCGGGCTTAATGTCTTGTCTTTCGTGGCAGGCTTAAGCGATATTACTCCCTTTATCCTGAATTTGCTTCAAGAAACAAACACAATTGCTGCCTTTATCATTGCTGCCTGTACCATGCAGGCGATTATCAGTAACATTGTGGTGAATATGTTTTACGCCATCTTCTTCTCTAATCACCGTAAGGAACTTATTCCGCATCTTTTAAGGGGATTCGGACTTGTTATTTCTGTAAATGCCGCTATGCTGATATTTTTTTATATCTAATCTACCGATAATTTCCCATAATAAGAAATCGGTTGTCTATTGGTCGAGTTCACATTAACGGAAGCAGAAGCATTTGGGAAAATCGTGATATGAAAAGTGAATTTATCTTCTTCACTACGTGTTACAAATTTAATTTCCACTTTTCCTTTCTTGTGATATTGGGCGATATACTCATTTAAAGGAGCATTGAATATTAATCCGTTGCCGCCGCCATAAGGAATGTTGTATGCCCTGCCGAAATAAGGTAAACGTGAGAATACAGAATCATTCTTTATCTCAATGGAATATTCGGAAGTCAAGTCTTTAGAGGGGCCGGACATCGGTAACATTCTATCTATTTCTAATTTATAATGATTAGAGTCGATGGCTTTTCTCACTTGCTGTGCTATTTCTTCTTTTTTGTCTTTTTTACTGTCTTGTGCAGAAATAGTCTGTATGCTTATGATACAAATGAAGCACAGGGATAAAATTAGCTTAATGGATTTCATGACTAACCTCCTTTTTTATTAGTATTAACACAAAGATAACAATAAATATGATGTCGGGGACAACTTAATTACACCTAAAAACTGATATTTTGAGGGGGAAAAACTATCAATTGTCAGTTTTTACCCCTTCAAACGCCTGATTTTGGTCCTTTCTTCTCATGTTCTATGCGTAATATTGCATCATCAAACAAAAGAAATTTTAATTACTAATTATAAAAAAGAGCAGATATGAAAACATTTAATTTTACTCAGGACCTATTGAATATACAGAGTGAACTTCTTCGTTTTGCTTATAAACTAACAGCAGATCGTGAGGAAGCAAATGATTTACTGCAAGAAACCTCATTAAAGGCTTTAGATAATGAAGATAAATATACCCCGGATACAAATTTCAAAGGTTGGATGTACACTATTATGCGTAATATTTTTATCAATAATTACAGGAAAGTAGTCCGTGACCAGACGTTTGTAGACCAGACTGACAATCTTTATCATTTAAATATGCCTCAGGACTCCGGTTTCGATAGTACCGAAAGTGCTTATGATATGAAAGAAATACATAAAGTGGTAAATGCTTTACCTAAAGATTATCGCATTCCGTTTGCCATGTATGTTTCAGGTTTTAAGTACCGTGAGATTGCAGATAAGTTGAATTTACCTTTGGGTACAGTGAAAAGTAGAATCTTCTTTACCAGACAGAAATTACAAATACAATTAAAAGATTTTGCGTAAATCGTGATTTGGGTTTACAATAAATGTAGTGGGGCTTCTCTAGGGAGGTCCCACTTTTTATCTGTCTTCTTTGTTCATTATTTCTTTATCAGTTTTATTCTTTCTTGGATTCCGATTTCTTTTTGAAAGTATTCATCATGCGAAATAACCAACACTGTACCTTGATAATCTTTGATTGTAGCTGTGATAATCTCAATATTTTGTATGTCTATGTTATTAGTTGGTTCATCCAGAATAAAAATATCCGGAGTATTGTTGTTAATCATCAGGCAGCACAAAGCCAATCTCATTTTTTCTCCTCCGCTGAGACTTTTACAGTGCTTATCCCAAGTAGTCAGAGGAAACAAGAACCGATTGAGAATCATTTTAATTTCATGCTCCGGTAAATGACGTACATTGAAATGTTGGGCCTGCTCGTATATATTAAGATTATCATCGATAATGGAATATTCCTGATCGATATATACAAAATTTTGTTTGGCACGCTGTAGTTTTCCTGTGCTTGGTGTGATTTTACCGGTAATCAAATGTAGTAATGTTGTTTTTCCTGCTCCATTTTCTCCTTCAATGGCAATGCGGTCGCCACTTTTAATTTGAAAAGTTAACGGTTCGTTCCATAACATTTCCTTTTCATAAGTGAAATTGACCTTTTCTGCTGTAATGAGAATTCTTCCAATGTGCAATTCCGAGGAACTGAAATTGATTTTCATTTGTGCTATATCAGGTAATTTATCCCGTAACCTTGATATGTTTTGGCGGATATCTTCCTGTTTCTCTGCATGTACTTCCTTAAGTTTGGAACTACTTTTCTCGGCCTTGTCTTGTAGAGTATTCATAGCCATTCTGGAAATTCTTTTCTTTAAATTGGCTTTCTCTCCTCTTATATCTTGCTTTTGCTTGCGCTCGGCTATTGTTCTCGCTTCTTTACGTGCCATTCGCAATTCTTTTTCTTGACTGATCAGTTTCTCTTGTAAAGAGTTAAGTGTTTTATCTTTTTCATTTTTATAAAATTCATAATTACCTCCATAGGCCGTTATTCCATTTTTGTTTAATTCATAAATATAGGAGATTTGATTGAGAAGTATCCTGTCGTGACTGACGATGAATATCGTTGCTTTACTTTTGCTGATGAAATCATAAAGTTTTTGCCTGCTCTTGCTATCTAAGTGATTGGTCGGTTCATCCATTAGAATGATATGTGGAGAATGTATTATTATTCCGGAAAGAAATACTTTAGTTTTTTCTCCACCACTTAGTGATTCCATTTTTTGATTGAGTGAGAAAGTGTCTAAGCCCCAATAAGCGAGTGCCGATAGAGCTTTATCTTCTATCTCCCAGTTGTCATTTAGTATTGTGAAATTGTCAGGGGAAACGTCTCCTTTTATAATCGCTCCCAATGCATCCAATTGCTGTTTGATACCGATTGCTTCTGCAATGCTCATTTGATCATATTGCCTGAAATGCTGAGGTATAAAATAAGATGTGTTTTCGCAAATTACTGTGCCGGCGGAAGCCTTTAGATTTCCACTGACGATTTGCAATAATGTAGATTTTCCGGAACCGTTATTTCCGGTCAAGGCAACTTTATCTCCTTTATTGATAGATAAATTAATGTCTTGGAATAATGTTTCATTATTCGCATGACGATATGTTACATTTTGAATTGTAATAGACATAATCTGAATAAAAGTCGCACATATTCCTGCTTGAAAGCAAAGTAAATATGTAGTGTTTTAGAATAATTTTATAAACCCGATATCCTTTTAATTGGATCTTTTGAATCGGCTTTATTTGCCGACCTTTTATTCAGATATTCTCATTGCGGTAGTTATTATGTTATTTACTGGGCGCAAAGATAGTAATAAAATTTGTTCCGCCTGAATATACTTTGAAAATAATCTTATTGTATCATTTGGGTTGTTCTCTCCGCAGGATCGAATGTGAATTCATTGTTACGGCTGAGTTTTCTATGCTTTTTACGTGTTTTTAATTTTACTTTTCTTGCCTTCACCTTATCACGATTTACTTTTTTGTTATTGATTGTCAATTGGTTATAGTGAAGGCATCTTTTAAGCTGAGAGTTGAGAATTGAAAATGTAAAGTTGAACAACTCTCAGCTTAAAAAAGAACTCCCTTCCCTCTTTTAGAGGTACACCTTTTATAAACAGAGTGACTTTTCCTGTTATATTATTCTTTGAAAAAAGTACCTTCACTATATAGTTGTAAATCAGATATAAATGAACAAATGGTGATAAGGTGAAGGCAAGACGAAGTAAAAGTTGAATAATTGCAAAATAGCAGAATAAGCTGAAAATGTCTAAGGGAGTAGTGTCTTTCACTCAAGGGAGCGATAGTCTACATCTACGGGAGCGTTAGGCAACACTCCCTTAGGCGTTTTAGCTTGCCTATTATGCCAATTTAGCAGTTATTCAACTTTTACTTCAAGTTGCCTTCACCTTATCACTAACAACTTTGATGTGATTGATTTACAGATTGTTATAGTGAAAGTGACTTTTTAGAAATTGGGAGTTTAGAATTGAGAACAAAGAGTTAACCTTCTCTTTGCTAAATTCTTAATTCTCAACATTGATCTGCCGGTTTTAAAAATTGCCTTCACTCTAATTGGTTGTGATCTATATAGTTATCCTTAATAGTGAAGAGGTGAATGTAGAAAATGTATAATTTGAATATATACAAAAAACGTGAGTTCTGACTAATATGGAAAGAATACTGAAATAAAAAAAGGATTCAGATATTTCTCTTAATATCTGAATCCCGCTGTCGAATATATGAAATAATATGAAAGGGTCTTTGGGGCAGACCCTTTAGGGAAAATTGTTATTTTACAACTACTTTAGATACATTATTGTCAGCTTTTATCAGATAAAGTCCGTTAGACAGTGTAGTTTGATAGAAACCATCCACAGAAGGTTGGTTGTCAACCATAATACCGTCTAATGTGAATATCTGTACGGACTTGGCATTATTTACCGAAACCAAGTTTCCTGATGCATTGATTGATGCTTTATCCGAAATAGGAGAGTCAATGCTGTTTGGTTCCCAACCATCCCAGTTTATAATACTTTCTTGTACAGTTGTTCCTCCTACATAGAATAATTCGCGATTAACATATTCTCCATTCAAATCCACCTCGCTTATACCGTTGAACCAGTCGTTTTCTAAATAGTAGGAATATGATAATACCGTAGCGTTGGGGACTCTGTTTCCGTCTATATCAATAGTAAAAGCATTTAATGACTCATCATAGTTCATAGGCAACAACTCTGCATCATCACTATCCGGATAAAGTGCATTAATATAGACGGTTTGAGTTCCTTCAGGAGCTTTTGTTACTAATTTCATCGTTGTATTGGCATTTTCTTTTATAATCAAACGATATTGTCCTCCGATTTCTCCATTGGGACCAATCGTAGCCTTAAGGTTGGATCTTAAACCTTCGTTGTCTATAATGCCGTCGCCTACATAATTAAACCATGTATATATTTTCGCTCTGTTTGAAGAGTATGTATAAGGTGTCCAGTTGACAGATCCTTGGGTAGTACTCATCTTGAAGTAGTAAATCCATACGTCGTCGCGTTTTTCCACCCATCCGTTTCCGTATTCATGTCCGGTTCCGTCATCATACATTGGAAATTCCCAATCTCTACCGTTGTAATCGTAATTGTTTACTTCCATCCAATACACATTTTCGGGAGAAAGATGAGTGTGTCCCGGACTTGCCCAACAAAATACATCTTTATCACCATTTATGTTAGGACCTGCCCCTTTTGTGTAATCCCATACTTCAAGAACAAGGTCGAAAAAAGGACATGGGGGTGTGCTTTGTGCTTTACTTAAAGATGTAATAAGCAAAACAGCAGTTAATAGTAAAAGATTCTTTTTCATACAACACTTTTTTAAAATTATAATTTGTTTTATTAACACATTTGTCATAGCCTGAAATTGATTCTTCTGAATACATTTCCTTCTATTTATCTTTGATTTAATGTCTTTTCTAAATAAAAACGGATAAGGGAATAAAATCCGCTAATCTTTTTCTTTATTTAAATATAAAATTTAAAGCGGAGAGAAATTGTAACGTAGAAAACTTTTTTGGAGAAGGACTTGGCGGATTTATTTTGTCAAGCCGTTTTTATATTAAATCAAACATGGAATTATTTGTTTCTTTAAAATATTGTTTGCTATGAAAAAGGTCAGTATACTTTTCTTTTTGTTTTATACTGTATTGAGTTACAGTGCGTTTGCGGAGGTTACGCTTCCACATATTTTTTCGGATAATATGGTGTTTCAACAGCAGCAACCCATCAAGGTTTGGGGATGGGCAGATCCTAAGGAGTCGGTGGAAATCAGCTTTTTGCATCAGGTGAAAAAAGCAAAAGCCGATAAAAATGGAAAATGGCAGTTAGAATTGGATGCCGTCTCACATGGAGGACCTTATGAATTAAAAGTTAAGGGTAAAAACAATGATATTTGTTTCAGCAATATTTTAGTAGGTGAAGTTTGGCTTTGTGCGGGACAATCTAATATGGAGTGGATTGTAGAAAACGTTAAAGATGCCAAGAATGAAATTAGCAATGCTGATTATCCTCAGATTCGTTCTTTTAATGTAATAAAAGATATGAGCATGGAGCTCAAGGATGATTTAGATGGCGAATGGGAGGTTTGTTCTCCTCAAACGGTATCTAATTTTTCTGCGGTAGCTTATTTCTTTGCTCGTAAGTTGTACAAGGAATTGAATATACCTATTGGAATTATCAATTCATCGTGGGGAGGGACAGATATTGAGTCTTGGACCAGTGCAAATATGTTTGAGCAGTTGCCGGCTTCTTTAAGAGCCAGATATCAAAGCGTTGATGCGAAAAATTTTAAGCAGTTTGCCAAGGAGGTTAACCAGAGGAAAGCTGCTTATGAAAAAGCGTTGTTGTCTGATCCCGGAGATATACAAAAATGGTTTACTTCGGATTATGATGATTCGGAGTGGGAGTCTGTACCTGTTCCCGGAATATGGAAAAATGAATTGATAGCTGTGGATGGTACAGTGTGGACCCGATTTGAACTTGAATTGCCGGAAACTGCGGCTGGAAAACCTGCGACTTTAAATCTAGGACCGATTGATGATAATGACGTTACTTGGATAAATGGAGTGGAAGTCGGCCATACAGAAGGACACACCGTAGAACGTGTTTATAGTGTACCTCAAGATCTATTGAAAGCCGGAAAGAATGTTATTACCGTAAAGGTAATTGATTCAGGCGGAGATGGAGGAGTGTATGGTAAAGCAGATAATCTTTGTCTTGAGATTGGGGCAAGACGCTACTCTTTGGTCGGTGAATGGAAATATAAAACAGGTGTGACGAAAAATCAATTTAATTATATTGACCTTTCTCCCAATATGTATTATGCCATATTGTTTAACTCGATGATAAATCCGATTACTAAGTTTAAAGTGAAAGGTGTAATTTGGTATCAAGGTGAGAATAATTCGTCAAATGCATATAATTATCGAACAATGTTTCCTGCCTTGATAAAGGATTGGCGTGAACAGTGGGGATATGAGTTCCCATTTTATTGGGTGCAGTTAGCCAATTTTATGGAAAAAGACGAAGAACCGGAAGATAGTCAATGGGCCGAATTACGTGAAGCTCAAACTATGACTTTAGCATTACCTAAAACCGGGCAGGCGGTTATTACAGACATAGGTCAGGCCGATGATATTCATCCTCGTAATAAGCAAGATGTTGGGCTGCGTTTGGCACTGAACGCGTTGAATAAAGATTATGGAATGAAGGACTTGGTTTATTCCGGCCCGACTTATAAATCGATGAAGATTGAAGGAAATAAAGTGATCATATCATTTGATAATATAGCCGGCGGACTTATTGTGAAGAATAAATATGGCTATATCGATGGATTTGCCGTTGCAGGGAAAAATGGTAAATTTTATTGGGCAAAAGCTTATCTTGATGGAGATAAGGTAGTTGTCTCTTCAGATAAAGTAATGGAGCCTATGGATGTGAGATACTCTTGGTCTAATAATCCGGATGTTAATCTTTTCAATAGCGAAGGCTTACCTGCTGCTCCTTTCAGAACAGATAAGCGTAAGGGAATAACCCAATATGATTGATTTTGAGGATAATAATATTAATGTTTTATAATTTATAAATCTAATAAGAATGAAACCATGAAAAGGATTACAATTTTATTTTTGTTGGTTACTGTTATGATGGGAGCTGTCTCTTTTACTGAAGCGGCAGTTACCAAACCTGAATCCGGGAAAATGTATAATATAGTTCATAGCAGGACAGGTTTTTATTTAACTGCAACGGTTGAAAGCCAAGGAGCTTATATTAGTCCGGCTTCCGGAAATGTAAATCAGCGTTTTTATATAATCGAGCAAGAAGATGGAGTATATAAAATACAAGAAGCTAAAACTAATTTATATTGGTATAAACGTGATGCCTGGGATACAGGATGGGGTTCAAACCCTGCGGAACAAGGTGACCGTGCTTTATTTGAATTGCCGGTAAAAGGTGATAATGTATTGCTTGAATGTTATTACAAAAGTAATAATAATAATTTTTTTGGTACGGGCGATAACAATAGCACCACTTGGGTCTCCAGTGATAGATATGATTCGGAGGTGAATAGCTTGTGGCATATTGAAGAATATAACCCTCAAGAAGTAGTGACGGCCGCATTAGAGTATAGAATGAATGAAATTCGTACTTTCATGGATGGCGTTGTCTTTGGAGACGGCTCAAGGGAATATTCTTTGGCAATTAAGGCTGAACTGGAAGCTAAATTGACTGAAGCAGACGGATTACTAAAAAACAGTGGGGTGACTCAGCAACAAATAGATACTATTTTGAATGAACTGGATATCTTATTCTCAGAGTTGAAAGCTAGTCAAAACCCGTTTGTATTTGATCCTGAAGGAGCTTATTATATTATTCATAGTTCGGGTTTTTATTTAACTGCTGTAGATGTCAATTATACCTATTTGAGCTCTGGTGAAGGAAATGAAAATCAGCGTTTCAAGATTGAGGCGATAAAAGACGGAGAGGGTTATTATTATGTGATAAGACGAAATACTACCGGAGAATATTGGTATAGACGTGAGCGTTGGGACACAGGTTGGACGTCTGACCCCGAAAGTCTAAGTGGGGATGTTAATGGGACTTCTGTGCTTCAACCGGGACGTGCTCAATTTAATATTTATGAGTCGGGAAATAAAGATTATGATATGATATTGGAAACGAAATTCGTATTTGCTGAAGATAACGGATTCAGATGTATGGGAGCAGGTAGTGGTACTAATGGTGAATGGATTTCGAGTGATAAATATCAGAATGATGTAAAGTCATATTGGAGGTTAGTGAAGTATGATCCTAATGTGGCAATAAAGGGATTATTGTATGAGGAAATTCAGATCGTTACTGAATTCTTGGGAAATCGTAATGTAAAATCGGGTAATAATCCGGGTGAGTATTATCCGGAGGTTTATAATGCTTTAAAGAATAAATTGGCAGAAGCTAATGATATTTATGAAAATTCAACTTCTCAAGAAGAAGTAAATCAGGTAAAAAGTGAGTTAGAAGAGGCATATAATTTATGTCGTTCTTCTATTAATATAATTAAACCCACAGATGGAGAGGATTATTATGTCACTTTCGAACAAGATTATACGATGACTGATCGGAATGATGCCGTTTATATGTGGTATAAAGATGAATCTTCTGTTTTTAATTTTAAATCGGCAACTTTTGATGAAACGGTTTATTATCAAATACAAAATCAGGCAACCGGTAAGTATATGTATCTCACAGATGGTGATTCACATGAACTAAAATGGACAGATGATGCGGATGCAGCCGGAGATAATGCTTTATTCTTGTTTGAATCTGCTGCAGATCTGGATAATCCTAAGAATGTCATATTGAAAGTAAAAGGAACAGATGTGTATGTCGGAAATGATATGAGTGGAAGTAGTGAGGGTGACAAATGGAGAGAAATTAATGGTAAAAGCAAGGCAATGGCTACTCCGTGGTTAATTGAACCTGTGGAACAGCCAAACTCTATATCGAACAATGAAATGAGTGATGTATACTCTTATGTAGTTGGAGATATATTATATGTTAAGAATTTAAGCGGTGCGAATAGAATCTCGGTTTATTCGATTTCAGGATCATTGGTAATGTCGAAATCATGTGATAATGAAGAATTCTCGGTTTCATTGCCTACCGGAATCTATGTTGTTGCTATAACAGGAAATGTAACAAAGACAATAGGAATAGTTGTTAAGTAAGTAGTTTTAGGTATTATTGATGTTTTCAGGGTAACTTTTTGTAAATTTAGGAATGGCATAAACGGGTTGAGTTTAAGCTTAATGTGACAAAATATGAAATGTATTTTATCGGTTTATTGACCTGTTTATGCCATTATTGTATCCTTTGGAATGGTCTATTGCTAAATCAGTTTTTATTATGAAGAATAAAAAAGAATACATTGGGGTTTTATCTATCCTTTTGATTTGTTTAGTTTCAGTATTGTCTTCGTGTTCAAGAGTATCTAAACCGAATGAAAAATATTATGTTGCCGCTTATGTTTGGCCTTCATGTCATGATGAAAGTTTAAGCCGTGATGTGTTTTGGGATGAAGGAGAAGGAGAATGGGAAGTTATAAAGAAAGGAGATAGTCGGTTTGATGGACATTATCAACCTAAGCGACCGCTATGGGGATATAGAAGTGATAGCGACCCGAAAGCTGTGGAAAAAAAGATTGAAGCGGCGGTGGATCATGGAATAAATGTGTTTATTTATGATTGGTATTGGTATGATGGTCAACCCTATTTGGAAGATGCTATTAACAAGGGATTTTTAGGTGCCCGTAATAATGATAAAATGTCTTTTTATATAATGTGGGCCAACCATGATGTATATAGTAACTTTTGGAACCCTCATCGTTATAAAACCGATTCTTTGGTTTGGACAGGAGTAGTCGATCAGCCTAATTATGAAGTTATTGTTAAACGTGTAATCAATCAATATTTTAAACGTCCGAATTACTTTAAAATAAATGGAGAACCTGTTTTCTCTATTTTTGATTTTCCAAACCTTGTGAAAAGCTTTAATGGTCTGGATGGGGCAAAAAACGCTTTGGACTATTTCAGGAAAGAAACGGTAAAAGCCGGATTCCCGGGAATCCATTTCCAGCTGATTGGATGGGGAGATTGGGACACTTTATCACCCCGCCTGTGTGATGAACAATATATGGAGAACTTGACGATTAATGAGGTTATAAGCAAATTGGGAATCAGTAGTGTTACTGCTTATAATTGGGGAGGAGCCAGACCTCAGGAAGATTATGTGGCATGGGGTGCACAGGCCATGCAGGTACAGAATAACTGGGATAAAACATTGGACGTACCTTATTTTCCCAATGTCTCAATAGGATGGGATGATACTCCTCGAAAACCATATTTAGGTAAGAAAGATGTAACACATTATAATGCTACTCCTCAAAGTTTTGGAGCCTATCTGCAAATGGCCCGTGAATATGTCCAAAAACATCCTACACAACCTAAATTGATTGTGATAAATGCATGGAATGAATGGGTGGAAGGTTCCTATCTTGAACCGGATATGCGCTGGGGATATGGGTATCTTGAGTCGGTAAAGAATATTATGAGCGGGAAATATGATAAATACACATATCCCGGTGATGAGAATTAATACATTAAAAATTTAAGCTAGTTATATAAATAGAAAGTTATGAGTGGATATCAAAATCGGTTTCTGCATTTATTGATATTGGGGATTGTTTTGTTTCAGTTCGTAGGAGTAGAGGCATTCTCTTCAAATACTTTTAATATTAAAACATACGGTGCAAAGGGAGATGGAAAGACTTTGAACTCGGTAGCCATAAATAAAGCAATAACTGCTTGTGCTGATAAAGGAGGCGGAACTGTAATTATACCCCAAGGAATCTATCTGACTGGAACGATTGAAATGAAAAGTCATGTTTCTCTTTATCTGGAAGAAGGTGCTATTATTAAAGGAACATCGGATTTGAGTGCCTATAAATATTTTCATCCGGAGAAGGAATTTGTAGAATACAATAAGTCGGAAAAGCCTGAATGGAATAGAGCTTTGATTCTAGGTATTGGTGTCAGTGATATAATGATTTCCGGAAATGGAGTTATTGATGGTGACCATGTGTTGGATATTAATGGTGAAGAAAGTATGAGGGGGCCGCATACTTTGTTGTTTGCGATGTCGAGAAACTTGACTTTTTCAGGCATTACCGTACGATGTGCAGCGAATTATGCTTTTATGGCTTATTGCATAGAGAATTCTATTTTTCAAAATCTGACAATTGAAGAGGGCTGGGATGGTATTCATATAAGGGGCGGAAAGAATGTTATTGTCCGTGACTGTAAATTGTTTACAGGAGATGATGCCATAGCCGGCGGTTATTGGGAAGATGTGGTGATAACAGATTGCCAAATTAATTCAGCTTGTAATGGTATCCGTTTGATTATGCCGGCTACAAATTTAAAGATTGCCCATTGTTCTTTTAAAGGGCCCGGAGTATATCCACATCGAACATCGAAAGAATTAAAAAGACGGTATATGTTATCAGCCGTATTACTACAACCGGGTGGATGGGGACCGGCAGAGGGACGTTTGGATAATATTCACATTCATGATCTTGATATTGAGAATATGGAGAATCCATTTATGTTTATTTTGAACCTTGGGAACGAATGTAATCATATATTAGTAGAAAGAGTAAAAGCGAGAAGAATATTTAAGTCTACTGCTTCTATTGAAAGTTGGAAAGGTGGTTCTTTCCAAGATATAATTCTTCGTGATATTGATCTTGAATTTTGTGGTCATGATGAACCGGGCTTAAAGAATATTGTTGCTGCGCAACCACATGTGGATTCGCGTATATTACCTTGTTGGGGACTGTATGTACGTAATGTGAAGAATCTCATCTTGGATAATGTAAAGTTGAGTTATACTGAGCAGGAATTACGTCCGGCAATTTATTTGGATAATGTTGCAAATGCTGAGCTGAATAGAGTTGAGTGCAAAGAAACATCTGCTACAAATGTTATTGTTACATCGAATTCTGGCAGTATAAAAACGAATGAAACAGATTTTAAATGATAAGTGATGATAAAAAATACGAATTTTTCACGAATAAAATTTAGTTATCTTTTACTGGGAAGCTTTTTGCTCTCTTTTTCTGCTCCTGTGGCATCTCAAATGAAAGAACCTCATGAATGGCTTGGTTATGAGAAAGTAATGGGAGTTAAGAATGGTTTGATGCATTATGATTATGATGTAAAAACAATTTCATCTACTGCACCGGCTAATGTGTTTTGGCCTGAGGATAAGTTGTTATTTACTTTTCAATTGCAAAATAATCTCGAAGAACTTATTGATGTGGATGGTCATATCGAAGTGATTCACTATGGGACAAGAGGTATCCCTAATGATATTTGGTTACCGGAAATATTTAGTATGGGAAATGTAGAAACTATTCCTGTAAAGTTGAAGATAGCTCCTAACGGATATACCAATCTGGAAATTACTCCTAGTATGCCTTCTGAATTTGGTGGCTATGCAATTGTTTTTGATTTAGGAAAGTATGGTAGAAGGTTAGGAACTAGTTTCGTAAAAAGTATGAAACCAACTTCAAGGAAGCTGCAATTCCCGAAACAATCATTGGATGATTTAGGAGTTGACTTCTTAACTCGTGTTGGTGTACAGGCTATTCGATATGGATTACCTTATTGTCCTACAACTTTCCGGGATTACCAATCGATAATGCGGAAGTTTGACGAAGATATGAAACGGTTTAAAGATAATAATATCACTGTTCTTCTTATGTTTGGTGAGGGACAAGCTCTGAATCCTTTGGGTACTCCTCGCTCTTTCTTAGATGATAATAATGTTTTTTTGCGTTCAAAACAGGATTATGCATGGTTGCCGGAGTTGGACAATGATTTTGAAGAATTCGTTAAATCGATTTGTATGCGACATGGCTGGCCTGACGGACCTGTAACGGCAGTCTCTCTATGGAATGAACCATGGGAAGGAATCTCTATTTCGGGTTGGCAATCTGATATGCTACGTTATCGTGAGATTTATAAAGCAATGGCTGCCGGAGTGTTGGAATCTCGCGAGTTAGGAAAAGACATCTTGATAGGGGGAGGCGATTCCAATTCAAATGCTTGGGATAAGTTCTTTAGTGATGGCACAATGGATATGTTGCCTATATTTGATTTTCTTTCTATTCATTATCAAGGGATGGAATCTCCGGTACTTTATCCGGAATGGAATCAAAGAAAAGATTATAAAGGTCGCGTTCTGATTTGGGATACAGAAAGTTGGGTTGGAAATACAGATGATAGAATTGGTTTAGTAGTGGCAGCTAATCGCTCTGCAGGCTACGATCGTTCTATGGGAATCTATGGAGGATATATGTATGGAGGAGATCCCCATAATACGGAACCGAATACACAAATAAAAACGGAATCTGGTGTGGAAATGATTCCTTCTGTTCATCCTACCTGGTCATCCGCTGCGGCTATGGGAGCTGTACAGGGACTTATTGGAGAGCGGGAGTTTAGAGAATTGCTGTTTAAAAACGGATTACCTTGGATAATGGTTTTTGATGGTTACGAAAATAATCCGGATGATGGAACAGTCGTCATAACAGGGGATTTGGGCGAAGCATTTGGCGCAGAAAACGTTCTTTTTAGGGATGTGAGAGGTTTAAATGAAATAAATGAAAAGATTGCTTTGAGGGAAAAGCTGGATTTGTTACCAGCGGATTCGCCTGAAAGAATAAAAATAGAAAAGAAATTGCGTACTTATAAAGGATTGGTGGGAGGAAAACTTACATTAAAAGCTCATCCGTCATTTCTATTGTATGATTTTTATGGAAATGTGATAAAGCCTAAACAAGGGGTATATGAGATACCATTGACATTTAATGGATATTATTTAAGGACAAATGGAACTAAAGATTCTTTTAAGAAGCTATTGGATAGTCTGAGAAAGGCATATATTGAAGGTTATGAACCTCTTGATATTATCGCTAAAGATATGGTTTCACCTCTTACAGGTGAAACGGAAATGGAATTGGTCCTTACAAATATATTGAATCGGAGTGTAGGAGGAAATTTAAAGATCACTTTAGGTGACTTATTACTCTCTTATCCACAGAAAATTACGTTCAAAGCTCATGAGACTAAAACTGTGAAGGTAAAAATCAGCGGTAAAGCTTCTCCTGATAATCTTTATCCGTTAAGTGTTAAGTTTGATGCAGGTAAGGATGGTATCGCTGCACATTGGGAAGATATGCATGTAAATTATATAGAGAAAAGAACTATTACCGTAGATGGAAAACTGGATGATTGGGAAGGTGCACTGCCTCAAGTCGTAAAAAGTTCTGATGGGGCTTCTCTTTCTGTAACCGAGGCGGCTTGGTATCCTTTTAAGGAGTTTGAAAAATCAGTTCAGGGTATGTGTACTGCTTATTTAGCGTATGATGATACTTATTTCTATTTTGCAGCTAAAGCGGCAGATCAGACACCGGATGCAGGAACTTGTCGGTTTGAGACTCGAGACGATGATGACTTCTTCTACCCTGAAGTTTCCTATATGCAGACGAAAGAGGCAATGCATACAGTTGAGAGAATCAATGTGGTGGATAATAGTAATCAGAGTGCTTTGCAGTACCCTGATAGTCCTATCTGTATGATGAATTATTGGGAAAACACAAGTACGACTCATTCCATTGGGCTTGATTTGAATTTGCCTTATGACCGTTTTATACAAACTGCTTTGTATTTGCCGGATTGGGGGCAGTCTAATCTGATAATTGTTATTTCAGAGCAAGAAACGGGAAAAGAATTATTGAGGCAACATGTTTCAAGTGTTTGGAATGGGGTCTATCTGTTATTTAATTTGTCAGGAAAGCTTCGAGTACGTATAACAACCGAAGGATGGTGGTATACAGCCAAACTTTCAGGAATATTCTTTGATGAATCCGGTACGAATATTCAGAATAAGACCTCTGCTTATTTTATCAAGAAAGATTTCGATACTAAAGGTAATTGGAAATCTGTTTATGGAAAGGCCGGATATCATTTAGTTGGAATTCTACCTCGTTTGCCGGAGAATATTTCGTTGAATATTGTGGATAAAGATGATTTACTTGAGTTGAAATGGCCGGAAGGAGTGCGACGGTATACTTACAGGAAAGACCCTATATTGCCGGATGCTTCTATGGCTGCTCCTACAGATAATATACTGATTGCTTTCAATGTGCTTCAGATAGGCGAAGATGGTATGGAAAGTTATCCTAAAGGTACTATGCCTAAATATGTAGGCTATAAATGTACCGATTATGAGTATGCATTGAATACTGTTGCTCCTGAATATGGAGGTGGCTTTGAAATATGGAGAATGCTTGTTCCGGGTATGCCTCGTAAACATTTCTATCCTCGTCAACCTAAGTCACCTTATGATGGTCCTGTTAAGGATGGCAAATTGGTTACTCTTCGGGATGGTAATACTTTGTATACGGAATGTGCAATACCATGGACTGAAATACCGGATGTGAAAAAGGCGATAGACCGAGGTGAAAAAATTAAATTTTCATATCGGGTAAATGATAATGGGAATTGGGGAGCTTGTATGGAATTGGCTCGTAACCGTAGTGTTTCGAAAAGAAATTCACGTGCTTTTCATCCGGATTGGAGAGAACATTGGGCTAATGAAGTAGAATTCGGTGTAGAAAAATAATAAATATAAATAGTATAAGAGAATGAAAAAATACCTTTTGGCTTTATTTGCTGTTACCCTTTTAATTGGGTGTAAATGTGAAAAAAAGAAGGAAATTTTAGATTTTGTGAATCCGTTAATTGGAACGGATGGGCATGGACATACTTTTCCCGGGGCGGCATATCCTTTCGGAATGGTTCAATTAAGTCCGGATACAGGACTTGAGGGTTGGGATTGGTGCTCCGGATACCATTATTCTGATGCTTCTATCATTGGATTTTCCCATACACATCTATCAGGGACAGGACGTTCTGATCTGATGGATGTAATGATTATGCCTATGGTTGGGGATATTAAATGGCAGGCTGGAACAAAAGAAAATCCCGACATGGGATATCGTTCTCGTTTTTCTCATGATGAAGAATGGGCTTCTCCCGGGTATTATAAAGTGAAGCTACAAGATTATGATGTGATGGCAGAACTAACAGTTTCTCCTCATTGTGGTTTTCATAAGTATGCTTTTCCCAATACCGGTGATGCACATATTATGTTAGACTTATCTCATCATTTTGATACAGACTCTCTTATTTTGAATACTTTGAATGTAGTTGATAGGAATACCATAACCGGAGAGAGGCAAACAAAAGGTTGGGGAGAAATCGGTGAAAAGTATTGGAGTAACCAGAAATTATATTTTGTTATGCAGACATCAGAACCTTTCCAAAAGGTAAAGGTTAAAGTCGAAGATGATTTGGTTGATGTGGAGAAAGCTGTAGGAAAAGATGTGAAAGCAGTTCTTGATTTTGGAGCGTCGGAAAATAAAACAATAAAGGTAAAGGTCGGTATTTCTGCTGTAAGTGTGGAAAATGCAAAACAAAATCTGGAAAAAGAAATTCCTGGCTGGGATTTTGATCAGGTCTTAGCCGATACCCGTTCTGTTTGGAATAAAGAGTTATCGAAAATAAAAATAGATGCCACGGATAGTGTAAGTACTGTTTTTTATACCGCTTTGTATCATTCTTTGTTGGCTCCATATTTATATAGCGATGTAAATGGAGAATATCGTGGATTTGATGGTAAAACACATAAAGCAGAAGGTTTTAATCAATATACGGTGTTTTCTTTGTGGGATACGTTCCGTGCAGAGAATCCATTGATAACATTATTGAATCCCAATATTGTGAATGATTTTGTAAATTCGATGCTCACTCAGTATGAGGAATATGGTTTGTTACCGATCTGGCCTTTATGGTCGAGTGAAACGAATTGTATGATTGGTTATCATGCGGTTCCGGTTATTGTAGATGCATATTTTAAGGGGATAAGAGGTTATGATGTTGAGAAAGCCTATCAGGCAATGAAGAATTCAGCAATGCAAAACGACTTTGGGGTGAAAGAGTTGAAAGAATATGGATATATACCGTATGATAAATATAATAAGTCGGTTTCAACCGCATTAGAATATTGTTATGATGACTGGTGTATCGCTCAGATGGCAAAGAGCCTGAATAAAATGGATGACTATAAGTATTTTATGGATCGTGCTATGAGTTATTCTGCTTATTTCGATAAGGAATATAACTTGATGAACGGACTTTCATCGAAAAAAGAATTTCGTCGACCTTTCGATCCTTTTTATTCTTCTTATAAAGAATGTGATTGGGTTGAAGGAAATTCTTGGCAGTATTCTTTTTTTGTTCCACATGATGTACAGGGGTTAATTAATTTGTTTGGGAATAAGGACAAGTTTGTAGCAGCATTAGATACATTGTTTTCTATGCCGTCGGTCATTTCCGGGCATGATGTACCGTTGGATATCTCCGGACTTATTGGTCAGTATGCCCATGGAAATGAGCCGAGCCATCATGTCGCTTATTTATATAATTACGCCGGTATACCGTATAAGTCTCAAGAAAAATTGCATGAAATAATGTATTCTTTATATACCACTGCACCTGATGGACTCTGTGGAAATGAAGATTGCGGTCAGATGTCAGCATGGTATGTGTTTAGTGCTATGGGATTTTATCCTGTTAATCCGGCCGAGCAAGTATATGTTTTTGGAAAACCAATGCTGCATAGTGCGGAATTTACGGTAAAAGATAAAACCTTTAAGGTAATAGCCCATAATCTGGATGAAAAGAATATTTATATTCAATCTATTAAGTTAAACGGGCAGGAATATAATCAATTGTATATTACTCATGAGGATATTGTTGCCGGAGGTACACTTGAATTTTTCATGGGACCTATTCCTTCAAAGGTGCAAAATTGGAAGTTACCTCCATCTGTAACACCTGCTTAAAAGAAATGAATAATGGCTAGGATTTTGAAAGATGCATTAGTGCTTCTGCTTTTTTTCTTTTTTATTGGATGTAATAAGGATACTGTATTTTGCTGTAAGAAAGGAGTTTATACCGCATCGTTGAAAGATGTCAGTTTTAGTGTGTCAGCAGAAAAAGCAGGACGTCTTATTTCTTTTCGATATGGGAAGGAAGAAATGCTTCTCCAGTCTGATGTTGAACCGACATATTATGGTGCCACTTTTTGGTTGTCTCCACAGGAATGGCATTGGCCGCCTTATCCTGTGCTTGATGAGTGGGCTTATGATGCAGTTCAAAAGGATGGAAAGTTGGAACTCTTTAGTCCGCCTGATCAAACAGCAGGGATAGAAGTGAAAAAGGAGTTTTCTTTTTCTAAAGACGGAGCTGTTTTTATTACCTATTGTTTGAAGAATATTTCAGAGGAGGTAAAATATTTGGCTCCTTGGGATGTAACTCGTGTATTAGGTGGGATAACCTTTTTCCCTGTCGGAGAGGCAGATATAATAAACCGTTCTTCTATATCTGATGCGTATGAGCAAGATGGCATTATATGGTATGAGATGGGGAAAAAACCGATTACTGATGCTCAAAAACTATTTTCGACAGCGAAAGAGGGATGGATAGCACATTATCGTAACGGTGTACTCTTGGTTAAATGTTTTCCGGATATTTCTTTATCTCAGTTACCACCGGGGCATGGAGAAGTGGAAATTTATGTAGCTCCTAACGGGAAGTATGTCGAGTTGGAAAATCATGGTGAATATGTTTCTTTACTTCCGGGAGCTTTATTGGTTTATAAACAGAAATGGTTTCTTGTTAAAGCTCCATTGGGTGCGAACGCAGATCATAAAGCATTGCTGGATATTGTACGGCAGTTAAATAAAAGTATATCAGAATAAGTTTAGGAAGAAATTAATAAAAGTTTAGATATGAAATATAAGGTATTGTTGGTATGTTCGTTTTTCTTGTTTTGCACTTATCTACAGGCACAACGAACAGTTTGGCTTGACGAACTTGATTTGTCTAAGGTCGACCAGTCAGCTGGAGACGCAGTGGCCCGAAAGTCGATGTGGAATACACCTCTGATTATTGCCGGTGAAAAATTTAAGCGAGGAGTGGGGACTCATGCTGAAAGTTTTTTTCGCATCCAGTTGGATGGAAAGACTACTTTCTTCAAGGCTTTAGTAGGAATAGATGATTCTGCTCCTGCATTTGAATTGGCTCAAGCTTCTGCAGAGTTTTTGGTGATTGGTGATGGAAAGATATTATGGAAAAGCGGGATAATGCATGGCGGTGATAAAGCTAAAGATATTAACTTATCGACTAAAGGTATAAAATCTTTGTTGTTGCGTGTCGACCATTGCGGTGATGGAATTACCGGAGACCGTGCTAATTGGGTGAATGCTTGTTTTGAAGTAAAAGGAAAAGATCCGGTTGCTGTAAGTAAAAAGCGTGAACCGGAATATATCCTTACTCCTCTTGCCTCGAATGCGCCTAAAATAAATGCTCCGTATATCTATGGTGCACGCCCCGGTAAGCCATTCTTATTTACAGTACCGATATCCGGGGCAAGACCTCTGAATGTGGAAGCCGGGAATCTGCCTGATGGATTGTCTATTGATGCGCAAACAGGTATTATTTCCGGAACAGCTAAAGAAAAAGGGACTTACTTGGTTGACGTTGTCGCTGAAAACAGTTATGGGAAGGATACTCAAAAACTTACGCTGGAAATTGGAGATAAATTGGCTCTTACTCCCCCGATGGGGCTTAGTACCTGGAATGTTTTTGGGGATGATATTGATGATGCCAAGATACGTAGAATGGCGGATGCAATGGTTGAAACCGGTTTGATAAATTATGGTTATGCATATATTAACATAGATGATGGATGGCAAGGAGAACGCGGTGGAAAATATCATGCGATTATGCCGAATGAGAAATTCCCGGATATGAAAGGATTGGTAGATTATGTGCATAGTAAAGGACTGAAAATCGGTATATATTCTTCTCCGTGGGTAGAAACATTTGCCGGTTATATCGGTGGAGGAGCGGATACGCGTGATGGTAAAGTTGTTAACTCATCTAAACGTTATGGTGAATATTCTTTTGTGAAGAATGATGTGCAACAATGGGTTGAATGGGGATTTGATTATTTGAAATATGATTGGATTACCAATGATATTGCCCATACGGCAGAGATGACTTATCTATTGGATAAAGCTAACCGGGATATTGTTTTCAGTATATCCAATGCAGCTCCTTTTGCATTGGCGGAAGATTGGAGTAACTTGACAAATCTGTGGCGTACTACCGGTGATATACAAGATACGTGGAGTAGCATGACTACAATTGTTTTTTTACAGGGGAAATGGAAATCTTATGCAAAACCGGGAAGTTGGAGTGATCCGGATATGTTGATAGTAGGTAAACTGGGTTGGGGGAAAGAACTCCGAAACACCCGGTTGACACCGAATGAACAGTATTTGCATATTTCGTTATGGAGTATTCTAGCTGCACCGTTATTGGTGGGATGTGACATAAGCCAGTTGGATGATTTTACGAAGAACCTGCTTTGCAACAATGAAGTGATTGCAGTAGATCAGGATATGGCGGGAATCCCCGGGTCGAGAATCTTCATGGATAAGGATGAGCAGATTGAGATTTGGTCACGTCCGTTGAGTGACGGCTCTCAAGCAGTAGGTTTGTTCAATTTATCGGATGAGACCAAGAAAATAGCGGTCAATGAAGAAATGTTAGATATAAAGGGGAAATTTTCTGTCCGTAATCTGTGGGAGCAGAAAGAGAAGGGCACCTTCTCCGGAAAATACTCTTCAGATGTTCCTTCGCACGGAGTTGTCTTCATAAAAGTAACCAAACTTGATTGATATTCTTTTGTAATAGTTGTAAAAACAAGTCTGAGAAAAAGGATGTACATTCCCCCTTCTCAGACTTTTTTGTAAGAATATCGGGATTCTATTTGGTGGATTCATCTGATATATACGTCTCTATATTAAATTACGATGTCTCTATTTTGTTAAACCAAATATTAAATTCATTTATTATGAGAAAAAATTGTATTTTACTGGTTTTGATTTTCCTTTGTGGCTTTTTTAATGTCAGCGCACAAAGTTCAATAACAGTACCTGATGAAGGTAAGGTATATAGTCTGATAAACGTAGGTTCGGTTCGTTATCTTACGGCACTTAGTGAACCGGAGGATAATGGTTGGTTGGTTTATGATGTTGCCATTGCTGATCGCTATTCAACTGAAGAGGAGAGAACAAGACAGCAATTTAAGTTTATTCCTATTTCCGGTAAAGCAGGTAAGTATTATATTCAGAATGTAGCTTCAGGCAAGTATATTACACAGGCTGAGCCTTCTTTAGATGGTAATGATTGGGTTGCAGTGTGGGCTGATCCGAGTGATATTGCAGCATATGGAGATAAAATAGAATTTGTTATTACTCCTGTTGAAGATGGAAAAGTTCGTATTGGAAATCAGGATTTTCAGAATTTGTTGGGAGTAGACGGTCTTGAGAACAATGCTTATGTAAAATGTGTCTGGAATACCTATTCAGGGGGCGATGTTATTATGTATACGTGGACTATCCTTGAATATATTGCTGGTAATGCTGATAGAACAGCATTAGGAACTAGTTTAGATAATGTGAAGAACTATTTAAGTAATCCGGCAATACAGGTTGGTAGTGCAATCGGTCAATATCCTCAGGATGTATATGATGAATTGTTGGCTAAGCAAGCCGCAGCGCAAGATGTGTTTGACGATTCGGAGGCAACTCAAGAAGAAGTTGATGCTGCAAAAGCAGTTTTGGATGCTATCTTTAAGGCTTTCCAAGAAAGTCTGATTATTATACAGCCGGAGCCTGATAAAGAATACTATATTATATATGATGGAGAGGCTGATACTAAAGGAATGAGTTCTTTAGATGAAAATGAAGATAGTAAAGCTTTCTTGAATGCGTTTAGCGAGCAGCAATTTAAGTTTGAGAAAGTGGAATCTAATGACATTGTATATTATAAGATCCAATCAACCAAAGATGGAAAATACTTATATAAGGATGGTGAATATGAGACTAAGTGGACGGATGATGTGACTGTTGTGGGAGATGATGCTCTTTTCAGAATTACACCGACCGGTAATGTAGAAAAACCAAAGTATGTATTGCTTCAGGTTAATGCTACCGGAGGATATTTAGGTAATGATCCCGGAACAGATTGGTGGAGTGATGTTTATTCTAATAAGGTTGCAAACAAAGCGACTTATTGGAAAATAACCACAGAAAAACCGAAAGATCAACCACAGATAACATTGAATGTTGATATGAGAGATGAAGCGGTTAGTCCTGATGGTATTTGGGTAACCGGAAACTTTATTGGTTGTAACTGGGCTGAACCGGGTAGTAATCCTGCCTATGAGTTAACAGACCCGGATGGAGATGGAATCTATTCCGTGACAGTTGAATATAACAAAATGGCAAGAACCGGCTACGAGTGTGTGGTTGCAAATGATGGTAATGCGCTTGATAGAGCAAAGAATCCGATGGAATACAAATTTGCTAACGGAAAAGGTTGGGCTAATACTGAAAGTTTCTTTGATGATTGTACTTTGTTGACCAATCGTATATTAGGCGTATATACAGATGAAGTAGATGTTCCGGCTGTTAAATTAAATCTTTGTGGAACTTCCGAAACTGAGGAACGGATAAAAGTAGCTTGTGTGGGTGACAGTAATACCCAAGGTATTGGCTGGTGGATTCTTCCTTATAAAGAAGCATGGCCGATTCAGTTGAGAGGTTTGATGGGAGATGATTATCAGATTCAGAACTTTGGTCTGGGCGGTGTAACTCTAACCGGATGGATGGGTACAGACCGTCATGGGCTCGTTCAGGAATTCGATCCTAATATTATCCTAATCAATTTGGGAACTAACGATGCCAACCCTGCTTATCAGTTCAGTGAAGAGAATTACGAAAAAACTTATAGGAATCTTATTGATATCTATTCACAAGGTTCTGCTAAACCTCAAATCTATTTGATGACTCCGATGAAAGCCTTGGATGAGACACAAAACAATACGATTGTTAATAGTATTTGTCCGATAATCAAGAAGCTGTCTAAGGAACTTGCATTGCCGTTAATTGATTTCTATACGGAAACCCTTCCTTGGACAGTAAATGATCATTATGCAGACGGTCTCCATTTGAAGAGTCCTGAAGCAACGCTTGATTTATCCAAGAAAGCAGCTTCTATATTGAAGACTGCCAAACCTCAGATTGTTCAAACCGGCTTTGATTTATTTGCAAGTGCCGATTATGCAGAATATCGTTGGTATATGGATGGTGAGTTACTTGAAGGAGAAACAGCGAAAAAAATTACTGCAAGTGTTACAGGTTCTTATCAGTTAGGCGTGAAATTATCAGCTACAGCAGATGATGTGTTATTATCGGAACCACTTACTGTTGTAGTAACTCCTACAAGTTTAACGGATTTATCTAAGGAGGCTATCTCTATCTATCCGAATCCGGTGAAGGATATTTTGACAATCCGGGGAATGGATGAAACATCCGGTGTTTCATTTAAATTGTATGATGTAACAGGAAACTTGCTGTTAGAGTCTACTCACTCGGAATTGGATATGTCCGGATTAAATAGAGGAGTATACTTCCTTGATATAGCAGGAGATGTTCGTAAAGTAGTGAAACAATAGTTTTGGAAGAACGAGATTTATAGAAAAGAACCTCTTGGCCGGATATCGGTCAAGAGGTTTTTTTTTGTATCTGTTTTGAATTTCTGGCATAGTCTTGCCGGTCAGCGTAATTTTGTCTTTTTATGCATATTTTAAAATGGTATTTTTTACATTCACCTCTTCACTTTTTGATGTAACAGCATGAGCTATAATTGGTTGGAGTGAAGGTGCTTTTTTTATGAACTGCACTCCAAAAGTTGGACAAAAATGTAGATTGAAAATGTGTATCGTCCTGTTTTTGGTTGACTGGTTAAACTTAATAATCCTACTATAGGTTGTC
>NZ_QSUN01000003.1:0-165496 GCF_003438995.1 Bacteroides sp. OM05-12
AATCATTGCTGCTATACATCGTATTACTTTTTTAATTACAGCAACGAAGATCAGCATTTATTTTAAAATTTTTAAGACGTCATTTTTGGACGCTAACTTTCCTAATTCCATCTCCGAAAACTTACTTTTTAAAGTTTAATCTTTATCAATTCTCAAATAGGTAAAAATCCAATAACAAACAAATGTCAGAATCTCACAAAGACATCCCATGATCCACCTTATAGTGGAGTCCCAACATTTGATTATACAAAATACCAACTTGTTCATTTACTGATTTCAAATTAAAAGTAGTTTCAGACAGCCGAATTGACTCTTTTGCGATAGAATCCCTTAATTTCTCGTTAGAAATCATCCGGCTCATCTGTTCACTCAATTCATTAATATCTCCCGGATTAAATAACAATAGATTCTTACCATCAATAGCAATATCAGGTATTCCACCAACCGGAGTTGTTATTACAGGTAATCCATAAGCCCATGCATCAAGTACCCCCATAGGGAATCCTTCTGCATAACTTGGTAAACAAAAGATTGTAGATTCTTTAAACGCCTTATCTTTATCATCTCCATTCACCCATCCCAAGAATATAGTTTGACCTTCTATTCCCAACTCTTTCGCCAAACTCATACCTTGCTCAATCTCACCATTTCCGGCAAATACAATCTTCCAATCAGGATATTTTAAAGCAACCCGACTAAAAGCTTTTATCATGTCCGCATACCCCTTACGGGCATTTACAGTTCCGGCATACAGTATTTGTTTCTTCTTCTCATATTTCTTTTTCGAAATTTCAGTCGTACATGGATTATAGATAACTTTAACTTTATCCTCCAAACCAAATGCATCTTTTACTGCTTTTTTCCAGAACTCAGAAAGTACGATAACATTATCAGCTTTAGAAAATAAATATCTATATATTCTTTTATATTTACTATTAATGGTCGTATCCGGTGAAAATGCGTGAAAATGTACTATTACTTTCTTATGCCATAGCTTTGCCACAAACATAAACAAACATTTACGTACAGCAGAAGCTGGTTCACTCATGTGAATGTGAACAATATCATAAAACGGTACATAAAGTAAATATTGAATAAAACCTTTTACCAAATAAAGTAGCTTTAAACAAACGCCCTTATCTATGTGTGTTCCTATCCATTTACAGTGATACTTCTCCCATTGTGCTCCCATCTCATGAGCTTTGACAACAGAAGTTATGCCACCACGAGTCATACGAGACGTGGCAACGACTAAGACTTTAGGATTAGTCATTGGAAAAGAATGTGATTAAGTAGATTGAAGAGGGAGGAATTATTAGAAGCTGTTTTTAGTAGAAAAGATTTTTAACTTCGAGAAGCTATTAGTTCTTCTTCAGTAAGCCGTTTGTTTTCAGGATACAATAATCGTTCATGTTTTAACACTTCTTCAATCGAAAAACGATATTTTAGGACCTTAGCTGGAACTCCGCCAATTATAGAATAAGGAGGACATGATTTATTTACAACCGCTCCTGCTGCTATTACAGAGCCACGCCCTATTGTTACTCCTTTCAAAATAGTTATATTAGCTCCAGTCCAAACATCATCCTCAATAATAACAGGAGCATCATTTTCTATCAATTTATCATGAGAATCAATAATATATTTTCCTATAACATCAATTCTGTGATCTCCTGTAATTATTGTTGGATTTGGACCAAATATTACCTTATCTCCTATTGTTAAAGGGGCCTCTGTGCAATAAAATACTGCTCCTTTAGGGATACTGGTATAATTTCCAATACTTATGTTCCATAATCCTTTAAAATTAGAACAAGTAGGGCGAAGATAGACTCTCAGACCACATTCTTTCATACTTTTTTTATAAAAAAGACTCCAGAATTTATCTAATAAAAAAGGAAATAACAAACTTAATTTCACTCCAATGTTACCAATATACCCCAACATCATTATTATAATATTAACTATAATTTCAATAACGATTCAATATCCATCTGTAAACGCTCTTTCAAAATAGCAACTCTATTGCTTAAAACACTAGAATTTAATTCATAATTCGTTTCCATATTATCCACAAAACCTTTTAAAGAATCAAAATTCACATAATCTATGTCCACAGAATAGTCTTCAAACCCGATATTTTTCATATATTCTCTCAGCTTATAAAGATAATTAACAGATATTATATTTTTGCATCCTGCACCAGAGCAAAGAATGGCAGCATGCATTCTTGTTACAATGGAATAGCGGCATTTTGAATAGACCCCAGCAAGAATATCTGGCGATAATAATTCTCTAACAATAAATGTTTCTTTTTTATTCTTCATTTTAGATTTTATAGTTTCAGATTGTTGCACATCATCAATACCAGCCCCTCCAACAACTGTAGGAGTAAATAATATTTGGCAACCATAATTTTCTATTATATAATCTAAAATTAAAGAAAAAGCTAGATTATAATCGTCCATTCTCTGAGGACCCTTTACTTTTCTAAAAGCCCAATTTATAACAGAAACACCAACTATTGGTTGATTTAAGTTTATTCCATATTTCTTTAAAACTAAAAGAGCCTCTTCATCCGAACACTTCTTTTGCAAAAGAGCTATATCAAAACTATTAAAAATTGAGGGATGACTTATACCCCACTCTTTTAGTAAAGAGTACGATTTTGTATCCCTTACAAAAATAGCATATGAATTATTAAGAACATGCTTTGCTAAAAGTATTGTTAATTTATTAAATACGGGTCCTATAGTAAGAGAGAAATGAACAACTCTTTTTTGCATTCTCTCATAAATAGTTAATATCAATAATGATAATAAAGCTGTTTTATAATAGACATCATTAATTCTTTCAGCACCAATACATAAAATTAGATCTGCTTCTGAAACACTTTTTAAGACTTTTCTTTTACGACTCATTATACATACAAAAGGATTCTTTGTAAAGCAAAGAATAAAATTACACCACAGTAAAAAGAATATCGAATTTATAAGCCACAATATTTTATGTAGCATATTTTTACTTCTTGGAAAAACTAATAAATCATTTATTACATTAATATTTTTTGAATAATGTCGTTTTAACTCCTTTACAACATTTAGTATATCAGGAGTCAGAACCGTTATTTCACAATTAGGATATATTTTTTGGGCAATTTCTATAGCATTTAATATAAGTGCCATTGAACCAATATTACTAGCAGCTCCTGCCTCTGCTATCACAACTTTTTTCATTAAATAAGTTTTCTAAAATTAAAAATCAATTTATTTAATATTCGATAAAACATTAAAGGCATTTTGGGTATATTCAAACAAATTATTTCGAGAATTCTCCTTTGGTACTTATCTAATTTACCAATAAACTGTAATTTCAATTTATTCTCTCTTTTTTGATAAAAAGATATTAATTTATTTTTTGACTCTATATCATCTAACATAAGAGTTGATTTAACTTCTTTATAAGACAGTGGGGTCAATTCTATATAGTCTTTTAATAAGTTTAAGATACTCTCACCATAAGTATTGTGTACAATTACAACATTACTACCATAATCATTTTTTTTATGAATATTCCATGGATCCATTAATGAAATATCAGCTACCCCAAATGGATTACCACAAATATCACAACCAGGTACACTCCAAAGTTTTTGCCCAAAAGGCAGTAATGCAGCAACGCCCCAAAATACTTTTTTATCATCAAACGTACAATACCCAGGCCAGCCATTGCCACGATAAGAATAAGACCTCACAGTATTGAACGATTTCAATTCTATACCAGCCAATCGTGCAATAAATTTAGTTGATAAGAAATTTTTCTGTTGTTTACAAAAAATACACAAAGAAAATAATTGGTGGCACTTATTTTTAGCAAATTGACTTAAAGATAATAATTGACATGGTGTACCAACAATTAATAACTTCTCACATTTTTGAATTCTCCTCATATCTAAATTTAAGGGAACTGAATGATAAATAGAATTAGAGATATCACCATAATTAGGAATATTATCTTTTGTGTAAAAATATCCTTCTGCAAACGGATATTTATCGGTTTTTATTAAGGTATAAACACCATCAAAAATTCCACATCTTAAACCTTCAATAATAATTGTACGAGCAATTCCACCTGATGAAGCATTTTTTCTAATCAAAAGCTCTTTTGAATGTCCTAAATAATATGTTTTTGATTGGCAATAACTTTCAATATTACTTATTGATGTATCCTTGTTAGCAGGACAAATATTTTCACATAATCCACAATTTATACATTTATCATATTGAATACTTAAATTAAGTAAGCCTGTTCTCTCATCACGGATATATTTTACAGCATCTTTATTACAAATTGCAACACAAGATCCACATTGCTGACATAAATCGTTTATGACATAATATTTATTGTTTTGTATAGCAATCATATGATTTTTTTATATTCTTCAATATAGCGTTTCGCTGTTGTTTCAATATTATAAATCTGACAAACCCTTTTGTATGCACTATTCACCAGTTGAACATTATCAGATGACATTATCTTTTCTATTTGAATTGCGCAATCTTCAGCATTACCTACTTCAAAAAAATATCCATATTCCCCTTTATTTATAATTTCCATAGGTCCTTCAATATTAGAAACCAAAACAGGAATTTTTACTGCCATACCTTCTGTCACCGTTATTCCAAATCCTTCAAACATAGAAGGCTGTACTAATAAATCATATTCATTTAAATGCTCTTGAATATAACTTTGATCCCTTGCTCCTAAAAATAACACATTAGATAATCCATATTTAGAGACTAATGATTCTAATCCACTAGAATCACCCTCTCCAATAAATGTACATAAAATATTAGTAATACCTCGCTTTTTAAGAATACTCAATGCCTCAATTAAAATATGCTGTCCTTTCTTAGGAAGTGCTATCCTACTTAACTGTATTATTTTAAATACCGAAGCTTTATTTGTCATTTCTCTGATTTTACACCTAAAATCCGTTACTTTTATTCCATTTGATATTGCAATGCTATCAATGCCAGTTCGTATCTTTACATCTTCTCTAACACATTCTGATATTGAAATTCTTAAATCATATGGGCAATTTATATATTTTAAAGCAACGCCTGTATCATGAATTGTATAAACGAACTTACTTCTTATAAAGTAAGTTAATAAAACCAATCCTAATTCTTTACTTTGAACATGTACAATATCAAATTTTCTTTTTATAAGAAGTCTATTCAATTTAATCAATGGCCATATACTTCTATGCCTATTCATTCTTATAACCTCAATTTGACTATGAAACTTTCTCTATAATTCTTTATTTATACAATCATTTATAATTATAATTGTTACTGATGCATACTTGATTTGTTCATTAGCAATATTAACAAGCATTGTTTCTATTCCTCCTAAACCTAATCCAAATATTAAATGAGCTATTTTCATTATTCAACCTTTATTTATAAAACAGTTTATATTACAAAACTTGACAAGTAAATATTTCTTATAATATATTAGTATAACTTACCAAAAATATATCAAAGTTAGCTTCAGCTAATATTATGCTATTTACATAACATTTCCCATAATATATTTCAAAAAAAGAATTGTATAATTAAATCAAAAAAACTAAAAATCAATCACTAAGAACGGAATATTATAAATCATTGAAGCCGATTTAGGAAAACCACTTTTATACATTTTACCGTTCCTCAATAAATATATTTTAGTTGCATTTGCAATTAAAAAGAAATCGAGAAAGGTTTTCAAATGAATCTCAAAAGAATTATTTTCATTATAATCAATATGGACAGGATTACCTGGCGTTACGTAAACATAGTCTTTATCCAGAATTCTATTAATAAAAGTTATGGAATCTGTAGCAATTAACAGCTTATAATTTTGCAATGAATTATGCATTTTTTCTATCTGAGTTATACATTTCACTATCAATTTTTCTTTCTCTGTATCATTTAAAGTTTGAGCTGCCCAATCATTGAAATCCCCTAAAAGCTGCACAAATCGTAAAGATACTGAAATGTATTTCCCGCCTATTGATGTTAATTGCTGATCTATTACTTTTTGTAAACTATCTGAACAAATAAACAATTTGTGAAAAAGAAAACTAAATTCTTTTTTATCTGTAATATAAGCATTAGTGTAAATATGTATTTGTTTATATTTTGTTTTAAGCATCTTTGACAAATAATAAGTTTGGAATGCAGGAGTTAAGAAGCCTCCCACACTACCACAAAATACAGGCAAAGAATCTTGTACATTAAATGAAATATCATTTTCATTTATTGACCAATCAATTTTATTAGGTACCAGATAATTCTCCAAAAGGAATGGACTAACATGATAAATTTTAAAATCTAATTTAAATTTTTCACAGAGCTTATATACAGAAATCATACCTCTCAACCTATCCGATAATCCTCCATGCCTCATTTTACCATCAAACATGCATATTACAATTTTATCTTCATTAGTAGCTCGTTTTGCTGTTGGAGAATAATATTTTTGAATAAGTTTTAAAGATTCACAATGTAATTCCCGAGATTGCTTAAATAGAATTTCCACTAAACATTTATATTCACGATTTATTTTATCACATACTTTCCCCAACAACATACACTTTAAATTAAATTACAATACACAATTACGAATGACATCTATTATGAGATAAAAATCACTATTTTAGTTGTTTCTTCAACATATTATATTTTATAATCAACCCGATTCTTATATATACCTTCATTAAAAATCCGAGTTTAAATTTATGTATTATAAAATACTTTTTATCTATACAAAAAGAATTATCCCGAATCCTATTTTCTATAGATTTAGCTTTCTTATAATCACCCAACAATATATAATTTTGATATAAAGAACTAAGGATGAACTGTAAACGATCAAAAGCCTTATATTTTATAAAATCTTCTCCAAACCATTCAAGAAACAAATTATTAGATATAATTCTTTTCTTTATTGCATCATTATTCGTTCTAAGTACCGTCCTAGTTACACTATCATCTCGACTTCTTTCACGAATAGCAATAACTTTCTTCATAAAGAATATTTTTTGCGCCTCTTTATAAAATCTAAGAAAAAACACACCTTCATAAATACGAAGACTTTCATCAAATGGATACATTTTCATTATCCTAGTTTCACAAATATGTATAAAATCTGTATTTATCTTGTCTAGTAAAAAATCCTTGTAACACAATTCTAATTCATCAAATTTACTCAAATAAGAATTTTTATTAAAAAAATCCAACTTATCATCCGGCGCAAAGAGATAATAAGAATAATTACAATGTAATTTTCGAGTATTATTAATTATCTCCAAGGCTCTATCTACAAAAAAATCATCACTATCAAGGATAATACAATATTCACCTTTAGCGGCTTTGATTGCCTCATTCCTTGCAGCATTTGTTCCTTTATTGTAAAGAAATTGAATAAATCTTATGTGAGTATATTTTTTAGCATAATCTTGTATAATCAATGAAGTATTATCTTCAGAGCCATCATCGACTATAATATGTTCTAAAGTTATATTCAATTTTAACTGACTAATTACACTATCTATACAACGAGAAATACAGTCTTCACGATTATATACAGGCGTAATTATCGAGTAAACTATTTTTTGATCCATTTCTTTATTTTATTGAAAAATAATACTTTATAAAAATCGGCATACACTATACTCTTAAACACATAAAAGCTTAAAAAAGAAGGATTTTCATATTTTCTTACATAATAAAGTATACTATCTTTACTACATTTTGCAATAAAACTACTTTTAGACTTAGAAGTTGACGAAGCTCCCAAATGAATGCAACGAGACTGAGTGAGCAAATAGTTTTTCATTCCAATAGCCTTTACTTTCTTCGATAGAATATTTTCTTCACAGTATAAAAAAGTATTAGAATCAAAATCTCCTATTTTCCTAAAATCGTCTTTTCTAGCTAACATACACGATCCTGAAGGCATTTCAATTTCAAAATATTGTTCATTCAAAAGACCTGGATTATTTATAAGTAAATGATTCTTTTGATATATTTTTTTTCTGATAGAAAAAGGATCAAAAAATTTAGAAATATAAGATAATATAAATTCTTTAAAAGAATAATTATTACGAGCACACGTATAATCAATACTTACACCATCTTTTTTCAAAAGAAGCGGACTCACAAGAAATGCCTTTTCTAATATCGATAATTCTTTCAATAAATCAGGAATTATATTCTCTATAAATAATATATCATTGTTGAGTATCATAATACTTTCTACAGAACTGTCCCGATATAATAACTCTATTCCCTTTTTATTACCTAATGCATAGCCTAGATTCGCTTCTAACTTTAATAAGGTTATTTTAGGAAGTAAAATAGGAGAAACTTTTTTCACATTAATATCAACGTACTCTTCTTTCTTTACATTCTCAGTTAAATAATTTGATATTTCTATTATACTATTTACATCGTTTGATCCATTATCAACTACCACTATTTTAATAGGAACTGTGGTATATTTTAATACTGACTCAATACAATTTATAGTATCACTACTATTATTATAATTCAATATTACTATTCCTACATGTTCCATAATTTTCACTTTTATCAGATATACATAATCCTGATAATACAATAGGTATTAGCATGACAGAATACATAGAGAATCCGTCAGATCCTAAACTTTGAATAACTATAATCAATAGAGTCATAAATCCAATTGCCCCCGTCATTACATTTCGGTATTTAAATAAATGTCTAACATAGAAATAGATTAACATAGCAAATAAAATGAAATAAATTAATCCATATCTAAATAAACGGGTAGCAAAAGCAATATCGTTAGTATCTATCATCGCATTCCTATTTAGATATATAGATTTACCAACATTCAATATAAATATATTATGCGGAGATTCTTCATGAATACTGCCAACTCCAAAAAATAATTGGGACTCATCTATTAAATAATGCCATCTTTCCAATAACACAGCAATTCTATAGTAAAAAGATCCACCAGAATTTAAATCTATATTATTATAATCTATATTCTGGACTAATCTTATATCTTCCATAGTACTAACTCTGTTATTATCACCTTGAAAACGATATTCCAATACAGGATAAAACAATATAAAAGCTAATAAAAAATAGACGATAACACTCCTCATTTTTTTTAATTTATGAGCTGCCACAAGATAGACTATATTTGAAATAGCAAAAGCAATAATAGCGCCTCTAATCATTGGCATTATGAATAATACTAAATAAAATATTATCCAAAGAGTTCGATTATTTCTGATTTTTTCATAAAATAAATACAACAAAATAGGTATAGTCAATATTGGAGTATTAGTGTATCTAGAAATACCATCAACATACCTGTTAGAATCAGCCATCAAATCACTTTTTTGCAAAATGCCATATACCCCAACAAACTGCAATATATAAAATATACCCGCTATGGTAGTCATTATAAATAAAAACTTAAATGAGGCTTTCAAAGATTTAGCAGGCACGTTTCTAAACACAAAATAATATAAATAAAATAAGTCCATTCTCCAGACCTTAAATGCATAAAGAAAAGATTCTTTACCGGATAAAACTGTATAGACTCCAATTAAAAAGAAATAAAATAGTAATAATAAAGTAAACAAAGCTATTTTATCATTTTTACATGAGAAAAAGTGTCTACCTCTACTAAATTCAAATATTGAAATCAGAACTAGCAATATCAATAAACAATCTGTTACTTTCAATATAGTCTCAGGAAATATCGCAAAGCCTCCAGAAACTAGCGTAACAAATAATTTAATAAAAAGAGAGAAGTGTCTTTTAGAATAACTTAAAAATGCTAATAATATTAATAGTATATATATTAATGACATATATTTTATTTTTCATGTGATAATATTCTCTGAAAATATGCAGTTACATACAAGATAGTTCTATGTAATATATAAGCTAATATAAAAGATATGCAAAAAAGTCCACAAACGTACAAAAGCTTATGAGATTTAGGATAAAAAGGAAGAGCAGAAAACAAATGAAGATGAACCAAATATAATTCCAGGCTCAGACGTCCACAAAAAGAAAAAAATCGACAAAAAATAAGAGAGATAACATTAAAAATAACAGCACATAATAAACATAGTCCTGGAGTTATTAAAACGAAAGGAATTTGCTGAACTCCACTTCCAAGTTTAAACCACATTGTATGTTGTTTAACAAAATAAAGCAATATCAATCCCACACACATAAACAACCAAGATATATAAGCTAAATTAATTTTATTTTCATTTATTAATTTCCCCATATATATGCCAACCACAAATATAGGAACTCTTGCAATAAAGAAAAATCTAATATCATCTAATTGAAAATGAGTAAAATAAAGAGAAACTATAATCATTAAACAGGAAATAGAACTAATGCTTAATATAAAAATGACAGGAAATGATTCTATAGCTTTATACAATAAAGGAAAAAATAAATAAAGCATTAAAATTGCAGGAATATACCAATCATAATAAGATGTATTCAGCCAATAACCAATAGTAGTAATATTATAAAATATATCTAATATTGACATCTTCGATAAAATACCATATACGATATTTACAACAATATAAGTTGGGAGAATTCTAATAACCCTACGAATATAAAAACTTTTTAGATTTATACTTTTACGAAAAGAAAAATAGAGTCCTAATCCTGATAAAAACAAAAAGATATCCACACCTCCGTATCCAATACCCAAAATCGGAGATAATATTGAAAAATTAAAAATTAATGGTCCTTTCGCTACTAAATGAAAAAACATAACCCAAAGAATAGCAACCCCCATTAATTCACTTCTATAGCGACTAACTAAATTAAAATTTATAGTTTTATTCATTTCTTATCATCTAATATTCAAACAATTGGGACACAACGCTAAATATATTTTAAACTATTTCCCATAAAGTCTAAACATATCAACAAATTTAACAAATATATATTTTATGGAATTCTTAACTTTCAACAGATAGTCTCTTCTTTCATTTTCAGGTACTACTTCTCCAGAAGAAATATATGATAAATATTTCTTATATAAGCTTTTATACTCATGGCATGTTTCAAATAACCATGGCTTATTCCAATTCGTAAAATGAATAATAGCAGGATGTCTACGGGCTTCTCTCCATTGTTGCAAATGTTTTGCTATTACATTATAATGCAAGCCATAACAATGATTAGTTACATTATAACGTAAATGCAAACTATAAATTTTATTCGCAAAAACAGAATTTATGACATCTTGATCATTTATTTTCATTCTATCTTTGTTTTCATTTATAAATTTAAGAAATAAATGTTGAGAATCAGCTTTTCTCCACTCTTCCAAATTTATCAACATAAAGCCTGAGTTTATATATGGAGATTCTTGAGGAATATGGCAACGTTCTTTATGTGAAATACAAGATGGACAATCTTCGACTCCTGCTATAGCATATCCTGTTAAATCTAGATCAAAACACTCTTGCAAGCGATCAACAACTAATAAATCAACATCTAGATATAATACTTTATCAAGAATTAATGGTAACTTAGACGGAATAAAAAGTTTTAAAAAAGTAAATTTTGACCATTCACCAATATTTTCAAAATCATCCAGTTCCGAAGCATTAACTGTTATTAAATCAAATTCAGCATTTACTTTTCTACAAACCTTAATTATTTTTTGAGTATTTATTTGAGAAAAACCGCATGAAATCAAATAAATATGAAAGTATAAAGTTTTGTTTGTTTCAAATAAAGATTGTAAAGTTACCGCAGCATAAGATGCATAATTATCATCAGCTATCAATACTACATTATACATTTTTACTTGCATACAAAACAGTATATAAAGAATTAATTTTTAACAAAAGAAAAATAAATAGATTTGATTTTTTTACAAAGTATACTTCGTTCATTCTTCAATAACCCTAACAAAAAAATAGAAATAGATGTAAAAAACAACGATAATAAGACAATAACTACAAATGAAATAAAATCATTGGAATTAAATATATAAAATGAGGTTAGTGAGAACATAAAAGAGGCTAGTGAAGTCAATAATATCGGAACAATTACATTCTTCAAATAATCAATTATTGGATATTTTATCATAGGAAGTATCATTCTTATCCTTATAGACATAGCAATAATTTCAATGAGCAAATGTGTAAAAAAAACAAATTCCGGAGGATAACCCAATCTTAAAAATATATATGCTATAGGAACTATCAATAACATGATTCCTCCCTGAAACAATTGAAAAAGCTTTATATTCCCTGTTGCTTGTACAGATGTTATTAATGGCCTTGATAATGAACCTACTAAAGTAATTATAATAATAATTCTCAAAAAAGTCACAGAATATTCTGGAATTGTCCCAAGCCACAATTTCAAAAGATAAGAAGTATTAACAAAAACAGGAAGAGAAATCAACAACACTAAAAAAAAAGAAAGCTTACTTCCAAATTCTATTAACTTATGCATTTTAACTAATTCTTCTTGAGCATAATATTTAATTATTTGAGGATTCATTGCCATCTGAAAATTAGAATAAAAACTAGAAATAGCCCCATTCATTTGATAAGCAATACCACGAGCTGTATTAACAATTGGACCAAAAAACATATTTAATAATATATTTAATCCTGTATTTATACCCATTAGCGCTAAATGTTCTATTGAATTCCAACCCGCGAAAGAAAACATTGAAACAAAAAGTTTTTTATCAAATAATAAATTAACTCTAACTTCTTCAAAATTTCTCCGACAATACAAACCGTAAATAAACCTGTCTAATAACAATACGAGCATTAATAATATTGCATATAATACCAAACGATCCCCTTTATAATAACATAATAAAACAGATATTGAAAATTTCAAAATGGAATCTATAATAGCTATAAAAGCAAAAGTTCCCATCTTCTCATGGGCTATTATTGCAGAATTATAAGGAACACTTATAATACCAATCACACAAGAAATAATAGAAATTTGATATACCCAGCATGCAGCATAAAATCTATCTGACGGAATCACTAGTTTATTATATAGAAACCAAAGCCCAATAGTTTCACTTAAGATTATTATCAATATAGCTAATAAAGCATGTGTCAATAAACTTGTAGAAAATATTTTTTTTAATCGTATCAGATTCTCTTTACCTAATTCAAACGTAAGAAATCTAGAAACAGATGAAGACATTGTCGCATTAAAAAAAGTGAACATCGTAACAACTCCCCCTACAACATTATAGATTCCATAATCAACAATTCCTAAAGACTTTAAAATATATCTTGAAGAAAGCAAGCCTAGCCCCATTGTTAAGAACATACGAATATATAATAACAATGTATTTTTAAGAATTTTATTATTATTAGAAACCGTCATCCCTAGATTATTCAAAATACACATTAATAATCACACTAAAATCTTTTTATTAATTCTTATAGACCTATCTTTCTTTCTATAAAATGTGATACTTTTATATCAATATTATTATATAATAATTTCCGAATTAATTCTAACAGCAAACAAACTCCTATCAAAACATTAACTTTAAATATAGTTACTTCAATCGAAGAATTAAATATATTAAGAAGATCAACCATTACATAATCTCTAAAATTCACATGATCTGTAATTAAATATATAGAAAATACACCTTTTAATATATAATTAATATTTCTATTACTCCACAAAAATCTATTACAGAACAGTACCAGACTAATTGCCATCAATAAAACTAAAAAATCGCAATTACTTAATAATAGACGCAGTCCTTCATCATAACTTTTCCAATAAAATAGAGACACTAAACTCAAGAAGAAGAATAATATACAGAGAAAAGTTTTATAATTTATCTTATCTAATAATAGAAATGGATACATAGCCATATATCGTCCTAATAAATAAACTAATAACAAATTATAAATTGAAGTACCTAAAGATAACCCTATAAATGAACCTATATATATCACACAAGCATATATGAACAATATTATTTGAAATTTTTTCTTCGTTATCGTCCTTATTCCATCCTCTAATATAGGACTTATTAGATAAATAATAAAATAGGCTTTTAAAAACCACCAATATCCTCCATTTGATATCGGGAAAAAACTTTTAATGACATCATTTATAGTTATATTCTTTAGATATAGTAGACAAAACATGCTATTATTACAGACCAAAATAAAACTTGATTAAATAAAGAAATAAGTGAATTAAGTTTAAATCGAATACCATAATATCCAGAAATAAACATAAAACCAGTAACTCCAACATAACTAAAGCTAAGAAGTAAAATATTTAAATAAGGATATGTTGAATATGTATCATTTTGATAATGAAGTCCATGCACAAACACATGTTGCAGAACAATTAAAAACATAAAGAAAAAACGTAGGACTTCAATACTACTTTTTCTCATAATTATCTAATATTATTTTATTTACCTTACTTCCCCAAACATCCCAATTAAAACGAGTTTCAAACAGCTCTCTTGAGTTATTGGAATAGTAACTTAGTTTCTTATTTTGTATAGTTTCAACTATTTTTTCTGCAAAATCAACAGCTATTGAATCTAAAGAAAATGCAAAACCGTTAAAATCATTAATGACATATGATGGAACACCCCCTGTTGCATAAGAAAATATAGGCAGTCCAAAAGCGCATGCTTCACAATTTACAATTCCATGACATTCAGCCCTTGTCGGGAAAATAAAAAAATCTGCATTTGAAAGTTCTTCATAAAATAAATTCAAATCTTTTGGATTATTCTTATTTAGCTTACCTAAACATCTTACTCTTTTATCTTTCTGAATCCTAATTTCTGGGGTACCACCTATTATTGTCAAACAAGTATTCACACCATATTTTTCATTTAACAAAACTAATGTATCATAAGCAACATCAATGCCCTTACGTTTTACATCAAAACCTATAAAAATCATATTATAAATAGATTTATTCAAATATGTATGTTCATTAAATGACGCATCAGAATAAACATTTGCTCCCGATTCAATAAGTGATATTTTATGAAAATCTACATTTGGGTAATATCTTTTTGCTCCATCTATCACCCATTGGCTTGGAGCAAACATACATTTTATGTTTTCAAGAGTTTTCTCTTCCACTTGATCTCCCCATTTTACAAAACACTGTGGAATATTATAAATATAATAATCAATCAACAAATGAAATAATCCATCACTTCGATAATATATCGGTTTATCGGTCTTCAGATATGCAATATTCATACAATCAAAACTAAATATTGCATCATATTGATATTCTTTTAACTGTATTTGTATAGATCTACAGCGCATTTTTGACAATAAAGGATTATGTTCCGTCACTCCATAACCCATTTTGTTCATAAGACGTAATGTTTTAGCTACTAATTTATAAAAAAAAGATGCCCCCCCTTTTAATTCAGGTTTTATCCAAATAACTTCATAATATTTCAATAATTGATTATATATACTATATATGATCCCACTTCTGATAAGTTTATCAGAGGGATCAGGGATAGATATCATGATTATTCTCATCTTACTTTCTTATTATAAAAGTTTTCAACTTCTAAATTTTTCATTTTCTGAAAATCAAAAAACAATACATCCACAGTACTATTACCTTTTTGGACCCTCTAATAAAAAAATATTTATATTTAATGGATGCATTATACTAGCTATTCAACCTAATTTTCTATTCTTTCATACATTTCACCCCCTCAACAACTTCCTTTTCCTCCTCCAAAAGCTCTCTCCCACCCCAACTATCTATAATCTCACAAGCTTCTTTCAACAGCTCTTCATCACCAGCCACTCCATAACAATAAGTGAGTAATTGGCACTTTAATAAAGAAGCAGGAAGCTCGTCAAGCACATAAAGTGCACGATCCAGTATTTGTTGTTTCTGTTGTTCTACAGGATTGCCATACATAGTGACTGTATAGCTCATCAGCAAAGCGACACAAATGGCAGCCTCTTCTTCGGGAGTTTCACCTTTGGCTTTGAGTAGGGCACGACTTTGGCGACACACTTCCCGATTCAAACGGGAAAGGTCATCGGCATAGACCATACCGTCAGCTTCTCCAAGACGGAGTAGTTCACGAGAAGCACGTCGCAGTTCTTCTATCTTTTTATATAATGTGGGATTCATTGTTATTCCAGTTTCATGCAATACCATTTCGGTATATGAATCATGACACCTAGATTGGCTACAATAATAACTACGTAATAACGGTTTTTATAACGGGTGAGCTTACCAACCAGACCGGTAAATACACCGTGAATGACACGGACTTTCTGTCCCGGTCGGGATTCCGCAGTGGCGGCATCAACGTAAAGTGTTCCTGTGTAATTGGGATCGCAAATAGCTCTGATCTCTACCATCTCGCTATCCGGTATCTCATAGCATTTGCGTGTATCACGATGGCGGATTAAAATGACGGGAAAAGGACACTCATCTATGATTTTAAGCAACTCTCGCTCATCGAGTGTCTTTGCTAAAAATAACAAGTTGTGTATGGCGGGAGTGAGTACACGATGTCTCTTGCCATCAAGCGTAATCTGCTCCACGTAACGCATCGGAATAAAGTAGGTTAATCCTCTCTTTTCGAAAAACTCTCCTACCCGTTCTTCTTTGCAATGGAGCGTTTGAATCGCATACCATGTATTTACTTTTATTTTCTTGCTATTTTCGCTTTCATCCATTCATCTTACCATATCTTATTTTATATTGATTATTTACTACAACTGTTTAATTTAAAGCATAGACCTTCCTGACACCCACTGACGTTATTGGTCTGTGAATCAAGTGATAAGTCCCATAAGGTAATAGCCTTTTTGTCCTACCTCTATATAAGAGGTAAGAATAAGGCTATAAACGGTTATATTATAATTCGTTAGGGAATAGATAAAGAGAGATGTCTCTTTCTGAAAAGGAAGAATTTAACGTAAAATATAGTAGATTACGCAAGAAAATAACTATTAAAGTTTATGGTATTTCATTTGTTTATACTACCTTTGCGACGTTTTAGTACTGTGTCTACCACCTCTATGAGTACAACCTCTTATATAGAGGTAGGAAAATCACTGTTAAATATTTTACCGTGAATACTTTGACAAAAGAATGTAATATCTACACTACTTTCTGCGTGCCTTTCAGTGTAAGCATCTCTTTGGGAACAGACTTACGAATGGTTTCTTTCAATAGATTCAGAACAGAGAAACGGACAAAATCGGCACGTGTCACAATGCTTATCTGACGAGTAGGTTTCGGCACGGCAAAAGGACGTACCAACTCTTTCTGTGATTCGCTGAGTTGCAATGTAGCCAGTTCGGGTATAAATGTAATTCCCATGCCACTCTCCACCATTCTCATAAAAGTCTCCATACTTCCCAAATGATAAGCTACCTGATTGAGTTTCACCGCTTCCATCTGACAGAAGCGCATCAACTGGTCACGAAAACAATGTCCTTCATCAAGCAGCCAAAGACGTTCTCCATTAATATCCGACGTACGTATCAATTCATTCTTAAAAACAGATTCTTTGCGAGATACATATCCGAAGAATTGTTCATAGTAGAGCACTTCTTCATTCAACTGTTTACTGTCTACTTCCGTAGCAAGAATGGCGGCATCTATCAGACCGTCTGTCAAAGCGGTAAGACAAACAGAGGTTTTCATCTCATTTACTCTCAAATCCAATTCCGGATACTTTTCTTTGAATTGCTCGAAAAACAGAGGAAGCAGATAGGGTGCAATAGTAGGCAAAACACCGATAGTAAAGACTCCTTTCATGGATTGTTCCTCTTCACTGACAATACTTTTAATCAAAGAAGCCTCATATACCACCTTTTTTGCTTGTTCTATCACTTTTCTTCCTGCTGAAGTAGGCTGAACGGGTTGAACGGTACGGTCAAAGAGTTTCACATCCAGTTCGTCTTCCAATTTCTGAATCATCATACTCAAAGTAGGTTGTGTTACTCTGCAATGTTCTGCTGCTTTAGCAAAATGGCGGAAGTTATCGACCGCAAGGATATATTCCAACTGTTGTAATGTCATAGTCTTCTTGATGATTATAAATTTTATCTATGCAAAGATAAAAATTATCAGTTTGACACGCATGCTTTTACGCCTTATCTTTGCATCAGACAAAAGAAAATAATATTAATCATTTAAAACAATAAAATTATGAAGACTTTGGATTATATCAAATTAGACGCATCAGCAGCAAACAACGTAGTAGCATCTTTGCAACAACTTTTGGCAGACTACCAAGTATTTTATACCAATTTAAGAGGTTTCCATTGGAACATCAAAGGTCACGGTTTCTTTGTGCTTCACAGCAAATTTGAAGATTTATACAATGACGCAGCGGAGAAAGTGGATGAACTCGCAGAACGTATCCTGACATTAGGCGGTGTACCTAAGAATAAATTCAGCGATTACCTGAAAGCTGCAAATGTGAAAGAAGTGGAAGGTATCTCAAAAGGTGACGAAGCATTGAAGAATATTCTTGAAACTTACGGTTACTTCATCAGCGAAGAACGTAATATTCTATCCATTGCATCCCAAGCGGGAGATGAGGCTACGGTAGCTTTGATGAGTGATTATCTGAAAGAACAGGAAAAGATGGTATGGATGTTATGTGCCTACAATTCTTAATAAAGCAAATGGGGATACCGGTTAAAAAGTATCCCCATTCTTTTTTAAGCAACTAAGTTTTTATATTCCGGATGTCTTTCTATATAAGTTTTTACAAAAGGACAAGTCGGTATCACTTTCAGATTCGCACTACGGGCATAGTTCAAAGCAGCCTGTACTAAAGCAGATCCCACGCCCTCTCCTTCCAATTGTTTGGGAACAATTGTATGTAGCAAATCAATCACATTTCCTCGTTCTTCATATTGAAGATATCCCATCTGTCCGGACTCAAAGACTTCGAAACGTCCGACTTTCTCATCATGTATCACAGTATGTTCCATATTTCTGTTTTTTAATGAATAAATTTTCCTATAAAACAAGCTAAAAGTCATTTTGTTTAGAAATATATGTATCTTTGTGTAAAATTGATCAATATAAAAATAAATAAGTCTCATAATAAAACTATAGGACTCACAAATAATCTATTTGATGAATAGTAAAAAACATGGAGATAAACATAAATAACAATCAATATCAGACTCAATTCGACGAGATAAAACTGATTATTAATAATCGTCGAAAACGGGCCTATAAAGCGGTAAATGAAGAAATCATTCTCAATAATTGGGAAATTGGACATTATGTATCCGATAAGATAACTTCTGCTAAATGGGGTAGTAAGGTTATTGAGATGCTGGTTATATATCTCAAGCAGGCAATTCCCGGTATAAAGGGCTATGAGAAGCGTTCCATTGAAAGGATGGTACGATTCTATAATGAATATTCGTCATCAGAATTTATGTCAGCAATTCCGACGCAAATAAAAGAGCGAATTATTGCGTCAGACACTCTGACGCAATTCGGGAATGACAGTATCGTGCTTTCTCTACTCACTCAAATCAGTTGGTCAGCCCATCTTGAGATCATGTCCGGTTGTACATCGGCAGAAGAACGGATTTTCTACATCTTATTATGTAGTAGAGAGAACCTTTCATATCAAGAACTTCGCAGGCAAATAGATACATGTGTTTATGAACGGAGCCTGCTTGGCAAGACCAAACAATCACCAGTTTTAAAAGAAACATACCCAAATGCAGGGCGTATATTCAAAGATTCTTATATGATTGATTTCCTTAACTTACCGGAAAATCACAGTGAAAAAAATCTTCAAGAGGGACTGGTCAAACAAATGAAAAAATTTATCCTTGATCTCGGAAAGGATTTCTTATTTGTAGGAGAAGAATACAGGCTGCAAGTGGGAATGAAAGACTTTAGAATTGATCTACTCTTTTTCCATCGGGGACTACAATGTTTAGTTGCAATGGAAATCAAGATCAATGAGTTCAAGCCCGAATATCTCGGACAACTAGACTTTTATCTTGAAGCATTGGACCGAGACGTAAAAAAAGAAAATGAGAATCCGAGCATTGGAATATTATTGTGTAAAAGTGCCGACAGCCAAGTGGTAGAATATGCTTTAAACCGTAGCTTGAGTCCGACGATGGTCGCTGAGTACAAACGACAATTAATTCCCAAAGAAGTATTACAAAGACATTTGCAAGAGCTATTAAATACAACATACTGATACATGAAACATTATTTTCCCTATCAAACAGCTATCGGCATATTATGCATTCATGACGACGAAGATTCCATCACACGTATCTCTTTCTCTGAAAGCCGGGCAGAAGGTGTAAAAGAAGAAACACCTGTCATTGCCAATGCACACAGGCAGATAGAAGAATACTTGCGAGGGGAACGACAGGAGTTCGATCTTAAATTATCTCCGAAAGGGACGTCCTTTCAACAAAAGGTATGGAATGCTTTGCTGGACATACCATACGGTGAGACACGTTCTTATGGACAAATTGCAATGGCAGTAGGTAATCCCAAAGCTGCGCGCGCCATCGGTATGGCGAATAACCGGAATCCTATCCCCATCATTATACCTTGCCACCGCGTTATCGGAGCTGATGGAAAACTGATTGGTTATGCAGGAGGGCTGGATATAAAAACCAAGCTACTGAAACTGGAAAAAACATCACTTGGTAAATAACTCGAAAGTAAACTTACACCCTACTTTACTGAAACGACCGTTTACATTATTCACAAAGACACCTAAATCAAAAATATGCGTACCGATGCCATACCCCAACTCAATATAAGGAGTAAGATGAGGTACGACCAACACATTCAGATAAAGACGTTCATTACGGATAAGTCCCGTATATTTCATCAAGTGCGGTAATATAAGAAATGGAGATTCAAAAGTGATATGCCCGCGCAAATAACGATCGGAAGAGTTATACCATCGTCCGTCCAACAATTGGAATACTCCCCCTATATCATCATTCCAGCCAATCGGAAGATTATTGCGGGTAAAATTGGTAAAATCCACGAAATAAGTTTCTTTCTGATTAGTAAACATACCTAATCCGGCACGGTAATAGATACTCCGCATAAGTCCCAGCCGTATCTGATGCTGCATATCGACCTCCCATCTCTCGTATTCTCCCGTACTGTTAAACACGCCATGAATGCCCCGTTCCCAATCAACAATAAAAGTAGGATAATTGGAACGCAGGTTTATTTTACGCTTACCGCTCATATAGTAATATAATCCGGGAGTCCAGCTCAAACGAATATGCGGGGCAAAACTAATATAAGCATCTTTAATTTTATCCATCACTTCTTCTCCCTGTCCCTCCAAAACCGGAGCCTTAGGAATAAGAACAGGCTTATTTACAGGCGTACGACGGTGAGCTGTAAAACCCACGCCGATATTAAACCCGTTAAAGACTTCTATATCATGACTGAAGTAGAAATAAAGATCCTTGAAATATTCCAGTTTTATCTTGTCGAAATCAAAAATACTATCCGGAGTCGACTTTATATCATCCAGCACATCACTGCTGTAAATACGGTTTCCGTTACCGAATGCCACGTGCAGGGAAGCACGTTTTTGAGGCCAGTAATAGAAATCGGAATTTACACTCCAATAAAACTCTTTACGCGTGAAGTTATATCCGATTTTAGGAACTACACGCAATAATCTATCATTACGGAACAAACGGTTATATTTAAATTCCTGTCGATACGAGAAGCCGTTACTTGGGCTATAACTTAATAGTAACGGGTTAATTAAAGGTGAACTACGTACACTACCGAAACGGGAAAAGTCCACCGTATGGCTACTTAGAAGTACATCTCCCAATTGTCCGAAAAAGACTTGGCTACGCTTCTTCGGTTGGAAATTACGAACCAATGTATCTTGCCTTGCTATATAATCCCGGTAAATCTGTTCCTCATGAGTAGCAAGAGGTTCGGGACGCAAAATCGAGAACAACACACTATCTGAAAACAAAGTGGAAGAATCACATTTCAGGGTAAATGATTCTGTCATATTATACTTGCTGTTATGCTTCCGGAAGCGTGGATTTGCCGCGTCCGACAAGGTGATTTCGTTATAGTCCAACAAAGCTGTGTAACTTGCATCCAACTTATTCCCGATAAAGCGAAACATGACATCCAAATCAAAACGCTTAGGTAAAAAGGTTTCTTTTCCTTCCTGTCCCATGCTCACCTTCAGTTTGAAACGGACAAATTCCACTTTACCCTCCAAATAGATTTCTTTTACCGTCCAAAGGCTGTCACTTATCAATATATAACCACTTTCAACCAGCTGGTCACTTTTGACACGAGGGATAATCTGCACTTTATAACACATTCCGTCGTCCGGTGTACTGACCAGTGAATCCAACAAATAACGATAGTGCTTCCGACCGTTCTTCGCAAGAGGAGAAAGCAATTTATCTCCAAGCAAGGTAGACGAATAGATATTCATATTAAAATACTCCAACATCTCACTCGGCACTCCTTTATAGCGTGGTATCGTACCGGAGACGGCTCTCACTTTAATATCATAGATATGCGGTGAAGTATAATGGATGCTGTTGACAGACTCGATAATATATTCCTTCACATTTTTCTGAAGCTTGAACATGGAAGGCACAAATTTTATAAGATGATTCCTCTTCAGCATATTCATCTTACCCTTTATGTATAAATCAGCCTTGTAATCCTCCACAATCTTTTCATAAGACGAAGCGGAAGATATCACCTTACTCAAAATGGAATCCGCAAGTTCCGGCTTATCATATAAATCCGGTTTCCGTCTCTTTGCCATCCCTTCGTACGGGACCAGAAAAAACAGAAACAACGGCAACAATATATAGGTAAATACAGAGGATCTCACATGCACAATTTATATTAGATAACGACAAATATAGAGAAACATTATATATATTAACGAACAAAGATGTCGTTTTTATAGGGCTATATCGCAAAAAATAGATACTTTTGTGCCGCAACAACCAATAAAAAGATAGACCAAATGTCACAAATGCGTTTTTTCGCTCTTCAAGAGCTTGCCAACCGACAGCCGATTGACATAAAAAATCCGTCGAACAAACTGTCCGATTATTATGGTATTCATGTGTTCGACCGTAAGAAAATGCAGGAGTATCTCCCCAAAGAAGCTTTTAAGGCTGTCACCAATGCCATAGAAAAAGGTACTCCGATAAGCCGTAGCATGGCGGATCTGATAGCCAACGGCATGAAAAGCTGGGCAAAGTCATTCAATGTAACACATTATACTCATTGGTTTCAACCCTTGACAGACGGTACTGCCGAGAAACATGACGGTTTTATCGAATTCAGTGATGACGGCGATGTGATAGAACGTTTTTCCGGAAAATTATTAATCCAGCAAGAACCAGACGCTTCTTCGTTCCCCAACGGAGGAATCCGTAACACTTTTGAGGCACGCGGATATACAGCTTGGGATGTTTCTTCACCGGCATTCGTGGTAGACACCACCCTTTGTATCCCCACTATATTTATTTCTTATACGGGAGAAGCGCTGGACTATAAGACCCCTCTCCTTAAAGCTCTTGCCGCCGTGGATAAAGCGGCTACGGAAGTCTGCCAATTATTCGACAAGAACATCACAAGAGTATATGCCAATTTAGGATGGGAACAAGAATATTTCCTTGTAGACAGCGCACTGTTCAATGCGCGCCCGGATTTATGTTTGACCGGACGGACACTGATGGGACACTCTTCTGCAAAAGACCAACAGCTGGACGACCACTATTTCGGTTCTATCCCGCCACGTGTTACCGGTTTCATGAAAGAGTTGGAATTGGAGTGTCATAAACTGGGTATCCCGGTCAAGACTCGCCACAACGAGGTTGCACCCAACCAATTTGAACTTGCACCGATATTCGAAGATGTAAATCTGGCCAATGACCACAATCAGTTGGTAATGGATTTGATGAAACGCATTGCCCAAAAGCATAACTTCAACGTGTTGCTCCATGAGAAACCTTTTAAAGGTGTCAACGGTTCGGGCAAGCACAACAACTGGTCGCTCTGTACGGATACCGGCATCAACTTATTTGCTCCGGGCAAAAGTCCGAAAGGCAATATGCTGTTCCTGACTTTCATCGTAAATGTACTGATGATGGTCTATAAAAATCAGGATTTGCTTCGTGCTTCTATCGTAAGCGCGGGAAACAGCCACCGCCTGGGTGCTAACGAGGCCCCTCCCGCTATCCTGTCTATCTTCTTAGGAAGACATTTATCTCACATGCTGGACGAGCTGGGTGCGGAAGACTTGACTGCGGAAGAAAAGAAAGCATTGAAATTAGGTATCGGACGTATTCCTGAAATCCTTTTGGATAATACAGACCGCAACCGCACATCCCCATTCGCATTCACCGGAAACCGGTTTGAATTCCGCGCGGCAGGCTCTTCGTCAAACTGTGCCGCAGCCATGATTGCCATCAACGCAGCAATGGCTCATCAGTTGAATGCTTTCAAAGCACAGGTGGATAAACTGATAAACGAAGGCATAGGACGTGATGAGGCGATCTTCAATGTATTGAAAGAAACCATTATTGCCTCCAAAGCAATTCGTTTTGAAGGTGACGGCTATTCCGACGACTGGAAAACAGAAGCGGCAAAGCGCGGACTGACAAATATCAATCAGGTGCCGGAAGCTCTGATGAAGTACAACGATCCGCAAGCACGTGAAGTATTGCTCGGTGAAAAGATTTTCAACGAAAACGAGCTTACCAGCCGTATTGAAGTGGAGTTGGAAAAATACACCAAGAAAATACAGATAGAAAGCCGTGTATTGGGAGATTTGGCTATCAATCATATCGTACCCATCGCAGTAGCTTATCAAAACCGTTTGCTCGAGAATCTGCGTGGCCTCAAGGAAATCTTCACGGAAGAAGAATATGCCGAGATGAGTCAAGACCGTAAAGACCTTGTCAGAGAAATATCACATCGGGTTACTGCTATCAAAATACTTGTACGGGAAATGACCGAAGCCCGCAAGGTAGCAAACCATTTGGAGAGCCAGGAAGAAAAAGCGTTCTCTTACGAAAAGAATGTCAGTCCTTACTTAGAAAGCATCCGTGACCATATCGACCACCTCGAAATGGAGATCGATGATGAAATATGGCCGCTCCCTAAATACCGCGAACTTCTGTTCTCCAAATAAATATTTATCATAGAATTCAGGTGTGTTCCGATAATCACACCTGAATTCTATACTTTTCATTGACAGATGTGCATTTTGTTACCTAATTTTGCACGATTTCAATTTTTTCTTTATACATTTGTGCTTTATAACACGGTTCTATAGCATACAATGATTAAAAAGGAATTGTCTGACGCAGAAATCTCAGAAAGTATTTCCGAGATGTGGTATCCCTTGAATGATGAACAGAGGGAATATCTGGTTCAAAATTTCACGATTCAGAAGTATAAGAAGAATGAAACAATTTACTGTGAAGGAGAAACTCCGACACATCTGATGTGCCTTCTTAATGGAAAAGTGAAAATATACAAAGATGGTGTAGGTGGAAGAAGTCAAATCATCCGCATGATTAAACCGGTTGAATATTTCGGTTACAGGGCTTTTTTCGCTAAGGAGAACTTTGTGACCGCCGCATCGGCATTCGAACCTTCCACTATCTGTATGATACCAATGACTGCCATTATGAAATTGTTGAGTGAAAACAATAAACTGGCCATGTTTTTTATCCGGCAATTATCCGTCGACTTAGGTATCGCAGACGAAAGAACCGTCAATCTTACCCAGAAACATATACGGGGACGCCTCGCAGAATCATTGCTTTTCCTGAAAGACAGTTACGGATTGGAAGAAGACCAATCAACCCTCAGTATTTATCTTTCGCGGGAAGACTTGGCCAACCTATCCAATATGACGACTTCCAATGCTATACGTACGTTATCTAATTTCGCTGCCGAAAGATTAATCACAATCGACGGTCGTAAGATTAAGATTATAGACGAAGAAAAGCTGAAGAAGATCAGCAAGATCGGATAAAAACACCGGCCACACAAATAAATAATAACCAGTAAAACCTTTTTTCATTATATCCGACAAAGTTTTATTTCCCCATAAGCGAGCTAAAAACGCCTAAGGGAGCGTTGGCTTACACTCAAGGGAGTGTTGCTTAACGCTCCGGTAGCTGTAAGCTAACGCTCCCTTGGGCGTTTGGCAATGCTCCCTTAGGTGATTTATAAAATGACCTCGATGATTTTAAAAAACATCTTAGGTGTTTGTAAAAAACATCAGGTTGATTGAAAACAAACATACGGTCGATCGAAGACAAAGGTACGGTCGATTGATTACAAACTCCTATCGTTTGCAAACAATCGACCGTATGCTGAAAAACAGATTCTAAAGAATATTATTTTGCAGCTTTCAACAGGATTGATTTTTCGTCATTCATTAACTTAATCATATAACATCCCTTTGGCTGAGCCGACAAATCCAGTCTAACCATACCGTTTTCCATCTTGGTATAATAGATCACTTTTCCGTCAAACGTCACCACCTCCACTTCATAATCGTCAGATGCCGTAATGGTAAAGATTCCATCCACAGAAGGATTAGGATATAACTTAACGGATGCAACTTCCTCCATACTTATCATATCCGGAGCATCCGTAATGTTGACTTCCGTCGTAACCAAAGATGAAACTCCGGATGCAAATATTGCTTTCACTCCGAGCGTGTGCTTTCCATTACTTAATCCGGTGAATAAATAAGAAGTCGCATCAGCACCAATCACGGCACTCAACTTATTACCATCAAGATATGCCTCATAAGATGACGGAACGCCTTCGTTCACCGCAATATATTCCCAATCATCCAACAATAACGCCTGTAAGTCTTCCGATACGCATTTCACCGCTACATATTTCGCATTGGCAGGAACCTTGAAACTATATTTCACCCATTCATTGGTAGCCTCCAATGTGGCATCGGAAAGATTTTTGAAACTTCCTACTTTGGCATCTGTCTCCGAATACAAGACATCAAAACGCTCTTTATCATTGCCGGAAGCTATACCTCTTACATAGAATGAGAATACACCGTTGCCTTCATCTATGACACGGGCTACAAAATCCTTATTAACACCCGACCTAGCTGCTATCGCTGCCAGTTCTTTATCTCCGGAGTGAGGATAATATTTATAAGAAGAAACCGGAGGCTCTGTCGTATACGGATTAAATACGATAAAACTCTGAGCTTTAGTACAATTATCCCAATAAGAACTGTTCATCAAATATTTCTCCTGTTTTCCGTCAAGGATATATTCTCCGTAATCGTTAATAGTAAAATCAGGATAACTTTCAAAATCATCAGACCAATTTGCAGGATACTTCATTGTCCAATCAACTTTTACTTCACCTTTATTGATAGTTGAGTTTACAATTTGAGGGTCCGAAATATATTCGTTCATCTGACCGCCCTGTACTACTATATCCTCCACTATTTGTAAGCTGTCTTTGTGGAAACCCGGATACCCCGTCATGGCAATATCAAGAGAATACCATCCCTTCCAAACATCTGTAAATTCAACCAAACCATTACTTTCCGCTTCCTTTGCATATCGGTGGGATTCCAACTTATCCAGATTAGTCAAAGTAACCACAGCACCTTTTTTCGAGGAGCCGTTTGTATTGACTTGAACTTTAACATTGGCATCCAAACCTTTATACACAAAATTAGAAAATGCGGGTTCCGATAAATTATCGTTCATCCAATCTGCTTTTACAACATACTTATAAGCACCCGTATCAGCGTTTCTCCAATTATAATCGATGAAACCTTCCGGCGTTGCCTGTACAGGACTATCGGTTATTTTAATCCACTGGGCCGGATCTCCCACATTACCAGCCTTTGCACGATAAATCAGATAACCTCCGGCAGCATGTTCCTCCAATTCCTGTCCGAAAACACCCTTAATCTGCCAATTATAATCATAACCGGATGCTTTCATCAAAGTAGAAATTCTAGTCCACACTCCATCAAAGAATACTTTATCACTCTTAAATGTACATGGGCCGTTATCAAGAGCAAACGGAGCACCACTATAACCGGGCTTAGCCTCGATAGCAATGCTAAACTCCTGTGTCGGATCTATTTTATATCGTGTACCCAGCGTTACACTTTGCCAGCCGGACAGACTGTTGCCGATATCCTGAGTATAAATTTCCGTAGCACATTCATCTTCATAAATATGAAGTACATAATTGGCTGTAGCATCACCCGCATAGAAATCAACCGTCATGAGTTCCTTGCCTATCAAGTCAAACTTCTTAATATCCGAAAGATAGAATTCAACAGCCGCAATCATCTGCTCACGGCTACCTCCTATTTTATGAGCAATTTGATCGTCAACCGCCCATGTCACTTCCTTCATAACAGCAGGCTTGCCTATTTTTATTGTAGATGTTTCACGGGTAGTCGTCGCATCTACCATTGCAACAGGATAAGCGATGTAAGGCATTTCCAAAGCAGCAAATGTCGTATCTTTAGAAGCCAATGTCCACGATTTCTCAACCGATGCATAACCGTCTTTTACAAAACTCATTTTATAAGTATTGTCCGACAAAACCTTCTGTATCGCAAAGTCACCATTTGCATCCGTCACCGCTTCGTAGTTCAACAACCCCTCTGCTTTGACAGCTACACCACTTATTGCTATATTTTTAGAGTTGACAACCTTGCCTTTTAAGACAATGTTTGAGGATGCCTCCATGGAAAAGTTTAAGACTTTGACTTCTTTTTCGCTAACTGTAATCTCGGCTGTAGCTTCTTTATAACCTAGCTTTGACAAGGAAACCGTATAAGTTCCCTTAGGCAGATAAGCAAAATCATAAGTACCCGTATTTTTATCATTCATGATATAAGTATCCAATACTCTCTCCTGACCGGCTTTAGGTATAAAGGCTATTTTTACATCTGTTACCGCCTCGCCGGATTCTTTATCCGTAACTGTCCCTTTAAGAGTAGCCAGACCGGAAATCTTACTTAACAACATTGTCGGAGTGAAGACAGAGAAAGAGCCCGTTCCCATGTCACTCGTATCATCCAAAGTCTCTATACTCTCTTTTTGCCTCTGCGCATACAGCAGACAATTTACTCCGACCTGATCTTTACCGACAAAACTATAGCTATCATTGTTAGCAACAGGTACGGCATCATGCTTTAAGAATGTAATCACTAGATTCCGACTTCCATCATAATAGAATGGTTTGATAGGAATCTTAACCATTTGTGTATTCGGCTCAAAAACCACCTCACCAGAAAATACCGTTTGAGAGCGATCGTCCCGTATGGAAATCCAATCGGTATTCTTTTCAAAAGCATCCTTATCGGTATAGCCTATATAAATTGTCATTCTATGCCTGTTCTCCGTAGCACGGGCTACATACAAATAATATATTAATGTATCGATTACACATTTCTCATTCAATTCCTCTTTCTTTATAATATTCTGAGTCAGCGCAGAATATCCGCTAGCTGTATAACCAATAAACATAGGGTAAGTGGTAGATGCAGGTTTAACCTGATAATCTTTATTACTTATCAATAATTTACTGTCATCTGCTCCGACAGCCACATATACCAATGCTTCCGTCCCTTTATCTTTATTAGCACGAACTGCCTTTACACCAATAATATAGTATCCTCTGGGCAAAACAGATGTCGTATATTCATTAGATGCCACTTCATAAGTTTCATTCAATAAAGTCTTCATATCAAAGTTGCGCACAGTCACTTCATAGTTTGTGATATCTCCCCCCAGAAATCCGCCACTCTTTCCTGTAGTGACCGCGTCCCAATTCAATTTAATCTTTCTGTCTTTTCCCAACACAACTTTAAGATTTGCGGGAGCTGCCGGAATAGTATCATTACCGATATACCCCACTTTTCCCAGATCGTAGTAATATGGAGAAGGTCCGTCATCATTCATTGGAATCAAACGGAAATAGTACGCTCCGGCTTTAGGTATTTCAATAGCGCAACTCATTTTTTCTCCCGGAACAATCGCAGGAATGGTATCGGCCGTTACCCCTGCCGTAAATGCTCCACCTGCCGATGTTTTTTGAATAATAACCCCAGTCAATGCAGCCAAAGGATTGCCACCGGCATCCAAAACAGGATTGGTCCAAGAGACGTTGGCTTCCAACTTTCCACTCTCTGCAATCTCCACTTTAGGAGCTTTTACGCTATCAGGCGTAGTTCCCGGATAAAGCATCTTTATGGAAACATCATCCAGATATACACCGGAAGAAGTAGACTTTATTGTTACAGGAAGAATCTCTCCTTCCGCTACTCCCGTAACAGTTAATTTTGTCCACACTTTTGAAGTTATGTTACTTGTGTTCTTATTTAATACGTTACCGAGATCAACCGTAAATTTACGTCCGCTTGTCGTAGCATATCCCCAAAGGGTAAGTTCATATAATGCACCTTTCTGAGACTTTAAGCCATTGATTGAGATTTTATTTCCTGCTGTACTTGTTGTCAGGATAGCACCCTTTCCCGTATTCGCATACTTAGCAGTTAAAGTATCTATCCTCCAACCTGCAGGTACCGACAACGGCATATAGTTATCCTCCTCCTCAAATCCCATAGAATACGGAATAGAAGATTCGAAACAGTAAGCTGCACCACCTGCCAATAAGCTCGTCTTCTCAGATTTAGTAACCGCCATTGCTCCATAATAATAAGTACCAGGAGCTTTTTCCCGTACCTCAAAGGACATCTCCGCACCGGCAACCGAACTGTCAACACTATCTACTTTTTGTAAAGACGTAGGTACCACACCTCTATAAATGTATATTTTCGACAGATCCGTCAGTTTCTCGCCATTAAAGTTCTTCTCCGGATTTTTCCAGCTAAGTTTAATTTTTAAAGGATCATCCTCACCGGAAATAGCCTTAAAATCAGTAACCATTTCCGGAGGAACAGTTCCTTTACTATAATAATGAGAGAAAAGACCTGCTGTTTCAGCATACATATTCCCTACCAGACTAGCTTCACCCGTAGTAGTATTAATCGTATACAACTCATGGAAAGCCGTACCTCTAAGTGCAAAATACATGGTGTTACTCCGTAAATCAAACGTGGCAGATTGGAGGTTCTCACTGTATATGTTACGCTCAATATTTAAGGAGCCGATTAATGTTGCAGCAGCAGTATTCTTATCAATACGATAGAGATTCTTATCTACATTTATTGCATACAGTTCTCCCTGACTGTTACAAGCCAATCCCATAAAACGATCATTAAACGGTTCACCATCCAGACGGATCTTACCTTTTAATATTGATAAATTGTCATCTATACTGAATTGATAAAGCTCATTATTCAATCCCACTCCATACATTAGTGAAGACGTGACGTCATACGCCATATCCTGACACTGCATAGATGAATTGGCTTCCAGCATCATATCAACCGTATATGTAATCGGGTCAAAAGTCATCCAATATCCTAAATACGTTTGCCCCGACTGTTTGGCTGTAGTAAATACCAGCCACTTATCTCCAATCCAGTCACCACAATAAACGCTCAACGTTATTCCCGGAACGCCAAATCCCGCAGAAGTGAAGGGTGAAGGATAAGTAATTTGCTGACATAGGTTATTTACATCAAACCCAAAGACATTCCCAACAGAGGTTACACTACAACTTCCACCACCTATTATATTAATGGCATAGCCACCCAGCATCACTCGTGGTTCATCTTGTTCATTTACATAAGAAGGAGGATTTGCAATTCCCGGACTCGTGTGTCTTAATTGCCGTTCAATAGCCCGTGTAAGGCTAGCCGGAGCTTTTTGTAACTTGTACTTCAGAACCTTTTCACTACCAACAATCTGTACGTTACCTGTCATTGGAGAGGAATTATCCGCACATTGTCCTCCTACGCGGATGGATAAGAATGCGAAACAGATAAACATGCAGAGAACATTTTTACAAGTAAAATTTCTCATACGCTAAAAGGATTAATTAATAAAAAGAACACTATATAAACCGAATATTCGGTAATGTTTTGCCGTCGTAAATAAAAAAGAACTATCCTTAAAGCTTATACCTATTTTCAATATCCAATTATAACAAATTAAAATTCAAAAGCAACATTTATGCAGTAAATTCACTAAAATCGCCTTAAAAACATTACCATTATTAATAAATATGCAAAAAAGAAGCCGGGTAAACTCTAAACCTAAGATTTAAAGTTCACCCGACTTTTTATTTTTTGTTCGCTATTTTCCTATGACTTAATAACTTCCCTTATACGAACCAACTTCGTTAATAAGTCTTCCAGCAAATCCAATTTCAACATATTGGCTCCGTCACTCTTCGCTACCGTGGGGTCTTCATGCGTTTCTATAAACAGACCATCGGCACCGACTGCTATTGCAGCTTTGGCAATAGTCTCTATCAGTTGGGGCATTCCACCTGTAACGCCACTTGTCTGATTGGGTTGTTGCAAAGAATGGGTTACATCCATGACAACCGGATAACCGAAAGTTTGCATTTCAGGAATCCCCCGAAAGTCCACCACTAAATCCTGATAACCGAAAGTCGTGCCTCGCTCGGTCAGCATTACATTACTGTTCCCGGCTTCAACCACTTTATCGGCAGCAAAACGCATAGCTCCCGGAGAAAGGAACTGCCCTTTCTTGATATTCACAATCTTCCCGGTTTGGGCAGCAGCTACCAACAAATCCGTTTGCCGACAAAGAAAAGCAGGAATCTGGAGCACATCGGCATATTCGGCAGCCATTGCAGCTTCATTTGCCGCATGAATATCCGTAACAGTGGGAACACCAAACGTGTCTTTCACTTTCTGCAATACTTTCAGGGCTTTCTCATCACCTATCCCCATAAAAGAATCCAAACGGGAACGGTTAGCTTTACGGTATGAGCCTTTAAAGACATAAGGTATGTGCAATTTATCGGTAATCTTCACAATACGCTCGGCAATACGCAAAGCCATATCTTCTCCCTCGATAACACAAGGGCCGGCAAGTAAAAAGAAATTTCCCGATTCCGTATGTTTCAAATCTTGTATAGTCATATTTTATTTAATTTGGAATAATAATAGTTATCGCTTCCGGAATAATACCGATTTCAAGTGGAAAATGTTTTGGAAGTATACGTCCGTCTACATCAACAGATGCATTACGTGCCCGGAGTACCTTTACTTTCTTCGTCCGATACGACTTCACCGTTTTATGATTCAATATCCTGCCTTGAATAAGCATCCATAAACCGGACACCACCTGAATAAGTTCCGGACGATAAATAACCGAAACATCCAACCAGCCATTGTAAGGCACGGCACTCGGTGTCTGTCCATACCCACGCGCGCTTCCCACGCAGACCGTCATTATACGTCCGCGAATATGCTCGTCATTAATACGGAGATGCATACGGTAAAGTTTACGTTCAAAAAACAATAGAAACAAGGCTGCCAAATATGAAAGGAACTTTACTCCCCAGAAACGTTTAGTTCCGTCCGTAATCTTCACGATACGTGCACCCAACCCTATATTGACAGCATTCAGAAAATAGCGGCGGTTATGCTTCTCACCATCATAATAGGTACAATACCCGACATCCACTTTGCGATGGCGATTATTAATAATCCAATCCACCGCCTCTTTATAGTTATCTACGGATAATCCCCAATATCTGGCAAAATCATTGCCGATACCATTCGGGATAATACCCAGAACAATTTCTTCCTTATATTCGGCTTCAGAAGAAATAATTCCGTTAATCGCGTCATTCAAAGCCCCATCGCCTCCCACTATGACAATCGTTCTATAACCATTATTCGCCAGAATACGTGCCAAACGTTCCACAGATCCAAAACCCTCCGAATGTACATAATCGAAAGCCACATGCTTACTGTCCATGTATTCCCGTATTTCATTCCAACGCTTTTGCACTTTACGAGTTCCGGCACGAGGATTATAAATTACTCCCCATTTATTTGGTTCTATTGCCATAGTTCTTCAATATTAACAATTACAATGTACCATTAAAACTGCTGTTTCAACGATCAATTAACATCTTTATCTTATTTATTTTCTCCTCCATCGGTAACTCCGCGTTTATCCAATGAATAGAAAATCCCCGACGCTCCATCCCCCTAAACCACGTCATCTGCCGTTTGGCAAATTGGTGAATAGCTATTTCCAGTTGGGAAAACATTTCTTCAAAACTTAGTTCACCCGTAGCATATAAAGTCAGGTATTTATATTCCAATCCGTAATAAATCAAATCATCCGCAGAAATTCCCTGTTCCAATAAGCTCCTGACCTCCTCCACCATCCCTTCATCCAAGCGCTGGCGCAACCGTTTGGTTATCTTCTTTCTGCGAAGTTCCCGATCAATATCAACACCGATAATAAGACTGTTCAAAGAAGGAAATTCCCGGTAATCCTTTTCGTTTTTAAGGTAATATTCTTCTATCTCTATCGCCCGGACGGCGCGCTTCACTGTATCTACATCCGTCGAGTTATGCAATGTCTTATACTTTTTAAGTATTTCAGTCAATTCATCCAATGACTTCCCGGACAGCCGTTCCCTCAACTCCGGATTCTCCGGAACCGGAATCAATTTATACCCTTTAAGAACAGACTCCAAATACAAGCCCGTACCTCCACATAAAACAGGAATCTTCCCTTTTTGTTTAATACTTTCGTACGCTTTCAGAAAATCGCCCTGATACTCAAAAACATTATATTTGGAACCGGGCTCTGCAATATCAATGAGATGGTAAGGTATTTGTTTCCCGTTTACAGTATAATCCGCCAAGTCTTTTCCCGTACCCAAATCCATCTGCCTATAAACCTGCCTGCTATCCGCACTGATAATCTCCGAATCAAGTTCGTAGGCAAGAGCTGCAGCTAAAGAGGTTTTTCCGGATGCCGTAGGACCTAAAATTGTAATTAAATCATAATATGCCATACAGATTATACTTGGTTAGGTATGCAAATGTACATATTTCTTTTTAGATTTCTACGGGAACGGGCATAAAAAAAGCCGTTCAGGAAAATCCTAAACGGCTCTATATTTTTGGAATCGGTTAAATTATCCGTTAACTTTAGCCATGTGAGCAACAAGGTCAAGAACTTTGTTTGAATAACCAATTTCGTTGTCATACCAAGATACAACTTTTACGAAAGTGTCAGTCAAAGCGATACCAGCCTTAGCGTCGAAGATAGAAGTACGAGTATCTCCTAAGAAATCAGAAGAAACAACTGCATCTTCAGTATAACCAAGAACACCTTTCAATTCGCCTTCTGAAGCTTCTTTCATAGCAGCACAGATTTCAGCGTAAGTAGCCGGTTTAGCCAAGTTCACTGTCAAGTCAACTACAGAAACATCCAAAGTAGGAACACGCATTGACATACCGGTCAATTTGCCGTTCAATGCAGGGATAACTTTACCTACAGCCTTAGCAGCACCTGTAGAAGAAGGGATGATGTTGCCGGCAGCAGCACGACCACCTCTCCAGTCTTTCATAGAAGGACCGTCAACTGTTTTCTGAGTAGCAGTAGTAGAGTGAACTGTAGTCATCAAACCATCAGTGATTCCCCATTTGTCATTCAAAACTTTAGCGATAGGAGCCAAACAGTTAGTAGTACAAGAAGCGTTAGAAACGAATTGAGTACCTTTAACATAAGTCTTTTCGTTTACACCGCAAACAAACATAGGCGTATCATCCTTAGAAGGAGCTGACATTACTACATATTTAGCACCGGCTTCGATATGAGCCTGAGCTTTATCTTTGCTCAAGAACAAACCTGTAGATTCAACTACATATTCTGCTCCAACTTCATTCCATTTCAAATCAGCAGGATTTCTTTCAGCTGTAATACGGATAGGATTGCCATTTACAATTAAAAGACTTTTCTCAACGTCTGCTTCGATAGTTCCTTCGAACTGTCCGTGCATTGTATCATATTTCAACATATATGCCAAGTAATCAACCGGGCAAAGGTCATTGATACCTACGATCTGAATGTCGTTTCTCTTTTGCGCTGCACGGAAAACAAAACGTCCGATACGGCCAAATCCATTAATACCTACTTTAATCATTTTGTTAAACTTTTAAGGGTTTTATAATATTTGTTTAAAATATCCGCAACTTTATATTTGACAAAATTGTTATAAAATCAGTCACAATAACAAGGATCAGATGTTCTGCATGGAGACAAGCACAAACAAGCCGGCAATTGCAGAAACAATGATTATAACATAATCAAGATGTCTATTCCTTTCTAAATTGCGGTGCAAAATTACAAAATTGTTTTTATATTAGCGAACAAATTAATATTAAATATAAAAAAAGATGGGAAAAAGTAAGTTTTTACAAGATTTCAAAGCATTCGCCATGCGCGGGAATGTGATTGATATGGCCGTCGGTGTCATCATCGGGGGTGCTTTCGGCAAAATCGTATCGTCTCTCGTAGCCGACATCATCATGCCTCCTATCGGCTTATTAGTAGGAGGAGTCAACTTCACCGATTTATCATGGGTGATGAAGCCTGCCGAGATTGTGGACGGCGTAGAAAAGACTGCCGCCGTAACTCTGAACTACGGGAAATTCCTTCAGGCAAGTTTCGACTTCATTATTATCGCCTTTTCTATTTTCTTATTCATCAAATTAATCAGCCAACTGACACAAAAGAAAAAAGAAGAGCCTGCTCCACCCACACCTCCGGCTCCTACAAAAGAAGAAATTCTACTGACAGAGATCAGGGATTTATTGAAAGAACAAAAGAAATAATTTCATACGAATCCTTACCCCGGCTCCCGTATAAAAAAAGCCGGGATAAGGTCTTCTACTTTCTTTTTGTTTCCCAATAACCGCATATCTTAAAAATAATATGATGCTAAGCAGTGTTTTTCATTGAATATTCAAATATAATACTTACTTTTGCGTGCATAATATTCAATACACATTCATTAAATATATTATGCAAGAAAAGATTATTATTCTTGATTTCGGCTCGCAAACGACCCAGCTTATCGGTCGGAGAGTACGTGAACTCGACACGTATTGCGAAATCCTGCCTTACAACAAATTCCCGGAAAATGATCCGACGATAAAAGGTGTCATCCTCTCCGGAAGTCCGTTCTCGGTATATGATAAGGCGGCTTTCAAAATTGACCTGAACCTGATACGTGGAAAATATCCGATTTTAGGTATTTGCTATGGCGCTCAATTCATTGCATATACCAATGGCGGAAAGGTGGAACCGGCAGGAAGCCGTGAATACGGACGTGCCAATCTCGCTTCTTTCGATAAAGATAATGTCTTATTCAAAGGTGTCAAAGAGCATTCGCAAGTATGGATGTCTCACGGCGATACCATCACTTCGATACCTGACAACTTCAAAACAATAGCTTCTACCAAGGAAGTAAAAATCGCCGCCTACCAAGTAGAAGGCGAACAAATATGGGGTGTACAATATCATCCGGAAGTATTTCATAGCGAAGACGGAACGCAAATGCTGAAGAACTTCGTTGTAGATGTATGCGGATGCAAACAGGACTGGTCTCCTTCTTCATTCATTGAAAGTACGGTTGCCAATCTAAAAGAACAGATTGGAAATGATAAAGTTGTCTTAGGTCTGTCCGGAGGCGTAGATTCTTCTGTTGCTGCTGTATTATTGAATAAAGCCATCGGCAAGAACCTTACCTGCATCTTCGTAGACCACGGAATGCTCCGTAAGGACGAATTCAAGAACGTAATGCACGATTATGAATGTCTGGGACTGAACGTTATAGGTATAGATGCCAGCGAGAAGTTCTTCAAAGAACTCGAAGGCGTTACCGACCCCGAACGTAAACGTAAAATCATCGGCAAAGGATTCATCGACGTATTCGATGCCGAAGCACATAAAATAACCGATGCCAAATGGCTGGCGCAAGGTACGATCTATCCGGACTGCATCGAATCGCTTTCCATCACAGGAACAGTGATTAAGAGCCATCACAATGTGGGCGGACTTCCGGAGAAAATGAACCTGAAACTTTGCGAACCTCTCCGTCTGTTGTTCAAAGATGAAGTTCGACGCGTAGGACGTGAGTTAGGTATGCCGGAACATCTTATCGGTCGCCATCCGTTCCCCGGACCGGGTTTGGCAGTACGTATCCTCGGTGATATCACCCGGGAAAAAGTACGTATCCTTCAGGATGCAGATGAAGTATTCATTCAGGGACTGCGTGACTGGGGACTCTACGATCAGGTATGGCAAGCGGGAGTTGTATTGTTGCCCGTGCAAAGCGTAGGCGTTATGGGTGACGAGCGTACTTACGAGCGTGCCGTTGCTCTTCGTTCCGTTACTTCCACAGACGCCATGACAGCCGACTGGGCACGTCTCCCTTACGAATTCCTCGCTAAGGTGTCTAACGACATTATAAATAAGGTGAAAGGAGTAAACCGCGTTTGCTATGACATCTCGTCAAAACCACCTTCAACAATAGAATGGGAATAAGCAATCAATAGTTTATATTACAATAGTAAAAGTTGTATCAAAACTATCCCAATTCCCCCGCTTGAGCGGGGGTAGGGGGTGTGTGAATTTTCTAACAGTTTAATAAGCAAAGAAAGATCACACACCCCTTAATCCCCGCTCAAGCGGGGAAACTTGGATGCTTTGACGTTTGACACATTCCGTTCTCTTTTATCAAGTGGGTTTAACTTGCCCAAGCTAGCGGCACAGGCATTGTTAGAAAACAATGATTTTGTGGATGCCGGGCTCAGGTTCAGAGAAATTTAAACATAGGGTATTCCCATTCGTTCTCCCTTCACGGTTCTTGCATTCACCCATGCCCATCCTGTCGTTTGCCCATGCCTGAACGCATGGATGACCTTGGTGAAACGAATCAAAGAACAATACTTTTTCATACGTCAAAGAGCGAATCCGCGAACAAGAAAGATACATACCGCAAATACACCTTTATCCTTGCTCCGGCTGCAAAGATACGACATGAAAAAGCCTTTGTCAAGCCCTACCCCTCCATTTGACAGTTTTATAGGACAAGCCGAACAGCTAACTCGCATTCTGCCAAAGGATAATAATTACAGATTGTTCGATTATTGATACAAACGGACACACCCTCTAAATTAAAAGCCAGCTTCCATAAAAGAGTTCCTTTTTGACCCATATATATTTATATATATATATATGGGTTCAAACTACTTCAATTCCAAAATATCCTCTTCGCAAACCGTCAACTTCTCAATTCCGGTTTCCGTCACGAGCCACGAATTTTCAATGCCCACCGCTCCGGTTTCCGGCAATACGATTTTAGGTTCCAAGGCAAAAACCATTTCGGGTTGTAATTCCTGTTTCATTCGCGGAGCCAGCACCGGGAGTTCATTTATCTCTAATCCGATGCCATGCCCTATGAAGCGGGCCTGCTGAGTGATTCCCATAAAATTGTCTGCAAAACCGGACTTCCTCACCACTCCCATCGCCAGCTCGTAAAGTTCCTCACCGGTTATTCCCGGACAGGCTGCGGATGCTATTTTATCCTGAACATCCAAACAAACCCGGTGCGCAGTATAAGCTCTGTCACTCAAACGACCTACGGAATATACCCGACTCATATCACACATATATCCATAGAAATTGCCGTTCATATCCACCAGAACACTATTTCCTTCCTTCAAAAGCGTACCGTTTGCTCCTACCGGCAAGGATTCATCCAACCCCTCTCCTCCCAATGCAAAATCATAGGGCGAAGCTGCCGCAGCATTATCTCCTGCCAACAAACTACCCATGCACACTTCCATAGTCCGTCCGAATACCCGATAAAGTCCCAAAGCTCCTTCCAAACGCATAAGGCGTTCTATTTCAACAGATAATCCAATATCTGTCATACCGGGACGGTATAACTGCGGTATCTGATGATACACTTTTGCATGCAAAGCTGCCGAACGGCGAAACAACTCTATCTCATAAGGCGTTTTCACGCTACGGGCTTCACGCAAAATCGAACTTCCGTTTACAATCTCTGTTTCCGGAAACAAAGCAGCCAGGCGAACATGCTCCGAATAAGGCAGCTCATCACTTTCCAGCATCAGCCTTGAAGGTAAAGGCAGGTTATTTTCTTTCAGCAAATCAACGATCTGCTCCGGTTTGCGAATAGAGAACCGATGCGCACCGCTGATATTATTAGGACGTTTTACGAACAACAGGGCGGGTGCATGAACCGATAAATACAAGTAGCCGATAACAACCTGCCCACACGTATAAAACAAATTAGCATTACAGGTTATCAGTGCAGCATCGATATTTTGTTGTTCCATTAAGGCTCTAATCTTACTGTGCCTCAACTCCAATTCCGTTTGTAACATATTATATTCAATTCTGTTTTGCGAGTAAAAATAGTAATAATCGGTCTTATACCGAACGGAATCACTGCCGAAATTATCAAATGGTAATTTTTATCCCCGGATAAGGCTCTATCTTTGCGCCCGAATTAACAAAAAAGGAAAAAGAGATGAAAGATTGTATTGATTTTGGTAGTATGGAAATTCCGAGACTGTTCCGGAAATTACTGATACCAACAGTGCTGGGGATGGTATTTTCTGCTGTATTTGTGATAACAGACGGAATTTTTGTCGGTAAAGGAATAGGTAGTGACGCATTGGCTGCGGTGAACATCACAGCACCATTGTTCCTGATAAACACAGGAGTGGGATTAATGTTCGGCGTAGGTGCATCCGTAGTGGCATCCATTCATTTGTCACAAGGAAAAGTAAAAACAGCCCGTATCAATGTGACGCAGGCGGTGGCTGTTTCCTCTTTGTTATTGGCTATATTATGGGGAGTCGTATGTATGTTTGCACCGCAAGTCGCCGTATTATTAGGAAGTTCGGAACGCCTGTTGCCTTTGGCTGTGGAATACATGTATTGGTCTGTACCTTTCTTTATCTTCAGCGCATTACTTAGTTCGGGAATGTTTTTCGTACGTCTGGACGGTTCTCCTGTCTATGCCATGATATGCAACGCCATTCCGGCTGTGATAAATATCGTACTCGACTATGTATTCATATTTATTTGCGGTTGGGGTATGCTGGGCGCAGCGTTAGCTACAAGTTTGGGGTATATAATCGGAGCCGCCATGATCTTGGTTTATCTCGGCAGAAAGAAAAACGTATTGCATTTCTGTCCGATAAAATGGAGCAAAAAGAGCAGGCAACTGACGAGACGCAATGTAAAATACATGTGCCGTCTGGGATTATCCACTTTCTTGTGTGAAGCGGCTATTGCCAGTATGATGTTTGCCGGAAATTATGTATTTATTGCCTATTTGGGCGAAGATGGCGTAGCGGCTTTCAGCATTGCCTGCTACTTCTTCCCTATCATATTTATGGTATATAATGCGATAGGACAATCGGCTCAACCCATTCTGAGTTATAATTTCGGAGCCGGATATGCCGGACGCGTACGTTCCGCTTTCCGTTTGGCATTAGTGACAGCCGTGTCTTGCGGAGTTGTCTTTTTGGCATTGACGGCACTCTTCAACCATCAGATAGTAGGTATGTTTATCGACCGTTCTTATCCCGCCTATGACATAGCAGTAGCAGGATTACCGCTGTTTGCGTCCGGTTTTATCTTTTTTGCGGTAAACATCGTTTCTATCGGTTATTTCCAAAGTGTGGAACGGGCACGCCCTGCCATGCTGGTCACCGTATTGCGTGGATTTGTATTCATGGTCATCTGCCTTTTCGGACTGCCGTTGTTACTGAAAGTACCCGGTATCTGGCTGGCCGTACCATTGGCGGAAGCACTTACATTTCTGGTCATAACAACAATTTATTGGCGCAAACGGCAACCTGTTCACGGATGATTTGTTACCTTTGCGGTAATTAGTCAAGTGAAAATATGGATACGTTTATACAGAAGTTCTGTGAGAAATATAGTTTACCGGTAACTACCAGTTTGCAATTATTGGATAAAATGGAAAAATTCACCTTTCGGAAAGGAGATTTTATAGTACAGGAAGGCGAACGAAACTCCAACTTCTATATTATAAGCAAAGGAATCTGGCGGGGACATTATCTTAATGACGGGGTAGATGTCTCCGTTTGGTTTGCATCCGAAGGCGAAGCTATTTTTTCTTCTTGGGGATATATCGAGAATACTCCCTCCTTAGTTTCCATTGAAGCAATGTGCGACAGTGACCTGTATGGTATCTCAAAAGCTGAATTAGAGAGTTTCTATTCATCTTCGGCAGAGTTCGCCAATTTCGGCAGAAGGCTTTTCGAACAACAGTTTCTCAGTCTTGAAAACTGGCTGATAAGCGGAGGAAGCCCGCGTGCCAAAGAACGTTACCTCAATCTACTGGAAGAAAATCCCGAATTATTGCAATATGTTCCTCTAAAACATATTGCGTCTTATCTGTGGGTCACTCCGCAGTCACTGAGCCGGATACGTTCGGAACTCAGCAAGCGAAAGAAATAGAATCTTACCCGACAACGGTGGCTACAACTTTCCGTCCGCCACCCGAATAGCGGAACTCACAAAGATAAATTCCTTGCCAAGTGCCCAAATTCAATCGACCATTGGTGATAGGAATGGTCAGACTTACCCCGGTCATTACCGCTTTGGCATGCGCCGGCATATCATCCGGGCCTTCAAGCGTATGTTCATAATACGCTTCACGTTCTTTTACCAAATGATTGAAAATAGCTTCCAAATCAGTGCGCACATCCGGATCTGCATTCTCATTGATAGTCAAAGCCGCACTGGTATGTTTAATGAAAAGATTCAGCAAACCGGTTTCCGGAAGTTCCGGAAGATACTGCATAATTTCTTGCGTAACCAGGTGGAAACCTTTGTTTCGCGGACGTAAAATAAATTCTGTTTGTAAAACCATAATCTCTTTATGCTTTATGTCTCCAGATAGATAATATTTTCTTTTTTATTGCCAAGATGTTCATAACCGACACGAAGGCGAAAAGAATACAACCGACCACAATAGCCGTCCATAAGCCTCCCGATTGTAATTGGGGGAAAAGTAATGTGATGGTTCCCAAATAGTAATTCCTTACCCAACCGACAATACATATAGAGAACAACAAAACCACTAAGTTCATTCCCATAGTAAGTGCCTGATAGGGTAATGCCACTTTTTTAGGACTATATCCTATCAAAAGCAGATTCTCCAGTTTTGTGGTATTCTTCTGCAACAATAAATAGATACTCAACATCAGTATATAGAAAGAAAGCACACTGATAAACAATCCTATGGCAAGCACAATACCAATTATCAATTTAAGGAAATAAGTAGTCTTACCCGCATCCAGTTTATTATCTTCCGTCTCATAACCTTTCTTCTGAAAGAAACGGGCAATCTTTTCATCGGCAGGATTGTTCACCTCGACAATCAAACGGGAAGGACCTCCGTTCTTATTCGGCGCAAACTCACGATTCGCCCAGTCCATAAACTCTTCCGGTACAAGAATCGTATTCAATCTATCGGAGAAACCGACTATATTCCCCTTATACTTCTCTATATTTCCATTACCCCGAATCACTATATCCAATTGAATCATTCCCATCACTCCTTCGGACAGTTTAGGCAGACTACGTGCCTGTGCAAAACCAAAATTATAGAGATTCAGATAGTTACGGGGGATAATGATAGGAATCTCCTTACTGCTTTCCGTAAAATGCCATTTATCCAGCCCTACATCGACATATTCATTCGGAACAGACTCAAAAAACATATCGGTAGAGAGACGGATTCCTGCAGACTCCATTCCTAATCCGGCAGAAACAGTAAACAAAGAAGGTTGAAATTTACCAACTCCTTTTGTAAAGCTCTGCTCTTTTATCTCTTTTATATCATTGTCAGTAAACACATTGCTTTTACCAGCAAAGGAACCCAACGTACTAATCTTTTTTGTGACGATGATATAATCCTTTTTCATGAAACTATCGCCATCCGTAAAGACCGGAATCACATCCTTATAGAACTGAACACCGAGAAGCACGATAACCATGCCAAACAAATTGGCAAAGAAAAAACCTGCCAACTGAGGCACACTGATATGCTGACGCAAAAGCTTCCAAACAAATCTCATAATCTTACTATTTTATCGTAGTTCAGTTCCAAATGCTTTCCTATAGAAGTAACAATAACTCCTGCTCCCTGTTTTTGGACCTCTTTCATAAGCAGTTCACACATGATATTTCCATTACTTTCATCCAAATGACTAATCGGTTCGTCCAGAAAAATAAAATCGAAGGGCTGACACAAAGCTCTGATTAATGCAACACGCTGCTGCTGGCCAAATGAAAGTTGCCCGACTTTTATATTTATCTTATCCGCTATCCCCAATGTCTCAAACATGAGAGTAATTTCTTTACCGGACCTATATCCGGTCAGACTGTTTTTCAACCGGATATTCTCCATTGCCGTCAGTTCCGTGAATAAACGTAAATCCTGAAATAACATACTAATGGATCTTTTACGTATTTCCGTCCAGTCGGTTATCGTCTTCTTACGGATATTCTCACCATCAAAACAGATAATGCCTTGATAGTCGTCCCGATAACCATAAATAAAACTGCAAAGAGACGACTTCCCTGTACCGGAAGCCGCCTCTATCAGATAAATTCTTTCTTTTTGAAATTCCACTTCCTTATGCCAAACGTCGGAAACTATCAAATCCTTTCCGGCAAAGACTTCAGGAAGTGTTTGTTGTAAGCTGATTGTATTCACTTTATTTTAAAGCTGTTTATCATTTACCTCCGGCCAATTTCTCGCCTAAAGCAAAGAGTTGTTTCAATGCATTCTCATCTTGATTTGTCATCACAACATCAAGTGTCACTTTATTCATTTCCGGAGCATAGAATTCAATATAGTCAAACTGAGACAAAACACTACGAGCCAAAGCCGCTGGCTGTCCACCCATTGACAGCATCAAGTTCACCATCGGCTGATTCAATGCATCTTTTATATTAGCTACCATAAACACGTATGAACCTTTAGCCGTAGAAGCCCATTTTGCATCAGACATCGGATTGTCTACTTTCTTGCAGATGTTCTTTGAGGCCGCCTCATCAAGTGTGAAATAGAAGACTCCGTCTTTCATTCCGTAATAAGCATTTGCGCCACCACCGATTGTTACCGAATAATTATTATCGTCGATCTTTGTCGCTCCACCTTGCAACGCATTATTTACAGTTTTCAATATCTCATCATTTTTCACTTGTACATAGCATGTCAAAGCCGGTACACCCTGTGCTGACAAAGAAGTAATGCCATAAGCCAAATCTCCATTAATAGAACTAATGATATTATTTACATTTACTCCATTACCCTCTATTCCTTTCAATGTTTTCTGAAATTCTTCGTTTTCAGCCAAGACTTTGGCCAACTTTTCTCCGTTCAAATTCATACCGGTATAATACAAAGAAGAAGCCGGGAAATATTTCAGGAACTCAGAACCTATTTTGGAAATTAGTCCTTCATATTGCTTATTAAGTTTATCAACAGCTTCATTCTTTACAGATTCCGCATCCAAAACAATCTTGCCTTTTTCAAAGTTCAAAGTAACAACATAAGCAATATCTTTTAAAGTCAATCCTTCAGGCATAGCCGCTTTTATCTGCATAGCATAATCGGAAGGAAGCACATCCATTGTAGTATAAACTACAACATCTGCATTTTTACCGCTCATTTGCTTAAAGCCGTCATTTGAAGCAATACTCTGTTCTGCCGTCTGAGCAATCAACTTCTTAGCCATATCTTGAGTGGATTCCGTATCAAACACATTCTTACCGATTAAAATCAGCAAAGTATTTTCATTGAAACAAACAACATCCTTTTCATTCAGGAATGTCAGCTGATAACCGTTCACACCGGTATCTTCCAAAGGCATACTAATCTGTTCGCTCTCCAACAATTTGAATAACTCTTTCACTTTATTCATATCGTTTACTTTCGCCACAAGCCCTTGATTTTCGGCAGCTTCCGTAGCAAACAAATAAACTTTATCCGCAGTAGATATACCTGACTCCGCAGGATCTTTAAGCACTTTATCCATATATTGCAAAGCATCTGCATTTAATCCGCTTTTCAATACTTCAGCGAGCTGTTGTTTTGCCGCTTCATTGTCATTTACTCCACTTTTCTGAGTCAACGACTTTAAATCAAGAGAGGCTATCACCGAAGCATCTGCCGGTATCACATTTACATATTCCACACTTTTGGTACAAGATGCCAAGAACATTACCGACACCAGAAACGCCGATAAAACAGAAATCAGATTACTTTTTTTCATTTTCATACATTATTAATTAAGTATTATTGATTCGATAAATTCAATGTATGGCAAGCCACTAATGCCGCCGTTTCTGTCCTCAACCTGGATTTTCCCAGACTGACAGGTGTAAATCCTTTGGCTATCGCTTTTTCCACTTCTTCCGGGCTAAAATCCCCTTCCGGCCCGATTAACACTAAGGCATCTTCTCCTTTGTGAAGCACATCTTTAAGCAAAGGTTTTTCACCCTCATAACAATGTGCTATAAATTTCTGCCCTTTAAAATCCTTATTCATAAACTTATTGAAATCAATCATTTCATTCAATATGGGTAAAGTAGCCTTCAACGACTGTTTTACCGCCGAAATCAATATTTTTTCAATTCGTTCCGTCTTGATTACTTTGCGTTCCGAAAAACGACAATTAAGGAAAGTCAACTCATCAAAACCAATCTCCGTAGCTTTCTCAGCAAACCATTCCGTACGATCCATATTCTTGGTTGGAGCCATCGCTATATGCAGATGACATCCCCACGGAGACACTTGATGAATGGTCTCCTTGATCGTCACCAAACATCGTTTCCCTGAAATCGTACCAATCTCCGCCTTATAAAAGCAGCCTTTACCGTCTGTCAAAAAAATCTCGTCTCCTTGTTTCAACCGAAGCACACGTATACAATGTTGTGCTTCGTCCTCCGGCAACTCAGACTTTACTTGAATATCCGGCGTATAAAATACATGCATAGACTCAAATTACAAATTCAAAATATTATCTTCCGGACTCAGTTCTCCTATTTCTCTTCGACGCATTTCATCCCTTATCTGGGAAGCAAGCTCGTAATTTTCTTCCTTTACCGCCTTATCTAACGCCTCCTGCAACAAATCCATATTTACAGTAGTTATAGGAACGGCAACCGGTCCGCCATCTTCCAACTTAATACTTTCAGCCTCAAGAACATCTTCCGTCACATATATAGGACAACCAAAACGCAACGCAAGCGCAACGGCATCCGAAGTACGGGAGTCTATTCTGGATATTATATCATCTTTCTCAAAATAAAGATACGAATAGAAAACCCCTTCTTGCGCTTTATAAATTACCACTTCTTGCAACTCCACTTGAAAAGCATCTGCAAAAAAGACAAACAAGTCATGTGTAAAAGGACGCGGAGGCGTGAAACCTTTTAAGCTAAAAGCTATTGCTTGCGCCTCTGCCGGACCTATTATAACCGGTAACTGACGACGCTCTCCGTCCACTTCCTGCAAAACCAATGCATAAGCATGTGCCTGTGCCAAACTACTGGAAACGTTTAAAACCTTAAGCTCAATCTTTTTACTCATAACAATCCCTCCTGATTAAAATTATTTATTTTAATTCAGCCGGATTATGCTTATATTTGAATACTAACGCAAACACGATTGCCACAACTAAAGCATAAGCGGCAAAAATATACCATACAGCCGACCAATCGCCCACTGTATAAAACTCTCCCTGATATTCTGTTGAGTAAGTAAAATGGTTCACAACAGCCTGTGCACCAAGTGTACCTGCCATCGCACCAATTCCATTTGTCATCAACATAAATAATCCCTGGGCACTTGAACGGATAGCCGGATCGGTTTCCTTATCAACAAACAGAGAACCTGAAATGTTGAAAAAGTCAAACGCTACACCATATACAATCATTGAAAGAATGAACATCCAAACACCGTTTCCCGGATTACCGGCTCCAAACAGCCCGAAACGTAGTACCCATGCAAACATTGCTATCAACATTACTTGCTTAATGCCAAACTTACGCAAGAAGAACGGTATCAACAGGATACACAAAGTCTCCGACATCTGCGAAAGGGATATTAAAGCATTGGCATGATTAGCCCCAAAGGAAGCTGCATATTCCGGTATTGCTTTAAAACTTGTTATAAAAGGATTGGCAAATCCATTTGTTATCTGAAGCGATACTCCGAGAAGCATAGAAAAGATAAAGAACAGTGCCATCTTTTTTTCTTTGAAAAGAGTAAAAGCACGCAATCCCAATGCTTCAACAAGACTTTTCTTATCACTGGACTTATTAACCTGACAATTAGGCAATGTCACTGCATATAACGCTAAGATCAATCCTAAGCAACCGGATACAATAAACTGCATATAAGTAGTCTGAAATCCCATACCGTCAACCAAAAGCATAGCACAAATAAAACCAACCGTACCGAAGACACGTATCGGAGGAAAAGCTTTTATCGTATCCAGACCAGCTCCATCCAAAACAAAATAAGCAACAGAATTAGACAAAGCCAGTGTAGGCATATAGAAAGCAACACTCAATGAATAAAAAGTAAACAAAAGAGGAAATTGTACATCCGTCCCTGCCGAATAGGCATAATATCCGGCAGCCAACATAAATGCACCGGCTATCAAATGGCAAAGACCTAACATTTTCTGCGCCGGAATCCAACGATCGGCGACAATACCAATCAAGGCCGGCATAAACATGGACACAATCCCCTGCATGGCATAAAACATACCAATATGTGATGCTTGATTAACACTCACCAAATAACTTCCCATAGAAGTTAAATATGCTCCCCACACTGCAAATTGCAGGAAATTCATAATTATCAGTCGTAACTTAACATTCATAAACTTATGTGTTTTTCCAATTTTATACTTATATATGCAAATGTACATAATTTTTCTGAAAAGCATAATACGTTTACGAATATTAGTTTCTGAAGTTATAAATGGCCTCCAAGTTCAATAGATTTAAAAAGCACTTCCCAAAAACGACAGATACAGCTCTAACCTCAACAAATTCATGAATTTGAGCAATCTTGGTTTGTTTTCCATTGAAAAACAGCATAATATTGCCAAGAACTTAAAATGTTAAGATTATGAAGAAAGTTTATTTAGTAGTATTTGTTTTATGTATGATGATCGGGAATGTCATAGCACAAACCCCGGATAGCCGTTTTTCAAGACAGATGGAAGGTATACAGTTTTCTCCCTGTATGAATACATTATCCCATCCGGTCTTGAAAAAAGCTGAATCAGCAGCAAACGAGAAGTATGTCAGTTATTGTGAGGAAGCCGCTCCCTATTTAAGAATGACTCCTGAAATCTACGATATGGCTACTTATTTTGACCGGATGTTAGTCGACAGATATGTCGGTGACAAAGTAACGAAAATACGGGTGGCTATAGGCGCACCGGTAAACGGACTAACCATCTGGCTGCGTGAAAAGCTTGACGAAGAACCTGTCTTTTCTATGGAAGTCCCTCAGACGAGCCTTGAGGAAAAAGGATGGATCGAAGTAGAACTTCCCGCTGACAAAGTTTATACGATTACAGAAAACGGATATTATGTAGGATATACGATTACGTCGAAAAAATACAATAATAATGATAAAACCTATTACCCCATTGCGATAGCCGGTAACGGACTGTTGCGTGAGAAAACTCTTTTATATTCGGATGATGGAGGCAAAAATTGGGTGGACCATACCTGCACTTTCATAAACAACGGAATTGTAGCGGTATTGGGCGCACAAACTGCTATTGTCAGTGAACATCATGTGGACAAAGATCTTGCTTTGGTGAATTTCAAAAGCAATCTTGCTTTCATTAAACGTGATCCTCAAAAAGAGAAAGTCCGTATCGACTTTTCTGGTTACGTCTTCAATGGAGGCACAGAACCGGTTACCAGCTTTGATTTGACCGTTTCTGCCGAAGGCATTGAAACGAAAACCTCAGAGGTGACAATCAAAGGTGGCTTGAAAGCCCTTAAGGGAGTTATTCTGCAATCTTATGTCGAGATTCCAAGTAATGCAGAGTCAGCCAATGTAATGCTGAAAATATCCAATATCAATAAAGGTGCTTTTACGGATGAATATGAGAAAAACAATGAAGGGAAGGTCGAAGTTTATTTCTATGACCGGGACTTTGTCAAGACTTCCCTGTTGGAAATGTACACTACCGGTTATTGCCCGAATTGCCCTTATGGTCATAAAGTGGCAGAGGCTATTCCCGAAAGCGTCAACCATGTCAAAGTGGCCCATCATGTAGGTTACGGCGAAGATGAATTTACATTGCAAGATAGCTATAATTATATGTATGAATTCCTAGTAAAAGGAGCTCCGCATGGTACTGCCGACCGTACTTATATTCAGGATGAAGCAGTACAAAGTCCGTCTTTCAGCATGGGATATTATGATCCTAATGAAGGAGCAAAGGTTATTAGCGGTTATATCGGTTTCACGCAAACGGCACTTCCGGCTTTTGCATCCATCGTTGTGAACTCTACTTATGATGAAAACAACCGCGAACTGACGGTTCGTGTTTCGGGAACGAAAGAAAGCGAACTATTCGATATCGCCATGAAAGAACCTCATGTGAATGTTTTCCTGACAGAAGACGGCTTGGTAGGCATGCAATCCGGTGCTTCTGCAACATACGTGCATGACCATGTGCTTCGTGCTATCTTGGGCGGAATATGGGGTAAAGAAGTTTTTTGGGATGGAAACAACTATACCATTGAATTTAAGACCATTTTGGATGATGCATGGAAAGCTGAAAACATGAATGTAGTCGCTTTCCTGACCGATGAAGATTCAAACAGCCGTTATTTCCGCAATGTGATGAATGCGGCACAGACCGGAGTGAACGGGACTTCGTCTGCCATCACTGAGAAGAATCTGACGGATGAGCTGTTGGTGGAAGCAATCAACGGCATGGTTCATATCACGGGTGATTATCAAGCTTATCGCATTTATGATATGCGAGGTATGCAAGTAGAGAACTACAAATTGAGAAGTGGGCTTTATCTGGTGAGTATAGAGACTGCCAAACAAACTGTAGTGAAAAAAATAGTAGTTAATTAGAGTCTAATCGTTAATTTATTGAGTTATGAAAAAGAAAAACATTATTCTTTCTTTGGCTGGGCTTTGCTCGGCAGGTTTGTTGTCTGCACAGATTACTTTCACGGAAACACAGTACTTCTCGCATAGTGTTAATAACGAAGGTAAGGTAATCGTAACGAAAAATCAGGTTAAGCCATTTGAAATATGGAATCCTGAAAAACAAGAATTTATCGAAATTGTAGGTAGTATGTCCAACGGAAACGGTATTGGCGGAACTGCTCGATTTTCGGATGATGGACGAAAGGTTGCATCTACTATGTTTTCTACTGAAATACCGGTTTATACTGAATGGCAGAAAGTAGAACTTAGCACGGGAGAGGAGTTTATTTATAAAGATATCTATTATAGAACGGGAACTGCTGCTGTGGCGATCGGAAGCAGTGAGGACGGACAATCGGGTTATATATTAGCTTCTTCAAATAGTGGAAAAACTTGGAAACTCGCGGATCCAGGGATGGTTACGATTCCCGGAATGGAAGCTATGGGTTTTCAGACCTACTCTGTCGGACTCGTAGGGGGACATAATGGAGCGATGTATATAACTAAATCGGAAGGAAGAGGTTGGCAGCCAATCGATTTGCATCCGGAGGGAAATACAGACGAGGTAGATACTTATTGGTGCATTGATTTCGTAGAGGAAGCTGATTATATGCCAGCTACTTACGGAGTGATAGGAATGGAGCTAAAGGGCGGGAATGCTGCCGTATGGTACACTACCGATAGCGGCGATTCTTTCCATGTAGCCACCGGAGTAACCGGCGTGCCACAGCATATTACTCATTTAGGCTATACCTTTTATATGGTTACCAGAAACGGACATATCCAGACTTCTACAGATAATGGACAAACTTGGACTGATTTGTTTGTAACCGAAGGGAATGCTCCGTTGCACCGGATCAAATTCGCAGACGAAGACAACGGCATGGCGTTATCTGACGGTGTGGTTTATGTGACGGCTGACGGTGGTAAGAATTGGACGAAGCACGAAGTTATTGCCGGGACTCCGGGTATAAACCCATTGACTACTACGGAAACGATTGTATGGAATGATGTGGTTTGGGCAGACGGAAAAATAATAATTGTTGGTAACAAGGGAGCTGTTTACGAGTCAACCGATAAAGGTGTTAATTGGACGAAAGTTACTATACCCGGAGTCGACGAGACAGATTTATACTCGATAGCAGTAGACGGAGCTGGAAATAAATTGAATATTTGCGGTGCTGAAGGAAGTTTTTATTTGAAAGAATTAAAAGACAAGATGCAGGGTTATACCGCAGGTATCTATGACATTGAATCCGCATCTTGGAAATTGCTTGAAACACTTGGAGCTTCTTCAGGGGATGTAATTTCCGGTCCTGAAGGAATTTCGGCTGATGGAAAAATCGTGATAGGTGGATCTTATGTAACTTGTAATAACACAACACAATATCATGCATGCGTTTGGTCGAATGAATTAGGAGTTCTCGATTTGGGATCTAAGTTTGCAGACAGAAACAAATCAAGTAAAGCAACCAAAATGAGTTATGACGGAAGTGTGATTGTTGGTTGGCAGGATATTTGGGGACCATGGTATGCGAACGTATGGCGCAAGAATGCAGATGGAGGTTATGACAGCAAAATGATGCTCAAAGATCCAGATAAGACGGAAGATGATGTGGACTTTGATAATCAGAATGATATGATGGCTAATTTATTGGGACAATGTACCGCCATCACAGCAGATGGAAAATGGATCGGTGGTCGTGGTGATAATTTATGTGCTGTCGGTTCTCCATGGATTTGGAGTGAAGAGAGTGGTTTAATTCTGATGGAAGGTACAGGTTTGGGTGGTCAACCACAGGATATGAATAATGATGCTACCATAGTAGTCGGTATCGATACATCGGGTACATCTCCTTGGATATGGACAAAGGAAAGTGGAAAAGCGGAGAATCTGAATACATACGTTGAAGAAACATTAGGGTATGATTTGCAGGGATATTATTTGTGTTCTATGATGGATATGTCGCCTAACGGACGTTATGTATGCGGATGGTGTATGAAAGATCTAGGCAAATATGCTTATGTTCTGGATTTGAAATATAATGGTAACGGAATAGAATCTGCAGCATTGGATCAATGTCAGGCAAGCATATATCCGAATCCGGTATCCGACGAATTACATATTGATCTTCCGTATGATAATATCGTGACTCAGGTATTCTTGCTTGATATGCAAGGAAGAGTCGTGAAGAGCATGAACACTTCTTCCGTTAGCAATATAATGAACTTAAGCGATGTAACTTCAGGGCTTTATATGCTGAATGTAAAAGCAGGCGGTGCAAGTAAAACTTTTAAGGTAAAAGTGATGCATTAGTTTTTCTGTATTGTCCATTTATGGTTTCAAATGCCGGAGACGGTTTGGTCTCCGGCATTTATCTTTTTTAATTTATTCCTATACTATATATACAAAAATGGGAAAAGTGATTCTTTATTTTGTTCTTTTTGCTAGTTCCATAATGTCTTTCGCACATGACGGTAATTTGTACGGCAAGCTTTCCAGACAGTGGAATAATGTTCCGTCTGATATGCTTTGCGAACAAGCAGATAGTACTTATAAGCAACAAGATTATGATACGGCTTTTATTTTATACTCCCTATTATACACCCGTAATAAGGAGAATACGGACGAATACTCTAAGCAGTTTTGCATCCGAAGCTGCCTTCAACTTGGGCACATTTGTTATTCCCGAAAAGATTATGCCAATGCACTGGATTTCTTTATGAATGGACTAAAAATATGCCAAAACAGTACAGATCAAAGTTCGTTTCGGGATTTTTATCTGAATATAGGCAGCATTTATTGCACCTTTCATGATTATGAAAAGGGAATTGAATACTATAAATTGGGATACGAATGGTGTAGTAAGTATCCGGACGAGCAGTACGAATACAAATTGTTATGTAATTTAGCAGGTGCTTACAGTTTATTAAAAAAGAAAGAAGAAGCTAGAAAATACTATTCCCATATGGAAAAACTGACGGTAGCAGAGGATTCGATCAAAACTTATATGAATCTGTTACTTCATGGAATGATATTGGCAGGCGAGAATAAATATGTAGATGCCATACACCTTTTCAGAGAATCTGTTGGTATCGTCCAAAAACATCAGTTGGATCCCAAGTATGAATCGACCTCTTATTTTCAATTATACCATGCTTACCAATATTTGAATCAATTGGATTCTATGCTTTTCTATATTGGGAAATGCCAACAAATAGCCGAGCAGAATCATTTGATAAATGATCAAATAGAAAATCTTAATGTTTACTCCAAATTATATGAGATGTTGGATAATCCTTCTAAAGCTTTATGGTATAAAAAACAATATCTCTCCCTTTCTGACTCCGTTCTCAAGACTATAGAGTCTTATAAGACATGGAATACACAACGTTTGTTTGAAATAAAGAAGGAAGAAGAAAAAATTATCACCGGATCTCCGATATCTTCAAAAAAAGAAGCAGAAAGTCACTATAGTAAAATTCTATGGTTTATAGGAGCATTTCTATTTATTGCCGGGTTACTTGTAATAATTATATTCTTACAACGAAAACATTTAATAGAAACATATAATAATATTTCTAGAGCGGAACAGAAACTAACTGAAACTAAAAACTCCATTAATGATATACAATTAAAATTCAAAGAAAATTCAGATGAAGTCTATGAAAAATAAACCTCTTAGATCTTTTATTTTTAGTTATTGACCATAAATTAGGAAAAACAGATATCACAATTACAGATTTGTATATAGCACTGATTTGAGTCAAATAAAACTTTTTGTTGATATAACAAAAAGTTTTTTCCTTTTATTTTGAGACAAGACTAAAAAATATAGCATCCAGATAAAGTGAAAATTGATTCTAATATTAGCTAGATTAAAAATATATATATATTTTTGAGAAAATATTCTATAAAAAGAACGGCATTTATATCAGATAAATCTTCGGCATTATGCCAAAGTAGAATAGGCTATCTCGATTATTCGAGAATACCCTATCATCAAAAACGATTTAAATAATATAAATTCATGCTTTATGGAATATTATTTTAATTATTAGCTTCTAAATTTAAATATATGAAGATATTCCCTATAATAACATTATTTGTCAGTATTCATTTGTCAGTATTTTCTCAAAACAATAAAGAGACATTTTTTCAACAAGCAAATGTATTATCCACTTCAGAAATCATTCAGCAAGGGGATTGCTACCCTCTAGAATCGGATTCTGCGATTGTATATTATACAATCGCAAACCAACGCTATCATGATAAAATGAATGAAGAAGAAAAGCAATTATCTATAACCAGTTTTCTTAGAACAGGCGATGCCTACTATTTGCAAGGTAATTATACCAAAGCATTTGATTGCTATATTCAAGGATTAAAAATCTGTGAATCATGTAATGCACCTCAAATAATACCAAATATATATTTGAAAATAGGAAGTGTCTATTGTACTTTTTTTGACTATGAAACAGGAATCAGTTATTATAAGCGAGCACATAAATTATATCAACTCCATCCTAATAAGGAAAAAGAATACAATTTGTATACTAACCTTACCGGTGCTTATAATTACCTCGGTAATGTATCAGAAGCTAAGAAGTATTATCAACTATCAAAACAATTGACGAATTCTACTGACACTCTAAAAAACTATATCAATTTACTAAATAAAGGACTAATCTATATCAATGAAAAAAAATATAGTGATGCCGTTCATTCCTTTCAACAATCATTACAGTTCGCCGATAAGTATCAAATGTCTCCCCGATATGAATGCTCATCTTACGAAGAGTTATATAAAACCTATCTGCTCATGAACAATAATGATTCCACGCTTTACTATCTCAACAAATGTTATAAATTAGCACAAGAATATAAACTAACCGACATCTTAGTACAAAGTATAAAAGCTTATTCTACCTTATATAACAAGCTAGATAATCCTCAAAAATCATTGTTGTATAAAGGTGAATATTTATCATTATCCGATTCTATCTTCAATACTCGAGAGTTTAATAGAGTTAAATCCATGCAAGCTATCCATGAAATGGAAACAACGAATAAACAATTCTCTATACTTTATGGCGAAAAAGAAAAAAAAGAATTGAAAATAAAGAGACAATCTCTTGGCTTACTTGGTTTCTTATTCGGTTTCTTGCTGATCAGTGTATTCCTGCTTGTTACTTATAAACAAAAAAGAGCATTATCACAAGCTTATAAAAAATTGTATCATATCAATCAAGAAATTATGGCATCAAATGATGACAATAAAAAGCTGAGACAACAATATGAAGAGAAGCTCCATACAGTTCCAATAATGTCCCCAAAAGATCAAAAACAAGAAAAGGATATCCTTTCAGAAGATGATGCATTAAATACCAAATCTGCAGAAACTTCTTTAAAATACCAAGCAAACACCTTGACAGACCAACAAAAACAACTTTTATTGGATTCGATTAATCAGATAATGGAAAACACGTATGAGTTTTGTAATGACGATTTTTCTTTAAACAAGCTAGCGACTTTGGTCAATTCAAATAGTAAATATGTATCACAAGTCATTAATGAAGTTTATCATAAGAACTTCAATACTTATATTAATGAATTTCGTATAAGAGAAGCACGAATCCGATTAACAGACTTGGATAATTATGGCCATTATACAATTAAGGCAATAGCCGAAAGTCTAGGATATAAGTCAACAACGACTTTCACGAATGTATTTAAGTCTATCACAGGGATCACTCCTTCTATCTTCCAAAGAATGGCACAAGAGGAAAAGAAACTGGAATTTAAGAAAATGGAAATTCAGGATTGTCAGACAAACCGAAATACTTAATTCTTACCCAAAAAGAAATATCCAATAAATATTCCAAGAAAACATATTTAATATCCCATATTTTGAGTAAACGCAAGATTCATCTTCCTTATTTTTTCCGGTATTGGAAACACTGTGGTATAACCATTTTCTTCTCCCGCAAGTCGGGGACGGTCACTATATGTACGTGTAAATAATCCAAAACGAATTAAATCCTGACGTCTCCAACCTTCCCAAGCAAACTCCAACTGACGTTCTGCCAATATATTTTCTAACGTCGCAGTCCTATAACCCGCTCCACTACGAGCACGAACACGATTCAACTCTTCATCTCCATTTTCTCCATTACGCACTTTAGCTTCACTCTTCATCAATAAAACATCCGCATAACGGAAAAGGACAATATCATTTTCCATCAACTTGCCATCTTTTGTTGCTGTTTCATCTATCTCATACTTCTTCATACGCGCACCGGCAGTCTTCTCATACGGAGTATCAGATACATCAAGAGCAACATTCCACGGCAGATATTCTAAAACAGTTCCATCGTCCAATGTAACCACATTCCCTTTTAGGTCATAAACTATTCCGGCAAAATAGCATTTGTTAAAACGCGGATCTTCTTCATTCGTTCCATACCCAAAAGTCCGCAACACTTCAATCGTTGCGCTAGAGCCATTTTCTCCTCCCAGCCCATACGCCTTTGCATGATTATAATGACGAGAACGGAAAAGATATTGGAACTGATTGGTATATAGATTTTTATTCATAGGAATCGTAAAAATATTCTCTACGGAAGATTCATTGAACACAAAAAAATTGGTAGAATAATCCCTCTCCAATTCATAACCACACTTTGTTATAGAATCGCAATAAGCCTCAACAGTCTGCCAGGCATTCAACTGATTACCGGCTATATTAAAATAAATCTCTTTTCCACTCGGACGCTGACCGTCTGTCCAATCATTGTCTGTATACACCTCAACATTTAAAATCATCTTTGCTAATAAAAAGTATGCAACCGGACGGGTAATCCTGCCATAATAATTTCCTTGCAAATTACTATGACTATGATTTAGCAAAGGAGCAACTTCCTGTAATTCATTAACTACAAAATAAAAAACCTCCTTCCGTTCATTTTGCTTCAAATCTTTTATTGCAACGGATGAAGATTCAACGATAGGTACGCGTGCAAACAAATCCATTAAATAATAATAATACATCGCACGCAATGCACGCACCTCCGCCTGATAAGCTAGAATAGCATTATCATTATGAGACTGTTGAAACTGTTCTATCTTCTCCAGAGACTTATTACAAAGCATAACAACTTTATAAAGATATTCCCATGTGGCTTGAATCGCATCATTATTAACACCCCATTTATGCAGGAAAAGCCCTTGCCAAAAACCACCATCATACCAGTCACCCCCTCTTACCGGCATTATCGCCTCATCCGTTGTAAAAGTGTTTAAGTCATAGACACCTCTTCCTGTACCCTGTAGGCCTTGACTATCACTATATCCTCCAATATTGTTATATAAAGAAGCAACTGCATTCAAATAAAGACTTGAGATATCTTCATATGCTTCTTCTTCAGGTAATTTATCTCTAGGAGTTTCACGCAAAAAATCATCACAGGAAATTAATATTCCAACAGAGACACAAAGGAAAATCAAATATGCAAATCGATAATTCATAGCCTGTTCGTTTAGAAATTAATGCTCAAACCTAACGTATATATCCTTGATAACGGATATCCTCTTTTATCATCAACTCCCACTGTAGAGTTAATAGTAGAACTGTTTATCATCGGCGACAGACCGGAATAGCCTGTTATCGTGGCTAAGTTGTTCACTGTAAATGCCAAACGAAGAGCCTTTATATATTTACACTTCTCCATAGGCACATCCCAACCAATCGTTACATAATCAAAATTAACATAATCCCCTTTCTCCAGCCAATAATCCGTTGCTGTCTGATCTTTAATAGTATACTTTACAGCATCTCTCATGATGTTATAATCCGGAAATATATTCGTATTCATATATGTTAAAGAGGTTCCATTATAAATTTTATGTCCGAAAGCTCCATTGATTTGAACAGATATATCAAATCTCCTATACCTAAAACTTATATTCGAGCCTAATAATGTTTTAGGCACAGCCTGTCCGGCAATATATCTGTCTTCTCCATCCTCCAGGCTCACACCCCCTCCATTCAAATCCGCAATATCATAAGTATAGCCGCCTTTACCATCAGAAATCAGTCCTTTACAATGGGGAAGATAGAAAACGCCAAGCGGTTGTCCCACTATCTGGTAAACGATATGATTATATCCTCCATGAAATCCTGCTCCATCCAGACCGGACAAGCTTCTGTATTCGGGAGCCGAATAATATTCCCCATTATAATCTCCACTCAACGAAAGCAATTTATTCTGTTGGAAGGTAAGATTTACATTTATGTTTAATTCCATATCTTTAGTCTTCAAAGGAGTGATACCGACTGACAACTCCGTTCCTTTATTACGCATAGAACCCATATTTGCCAATAAAGTGGGGTAAGTATAGGGAGGGACACTTACATCATACGGATAAAGCATATCAGTCGTTTTAGAATTATAATAATTCAATGCCAGCAATAAACGATTTCCCAACAATGCAACATCTATTCCTGCATTTAAAGTATGTTTCACTTCCCATTTCAAGTCAGGATTCGTATTACTCAATTCAGCTAACGTCACAGTAGGAGCACTACCAATAGGAACCACTCCGTTAGGTTTTACTAACCTGAGTGCAGTATATGAATCTATCCCATTTTGATTTCCGGATAAGCCATACCCGACACGTAACTTCAAATTATCCAGCCATGAAAAACGTTTCATAAATTGTTCTTCACTTATTACCCACGCCGCAGAAACAGAAGGGAAGAACCCCCATTTATGGTTTACTCCAAACTTAGAAGAAGCATCTGTACGGGCATTGACTGTTAATATATATCGATCAGCATATGCATAATTTAAACGTCCTAAAAAAGAAACCAGTTTCGGCTGTTCATAATAAGAGCCTGTTCCCTCCCAAGGACGCACAGCTCCGGCTTGCAAATTGTCATATCCCAATTTATCCGTACTGAAGTTTGTTGAAGTTGTATAATAACCCGTATAGGTTTCTTTCTGCAGCTCGGCTAAAGCCAATGCATCCAAATGGTGTTTCTTTATGTCTTTAATATAGTTCAACATTAAATTCCCCAGTAACGTCTCGGATTTCTTCGTACCTTTATATGCCTGCCCGTGAGCCCAAACAGAGGTTGGCAAATACTGAGAATTTTCTATGATATTATAAGTATAAGCCCCAAAAGCTATGAGCTTTAAGTCTTCCAATAAATTGAAAGTCAGACGTGCATGGGTACTGATATAGGAATTGGCATCTTTGTCCTTTACTTCCATCCAAGCCAATGGATTGGTTATCTGACTGGCATTCGTTATCTGATCCCAGGCGCCCGTTTCTGCATTCTTATGATCCGGATAAGTAGGATTAAAAGTTGCCGCCGAATAAAAAGTTTTCTGATAATCTACAATATTCCGATTCTTTTGAATAGAACCAAACATCCCTATTTCACATTTCACAAAACCATCAAACATCTTTTGCATCATGTTCATATTAGAAGTAAAGTTCTTCATATCCTCATTCAAAATAATTCCCTGCCTATCCACAAATCCTAACGAGATACGATAACTGGAGGCATCCGAACCTCCATAAAAAGCGATATGGTGGTTTTGCTGCAATCCTGTTTGCTCTATTTCCTTCTGAAAGTCGGTATTATTTCCTTTATCAAGAATTGCAATACCTTGCTCCTTTGCAAAGTCGCGAAATTCATCTGCCGACAACATTCTCAGATTCTTATAAACCGATGCAACCCCGAAACTTCCGTTATAATTAACCTGAGTTTTACTGTTAACACCCTTCTTTGTCGTAATTTCAATAACGCCGGAAGCACCTCGAGAACCGTATTGAGCAGTTTCCGAAGCATCTTTCAAAATAGTAAAGTTTTCAATATCAGCAGGATATATAGACATAAGCATATTCAAGTCACCAAACACCCCATCCACAATAATTAAAGGATCATTCCCACTCGTTAAAGATGTGGTACCACGGAGCCGCACAGCATCCAAAGCTGCCGGACCATTATTTCCTTTCTGAATCGTCAATCCGGCAATACGCCCGCGCAAAGCCTCCAAAGGATTAGTAATCTGATCTCTATTCATTCCTTGTTCGGTTATCCGCTCCACAGATCCGGAAATAGTTTTCCGGTTCCCGGTAGCATAACCAACCGTTATAATAGAATCAAGTGGCAACAAGCGTAATTCCTGTGCCCAAGTATCAGGCTGCAACCAAATTAAAAAAGAAATAACGAAAAGGATTTTCAAGCATACAGGTTGTATTGTTTTCATAGACTAATCGTTTAAAGTTAACTATATAACAAGGAAACATTACAAATGTATCATTTTGGATTTAAAAAAACAATAGATTATTTTCAACGGAGAAGAATGACAAAGAGAAAAATAAAAGAACAGGTAGGGGATAAAACAAAAAAAATTGATTGTCGTCACGACAACCAACCTTCATTAACCTTAAATCTAATACCATGAAAAACACAGTGCAAAGATATGTGTTTTATGTTTTTAAACATGATATTTAAAGAGAATTCTTCTTTCAATTAAGAATTATTAATATTTCAATCTATTCTAAACAATATAAACTACTCTACATAAAGAACCAAACCTTTTAAATACTCACCCTCAGGATGATAAATATTTACCGGATGATCCGCCGGTTGAGTTAACTGATGAAGTATGCGTACACTCCTACCAGCCATTGCTGCCGCAGTAAAAACTGCCGTACGAAAATTATCCTTTGTTACCACTTGCGAACAAGAAAAAGTAAATAAAATACCTCCGGGCTTAATCTTTTCAAAAGCCTTTGCGTTCAATTTCCTATAACCCTGCAAAGCATTACGCAAGGCATCTTTATGTTTTGCAAAAGCCGGAGGATCTAGTATAATCAAATCATACTGGTCTCCCATCCTATCCAGATATTTAAACGCATCTTCTGCATATGCCGTATGACGCGGATCTCCCGGAAAATTTAATTCTACATTCTTATTGGTCAAGTCAACTGCTTTAGCAGAACTATCTACCGAATGTACTAACTTAGCTCCTCCCCTCATTGCATAGAAAGAAAAGCCACCGGTATAGCAAAACATATTCAGCACATTACGATCTTTGGCATATTTTTCCAATAAAGCACGATTTTCCCGTTGATCGACAAAAAAACCGGTCTTTTGTCCTTTCAACCAATCTACATAAAACTTCAAACCATACTCTATTGCTATATTCTCAGGGCTTCCACCTTTCAAGAAACCATTTTCCGGACCTAAATCAGCTTTATAAGGTAATGTCGTTTCCGATTTATAATAGATATTCTCAATACGACCTTCCATTACTTCAGAAAGAGCTTCAGCCAATTCCATCCGGTAAACATGCATACCGGCAGAATGAGCCTGCATAACAGCCGTTTTATCATAAATATCAATAATCAGCCCCGGAAGATTATCTCCCTCACCATGTACTAAACGGAAAGTATTATTTGTCGGATTATCAGCCAATCCAATTCTCTTACGTAAATCATAAGCAATAGCAAGTTTTCTTTTCCAGAAATCCTTATTTACATCTTCTTCAAGAAAAGAGATCACACGCACGGCAATACTTCCTATTTGAAAATGCCCCATTGCTATAAATTCATTTTTAGAAGTATAAACATTCACCACTTCCCCTTCTTCCGGTTCTCCTTCAATACGATGAATTGCTCCTGAAAACACCCATGGATGAAAACGCTTCAACGACTCTTCTTTTCCCGGCTTCAGATATACTTTTTTATAACTCATATCATTCTTTATCTACAGTTTCAATTACTTTTTCTTTCTCATAATTCCCCGTCCGTTGCAACTCCTGCAACAAGTTATAAATATTATAACAAGCCCAGGCATCCGTTGCAGCATACATTTTCTGTGCATCACTCAGCACATCTGCTTCCCAATTAGACAGTCGTTGCGATTTGGATATCTTAAGTGCAAACAAAATAGCATATATTTTTTGCAAACTTTTATCCTGAATACCAAAAGACTTTACATAATCCTGCAATTCCACATAGGCTTGTTGCTTGAAATCCACCCGTTTATGCAATGCCATAAAATCATCTTTCAAGGATAAACCTATTTTCTTTACGGAAGGATTCTCCAAAAAGCTAATTATCGAATCCGGCATTCCAATCATATTCAATCGAAAAAGGAAACAAATATCTTTTGTAGATACTTGCAACAATGCAACCTTATGCGATTGCCCTTTCGTAAATGAAGGGCGTGTTTCCGTATCAAGTCCGATTATCGGTTGCTCATTAAGAAAACGGATTGCCTTTTCCGCCTCTTGTTCTGTTTGCACCACAACTATTTTCCCCGGAAAACTAGCCTTCGGCATTTGGGATATTTCTTCTTTAGATATTGTTCTTCTTACAATCATAACATATCATTCATATCTTCATCGTCACCCTCTTCATCTTCAATATCCTCATCTTTCACATTATATTTTACATCATGCAAAGCTCTCAACGTATTCACCAATTTTTGCCCCCAATATAGGCCAAAGTTTTCTTTGCATACAGCCAAAGAATCGTTCATTGTCTCATCGAATCCTAAACGGTAAACGCTTACAAAATCCTTTATATCCTGATATATATCGGCAAGGTCTTCCGATATTGTTGCTTTTATGGGAGTATCACTATATGCCATATCTTGTAAAAACACTTCCAGGTAATCATCTTTTTCTGCCATTATGGAAGCGATTGTCAAACGGATAACTTCATAATCTTCTTCGGTCACAAAACTCTCGGGAGTATCCTCATTTATCGTTTCTACCTCAGGAAGCATAGATGCTTTTAAATAAAGTAAAGGCAGTATTTTTAAAGTTGTATCGACAAAGACAGAACGCTTCATCCTTTCCGAACGCTCCAAAAAAGCACAGAATTCAGCCGCAACAGTAACAAACTCTACTGTGTTCCTATCGAATATAACCTGAGTATTCTTTTCCATATTCTTCAAATTTGAAATGCAAAGTTACTAAAAAAGGGATTAAGTTAAGACATTAATTAATGATTTTCGTGTACATTTGCAGAATCATCATAAAAGGAATTTTTTCATGGCTAAGAAGAAAACAGATAAAGGGCCGGAATTGAAACCGGTTAAAACAAACAAATTTACAACTATTTTCAAGAATGAGACACTACATTTCATTATCGGTTTGATAATGGTTATATTCTCTGTATATCTGTTGTTGGCTTTTGCTTCGTTCTTTTTTACGGGTTCTGCCGACCAAAGTATACTAGAGAATCATACTACCGAACAATTACTATCTACAGACAATCACGTAAAGAACTATGCAGGAGCACGCGGAGCGCAACTTGCGGACTATTTAATAAACGGATGTTTCGGCATATCCTCTTTCTTTATCATTATTTTCCTTGCCGTAGCGGGAATGAAACTGATGAAAGCCTATCAATTCCGTTTGTGGAAATGGTTTATATGTTGCTCTTTACTACTTGTATGGTTTTCTATATTTTTAGGATTTACACTTGGAGATGCTTTTAGCAACAGTTTCATTTATCCGGGCGGACTTCATGGATATAATGTCAGCAAATGGCTTGTTTCACAGGTTGGGATACCGGGTGTATGGTTGATATTGCTCGTATCAGCCCTATGTTTCTTTATTTATTTAAGCACACAAACAATCATTATTCTAAGAAAGGCATTCAAACCTTCGTTCTTAAAACGTAAAGAAAAAGCAAATCAGGAAGAACAAACGGAGTCAGACAATACGGAAGAACAGATAGAAATTGCAGATCCTCAACCTCAAACGGTAACCTTCACGAAGACATATACGCAACAACCACCTGTATCTGCCGATATGAAAGAGTCGGAACCGGAAACAAATAAGAACAATGAGGAGGATGAGGATTGGATAGAAAGTGCTCAGGAAGAAATAATTATACCGGAGACAACTAAAAAAGAGACAGAAGAAAAAGAGCCAAAGATCACCATAGAGACAGGGGGGTCTGACGAGGATGAAGAGTATAACGGACCGAATCTGGAACCCTATAATCCTAAATTGGATTTGGAGAACTATCATTATCCTACATTGGACTTAATGAAACGGTATGATAATAGCGAACCTACCATTAATATGGAGGAGCAAAATGCGAATAAAAACCGTATTATCAATATTTTAAGGAGTTTTGGTATTGAAATTAATACAATCAAAGCAACCGTAGGTCCTACTATCACATTATATGAAATCACACCCGAGTCAGGAGTACGTATTTCAAAGATTCGTGGCTTGGAAGACGACATCGCTTTGAGCCTTAAAGCACTTGGTATCCGTATCATCGCACCGATACCGGGTAAAGGCACAATCGGTATTGAAGTTCCTAACTCTGATGCTAAAATTGTATCCATGCAATCGGTTATCGGTTCGAAACGATTCCAGGAATCTACGTATGACCTGCCCATTGCTTTTGGAAAGACTATCACGAATGAAGTATTTATGGTGGATCTCTGTAAGATGCCGCACGTTCTGGTGGCAGGTGCTACCGGACAAGGTAAATCAGTCGGTTTGAATGCCATCATTACCTCCTTATTATATAAGAAACACCCGGCCGAACTAAAATTCGTATTAATCGACCCCAAGAAAGTAGAGTTCAGTATCTATTCCACAATAGAGAAACACTTCTTGGCGAAGTTGCCGGATGGCGAAGAAGCGATTATAACCGACTTCACAAAAGTAGTACATACGCTGAACTCACTTTGTATCGAAATGGATACCCGTTATGACCTACTAAAGAAAGCGCATGTTCGCAATATTAAGGAATACAACGAGAAATTCATTAACCGGAAATTAAATCCGGAAAAAGGACATAAATATATGCCTTATATCGTAGTTATCATCGACGAGTTCGGAGATTTGATTATGACTGCCGGCAAAGAGGTGGAACTCCCGATAGCCCGTATTGCCCAATTAGCCCGTGCCATCGGTATCCACATGATTATTGCCACCCAAAGGCCTACAACCAATATCATTACCGGAACTATCAAGGCGAACTTCCCTGCCCGTGTTGCTTTCCGCGTTTCATCTATGATGGACTCACGCACCATTCTTGACCGTCCGGGAGCCAATCAGCTTATCGGACGGGGAGATATGTTGTTCTTGCAAGGCAGCGACCCGGTTCGTGTACAATGCGCCTTTGTAGACACACCCGAAGTGGAAGAAATAACGGAATATATCAGTCATCAGCAAGGTTATCCTACTCCTTTCTTCCTACCGGAATATGTAGGCGAAGAAAGCGATAACAATGGTTTGGCTGACGTGGATATGAATCGTCTCGACCCGATGTTTGAAGAAGCAGCCCGACTGATTGTTATTCATCAACAAGGCTCAACATCATTAATTCAACGTAAATTTTCAATCGGTTACAACCGTGCCGGACGCATTATGGACCAACTGGAAAAAGCAGGAATTGTAGGTCCTACCCAAGGTAGCAAAGCAAGAGATGTACTTTGCATGGACGAAAATGATTTGGAAATGAGACTAAACAATTTGCAACAATGAAAAAAATAAGCCTATTCCTTCTATTCACCTTTGCAAGTATACTACTTTCCGAAGCACAAGACAATGCCAAAAGTATATTGGACAAGGCATCCTCTACCTTTATCAAAGATAGTGGAGTAAAAGCAGAGTTCAACTTGCAAGTATCAGAACAAGGTCGTCCGAAAGGACAAACAGACGGAACGATTTGTATTAAAGGAGAAAAATTCGTGATGGATACTCCCGAAAGTATTACTTGGTTTGACGGGAAGACGCAATGGAGCTATGTTGTTACTTCCGGTGAAGTAAACATCAGCAATCCTACTCGGGAAGAGTTGCAAACAATCAATCCTTACTTATTATTAAGTACATACAAGAAAGGCTTTACCTATGAACTCGGAAAAGCAAAAACATTCCGGAATAAACCTATATATGAAGTAACTTTTACTCCGGTCACCGCTAAGAACGGAATATCTTTTGTTACCTTATATATAGATAAGCAAACATTCCATCCTCTTTTTATTGAAGTGATGCAAGACAATGGAAGTTTGAGTAAAATAACAATTACAGCGTACCATATAAAACAAGTATTTTCCGATAAGATGTTCATTTTCGACAAAAAGAAATACCCTGATGTCGAAGAAATTGATTTGAGGTAGAATGTTACCTTATAAAAATATTCTATATAAGGATAAATAGTATCAGTTGCAAAAGAACTTTCGGATACTTAATTTTGTTCCCGAAAAAAGAGATTATTTACATACCTAACAATACAAAATTATGGAAAAAGAAACAACCAAATGTCTGATTATCGGTTCTGGCCCTGCAGGCTATACAGCCGCTATTTATGCAGGAAGAGCAAATCTGTGTCCTGTTCTTTACGAAGGATTGCAACCGGGCGGACAACTCACAACAACTACTGATGTAGAAAACTTCCCGGGATATCCTGAAGGTATCAGCGGAACAGCTTTAATGGAAGATTTAAGAGCACAGGCAACACGTTTCGGTACGGATATCCGTTACGGCATAGCCACTGCCGCCGATTTAAGCAAACGTCCTTACCAAATAACGATTGATGATGAGAAAGTCATCGAAACGGAAACTTTAATTATAGCTACCGGGGCTACAGCCAAATATTTAGGATTACCGGACGAACAGAAATATGCAGGTATGGGAGTGAGTGCATGCGCCACTTGCGATGGATTCTTCTACCGTAAAAAAGTCGTAGCGGTAGTAGGTGGCGGTGATACAGCTTGCGAAGAAGCGCTCTATCTTGCCGGACTCGCATCTAAGGTCTATTTGATTGTCCGGAAGTCTTATCTACGTGCTTCAAAAATCATGCAACAACGCGTAATGGAGAACGAAAACATCGTCATTCTATTCAACCACAATGCAGTGGGGCTATACGGAGAAAATGGTGTAGAAGGCGTTCACCTATTAGAGAATGTAGCCGGAGTAGAAAAGCGTTACGACTTACCGATTGACGGATTCTTCCTCGCTATCGGTCACAAGCCTAACTCCGATATATTCAAACCATATATTGAAACGGATGAAGTAGGCTATATCATTACCGAGCCCGATTCGCCCAGAACATGTGTACCGGGTGTTTTTGCAGCCGGAGATGTGGCTGATCCTCATTACCGTCAAGCTATCACAGCTGCCGGAAGCGGATGCAAAGCTGCTATTGAAGCAGAAAGATATCTGTCAGAATTAGGTCTATTAAAGTCTGTTTAGACTTTCATCAACAGCCCAATCAGGTATCGACACACTGTTTCCTCTGTAAGTTTCATCCTTCAGTCTTCATATTTTAGACTGATACATAGCAGATTAGACTGAATGATTAGAAATACCGGAATGAATCAAAAGTCAAAGCATCCAAGTTTCCCCGCTTGAGCGGGGATTAAGGGGTGTGTGATCTTTCTTTGATTATTAAACTGTTAGAAAATTCACACACACCCTATCCCCCGCTCAAGCGGGGGAATTGAGAAAGTTTTGACCTCTCATTATTTTGTATAAGTCAAAAAAAGACCTACCCTTATTCAGGCTGAACCTTTATCCCCCTAAAAGGTTCAGCCTAATTTATTAATAATCAAGCAAAACATCCAAAACTGAAAGATGAAAGAACAAACGAAGATAATTCGTTTCCAGGCATATTTCTTGAGTATATAGATAAACCATCACGAAATTTATAAAAATGACCTTGATGTTTTTTTCAAACACCCCGATGATTGCAAACAAACATCAGGGTGTTTTTTAAAAACATCGGGTTGTTTGAAACAGTGACAAGTGACAGAAATGACAGCGGTTTTCATAAACTTATATATAGATATATAGTAGTATATACACTATACCTATTATATATTAATCACTATATATCTTTTAAAAAGCCTGTCATTCCTGTCACTTGTCACTAAAAGCCGCATATAGGAAGAAGAAAAAAGACATAAGGACGATTAAAAACAAACATACGGTCGTTTGTTTACAAACTCCTATCGTTCGTAAATGATCGACCGTACCTATAATTAAGATAGATTCTGACTCAAGAACTCAGTAAGATTCCCGTCCGGAGTCATTCCTAATTTCTTCCGCAACCGATTCCGTGCAGATTCCACGCTACGAACCTCCTTAAACGTTATTGCAGAAATATCTTTTGAAGACAATCCTAACCGTAAAAAGGCACATAAACGTTTTTCTTTTATCGTCAAATCCGGATATCGTTTCTCCAGATTCTCATAGAAAGAAGGATGCACCTGTTCAAAATAATAACGGAATTCATTCCAATTATTGGTCGTATTTTGCTGTTGCAGCTTACTTAATATCTGTTGCAAATGCTGTTTATGAGACCTGTCCTTAGGATTAAGTTCCAATAACAAATGTTTTAATTCTTCATTTATGTCAGATATAAACTCATTGGTTTTCACCATATACAAAGTATAAGAAGTCAATTCTCTATTCCGTTGATCAATTGTATAATTAAGTTCCTGTTCCTTTTGCTGTTGCAGTTCTTTCTCTTTCTCATAAAGAGCAGTCTGCTGCTGTACAAGTAATGCTTGTGTCTTTCTTTCCTTCTCTTTATTACGCGCACGAGTCACCAATAATAAAATGGTTATTATCAATAAAATAGTCACTGAAGCCATAAAAATCCATAAACGATCCGAAGTAACTTTTTGTAATGTTATATCCTTGATCAGCAATTCATTCTCCCGAACTTTTTTATCTGCATCATATATCTTCTCCATATCATTCATCTTCTTACGATTGTCTACCTCAGATATGGAATCATTAACCTGCATTGATTCCAACAAGGCCGTATACGCCTTATCTGTATTCCCTATTCTTTTATAGAATGAAGCCAAATTACGCTGAATCATTCCTTCCACATATTTATTATTCAGTTCTTTAGCCTGCCATAGTGCTTTTTCCAAATAAATTTGTGTAGAATCCCTCCTACCCATTCTTTCATATGCCTCAGCTAAAACACTATAAGTTTGTATTAAATCCGATTTAAAACCAAATTGCTGTTGATGAACCATTGCATTTTTCAGATAACTGATCGCCAATATATTGTCCTTCTTTGACAAATACAAACTGGCAATATTAGTTTGCATAAAATAATAAAGATACGCATCATTTTCATTATCAAGCAATTGTATCGCTTGGAGCGCATAATCCAAAGCTTTATCCTGTTCCTTTCTCTGTACATAGATTCCGCCCAGATTATTATAATTATTGAATAATTCCTTTTTATTTCCAGTTTTCTTATTGATTTCCAAAGCTTTAAGCACATACTCCTCAGCCTTTTCAAATTCCTCACGATTATAATAAATTGCGCCTATATTATTATAAATCATTGCTTTATATGTTTCATAATTATAATCTTCGGATATTGATAATGCTTTCATATAAAAATCCATTGCTCTATTCCACATACCTAGTTCCTCATGAGAAGCCCCGAGGGGTATATAAAACTGTATTAAAGCCTGCTTTTCGTCATCCGTTAGTTCTTTTTTTTGCTCATAACAAGACACAGCTTCTAAATACAATTCCACAGCATAAATTATCTTTCCTTGCTTACGAAACAATGTTCCAACCCCATTAACAGCCTGTACATAAATATTTTCCGGAACAACATCGCTATTAATCAAAGAGTCAAGTCTTAATAGCATTAGTTTTGCATCCTCACTTCCCTCTCCTTTTTGAAAGACCAATTGCCTCGCATTTTCTAGAATATTGCATTTCCGATCTCTTGCCATGACATAAATAGGGATAGAAAAATGAAAAAACAATAGAAAAATAGCTATTTTCAAATTAAACAATTTATAAGAGAAACGCCTTACTTTCATGCTATTTTATTATATAATGGTTCTATTTATTGATAATTTCAAGGAAACAAATATAATGAAAAAACAATATAAATACGCTTTTTGCTCTTTTATTTTCTATTTTACCTAAAAAACTGTTCTTTTAAAAAGTCAGCTAAATACTTAATTTATAATATTTTATACCATATTGGCGTAGAAAAAAACATTTATATAAATATTTAGCGTAGTCAAACAATGGTACTTAATTAGGCAAAATGAAAGCTAAAACCTAAATTTGAGATAACGAAAGAAAGGTACAATATGAATTTACAAACTATAAGCGCATGAAACATTTATTACTTTCTTATCTAGTACTGGCTTTATTAACTATCCATCCTATATATGGATATGAAGTGCCAACAAACGTTCAAAAAAGGAACATTTTATTAGAAGAGTTTACGGGTATTCATTGTGGATATTGCCCTCAAGGCCATGCCATAGCTAATACATTATTAACAGCTAAGCCAGAAAATGTCTACGTAATAGCAATACACTCTGGAAATTATTCCATCCCGGGTAGTGATGAACCTGATTTCCGTACGGATATAGGTGATATATTAGATGTAGAATTAGGAGCAAGTCAAGCTGGTTATCCATGTGGAACTATTAATCGCCATGTATTTAGTGGTAGTTCTATCATTACAGGACGTGCTGATTGGACTAAAAACGGAAAAAAAATTCATCAAGAAGATGCTTTGGTTAATCTTTGGATGAAAAGCGAATTCAATGGTAATAATCGCGAGCTAAAGGTTACCGTAGAAGGATATTATACAGGAGAAGTTACAGAGCCTTCACATTTATTGAATGTAGCATGGACACAATCCGCGATTAAAGGTCCCCAAAACGGTGCAGCTATGGGAGATGAATATATGCATCAGCATATGCTACGTGGATATATTACTCAAGAATGGGGAGATATAATCGAGACTCCTAAAAAAGGGGAATATTTCACACGTACTTATACTTATACATTACCTAACGATATAAAAGGTACAGAAGTCAAAGCTGAAAATATTGAAGTTGTAGCCTTTTTGTGTACAGATAAAACAGAAGTTCTAAATGTTACCGGAGGAAAACCAACTTATACTAATTATGAGAAGCCATTGGGTGCAACACTTCTTACACCTATGATGGAAGTTAAATCACGTTATGCGTACAATTTCTTCGAGGCTAAATTAAAAAATGAATCAAATCAACCTATCACATCTGCCGGTTTCCAAGTTACAATTAATGGAGAGAAACAGGATGCTGCATGGGAAGGTCATATTAATGCATTCGAAACATTACCTATAACTATTCATGCTTCTCCTTATGAAATAAAAGAGACAAACGAATATGAGGTTAAACTAACTACAATAAACGGGCAGAATATCACAGGAAATTCATTAGAAGGAAGTTTCAATTCTCCCTTAAAAGGTACGCCAAACATTACTATTACGTTAGTAACAGACTTATATGCAGATGAAAATACATTTGTAATCAGAGATCGTAACGGCAACATTGTAAAAGAATTCGGTCCTTATATTACCGATACAAAAGCAACTTATGAAGAAACAGCTGAATTAGAATTAGACCAAATTTATTGTTTTGAAATAACCGACGAATGGGGAGACGGTATGCAATTACCTAAAGGTTCTTATAAGATTTATACATCCAACCAATCATTAGTAGAACAAAACTTTAGTATAACAGGTTTTGGAGCGAGAACATTCTTCCAAGCGTTGTCACCCTCCTCTATTTCCCCCATTGGAATAGATAATAATACAATTGTTTCTTTTGATCCGATACATAAATTAATAGAAATCGGTTTCAAAACAGAGAATACGGGAAAAGCTAATATTTCTATCTATTCAATAACAGGTAAATGTTTAATAAATGAAAACATTCAAACTATAGCTGGTGGAAACAGTAAACAAAGTATTTCAGCAGCTACACTTCCTATGGGAATCTATTTATTAAACATCAATCAAGATGGGAAAGAGACGACACATAAAATGATTATTCGTTAGATTAATTAAATAAAACTATTATCAACACCAAATTGTAGAAATTATGAGAAAAACATTACTAACACTTGCAGCTGTGTTAAGTTGTATGACAGCGATGGCACAATGGAGCAATAGTCCAGATGTAAATAACAGAGTTACCCCTTTGGATCAAACAGTTTACAGCACAGAATTTGGGGTAAATAAGGACGGAATTACATTCCTCCATTATAATGGTCCTAAAAATGGAACAACGACTACTTTTCTTCAGATCATTGATCAGGCAGGTAATAAACTACTTCCGGAAGAAGGAAAAGTTATTACTGCGGAAAGGACTCGAACTTATACTATGGTTAATGATATATTAATGATTGATGATGATGGGAACGCTTTATTGGCTGTTTCTGACTGTCGCAATTCACCTGATAACCTACAATATTTATCTTATACCATATATAAAGTTTCTCCTACTGGTGAAATGCTTTGGGGAGAAGAAGGTCTTGATTTGGAAAAGGGACATTCTAATGACTTTGAAGCAGCGCTAAGCATGGTACAACGTACAGATGGAAGCTATGTATTTGCATGGGAAAAAGATTATGGTGATCAGATATGCATTCAAATGGAATGTATTTCTAAGGACAAAGAATTCTTATGGGAAGAATCCGTTTACTTGAAAGAAGATAATGTACGGTATACTTATCCTTATCTCACGGATGCAGGCAACAATCAAATCATACTTGTATATGCTAAGGGAACGAACCAAGATATTATGGCTCGTAAAATAGATTTTGACGGTGCTTCCGTATGGGAAGAAGACGCACGAATCTATAAAGGAGGATTTCCGGCAATTCCATTACACGTTATTTTAAAGGTGGCGCCAGATCCTCGAGGTGGCGTATTTGTAGGTTGGTATGATGACCGTTATTTCACGAATTACGAATCAACTTATGTCTCTTATGTTAATCCAGATGGAAAATTAGCTTTTTCTGCCGGTATAGACGGGCAAACGGTAGGAACAACAGAGTATATAAGAAAGTTTACTCCGGATATGCTATATGACCAAAAAACAAATTGTTTATATGTCCTTTGGAGAGAAACAAGCGCCGGCGGACAAACATGGCAAGGAATTAAAATGCAAAAAGTAGCAATGACAGGCGAGCTGATGTGGGATCCGGAAGGCATAGATATCGTGCCGTTAGCAGACGACAAATCCGTTGGATATTACACATTACAATCGGCAGGTGACGGAGAAGTTGTTGCTTTTTATATGCTGAGATACGGAGCTTACGGACAAGTAGGAGCTTATGCTACAAAAGTAAACGGAGATGACGGGAGTTTTATATGGCAAGACCAAACAATTACAATCACTTCCCCAACTGCCGAGAAAGCTAATTTGACCACTTCTCCACTAATTAATGGGGATCATTGGATTACAATGTGGAAAGACCAACGTGACAAGAAAGCAGATGAAGAGACTGCATATGATGGTATATCATATATGCAATGTGTTAATATAGATGGGACATTAGGCGTTCCTGTTGCAATCGAAACAATTAATGCGAATCAAACAGTTGACTTACTAGCATCTACGTATACAAATTCTATCCAGTTTACCGTAACTAACGGTAAAGCAGGTTTAGTAGACCTCAGTATTTACTCGCTTTCCGGACAAAAGATAGCCAGTGCATTTAATAATCAATTAGATGGTGGTACGCAAACAATAAACTGGAATACAGAAAATATAAGTAGCGGCGTTTACATAGCAACTCTCACAACTTCAGAAGGAAGTAAATCTATTCGCATTCTTGTAAAATAATTACTAAAACAGAAGATTATGAATAAAACGTTATTTAGTATAGTAGTCGCGTGCACGCTCTCATGGATGGGAGCGCATGCACAACCCATCATGAGCTATGATTTCGAAAGCAAGATTGGTACTTACGAAGAAATCACAAATGGAACAGTTGTTCTGGGTAATGACAGCATCGGTGAAAAAATACAAGATATAGCCTTCATTGGTTCAACTATAGGAACAAAAGAATTAACTACGGGTACAGGGTTTCCTATAGGATTTGACTTTATTTATAACGACGAAGTGATGAATCAATTTGCAATCGGTACCCACTGCTATATTGCCCTTGGGAAAGATCAAATCAAAATTAACCCTGAACGTTCTGCGTTCTTTATGAACGATACAGGTGAAGGAAAAACAAATATTATACAGACAGGTGTAAATACAAGTTTAAGTGGAGTAGATAATACAGAAATCAGCTATAAATTAGAAGGTAATGCCCCTAATCGTATACTTGTTGTACAATACAAAAACCTAGGTATGGAACTCGACTGGAGTGGAACTGTCGGTTCTATAAATATGCAGATCCGCCTATATGAGACATCTAACAAGATCGAAATGATATATAAAGGATGGAATGACGCCATTGTTGATAAAAACAGAAGTGTACGTGTTGGCATCAAAGGTAATGATGGCGACCTTCATATGCGTGACAACGACGCCGGAGATTGGCAGAACACAATCAAAAGTACAAAAGATGAACTTATGACATGGAATGAGGACAGTAAATTAGTAGACGGATTAACTTATACTTTTATTCCATGTAAAGACTGCGAAACACCCACTGCACAACCCACTAATTTGGTGTTGATCCCAAAAACGATCAGCGTAAGCGGTAGTTTCAACAAAGTAGCAAATGCCGACCATTATCTAACTGTCATGACTGAAACCGAATCTCTTAGCAGTATTCCTACAGATAACAACTATTATAAGACCGGAGATAAATTAGGTAATGGTACCGTAATTGCATTCGATACAATAGCGACTTTCGAAACTCCCGAAACATTGTCAGGTGCTAAAACTTATTATTTCCATGTATTTGGAGCAAATACTTACTGTATGTACGGTCCAAAATACAATACAGTTGCCCCTCTAGTCAAAAGTACTATTACAATGCCTTCCGGACCTGCATCATTGGAAGTAAAAGAAAATGGATATGAACAAGTTATTTTAAAAGCAGAAAAGAATGCAGCAGGAAACAAAATCCTAATAGCTATGACCACCGAATATTGCAGAGATCATCTCAATAACGTCACAGAAAACGGATTATTCGGGCAACCGACAGGAACGATGACAGTTGGTCAAGATATTGAAGGAGGAGGTAAAGTTATCTATATTGGAGAAGCTTCTGCATCAATACCGGTAGAAGGATTAGAAAACAATAACTTATATCATTTTATAGCCTGGAGCCTTGACGACAAAGGTAATTATTCTACAGTAGGAGCTAATGCAAACATTTTAACATGGGGTAGACTTCCTTATGAACCCAAGTATGAACAAATGCCAGCAGGAAGACCTTTCCAATGGGGAGGAGAAGGTGATGCATTTAGTATCAACGAATATAATGGCTATAGATTATTCACTAGAGTAGCAGCATCTCCTGATGGGACTATAAACACCTTAATTACTCCATGGATGCTTCTTGGAGAAGGAAGAAACAGATTTATACTTGATCTTAACATATATATTTGGTCTAGATTGGGCAATACTCCTTATAATGAATGGAATGAGAATGACATTTTCGAAATACAAATCAGTCAAGATGGAACTAATTTTGAACCAATTTGTACATATAATAAAGACAATGCTCCACAATTAAAAACAGCAGATTCGTATGCAAGATTATATATTCCTGTAGATGTATTTAGCAATCAAAAAGTAAAGTTTAGAATTTATTGGAAATGTTATACTGGTGTTGACTGTTATATCAAAAATATCAAAATAGAAGAAAGAGATGAATGTGATTATCCTATCGATCTATCAGTAGATGCAAGTTCTATCGTTGGTGACCAAGCACTAGCAAGTTGGAAGAGTCAAGGCGATGAAAATTTATGGGAAATGCGTTATCGTATTACCGGTGAAGAAGAATGGGGAGAACCATTTGAAGTAAATAGTAATCCATACTTATTGACTAAATTACCCCCTCAATCCAATATTGAGCTACAAATTCGTGCTAAATGTTCTCTAACTAACCATAGCGTATGGTCTGAGACATGTTATTTTTCCAGTGGATATACTATTCCATTTACAGAAAACTTTAGCGGTAATGCCCTTCCTGCAGGATGGAGTTGTAAAACGGGAGCGTTAGCCGACCCAACAGAATTCTGTAGCGGAACTTCGTGCAGACCACAATGGACATGGTCAACCCGCCCCAAAGGATTAATATTGTCAGCATCAGGTGTTTCTGCTGATGAATGGTTACTGATGCCAGTTATTGACTTAGGAGATGGTTCTGCCAACTATATTTTGAATTTTGATATAATGATGTTACAAGCCTTGGTAGATAATAACGAAACATACTCGGTTGTAATTTCCTACGACGGTGGAAAAACATTCAATAGTGGAAACGTTATTAAAACGTTTACCAAGGATGAACTTCCGACTGCAAATCAAATCAAAACTTTTTCTGTCCCATTAAATGGTTACAAAGGCCAAATACAGTTAGCTCTTTATGTAAAATCAACAACAGGAAAAGCTTCCACTGTTCAATTGCAAAAAGTATCTATTGACGCAAGTTGTCCTACCGATATAGTAGCAACAGTAAGCGACATTACGCCTGAAAGCGCAAAAGTAACATGGACCAGTGAAGCAGAAGATTTTTATGTATTTATCCGCAAAGCAGGAGAAATAAAAAAACAACACGAAAAAGTGACGGTTAAAGAAAAGATATTCGATAACCTGGATGCCCGCACAACTTATGAAGTAGGTATTACAAAAATGTGTGCAGTTGGCGATACTGCAAGAGTTGTTATTGCAGGATTCACGACTCAGGCTTTAGCTCCTTGCGAACAAGTAACCAATGTTAGAGTCACTCCGTCTCAATTCTCTGCTGTTGTTGCATGGGAAGGTGATGCAGCAAACTATAACATCAGATACCGTTTAAAAGGGACTGAAAATTGGACAAACAGAAACACAGTTGAAACGACCTACACAATAGAAGGTTTGGAATCTGAAAAAGAATATGAATATAGTATTCAGTCTGTATGTAGTGCGGCAGATGGTGACCAAAGCGAATGGACAGAAACTAAGAGCTTTACAACTCTAGCTATTACTTGTCTCCCACCGACCAATGTTAAAGTAGTTCCGACTCACAAATCTGCAACCGTGACATGGGAAGGTGAAGCTGACAAGTATGAAGTTGGTTTCCGCAAAGGTTCGGACAGTTGGAGTACAAGTGAGGTTACCGGTAAAACGAAAGAAATCACAGAGTTAGATCCTGAAACCACATATTCTATTCGCGTACGTAGTATTTGCTCAACCAGTGATATGAGTGCATGGTCAGCCAGTGTTGATTTCAGTACAACTGCCATACCAACTTGCGTTACACCAACTAATTTGACAGCTACAAGTATTACTGAAAACTCCGCAAAATTAGGATGGGATGCTGATGAAAATAACCTAACTTGGGACATTCACTATCGTGCAAGCACCGCAACGTCATGGACTACAGTAGAACAACTGACAAGCAAGAATTATGATCTAAATGATCTATTAGCCGGTACGATTTATTTGTGGAGCGTTAAAGCCACTTGTGATGAAGGACGTACCAGTGCATGGGCTTCACAAAAACAAATAGAGACAAGCCCATCCGGTATTAACGATGTAGCAATCAATGCTTTGAAAGTATATGTTTCCGGTAATGTATTAAACATTATCAATACAGAACATTGCTGGATAAACAATATTCAGATCTATAGCCTCAACGGTCAAATGTTATATACTTATACCATAGACAGTGATGAGAACATTTTGATACCGATGAATCTGCATCAGGTTAAAACGATTATCAAGGTTAATGGAAAAGATTGGAGTAAGAGTTATCCCGTGTTTTTTGAATAGTTAAACCAAACTTTTCTTTCAAACGGATGTCTTTGCAAAAGGACATCCGTTCTTTTTCTAAATAAACCATCGAAAGAGAATAAATAATTAGATACAATGTAATAAAAAACATATCTTTGTGACATATGCATATTTAATGCGACTAATAACTGTAAAAACACTTAATTAAATCAATAATTAATATGAAACATTTATTTCGTAACCTAATTGCCGCCTTACTTATTTTGTGCAGCACAAATGCAGTATTTGCACAGCAAATGCCGCCGATTCCTATTGATCCCAATGTTAGAATCGGGAAATTGGATAATGGTTTGACTTATTACATCCGCCACAATGCACTTCCTGAAAAAAGAGCAGACTTTTATATCGCTCAAAAAGTAGGTTCAATACTGGAAGAAGATAACCAAAGAGGTTTAGCGCATTTTCTGGAACACATGTGTTTCAATGGAACCAAAAACTTCCCGGGTGATGCTTTGAAAAATTATCTTGAGACAATCGGTGTGCGCTTCGGAGAAAACTTAAATGCGTATACATCCGTAGATGAAACCGTATATAACATATCCAATGTACCCGTTAGTCGTGACGGTATCATAGATTCATGTTTACTCATTCTGCACGATTGGTCGAATGACTTGGCATTGGAAGACAGTGAGATTGATAAAGAAAGAGGTGTTATTCATGAAGAATGGCGTACACGTACCGGAGCAATGATGCGTATGTACGAAAAGGCATTCCCTACTATTTATGAAGGTAGTAAATATGCATACCGTCTGCCCATCGGGACTATGGAAGTCGTAGATAATTTCCCTTATCAGGCACTACGTGATTACTATGAAAAGTGGTATCGTCCGGATCAACAAGGACTTGTTATTGTTGGTGATATTGATGTAGATAAAGTGGAAGCTAAAATTAAAGAAATGTTTTCATCCATCGAAATGCCAGAGAATCCTGCAGAACGTGTATACTTCCCTGTTCCGGACAATAAAGAACCGATTGTAGCCATTGAAAAAGACAAAGAGCAGACAAACGTCGTTATTTATGTATTCAACAAACACGACATCATACCTAACGAAGCTAAAACAACAATGGATTATCTTCTTGTTAATTATGCCACAGATATAATGAGCCAAATGTTGAACGCTCGTTTGGATGAACTAACTCAAACTCCCAATCCTCCATTCATTTATGCACAAGCATATGATGATGACTTCTTCGTATCTAAAACTAAAGATGCATTCATGGGAATAGCAGTTAGCAAAGATGACGGCATTGAAACAGCACTGTCTTCACTTCTTCGAGAAATGGAACGCGTACACCGTTTTGGTTTTACAGAATCAGAATACACTCGCGCAAGGGCTGAATATCTACGTAATCTGGAATCTGCCTATAACGAGCGTGATAAACAAAAGAACGATGCTTATATACAAGAATATGTACGTCACTTTATTGACAATGAGCCTATTCCGGGTATTGAGAATGAATATGCCATCATGAATCAGATTGTTCCTAACATTCCTGTCGAAGCAATCAATCAGATGATGGGACAACTTATTTCCGATTCAAATCTTGTTGTCTCAATCTTCTGTCCGGACAAAGAAAACATGAAATATCCGACGAAGGATGAAATATTGAATACAATAAAAGACATAAAAGCTGAAAAAATAGAAGCATACGTAGATAAGGTTTCCGACGAGCCATTGATCACGGAAAAGCCTAAAGCAGGTAAAATTGTTTCCATCAATGAAAATGGACCTTTTGGCACAACGGTCATGACACTATCTAATGGTGCAAAAGTAGTTCTGAAGAAGACAGACTTCAAAGCTGATGAAATTCTAATGAAAGCAGTCAGTATGGGAGGTTCTTCTTTATTCCCTGATTCTGAAATCATCAATATCAAGTCAATAAACGATGTTATGTCTATTGGCGGATTAGGTAATTTCAGTGTTGTAGATCTTCAAAAAGCCTTAGCCGGTAAAAAAGCGAGTGCTTCCGCTTCAATTGGCAATGATACTGAAACTGTTAACGGAAGCTGTTCTCCCAAGGATTTGGAGACAATGCTTCAATTGACTTATTTGTCATTTACAGCTCCACGTATGGATATGGATGCATTCCAATCTTACAAGAACCGTACTAAAGCTGCTCTGCAAAATATGGAAGTAAATCCGATGGTTGCATTTTCGGATTCCGTACAAGCCGGAGTCTACAATCACCATCCACGTACCTTACGGTTGAAAGCTGATATGATAGATCAAATCGACTATCAGAAGATTATGAATATGTATAAAGACCGCTTTAAAGATGCCAGTGATTTTACTTTCATGTTTGTCGGTAACGTCGATGTTGAAGCTATGAAACCGTTAATCGAAGAATATATCGCTTCACTTCCTGCTATTAACCGCAAAGAAACATTCAAAGACAATAAGATGTATATGCGTCAAGGAGAATATAAGAATGAATTTGCGAAGAAACTGGAAACTCCTAAAGCTACGGTACTAACTCTGTATAACGGAAAATGTGCATACACTCTTGAAAACGACATCATGATCAATATGATCGCACAGGCACTCGATCTTGTTTATACAGAAGAAGTACGTGAAAAAGAAGGTGGTACATACGGTGTAAGTGTCTATGGAGACTTAATCAAGTATCCAAAAGAAACTTTCTTTCTTCAGATTGCATTTGAAACAGATCCGGCCAGACGTGAAAAAATGATTGATATCATTTTGAATGAAGCACAAAAAATGGCAAAGGAAGGTCCTTCGGAAGTCAACCTGAACAAGGTTAAAGAATTCATGCTTAAAAAACATAAAGAAAGCGTGAAAGAGAACAGCTATTGGCTAAATGCTTTAGATGAATATTATTATACCGGTAAAGACATCAATGACGGTTATGAAAAGATTGTCAATGATATGACACCAGCCAAATTACAAAAATTCATGAATGAGTTATTGAGCCAAAAGAATCAAACGGAAGTTATCATGACTTCTGCTGAATAATAAACCAAATTGTAGCAAAGAAGAAAATCAAACATGACCTTCTTTGCTACAATTTCCAATTAACTTATAATAGACATGCTTCTTCTTGATTTAAGAAAACACCAAAAATTAGCTAACAAACGGCATCCGAGTTTTGAGCAAAACCGTTTCGGTAAATTCTTTCTTTATTTTGGCGTCATCTTTTGGATAGCCTATCTCATTTTCGCCAGCATTCTCCTGTCTTTCCTATTTGAAGACATATTTCCGAATATGGAACCTTATCATATCATGAACCAAGGATTAATTTATATCATGATTATTGATTTCCTTTCCCGTTTCGCTCTACAAAGGACACCGGCACAAGAAATGAAGCCCTACCTCCTACTCCCTATAAAAAAGAATAAACTACTTAACGCCTATTTATTACAATCAGGGCTAAAAGGATACAATCTTTTTTGGCTGATTCTCTTTGTTCCTTTTGCATTCCTCACACTCTTTCGTTTTTATGGAATCGAAGGAATCATTTTCTACTGCATCGGTATCTGGCTTTTGATGATACTCAATAATTATTGGTATCTCTTATGCCGATTACTTATTAATGAAAAAATATATTTCATCGCTCTGCCCATTATCATTTACGGATTATTGGGGGCTATAGAATTTACATGCAATCATCCTATCAGCACCTTTACGATGAATCTTGGTGAGGGATTCATTGAAGGTAATATTTTACCATTTGCAGGAACAATAATAGCTATTCTCCTTATGGCTTTAATCGTGCGTAAAGTACAAACCCATTATATATATAATGAGTTATCAAAAATAAAAGATACAAAAGCCAAACATATTTCAGAATACAAGTTCTTAGATCGCTATGGAGAAATCGGCGAATACTTTCGCTTGGAGCTAAAACTCATATTTCGCAACAAGCGGGGAAAAATCTCATTCCGTACCGGCTGTCTGGCTATTATCATGTTCAGTGCAATTCTTTCATTTGATACGGATATGTACAGCGGTGTATCGGGACAAAGTTTTGTTCTAGCCTATTGCTATGCAATCTTAGGGCTGATGCTCACACAAATCATGAGTTTTGAAGGGAATTACCTCGACGGATTGATGAGTCGCAAAGAATCTATCTATAATCTACTTCGAGCCAAATATTATTTCTATAGTTTTGTAGCGTTATTACCATTCCTGCTGTTATTGCCGGCTGTTATTATGGGAAAGATTACTTTGTTGTCCTCTATTGCTTATATGTTTTTATCGGTAGGCCCGGTATATTGCATGTTATTCCAGCTAGCCGTTTTCAATAAAAAAACAGTCAATCTAAACGAAAGTATCACCGGAAAAAACTCTGGAGGATCATTTTACCAAACACTGCTTACTATGGCAGCTTTCTTTCTGCCAATGTTGATAAACGCAATACTTAGTCCGCTATTCGGGGTAGAAGTGACCCAATGGATATTCATAGGATTAGGTATTACACTAATACTTGCCTCTCCCTATTGGATAAAAAATGTATATAACCGTTTCATGAAAAGAAGGTACGAAAACATGGAAGGTTTCAGAAGTTCACGATAGTCTAATAAATTTAAGCATATAACAATGATAACAATTCAAAATATACAAAAAGACTTCGGCAGTAAAAGAGCCGTGGATATAGAACATTACACCATCAACACCGGAGACCTGCTAGGCTTGGTAGGAAATAACGGTGCAGGCAAAACGACTCTGTTCCGTTTGATGCTCGACTTATTGAAAGCAGATACAGGTAATATTCTTATTAATGATATTGATGTCAGTCAAAATGAGGAATGGAAGAAATTTACAGGCGCATTTATAGATGAAGGTTTCCTGATTGACTATCTCACTCCCGAAGAATATTTCTACTTCATTGGGAAAATGTATAATCTTGATAAGCCAACGGTCGATGAGAGATTAGCCAGATTTGAACGTTTCATGAATGGGGAAGTAATCGGACAAAAAAAATATATTCGAAATTTCTCTATGGGAAATAAGCAAAAAATCGGTATCATCTCCGCCATGATTCATCAGCCGCAAATTCTGATATTGGATGAGCCATTTAATTTTCTGGATCCGAGTTCACAGTCTGTCATCAAGCATTTATTAAAATCATACAACGAGGAAACCGGAGCTACGGTTCTTATATCCAGCCATAATTTAAACCATACAACCGACATTTGCCCACGCATTGCATTACTTGAAAACGGAGTCATAATACGGGACATAAAAAATGTGGATAATTCTGCGGAAAAGGAATTAGAAGATTATTTTAATGTGGAATAGTAGTCTATTTATAAGATTTACAGGAGAATACAAAACGATATAGTATTTACGAAAAGGGTGACCAACGCCTAAGGGAGCGATAGTCAACGCCTAAGGGAGTAACAGCCAACGCTCAAGGGAGCGATAAGCATCACTTAAGGGAGCGTTGACGATCATCCAAGGGAGCGTTCGGGCGATTGGTTTTAAGTAGATATTTAGTGACAATTTATTCATCCCAACGAGTTAAACTGATTATGAAAAAACAACTGATAAAATTATTCTTATTCATTACTATAACCATTGGTTTTACTTCATGCCGAACGATAGCTCCTAAGTATGATTATCAAAAACTAGCTAAAGCCTCCATCAAATTAGGTATGGACATTGACCTGACCGACAATCATAAACTCTACATAGAAGCAGCCGAATGGATGGGAGTACCTTATCGATATGGAGGTGAGAGTAAGAAAGGCGTGGACTGTTCCGGTCTTACAGCACATATCTATAAAAAGGTATATAGAAAAAAACTTGAACGTAGTTCCGAAGAACAAAGGAGTTCGAACTGTTATAAAATAACAAAACGTAATTTAAAAGAAGGGGATTTAGTTTTCTTCTCCAACAATAAATCCAAAAAGAAAGCTACCCACGTAGGAATATATCTCAAAAACAACAAATTCATTCATTCCAGTACCAGTCAAGGAGTCATAATCAGTGACCTTGAAGAAAATTATTATCATAAGTATTGGTTATCTGCCGGAAGGGTAAAATAAAAAGTAAAAAGGAGAAAAATTATTTGTGCAATCAAAAGCAAATCACTACTTTTGTGCCCGATTAGTCCGTGTTGGGTAAAAAAGTGATTTTAAGTGATTAAAGTCCACCTTCCGGAAAAAACCGTATAATTAATAATAAAATGTACGTAATTGTAGAAATTAACGGTCAACAGTTCAAAGCTGAAGAAGGCAAAAAATTGTTTGTACATCACATTCAAAATGCAGAAAACGGTGCAACTGTTGAGTTTGACAAAGTATTGTTAGTAGATAACAATGGTGAAGTAAAAGTAGGTGCTCCTACAGTAGAAGGTGCAAAAGTTGTATGCGAAGTAGCTTCTCATTTGGTAAAAGGCGACAAAGTTCTTATTTTCCATAAGAAAAGAAGAAAAGGTCACAGAAAATTAAATGGACATCGTCAACAATTCACAGAGTTAACTATTAAACAAGTTGTTGCTTAATCAATTAAATTTTTAGAAGAAATGGCACATAAAAAAGGAGTCGGTAGTTCTAAGAACGGCCGTGAGTCAGCAAGTAAAAGATTAGGCGTTAAGATATTTGGTGGTCAAGTTTGCAAAGCAGGTAATATCATCGTTCGTCAAAGAGGAACAGAATTCCATCCGGGAGAAAATATCGGAATGGGTAAAGATCACACTCTTTTCGCTTTAGTAGATGGAACAGTTTGTTTCAAAGTTGGTAGAGAAGACAGAAGATATGTTTCTGTAGTTCCTGCAACTGAAGCATAAATAGAAAATCAACTATAAAATAAACCCCTGTAGTTTAATCGCTACAGGGGTTTATTTTATCCCGCCACTATCAACATTACAGAAGCTACTACAACGAGAAAAAGCATTGTTATACCCAACTTTACATCCCAAACATCATATTTAGGATTCCGAAATCCATCTTTAGTCCATTTACGTATCATGTGATTATTCTTTTGATTTTACATTTTAATCGAGTAACACAAAAACACAAAGAAAGTTTATGTTTTAAGTGATTCTTAATAGAATCAATCACATCTTATTCATTTTTTCTCTATCTTTGTGCACCATATTTGAAAATTCATAAAATTATTATAGAACATGCTTACAATCAAGTTAATCACAGAAAAGACTGATGAAGTAATCAGAGGTCTTGAAAAGAAACACTTTAAAGGAGCTCAGGAAGCTATTAATAAAGTGCTGGAACTGGATAAAAAAAGACGTAACGCTCAAAACCAATTAGATAAAAACCTCGCAGAAGTTAACTCCATTTCCAAGTCCATCGGACAATTAATGAAAGAAGGTAAAAAAGAAGAGGCAGAAGCAGCACGTTCCAAAGTAAGTGACATGAAAGAAGGAAATAAAACTCTGCAAGCAGAAATGGACCAAGCAATAGCAGACCTTCAAGAAATTCTTTATACAATTCCCAATATACCATACGATAGTGTACCGGAAGGAAGCGGCGCAGAAGATAATGTAGTAGAAAAGATGGGGGGCATGGAAACAGAACTTCCTAAAAATGCACTTCCGCATTGGGAACTGGCAAAAAAATACGATTTGATAGACTTTGACTTGGGTGTAAAAATTACCGGAGCAGGGTTTCCTGTATACAAAGGAAAAGGCGCACAATTACAACGTGCCCTGATTAACTTTTTCTTGGATGAAGCCCGTAAATCCGGATATATGGAAATTATGCCTCCAACAGTTGTCAATGCAGCGTCCGGTTATGGAACAGGACAGTTGCCGGACAAAGAAGGACAGATGTATCATTGTGAAGTAGACGATCTTTACTTAATTCCGACAGCAGAAGTTCCTGTTACCAATATTTATCGCGATGTAATCCTTGATGAGAAATCCTTACCCATCAAGAATTGTGCTTACACACAATGTTTTCGTCGTGAAGCCGGTTCTTACGGAAAAGATGTTCGCGGATTAAATCGCTTGCACGAATTTTCTAAAGTAGAGTTGGTACGTATTGACAAGCCTGAACATTCCCGTCAATCTCACCAAGAAATGCTCGATCATGTAGAAGGATTACTTCAAAAGCTCGAACTCCCCTACCGGATACTTCGCTTATGTGGTGGCGATATGAGTTTCACTTCAGCTCTTTGCTTTGATTTTGAAGTATATTCAGAAGCACAAAAGCGTTGGTTGGAAGTAAGTTCTGTTTCAAACTTTGATAACTATCAAGCCAATCGTTTAAAATGTCGTTACCGTACAGCCGATAAAAAAACGGAGCTTTGCCACACATTAAATGGTTCTGCTTTGGCTCTGCCGCGTATTGTCGCAGCCTTACTTGAAAATAATCAAACAGAAAACGGCATTCGTATACCTAAGGCGCTTGTCCCTTATTGTGGATTCGACATTATCGACTAAATAAATCAACGATATATTTTATAAAAAACGTCCTTATGATTTTTAATTTCATAAGGACGTTTTTATATTCCTATTCTATGCTTATCCGGGGAAATACTAATTAAAGAATAATCTTATATACCTTCCCGTCAACTTTCATGATATAAATATTATTATCAGGTAAAGCAATCACCGTCGTACCAATTCCCAAAGATACTTTATCCAAAAGAATGCCGGAAATAGTATAAACTTCTGCATCAATACATTCTGCACTATAATTCTTTAATATTAATTTCCTATCCGACACAAACCAATTAAAAACTTCTGTTATTGTCTCTATACTGTTTCCAGCCTCTAATGTACGTACCACTTTTAAGTCCGAAGGCATGGAATCCAAGACTCCGTTATTGGCTTTTACCTTATATCCGTAAATGGTATTCGGTTCCAAACCTGAAACTTGCAAATACAACTTATCCATAACATTCGTATCGGTATATTCCGGTAATTCCACATTGACAATGCTTCTATAACCAACAACAATATCATCTAACGCCACACTTCCTGCTGTCGGACGTTTATGTTCAATCCGTATTGCAAAACAAGAATCCCCGATCAGGCTCGCATCTAAGGTAACTTCTGCACCACCAAGACTCTTTTCTATCGATTCTATTTTAGTCAGAATCTTCCATTCACCATCTTTATAGCCGTAGATATTCAATTTACTATCTTCAGCTAAATTTGAAGAACCTCTATACCAAAAACTTAGAGACTCTACTCCGTCCTCTCCAATAGGAGATTGCACATAAGTACCATCTCTATTAGCACTAATAGCAGGAGACTCCTTCCCAAAATATCCGGGAGCGGCATAAGTCACAGTACAATTCGTATCCCATCCTTCAGGAACCTTTACTCCATTAAAAAAATCATTTATTTCATAATAAAGATCTCCTTTTTCCAATCTATAAACGGATACCTGATAACTCTGCGCTTCTTCCATCAATTCCCAATTTGCAGTAAAAGAATTAGAGGTAACAGCTGTTGCCGCTGTAACTACCGGAGCAAAAAAACGAAAATCCTTATCAAGTGTTCTCACAACTGTTTCTTCTGAGTAATCACCGATATAAGTATTCCCTTTTCCTCTGACAGTATAATAGTAATCAGTTTCAGGTTCTAAGTTCAATATTACTTCCGAATCTACGTTTCCTACTTGCTTAGCACGATAGCCGTCTAAATAAGCAAGCACTTCTTTCCCGTTTTGGGCATTCTTCTTATACACATCTATTACATAACCAGTGGCATTTGCAACCTTTTCCCAATTTGCACGGAAGGAAACCGGAGTTACCTCTGTCGCTTCTTTTGTTACTCCCGCATCCAGTTTCACGGTAGTATCGATTGCATCAAATAAAATAATAGAATCCGCTGTCTCATAAATATTATATATTCCTATATTTCTACGACTACCGTCCCAAGCCAGCAATCCAGGTTTAGTATCATCTGTAATGCTTATAGCACCTGATGTTCCGGGAAAAGGATCACCAGTTCTCGTTGCATCCGAAGCTATTCCATCTGCTTCTTCAATATCTACATATTGATGTGCAGAATTGTCATTGACAGTATTTCTCGCCCAAACGTACTCATTATAATCAATATGCCAAACAAGCATTCCATGCCCAGGGAGATAAGTATCCCACTTCTTTAGTTGACGATTCTCCAACAGAAAATATTCATTTTCTTTATTCGTCTTAATCATATAAGCCTCATTGGTTGAAATAGCAGGCAAAACAAACACTGTATCAGCAGGATTAATTACTTTAGGAGTTATCCACCCCAAAGCATAACGTTCATAAGCACTAAAATAAGGAGGAGTTTTTCCATTATTATTATAAGAGCCCGATGCCATCAAAGTCCAGTTTCCCGGATGCTCCGTACTCGAATAACTTGCAGAATATAAATCCGGTAATCCCAACACATGTCCAAACTCATGACAGAATGTGCCAATGCCTACCATCTCATTACTTCCGGATTGGATTTCATTGGAACAAGCATAACGGTCTAACTGCACTCCATCAAATGTTGCCATTATACGTGCTCCTTGCCATACATACCAAGCATGAGGCCAAATCGTATTTACATTACCTCCATCAGCCTGACCATATCCCGCATAAAAGAGATACACATTATCAATAGCTCCGTCCTGATCCAAATCATACTCAGAGAAATCAATTTCCGAGTCTAGTAACTGACAAGCGTCTCTTATCATTTCCGCAGGACGAATATCATTGGCACCAGCTGATGGAGCACCATAATATTTCATTTCATGAGGTAATACCACCGGTCCATAAACATCAATCATAGGTTCATATTGTCCAAACGAACTTTCCATATAAAAATCTCTAGCACTTCCGGTTCCGCCATTTTCAGAATACCCCGGTTCATTCATCAACCGATAAAAAGCCTCTTTCGGATTCTCCGTTTGAAAATGGACATCAGAAAACTCCGCTAAAATAACCAATACTTTCTGTTGCCCTTTTGTCGGATAAGCAGAGGAAGCCCGTTTCATTGGAGCACTAAATTTCATCTGATTATTAGCAGCATATCGGGTTTCATACTTCTTTAGTAACTGGTCTTTGTTTAAGGATGAAACAAACAACTGCTCGGAAGCATTTCTTTGATTTACATTCTTAGCTAAAACAGCTGATTTTTTCACTGCTCCATCAGACTCCTGTTCTGCAAAATAAAAATCGCCTTGCGCATCAGGCAATAATAAGACTCCATCTTCCGAAAGATAAAAATGATAATTCTCATCCCCAAAGAGACGTACCATAATTTCACTACCATCAGATTGTTTAAAAGTAAAAGGGCTAGGTTTAGCCGGTACCCCATACACATGGATACCAATTAAAAACAATATGAACATACATATTGCCGCATGAGAAATCTTGTGCATAAAATTGAGTTTAATGTTCGATTACAAAAATAAATAATATTATTTACTTATAAATAAAATAACTTAATTATATTTGCAGCATTAGATAATTTTATAATGGCTGATACAAATCACAAATTGTAATACTTAAAAGTATATACGCATAAAAAACAATAATCACTCATAAAACCAGTGATTACCAAAAGAGTTCTTATTTCCTATTATTAATTTAAAGCCATTTTACTATGATTAAAAGACGACAAAAAGGGATTTTAAGTGCTTTATCAGTTTTACTGATTCTCCCGATGCTTTCATCCGCTCAAGTTCTCCAAAGAGAAACAAATCCTGTCAAAACAAAAATGTTTAAGACTTCTTCCCAAGGTAACGAGACAATACTACATGGGAGTGTAATTCGCGCTAACGGTTGGGGACCAAGTTTCACAGCCTACGGTTTCTACTCATTTCCGGTTAAAGAGAATACCGAAGTAACTAAAACTAAAGCTGACAATACCTTGACCGGAGTTAATGGCATATACGCTGATGGAAAATATTATTTTTCAACTCTATATGAATATTCCGGAACTTTATTTTCATTAAGTTATTATAAATATAGCACAGAAACCTATGAAAAAGAAAAAGATAAAGTAAGCTACTATCCTTCCCGCTCCGATTACATGACTTCAGCCTGTACTTACGATCCTATTTCAAAGAAAGGATATGCAATAAGTATTGACGATGACAAAAAATACAGATTTAATTCTGTTAATCTAGAAGATGGTAAACTTACACCGATCCTAATCGATATGCCTGTACATCTACTTACTTTGGCATCCAATTCTGCCGGTATATTATATGGTATATCAGAAGAAGGAGGGTTCTACTCTGTAGACAAAAGCAACGGTACCACCTCTAAAATAGGAGAAACAGGGATAGACCCCGATGGTTCTCAATCCATGGCATTCAGTAACCTTACAGGAAAATTATACTGGTGTGCACGAATGGCAGACGCCACCAGCGGATTATATGAAATCAATATTGCTTCCGGTAACGCTACCTTAATCAGTTCTATGCCCGAAAATGAACAGGTAGTAGGTTTATATGTTGAAGATCCGGATGCTTTACCTGATGCACCTGCCGCCGTAAACGACTTAAAAGCTACATTTGAACAAGGAAATCTTGAAGGAACAATTTCATTTACCGTACCATCAAAAACATTTTCCGGAGAAGCCCTTACGGGAATGATAGATATCAGTCTTCAAATTGATCAGGAAACTCCCAAGACCTATTCCGCTGCAGCGGGTAGTAATTTCAGCACTCCTAAAACAATGACGACAGGCACACATACTATTTCCGTAAAAACCGGAAATAGCTATGGAGACTCTCCAATTTCTTCCATATCTCTTTATATCGGGAAGGATGCCCCGGTAAGAGTTTCAAATCTGACATTTGCAAAAACAAACGATAAAGCGACACTTACTTGGGATGCCCCAACAGAGACTCTACATGGAGGATTCCTAGATAAGTCATCTCTTCATTATAAGATAGTTCGCTATCCCGGTGAAGTCACTGTCGCATCCAATCATACACAAACAACATTCACAGAAAATCTGCCTAAAGAATTGGCCAGCTATTACTATCAAGTAACATCGTATGCCGGAGATTTAACAGGAGAAACAGTCAGTTCGAATAAACTTATTTGCGGAGACGCTATAATACCTCCTTATTATGTATCTTTCGATACAGAAGAAGATACAGACCTTTTCACAAATCTTACTGTTAATTCCGATGGCAATATGTGGGAATGGGAAAGCTCCGAAAAAGCAATGAAGTACCGTTATAGTTCTTCTTATGAAGGAACAGCATGGTTTATAACACCGCCTATAAAACTCGGAACAGATTGCGAATACAAACTATCCTTCCGTTTGAAAACGAGTACCTACAATGAAGAAAACCTAAAAATAACTTTAGGCACAGCCAATACCGTAGAAAGTCAAACTACAACTTTATTGGATTTGAATCATTTTGTAACAGCAAGCGGTGACTACGAGGCTTATACGGTAGCCGTCAAAGCTCCAACAGCCGGAAACTATTATATAGGTTTCAATGCATATAGTGATCCGGACAAATACTACATCCTCCTCGACGACATTAAACTGGAGCAAGGAGCCTCCATGCAAGGTCCGGGTGCAGTAACCAATCTGGAAGCAAAAGCAGCTCCGCTTGGGGAATTAAAGGCTACTCTCAGCTTCAACGCACCTACAAAAAAATACAACGGTGAAACACTGAACTCTCTTTCCAAAATTGAAATATACAAAGGTAGGGAAACAGAAGCAATTCAGGTGTTTAACGCTCCACAAATGGGAGCAGCTCTAAGTTGGACGGATGAAAATGCAATTCATGGAATGAATACTTACCGGATTACCGGATTCAACAATGAAGACGGAGAAGGAGAAAGTATATCCATTACCGTATATGTAGGGGAGGATATTCCAAGTGCGGTAGAAAACTTACGTCTTATCGGAAAAGCAGACAAAGTTGAAATGACATGGGAAGCTCCGACAGTAGGTACATCAGGCGGATATCTTAATCCAGAGAACTTAACCTATAAAGTATATCGGTACAACCCTCTGCTTTATCAATACGATGAACTTGGTTCTACGAAAGAATTAACATTCACAGATGAGAATCCCCCTCTTTCTACCGAAGATCAACAAGTGTCTCTTAAATACGCAGTTACTGTTGTATCATCAACAATGGGCAAGAGTGCTCAAATAGAAAAAGAAGTCATTGCAGGTGCTGCTTATGAAATTCCATTCCATGAATCATTTGCCAATGCCAAAGCAGCTACGACTTTATGGACAACAAAAGTTATTCACGGCAGTCAATCCTGGGCACTGGCTACAGATGCCGATACACAAGCCGATGCGCAAGATGGAGACAATGGAATGGCTTATTTCGGTAATATGGATGATTTCGACATTGAAGGTCTATTACAATCTCCTATTATTTCTCTAAAACAAGGGACTAATCCGGCACTTACTTTCTGGATGTATCATGTATCCGGACAACCGGCAGAAAAATTCTATCTCGAAATATTAGTCTCAGTGGAAGGAAACCCATTTACGCAAATTGGAGAAAGAATCGCACTAAATAACGGGAATGAGGGATGGAACAAACACCTGCTCTCCCTGAAAGAATATTCCGGTAAAGAAAACTTCCAGTTTGCATTTAAGGGATATGCTGCCGGCTGGGAAGGAGTCATACTTGTAGATAATGTCAGTATCGAAAACATTCCTGACCGGGATATGGCATTAATCACATTCAATGTTCCTTCTAAAATGAATGTCAACGAAGAAGAGTATATTTCAGTATTAGTTAGAAATGAAGGACAGGAAAGCGATAATTATAATGTAGAGTTATACATGGATGGAAAAGTTGTAGAGACTCAAAACGGAGAGAAATTATATTCCGGACAAGAAGCAATGTTCCATTTCCCAATCCAGACTTCTATTTTCGATACAGGAAAGAAACGAACCTATCAGGCTAAAATCGTTTATGCAGGTGATAACAATGAATCAAACAACCAAAGTGAAGTCAAAGAATTGACTATCATCTCTCCTACTTATCCTGTAGTAACCAACCTACAGGGAAAACAGATCGGAGCAGATGTTTCCTTATCATGGGAGGAACCGAATACCGATGTCAAATTACCGATAACAGATGACATTGAATCTTACAAGCCTTTGATTATCAAAAATATCGGAGCTTGGAAACTTTATGATGGAGACGGTCAAAAGACTTATACGGCAGAAGATATGGATGAATATGATAATAAGAGAGCACCTATGGCATTCCAGGTATGGAATCCATCTTATCTCGGAGTGAGCAATAAAGGATGGAAATCACATTCCGGAGATCAATACTTAATCAGTTTTGCTTCAAGTGGTATAATGCCCGGAGACGAAGAACCTACTGTAGATCCTAAAAATGATGATTGGCTGATATCTCCGGAAATAGTAGGGGGAAGTGTACTTTCATTCTGGTCAAAAGAGGCGACCAATCAATATGGAGCCGAAGAGTTTGAAATTTTGACATCATCAACCAATGATAATATCGAAAGCTTCACTTTATTGGAGAGCGACGAGGTTTCTTCATTAGAATGGTCGGAATTCACCTATCAATTACCAAAGGATGCTAAATATTTTGCTATACGTTACATCTCTTCCAACAAGTTCGGACTCCTACTCGATGATATTTCATATCTACCAGTAGAAGGATCAGGCACGATAGAAATTCAAGGATATAATGTATATCGTGACGGAGAAAAGATCACGCCCCAACCGATAGGAGAAGTTTCTTACTTGGATGCCAAACCTTCCGTAGAAGAACATACATACACAGTCAGCGTGGTATACGATAGAGGCGAATCTCTGCCTTCCAATGTTATAACCATCTCTGTACAGCCTTCTTCTATTGAAGCTATCATGCAATATCCGTTCATTAATACCGAATACCGCACTATCTTGATAAAAGGAGCGGAAGGCTATAACCTGACAATATACACGATGGACGGCAAATTGATTACACAATCAAAAGCAACCGATGAAGAAAACATTTCCGTTGAACCGGGAGTTTATCTAATCAACCTCAACGGCAAAATAACCAAGGTTATCGTGAAGTAACAATTGGCAACTGCATATACAAAGGTGTACCGAACACAAGAAATCATTATTATCTTGTTTTGGTACACCTTTTTATTATAACAAGTTTTTTATCAAAAGAATATCTATCCTCTTTTTCCTTTGCTATTCCAACCAAACCGCTTATCTTTGCATAAATATCAATCTGATAGCAGCAAGGCTAAAATAATATTATATTAACGACTAACATGAATAAAATTATATCTAAAGAACACTTTTCCGAAAAAGTATTCAAGTTAGAAATAGAGGCTCCATTGATTGCGAAGTCACGCAAGGCCGGACATTTCGTAATCGTACGTGTAGGTGAAAAAGGTGAACGTATGCCTTTGACTATTGCTGCTGCCGATACCAAGAAAGGAACAATCACCTTAGTGGTGCAGGAAGTAGGTTTATCTTCTACCAAACTTTGCCAGTTGGAAGCGGGTGATTATATCACGGACGTAGTAGGACCGCTCGGGCAAGCTACTCACATCGAAAATTTTGGAACGGTAGTATGTGCAGGAGGCGGTGTAGGCGTTGCCCCTCTCCTCCCGATAGTACAAGCTTTGAAAGCTGCCGGCAACCGGGTTGTCACCGTGCTTGCAGGTCGTACCAAAGAACTTATCATCCTTGAAAAGGAAATGCGCGAAAGTTCTGACGAAGTAATCATTATGACGGATGACGGTTCTTACGGAAAAAAAGGCCTTGTAACCGAAGGTGTTGAAGAAGTCATTAAACGTGAGAAAGTAGATAAATGTTTCTGCATCGGCCCTGCTATCATGATGAAATTCGTATCGTTGCTGACGAAGAAATATAACATATCCACAGATGTTTCTCTTAATACAATTATGGTGGACGGAACAGGTATGTGTGGTGCTTGCCGAATTACTGTCGGCGGAAAGACAAAATTCGTTTGCGTGGACGGGCCGGAATTCGATGCACACCAAGTAGACTTCGATGAGATGTTGAAACGTATGGGAGCTTTCAAAGAAATAGAACGCAATGAGATTCACAAACTGGATCATCAAGATGTATGCGAAGCTACAAAAGCGATAAAAGAAGCGGATGACCGCAATGCTCCTTGGCGTGAAGCGTTACGTAAAAGCATGAAAGCCAAAGAACGTACGGACATTCCACGGGTTAAGATGAATGAACTTGACCCGGAATACCGTTCACACAGCCGTAAAGAAGAAGTTAATTTAGGATTAAAAGAAGAACAGGCTTTGACGGAAGCAAAACGATGCCTCGACTGTGTCAATCCATCCTGTATGAGCGGATGTCCCGTAGGTATCAATATACCCAAATTCATAAAGAATATCGAACGGGGAGAATTCCTCAAAGCAGCACAGACCTTGAAAGAGACAAGTGCCCTTCCAGCTGTATGCGGACGTGTTTGTCCACAAGAAAAGCAATGTGAATCAAAATGTATCCACCTAAAGATGGGTAAAGAAGCAGTAGCCATCGGTTATTTGGAACGTTTTGCAGCTGATTATGAACGTGAAAGCGGACAGATATCCGTCCCCGCCATAGCTGAAAAGAACGGTATTAAAGTTGCTGTTATCGGTTCCGGACCTGCCGGACTCTCTTTTGCCGGAGATATGGCTAAGTATGGTTATGACGTAACTGTATTCGAAGCTCTTCACGAAATCGGTGGTGTGCTTAAATACGGTATTCCCGAATTCCGCCTACCCAATAAAATTGTCGATGTGGAAATCGATAATCTGTCTAAAATGGGAGTCACTTTCATTAAGGACTGTATCGTAGGTAAGACTATCAGCGTAGAACAATTAAAAGAAGAAGGCTTCAAAGGTATATTCGTAGCTTCCGGTGCAGGACTTCCCAATTTCATGGGTATTTCGGGAGAGAACTCCATCAATATCATGTCTTCCAACGAATATCTGACGCGTGTCAACCTGATGGATGCAGCCAGTGAAGATTCCGATACTCCGGTCACACTCGGAAAACGCGTAGCGGTAATCGGTGGCGGTAATACGGCAATGGACTCCGTGCGTACGGCTCGACGCCTGGGCGCAGAGCGTGCCATGATTATCTATCGTCGTTCCGAAGAAGAAATGCCTGCACGTATCGAAGAAGTAAAACATGCAAAAGAAGAAGGTATCGAGTTCTTGACGTTGCATAATCCTATTGAATACATTGCAGATGAACAGGGAAAAGTTAAACAAGTTATACTTCAGAAGATGGAGCTTGGAGAGCCCGACGCTTCCGGACGACGCAGTCCTGTCGCAATCCCCGGTGCTACGGAGACAATCGACATCGACATGGCTATTGTCAGCGTAGGCGTATCGCCCAATCCGATTGTTCCTCACTCCATTCCGGGACTTGAACTGGGAAGAAAAGGCACAATCAATGTAGACGACAATATGGAATCTTCCATACCGATGATTTATGCAGGGGGTGATATCGTTCGCGGCGGAGCAACTGTCATCCTTGCCATGGGCGACGGACGTAGAGCCGCAGCCGCCATGCATGAAAAGTTAAAATGAGACTCATCTACACATCATAAAATATAAACCGGGCAAGTTTAGACCGGTTTATATTTTTTATATTATTCTCACTTAATAAATCCTAACGATAAGACTAAATAACAGTTCAAACAAGTAGGCGAACTCAAAAAAACTTACTTTTGTCGAGAACCCAAAAGTGTTGTTTACCTGATGAACAAACGATTCTGCTCTTTATCATTCCTATTTGTTGCGGGAGTCATTGCAGCCAATGCACAATGGACATCTCAAGATTCACTGAAACTACAGAAGTTTCTATCAGGTGAGAAAGAACTAAAATTGAATGCAGAGGAAATAGGAAACATACGGCTAGAATCTCCATCACTTGAAAAGCCATTCGATTTATCTCCGTTAATGGATACGGAGAAACCATCCTTGAAATTCAAGACAAATCTTCCAACTTACTTTACCGACAGCATTCCACGGAAAAGAAGAATATATCTGACATTGCATCCTTACGGCATTTTTACCGGATATGATGAGAATCCGGTCACAGGTCAATCTTACATATATCCAATGGCTGTAAAATTCAGTTTACGTAATGGACCGGTAAGGAATTATAAAGTTACCACACCTTTACCCGGAATCGGCGGCAGAGTATTAGCACCAATAGGTCCCGGAATAAGTTATTCTTTCTCTGCCGAAGATCTATTACAAAGAATCTTCAGCAAAAAAGGCAGGGCAAGACTGCATAATGCCGAGCACGCCAATGCTTGGAAAAACTACTAAAAACGGTGCATTCTCACTTGTTGGCGGTGGTGATTCTGTTGCTTGTGTTAATAAATTCGGGCATAATCCTCCCCATCGTTTTCTGTATATACTTTACGCTTTTCACCTACTCACTTTGAGAATAAATAAGAAATGACCTTGATGTTTTTAAAAAGCATCAGGTTGATTGAAAAAAACATCAGGACGTTTGCAAACAAACATACGGTCCTTTGAAGACAAAGATACGGTCGATTGATTACAAACTCCTATCGTTTGCAAACAATCGACCGTATCTTAATAAATCTAATATTCTACTCCTCTAGAAAGAGGATTACATCCGGATCACTTTCAGATAATCAAGATTATAATCATTCGCGTTTTCTCTACCATGAGACATATTAAAATCGAATCCTCTATCCTCCGGATTAAACTTCAGGCTGACAGTATGACGTCCGGCTTTCAGTGCTCTCACTACATAATTTGAGTTCAACCATTTATTCCAATCGCCTGTAGCTTCGAGAATAAATGATCCGGCATCCTGATCATCAATATACACAGAACGAATTGCACAATAAGTACCATCCGGACCATGCCCGTTTGCACCGGAAAGAACCAAAGCATAGTCTCCATCAGCCGGAACATCTATTGTAAAGACAAAATCAGCCGGTTTCGCACATAGATCTACAACGAAACCTCTTCCCGAATAATCGGAATGAACATTACTAAAGGCTCCTCTAGAGACCGCATCTTCAGCTTCAAAAACATTCTGCCAATCAGTTTTGATAACCGGATTGGAACAATCTGATTTAAATCCTTGCTTATCCATTGAATAAACGGAATAGAAACCATTTGATTCTCCGCTAAGATCATAAGGCAATGTTATCTCTTTGTCTGCAATATTTTTACCGCATAAGAAATAGCTTAAACCCGGTACTACTTCACAATTAATCATTTCCCCATCCTGCTCCAATACAGGTTCTACCGGAGACCAGTCTTTGCGAGGACCGGCTTGTACCAGATTCATTTTATTACTTGCCTTTTCGGTAGTCATTACAAGGTCAATCACATAATCTCCCTTTGCCGTTGACGGAAACAGATAAGGCATATTCTGCTCTTCTCCGTTTACCTTAATGCTCTTAACGGTATTTCCTTTTCCTGAGATATTTATACTCAGATTTGCATCCCGATAATGGAAATCAGCCAAAGACAACTTGCCATTTACCAGATCCGGAACAACCGGAGAAAAGACAATGCCTTCTTCCGTCATAGTCATTCCGAATAATACACGATAAACCATACTGATATAGGATGCCACCGACCATAACTGACGAGGAGAATTCAACGCCGTGCCACGATCGTATCCCGTATCATAAGTCATATTCTCCTTGTGGGTTAAAAACAACGCACCTGCTCTTATCAGAGACTTCATCATATGCTCCACAGCAGCAGAATTCTTGGCATCACGGGCTGCATACATATAAGGTGTTTGCCAAACCGGCCATACACTCTTATTATGATAAGAAAAATCATCGGGAATGCTCGGATATAAAACCGCAGCTCCATAAGGATAAAGCGGGAAGTTCTCCACCATTCGGGTACTCTGTTCAGAAGTGGACACCCCTAAAATAGCAGCCAGACCATTTGACATTACCCCTACTCTCTGAGTAGACTTATATCCCATATATTCCGGATACAAATAACAAGTATAGCAACCTTGCTTTTCATCCCAAAATCGTTTATTGATATTCTCTTTCACGATATTACAATACTTATCCCACATGGCAATCTCCTCGGACGGCTTGTTAATAATACGTCCCGCAGTTCCCAAGAACTGATAAAAGAACTTATGCAACGCATTCGTACCACTGGAGAATGAATCTCCTATCACCGAATTAATAAACCAGTTAGGGTAAGTGTGTGTACGCCAATCCATCGAGCATGTCTCTCCCTTAAACAAGCCCACATTCGGGTCGAAAGCAACATGAATATCTTTCAATGCAGTATATTTCAAACCATCATATACCGATTCCAGCCAAGTCTTATCTCCTGTATATAAATAGTATTCCCACGCTGCCATTGCCCATACGACACGATCTGTAGAAATAGGCCAAGAGCCTCCGCTACCAGTGTCCTGAAGAGCTTCTTTCGGATTCTGCAAAGTCTGCTTCTCCAAAGTCTTACGTGAAACTTCGGGAAGTATCCATGCATAAGAAAAATAAATACTGTATACCGCATCACGCGTCCAAGTATCAGGCCATAAAGCACCTGCCATAAATGTACTGTCCGTGCGCACATCCAACTGCATTTCTTCCAAAGCCATATTATAAAGTGCAACCAGCATCGGATTATTTTCGGCTGTAAAACGAGGGAAAGAAGATATATCTTTCTGTAATGTCCAACTGTTCTTACCATGATAATCAGATACTATTTCCGTATCCGAAACAGCAACAGCTTCTCTTGTACCAAGGAAAGAAGCATCAACAACTTTCTCGGGAGTAATCGAAAAAGACAGGTCGGAACCATTCTCACGCACAATATTCCAATGTGAACTAAAATCTTCCACACGATTCGAAGCATCCATTACAACGCCGTTTTCTTTACGCGCCAAATGCAAATTTTTATCCGACGCATTATTCTCCAATGTATACCAGCCACAATTCTTTTGCGTTACAAAGTCAAAGCCCCCATATTGCCATTTCATCTTCTCCTGATCTCCATCAGCAGAAGCAGCACAAACGACTTTACCTCCATCAAGCTGCAAATATTTCCCACTCTTCTTATTCTTTATCAGGAACTCTTCGCCGGGAGTACTCTCAATAATCCAAAGATATTCATCTCCGGAAGGTTCTACTGCAAAACAAAAAGATCCCTCTTTCTCACCCAGATATTCACCACTCTCCCTGTTTTGCAAACTCCACTCGGAATAGATTTTCTCACTACGGCAAGAGATCATGGTAAATAGGACGAACAAACTAAAACATAGATATGATTTCATATGAAAATAGAGTCTTGACCGGAGGGCTGCTTTAAAAGAGGCAGCCCCAGCCGGAAAAGATTAATTATTATATTAGTAATGTATTTAATTCTTCTCTTTGTCGAAAAGGAATCTTAATCATACCAAGACTATCTCACAATAAGTTTCTTGGTTACAATATTATTTCCTGATTCAACACGAACATAATAGTTTCCTTTGCTCCAACCTTCAGCTTGTACGGTGACATCTTTATCGGCAGAAACGGCTTTAATCAATTGTCCCATTACATTGTAAACTGAAATATTGGCATTATCGGAAGCTGTCTTTACTGTAAACGAAGTGTTTTCCACAATTATTGTAGGATAAACCGATACAGGTTCATCTTGTTTCATCGCATTAATACCGTTGACAGTACCCTTACCTATCTTCACACCGCGTACACAAGTCGGATTAATCCCTGAAGGCATATCAAAAGTCAAATCAAAACTACCTCGTCCGCTTTTGCTATAACCATTATTTTCCGGTTTATCCGCACTATGCAGGTTTACGCTGACCTCTTCATCATTTACCGAGCAAAGAGCCATATCATCATATCCATCACCATCTACATCAAGCAATACAGGAATGTCGTTTTTAGTTCCAAACTGCATATTAGCTATATCCTGATTGGCAAAGTCCGGAACCTTATGTTCGGTAGTAGAAGGAGTAAATGAACACAACCATGCACCCTTATCGTATAAAACGACATCTGCCAGACCATCATTATTCATATCTCCTGCTAACAATGCATCCGTATCCGTAATACCAAAAGCTAGATTTACATCTGCAACATCTTCCAAAAAGAAATGCATCAGCCACCAAAGGCCATATTCATTATCACGACGAATAGCTACATCACCGATTCCGTCTCCATTAAAATCAGCGGTAAGAGCTTTATCTCCAACTGCCATACCATAAATAATATCTTGCGGATCAACAAAGTTGTTATTCCCATCATTATAATAGAATTTCCAATGAATAAGCTGATCTACAGAACAAGAACGATCTACTTCACACAAATCAAAATAACCGTCACCATTGGCATCGTATACAAAAACCTCGGATATAGCCACATCTTTTGTCTGAGTAGGAACTGTAAGGTCAATCTTACCATCCAAATCAAAATCAAACTGATAACCGGCTTCAGCAGACCAATACACAATACCGTCTTTATTCTGACCGTAAGAAAAAACGGTCATTAAACTTACTAAAAATACAAGTGTTAACTTTTTCATAACCATTAAATTTAAATTATACAATAATGAATCTATACTTCTTTTTTATCGGAATATTACCGAGGAATATAATTGATTGAAATGACGCTGCTCTACATCGTTAATCGTCAACAGATAAGCTCCCTGTGACAGTGTAGGAACATGACAGGAAAGAACCCCGTTATTAAACTTAGTCCTGCTTTTATAGCAAATACGTCCTCCTAAATCTACCAACCGGACCTCATAAAGAGATTCTTCTTGCATCTCACCAGAAACAATCTGCATACAGCCCTCATCATCAAAATAAACACTTACGGCTTCATCTTTTTTTTTAATCGAATCGATACCGGAATATCCTTCCGACATAAAAATTAAATTGTCGTAATCCGCACTATTACGGTCTACCGGTCCTAAGTGAACAGAGATGACTATGGCATTTGCCCAATCTTCTCCCCACAATTTCACCAAGTCTTGTTGAATATTTCTTTCATACTCTACCCACTCACCAACTATTGGTTTTACAGGAGTTAAAGTAAGATAAGCCAGTCCAGGCTGAGAATAACCTACACGATAGAATATATCCCTGGTTTCCCATACCGGAGAACTATCAGATGGTTTTATCAGACGGAAGCCAAACCAGCAAGCCGTAGTATTATTGGAACGAATAGCTATCTTGAATCGATTAAACTGATCTATAGGTACCCGTATCGCCCCATCAGAAGTAGTCGTAAAACGAATTATACCCGGAGTTACCTGCAATGCCCTTTCTCCGGCAAATGCATCCGTAATAATACTTGTCTGAGAGATATTACCATTATAATCATTAGCAACAATCAACGGTTCCTGGTCATCAAGAACAGAAACAGCATCACACTGCGCCGGACGCAAAGTTTCTCCTTTTGCATCATATTGGAATGGAAAAATATCAAATGACATTGCATCATCATCCATCTCATCCAGCATTCCGGAAGCATTATCCAAATTAAGTACTAAGGTTGCAAATGTATCAAGTGTCGGCAATGATACTTTTATTTTAGTCCCTTCCTTTACATAATTCACCTTCTGACGACCTTCCAGAGTTACACAATAAAGATCAGTCGGAACAACATTTTCCGGTAACGTAAAAGAAACGCCAACTGCTCTGCTTTGCGGTGTAGCATTAACCGCATCCCAACGCAATTCAGTTGTAGTACCATAGTTGATCAGATTTATAATCATTGCATCAACCCGACGGGTACGTTTATCCCAACGTTTTTTCAGTTTTGCATAAACTCCTGCTATATTATCATCCAACGACAAGTCCGAATTATTATAATCGGCAATCACATAAGCGTGATTAGAATAATAAAGATAACCTCCATAAGCCTCCGTAAATTCATTCCAACGGGCAATGCGCTCAAGAACTTCCACCGGATAATTTACCGCATGAAAAGGAACCGGGTCAGTGAAGCCTGCTACTCCATCAACTACTTGTGCTGCCGGATAACCACCTGCAGAAAGACAAGTAGCGAACTGATAATCAATATTCTGCTTCGGCCAACTTGTCTTCAAATTCATTTCTGCCGGAGGATAGAAGTTAGCAAATACAGGTTTATCCGGGTAACGCGACTTCGCTTCATAAATATCACGATAAAGATCCGTATATTTCGTTCCTGTACCAAAAGGCCAAAGTTCCATAAATTGATGATTGGCTACCGCTCCTGTGGTATAATGAGGCACATTCCCGTTTGTTGACGGAAGCTGTAAAGCCGTAGTCGTCACATCCGCACGTTCACCTTTTACAGCTAAATCCAACCGGTTAACCAACGGTGCCATCTCATTCGAAAAATTGCAGGTAATAGAAGTCCCGTCACAAACATAACTATCAGGCAAGCCATACCAATCCCAACGATACCCGTCCCAATTATATTCTCTTTGAGCTTCTACAGCTTGGGAAACAAAATAGTCATTGAAATTCTTGTATGTATCTCCATTTATAATATACGGAGCATTCACCGATTCATTAGTGGACATCAAGTAGAGATAAGAACCTCCATAAGTTATAAAGCTACGATCAGCGGCATTACGCATCGCCCAATTAGGATAATCATGTGCAAAAGCCGGAGTTGCGGCGTATATACCTGTATAACAAATAGAACGTCCACCAATACTACGGAACTTTTCAATTTTCTTTTTCATCATATCTTTGCTTGTCCAAAGACGATCATCACCTACATAGGTATTCCATGTCTCTGTTTGAGGAGCAATTTCCTCATGAGCTCTCATCCAGGGGTGATATTCCAATGTATTTATTCCTGCCGCTTTCAAATTATGTGCCCACTTATCCACATCCAAAGAATTATCAAAAATACATGTCCATCCATGACGTAGATTCACTTCTTTTCCCATTTCTTCCACTGTTGCCAAAGGAAGCGTTACCGGACGTGAATTATCCATATCTGCCGCCATAACACTCAAGACATCCGATACCGGTACAGTTATAGCACGGTCAACAGCCCCAAAACCATTAATATCTGCATAATGCTCAAACCTTGGTTTATCTGCCGACCAGTAATTAATAAGAATCTGACCGGTTGAAGAACGATAAAGTGCCATATCCGTATAGCCGTCTCCATTAAAATCACCGGTAAAAGGTATATCTTCCGCTGTACCAAAAATAACTCCATTAATGGCTAAAGGCATATCAAACTCCGGATATCCGGTCAAAGAAGAAAAGGCTACGTACCATGTCCCTGTAGAAGGACGATAAACAGCAATATCATCTATTCCATCACCGTTAAAGTCACCGGCAAGCGGGATATCCCCCGGTAAGCCGAACTGACCTTTGGCATCGAAATTTCCCTCACAAGGGGAAAAATCGATATACCAAGTAGCCAGCGCTCCTGAACCCGACCGCATAACAGCGATGTCACTTTTTCCATCACCATTAAAATCACCGACAACACATTTGTCTGCTTCACTAACTCCAAAACTAATCGGGCTTTCTTCAATCCAATTACCTTTACCTTTATTTATTTTCCATACCCATTGGATGTTTTCACTATCTAATTTAATTTCACAAAGATCCGCCAAACCGTCCCCGTCATAATCGCCAACGCATGCTCCCCCTAGGAAAGAGGCATCTACCGTCTGCGAAATATGAGCTTGACTACCGATATCAAAAGACCACCCTGACCGGGTTCTATAAACCAAATCATCATGGGCATTTATCGACAAAAACAAACATAGCAACCCTGAGGACATCAATATTTTCTTTTTCATGTTCTTATCTTATTGGAGAGCCATTGGCTTATGGCTCTCTACTACTATTAATAAATGATTTTGCCTTAATATCCCGGATTATTCGGTCTTAAATTAGGATTCGCATCAATATCATCCATTGGTACAGGTAACAATAAATGCTTCGGAGTAGTGAAATTGGTTTTACCTATACTATGGAAGAACTTCTTCGCATACTCACCATTTTCATCGTAACGAATCAAATCGAACCAACGATGTCCACCTTCAAAGGCAAGTTCCATACGACGTTCATGACGAATAATTTCTCTCAACTCGGCTTGATCTTCCGTATCCACATTCGGTAAGCCCGCTCTGGCACGAACACGATTTAACGGTCCGCCTTCTTCATAAGAAGTTGCAGGTGCACATGCTTCTTTGGTATGTCCTGTTTCATTCAAAGCCTCTGCATACATGAGCAATACATCCGCATAGCGAAGTACCGGAAAATTAAGAGGACTATCCATTGCACGATCCTGACCTATATCTTCACACAAGAACTTCTTAACATTATGACCGGTCTGTGAGCATGAAGGATCATAAGACCATCCTTTATACTGATCACCTTGACACCACACAGAAACTTTCTTACGCAAATCTCCTGGTTCATAAGAATCAACAAATTCCTGGTAAACGGCAAACCAACCGAAGTTACCCCATCTACCACCAATAGCGATAGGAGCCAAAGGAGCCAAATAATCATTATGCCAAGCACCTTGTCCCAGAATATCGAACTCCGCATAAGTCGTTACATCTTTCTCATATTGTACTTCAAACAGACTTTCCGGACCATTCTCGCGCGAATAATCAAAATTCCAGTCATACTTCTTATTCAATGAATAAACATTCAAAGTTTCCAGTTCTTCAATCGTCGAGATGGTATCATCATATCTTTTCAACGTTAAATAAACTTTGGCTAATAACCCTAAAGAAGCTCCCTTCGTAGCACGACCTATATCAGAAGATTGTTCATATTGCGCGGGCAACAGAGATGCCGCATCTTTCAAATCCTGTATAATTAACTCGTAAATCTGTTCCTTAGGAGCTCGATGAACCTGCAAATCATGTGCAGCCGTTTGTTGAATTTTAATCAAAGGAACATCACCGAATAAACGAACCAGATTGAAATAATACAAGGCACGCAAGAAATGAGCTTCACCTTTATATTGAATAATTTTATCCGGATCTACGTGAACAGCATTATCTACATTATTCAAAATCCAATTCGTACGGCTAATTCCTGCCCACGGTCCACGCCATAGTTCCTTAGCACCGGAATTATCACTGGTTGTTATAAAATTAGCTAATTGAGTCGTCTCCAACCCATTGCCTCCGGCTTCATTTCCTACACTACCTTCACCTGCCACTATATCAAGAGTCCACATACGGAGGTTATACATATACGAACTTTGTAATCGCTGATACATTGAATTAACTCCACTTTCAATTTCTTCAGCAGTACCTTTCTCAAAGAAATTATCAGTAATAATCTGATCATTGGGTAATATCTCCAATTTATCCATACAACTCTGATTGCAGAGCGATAATCCTAAAAAGGTGAATATATAAATATACTTTTTCATAGTCTTATATTATTAGAATTTAACAGATGCACCAAACATATATGTACGAGCAGAAGGATATACACCATAATCAAGCCCATTTAAACCCACTTCAGGATCTAATCCCGAATAATTAGTTATCGTACAAAGATTATCGAAGCTAACATAAAGACGTAATGCTTTAATTTTCGCTTTACTTGTCCATTGCTGCGGGAACGTATATCCGAAAGTCAAGTTCTTCAACTTAGCATAAGAACCGTTCTCCAACCAACGAGTCGATGCCCGGGAATTATTATTCGGATCAGCATAAATAGCACGTGGCATTGAAGTGCTGGTACCTTCCCCTTTCCATCTTTCCAAAGTTGAAGCTAACTGATTATATGTACTGTTCATACTTTCATGGCTGGCTCTGACTCCATTCCATACCTGATTTCCCAAAGCACCTTGAAAGAATATACTTAAATCGAAGTTTTTATAACTGAAGGTATTGTTAAATCCAAAGAAACAATCAGGTGACGGATTACCGATTACAGTACGGTCCAAATCATTTATACTTCCGTTTTTATCTACATCCACAAACCACATATCACCGGGAGAAGTATTTTTATAAGGGTTATGAGAAGCTTTATCCGCAGCACGATTCTCCATTACCGGACCAGTAAAGACTTCATCAAGCGTCTGATATACTCCTCCTAATTTGTAACCATAGAAAGAGTTAATAGACTCTCCTTCGCGAATAAGACTTACTCCGTTTAAGATTTCAGGCCCTCCGATAGAAACAACTTCATTATGGTTGAAACTCATATTCAAATTGGTTTCCCATTTAAATTCTCCTATAAAATTCTTAGTATTAATAGTAAACTCAAAACCTCTATTCAATACTTTACCAATATTTACCGGAGGCCAATCACCTTGTTCCAAAGAAGTACCACTGGTTTGAGGTACCGGTTTCTTTGTGAGCATATCTATCGTATTTTTCTTATAAAAATCAATATTTGCAACGATGCGATTCTGCAAAAAGCCTATATCAATACCTACATTATATTGCTCCACAGCTTCCCATCTTATAGATGGATTAGACAACAAATACGGATAAATCAAATCCACTAAATTAGATTCAAAGCCACGTTGGGAACCAAAATTATAAACACCGTTTACGCTCAATTTATCTGCAAATGTATAAGATCCGATATGTTGATTACCGGTCTGTCCATAACCAGCCCTAAGTTTCAATTGGGAAATAGGTTTCACATCTTGCATAAAAGATTCATTGGCTACATTCCATGCAGCAGCAAAAGATGGGAAAAAGCCAAAACGATTATCTTTTCCGAACTTAGAAGAACCGTCGGCACGAAAAGTTGCAGTCAACAGATAACGATCATCAAAAGAATAATGCAAACGTGTCATGTATGACATTAATGCCCACCGTAAAGAGTTACCACCAACATCCGTAGCTTTGGTTGCGTTATCCAATTCAGTCGTAAGTTCGCTGGCACGTCCTGACCCTGCTGCGGAAACGGATTCTTTCTTATATTCCTGATAAGACGTACCAACCATTGCATTCAATTTATGCTTTCCAAAAGATCTATCATAGTTCAAAATATTATCCCACAAATATAATTGCTCATAAACGGAAGCAATTGACTGCATCGTATTCTTCGACTCATTCATCCCCCATTTGTATTTAGGTATGTATGAGTTATTATAATCATATCCTAATTCAGCTCCTCCCGTTGTTTTAAATTTCAAACCTTTGATGATTTCCCATTCAAGAGATATATTAGACAACATACGAAAGCCTTTCATCCGGTAACTTTGTTCGTTGATAATAGCCACTGGGTTGAGTGCATTACCATTCCACTCGGCATTACCCGTAGGACCTGCATATTCTCCGTTTTCATCTTTTATCGGAATAGACGGAAGAATACGCATCGCATTTTGAATTACCGTTCCGACCGGTTGATTGCGTCTGTTTTCCGCACTTAAATTTACATTTGCTCTAACCGTTACATTGGAAGCTATTTTGGAAGAAATGTTTGATTGTAAACTCAGACGTTCAAAGGAAGAGTTTTTCATAATACCATCCTGAGTATAATACCCTAAAGAAGTGGCGTGACTTATTTTTTGATTTCCTCCCAGAATAGAAAGATTTACTTTCTGCATCGGTGCAGTATGGAATATAGCATCCGTCCAATCAGTACCAACACCCAAAGACTCAGGATCGGCAAATGCTGGATTCAAAGAATACTCAGGTCCCGCATTGGTACGCATCTCATTATGCAAAGCGGCATATTGCGCTGCATTCATCATCTTATATGTCTTTGCAGAATGCTGTATGCCATAACTATAATCAAAATTAATTTCCGTATGGCCTTCTTGCGCTTGCTTAGTCGTAACCATCACGACTCCATTGGCACCTCGTGAACCGTAGATGGCTGTAGCCGAAGCATCTTTTAAAACGTCTATGGACTCCACATCATTAGGATTCAAATACCACATGCCTGCACTAACCGGAACTCCATCTATAACATATAAAGGAGAAGCATCATTGATAGTACCGAGTCCACGTACAAGAATGGAGACATCTCCACCGGGAGCACCGGAGTTTTGTACAACCTGAACACCGGACATTTTTCCGGCAATAGCTTGCATAACATTTGATGTTGCATTTTTGGTGATTTCAGATGATTTGACTGAAGAAACCGCACCTGTAACATCTTTCCTTTTCATCGTTCCGTACCCCACTACTACCACTTCATCCAAAGTCTCAACATCCTCTTTCATTACTACATTAATAAATGTTTTATCAGAAACACTCACTTCGGTAGTAACGTATCCTATATAAGAAAAAACCAATACAGGACGTTGCCCTTTGACTTTCAGTGTAAAATTACCGTCCAAATCAGTAATGGTAGCATTATTAGTTCCTTTTTGGGAAACAGTTGCGGCAATAACAGGTAATCCATCTTGCCCTTTCACCGTACCTTTTACCGTTTGTTCTTGTTGTGTTACATGCATGACTCCCATTGTACTACCCTCACTCGGATTGTCAGTAATACCAGTTGCATGAACAGCAATTGGAGAGATAAGAAACATCGCAGTCCCGATAAGCAAAGTATGCTTCATGCGACTTTTACATAGATACTCTGTTTTCATATTCATTGTGTTTTTCATTATTACAATCAACTTAAATTTCAATTAAACAAAAGAATTATGGTTAGCATTGAATGACGAATGTAAAATTACAGTTAAACGACATACGTTCTTTCCATCATTTTAGCTGATTATTATGATATCTTACCATAATAAGCTTTCCCATTCCTATTTATTGATATTATTCCAATATCTTATTAAAGAATTCCTATTTCAACAGACGCGGCTTACCACCCTTACGCCAATATTCCTCAATCTTTTCCAAAGAAACTCCTTTCGTTTCCGGAACATAGAAGTATCCCCATATAAGTGCCGCAAAAGCTATTACTGCATAGAACCAGAAAGCACCTGCCGGATTCCCAAGATTCTCACCTTCCACATATATCTCCGTACCTTCTATCGTAAAAGCATGAACTATTTTGAAGAAAGTAAAAGACACAATACTATTAAAGAACCATACAGATAAAGAACCCAAAGAAGAGCCCAAACCTCTTAGTTTCTGAGGAAAGATCTCGGAAATGATAAGCCAACCCAACGGACCTATACTGATGGCATAGAACGCCACATAAAAGAAAACCAATATAATAGACAACCATTTACCCATTTCGCCAAGCGAACCGGAAAATGCAAAGCAAATCCCAAGTAAGACTAACGAGATAGTAATTCCCGTTAAACCGGTAAAAAAGAGTTTGCGCCGCCCCAATTTATCAACAAAATAAACCGAAACAATCGTAAAAAGCAGATTTATCACTCCTACTCCTACTGAAGCCCCAATAGCAGACACTGTTCCCTCAAATCCCGCCATTAAGAAAATCTTGGGGCTATAATATATTACGGTGTTAATTCCGACAAACTGCTGGAAGAACATAATGCCGACACAAATTATCACAGCATTACGCAACCACGGTTTAAACAGTTCACGATAACTGGATTTTTCTTCGCGGCTTTTAGATACCTCATCCTTGATTGCTTTGAAAGCCTCATCTCTTACCTTCGGAGATTCAATTCTCGACAGGATAGCCAAGCTTTCCGATTCTCTGCCACGGCTCATCAACCAACGCGGAGTTTCCGGCATATAAATCATACCGACAAATAAAATGATTGCAGGGATTACACCCACATAGAACATTGGACGCCAACAATCCATTTTACTGTCATCAGCGAAAAACAAATCAGAAAGATAAGACACCAATACTCCGATAGTTATCATCAATTGAAACATGGAGACCAAAGCTCCGCGTTTCTTTGTAGGAGAAATTTCCGCTATATATAAAGGTACGGCAAAAGAAGAGACACCGATAGCAACTCCCAAGAATAAACGCGAAGCTATAAGATGATAAACATCAGGAGCAAATCCCGACCATAATGCACCAATGGCGAAAATAACAGCCGAAGCCAATATTACTTTCTTACGTCCTAACGTATCCGTTACTTTTCCGCAAAACAGTGCTCCAAGAATAGCTCCGCATAAACCGGAAGCTGTGACAATTTCAATCATATTATTGTCTATTCCAAAATCTTTCTGGAAGAAAGGAATAGCTCCGGAGATTACACCGGTATCAAAGCCAAACAGAAGTCCGCCTGTTGCTGCAACCACTGCGATAATATAAATCAACTTACTATTATACTCTGTTTTCATGGTAATTAAATTATGACTGGTTACTAATTCTCAAATTTAAGGCTCATACCTTTCCCATACCTCTTTTTTAAGTTCCGGCCGGGGAACGTATAAGAATGTATCCGGGTTCTTCTCAAAAGTTGTATAAATGGATTCACCTTTTACAATGCCAAGCGATGAATAATCCGCAGGAGATTTACAAATCAGCTTTGATTCTTCATACAAGGGATTTGCTTGCCATTCAATTTCATTCTTTTCGTTAAAGACAGGAAACCATGCAATGCCTTTATGCTTGCGAACGCCCTCATATTCAAAGCCATAATCACGATCACACCAAGCGCCGAAAGTCAATGGCTTATCCGGATTAGCGCTAATTGTAGCATGTGCCCAGTATGGAGGAACAATTACAACATCTCCGGGACGGGCATAAACAGCAAAACAACGTCCGGGATTATCTTCCGCATATTCCTGCATATAAATAATAGCTTCACCCGACCATATTTCATATACTTCCGGAGTAGACCAATGACTAAACTTGGATATCCAATGAATATGTCCCTGACTGCGTATAGGTTCTTTTCCTAATTTTCCGGCAGCATAGGTCACTACTCCATATAAAAGATGCATATCTTTCAATAATTCAGCATGAATCTTTTTACCGACATCCATCGCTATTGCATAAACCACTTCGGGCCCTTCACAATCAGGATCTGACAAACTTTTACGAATGTCTTTCAAATATCTGTTCTCAACCTGAGGCCCAAAAACATCGGTGCCATAGACAAACCCCATCGGATTTGTCGTAGGCTCTATATTAAAACCGGGATTAAATTTCATTGTAGTACAAATTAAGCGTTATGTTTAACGAAAGCTTTAATGGTAGCGCATTGCTTTCCTTCGGACTCTCCATAAGGACGGATTGTATATTCTTTTATTGACTCCGGAATAATGAAAGTCTCTGCGTAATGAACCACAAAAGGTTCAAACTTTCCTTCGGGGCTCTCTACTATCGTTTCCCTGCCTTCCACCAGATTCAGAACATTCACACTACCATCCGTTTTATGCAGAACAGGCACTGTAAACCAATGGCGACGAGTTTCAATAAATTCGTTTTCATGCAAACCTGTCCGTTCCTCTTTCCAGCCTTGCCCTTCTCCTACCGTTTCAATATGGTTAAATATTTCTTTCTTTACCCATGATTCGGTACGATTCCACTGAATGACTTCCTTTCCATGCTTTATGTTGATTGGACGCGGACGACCATCCAGCCCCAAGCGTCCCCAATCCCAAAGTTTAAAAGTAAAGATATAAGGAGTGGCACTGATTTCAAGCACCATTCCATTTGTTCCGGAACAGTGTATAGTACCTGCCGGTATCAGCAAGTGATCGTGTTTCTTGACAGCATAATGGCCTACATATTTCTCAGCATCAAAGTTTCCGCTCTCCTGCGCTTCATTAAGCGCATTAATCATTTCATCCGGATGGATGTTTTCTTTCACGCCTAAATAAACAGTAGCATCTTCCGTCGCATCCAGCATATAATAGCTCTCGTCTTGCGTATAGTGCATACCGAACTTTTCCTGTATATATTGTGTTAAAGGATGCACCTGTAAGCTCAGGTTCCCTCCCCCCATCGTATCAAGAAAATCAAAACGGATAGGGAACTCGTCACCGAAGCGTCCATATACCGGATTACCTAACAAACGTGCCGGATAAGCAAATACGAGGTCGATAGAAGGGATCTCAAAACGGACATTTCCAAATCCCAAATAAAGGCTATTCTCCTCCGGCACACAGTCAAAGCACCATGCAAAGTTGGCTGTATTCCGGTCAAGGTCGCATACTTCTTTCATCCATTGTCCACCCCACGGTCCCGGATCAAAGAAAGGAACCACTCTAAACGGAGTTTGAGAGGCTTTTTCCAATCCTGCCCATACAGCTTTTCCCGTAGCCATTTTAGGAGTGCCGGCGATATTCGTATCCAGCACATAATCCCATTCTCTCATCAGTTTCTTTTTGAAACGGTCACAGATGCGCCAGTCAACAAAGAAGGCTCTCTTATATTGCAAAGAAGCACGTTCTTCTTTATTCTCAACACCAACATTGGATATTTCATTTCTACGAAAACGCATCTGTATTTCCCAACGGGCCATATCGGCATAAACAAGCAAGTCATATACTTGCTGCACATAAGCCGCCCCGACTCCATAGACAAAAACGACACCTTCTTTGACCGCAGCTACTTTGGAACGAAGTTCAGCCAGCTTCTTCCCATCAAAATAACAATCCATATTCAGACGAGTCATATAGCCAAATATCTCATCGTCTGTGATGTCTTGCTTCAAGATAGCGTTAATCTCATCGGAAGATAACATGGCGTCTGCCGAATAGAACCAATGGGATGCAGGGAAACGGGCTTGCAAGGAAACGACTACTTCTTCATCCAACACCCCCTGATAACATTCTAAAACTACCACCTTTACCTTTTCGTTGATTTTCATCAAGTCCCGGTTCAGGCACTCCGCAATAGCATCCCAACCAGTATAGCACTCTCCATCCGTGCCCGGCACATTTACTACCGGATATTTATCATAATTAGATGTATGATTATAATATTTGTTCATAATACTTTTCTTTTTTAATTGTTGATAGTGTATAAGAAATTCCTAAAAGCGCGGCATTGTCTCCCAATAAAGACGGCTTGATTTTCACTTTATATTCCGGAGCCCACACCAAACGATCTACCCGTTCCTTTATATAAGGCAGGATTATATCCGCACTACGCATTATACCTCCGCCCATTACTATAATCTCCGGATCATACGCATGAATATAATTGATGATAGCCGCAGCCCATACGTCCATACACTCTTTGCACAAAAGGGTCGCTTCCGCTTCTCCTTGTCGCATTAAACCAAATAAGGTTTTGAAATCATAGTGAGTCGCCTTTACTTTATATTCATTACTGATTTTAGGATGTGTGCGAATAATTTCCGGCAGGAAAAAAGAGGAAGCCATTGCCTCGACACAACCTATATTCCCACATGTACAACGCCTGCCCCGATAGTCGACAATGATATGTCCTCCTAACGAACCGGCCTGATAATGGTTGCCGTTTATTATGCGTCCATCCAAAACAACTCCGGTACCGATACCCGTACCAATCGTCATCATTACCATATTCCGGCAATCTTTTCCTGCACCGAAGTGCCATTCTCCGGCCAACGCCAAACGAGCATCATTATCAATGATAAAAGCAACTTCCCAATTCTTATAAACCCAAGAACTGAGGTCTATATCACAAGCATCATCATACTTGTCATTGGTAGAAGTAACCTTCTTCTCCTTCGGATTCACCATGCCGGGAAAAGCCAATCCTACACCGGAAAACTCTTCTTTCGGCACTTTCCACTTACTCAGCAATCTATTTATTATGGCTTCCATAGATGCCAGATTGCTGCCCAAGCCATCGGTTTCGGCCGGAAATGAAGTGAACTCAAGTATTTCATCCCCTTTGACCAAACCTATCTTGATAATCGTGCCCCCCAAATCTATCGCTATACAATACATCGCAGACTAGATTAAATGAGGAGTACCATCTACATCGACTAATCTGGCAGAGAAACCTTTTTCTGCAATCTCACCATAATTATGACCTGCATCCGAAGGCCAGCATGCTGCAAATGAAAACAGCGTGCTTCCCACATTCGCCATTCGATGTGCCACTCCGCCCGGAATATAGTGCAAGCTACCGGGAAATACCCGTTCTGCCCATACATTACGCTGCTCATCCATCAGAATAAGCATACCTTCACCCTCTAGTCCCCAATAATACTCGGCACGGTCAATATTAGCATGATAATGTCCTTTAGTCATCATATACTCATTGCCTACTTTACCCGGATAGAGGTAAGTAATACCAAAATACAATCCGCCGGGGGTACCTTCTTTCTCCGGCAAAAAACTACTTACTTCATAAGCCAATTGATTCCGGGGCATTTTCTCAAATGCCTCTACATCGGCAAAAATGCCCTTCAAGTCGGCAATTTTTCTGGATACCTTACAGACTCCACGTCCCACTAAATTCTTATCGGTAAAGAACAGTTCCGGAAAGATAATTCCTTTATTCTCCATAGTCACCTATATTTTAAGATTTTACATTTAATTCTCTGAGAACAAAGGTAGGTCATAAGAACAAGCGTACTGTTTCCTATTTTCCCCGATAATTATGATATCTTATCATTTATATAGATGCGTAGATTTAAATTGGTAATATTCCAGAATGAAAGGTTAGAATTAAATAGCTTTCTTATTCTTCACGCCATACTCTTTTTGATACTCGGTAGGCAGCATATGAACCGTCTTTTTAAATTGGTCAATGAAATTAGACAAGTTGTTGAAACCAACTTCCATACTTATCGTAGAAATCTTCATTTTCCCCTCAATCAAAAGCCGTTTGGCATGTCCGATACGCATATCATTTAAATATTGCACAAACGTTTTCTTTGTCCGTTCCTTAAAATAACGGCAAAATGCCGTAGGAGTAAGCCCTACTAATCCCGCTACATCTTCCAGCTTTATCGGTTGATTGAAGTTCTTCACCAAATATTGATATATCTTATTGAAGCGCTCAAAATCGGAGGAATTAACCGACTGAGTGAAGCCGACACTGGCTAAAAGTTCGTATTCCTCCGTCTTTGCCATCATATCCAATAAGGTTATCAAATTTGTAACCCTTTCCGCTCCACCAGAATTAAAAGTTGTGCGGATAAATTCAGACAGCATCCTGCGAGCCTCCCCTGTGAACTTAATACCGCGACGGGAACGCTCTATCAGATTCCGAATATGCATAAATTCAGGCAGATTGATCATCACCCCTTCAAATAACTCTTTACGGAAATAGACACATAAGCACACAGACCTTAATCCGGATTCTTCTTCAAAGAAAGCTTTATCATTTCTCCATTCGTGAGGCAACTGAGGACCGATAATACAAACATCACCCACTTCATAGTTTTCTATGTGATCACCGACAAAGCGAGTTCCGCTTCCTTCTTCTATGCACATGATCTCCAACTCAGGATGATAATGCCATGGCACAATAAAATAAGGCAAATCTTCGCGATAAAAATTTATATAGTTCTCTACGGAGAATGGCAGTTCCTGATAAAGAGGTTTCATTGTGATATCAAATTGGAATATTATGCATAAAGTTGTATTGAAAACAAATATATGTGATAAATGCCAAAAGTACAAATAAAAAATAGCGATTAACAATAAAACAAAGCAAAAGCCATATGCTATGTGAACTTTTTTAAAGAATCCAATCCTATTCCTATAATATATATATAATACCTCCCGGGTGATTAAAGATAATCATCTTTATCACTATCATTTTTCTCCCGGACGTTTAAGCAAATTCTCCCGTAAGAAACAACCGAAAGACGTAGGGCATTCGGCAAAAAGACGTAGGGCGTCAAGGGTAAAGATGTAGGGCGTTTTTATGTATCATGCAAAAAGCGCGACAAATTTTCAGCACTCATAAAGGCGAGTAATGTCACAAGTTTTCTTATTTGGGGCTTTTTGAAAGATAAAGTGCTGGTAATGAGCTCCGCGACAAAAATTTAGTAGGGGGTATAAAAACTATATAAAATAATAGCAAAGAAGTTACTATATTTTTCCGATGAACTATCGGCGATGATATTTCCTTCTTCTACTCCAGATAAACAAACCTCCTCCGGCAAACAGGATACACAAAGGAAGAAGTACATTGACTAACTGCCATTTATACAATCCGGTAGTCACTTCCTGTTTATTCAACAGGCGAAGCCGTGAATTCCGGGCACGCAAGTTCAGCCAGCTTTCATTCCCTGCCAAATAATTCACCGCATTGACTATGAAATCGGCATTACCCAGTTGTTCCCCTGTCACCGGTTCATATCCCAATGGTAGAGGCATACTCTGATTACCTTGCCCTTTCCAGTCATTCTTAATCAAAGACGAGCTTGCACAAACGATGATTCGTGCCGGTTCACTTACTTCTTTCACTTTCTCCGCATACCACGAAACCGGACGATTACGAAAAACAGACGTAAATTGCCCCTCTATCAACCCCGCAACAGGCAACAGCGATTCATTGAAATAAGAGGGTTCAGCCGGCATTTCCACATATCGCAAACTTACCATCTCAGGAACCGGAAGCAGATGGGCATTCGGGGAAGTTGTCAACAGAGTTGTTTTTTTCTGTCCTTCTCCCTCTCCCACCCATGTTATCGTGCTAACCAATTCCGATTTCAAAGGTGAAATGTTCCGGGTAATTGAACTGTCGTATACGGGTTCCAATAGCGGAGCGAAATACCACGGCACAGTAGAATAAGCCTCCTTTGCACCAACCTGCGAAGAAGCCAAACGAATCGGAGTACAGTTCATATCCTGTACGGTTACCGGATTAATCCGCACGCCATACGTAAACAGCATATCATCCAAATTCAATTCATTCTTCAATGTCGGTGATTCTCCTGTCTCCGCAAACTCCTCTTCCGAGATTTTCACACCATCCAACAGGAAGAAAAGACTTCCTCCATGCATCAGATATTGATCCAACACAAATTTCTCTTCTTCCGTAAAAGCTGTTTGGGGAGAAGCTATAATCAGAGCTTTATACGGATAGAGTTCTGCCGGATCCGCACTTAATGTGCCACGATCCACATGATAGTATCTGCTCAATAAATTTGTCGCTTCATACACATAAGGTTCAGACCATTCGCCATGCCCCTCTATAAAGGCGATTCTGGAAGGTTCCCTCATGGTCAGTAACCGAACGGCATCTGTCAGCCCATATTCCAAATCAGCGACAGAAGCATTAAGCACCTCTTGCGAAGAAAGATTAATATTCTTTTTCAATAGTTCAACAGGAACAGTATCTCCGTCATAAACCAGCTCTAACCACGGAAATACGATTTTCGACGAAACCTTTCCTTCCCTATCCCGCTCATTCACCGAGATACCTTTTATGCCCCGTTCATCCATTTTAAGATAATTCTTTTGTCTTGTCGCCTCATCCGGAGCAATAGCAGGATTTACTTCCCTCAAAACAATGCCATGAGTTGCATATTGTGACAGCTCTTCCAACACATCCAACGTAGCCGTACGAAGGCGATCGAAAGCCGGATTCAAGTCCCCATTCAAATAAAGCAAAACTTCCAACGGTTTGTCTAACCCCTTCACTAAATCACGGCTTTGCAGGGATAAAGTGTACCTTTTCCCTTCTGTCAAATCAATACGGATATAAACAAATGCGGAAAAAACATTGAAGAGAACTAATCCTGATAAAACGACGACCGTATTCCTCCATAGCTTCTTATCTTTACGCAAAGTATTGACTGCTATCGTCAATCCTATAAAGAAGGTACAAAGTGTCAGAAAATAGATAATATCCCGCGAATCGACTACTCCACGAATCAGAGAGCGATAATGCTCATTCATCCCCATGGCAGACAACATATTATGCATTGCCCCATCTGAATATAATGAAGCCAACAGATCAAAACCGAAAAAGCCTGCAAAAGAAAGAAAAGCGGCTACCAAAAATGCAACCAATTGATTGCTTGTTAAAGAGGAAGCAAACACTCCAATCGAAACAAATGTCGCGATAAGCCCTATCAAAGCAATATATCCGCCTGCAAGTTCTCCCATGTCCATCCCTGAACTACTCATCATCTGCACGCTGAATACATATACCCACGTGAGCAACAGTGCCATCAACATTAATAAGAAAGCGGATAGGAACTTAGATAATACAATCGTAGATAAGCGAATAGGCCGGAACAAAAGCAATTCCATCGTGCCCAACCGTTTTTCTTCGGCAAAAGAACGCATCGTTACCGCCGGGACGAACAGTAAAAGTAATATAGGGGCTAATGAAAAAAATGGTCTCAGACTGGCATACCCACTATCCGGAATATTATAATCTCCTCCAAATACCCACAACATTAACGATACGGCCAACAGCCATACCGCAACAATAACATACCCCATTGCAGAACTGAAAAAGAGAGCTATTTCTTTTCTTAATAAATATTTCATTTGCCAACAAATAATAAATATTGCCGTTATCCGTTTTTATAAACGAAGCAAAGATACGTATATTGCTTAAACATCTGTATCATGAATAAGAAAATGATTATGCGGACAGTGCTATCCGCCGTTATTATACTTCTTCTTATCATAACCGGTGCCTATTTCTATTCTCTACTGAGCAAAAAAGAAAAGGAATCGGACACTAACCTATATACTCTCATTCCCAAAGATTGCATTGCCATTCTGGAAACGGATAATGCAGGGCATTTTTTCCATAACATAAATAATGTAAACTATGAACGTAATATTAATTCGTTGAAGATTTCCGAGTTGCTTTACGGACTCAAAAATAACTTTGAAACTCTATCCGACAATAAGATACATGGATTCAGCAAACAAATGAGCCAGATCATTGTCAGCTTCCATCAACCTAATACCAGCAAAGACCAAATTCTATATTGCAAATTAGGTTCGGGAGACAAAGATTTCATAAAAGGATATATTGACCGAAATACATCTATACTATTCCCTCCCAAGACATTCGAATACAGAAATGAGAAGATTCATATATATCCGCTAAATGCTACTGAATTTCTCGCTTGTTACTATCATCAGGAGTTTCTCGTAGTCAGTTATCAGGAAAAACTCATAGAAAAAGTCATTGATACCTATCTGGATAAAGAATCCATATTATGCGATTCCGTATTCGCTTCAATCGTCAATCGTAACAAGACTCGCATGGAAGCCACTATTTTTATCAAAGGGGAACAAATTGAACTTGGGAACAACGAAGATAAATATCCTAAAACAACAAGTATTTCACATTGGGGAGAATTTGATATAAAATTGAACCCGGATGCAATCTATCTCTCTGGCACCAGCTTTGATACGGATAGTTGTAATTCTTTTGATAATGCTCTGAAAACTGTAGAGCCCGTACCCAATATATCAGGTAAAGAACTTCCCGAGTCTACTTATTTCCTCTGCCAATTGGCAACATCAAATATGGAAAAGATATTCAAACAAATCACTCAAAAGGAATATCCTCCGTTAAGGTGCTACACTCCGCAAGAAAAAGCAGACTCCTGCATGCTACATTATTTTAAAGAGTATGCTGAAAATACCATGAGTATAATTATGTTTACCACATCACAAGATGAAAATACACAAAGAATCATCGCCAACATACCTGTAAAAGACAGAGAAAGCGCAGAGAGTTACCTAAAAAGTCTAATTCCGACTTTTACGGGTCGAAAGATAGAAAGCTCTTTTTTCCATTTTAATGGGAAAGCATATCAATCAATGACTTTACCTCGACTGACTTTTACCGGACATTTTGTAAGAGGCATTATCAAGAACAGACAAGCAGAAGATTATGTCTGCTGTTTCTATAACGACCGCTTACTTATCGCCCCCAACGATACTTGTATACAAGATTATATTCATCTGGTAGACAATGGAAAGGTAAAGGAAGGTGATGTAATTTTTGAGGAATGTATGGCAGGACTTGCACCGGAATCAGCTTGCTTATTGATGACGGACATGAGTAAAACAATAACAGAGCCACAACTCTATGGACACCTGATGCCTAACTTCTTCTTTAAGAATAAAGATTTCTTCCGGAATTTTCTCATGACAACTCAATTCACCACAGCAAACGGTACTGTGTTTCCAAGTATCACTTTAACTTATAAAGGAGAATTATAACCTATACTTCTATCGTCAAACCATCATACGCCAAATGTATATGGGAAGGAAGCGACTGTTCCACTTCACGATGCAACCCTATGTGATGGCTCATATGGATAAAATAAGTCTGTTTTGCCTGTATCCTTGCTACATTCTTCAATGCCTCATCCAACGATTGATGGGTAGGGTGCGGCTTTATGCGCAGAGCATTCATTACTAAACAGTCTAATCCGTGTAATTTTTCATATTCTTCTTCCGGCATCGTAAGCATATCGGTAATATATGCCATCTTCCCGATTCTATAGCCCAGAATAGGCAAACGTCCGTGCATCACTTGTATCGGAACAATTTCTATACCGGCTATACAAAAAGACTGGGAAGCATCTACCACATTTAAAGAGATGGCAGGTACACCGGGATATTTATGTTCCACAAGACAATACGGCATACGCGCCTTTAAATGAGTGGCAGTATATTCGTCGGCATAAAGAGGAATATCGGCAAACCGACTAAAAGGACGAAGATCATCCAAACCTCCCACATGGTCATAATGTTCATGAGAAATCAAAACTCCATCCAACGGTGCGAAATCCAGATGAAGCACTTGTTGCCTAAAATCAGGACCACAATCCAATAAAATTCGTTTACCTTCTGTTTCCACCAATACAGAAGTACGCAAACGGCTATCTTTTGGATCTTTTGAAGTACAAACTTCACAAGTACAACCAATCTCCGGCACACCGGTAGAAGTTCCGCTTCCTAATATCGTTATCTTCATAATCTACTCTCCGATAAAATTAACTTCAGGATAGATGTCCACCCCGAACTTCTCTTTTACAGACAACTGTACAGCCTTTGACAATGCTATAATCTCACGTCCTGTAGCTCCTCCCTTATTTACCAAGACCAGTGCCTGCTTATCATGCACTCCGGCATTTCCCAGTAATCTGCCTTTCCAGCCACAACGGTCAATCATCCATGCCGCAGGAACTTTCACCCGATCTTCATCCACATCATAATGAGGTATATCAGGATATGTTTGCTTTAATAGTTCAAACTGTGCACGGGGTAAGATAGGATTCATAAAAAAACTCCCGGCATTTCCTTCAATCTTCGGATCCGGTAGTTTAACTTCACGAATAGCAATAATCGCTTGCCGGATAGTCTTTAAATTCACCTCATCAAACTTCTCCAACTCTGTTTTTATATTTCCATACTCCAAATTAAACCGAGTATGTTTATCTAATTTATACGTTACATAAGTAACAATATACTGCCCCTTAAGTTCTTTCTTAAATATACTCTGACGATAAGAGAAGCTACAATCTTCATTTGCAAAGGTTCTCTCTTTTCCACTTTCCACTGCAACCGTTTCCACTCGTTCTATGATATCTTTCACCTCCACCCCATAAGCTCCGATATTCTGAACTGCACTTGCGCCAACTTCACCGGGAATAAGCGAAAGATTCTCTGCCCCATACCACTCGTTATCTACACAATAAGCTACAAAATCATCCCATACCTCGCCTGCGCCTACACGAACCATTACATACTCTTCTGTTTCCGAAATAATCTCCATTCCTTTAATTCCCGAATGAAAAATAGTACCTTTATAATCTGAAACAAAAAGCAAATTGCTACCTCCTCCTATATGTAAAAAAGGTTGAGGCAAAAGTTCTTTTGAAGATAAAAGAGATTGTAAATCTTCAACTGAAGAATACTCTATAAAAAGTTCAGCCTCCACATCAATACCAAAAGTATTATGTGAAAGCATCGAATAATGGTTATATCTTGTTATCATTGCACGTAGAATTTACTGCAAAGAAAGTGAATTAAATCGAAAGTAGAAAACCTTAAAAGTTTTTTAGTTGCTCAAGTCCTCGAACTTATAGAACTCCCATTCCCCATCACCGCGACGGCGAAAATAAAGCGAATTAAAGAAGCCGTTATTAATACCTTTAATATTAAGAATCTTCGTTTTAGACTTCGAACTATTATTTTGTCCATAATTAATATTTGTCAATCTGTCTTTAGGTAATACCGACATAAAAGCAAGCCACTGCTCCCTTTCAATCGTTGTCTCCAAAATAGAAAAATCATCATCCGGATCGTTCGTTACAAATGTCAATGGAGTATGAACCCGCCCTGCCTGAAAAAGACTGTCATTAGCAAATTTATAGAAGAATTCAATAAAGCTTTCATTCTCTTTAGCCTTTATCTCATGCAAATCGATAGCTTCCAATATCCAAGCACCCTTTTTCCGCTCAAAATAGTACCGTTTAATTGTACTTTTAGCCATATTAATCCATTCGAACTGAACGGAATTCAATGAGGTATCCTGTTGCAGCTCCATATCCTCTTCTTTATCAAATAACAAAGTATAATATGCCTGACTAACAAACAATGAATCATGCCTCCAATCCTTTTCTTCAACTTTAAGAGGCTTATTCATATTATAAAAAGGCAAAGGGAAAAGTATTCGTTTACGTTGCATATTATCGTCAACGGCAAAACTATAAACAAAATCATCAAAAATTTCATCGGCTTTTACCGGAAGCGGTTCTTCTTCCTCTTCCTGAACAAGCGAATCATTATTGTGATGTCCCATTGATACTGAATCCACTAGACTCGTCAACGGCTCAAAAGGATCGATTTTTGATTTCCTACTATTACAAGAAGAGAGTAAAACCAAACCAATAACCCCTATAATTATCCTTTTCATTTTTGCTGCAACTAATGTAAATACTTACTAAGCAACACATCTAATTTAAAATCGCGCAAAGATACACGTTTATTTCATATTATGATTATAGAAAACAGATTATTTATAACGATAAGTCATTAATAACAAGAGGACGGATTTATTGAAATCCATCCTCCCGATCAACCCTAATTATGTCGCTGATTAATATACAACAAGCACTTTAGAAATTTGCTTTTCCCCACTATTCACAGAGACAATATAATTTCCCGCAGGAAGACTTATGTATTCATCACCGATAACATTTTTTGTACAGATTCGTATTCCTGATACCGTATATATACTAATATCCACAGATAGAAGCGCACTTACATATATACTTCCCTTCTCTCCTGATATTGTAACTACCGTTTCTTGTTTATCATCAATTCCGGAAGTAACCGTAAATCTGGCAACTACTTCCGTAGCTCTAGTCACCGTAAACTGACCGTCTACCGCAGTTACACCATTTGCTTTTACACTTTCCAAACTATATCCTTCAGCCGGTACAGCCTCAACCATTATAACTGAATTCTTTTGAACTTTATTACCGGACGCTACTTCATTATTGTTACCATCCAATAGTTTAATACTTCCGTTTTCTGTTTCTCTAACCGTAATATAGGCTTCATTACAACCGCTTCCATCACCTTCATAATTGATTGTCCATCCTTTTCCTTTAGCAATTAAAGATTCGGCATGATCCGCATCATTCATATTTCCGTCAGAACCTTTCACCCAAAGAGTATACCCTTTTATTGGTTCTTCCAGAGTAGGATATTCCGGTAAACTGTAATAAAGATCATTCAAGGCACATGCAGTCATACCATTTCCTCCACAATTCAAATAACAAAGATCCGGCTGATTACTTAAATCAAGCACTGCAAGTTTATTATTTTCACATAATAATTTAGTAATCAATGTATTCTTACTTACATCAAGATTCGTCAAATCATTATTGGAAACCGCCAAATCCCATAGCTTTGTATTGTGTGTTAAATCTATATTTGAGAACTTGTTACCACTTGCATAAAGCTTTTCCAGCCCATTCATGGATGTTACATCAATATTTTCCAATAAATTATTCTGTACATCAAGGATAGTCAATCCCAGATTATTTGATAAATTCAACTCCGCTAATTTATTATTCTTAGCATTCAATTCCTCTAATTGAGTATTCTTAGTTAGATCCAACTTGCTTATTTCATTACCATAACAGATCAAATTAATCAATAATGGATTATCAGATACATTTAATTCCGATAATTCACAATAAGAACAATCTAAATAAAACAGGTTAGGACAATTGCTAACAGTCAACGATTGAATCGGATTCATATATGTACTCAACCAAACCAAATCATTATTATGAGAAATATCTATACCAGTCAATTGATTATCCCAAACTCCCATGCCGGGATAACTTTCAAAATTGGCAGCAATAACAGCTCCGGTTATAGTGACGGTAGTCCCCACTGAATTTCCATCAATTCTCTTCCAATTCTCACCGATAGTATAGGTCTGCAAAGTACCATCTCCCCAATCAACAGTAACAACAGTTCCTTCTTCTTCCGCTCCCAATGCAAATGACATATCTGTATTGTTAGGAACATTAACAGTGATATAAGGTACTTTTGTGGATTTAAAGTTCACTTCAATTGTAGAAGCCTCTTTCGGGCAGAACAATGTATCTGAAATCTCAATTCCATTAACAACAACACTTTTATATGCATAGTCTGCATCCGGAGTTGCTATAACTTTTACCGGAGTACCTACCATCGCTTTCGTTGTGACCTCTTTATAATTTTGTCCATACTGGGTAGGTTGCTCCAACCTGTAAGTGCCATTCTCTGCCGGATTTAGTGTAATAACGATTGAATCACATTTAGCAGAACCGTCACAGGTTATATCAGTAATCCATTTATAATCACTGGATGTTACTTCCGAATCATCCGCACCTTCTGCATTACACCCTTCAATCAATAAGTTAGCAGAATATACTTCTCTGTCCAATGCCCATAATGTACTAAACATATAATTTACAGAGCATGCCGTCATATTAGGATTATTCCTGCAATCTACTTTCGTTAAACGTGAGTTGTCGGTAAAATCCAAGAAATCAAACATATTTTCCGAACAGACAATTGTTTTTAAAAAGATATTCTTAGAAACATCTATAGTTTTTAATTTATTGCCACTACATGACAAACTCGTTAAATTAGGCAACATTGAAACATTCAACTCCGATAAATTATTATTGCTACATGAAAGGTTGCTAATAACCGGATTATTTGCCAAATTCAAATCATTTAATTCGTTATCACTGCAGAAAAGATTAAGAAGTTCCGGACAATGAGCGACATTCAATTTACTAAATCTATTATTAGAACAATTCAATGATGACAATTTACCGCATTGAGTAGCATCTATTTCTTCTATGTAATTCTCACTGATATCCAATGAAGATAACTTCGGATAATGATTAGCTATTTCAAGATCCATCAATGAGTTATTAGCTAAATTCAGTGAAGATAAATTAGGTAATTCAATAGGATAGAAATGACTGATATCACAATTAGACATATCAATGGATTGTAGAAAAGCACTACCATCTGCGAACAGTACTGTGCTAAGATTCTCATTCGTATTTGCTGAAAAGAATTGCAACTTTTCAAATGCTCTCATATCCATCAGTGTCAATTTATTCTCGCCAACATTAACAACTTCAAGATTAAGAGCTCCATTAAAATCATAACTGTCCGACGTTAGTTCATTTTTATTAGCCAGTAATTTCTTAAGTAACGGCTGGTTAATAAGGAATAAAGAAGTCACTCCTCCATCTGTACAGTCTAATTCTGTTAATTGGGTAAAAATTCGAATCGTATCACCCACTATTTTTCCCGATACTTTACTATAATAGCCGGAAGCTTTAGGATCAATAAAATATTCTTCTTTGCTTCCATCACCCCAATCTACAATAATAGCATCTTCCTTTGAAGTCGATTTTGGCCACATATCAAAAGTATCACCATACAATTTTGACGTAGTAATCTTAATTTCACTTACCCCCTGAGCATACCCGCTGATGCAAACAAGGATTGAGAATAAAAACAAGTAGACTTTTCTCATAACATCTTTTTTTAATGAATATATAATTGAGTTATAGTAGATTCATACAAATTGCATATATTTTCAATCAGATTGCAACTAAAAAGCAAGTATTTTATATTTTCTATAATACAAAGATAAGACATTCGCTTATTCCGGTGAAGAAGAAAGCGTTTCTATTTCAAAGAAAATAGAAGCTAATAATCAGCAAGTTACAAAATGAAACGTTGCATTTTACTCCAATTCGGTTTTATTCTTCTCCAAAAATTACGCTAAAGAAACCGTTTTCAAGAAAAGTTTTAGGAATTTTCTTTTTAATACGCGTACGCTGTGAACGGATTGTTTCACTACTAACTCCCCGACAAATAGCACACTCTTTTGTCGTTAATTTCAGCAAAGACAAACAACAAAGCAAAATATCATTAGAAGATAAATTAATAATATTAGATATTTGCTGAATATAGTTATCAAACTCTTTGAAGATTACTTTTTGCAATTCATCTTGTTCTGCATAATTAAAGACACAATCCTCTGACTGCAATTTATTTTTTAACTCTGTATAAAAAGATGTAGTCATAAAATTCTCCAAACAAGCATTTCCCGCACGACTTACAATTGCTATAATCTGTTTTTCCCGACTATCATTATTCAGTTCTCTCTCGTCTCTCAATTCCACATGATCAGCATATAGATCATTTATTTTCTTCTGATGAGCCCTTATTCTACGCTTATAACGATAATACAAACAAAAAACGACTAATAAAACTAGGCTAAGTGAAAACGAAACAATGAAAATCAGTTTGTTCTTCTCTTTGTTTTTTAATAATTCCAATTGGCGTATATGTTCTGTTTCTGTAATTTGTACGGACTTGCTTATATCCTCAATAGAATCAGAAAGCAAATGTGCTTTATTCAAATATTCGTATTTCATGGAATCCGTTACCCCGGACTCCACAGGCATTTCAGATAATTTAAAATAACAAGAAGCTTGTATTCTAGCATCACCACTTCTGCTTGCCATTACAAGATAATAATAAGCAGAATCATATCTTTGAAGCAATGTAGACAGTCGTCCTCTTACCGCATAATTCCGATATATTTTCAGACTATCTTCTGTCAGTCGAATTGCTTCTGAATTATATTCCAAAGCTTTCTCATAATCTTTTAATTCGCCATAGGCATTAGATAAATTATTATAGATAGATGAACATTCTTCCTTATCCTTTATCCTATCTTTCAATTGCAGTGCACGTATAAAATAAGTCAAGGCCTCTTTTGTGTCTTTCCGCAAATAATAATTTTTCCCTATCCCCCGATAAGCTTTTGACTGACATGACTTATCTTCTAGTAACAATCCATATTTTAATGCTTTCTGATGCGCAACCAAAGCCCGGTCATAGACTTCATGAATTAATAACAAATCTCCCAGTTGATTATAGACCTTACATATTAATTCATAATCTTGCGAACCTTCAAGCAAATCTGCCGCTTTACGATAAGCATTTACAGCAGAATCCGGAATATTCAGTTTCTCCAATAGTTCTCCTTCCTGATAAAGAGCTAAAGCATTAGTATGCCTGTCTCCACTGCATGAGCACAATAAGAAAATGAAAACAAACAGAATAAATATAGGTTTCATAAGAACAATAAACGTTACTTCATTATCAGCCGGTGGCAAAGATAAACAATATTCCCTCAAAACAAATATAGCAATAACAAGATTATCCACAATGAGAAAAACAATCATCAAGCTGATTAAAAAAAACGTCAGGTCGATTGAATACAAAGATACGGTCGATTGATTACAAACTCCTATCGTTTGCAAACAATCGACCGTATGTTAAACAGACATTAAATATTGTCTATGATAAACCGGTAATAGCCATTACTTTACCAGTACCTTTCCTCTTACAGAATCATTTCCACGCAATACTTCAACAACATAAACTCCTTTTTCTACCGCAATGTCTGTATCACTATCTTCCACACGTTTTAAAGAAATCAATCTTCCGGTTGAATCATAAACCTTGATTGTACATGACTCCAACAGGGTCTTTACATGAATGATACCTTCACCACCATAGATTATGACATCACTATCACTTGTTTTGTCAACCGAAGTAGATCCTCCACAAACAAAGGTATACTCTGCCAAACCTGATTCTCCGGAAACATAGACGGCTTTAACCCCGGCTGTATAAGATTTTCCATTATCCAGGTTATTAAATGTATAATTCGTATCGGTAGTAGTACCTTGCAAGACTCCGTTTAAATATACATTATAGGTGGCATTACCTAAAGTCGGTGTTTCTTCATCAGACTCTCCCGGGCCTACATAGAATAAATCTAATTGCATTATAAATTTATCATACGAAATGTAATGGAAAGCAATATATACCTCTTCTCCTTCATATTTAGAAAGATCAACTTCATATTGCATCCAATCAGCCGGCAGTTCAAGTTCATCCAATATTTCAAATGTTTCCGTATCTTTCTTTGTGGAAATTGCAATGGCAACTCTTTCTTTATAGGCTGCTTCATAAGACTTGGCAATAAACCTCAAAACATATCCTTCACGGATTTTCTGAACCGGAGATATTAACCAATCATTAGATTGCCCCAGTTGAGCGGAGAAGAATGCAACATATTTATCTCCATCAGGAGCCAGCATAGCACCATCTTCTTCCATAGAAGGTGTTGTCGTTTTGGGATTGAATATCATACATGGAGATGGTTTATCGCAACCGGGGAAAGTAATATCCGTCCCGCCCATACGAACACCATAAGGAGGCAATCCATCCAAATCAATAGTAGTCCACTCTCCAAATGTCTGGCTGAAATCCTGATAGTCTTCAAAACTATCTGTAAATCCCAAATCCTGATTCCATTTCAACAATACATCACTCTTATCTTCCGCAGCAGCAGGGGTGAAATCTGCCGTTATATTATAAGGAGTGATTATTTGTTCTTTCAGTATGACATTCAACTCTTTATCCCCATCAAGTGTAAGATTTTCATTGTAAGATTCATAATAATCGGCCGATATATTAACTAAATAACTACCCTTTTCCAACGATTTCAGTTGTGAAACACCATTAGCAATCACATCACTGGTCTGTTTCCCGGTAGATATATTAATATAGTTTACCGTCAGTCCATCAGCGGAAAGCTTATTGTTTGTAGTAACATTCATTTTGACAGTTGCATAATGAGATGCATCCTCAATATCTACACTGATAGCCTCAGACATATCTGATTCAGAAACACGGTAAACAGCTTTTACCGACAATAGATGTGTCCCGACAGATAAATTTTCAAATCGATAAGATGTATCTTCTGTTTCCGCTATAAATGTACCGTCGCAATAAACTTTGAATTTCTCTGAAGGATTATCATTCGAGCGGCTTACCCTAGCAGCTTTCGATGGCTTAATAGAGCTCGGCCCTACATAAAAGTCATCTACCATCAGCATGAAATAAGCCTTCGAAACATATTGAATCGCTATATAAACTTCTTTTCCTTCATATTTTGCCAGACTATATTCAATCGTTTTCCATGCTTGATAATTAACCGTTTCATAATTTCCCGGAGTGAGGAATTCAAAGTCAGACATTTCAGTACCGGTGGTAGAAACACCTACTTTAAATTGTTCATTATACCGGTCTGCTGCCTTGGCCATAAAACGTACCACGTTATCTACTCCGACTTTAATTTTCGGTGAGATCAACCAATCATTATTAACCGCTCCACTGGCCGTACGGATAAATGCTGCATATTGCTTTCCACTATATGGAAGGAAAACAGGATATGAATACCACAATGGAGGAGTGATTGTCAGCGGATTAAAGATTGTTGCATATTGCGGCAACATACTATTCGGATAAGAACCTTGAATTTGCGCAGTAGCTTCCTTATCACCATCAATTCCCGTCCACGGTTGGAAATTAATAGAGAAAGCATCATAACTTTCAAAGTCATCAAAGAAATAGTCCGTCTCATTATTCCAATTTAAGACAACATCCGTTTGCCCGGTATGTGCATCATGTAACTTCTCTGCTTTCAAAGCATAAGGAGCTCTTACCGCTTCTTGCAAAACAATATCCAATGTACGGTCTTTGGTTATAACCAAATTATTATCAACATACTTAGCTAATGATAAACTCGATGCATCAATAGATAAAACGTTCACTCCACCCCTGACGCCACGAATCGTGCATTTACCTTCTTCTGATAAATAAGCAGTCGGATAAACCAGACCATACTCCGAATTAGATAGATTTACCGGTATGCCTTTCAAGTTATCACCGGTGACAGATGTTACATGCAATGATAAAGTGGAAGCATCATTTTCTACATAATACAATGAAGTCACAGATTCCGGTATGCCTTTGAAATACGTCCGGAATGCTGAAACAGTTTCAACATTTGGAGTAAATGCGGTCCCGTCAAAAATGTAATACCGAGTGGATTCATCATTCGTTAAAGGAGAATATGTACCTTCAAAAGTATATCCGGACTTTTCTACCGCAACAGGCTGATCTGTAGTTATAACAACATTGGTTGCCTCGAAATTCACGGCCGTACCTTCCGGTTTTAATATAATATAAGGCATATTGGCTCCCATTGTTGTGACATCTGCCAATGACAAACTTTGAGAGTTATAACCCGTAAACTCTTTTACAATACTATTTTGAGGTATACTTTGTACTGCAAACGGCAAACAAATTGTCTCTAACGTTTCATCAGAAGACTCACGGCCATAACTGATTTTCTCCGCTGTGAATGATTTCACAGGAACAAACGCCCCATCTCCGAATAATACAATATTGTTTGCTTTATTTCCTTTTACAACATTCTTCCAAGTATTCGGCACCACAGCATCTTCTGTCACATAAATCAAACAATTAGAATTTATGTTATCAAAAATAGTAGCCGAAACATTATCCGGAACAGTTATTGTTTCCATATAAATACCGGCAACAATATTACTTGATCCCAACGCTGTAGCAAGACGAGCCAGATCATCAGCATTCCATTCACCGATAAGAGCTAAGATTTTTTCATTGGCAAGTCCCTCTGATATAGTACCTTTTCCTACAACTCTGGCATTCTCTATTGCCGTGAAATCCATTTCAACATCATAGATAACATTGGTAGTACCTACGTGTATATCAGATTCCAAATCGGCAAAACCTTTTTCACTAGCAGTCAACTTATAGTCTTTATTTCCTTGGAAAACCTCTATGCTATAAGCACCGTCAGCATCTGTTACATCCGTATAAATTACATCACCAGAAGTCAAAGTAACATTTACATTTGCCAACCCGGTTTTTGACACTTTCTCAACCACCTTTCCACTAACCGTTGGTACTGCTTTCGAAGTATATATATGTACAACAGGTACAGTGTTAACAGAAGACATAGTCGAAGAAAGGAAACTATCATAGCTATCACTTTTTTTAGTCAATACTGTCCCAACAATATTGGAATCAAAACCAAAAGAATATGACTTATAAGTATCACTCACTGACTGAATCACAAGCCTCAAGTTCTTACCGGTATAATTAAACGCTACAGGTAAAGTAAATTCCATTAAGACAAAATTGGAGCTTGAGCCACCCGGAACAAAAGTATAATCAGAATTAAGCACTTTGGTCATCATCATTGTATCCCTCAATGCTGTAGCAGGTGCCTCATCTTCAGTATTCTCCAACCAAATAGTTACATGTGCAGGAAGTTCCTCTGAAGAAGAGTAATATGGAAATGCCAATTTATTTATGGGACTATTAGCTTCCAATCCTAAAACAGTCGACGTATATACGATTTCACTGATGCTGTTTTTATAATTCAAAGTTAACGGTACTGTAGAATTAGTCTTGTCCACACTACCTACAATTGTTTCATCAAGTGCAACTTCTTTATTGATGACAACTTCAACTTCCCCGGTTTTTACTGCATATTCCGAATCATTAACCTTAATCTCCGCCGACAACTTATGCACACCTTCTTTATGAGGTACATAACTCATACTGAATTCATGGTCGGCATAACTAGCTAATTCGACTCCTGTTACTGCACTAACTTCACGACCATCTTCATAAAGATATACCGTATAAGTACCCGCCGCCTCTATTTCACTACTTAAATTAGAAACAGTAAGTTTCAGATTTACCAGATTATTCACCATTCCGGTTTTGTCGGCATCAAAAGACTTGATAAAGAAATCATGCCCCACCGGAGCTAACTCATAACCATATACATTATCCATATAAGCATATCCGGCATCAAATGATAAATAGTAATCACCTACCGGAATATCCTTAATAACAAATGCTTTAAATTCACTCGAAGAAGCAGGGAACTTATAAACCTCGTCTGCATTATCAGTTGTAATCTCCTTCAACAACGTCCAGTTAACGCGATCCGAAGAATAGGAAACTTTCAATATAGAACTATTTGATCTCTTTGCTGCAAAAAAGACTAATGAATCTCCACTTGTTATCGTAAGTTTAGGAGATATTAATGCAGACAAATCAACATTACCATTTTCCGCACATTTCTTATTATAAGTTGTTGACGATGGTAAATTGGCGGATCTCCAATTAGACCCATCCGGTAATAACCAAACTTGGGATATACCGTTTTCAAAATCTTCCCACCAAACATTATCCGTAACAACTGCCCCTTTTACCTTAATCGTTTTTGTTCCTATTCCATCAAAATCAAATGTGATATCTCCACCCTTGAAGCCTGCTCCCGCCAGAGTTATTTTTTCATCGACAGTTTCCTGAGCACCTATCGTGTATGGGAATGTTTTAACAGTCGTCAGAGTAAAGCCATCAGGTAAATTTATATTCCTCAATGTTAATGGTGCACCACCAACATTCTTCAAAGCAATATCCACAGAGCGTGTTCCTTTAAATACCTCAAAATCTATCGGAGCATTTATAGAGCCCCCGGTACTCAATCTTACATCTAAATTAGCAACATAAGCTTTTACATCAAACCATTGAACTAACTTAGATGATCCGGTAAGATTTTCCTCAACCTTCAAACCGAACCATTCATCAACAGTCGGGTCTTTCAAAGTATACTCACCGGATATTTCAATTTCATTGCTCGTTTCTTCTACAGCCAAATCAAAAGTCGCATTCTGTGTAAAGAATGCTTCTCCAGAACTATTTGTCAGACTAAAGCTATAATTCTCCTCACCTGCATGCAATGCTACATTTCCCGTATTTTTAACTGTAAATTTAGCTGTAATCATCGCCTTTCCATTTGCATCTGCATAAACAGGTATTGGGGTAATCAGACTTGTTGTAACCACCTCTAAAGCTCTCTTTTCCGGAATATCAGCCTGTTCTGCACTAAATTCATCTAAACTTACATTATGCAAACGAAAACCAATATATGTATAATCATTTAAGGATAGTGTTACTTGCTGCCAACTAGAAGTGAGAGACAAACCATCCGGTAGTGTCATTTCTTCTCCTTTTGTATAAGTATCACCATTCTTTGTACATTGATACAAACTCAATTTCCCTGTACTATAAGAACTGTTCTTCACATAAAAAGTCACAGTACCTTTTACTGCCGGAGTCACCAATAAATCATAAGCAGTTTTAGAATCATAATCATCATTAGTTAAAGATTGGGAACCTCCTTTCAGATATGCTCCACTCTGCCCGCCGGAAGTGGGGACTGAATATGAGACATAGACATCGTCTCCTCCCCAACCTCCACCTGAATAGGGAAGATAATCCACTATATGCCCCCATCCTACAGGAGCAAAATCATGTTTACTAGTACTTAATCCGGTAAAAGTTTCTGAATAGGGAGAAACATCAATCGCTCCTACTTTCATAATACTTCCTGTTAGAAAGACCGATACCAGTAACAATAAACGCATAGTTATTTTTTTCATAAACCTTACTTTTTTATTTTTAAGACTAATAAAAAGTAAACGCTAACGCGTCTACTTTTTAATTATACGAGTATTATATATTTGATTATTCTGACAAATACTCAAAATATATATCCCTTGTGGTATGGATGAAACATTTATTTGAGTTGTATTCTCCACTTCTAAAACAACGTTTCCTGTTAAATCATAGATTAGAGCTGTCATTTCAAGAGAAACACCTTCCAAATAAATTACTTCTGTAGCAACAGTAGGGTAAACAGAAATATTTCCAGTGAATGCCTCTTGTATACCGACCATCCCTTTATTACCTAAATAAAAATCATCTAAAGCAGCACCTGCATTGGCAGAATAGCCATTCTGGGCTGCATATCTCCAACGCATCCACACCTGTTTCCCCATATAGTTCTTCAATGAAACAACCATTTGTGACCAATACTTCTCTTCAAAAGTTTTAGCCAACTCAGTCCATTCTCCATCTGCCGATTTAATTTCAAAATACAGAGCATCATTTCCATTATCAGTCCCTGTTAACTTACTATCATCAGATTGTTTTTCCAGATTTACAGGCATATTTTTAGCCCACCAGAATGCAGCTACAATTTCTTCCGTCGGCAATTGAATCAAAGAAGTCTGTAAAGATGCCTCCTGATTTTGTGAAGCATTTAAAAATACGCTACAACTATTCTTACCATTAAACGGATAGTAAGAATTTTGATTCCATCCTTTACCATCTCCATAAACAGTCCATCCTAAAGGCGGGAAAGTATCACCTTCAAAGTCCATATTATACGGGAAAGTTGAAATTGTTTGATCGGCCATCGTTGTAAAGCTCCATACCGTAACATCAGTTACTTCTCCTGTTTCATTATAAGGAATAACTTTCCAGTAATAAGTAGTATTCGGAGCAAGTACACCTGTTTTATAAGACGTCTCTGTTAAAGTTGCCCCATCAACCAAAGAAATCGGATTATTTTGATCTGTTCCAACATATAATTTATATCCTTCGGCAAATAGAACTCCTTCCCAGGAAAGTTCGATATCTGTATAACTACAATTAATCATACCATTCTTCGGAACAGGATTCTGTGCCGGCAAAAGAGCGCCTTCTTTATAAAGAGGTGGTAACACAATATCATCAAAATAAATATCACTGATTACTGAATCAAAGCCACCGGAAAAGTCGCCTGTATATCTCCAACGTAAATAACAATTATTTGATGTCGAATTTAAATCAACCGATACTCTTATTATTTCCTGAAAGATCAAATCCTTGGCAAACCAGATTTCTTCCCAATTACCATCATCCTGCTTTAATTCCAATGTAAAGTCATTAACCGGAACAGCTTCGCCTGTTTCATCAATATAAGACTCAATAAAATCAAAAACAACTTTATGATTTCCTCCACTTAAATCTAAACGTGGAGAAGTTAATGTACATTGTTCTAAAATACCACTCACAGCAGAATATAGCCCTGATATGGCTACTGTTTTAGAAATCTTCCATCCTGAATTTGTCCAACCCAACGGAGGCATTATCCCAGACTCAAAGCTTTCTAGTGTATACCCCTCCGGAATAATTGTCTTGGACCCCGATAACACAACATCCAAATTTCCTCCATTTGTCTGAATATTCAAAGTCACACTTCCTAGACCTCCCATTGTAGGATTATAGAAAACATAATAAGACATTTCCTCACCTGACTTAAGAGCAACTGCATCAATCGCAAGATTAGTGGAAAAATCAGTTTCTTCCAAACCGGAAATCCCAGTAATTCTTAGAACATCCTTACCGGAGTTTTTTAAAGTGAGTATTCCTTGTTTACGAACACCGATATATACATTCTCAAATTTATAAGAAGTTGTTCCGGAAACAACTGGAACAGGTGCAATATACTTATCTATTTTTACATCATCGATATCTATCAAACCTGACGCATACATAGTTCCATCATACAAAGGTTTAGGAGCAGAAGTATAATAAAATGCAAACTTCACTTTCTTACCTTTCCATGTAGAAAGATCTATATCAGAAGTGTAAACTGTCCATTGCTTCCATGGGCATACTACACCACTGGCTTCAACCTGTTCGTCATTGTTTATATCCCAAATAGTAACCCAATCTGCATTTCCATTTTCCTGTACTTTGATCTGCAAATCACAATACTTTTCAAAACCAACTTTTTGTCCGTACCACTTAAATTGAAAACTATATACACCTTCAGATGGTATTTCAACCTCCGGTGTTATTAGCCACTCTTCTTTTGCAGGTTCACTACTATCAGTAATCACTTCCACATAAGCTTTTCCACTCATATGGTTATCTTTCTCTCTATATATTCGTTCCCAATGTTTTGTCGCATTAACTTCCGTACTGGGAATAGCAGTCCAACCTTCTGGAGGAAAAGTCGTACCTTCAAAACTTTCATTCAGTATTTGCGCCTGAAGAAAACCCGCACTACATAATAGTAGTGCGAGAATCATTAACATATTCCTTTTCATAGCTATTTCTTTATTATTCTGGTAGTCTGAACTTTATCGTCAGTTTGTATAGTCACCAGATAAATGCCTACCGGCAAAGAAGAGACATCTATGCTATTTACATTTTCTTCGGATAGAACCACAGAACCGGACAGAGAGGAAACAGTCAGCTTCACTACATCGTTAGTTTCCACATATAAGACATCAGCAACCGGATTCGGATAAACACGAATATCATTATCGATACTATGCTGACTTATTCCAGTCATATCATAACTGAAATGTTCAAAATAGAAATCATCAAAGAATGCAACAAATCCATCTTTATCTGCTATATGCTGTAAACCTACATAAATCTTCTGACCGGCATATTTGCTAAGATCCACATTAAACTCCGTAAAACCATAATCATCCTTATGAGGAAGTTCAATATTTCCGCTTACCAATTCAAAACTAGATATATTCTTATCAGTAGTACTTACCCAAACTGAAACATGATGAAGATTAAATTGATCTTTCGGTGCATAAGACTTTCCATAAAAACGGAAATTAGATTCAGGTGTAGCAGTCAATTCTCCGCTAATAATCCAATCATTCGTAGAAGAAGAATGAGTCTGATCACACATTGCCGCCAATAGCTGATCACCGGAACGTGGATAAATATTACGCCAATCCGCCCCTTCGGGTTCCGGTTTTTGATTTATCACGATATAAGCAAACGGAGTGCCAATCTTAGGATAATTAATCATCACAGGTTTAACCGTAGCCAAAGCATCAACATCTACTGTTGTCAATCCCTTTGGAGAAGTAGAAGCGAACTCATCATCTTCGAAGCTATAATATAAAACATCTTCCGGCAAAGCAATACCCGATACCGGTAAAGATACCGATTGTCCATTTTCAAATGAAACGACCATTTCATCCTTAATTTCAGATGCTACCGTTCCCGCATTAAAAATCACAGCAAATACAGTACCCTTATTCGCCTCTAAAGTTATGCCGGTTTGCAATGTTGTAGTAAAGTTCTCCTTAGAGAATTTCACATTCTTAATCTTCAGTGTCTCGCTACCACCATTAGTCAGTGACAATATATTCTTTGAACTAAAGCTTCTCAAATAATTCACTTCACCTGCATTCCATTCATTCTTATTGAAATAAGCCATACATTCTGAGCCAATCAGTTCCACTTTCACATTATCTATGGAAACTCCCTTGCTCTTTAAACCATCAACCACATGGTATCTCCAACGGAATGTTACAGTTTTACCTTTATAAGCATCCAAAGCAACGCGCTCACGTACCCAATAAACATTATCCTTATCAGACATAATAGCCAATGTAGTCCAAGTACCGTCGACATCTATCTCAAAATATCCTGCATCAATGTCATTAGGACCCGTTGTATTATTTACTGCTGTACCAAGCGGATCTTTCTGTAAACCGGCAGGAACGCCATTTCCCCAATAGAAAGTAATTTGAGCTTCTTTGTCCGTAGGAAGTACAAATTCAGGACTCTCCAATATGGCAGTTGAATTGCTGGTACTTCCTCCTGCATAGGCCGATCCATTGCCATCAAAAGCATTAAACTGCGATAAATCCCAACGTGTGTAGCCTTCTTTGGTTGTATTCCATCCTAATGGGAATGTTTTTTCGTCAAATCCCTGTATATACGGATATGACTTCACACTTTGGTCTGCCATTACTGTAAAATTCCAAACCGGCACATTCGTTGCTTCACCCGCAGCATTAGAAGGCACTACTTTCCAATAATATGTCTTTGCATAATCCAATCTATTAAGTGTATAAGAAGTATTTAATCCGGTACTTTCACCATTTACGATATCGAATTTATTACTTTCTGTTCCCACATATACTTTATAATTAGTAGCAAACAACACTCCACCCCAAGATAATACAAGATTCTTATTATAAATATCAGTTGCGTTATTAGCAGGAATGTTACCTGTAGCTGCCGATGGAGCTTTATCACTGCCATAAAGAGGAGGAAGTACTACATCATCCAGATATACATTACTATATTCAGGCAATTCATCATAGCCACCGCTTAAATTCAGCCCCGGTAACGTATATGACCATTTCAAATAACAATTATCGGATTTAGGCGAGCCTAAACTAATTTCCTTATGAAGTACCTGATTCAAATCCACATTATCAAATAACGGTTTCCCCCAAGTAGCTCCACCATCCGTACTCAAATATAATCTAAAATAGTTTTCCGGTAATCCTCCATCATCACTACTAGGTTCATAGTCTTCCAAGAAATCAAAGTTAACGGTATATTCCTGATTTCCTGACAAATTTAATCGTGGCGATATTAGTTCAGACTTTTCGCAAATACTAACAACCGCACTGCGGTCTCCCGATAATCCGGCATTATAAACATTCCATCCACTTCCTTCAATACGCCAACCAAGAGGAGGGAATACATTACCTTCGAAACTTTCATAAGTGTAACCTTCAGGAAGTATTCTTTTTGAACCGGAAACTTTAATCTCTAAAGGAGTACCACCGTTTGTTTCAATTTTAATCGTAGTATTAGGAGCACCTGATAAAGTAGGTTGGTAAATAAGCTGAAATTGATATTCTTCATTCTTCTTTAACTCCACCTCTCCCGGAATTATCGTTGTAGAGAAATCTGTACTATTTGAGCTAGATACCGATGTCACCTTCAAAACACCACTACCTATGTTCTTAAAACTTAATACTTCCGAATATTTCTTGGAACCTATATAAGAAACAGGAAAAGTATAAGTAGACGTTGCTGATTCTATTTGAGGATTCAATATCGGATCATACTTCTGAACAAGTATATCATCTACCTTTATGTCATTACCAACGCCAAGACCCGGTTTTAATTTACAATGAACAAAGGCTATTTTAATTGATTTTCCTTTATAATTCGTCAAATCTATAAGTGAAGTATATTTAAGCCATCCTGTCCATGGATATTTAATTCCGCTATCTTCCACCTGATCTTTATTCAAGAAAGACCAGATTGTAGTCCAAGAACTTTGTCCGTCTATTTGAACACGAACCTGAAAATCATATTCCTGCTTATCTATAGCGGCAGCAGAAGCTCCTACCCATTTAAACTCTAATTTATAAGAGTCATCTGTTAATTGAAGTAACGGAGTGATAAGCCATTCTTCTTTTATCGGCTCATCATAAGTATATCCTCCACATTCTACGCGAGCTGATTTTTTACCAGAAATGGCACTCTTATCATCCTCATATAACGTCCAATGGAAATGGCTGTTTTCTTGGGAATCATTAATAACACTCCAGCCTTGAGGAGGCATAGAAGTCGCACTCTCAAAATCTTCACTAAGCAATGTTTGTGCTTTTACAGAGAAAAGCGACAATACTACCAACAAAAAGAAAAGTCCAAGTTTTTTCATAAGCTTCTTAATTTTAGATTCGTACTTATTGTTCTCACAAATACAAAAATAATTAATTAATAGAAGCTTTTTTGTTTCAGAACGTTACATCAGCAAGCAAAACAATACTGATAATCAACGCATTAAAACAGCAGCTGTTACAATAACATATAAATAACTCATTTATTATTAAAAATAGCATCAAATAGTTCCTCTGACTTCATTGTTTGTAGCACTTTGTTTTTAATACGGCTCTTTTGAGTACGAATTGCATTTTCGCTCACATTCTTACAAGCCGCACATTGTTGGTTAGTTAATTTCAATTGAGCCAAACAGCACAATAAACATTCCTCTCTCGTTAAATTTACATATTTACTCAAATCTTCAATATATGGTTCAAATGTTTTGGCTATGGCGTCCATTAAAACTTGTTGATCATTATAAAGCAGATTACCCTTTCCTTTCAATGTTTTAATTAACTGCTTATAAGCCAGACTTTCTTTAAAAAGTTCCGCATAAAGTTCACCTCGCTTTATGATTATCTGTATTTGTTCTCCATCCTCTTGCTGCAATAAAATAGGGTCAGATGGTCTTATCATCATTCGTTCAACAAGTTTTTTTCTTCTACGATAAATAGAATAGATTAATACGTTAATCAGAACAATCGCCGACAACAACCAATAGAGCCAGACGGCGGACTTTTTATTCATGGCATCAATAACCTGTTGTTGTTTCAGTTTTAACTCTGCATCACCTATCTCAACAGTCTTGTTCAGATGCTCAATAGAGTCTTTCAAAATCATAAATTGCTTGGCATAAAAAAGAGAATCTCCCCTCCCCACATATCTTGCTAATTCTGATAAGCGACGCAAACAATTAGCATGTATGTACAGATCATTGCTTTCAAGCCCTAACAAGCTGTAATACCAAGCAGAATCATACTTACCAATCTGCATATATAATGAACTGTGAATTGAGTAATTACGATACTTGGTCAAACTATCTTCAGTTATATTCATCGATTTAGAATTCCATTCCATCGCTTTATCCAACATGCCCATCTCTCCGTAGATTACGGAAAGATTATTATAAATAGCAGCCAATTCTTCTTTATCATTGATTTCCTGATTCATCTCATAGGCTTTCAGTATATAATATAATGTACTATCCAACTGAGCCTTAAATATGAAGCATTTACCCACTCCACGTAAAGATTTGGAAGCCAAAGTTTTGTCTTCTATTTGATTGGATATATCAAAGGCTTTCTTATGTAGCTCTATAGCCCGATCATAGTAACGATGAAGGCTAAGTAACTCCCCTAACTGATTATAGACCGTTGCCGTCAAGTGATATTCGTTAGATTTATCTAATAAGGATAAACTTTTACGATAATATATTACTGCAGAATCAGCTTTCCCCTCTTTCTCCAACAACTTACCGTGTTGATATAAAGAATTTGCTTGAGTCATTTCATCTGATGATAATTCACCATTTGAACAGGATATAAAGAAAACTAATACAAAAAGCAGGTATATTTTCATTATTCTAGTAGTTATTTCGCTTACAAAATTAAATTATATTTTCTAGGAATCAAAATATAACTCAAAATATAATAAAATAAACATTCTAGCATCTATTACTTAACATATACCAAGACTTATGTTCCAAAAGTATTTCCTTATATATTATGTTCGGCTAAAAGAAAACCATTTCCGATAAATCCGATTCTTACTCTTATATTTTTTTACAAAATCCAATAGTGAAGCACACACGGTAATCCTATAGAAGTTAGGTTCACGAATAATAACAATAACAGGAAGATTGTAAACCAACAAATCTATGAAAACCATTTCAGCGGTAAAGTCATTACCTATCGGATACCAATATTCGGAGAAAAGATTCTGTGCTTCTTCATCCAGTTGGTAATAATGATCAACCCATTCATCATATCTGGTTATAATCTGGTCGATAGGAAATAAATGATTAACAAATTTCACATGACCGCAATTCCTTTTTTCCAGACTCTTCCTTGTCAGACATTCCTCACATACTGCACACAGTTCCATCCATGCATCTTTATGACGATGCAAATACTTGATGCACTTTACTGCCTTATTTTTATTATAAGAAATATCCATGTCTGCAATTTTTTTAATTAAACATCTGCCTCAGTTCCTCATGGCCGGTTTCTGAAATAAAAAAGCGTGGAACTGCGTGCTATTTCATCGACGAAGGTCCTAGGAAAACCCGATGTATAAAATAGACAGCAGACCCACGCATATATGCGCAGAACCCGCTATGCTACCTCCATACATCATTGAAAATTTCCTAGGTTCTCATCGACAGAGATAAAGCACAACGCTTTATAATATTTATTTTCTCAATTTCATTTGATACCAGACACTTCCGGTTTCATTCGCAAAGCTAAACAATATCCGACAAAATGAAAAGAGATTTATTAAATATCTAAATCACTGCACTTTTTTCTCAAAACAAAAAAGCACCTCTTTAGTTGAATCATTCACAAAGATTTATTCAAAATATGCGATGGTTTGAATCGTTTAGGCATGGGAAGCCTGTCGTTTAACCTTGGCTAAACGACAGGCTTCCCATGCCTAAACGCAAGGATTTGCTTGGGTAAACGAATGAATGGTCAGGATGATGAGGATTACTGTCAAGCAAAAAAAAGACGAAAGACTTGTCGTTTTACAGACAAGACTTTCGTTTTACTTTAAAAAATATAAATGAAAATGTGGCTTATTTAAGACGTGCGCTTAATTTCTCCAACATGTCCTTAGTCATCGTTTCCAAATTATACTGAGGTTTCCAGTCCCACTCATTACGGGCACAAGTGTCATCCAAGCTGTCAGGCCAACTGTCTGCAATGGATTGTTTCAACGGATCAACCTCATATCGCATCTTGAAATCCGGTTTATGCTTCTTTATTTCGGCATAAATTGTCTCGGGAGCAAAGCTCATCGAAGCGATATTAAAGGCATTACGATGTACTAATCTGCTTGGATCTGCCTCCATCAACGAAATAGCAGCATGCAACGCATCCGGCATATACATCATATCCATCAGTGTACCTTCTTTGATAGGACAGACGAATTCCTCTCCTTTTACTGCCGAATAGTATATATCGACCGCATAATCGGTTGTTCCGCCTCCCGGAGGGGTTACATTTGAGATAATACCGGGAAAACGTACGGCACGGGTATCCACACCATATTTATTATAATAATAATCACTTACTAATTCCGTTGTCACCTTAGTAACGCCATACATGGTACGAGGACGCTGTATCGTATCCTGCGGAGTTTTCACATGAGGAGTATCCAACCCGAAAGAGCCGATGGAACTAGGGGTAAACACAGAGCAGTTATAATGACGGGCAATCTCCAGGACATTGAACAAACCATCAATTCCGATATGCCAGGCAAGCTGAGGCTTTGACTCGGCCACTACAGACAACAAAGCTGCGAGATTGTATATCGCATCGATGTGATACTTCTTTACAACATCCAAAATCATATCCGTACAAGTGATGTCTACCACTTCGGAAGGACCTGACTCCATTAAAACATCCGTCGGAGGAGCTGATGGGATATACCCAGCAATAACATGTTCATTACCATAGCGTTTTCTCAACTCCATCGTCAATTCCGAACCAATCTGGCCCGTGGATCCGATAACCAAGATATTTTTCATAAAATTAATAATTAGGTTATGTTATACACTGACAAAGATAAATCCTTTTTTTATAATATTATTCAAAAACTTGTTTGTTTATTCAAATAAAATGCAGAACTTTGGGAAAAAGAAAGTAGAGCGGTTATGCAAGTTTCATAATCACTTTTTTTAATACCTTAATTATTAATTATATAACTTATGTACGGTAAAATCAAAGAACACCTCAGAGATACACTCTCTGAAATTAGGGAAGCCGGACTTTATAAAGAAGAACGACTCATCGAAAGCCCGCAACAGGCCGCCATCACAGTTAAAGGAAAAGAAGTGCTGAACTTTTGCGCCAACAATTATCTAGGATTATCCAACCACCCGAGACTAATCAAGGCTGCGCAAGAAATGATGGATAAAAGAGGATACGGTATGTCGTCCGTACGCTTCATTTGTGGTACACAAGACATACACAAAGAATTGGAAGCGGCAATAGCCGATTACTTCAAGACTGAAGATACGATCCTTTACGCAGCTTGCTTCGATGCCAATGGCGGTGTATTTGAACCTCTTTTTACCGAAGAAGATGCGATTATCAGCGACTCGCTGAACCATGCTTCTATCATCGACGGTGTACGTCTTTGCAAAGCAAAACGTTATCGCTATGCAAATGCTGATATGGCTGAACTTGAAAAATGCTTGCAAGAAGCACAGGAACAGCGTTTTCGTATCATAGTTACAGACGGAGTGTTCTCTATGGACGGGAATGTGGCTCCGGTAGACAAGATTTGTGATTTAGCTGAAAAATACGATGCTTTGGTGATGGTAGATGAATCTCACTCTGCCGGAGTAGTAGGCGCTACCGGACACGGTGTCAGCGAATTATATAAAACATACGGACGAGTGGACATTTATACCGGAACATTGGGCAAAGCCTTTGGCGGTGCAATGGGTGGTTTTACCACAGGCCGCAAAGAAATTATCGATCTGCTTCGCCAGCGCAGCCGTCCTTATTTATTCTCCAACTCGGTAGCTCCGGCAGTAATCGGCGCCAGCCTGGAAGTATTCAGAATGCTGAAAGACAGCAATGCACTGCATGATAAACTGGTAGAGAATGTGAACTATTTCCGTGACAAGATGCTTGCCGCAGGATTCGACATCAAACCTACTCAAAGTGCTATTTGCGCCGTCATGTTATACGATGCAAAACTTTCTCAGATATATGCGTCCCGTCTACTTGAAGAGGGTATCTACGTTACCGGTTTCTATTATCCTGTTGTTCCGAAAGGTCAGGCACGTATCCGTGTTCAGATTTCAGCCGGACACGAGAAAGAACATCTGGATAAATGTATCAATGCATTTATCAAAGTCGGAAAAGAGCTTGAAGTAATCAAATAATCGATCAAAGGTATTTAAAGACGATTTCATTAAAAGAAGAACAGCAAAGAGATAAATAAATATTTCTCTTTGCTGTCTTTTTATGGAATATCCATCCACTATCAGGCATCTATTATTAAATGCTCCAAATCCTTACCGGTCAAAGGGATGGAATCATTATCCACATTTATAATGGCATCCGACAACCGGGACTTCTTACGCTGAATATCCAATATTCTTTCTTCCAATGTACCGGTAGTGACAAAGCGATAAACGAAAACCGCCTGTTTCTGCCCAATGCGGTGTGCCCTACTTATCGCTTGCTCTTCCGCAGCAGTATTCCACCACGGATCAAGTATGAAAACATAGTCTGCTTCCGTCAGATTAATGCCAACCCCACCTGCTTTTAATGAGATTAGGAAGAACTGACACTCCTTATCGGTATTAAAAGTAGAAATCTGCCTTTCACGGTCTTTTGTCGTTCCTATCAGCATCGCATACTTCCATCCTCTTTCATCCATTTCTTCCGCTACCAGATCGAGGTATTTTACATAATCTGAAAACAACAAAACCTTATGTCCACTGCCTGCCAACGTTTCCAACATACGGAATACTTCCTGAACCTTACCCGACGAACCTTTATAATCAATATCCACCATACGGGGATGATTAGCAATCTGCCTCAAACGCCCTATTGCCTGAAGAGCGTTAAACGTCCGGTTATTGCCTGCCTGTTCCAAAGTCTGTTCCAAGATTTGATTCCGGGCTTTGGAAAGCTCTTGCTCATAAACTTTCTTTTGCTCGGAAGACAATTCACAAAAAATAAGTTCATCCGTACGTTCCGGTAGATCCTGGAGTACCTCATCCTTCGTTCGCCGTAGGATATAAGGCTTAACCAAACGATTCAGAATATTCAGATGCAATTCATTGAATCCATTATCTATCGGACGAATAAAATATTTCTGAAACGAACTATGATTACCCAGCAATCCATGATTGATAACATTCATCAACGACCACAAATCACTGAGTGAGTTTTCTATCGGAGTACCGGAAAGAGCGACAAAATGTTCTGCCTGTAATGACTGAACTGCCTGATAAAGCTGCGAATCACGATTCTTAAACATCTGAGCTTCATCAAATACCACTATACCAAAATGCTGCCGGGAAAAGAAATCAATATCATTCCGCATTGTCTGGTAAGTAGTCGTCACTACATCCCAACGCATCAACGCCGGTTGCATTCTTGAACGATGCATGCCAATGTAACTCCCGACTGTCAGAGACGGTGCGAATTTCAGTAACTCATTCCGCCAGTTATGCTCTACGGATGCCGGAGCAATGATAAGACAAGTATAAAAAGGAGGCAAACCGGATTCTTCATTTGCCTCTGCATTACTCTCATCAAACAAATCCGGCTGTTTCGGTGTTTCAACCCACAAAGTATCTTTCCTACGGCTCTCTTCTTTATATTTTAAAAGTAGGCTGATTGTCTGAATCGTCTTTCCCAACCCCATATCATCCGCAAGGCAAGACCCTAAGTGTTGCCTATAAAGTGTATAAAGCCAACGAAACCCCTTTAGTTGATAGTCACGTAAAGTTGCCCGCAAAGTAGAAGGAGGCATTACTTCCGGTATAACTTCATTTATTTCAGCAGGGCATTTCCTGTCTTCATTATCCAACAAAGAAGATTGATTACGTTGCAGTATTATTTTCCCTTCACGATTCCGGTGTCCGAAAAGGAGCAAACCGGAATATCGCGCAAACCATTCTTCCGGGATCATAAAGACCAAACCATTCTTTAGTTTATATTCCCGTATGCCCGACAATATGTTCTCCCACAAATCCTGCAAATAGAACTTATATCCATTATCCAGCATGATTTCCGCTTTCAACTGAAACCAGTCAGCAGACGACTCTTCACGTACATAAGACAGTTTATAGCCACCTATATAAAACCTACGGTCCAGCCTTTCCTGAGTAAACTCAAAATGATGCGCCTTCAAATATTCCAAATGAACATTCACCCATTCTACTGCTTCCGCCCACAGCATCTTCTCCTGCCATCCCCAATAGCCGGCAGCAAACCAATGAAGTCCTAATTCCTCCAGACCATCGACAAACGTCTTTTCCCATTCAAAGTCTCGCGCCAGCTTATAGAAGCGGTATTGTCCGTCCTCCTCTTTAAGTTCTACGATAAAAGGTTTCCGAGTGGCAGACGAAACAACACGTTCGTTATACTTGAAGCTTAGTTCTAAAATCGGTTCCCCCATCAGGTTTTGTTCCAAAGACAACATAACCTTCTTACTAATCTCCGGTTCAACCACATCAAACCCCTCAACCTCAATATCTTCATTACAAATGTTTTTCAGAATAAAAGTACGAAAATAGGCAGCCTCATTCTGACGGGGAATAATCACTTCTTCTTTCTGCAAAAAAGGCTTTAACCTCGTTCCGCTAAAATTGTCAATGAGATAGTATAAAACATTATCTATCAATATCAAGGCCGGTTGCTCGGTTATGACTTTTAACTCCGATTCCGAAGGTATTATGATTTCATCTCCCAATGATAATCGAAGTCTGTATCGTATATTTTCATCGCTACGAAAGAAACCAAGTAGCGGCTTTACCCGTTCCTGTCCCAAATGAATCCGGTTCTTTTTATGAGGATTATCCCAACGGCTCTCCCGTAAAAAAAGCAAAAGGTCGGCCTCCATGATAAGACGAATAATCCTTTCCACAATCTTGTCAATATAAGCACGAACAGACTTCAACGTCTTCTCATCAGTTTTATCGATAAAAAGTTGTTCTGTACGATATTTGTCCTTTCCAAAGACGGTATACAGTTCACTTACCTCATACCCTTTACATAGTTCAAATATCTGTTTCTCAACAGGTGACATCTGCCAATTATCCGTCTCGGTGAGGCGTCCCAAGTAAAGAAAGAACTCTCCCTGATCCACGGCACGAGCCGGATGTATGGTATAATTTCCCCACTTGGTGTCTTGAGAAAGAATAAAGACTAATTGTTCATCTGGTTCACTCATCTTTTGCCTGTTTTTGATACAAACCACAAAGATACGCTTTTGTTTTTCGTACTTCCTCCCTCTTTCAGGTATTTTTTCTATTCTTACAAGTGTTTTTTAATTTAAAAGCATTACATTTGCACCACTTTATATTAGGTATAAAATATAACTCAAAAATATGATAGCTAAAATTAAACAACTTCTCGCAGAAGTTGAAGCGATGAAGGCGAACAATGCCGAAGAACTTGAAGCTCTACGCATCAAGTACTTGAGTAAAAAAGGAGCAATAAATGATTTAATGGCAGACTTCCGTAACGTAGCTGCCGAACAAAAGAGAGAAGTAGGTATGATGCTGAATGAGCTGAAGACAAAAGCTCAGGAGCGTATCAATGCCTTGAAAGATGAATTTGACAGTAAAGACAATGGTAGCTGCGATCTTGATTTAACCCGTACAGCCTACCCTGTTAAATTGGGCACACGCCATCCTTTATCTATCGTTAAAAACGAAATCATTGATATTTTCGGACGTTTAGGTTTCTCTATTGCAGAGGGTCCTGAAATTGAAGACGACTGGCACGTATTCTCCGCACTGAACTTTGCAGAAGACCATCCGGCACGTGATATGCAAGACACTTTCTTTATCGAAGCTCACCCGGACATCGTGCTCCGCACACACACATCGAGTGTGCAAAGCCGCGTCATGGAAGTGTCACAACCTCCCATCCGCATCATTTGCCCGGGACGTGTTTATCGTAATGAAGCTATCAGCTATCGTGCACACGCATTCTTTCATCAGGTAGAAGCCTTATATGTAGATAAGAACGTTTCATTTACAGACTTGAAACAAGTGCTGTTGTTATTTGCAAAGGAGATGTTCGGTGCAGATACAAAGATTCGTTTGCGCCCGTCTTATTTCCCATTCACAGAACCAAGTGCAGAGATGGATATCAGTTGCAATATATGCGGCGGAAAAGGTTGTCCGTTCTGTAAAGGCACAGGTTGGGTAGAGATATTAGGATGCGGCATGGTAGATCCCAACGTATTGGAAAGCAACGGCATAGACAGCAAAACATATACCGGTTATGCTCTCGGCATGGGTGTGGAACGTATTACAAACCTCAAATACCGTGTAAACGATTTACGTCTTTTCTCTGAAAACGACATACGTTTCCTAAAAGAATTCGAAGCGGCATACTAAGTCAACGAAGAGTTTATAATGAAGAATTAATAATGACGATCACTCTTTCATTATTAATTCTTCATTATTTATCTCTCAATTATAAAATCTTATGGCTAAAGATAGACTTGTCACACCCAGTTATTGTTATATTCTTGCAGCCAACTTCCTGTTATATTTTGGCTTTTATCTATTAATGCCCATTTTGCCGTTTTATTTAACGGAAGTTTTCCACACAGGCAATGCTACGGTCGGTATTATTCTTTCTTGCTACACGATTGCCGCCTTATGCATTCGTCCTTTTTCCGGTTATTTATTAGATACCTTTTCCCGAAAGCCACTATACCTGTTTGCCTTTTTTGTTTTTACCAGTGTATTTGCAGGCTATCTGATAGCAGGAACACTAACTTTGTTCACTATCATGAGAATTATACACGGCTTTTCTTTCGGAACTGTTACCGTAGCGGGGAATACGGTGGTGATAGATATTATGCCATCCTCCCGGAGAGGAGAAGGAATCGGCTATTACGGATTGACAAACAACACCGCCATGTCTATCGGCCCGATGGTCGGACTATTTCTGCATAATGCTTACTCATTCGAAGTTATCTTTATTTGCGCCTTATGCTCTTGCATACTGGGATTTATCATGGCAACTTTAGTAAAGACACCGGCAAGGCCTCCTGTCAAACGCGAGCCGATATCTCTCGACCGATTCATCCTTATCAAGGGATTACCTGCCGGTATAGATTTATTGTTGCTTTCCATCCCCTATGGAATGACCAGTAACTATATAGCAATGTATGCCAAACAAATAGGAATCACGGCCGAAACCGGATTCTTTTTCACTTTCATGGCAATAGGAATGGCCGTATCCCGGTTGTTTTCCGGAAGACTGGTGGATAAAGGCAAAATAACACAGGTTATTTCCGTCGGGATGTACTTGGTATGTATTTGCTTTTTCATTCTTTCCGCATGTGCCTATCTGATGGAATGGAATGATACAATCAGCACAAATGTATTCTTCGGAATCGCATTATTTCTAGGCATAGGTTTCGGAACAATGTTTCCGGCTTTCAATACCTTATTCGTGAATCTTGCACCGAATAGCCAACGAGGAACTGCAACATCTACTTACCTGACCTCATGGGATGTAGGTATAGGAGCAGGAATGTTACTCGGCGGATATATCTCCCAGATCAGTACATTCAATAAAGCCTATTTTTTCGGCGCATGTCTCACGGTCATATCAGCACTCTATTTTAATCTAAAGGTCGCACCACATTTTCATAAAAACAAATTGAGATGAGAAAACAAGAATTATACCATAAAATAATCGCTTACTTCGAAGAAGCAATGCCGATAGCGGAAACGGAACTCCATTACAAAGATCCTTTTCAACTGTTGATAGCTGTCATATTATCCGCCCAATGTACTGATAAACGGATCAATATGATAACTCCCGCCCTTTTTCAGGACTATCCCACTCCGGAAGCGATGGCAAATACAACTCCTGAAGTTATTTATGAATATATCCGCAGTGTATCATACCCTAACAACAAAGCCAAACATTTGGTAGGAATGGCAAAGATGCTGATAAAAGATTTCAATGGAGAAGTACCCAGCACTCTTGAAGAACTCGTTAAACTTCCCGGAGTAGGAAGAAAAACAGCTAATGTCATTCAGTCTGTCGTATTCAATAAAGCAGCGATGGCAGTAGATACGCATGTGTTTCGGGTAAGCCATAGAATTGGGTTAGTTCCTGAAAGTTGTACCACTCCGTTCGCCACAGAAAAAGAGTTAACCAAATATATTCCTGATGAAATCGTACCCAAAACTCACCATTGGTTAATACTTCACGGACGCTATACGTGTATCGCCCGAAATCCGAAATGCGATGAATGTGGTTTAAAGGAATGGTGTAAACACTACCGTTCACTTACAAGAAAATAATTTTATAGTGACAACACCTCATCGCACTCTTCCGCCAAAGCGGCATGGTGTGTGATGAATATAACGGTTTTACCCTGGCAGCAAGTTTTCAGGTTATAAATCAAACGTCTCTCCGTTTCCCGATCAAGAGCAGAGGTAGCCTCATCAAATAACAGGATATTTCCTTTACGAAGCAATGCCCGGGCAATAGCGATACGCTGAGCTTGTCCTTCGGATACACCGCCCCCTTGTTCCGTGAGCACGGTATTTATTCCATCCGGTAGCTCTAAAACAAAATCAGCGACAGCCATACGAAGCGCATCTTCTATTTCGCGATCCGTAGCATCCGGATTCCCCATCAAAAGATTATCCCGGATTGTACCGCTAAAAAGAGTATTTCCCTGTGGTACATAAACAAAATTAGGACGGGTTCCGGGTGATACCTCCACATCTCCCTGAGGACCCGTCAAGACAATCGTTCCTTCTGTTGGTGAGACCAATGCTAAAATCAAACGAATAAGTGTGGTCTTTCCGGCTCCCGTCTCACCCAACACGGCCGTAGAAGTCCCGGCACGAAACTCCGCATTCCAATGATTAAAAACAGACTCACCATTTTCCACATAAGCAAAAGAAACGTTTCTAAAACTTAATCCGGTAACCTCCTCTATAAAAATAGAATTATCATCATCTTCCGTCGATAAAGACTCTAATTCCATCAAACGCTCTGCTGCCGTATAGGCCGTTATGAATGATGGTAAAAAAGATGTCAAATCAAAAGCCGGACGTTGTACACGTCCCACTAATTGCAAGAAAGCCGTCATTGTACCAAAAGAAATATCCCCCCTGCTCAAACGCATTGCTCCCCAGAGAAACACCAACAAATATCCGCTATTGAAACCTACGGACATCATCATACGTGAAAAAAGAGAAAGACGTGTACGTCCCTGTACCTGTTTACGGAGCCCTCCTTGCAACTCACCAAGTACTGCCAGACGGTTTCTTGTCCGTTCCATTGTTTTCACAATCACATGATGCTGGATACTCTCTTGCATGACCGACTGTATCTTACTATCACTGACGCGAATATTACGGTTATATTCACGCATCCGACGTACATACAACTTACTGATAAGTAAAAAGACCGGAATAATAAGAATGAGCAACCATGCTAATGAAGCATCCAACTTACATAAATAAGCAAAAGACGCGAGAAACTGGATGACAGTAACAAAAAGATCCGGAATAGTGGCCGTAAGCAACCGCACCACCTCGTCTACGTCACGGTTTACCCGGTTAAGCACATCTCCCGTGTGATAACGCTCCAACTCTTTCCAACGGCTACGCAATAAATGATTAAACAAACGGCTACGCAGACGGTTTCCTACGTCCACAGGCATACATCCGCTCAGCCACATATCTAATGCCGCAAATGACAGCTGCCCCAACAAAATAATAATCGTGATAGATGCAGCCACCCAAATATTTCCGGCAACCGCTCCCGTAGCAATATCAATCACCTGTTTTGAAGCCCATACGAACCCCAAACTACATGCCACTTCAAAAGCACCGGTCAGACAACTAACGGCAATACGCCACCGTTGGCCATAGGTAATCGAATAAAGCCAACGGGCAATATTACGAAGATTCTTAAACCGTATGTCTTTCAATCTTTTCATCAGTCTAACCCGTGAAGTTTCTTATATACCAAATTCAACGCTCTGAAATAAGGATACCAACGCGCTTCCTCCCGGCAAAAAACTTTCATTTTCTTGCATCGTGCATGGATATGTTTATAGTTATACCACACTTTACCCCATTTCCCCTGAGGCAATTTTTTATCTTCTTCACGCATCTTGCCAAAATTACCGCCTTCCAAAATATCATGCAAAAGAAATTCTCCCGCTTCCGCCACATTGTCCAATGGAAACGGTATGCACTCGGCAGGCAATCCCAAATAATGAACCGCCACGTATCCGAAAGTCCTGAAAGCATCTTCCATTTTCAATAACCGGACTTCTCCGATTAAACGTTCCCGATCTATCTGCCGATGATATGTCTTTAAGATAAGTGTCCAATCACAAACCTGCCTCAACCCGATACCCTCCGGAATAAAATGAAGTAAAGCATGAATTAAAAGATAAATGGCATCAAATCCGGGGGCAGGAAGAAGAACCTCCGTATCACGAACATGAAAAGTTTTCGTCTTTGCACTCAACCATTCTTTCGCCCATCGTTGCAAAATCCGGTTTTGTCTCGGATTATAAAAACAGACAGCGTAGTGATGATTTTCTACCGGAGCACCATTATATGAATAACTAACATGCTTTTCACCTTCATCACCCAGTTTTATTCCTTGTGAAGCGATTAACTCCTTTGCCCGTTCATAATCATCCCCCAGATATAAATCTATATCCCCGCATTGGCGATGTTCCGGACGAGGATACAAGCTGGCTACACCTTGTCCTTTTAATAGAATAGGGAATATACTATGACCACGATAGAACTCTACAATATTTGCCAACTCCCTGTCCAATAATTTATTAGACTGCTCAACCCTGACCACCATCGAAAACCATTTCATAACATTGGCTTTGGAAGGACGCAAAGCCGGAGGCAACGTCTCCATTCCATCAAAAACCAATGCGGTAACAGTCTGTTCCATCGACATACTGATAATAGCATCCCAATCCGTTTCACCATCGGCAAAAAGAGAACTCTCTACGGCTTTTCCCCATAGACCGGATCTAAGCAAAGCAAAAAAACGCTGAATAGTATCCATCCTATTCAGATACAATTCCTGCTTCCAACCAAGAATCTACTAAATCTTTTGCATCCTGACGCGCAGTATCTTCATCCACTTCATAATGTTCCATCAACAAAGAAGCCAACAATTCCACCGAAAACTCCCGGCTTTCCACCTGTTGCCATAACCATGCCGCCGAATCATTCAAATTAATGATTTTACTGAAATTGATATTCTCCAAACCTTGCGCCACGATTACATTCGTATCACATATATTACGTAATTTGAATCCTTCTTTAATTTTCATAACCGTTATTTTATATATTCATCATACAAAAAAAATTACAACCTTCTCCAAACAGCCAATATCCATCTCCTTACCGGACGCAGAGTCATCCAAACAGCAGAATACACACCCCACCAAAATCCTTGACAGGACACCAGCTTCCCTTTACGCACGGCACCGGTTACCAAACCGATAACATCCTCCGGGACAGTCTGTTCCACGCCTCTCCAATTTCCATCACCCATCATCGTAATCACGTCATTTTCCATCTTTATAATACGATGTAAAATGAATCGTCGATCTCTATCACGAGCCAGGATAACAGCTCCTACTTTAAGATCTTTCCGTGTAAACGGAGATAAAATGACATCATCCCTCCTATCCACGAAAAACGGATTCATACTGTTACCACGTACCTTAATCGTCACATGATGTCCTCCTGCTATCAACTCACCCACCTGTGTAAGCAATGATTCGTTAGGAACAGAAACACATCGTAAGTCGCTCATCCGCAAACCGTATTAAAAGACAATAACGCAGCATCTTCATCCGGCAAACAATCGAGCTGAAAGACGGGAACAATCATAGATATTTCCGATATCGTATCACAGATACCATCATAAATACGTTCATCCCATTTCATCACGGAGCAAGAGGATAAAACCGTAGCAAATCCGCGCACGGGCTTCACTTTCTCTATCCTATTTTCTTTAGCTTGCTTTAACTTGACAAAAGCTCCGACCGGGACACTTAAATTTCGATAACAGGGAGTTTTACCACTCCAAGGAGATCCGTAGACCATGGGTACACCATTTACAATACGCACAATCGGATTATCGTCATTCAACAAATCACTTCCTTCTATATATTTGAGCCACAAGCTGCTATGCGTACTTTTTCCGGTTCCACTTTTACCTAAGAATAAAAATCCTTTTCCGGAGTTACGAATAACAGAAGCATGTATCATCAAAGTCTTACAGGATGCGGAAGCAAAAGCAAATGTCATCATCAGGAAATTATTTAAAACAAAAACATCCTGATCTTCCCCTTTCATGGACGCGGTAACTCTCGTAAAGTTCTTTTCCGCACGCATTATATAAGAGAGAGACGAACCACCGGGAAAGAGCTCAAAAGAATATCCCTTATCATCCCGGTAAATCACACACTCCGATCCATCCCATTCAAAACGATTTATTTCTTCTCCATACGTTTGCTGTTCCCTGGATATGGTAAGTTCAAACAATGGTGCTTCTGTCTCCTCCGTCACAAAGGGCTGATAAGAAGTCAGGCATTCAAAGACCGCCTCCGGTTTTTCCGCATGAACAAGAAAGATATGTTCCGCAACTTTATAAGATATGTGTCCCATCTGTATTCTATTTCTAATTTGTAAAGTAGAGGTAGCAAAGATACCTGATTGACTTAAATAATGCAACAAATATACGATATAATGCTTACATTATTTAACTTACAGTCCGAAAATATCAGATTAAACACAAAGTGGAAAAGAAATATTTAATAACTTTGCAAGCGTATTTCAAAAGCGTTCAATATACTTTTAAACAAAAATAGAGATTATGCAAACAATTGACAAATTCAACTTTGCCGGTAAAAAGGCATTCGTTCGCGTGGACTTTAATGTTCCATTGGATGAGAACTTCAACATTACAGACGACACTCGTATCCGTGCAGCTCTTCCTACTTTGAAGAAAATTCTCGCTGACGGCGGTATGCTTATCATCGCTTCCCATATGGGACGTCCTAAAAAGAATCCGGATCCAAAATATTCTTTGAAACATATCTTGGCACACGTTTCCGAGAAGTTAGGTGTGGATGTTAAATTTGCTGACGATTGCATGAAAGCCGATGCACAAGTTGCTGCATTGAAGCCGGGTGAAGCTCTTTTATTGGAAAACCTTCGTTTCTATGCAGAAGAAGAAGGTAAGCCGAGAGGTCTTGCCGAAGATGCGACAGATGAAGAAAAAGCAGCAGCAAAGAAAGCCGTAAAAGAAAGCCAGAAAGAATTTACAAAGAAATTAGCTTCTTATGCGGATTGCTACGTAAATGATGCTTTCGGAACAGCTCACCGTGCACACGCCTCTACAGCACTTATCGCTAAATACTTCGATGCCGACAACAAGATGTTCGGTTATCTGATGGAAAAAGAGGTGAAAGCTGTCGATAAAGTATTGAATGATATCAAACGTCCTTTCACCGCTATCATGGGTGGTTCTAAAGTTTCTTCAAAAATTGAGATCATTGAAAACCTGCTTAGCAAAGTAGACAACCTGATTATTGCCGGTGGTATGACCTATACTTTCACCAAAGCAATGGGTGGAAAGATCGGTATCTCTATCTGCGAGGATGACAAACTTGATTTGGCACTCGACTTGATGAAAAAGGCTAAAGAAAAAGGTGTAAACCTAGTATTGGCTGTAGATGCAAAAGCTGCCGACAGTTTCTCAAACGATGCCAACACTCAAATCGTTCCTGTTAACGAAATTCCTGACGGATGGGAAGGTCTTGACATCGGTCCTAAGAGTATGGAAATCTTTGCAGACGTCATCAAAAACTCTAAGACTATCCTTTGGAACGGTCCGACAGGTGTATTCGAGTTTGACAACTTCACTGACGGTTCTCGTGCAGTAGGTAACGCAATTGTTGAAGCTACTAAAAACGGTGCATTCTCACTTGTTGGCGGTGGTGACTCTGTTGCTTGTGTTAACAAATTCGGCATCGCAGACAAAGTATCTTACGTATCTACAGGTGGTGGTGCTCTTCTTGAAGCTATCGAAGGGAAACTTCTTCCGGGTATTGCAGCTATTCAGGAATAAGATTTATACCAATATATATTTAAAGGGGCTATTTAAACATAGCTCCTTTTTTTATTTGTTCAGGATATAGTCCTCCCCACCGGTAAAAATTTGCTTTTTGTACATATTTTAAATTATCTGAATATTACCTTCACCTCTTCACTTTTGAGAATAAGTAACTATTAAATAGACAATTAAAGTGAAGGCATTTTTTTAAAATTGAGAGTTAAGAGTTGAGAATTGAAAATAGAAAATTAAAAATGGGACGGTACAGTTCAACTTTGGGGGTGCACTTCAAAAAAACAGTGCCTTCACTTTAATTAAATAGTAATCAATAATATAAGAGCAAAAGTGCTAAGGTGAAGGCAAGTCCAAGTAAAAGTTGAATAGCAGCTAAATTGACAGAACAAACAAGCAAAACGCCTAAGGGAGCGTCGGCTTACGCTCCGGTAGATGTAAGCTATCGCTCCCTTGAGCGTCGGTCAACGCCCCCTTGTGTGTTAGACAACGCTCCCTTAGGTGATTTATAAAATGACCTTGATGTTTTTTTAAAATCATCGGGTTGATTGAAAAAAACATAAGGACGATTGAAGACAAACATACGGTCGATTGTTCACAAACTCCTATCGTTTGTAATCAATCGACCGTATGTTGAACATCATATAAACAGACAATAATTTTCCGGAGCCATATCATTAGACAAGGCAAAATAATCAAAATGCCAACAAAAAAGAGAACTAAAACAAGATGGAGAAATACATGATTTTACGAAAAAGTCAATCAATATTTATCCTCTATGTATTTCTGATAAATTTAAGAGGGGAATTTTTCCAAATAGTTCTAAAAAATACTTCAAAATAGTTCTTATAAAGCCAACTATTTTATCAAAAATAGCTAGCTTCACCAATATAGTATTGAATATTTTTAATTCATTTTATATTTTCGGTCATAATACTCTAAAATCTTATTATTTGAATCTCTAATCTCTTTTAAGTAACCCAAATTATCATATTCATAATATGTTCTTATACCACGAGGATCAATCATTGATTCTATACCAAATAGTGGTTTATATATATAAATTGTAATCATTGCATCTTTTAATGATGTCTGCAGCCCCTTTAATAAATCTATATCCGAATCTGATGGTTGAACTTTAATTGCTAGATTTTCTAGAAATAAATTACCTAACGATTCATTACCACCTCCCATTTCTTTACAAACATCTTGGTATTTAGCATTTTTAATTTCAGCTATTGGATATTTACCATTATATGACCATAAGTACGTAGTAACAATCGCATCATTTAGAGTATATTGAAGCAAATTTCCAAATCTATTGTCATATCTGTCGTATGTTATTACTCCATTTATATTATTCCCTATATAAGATTCTTTGGAAATAGGTAGAATGGAATTATTTGAATAAATTGTTTTTATTTTACCGATTAATTTATTATTGTTGAAAGTTTTAATTTCAATTGGGTCAATAATGATATTTTTGTTTAGCAACTCAGCTTCGTTCTGAGGATAAATATATTCCGTCATCAATAAACCATTGATACTATTATCTACTGAATATATTGTCTGTCTATTCTTATTATCATAATTATATCTTTCTAAAGTTTCTACAGGATTATTTCCATCAAAATCATACGTTATTACCTTCTTTTCAGAGAGGAGTTCTGAACCTATTTTTAATTTATATTCATGACAACTTAATATATGGTTAATCCAGCTATATACATAGTACAATCCACCTGTAGTATATGGAGCAGCCCATGGCGCCTGATACATATCCCTGTCAAAAGTTACATTTTGTTTCACTTTAAGTCCTTTCATTACAGTATTATTGGATGTGTCTCTATATTTATAGGTTTCAGATTGAATCAACTTACTATTTGAATTAAAAATTGTTCGAGAAGTTATTTTAGTTTTTTTTCCTAAATTATATTCTTCAACCAATGACCAAGCTTGATAATAATATGGCCATGCTCCACTATATATCATATCCCCTGTATTCATAAGTGCAGCAGTTTTTAATTTATACCGTTGAGGAATTTCATAAGTTGAAACCATTTTACTAAACTGTGCTAAATTATTCGCATTCGTTTTGTAGCAAGTAACACATGCGTAATTCACTTCAAAATCAGATATTTCCGGCACTATAGGATTTCTGCACAAATGTAACATTGAACTGATTTTACCATAAAGAAGAAAATGACCACCAGATGGACTTGAAGTGACACTCACATGTGCTGTCTTATCATAAAAATATAGAGACTTTATTGCTATATTTGCCATTCCTATTCCATTCTCCGATTCACCATACTTATAGATAGTAGTTACAGGAGAGTTATTATCATTGGCATTAGATACTATTTTTTTTATTCTCTGTCCACCACCAATCTTTCTCTGACCTGTATCATCCAAATATTCATTAGATTCATAAATAAATTCAGTAGTACCTCCAGTTGGATACGTGATTCTTCTCAGAGAAAAATAGTGAGGATTTAAATTATCATTAGATCGGTCAAATGTAAAAGTTTTAACATAATCCGCAATAAAAGATTCACCTAAAAGACTAGTTGTTCCAACATGGTTACTACGTCTTTCTTTCACCATCATATTTAGAAATTCCGCATGCAAAAAAAGGTCTTTCCTATCCTCTGAAGTCTGTAGATAAGGTTTCCCTTTTGAATAATACCCCCATTGATCAGGAAAAAGAGAACGAAAGCCTTCAATTGGTGGATCATAATAATCAAAACTGTATTTTTGAAATTTACCACCAAAGCCATCTTCAATTGTGATATTTTTCAACAAACAGTGCCAATCAATTCCCGTAGGAATATTATAATTAAATACGATTTTTCTGACAAATTTATTGTTTCTTTTAATCTCGATTGATTCAATTAAATTGTTAGGTTTTTCATTTTTTCTTCTTTTTATTGTTAGGCTAACATCTTCAGCTACAATTTCAGATATTAATAATTCCTTATAAGGAAACATATAAGAATCACTATTCATTGTAGTAAAATCTACGTCGATAAGTTCATTGTAATTAGGCAATTCACTTGAAAAATCCATAACCGATGTTGCTTCATCTAAATAATAAGGCTCAACAATTGGCAGTGAAGAATATTTAATTAAGTCATAAGAAAACTCTTCGTATTTAAAATCAATAGTTCTATTATGCGGTGAAGTAATCCGTTTTAATGGCCAACCAACTTTTTCATTCTTTGAATCAATAACTCTTACCTCTGCCAATAGATTATTATCAATATATTTACCCATGTAATATTTAAATCCATTTCCATCAGTAATAATTAAATTATCCAAATTAGAGTCAGTCTGAATTCTTTCAGATCCACCTTCTACATTTATTGGACTTCTATTTTTATCCAAAATAAAATGACCATTGCACGAAGGCATCATATAAGTAAAAATATCAAACTCTGCATCTTTATAAGGTTGCTTAGTATTCTTTACCGGAGAACTCCCTGCTCGATTTGCATAATAAATTGATGCTAAATAACTATCTTTTTCCGCAACAGTCATCGAATTCAAATATTGTTCTGCCTCATTCTCGTCATAAAATGGATACTTTTCATCTGGAGCACCGTTTATAGTCCTTGATATTCTATATCCTCCTATACTAAGAGACCAACCTGCTCCGGCATCACCATCATTCGCATTTGGTGTTTGATTAGGAGTTCCTGCATATTGACCTGCATAATCATATTTAATCCCTGATGAATGATAATTTAACACGACAGGTATTTTCATACCATCCAATTCCAATTCGTATAAGGGGACAGTTATATCAACCAGCCCATTATATTCGGTTACAGGATGATCTACATATTTTTCATAAATTTGGGATTGAGGTGTTGGAGGAATCACAACAGGTAAACTCAATTTATAACTATCTGAAAGTGAACCACGTCCAGACATCAATAAATAAACATCTTTTATACTATCTTTTTCAGCCTTATTTTCTTGATGCTGAGCTTTTATATCTGGAAAAACACAAAGAGAGCAACAAATAATAAATATTGTATTAATAATTATTTTTTTCATACGCGATTCATTAAAACATTATGTAACTATTCATTCAATTTTATTTCTCAATTATCTTTATCAGCCCCTTAACTTAGAAACAACAAATTTAGTCATAATCCAATTTCATTGACAAAAGAGTCTTGCATTCACACGAATTATTAAAATCCAAACCAATATATGCCCTTTAGTTAATAATCATATCTGTATACTAACCAATACCATTAATATACATACCAAATATTTTTTTTCGTTAGATTAATGAAAATCGACCAATAGTTATTGCCACCATCATTAATCCTAATAATATCTTTAGACTATTCATCATTACATACATCTTTATTTCTAATAAAATTAATCCATACAACAATATCATTATCATTAGTTAAGTAGCCAACATATTGACGTTTATATTTCTTAAGCATTTTTTTTGTGATTGAATAATTATTTTGATTCTCTCTATAATAATTTATAAAAGCCACAATAATAATAAAATAATAGAGCTTTTCATATCATTATTTTTTAGTCAAACCCATTGCATTTTCAATAAAATAATAGAGAGTATCTTTCAAAGCTTTCACCTGAATAAAATTAAAAGATCTTTTTCATCAGAGTGTCTATCAATATTCTTACACCCACCGATACAAACAGATAAAAGCAGTAATATCATAGTAAAGCATTCCATAATGTAATTTAAAATATTGACATCTCAGTTCATAAGTTTGAATTCTTGTATTCCATTTATTTTAATCACTATTTACTTTCTCATTTTAAATAATTCGCTTCATGTTCCAATTTTTCATGCATTTCTTTATAATACATTTCATAAAAAGAGATTCTCTCACTGTCAGAAAGAGTACTAATGTAATTACTTATGCTATATAATAGCTCTTCAACTTCATCATTAGGCATTTTTTTATCACTCAACTCTGATTTATTAAAAAAAGATATTATAAGGTTCTTTATCAAAGGAATATTATATAAGATTGACAGCAAATCACTATCTACATCTTTATAAGTGTTTAAAATTAAATACACTTCACACCATCTTTCTATTCTTTTCAATACATCAGATTCATTTTCTATTTGAAATTTATATAATAACTCATCTACATTTTGAGATGATTGTTCTAATAATTTTTTAATAATATAATGATCTGAGATTTCAGTTTCGCAAAGTTTATAAACGATATGATCTATTGATAAAAGAAGAAGATCATTACTATAGTATCTTTTCAAAGACTGAATATCTTTCATAAATTCAGATTTTCTGTTAATTCTATTCCAACCAATTTTTCTTTTCACCAAATTAAGCAATGCTTCATTATCTTCCATTAATTCACCATTAAAACTAATTCCATAGAATTCTCCCAAACAAATTGTATCATTAGGAATAGAATAATCACGATAAATAATTATAGTCATAATCCTAGGGTCAAATGCATCTATAGAGTCATCTTCATTTTTTGGCAAAAGACCTTTATACAAAGAAGAAAACTCACGTATAAATATATCATCATATGTAGTTAAAAAATTAATATCATCACCAAAACTAAAATTAAAAGATTCTGGAGAGCAAGAGGCTGAAATAGGAAGAAATGTACCTTCTGCACCATATACCAATTTTATTTTATCTATATCTTTACCTGCCAACGTCTTACTTAGTAGTACGAATAACATCATAAAAAAATATCGTTTCATTCTGAAGTCCAATTGTTTTTAAAATCTTTTATTTTTTTCCTTAACTCTCTTGACCGTTTTTCATCTATTTCTTTATTAGAAATAACAGATTTAGTTACAACCCATTTACCTTCACTATGACTTTCTCTTCCTTGATGATTTATCGGCAACTCTCCATTTGCCCTAGCTGTTTCTAATTCCGCTCCTTTTATTACATTTTTTTCTTCTTTCGTTCCATATTTAGAATCATATTTTTCATTTTGTTTATCAAATTTATCATTTACAGCATGTGCAGCTTCATGTTCAAGCCCTGTTGCCGGAGATAATATATTCCCATCATCCAATTTTAATCCTGCATTTGGATTAAACCTAATAAGTCCTTTATTATTTGAAACATATTTATTATCTTTATCTGTCTCAACTATTTCAATTTTTATTTTAGCATTTGTCACAATTACTTTCAGATTATTTCCTCCTCCATTTTTTATATTATAATTATAAGCAGAAATAACCGAATTTACAAATTTATTTCTCGGTGCATTATTCTCATTTTGACCATTAAAAATAAAGTTCACTTGTTTTCCTCTTTCATTCTGGTACCAAATTACAATATCCATACCATTGGGGTCGATATACATAATCGGATTATTATTACAATAAGCATAGGGACTTATCGAATAATATTTCTCACACATAGGATCCATCGTATTAAATCGTCCTAACACGGGATCCTGCATCCGGGCACTGAAATCATACAAATCAACTCCATGCATACGCTCTAACTCTTTACCGCCATATTTATATTTCTGAACATCACCACCACTACTTTCACCAAATAATCCACCAAAAGGATAATAATGATTTACCTGCTCTATACCGCCTGATTCATTTGCTACCACACGATTATTACCCTGATGATCTTTTAAATAGAAATGAAATGTACGATCTTTACAGGCAATATATCCTTCAGACAACAGTATTTTAACCAATGTATCATTCTCATATACAAAGTTATCACAATAATCCGTATATCCACTATAAACAATACTCATATTTACTCCTCCGCTTCTCTGCATACTTCCTTC
>NZ_QSUN01000003.1:165506-384476 GCF_003438995.1 Bacteroides sp. OM05-12
ACTATAAACAATACTCATATTTACTCCTCCGCTTCTCTGCATACTTCCTTCAGAGTGACCGTAAGAAACACGTAATTTCTTACCTTCAGCATCGTAATCATATCGAATATGATTTTGTGTGTAAGGAAATAATGCAATGCCCGGATTAAAAATCGTACTCTTCCTCTCCATACTCACTAAAACCGGTAAGTTCAAATTGTTATAAGCTATACTTTCAATCTTTTTATTCCTGTCCGAAGTCATATTTCCATTCGCATCATACGTATACTCCACATCCGTATCTGCTCCGTCTACAAAATGCATCACATCCTTATAAACAGGATCATTATCCGACACATCAGAAACACTTTTCAATTGATTACCGTTATATGTGTAATTCAGATTGTCAATGATGCCATAAGGATCGGCCGGAGGCGTCTCATCGTCATTTACGATACGGGACTGTATCCGTTGGGCTTGCTGGGGAGTTATACGCCCATAACGGCTCAGTTGCAGAATATTTCCTTGCTTGTCATAAGATTCAACTTTTACATCAAATGAATTTGCATTAGCACACAGCGAAGAGGTACAATAAGCATAATCAGCAAAAGTCAAACGGTTAAGACCGTCATATTTAAATAAGTAATTTCTCGTTATATCTTCATTACCTACCTTCCAATCTATCCGGCTTATATTGCCGTTGTAGCATCTTCCGATATTGGCATAATACATTTTCTCGGTAAAATTCGGACTGATAATATCCGTCAACCAATTTCTGATATTATACTTATACTGTATTGTTTCAATGTTATTTATATTCTTTTGTTTCATCCGGCCTAAATTATCATAACTGTAATTCGTAGTTATTGTTTTGGCAAATACGTTATAAGTAGTAGAGGTCAAACGTTCCGCATGGTCATAAGTATTGGTACAAATATCAAGAAAAGAAGTCTGATCCTTTGAATGCTCATGTACGTCTTTCAATACTTTGCCCGTAAAGGTATAAGTGTAATAATGATTATCGCCACCATCCAAATGATTGGTAGAGAGTTCCTGAATAATATTACCATGAGCGTCATAATAATAAGCCATTGCCGTATAATTTCCCGAACCGTCCAATGCGTACGTGCGTTTGCCCGTCAGCAGTCCTTTTGCATTATCCCATTTCTTACCCTCTTTATCCCAATGAGGATCATACATCAAATAGATTTCCTTTTCAGGCATCAATTCCAGGAATTGATAATCATCATAGTAATAAACCGTCAAAAGAGTGGTGGGAGCCTGATGGTAAAAACCTTTGGAATACCCGGTATCTTCCTGAGGATACTGGTGAGGAGTCGTTGAGAAAGACTCCGTTACAAGCCAACCGGAGAAAGATTTACGAATGGAAGCGACATCACCGGCTTCCTCCACTTCCGAGACATAAAGCAAACGTCCCAATATATCGTATTTATTTACCAGCCAGACATTTCTTTTCCGTTGATTCCCATCCTGGCTCAGCACTAATCTGTCCGATCGGTCATAAACCTGATAAACAGGCTCACAGCCAGGAAGTTTTGTTTCAATGCAACGGTTACGCTCATCATATTTATACTGATAAGCGTATTTATTCAGATTATCCGTACTGATATTATCATTAATCATCGGAGGAAGAACAAAACAACGATTACCAAAGTCGTCGTACACATAATAGGTATCGTGCATTTCCCCGTTATTCATCTGGCGGGTTAGAATCATTTGCCCCAACTTATCGGTAAAAGTATAGCTCAGATTACCGTCCTCATCGGTAATCTCCGTACAATATAACTGACCATCGGCATAAGCTCCACTTCTGGTGAGATTACCGGAAGTATTTACATAATAATAATTCACTTTCAAATTACCGGAACCGGAATTTGCCAAATAGCGGGTTTTAACCCCTTTACCGGCCGAATGCCAAAGGTTGCCCGGACCTGTCTGACGTATCACCCGATTCAAGGGAGAATTCTCATAAACGGTTTCATTATAAGGGTTACTGTCGCTATGTTTACTTGTTGCCTGACTTGTAAAGTCCGAGACATATCCGCCCCGTCCGGAAACTGGTGTGGGAATCCATTGTCTGGTCTCACGTCCGAAGCTGTCATACTCCTGCAAAGTCACCAAATCTTCCCCATCGGGAGTTATTCCTACCTGCACATTCTGACTGGGACGCCCCAAACCATCATAATATTGGATATTATCCATGTACTTGGTTCCTTCCTCATTCAGCATCATACGACTCAGAATATAGTTCTGGTCCGAAGACAAACCATCCGGCATTACATGGCTGGGATGGGAGCGGGAGAGTGTTACCACTCCGGTAGTCCAATCCGAATTCTCCGTTACACAATTACCATTCGTATCCCATCTCACGTTTATCCGTTGAAGAGAACGGCATTGAGAACCGGGAATACCGTCGGCATTCTCAGCACTCAGACGATCAGGCTTGCTCTTATTGGAAGTACCGTCATAAAAAATACTGTCTTTGGTCATCCCGTTCCTGTCTTTCAGCACAACCGACTCTCCTGAATTACTCAGGATAATCTTGCGTTGATACAAAATCTGCCAATCAACAGTTGACGAATTAAAGTCGTAAAGATCCGCAAGCATAAAGTTACTGTTGTTATATTGATAGGCAACAAGTAGAGACTCTCCAGGATCGATACGTGTACCGGAAGGGATATTGAAAACTTCTGTTTTACCGCCACCCTGTAGCACCCAGCCCGACAAGTCAACACCGGCGAGACCGCCATTAAAAAGCCCCACATACTCCCCGTTACTATAAGCAACCCCTGTGGCTATCTGCTCATTGAGTGGAGAATCATACATTATTTCAGAAATATAGACTTTGTCTTGTGCCTGCGGCATTACAGGCAATAGTAGCAATATGAATGATAAAGACAACAGTCTCCGGCATAATATTATCTTATCCATAGCTTTATCGTTTTATTAGTTTCTCACCTGATATATGACCATTCACGACAATACGCAAGATATATTCTTTCTGAGAATAACCGTCAAGAGATATTTGTTGTGTGTAGTTGCCTCTTTGTTCCAGTCTCAAAGGAGTACGGGTCAGACATCTGCCCTGAACGTCAAACAGTTGGACAGAAACTTCCGCATCTTCCCGAAGATCATAAGATAACGAAACCGTATTGCCTTCCGTATCGGGCAGTATCGTATAATTAAAGATATTATTATTATCCAGGGTAGATGTATCATTATCGGATTCCGGACTCCCATTTCGTCTTTTAGCAGAGTTCCTCCCCCTCCCGGTACTTTCATCATTATTCAGACTGTCTCTTCTCTGTGAATTCTCAGGATCATCCTCCAAACTGTAATATTGTTCCACCGGAGTATAACAAAAAGCCGTACTGCCCAGCACATTCGGTTTCTGATGGAGAAAGACCGTGCGCCGGATGGTTTCAAATACAGGATAACGGTAACCGTCCGCATACCAGCGATAGGTGTCTATTCGTGTACGGAACGAATCCGTTGCCAAATGGTAATCAATGCTATCGGGCGAATAGACAGTATCACCCTTTTCAATTAATGGATAAGGACAAAGACGTTCGGACATATTTTTCACATGGTGGATACGAAGCACATGCCGCAATGTATCACCTTCGGGGAGGATCATTGAGCCATAACCGTCCGTTTCTACGGAAGATTTGCCCCTCGAAGTAAGGAACATTTGTCCGCAATAATCACCGTTGCCATGAAAGTAGTCTTCATACCGGCTACCGTATACAGCGGGGTAAACAAGAAGAAGTTCCGGTTTACAATTAGCTATCAGGGTAGTCTTGTTCTCAAAGCCGCAACTCAATAAAGAATCACCCTGTTGGATATACTTATAAAGCGTACGTTGTTCACGGCCGATCATCACTGAATCGTCGTAACTGTAATATTTCAACTCATAATGGTCATTTACCGGTTCCAAACGGCTAAAATCCCAAAGTACATTCTCACCGGAATCACCCGGAGCTTTATATTCGACCTGTTGCTTGACAAGGCAATCACCAGAACGGAATTCGTTGCATTTCTTACTCAATAATGATTGAGGATAAACATTTATTGATAAAACCAGTAACAATAATAACAAATAGGCACAGTAAACTTTCATAGTATAACAACTTAATATAATGCAACAAATATGACAAAATATTTTAGTAATAACAAATTTTAAAGATATTATTTGATGAACCTTGATGTTTTTTAGAATCATCGGGTTGATTGAAAAAACATAAGGATGATTGAAGACAATCGACCGTATGTTGAACATCATATCAACAGACAATAATTTTCCGGAGCCACATCATTAGACAAGGCAAAAGCAATCAAAACGCCAACAAAAAAGAAAGCTAAAACAAAATGGATTATAAACTGTGTTATCGCCAATAATCCCGGAGCTAATGGAGGTGCAACGATATGGAGTGGTTCAATGATAAATTCTATCGTATGGAAAAATGCATTATCCGGTAGTGCTACAATTCTGCCATAGACGGTGACAATATTACCAGCGAAGGAAATATTAAAATCAGTTCAAATAACGATGCTGCCAACGATCCTATCTTTACAGATTGGGAACATGGAGACTTCTCATTGAGGTCAAGTTCACCTTGTATCAATAATATTAAACCGGAAACTGAAATAATAGAGTTAGAAGCAACAAACGCCATTATGGCCGGAACAGATGGTTCAATTACAATATCAATAACGGAGGAGTCAACAGATAATGCCGGGCGTTCCAAGAGAAGAAGTCTTTTTAATAACGATTAAGAATAGATATAATCATTATCCATTCTAATCTTCAAAAAAGTGAAGAATCCCAACACGTTGCGGATTCTTCACTTTTTTAATAAAGTAGAGGACTAAACGAATCAACCTCACTCCTATTTCTTAAATACAAAATAGACGGCTAAGACCAAACACATAAAAGCAGCGATATGATTCCACTTTATCTCCATCTTAAAAGCAAGCACAGAGAATATAGTGAAAACAATCAAAGTAATCACTTCCTGTATTACTTTAAGTTGCATAATATCAAACGGACCACCGTTATCACGGAAGCCGATACGATTTGCCGGTACTTGAAAACAATATTCAAAAAGAGCCAATCCCCAGGAAAAAGCAATTACCCCTATAAGGGGTAACGCCTGAAACCATGAGAACTCTTCACGCATTTTCAAATGACCATACCATGCGAAAGTCATAAAAATATTTGAAACAAAAAGCAATCCTATTGAATAAATACCCTGTGTCCACATACTATCTTATTAAATTATAGACAAATCAATTATATTTTCTCCGGCAAAAGCTCTTCCTGAACATTTGTCATACTACCCCATAAGCTGTAACGTGCTTCCGGATTCAATGCCTCCAAAGACTTTAACACCTGCTTCATATCCGAACGGTTGGATTGAGATTCATACGGACAGTTTTTCACTTGCTTACGGAAACTACGAATTTCTGCCATTAACTTCAAATCCGCCTCATGCACCAAGCACATCGGACGAATAATCGTCATATCGAACTTCTTCATCATCAGCTTAGGGGGCATTGAGCTAAAAACTCCCTGAAAAGTAATGTTCATCAATAAAGTTTCCAAAATATCATCCATATGATGTCCTAATGCTATTTTATTACACCCCTGCTCTTTTGCCACTGTAAAAAGCGCTTTCCTACGATTCCATGAACAGAGAAAGCAAGGTGACTTACGAGTATCGGTAGAAGGGTCAAAAGAAGTTTCATAGTGAATAAAAGGAATGCCAAAAGATTCGGCATACTCCTTTAGATATCCTAAATCAGATTTATAAGGAATATTGGTCATCCCCACATGAACTGCAACAACAGAAAAACGTGGTTTCAATATACGTGAACGGCGTGCTAAAAGTTCCAATAGAGCAAGAGAATCTTTTCCACCGGAAAGCCCGATTAATATTTTATCACCATCTTCAATCAGACGATATTTCACAACTCCTTTATTAAAACGCTCCTGTATCTTACGGATAACCTTTTCTTCCTCTGTAAATTTCGCCATACTACCTACTTTCAAAATCGGACACAAAAGTAAGTGAAAAGAATGATTTAAAGAAGAATTAACATAATAGAATTTATCGGATATACGTAATTAACGAAAACTTTGTATTTTTACGTCTCTATTTTAATCAAGTGAAAATAATGAAAAGAAACTATATCCTGTTTTTTATCTTATGCCTTTGTGCTACAACAATTTCAGCCCAGACATTGGAGCAAGCCAAAGAGCTTTTCAAAAACAAACAATTTGAGAAAGCAAAACCTGTATTCCAGCGATACGTAAAAAGCAATCCCAACAATGCAAGTTATAACTATTGGTACGGAGCATGCTGTTACGAGACAGGTGAGCAGAGTCTCTCGGAAAAGTATTTATTATTCGGAGCAAAAAGAAAAGTACAAGAAGCTTTTCGATACCTGGGGCAACTATATTTTGACGAATACCGCTTCGAGGAATCTCAGGAAAACTATGAGCAATATATTGCTATGCTTGAAAAATCCAAAAAGTCTACCGAAGCATATGAAAAGATACTGGAAAAAGTGAAGCTCGCCGGACGAATGTTGAAAGGTGTGGAGCAAGTGACAATTATAGATAGCTTCGTGGTAAACAAAGATGATTTTCTGGCAGCTTACAAGATAAGTCCGGAGTCTGGAGAGATATTCACTTATAACGATTATTTCAAATCACAAGGCAACCAACCGGGTACTGTTTATCAAACAGAATTGCAGAACAAACTATTTTACAGTGATCGCAATGGGGAAAAGGATTTAAACATTTACCAAAGAAACAAACAGTTAAATGATTGGGGAAAAGCAAATGCATTGCCTGATGTTATCAATACTCCTGCTAATGAGAACTATCCGTATGTACTCTCAGACGGTATAACACTCTATTATGCAAGTGACGGAGAAGGTTCCATAGGAGGATATGATATTTTCGTAACCCGTTACAACACTAACAATGATAACTATTTAATGCCGGACAATGTAGGTATGCCTTTTAACTCGCCTTTCAATGATTATATGTATGTTATCGACGAATACAATAATTTGGGATGGTTTGCTTCCGATCGCTATCAACCCGAAGATAAAGTCTGCATTTATGTATTTATACCTAACGAATCCAAACAAACATATAATTATGAAGGCGAAGACAAAGAGATGATTCGCAGAGCGGCAATGATACAATCCATAAAAAGTACATGGAAAGATATGGCCGCCGTAAAATCTGCAAAACAACGGCTTACGATAGCCATGTATGATAAACCGGAGAAGAAAATCGTACATGATTTTGAATTCGTCATTGACGATAATACTCTTTACCATTCAGAGAATGATTTCAAATCTGCGGCAGCCAAAACGTTATTTAAACAATGGCAACAAAAAAAAGACGACTTCAACAAAATATCCCAAAAACTTGAAAAACAAAGAGAGGAATATATTAAAGCCAATAAATCAGCGCGTGCCTCAATGGCTCCGGGCATTCTTGATCTTGAAAAACGTGTAGAGCAAATGGAAGCGGAGATGCAACAATTAGAAATAAATGTTCGCAATACGGAAAAGAAATATCTGACTAAATAATAAATATTGAAGATTAATGTTTATATTTGGCAAAAACATAATTCTATGGATATACTGATTATAGCATTACTTATCATTGCCGGTATTCTCTTATTTATGGTAGAGATATTCATAATTCCGGGCATCAGTATCGCCGGAATATCTGCTGCTATCTGTTTGCTGTATGCCAACTATTATGCTTTTGCCAATATAGGTAGCACAGCAGGCTTCATCACATTAGCTGTTTCAAGCATCGGTTGCATCGTTGTTTTGATATGGTTTATGCGATCTAAAACACTCGATAAATTAGCACTCAAGAAAAATATTAATTCTAAAGTAGAAAACAAAGCTGCAAGAGAAGTCAAAGTGGGTGATACGGGCATAAGCATTACCCGCCTGGCACTTATCGGCAATGCGGAAATCAATGGTAACATCATAGAAGTCAAATCCATGGACGGCTTACTCAATGAAAAGACTCCAATCGTAGTGGAGCGCATTGACGAGGGAGTTATCATAATAAAAAGACAATAATAATACTTATCAAACATAATTTAATATGGACCCTATGTACACAACCATCCTGCTGATAGCCGGTGGTATTATTTTAATCGCGATCTTCTTTCATTATGTCCCATTCTTCTTATGGCTGTCCGCCAAAGTTGCCGGAGTGAATATTTCGTTAATTCAGCTTTTCTTAATGCGAATCCGTAATGTTCCACCTTATATTATAGTACCGGCAATGATAGAAGCGCATAAAGCCGGGCTAAATACAATCACCAGAGATGAATTGGAAGCACATTATCTTGCAGGAGGACATGTAGAGAAAGTAGTACACGCACTTGTTTCCGCATCTAAAGCAAATATAGAGTTGACTTTTCAGATGGCAACCGCAATAGACTTGGCCGGACGTGATGTATTTGAAGCCGTTCAAATGTCTGTAAATCCGAAAGTGATTGACACTCCACCGGTTACAGCTGTAGCCAAAGACGGTATTCAGTTAATTGCAAAGGCTCGTGTTACTGTTCGTGCCAATATAAAACAATTAGTTGGCGGAGCCGGTGAAGACACTATTTTGGCGCGCGTAGGCGAAGGTATCGTTTCATCCATCGGTTCATCAGAGAATCATAAGTCAGTACTTGAAAATCCGGATTCTATTTCGAAGCTTGTTCTTCGCAAAGGTTTGGATGCAGGAACAGCCTTTGAAATCTTATCTATCGATATCGCCGACATTGATATAGGCAAGAATATCGGTGCTTTTTTGCAAATGGACCAAGCTCAAGCTGATAAGAACATTGCTCAAGCAAAAGCGGAAGAACGCCGGGCAATGGCTGTTGCCCTTGAACAGGAGATGAAAGCTAAAGCAGAAGAAGCCCGTGCAAACGTTATTCAGGCAGAAGCTGAAGTTCCCAAAGCGATGGCAGAAGCTTTTCGTAGTGGAAACTTGGGAATAATGGACTACTACAGAATGAAAAACATCCAGGCTGATACAAGCATGCGTGAGAATATAGCTAAACCGGACGGTTATACTCCGGATAAGCCTTTAAGTGAATAAAAGAAGAACTAAACAGATGTTGTCATTGTTATACTTTAAAGTAACAATGACAATGTTTTTATTTCTATCGTTTAACCTAAAAAGATAAAATATCATGAAGTACTTTGCAGAATCAGAATTAATAATCAATCCGGATGGATCAGTATTTCATCTGCACGTAAAACCGGAGCAGTTGGCCGATAAAATCATCTTAGTAGGTGATCCGGGACGTGTGTCCCTCGTAGCGTCCCACTTTGAAAATAAAGAATGTGAAGTAGAAAGCCGTGAATTTAAAACAATTACTGGTACCTATAAAGGCAAAAGAATAACTGTTGTTTCGACTGGAATCGGCTGTGACAATATTGACATTGTAATGAACGAATTGGATGCTTTGGCAAATATCGACTTCCAAACCCGCTACGAAAAAGAAAAATTCCGCCAATTAGAACTAGTGCGCATCGGTACTTGCGGAGGCTTGCAACCATATACTCCGGTAGGGACTTATATCTGTTCACAAAAATCGATCGGATTTGACGGACTGCTCAACTTTTATGCCGGACGAAATGAAGTGTGTGATTTAGGATTCGAGAAGGCATTCGTCGAATACATGAACTGGTCTCCCCTACTCTGTGCGCCTTATGTAATCGATGCGAGTGCTGAACTGATTTCCCGTATCAATCAAGGCGATATGGTAAATGGAGTCACTATTGCATGTGGCGGATTCTTCGGGCCGCAAGGTCGTGAACTTCGCATCCCTCTTGCAGATCCGAAGCAAAACGAAAAGATAGAAAAATTCGAATATAAGGGTTATCGAATTACAAACTTCGAAATGGAAAGTTCTGCATTGGCAGGATTAGCCCGACTAATGGGACACAAAGCTATGACTGTCTGTATGGTCATTGCAAACCGATTAGCTAAAGAAGCAAATGCCAACTATAAAAATTCGATAGACAGTCTAATCCAACGAGTACTTGACAGAATATAAAAGTCTATAAAACGTTATTAAAAGGAACAAGTTTAATAACTAAATAAGAAACTCATCCTCATATATTTAATAATGTCCTGACAATCAAATGAATCGTCAGGACATTTTTATTTCTAGAAAAAATGTATCTTTGCAACAAATAACAGAAGATACAATGATTAATCAAGATACAATATGCGCTATCGCAACTGCACAAGGCGGGGCAATCGGTACCATAAGAGTCTCCGGTACAAAAGCCATAGAAATTACCGATAAAATATTCACTCCCACTCATAAAAATAAAAAGCTGACAGAACAACCGGCATACACCATTTCTTTCGGACATATCAAGAATGACAATGAGATTATTGACGAAGTTTTGGTAAGTGTTTTTCGTGCTCCTCATTCATATACAGGAGAGGACTCTACCGAAATTATGTGTCATGGTTCATCCTACATTTTGCAACAAGTCATGCAGTTACTTATACAACAAGGTTGTCGTACTGCTTTACCGGGAGAATACACCCAACGTGCTTTTCTCAATGGGAAAATGGATTTAAGCCAAGCAGAAGCCGTAGCCGACTTGATAGCATCTTCTTCTGCCGCAACCCACCGTTTGGCTATGAATCAAATGCGTGGTGGTTTCAGTAAAGAATTAAGTGATCTCCGTACCCAACTGCTAAATTTCACATCTATGATAGAGTTGGAATTAGACTTCAGCGAGGAAGATGTACAATTCGCCAATCGCGAAGATTTACGTAACCTAGCCGATCAGATAGAACACGTCATATCACGTTTGGCCAACTCTTTCAATGTTGGAAATGCCATAAAGAATGGAATTCCGGTCGCTATCATCGGTGAGACAAATGCCGGAAAGTCCACCTTACTAAATGTCTTACTTAACGAAGAAAAAGCTATAGTTAGCGACATTCATGGCACGACTCGTGATGTAATAGAAGATACGGTAAGTATCAATGGAATCACTTTCCGATTCATTGATACGGCCGGTATCCGTGAAACCCACGATACAATAGAAACATTAGGTATAGAACGGACTTTTAAAAAAATAGAACAGGCAGATATTATCCTTTGGATGGTAGATTCTACCGATGCACGTATGCAGATAGAAATGCTTTCACCTAAAATTCTGCCTTTATGTAAAAATAAAAAGCTCACTCTATTATTTAATAAAGCAGAATATATTCATGAAAATCTCAAAAGTGAACTAACTAGATTAGCGAAGCAATTAAATATAGAATATATCTTCATATCTGCTAAGAACAGAGATAATATCTCAGAACTAGAAAATCACCTAACAAAAACAGCCTCTCTTCCTCAAATCAGTCAAAACGATGTCATCGTAACCAACATACGTCATTATGAAGCACTCACCCATGCTTTAGACTCCATTCACAGAGTACAAAACGGATTACAAACCAATCTATCCGGTGATTTTATCAGTCAGGATTTAAGGGAATGTATCTTTCATCTAAGTGATATTGTTGGAGAAGTAACTAATGACCAAGTGCTTGGGAATATCTTTAAAAATTTCTGCGTGGGCAAGTAACCTATAATTACAGCCAACAACAAACATATATAAAACATTGTAAACCCATTATCCCACTTAGATTGAAAAACGATTCGATCTGATTATTTATCTTGTTTTTACATCATAATTACAGTAAGAATAAACAAAACATTTATTCTTACACCAACAATACTAATAAAGTTACCGCAAAATTGTACGCGCATAACCTAAAATAAGAACTGAGTTCATCGACTTTTATTCGGTATTTACCGATTTTAGTCAGAAAACCAACGAATTTAACTTTTCATTGTACACAAAGTAAAGTACTTTTGCAGCATAACAAAAAAATAAATAAACAATGGAAACAAATCAACCAAGTCAAAGAAGAAGATTCCTTTCTTTCAAACTTTATTTCGGTTCAATACTTATCTTATTAGGGTTGCTGATGATGGCAAGAAATGGGAATTATATTAATGAAGATTTATATTCTGCATTGATTTCCTGGCCTATGATACCTATTTTATTAGGATTTTACACTTTACTTCACCGCAACTTCACAAGTGGACTCATATTTATTGCAGTCGGACTCTATTTCTTAATGCCTTATTTCACTTGGATAGGACCTAATGCAGTCTTTTGGCCATATTTCCTCATCGGAGGAGGAATTGCATTTATCTTTATACCAAGAAATAAAAGGCATAAGGAATGGAAACATCACCATTGCTCATCGTCCAACAATAATTATACCAGCAAAGATGGATATATAAATTCAGAAAGTGTATTCGGTAGTGTTCAGCAAATTGTGATGGATGAAACATTCAAAGGTGCAACAATCAAAAACAATTTTGGAGGAACAGTTCTTGATCTCAGGAGAACAACTCTGATTGAAAAAGAAACTTATATTGAGTTAAATTGCAATTTCGGTGGAATAGAAATATATATCCCATCCAGCTGGAACGTCCGCATGGAAGTTAATCCTTTTCTTGGCGGATGTGAGGATTCTCGTATTCCAAGTCTCAATATTGATTTAGAACACACATTGATCATTCGTGGGAATGTCTCTTTTGGAGGTATTGAAATTAAAAGCTAATGAACTCTGAGCATCCATTTACAAAATCCTATTTGCGGATAGTAATTATATCTGCAATAATGATTTCCGCCATTTTAGTCTATTGGGGATTATTACTCCTTTATACACCAATCCCTCCTGTAGCCGCTCTGATTGATAGCATTATTTCCACCGGAATATTTGCCATCCTAAGCTATCTACTATGGTATGCCGTCGGCTTCATTAATTCACTTTATGCAGAAATAATATTGACTATAATAGTCATGATTGTATGGCTCACCGGTACTTTCATTGGTCAATATTTGGGAGAACAGACTGTAACCGGTACGCCTTCTATCTTTTTACCCACACTCCCTATACGCCTCACTTGCGGCTTGCTGTGCTGGATTATCATCTCACAATGGTATCATCTCCAAAGACTAACGGAGTGGAAAAAAGAAAGAATAATCAATGAAAATATCCAAACTATACAGACAAGCGGGATCACTGACCGTATCGCTGTAAAAGACGGATCACATATTCACATTATACACCTAAAGGATCTGATCTATATCCAAGCCTGTGGAGATTACGTCACACTATTTACATCCAATGGGGAATATTTAAAGGAAGAAACCATGAAGTATTTAGAATCCAATCTGCCTGCTGATAAGTTTTTAAGGATTCATCGTTCTTTTATAGTCAATCTTGAACAAATACAACAGGTAGAACTTTTCGGAAAGGAAACCTACCACGTATTATTAAAAAACGGAGCAACACTACGGGCTAGTAACACAGGGTATAAATTACTGAAAGAGCAACTTTCCTTATAACTAAGATTCATAAATATATAAAAGAACTTAGCCGGCTAATATAAACATCAGATGTTATATATAGCCGGCTGAATTTTTAATTATACATACCGCTAAAATCAGTCAACAAAATATTATGCACTAAATCATGATTTCATTCCCACTAAAAAGCACTTTCACTATAATTAATTGGCAATCAAGAACAAAGAGACAAATAGTGATAAGTGAAGGCAAGCAAAGTAAAAGTTGAATAACTGCTAAAATTGTAATATAGACAATCTAAAAACGCCTAAGGGAGCGTTGATCTACACTCCAGTAGCTATAAGCCAACACTCCTTTGAGCGTTAGCCATCACTCCCTTGAGCAAAAAGCAATATCCCTTAGGTGATTTACAATGGTACGGTCCATTACAAACAAACATACGGTCGATTGATTACAAACTCCTATCGTTTGCAAGCAATCGACCGTATGTTGAATAATGAATATCTGCTACCACTAAATCTATCTTCCAGAAATCACCTAAGGTCAATATAAGACACAAAAAGAGCTATCATCTCGCAAATTATGAGATGACAACTCTAATATTCTTATATTCTGAATCCTTCCTTATTCTGCCGGAGTAGCCGGAGTTTCTGCAGCAGGAGCGTCTTGCGCCGGAGCAGCATCCGGAGTTGCAGCATCTGTCTTAGGAGTAGCAAAACCAGCCGGAGCATTCAGCGGATTGGTTTTTTCTTCTTTTACAGCCTGCTTTTCAATAACCGAGCCATCATCTTTCGATGCAGTTGGAACAACATACGCAGAAGCAATACTTATGATTACCATAAACGCAGCCAATCCCCAAGTTGTTTTTTCGAGAACATCGGTTGTTTTACGAACGCCCATAATTTGATTCGAAGAAGAAAAACCAGAAGCAAGACCTCCGCCTTTTGAATTCTGAATCAAAACAATGAAGCACATCAGCACTGCTGCAATAACCATTAAGATAACTAATAATAAATACATTTTGTTATTTTGATTTAGTGTTAATAATCAATTTTTCCAAAAATCTAATTTGGTCTGCAAAGTAAGCATTTTTTTTCGGATATTTCAAACTTAATTTTTTAATTATTTCAAGAGCTTTGGAATATCTTTGTTGTTTAACGTAAATTTTAGCCAAAGTTTCCGTAAAACAGCTTTCATCTTCTTCGTCTTCTTCTAAAACAGACTCTGCAGATGTAGTTTCTTCACCAACCGAATCTTCCGGCAAAACCTTCAGCCGCATAGACGTCTCACTCTCGGCTTTCTCTATAAAATCATCAATTAAATCCTGTCCCTTCAACTTTGGCGCTTCATCCATAACCGGCACTTCGAGTTCATCATCCCGAAGCAGGTAAGAAGTATAGTCCATCGATAAATCAAGGTTGGGAGCAGGCATGGTTTCTTCCGGTATTGTGGAAAGGAAAGCATCAATCAATGCCAATGTTCTATCAAGGGTAGGCTCTTCTTCTAAAAGCAAGTCATCAGCAACTTGTTTAGATTCAAGGACGAATTTATCTCCTTCAATAAGATAAAACAACACCCTTCTATCGGCCACATACAATGCCGCTTTCCGCAATTCACTGCCGAAAGTTATATCATGGAGTATATATAGATTCTTAAGATAAAGCAAACGGGCAGTCTGGAAATAAGGGTAACGAGCCAGAATATTACGTAGCTCGTAAAGAGTATCCCTATTCAGTTTACCGGGGTCAGTTATCAATTCCTGTAAATTCACGGCAGTCATTTCTTACCAGTTAGCCACTGTTGCATTAAATATCTGATCAACAATCTCATCTACCATCTCACTTATCAAATCATCTTGTACAGCAGGAAGCTGATACTTTGAAGAATCATAATTTCTGAACGTAGAGAACTGACGTTCAAAATCTTCCGCATGATTTGTGTTATTGACAAAACGAACATTTACTGTCAGTTTCAACTGTGCCTCAGAAGCATACCCATCTGCTTTCACCGCCTGATTTAAGACCTCATACCCGACGATTTCTCCCGATATATTTAAATCTCCATTACGAGGAACCAGCTGTAGACGGGTCTGTGTCATGTAAATCGTTTGCAGGTCATCATTGAAGACCGTAGCCAAAGGAGGATACACATATGCAGATCTTATCGGGAATGTTTCAATAGTTATTGTTTTTACCTTATCGTAATTAATAGATGCTCCGTTAAATTTATAGGAAATAGAACAAGAGTTCACCAACACAAGCAAAACTATCAACGCTAAAGATCTATATATATTCTTAATCCAAACCATATTCTTTTATCTTTCTATATAATGTACGCTCCGAAATATTCAGATCTTTCGCTGCATTCTTACGTTTACCATGATGCTTCTCCAGTGCTTTCCGTATCATTTCTTTTTCTAAATCATCCAATGACAATGATTCTTCCACATATTCCTCCGTATCCTGAATATCATCTTCGTCAGCATTGCTCTTTGTTGCCGACAGATTTATAGTGGGAACAGCTGCCGGTTGTGCAGCCACCAATCCCGTACCCGTTGGCGGATAATAAGCAACCGAGGTCGTACCACTTGGATTCTGTGCTTGCTCCGTCATGATATTATGAACTAACTTCTTCAATTCAGTAACATCCTGCCGCATATCAAAGAGAACTTGATAAAGAATTTCCCGTTCACTTTCAAACGTTTTACTCTGTTTTCCTCCGAATAGCATAGGTAACCGTTGTTCCTGCTGAGCAGGCAAGTAATTGCGAAGAATATCCGGAGTTATCTCCCTATTCGTTTCAATAATTGATATTTGTTCCGTTATATTTTTCAACTGACGGACATTACCCGGCCACGGATAAGACATCAGAATCTTCTTTGCTTCTTCCGTCAACTGAATGGCCGGCATACGATATTTCTCTGCAAAGTCCGAAGCAAATTTACGAAACAAAAGTACAGTATCATCAGGACGCTCACGCAATGGCGGTACTTTAATCGGCACAGTATTAAGACGGTAATATAAATCTTCTCTAAAACGTCCGTCGGCAATCGCTTCTGTGAGGTTCACATTCGTAGCAGCAACAATCCGCACATCAGTCTTCTGCACTTTAGAAGAACCTACTTTTATAAACTCTCCGGTTTCAAGCACACGCAACAAACGAGCCTGTGTAGATAAAGGTAACTCTCCAACTTCATCCAAAAAGATAGTACCGCCATCAGCCTCACCAAAATACCCTTTACGATCACTTACAGCTCCCGTAAAAGCTCCCTTTTCATGACCAAACAATTCCGAATCTATCGTACCTTCGGGAATAGCACCGCAATTCACGGCAATATATTGTCCATGTTTTCTCCTGCTATATTGATGTATAATCTGAGGGAAACTTTCTTTTCCAACTCCACTTTCTCCAGTTATCAACACAGATAAATCTGTTGGTGCCACTTGGATAGCAATATCAATAGCACGGTTCAAAGCCTCGGCATTACCAATAATCCCAAACCTTAACTTAACTTGCTGAATCTCTGATTTAATCATATACATCTTTGATTTATATGACAAAATTACAAAAAGCTTTCGAGCAAACAAGCAATTTTGTCAGAAATAAAGTTTATTAAGGTAATGTATATAAAAAACGAGAGGCGGAGCAAAACCCCGCCTCTACCTTATATATAGAAAATTTAATCTATTTCCTCATCAGCCTCATATCCTCCCATTTCACGAAGTGCATTTTTCAGCATAACGTATTGCTGGAAAAGATGATTGATTGGAATTTCGTTTTCAGTATAATCATGCATCGGGCTTTTCAAGAAGAAGCTCAAGAAACGCTGAATACCATAACGTCCGGCACGAGCAGCAAGGTCACTCAACAATACTAAATCCAATACTAACGGAGCAGCCAAAATAGAATCACGACAAAGGAAATTTATTTTAATTTGCATTGGATAACCCATCCAACCAAAAATATCAATATTATCCCAACCTTCCTTATCATCATTACGCGGAGGATAATAATTGATACGGACTTTATGATAATAATTTGTATACAAATCCGGTTGTTCTTCAGGAACAAGAATGGATTCCAAAGTAGATAGTTTACTAACCTCCTTAGTATGGAAGTTTGCTGGTTCGTCTAACACTAAACCATCACGATTACCTAATATATTAGTAGAAAACCATCCTGATAAACCAAGACAACGAGTACCGATAATAGGAGCGAAACCAGACTTAACCAAAGTTTGACCGGTTTTAAAGTCTTTACCTGCTATAGGCATTTTAGTCTTCTCTGCCAATTCCCACATTGCAGGAATATCGACTGTTGTATTAGGAGCACCCATAATAAAAGGAGCACCTTCTGTCAGTGCGGCATAAGCATAGCACATAGATGGAGCAATATGTTCTTTATCATCATCCTTCATTGCTTTTTCCAAAGTAGCCAAAGAATTATGTACCGGTTCAAATACAGGAACATAAATTTCTGTAGAAGCAGCCCAAATAACAACAATACGATCACAACCACTGACTTTTTTGAAGTTACGGATATCTTCACGTATTTGTTCCATCATATCCCAACGATTCTTACAACTCTTTACATTATCACCATCCAAACGTTTTGCATAGTTGTGATCGAAAGCAGCCTTCATCGGAACAATCTTCTCTAGTTCATCCTTTACAGGATTGATATCTTTTTCCTTCAGAACTTCGCAATTTATCGCTGATTCATATGCATTGGCAGGATAAACATCCCATGCACCAAAAACGATATCATTCAAATTGGCAAGCGGAACAATTTCACCATAATGCTTATACTGTTTGTCTTTACCTCTTCCGACACGGATTTTATCATACTGTGTCATAGATCCCACAGGCTTCGCCAACCCTTTACGAGCCATCAAAACACCAGTCATAAAAGTTGAGGCAACAGCGCCTAATCCCACGCAAAGCACACCCAACTTACCAGTAGCCGGTTTAACATTAAATTTTTCCATTCTAACTTATTTTTTATCTTTCGAATAAAACATTAATTCCTCTTTCTCCGTTTATCTCTAAATAAATAAGGCCGGGAGCTGATCCAAATTATTAATTACCGCATCCGGCAACGAATCATCAGTTTCTTCTTCCCAACCTTCACCTTTTAACCATATAACCTTGCAACCCACTTTCTTAGCAGGCAACATATCTTTAGAAAATGAATCTCCAACTACTACAATCTCTTTCGAATCATACCCTAAAGCCTTTACACCAAGTTCAAAAATGGCAGGATCCGGTTTACGAACTTTCACGACTGAAGATTCTACTATATCTTTAAAAAAGCAAAGTAAACTAAAATCTTTCAGTATTGTCTCAATATTGCCATAAAAGTTTGAAACAAGTACTAAATTATGTTGCTTTGACAACTGTTCTACAACATTACGGGTTGTCCGCAGTACATCTAAAACATAATTATAGCAACTTTTTGCTATTAGTTCCGGATATTTATCTACAATTATTCCTTTCAAAAAACCTTTATCAGACAAATAAGAAATCTGTAGACCTACCTTTATAAAAAGGACATCATAAAAATTATGCTCCGGTTTAATTAAAGGTGTCATAGCTAATGTTCTTTCCCCATAAATGTATGCCTCCTTAAACACATCTTTATTTACGGGAACTTCATATTCAACATACTTACTCCAAAGGACTTCAGCCCAATGTTTCCCATTCGTATCTATCGTACCACCATAATCAAAAATGACACCTTTTATATTTGTAAATTTATTCCTCATAACCTTTTCTCTTTATGCTAGCAGTTGAACTTACTCCATTACCCACTTTCATCAATAAAACTCCGATTGTTATCCAAATCAGTTCTCTAACACGCGTTACCAAACCTGTGTAAACTCCAAATGCACTAGGTATGGCCACGCCAACTGCCGCCAAAGCGAATCCACCCTCTCTCGCTCCTAACTGCATAGGAGAGAAAAAGAATAAATTAGAAAACAACGAGGTAAAAGCCATAATCAAAATACACGATAAGAAACTTACATTATTGGTAAGTATATACAAAATAAAATAGACTTCCAGACAACCTACTATCCTCGCTATAAATTCCAAAGACAATGAGGCATAAAAAGTTCTTTTACGTTGTTTATGCAACTGTGCTATTTGACTATCAATTCTTTCTAAAGTTTCTTTCTTATTCTCCGAAAAGCGCTTTGCCCACTTCTTTAGAAAAGGTATTTTTTGACATATTTTTAATGCCTTCACTGCCATACCATTTTTATAACCCTTCATAAAAAAGTAAATAGCCAACAAACAAAATAGTCCGATTATTGCAAGTAAAACACCCATGAACCAATCGATAGGATACAATAACAGATAAAGGAATATGGCTGAAAGCCAAAAACAGAAATGAGAAAAAATATGCATCATCACATAAAGTATCACAGAAGAGGTAGCTTTACTTGCCCCCACATAAGGGGTTATCTCCATAATACGATATGGTTCTCCTCCCATTAACCCCACCGGAGTAGCATAATTCAAAGCAAATCCTGTAATCGTAAGCTTATATATTTTCCAGAACGGTACTTTGCACCCTTCATCATCCCGTATAATAATATACCAAGACAACGCATTTATTAAATAAATAAACACCCACAACCCCAAAATAGCTGGCAGCCATCCTCCCGCTTTTTTCAGGTTTGCCAATAACTCATCATACTCCATATCAAATGTACAAAGCATAATGACAACTGCAGCTATTCCAAAAATCAGGAATATATTTCTATATTTACTTTTCACCTACTTTGATTTTAGCTGATTATATAATAAAGCAGATATCTTTTCATGGCGATAACGCATATAAAAGAATAATACATTCATCACTGTAATCTCAAAAATAAAATATAACCAAGGCATACCGATAAACAGACAAACAAACAAAGCAATCGCACGGGTATTAAAAGTCAATATATTACTATATTTCATCAATGGTTTGCTTAATGCTCTGAACTCATCACGCAAAGATTGAGGTATACTATCTCCATATTTTTCTTTCACTAAAGTCATGAAACGTTGAAAATTAGGCGACATTGATTCTTGTGAACGTGTATAATTCCCATAAAAGAATAACCATATTTTCCACCAGAAATGATTTTTCCAAGGAGTAGAATAAAGCAGTTCCCGTTGTTGTTTAAAGTTGTCCAGTTCGCTTCCTTCCTTACCTTTCAAGAAAAAAAGGTGGATATTCCGATAATAATCAGCCAATGCACACTGTTTGCTATGACAAATAAAACCGGAAAAAGCAGCCAATAACCAAACACCTACTATCTGCCATTTTTCCACATCCCAATTATGTTCAACAGTAAAGCGGAGACAAATAAAGAAATAAATGGAAAAGAACCACAGATCCCCGGCAAATCCGTCAAGCATTCTTCCCCATTGTGTTTTTTGTCCGGTTAAACGAGCCAACTGTCCATCTGCACTATCATAAGAATTAGCCCATATCAACAATAACATACCTATTATATTCAATTTCAAATTATCGAAATAAAACATAACACCAGCAGCTACACCTATAAATATAGATGCAATTGTTACGACATTAGGATGCACACCAAGCTTTTGAAATAATAGTGCCCAACGGTAACCGATCGGACGATAAAAATGGATATCTATGAATTCTTCGGTATCCATGGATTTCAGAGATGCTTCAATCCCTTTATTTTTAGTATCATTACTCATTTTAGTCGTTTACTATTTTTAGCTTGTTCAATAATATAAGCAGCAATATATTTCCCCGCCTCCTCTCTACAACGAGCGAAGCTAGGCCAATCATTAAAATCAATGATCTTTATTGTACCATCATTTGAAACAACACAATCGCCTCCATAAATAGGAACATTGAGAATTGCAGATGCACGGTCACATTGTTTCTTCAATTCCTCTTCTTCAAATGAAAAGCCTTTGGCTTCTCCATTTATTGCTTCAAGACCAAACTTACTGTGAGAACATGGTGACGGATAAAACCAAAAGAAGAATCCGGTACCATATACTCCGTAGAATTTTATCAAATCACCCTGAAGATGTTCGTTTAGCACAGCTGTAGGTATATTCCTCATTTTAAAATCATTCAATACTAAATTCGCTTCATCTTCATCAGTGACATAACAAACATCTTCTTTCACCATCGCATGAGAATCTCCTCTTTTTATCCAAAAAGGATAATCTATATTCGGAAGAGAATCGCTATTTACATCCATAATAGCACTCTTAGGATGAGGAATACTATTCTTTACCAGTAGTTCTGTCATTGGTTTACGAATACAATTGTCTATGCCATATGCAGAATTAATAACAAGAGTACCTTGATCCTCCAATTGCTTTAAATAAGAAATGGTTGCTTTATCACGGACCATATCGAATACGACATCTGCTGTAATCTGCTTTTCCACAAATTCTTTTTCCGTATATTCATAGATTTCGCACCCTATTTTTTTCAAATGCTCAGTAACACAATTGAATATAGCAGCATCATTTCCCACGTGATTCGGTGAATATTCGTTTCCACGACTAACGCCAGCGATAGTAAAATGACTCATAGGCTAAACTTATTATTGATTTCACAGGAAAGAAAAGCCTCAGCTTTCGTTATATCCTCCACATGGTCTACATCCAATATCTTACTGAACGGATAAGCTTTCAAACTCAATCCCTCACTAACTAGTTGACGCTGAAAGTTGCGCATTCGAGACATCCCACGATCTATACATTGATCAAGAATCTTTAACGAAGAAGGCTTCAAGCAATAGACACCACCTGATATATATTTACAATCAGCTTTCTTTTCATCATGAAAACCGGTAATATGTAATAAGCGATCTGTTGAAATATAAAGAGGTTTTTCATCATCAATATAATCCGTAACAGCCATATAACCATCTTCATCCGATTCTTTAAAAGCTTCAATAAAAGACGAGAATTCTTCTTCCTTAAAAATCGTATCCACAGTGGTTAAGCAGAATTTATCATCCGCCAGATAAGGAGCCAATTCATAAAAACTATGCATTGAGCTAGGCGTTGTTTTAATTACAACTTCCAGAGGCAATTCTTGTTGCAAGGCAACAAGATGTTCTTTCACTAGTTGACTCTCATTATTTATTATGACTATAACAGACAACGCACCATTACGAATAAATATCCGTATCAAACGGTCAATCATAGCAACCCCATTCAAGGGTGTTAACGGTTTTGGAAGAGAAGCTCCCTCTCGTGAAAGTCGAGAACCCTCTCCCGCAGATATAATAGCAAATTTCATCTAAATAGTAGTTTTTTTATACTTCGTCGTCTACAGTATCAAGTTTTAATTTGTCACTATCATCTCTCTTCTCATAATATTGTTTTCTCAACGGATTCATTCGGATACTTTTTTCACGACAACGATTCCTAAAGACATCAATGGCCACATAAACAGCCTGACGGAAAGAATCTTCAGAAGCAATGCCCTGTCCTGCAATATCATAGGCTGTACCATGTGCAGGTGAAGTACGAACAATAGGCAGTCCTGCCGTAAAATTAACACCTTCTTCCATAGCTAAAGCCTTAAATGGAGCTAAGCCTTGGTCATGGTACATTGCCAACACGCCATCAAAGTGTGTATAGTTTCCTGCTCCCATAAAGCCATCTGCCGGATATGGTCCAAAGCATTGTATCCCCTTTTCAACCATTTCACGCATAGCCGGAATAATAATTTCCTCTTCCTCCTTACCAATCAATCCATGGTCACCAGCATGAGGATTCAGTGCCAATACAGCAATACGAGGAGCATCTATCCCAAAATCATTTTTTAACGAATTATTGAATATGGATAATTTATCCTTTATCAAATCAGCAGTGATAGTTGTAGCAATATCACGCACAGGTATATGCCCGGTAACAAGTGCCACTCTAAAATCATCTTTAAGCAATATCATTAAAGCCTTACTTCCCTCACCTACTCTTTCTTCAATATATTCCGTATGTCCCGGAAAATTAAATGTATCAGACTGGATAGTATGTTTATTGATAGGAGCAGTAATCAGCACATCAATCAGTCCTTCCTTATAATCTTCCAGTGCTTTTTCTAAGGCTTGTAACGCAGCAACTCCCGCCTCGGCTGAGGGTTTGGAAAACTCCACTTTGACTTCATCATCCGTACAATTAACAACGTTTAGTTTATTATACATAGCCTCAGAAGCTGAAGTTATAATACTAAAATTCGTAGCTAAATCCAAAGCTTTGCGATGATAAGCTGCAACTTTAGGAGAACCATACACAATTGGAGTACACAATTCCAACATGACAGGATCTGAAAAAGCCTTTAAAATAACTTCATATCCTACGCCATTGATATCCCCGTGGGTAATACCAATTCTTATTCTTTTTTCTTCCATTCCTTATATAATAATAGATTTAATCTTTCATAGTCTTACTCTTCAGGCACTCCCAGCGGCACTTCACCTTTAACTTCTTCCGTAGGCAATTTCAATGTATAAAGAGAAGCTTCCAACTGACGCATAAGATTTCGCTTCAACTTATCAGGAGAATAAACAAAAACTTCGGCTACAATAACTCTTCCATTAGCACGATCCACACGTGAATGAGAAACAAACGGTCCACCCATCATGTCTCCTTTTACATGCCACAAACCTCTGGCTTCTTGAACGTAATCACCTTTAACACCAATATCTTTCACTTCAACAGACATTGTATCCGTCGCCATATACATACCTTCTTTAGCACCCGGAATATTAATCTTCATCACCGAATCACGTTTATGAATAAAATAATCCCTTGTAAAAGTATCTTTGTCAGTATAAGGATATGAATACATCACAAAATTCATATCTGCAGTAGCAGCATTAGTTGAAGCCCAGAAAAAGTTGTCTCCCTCCTTTGAATTAACCAATTCCGTAGGAAGCCAAATATCGCAATCAAAGATACTACCGACTTTCGTTGAAATATAATTATTATGCTTATCTTTCAACAGATTAATCTGACGATTCATCTCGGCTTTTACAAAGAAATCAATAATTGTTTGCTTATTCTCTTCTACATATTCTTCAAAAGACTTTTCATTCGGAGCCTGAATTGTCATAATCATTTGCGGGACAGCATACACATCTCTTGCAAATTTAATCTTTGGCTGTGTATATATATCCTGAATATCAACAATGATAATATTACGGAATAACTTCAACACCTGATCATAATTTCGAGGAGCAGTATAAGAGATTCTAAAGGAACGTTCCGACTGTGGCAATCCCGGAACATCTGTATCCAAGACATCAAACAAAGCTCTGCCTGCCGGTTTCTCCCAAACTACCGGATCAACAACGACAAGCACCTCATATGGACGTCCACTGGAAGTAGGAGTAAACACATTCTTTTTCCCATTGGAACAGGAACTAAACGCCAACACTATCAGCACTAAGCTTAAATATACAGCAAAACGTTTCATAACAATTATATTTAGAGTCATTAATTATAAATTAAACATTCTTTTCATGCCGTTGTTTCAAACAACATCAAGCTATTCTTGTTTTTTAGCAGTCGAAAGCATCCCACATGCCGCAAATATATCCTCTCCTCGTGATGCCCTGATTGTTGAAAACACCCCATGAGAGGTTAAATAATCCCGAAAAGCTAACATTGTATCCATATCAGCCCCTTCTAAATCCACGCCCGGAATAGCATGAAAACGAATCAAATTAACACGACAATCCAGTCCCCGCAATAGCTTCACCAATTCTTTTGCATAAATAAGCCCATCATTTACCCCTTTAAATACAATATATTCAAAGGAAAGACGGCGTTGCTTACTGAAATCATAATTCTTCAAAACATCAACGATCTCTGTTATGGAAAAAGCTTTCTCTGCCGGCATCAGTTCTTTTCTTTGTGCAGAAAAAGGAGAATGCAAACTAATGGCAAGATGGCAATCGCTCTCTTCTATAAAACGTTGCAAACCTTTCCTCAAACCAACAGAAGAGACTGTAATCCTTTTAGGACTCCACTTATAACTATAGTCTGAGGTCAAGATCTCCAAGACTTTCAATAATTCATCTAAATTATCGAAAGGCTCTCCCATCCCCATAAAAACGATATTGGTTAATGTATCCCCTTCTGGAATAGAATATATTTGATTCAGTATTTGATTGGCTGTTAAATTAGCGGAGAATCCCTGTTTTCCTGTCATACAGAATTTACAATTCATCTTACAGCCAACCTGTGAAGAGACACACAGAGTAGCCCTATCTTCATCAGGAATATAAACAGCTTCAACAAAATCCGTATCAGATACTTGAAAAAGATACTTTACTGTACCATCCGTAGAACGCATAGCCTCTACCGGTGCACTAGCACCAACCTCATATTCTTCTTTCAGCAAATCACGGAATTTCAAAGAGAGATTGGTCATTTCATCTATGGAATCCACTTTCTTATCATATAGCCAAGAAGATATTTGTTTCGCCGTAAATTTAGGCATTCCAAGACTCAGCACTACTTGCTGAATCTCATCAAACGTCATTCCTAACAATCTAAATTTCCGCATATGCTTTATTTAAAGATATTTGGATGCAAAAATAAAGAAAAATAATGGATAAAGCGTCACACAACATCAAAAACTTAAAATTTATAACAAGTTTTATACCCTCATAAATTCATAATTTATATTCTTCTTGAAACATTTTATAAACGAAGCTTAACAATTTGAGGTCCCTGCATTTTAAAGGTACGGTCGGTTGCTTGCAAACGATAGGAGTTTGTAAACAATCGACCGTACCTTTGTTTCTATTCCGTTAACCAACAAAATTCAGATTATTCTAATCCTGATAATAGATCCTTTTAACCCGCGTAGATATACCAGTCAATACCTCATAGGGAATAGTACCTAGAATATCAGACAATGTAGATATAAGAAGATGATCACCGAATATCTCAACTTTATCTCCTTCCTTACAATCTATATCCGTCACATCTATCATACACACATCCATACAGATATTTCCCACATAAGGAGCTTTTTGTCCGTTCACCAGACAATAGGCATGACCATTGCCCAAATGGCGGTTCAGACCATCGGCATACCCAATCGGGATAGCTGCTATTTTGGAATCACGGTCTAAAACACCTTTTCGGCTATAACCAACAGTATCTTCTCTAGGTACATTCTTTATTTGTAATATAGTAGTATGCAAAGAACTCACATTATGAATAATTGAATTATCCACAGGATTTATACCATATAAACCGATTCCTAGACGAACCATATCGAATTGTGCTCCAGGGAAACGTTCTATTCCGGCTGAATTACAGATATGACATAATACTTTATGTGGGAAAGCTGCTTGCAATTCTGCCGAAGCCTTTTCAAAAAGCTCTATCTGACGCCGTGTAAAAGCATCAAAACGTTCATTGTCACTACCCACCAAATGTGAAAAGACCGAACGGGGGATTAATGCAGTCTGTGATTTCAATATCCGGATAAGTTCCGGCATATCTTCGGCATTGAAGCCCAAACGATGCATACCGGTATCCAACTTAATATGTATCGGATAATTGGTAATCCCTTCCTTCTCCGCCTTCTTTATTAAAGCCTCGAGCAGATGAAAACTATAAACCTCCGGTTCCAGTTTATAATCGAACATCGTCTTAAAAGCAGACATTTCCGGATTCATAATAATAATGGAACTCGTGATTCCGGCTTTACGCAAATCAGAACCTTCATCGGCCACTGCAACCGCCAAAAAATCTACTTTATGATCCTGCAACGTCTTTGCTATCTCATAGGACCCGGCACCATAGGCAGATGCCTTTATCATACAAACCATTTTTGTTTCCGGCTTCAGTTTACCGCGATAATAATTCAGGTTATCGACCAGTGCATTCAAGTTTATCTCAAGAATTGTCTCGTGTACTTTTAGCTCTAGCTGTTCCGAAATTTCTTCAAAATGGAAATTACGAGAGCCCTTAATGAGGATCACTTCATTTCTGAAAGAATCAAAAACAGTAGAATTCATAAACGATTTTGTATCAGGGAAGAAGAATTTCTCCCCATCAAACTTATCTGCAGACGAAGATATATCGGCACCTATACCTATTAATTTCTCAATACCACGACTACGCACATATTGAGCTACTTTACGATATAGCTGACTGGCACTCTGCCCTGTTTCCAATATATCGGAAAGTATTAATGTACGCTTCAGCTTCTTGGACTGCGAACGGCGATAAAGGAAATCAAGTGCAATATCCAATGATGCTAAATCCGAATTATAACTATCATTAATTAAAATACAATTATTCTTCCCTTCTTTCACTTCAAGACGCATTGCTACCGGTTCTAATTTTGCCATCCGCTCCTTTATCTGTTCGGGAGGAAGCATCAAGTAAAGACAGGCAGCCAAACAGTTCAATGAATTTTCAATAGAAGCATCATCTATATAAGGTATACGGTATTCATTATCAAAGCCCAGATAACGATACTTCACTTTTGTACCCGTATCATCTTTTTTAATTGATTTAATAAAAAGAGGCTTCTCGTCATCCGTTTTTGACCATGCTATTTCACGGGCAGTAAGCATAGACTTCGCCACACAGTTAGCAATCATCTCATTGTCACCATTATAGATAACAACATCACAATCCTTGAAAAGCGAGATTTTCTCCATGCACTTCTCTTGCAAAGAGAAAAAGTTTTCCTGATGTGCTCCACCGATATTTGTTAGAATGCCGATAGTGGGACGAATAATGGTTTGCAAAGCACGCATCTCTCCCATTTCAGAGATTCCAGCTTCAAAGATACCCAATTCCGTTTGCTCATTCATCAGCCATACAGAAAGAGGAACTCCTATTTGTGAATTATAACTTCTGGGCGAACGGGTGATTCTCTTCTCCGGACTCAATAGCTGATAAAGCCATTCCTTTACAATGGTTTTACCATTACTTCCGGTTATGCCAACAACCGGTATTTGATAATTGCTACGGTGTAACTCAGCCAGCTTTTGCAGTGCTTTCAGTGGTTGAGACACCAATAGGAAATTACACTCAACATATTTTTGTCCTTCATCCGGCAATTCACTAACAACAAAGTTACGTACACCACGGGCATATAAATCATTTATATATTTATGACCGTCATTGCGCTTGCTCTTCAACGCAAAAAACAGAGTTTCTTCAGGAAAACAAAGCGAACGACTATCTGTTAGTATCCAATCTATCTGATAATCATTGTTTCCGATGCGTTTTGCTCCGATTAGTTCAGCTATTATTTCAATAGAATATGACATAATTCAAGTTCTTTTTGTACATCTAAGTACGGACATTTTTCTTTAACTCGCTCTATCTTTAACACTATTTGTCTTAAAAAACTCTTATATTCTTCTGAGTCCGCACGAAAAGGTTTATGATTCAGAGCTTTTTTAATTTCATTCCATTCTTTAATCAATAATATAGTATTCTTATCAAAATAAGATTTGGAAAAACATTCCCAGATATAATTTATGGCCAATTCAGACGGATGCACCATATCATCTGCATAAAAACGATAATCACGAAGCTCGTCCATCATAATCTCATAAGCAGGAAAATAAAAAGCATGTTCATTATCAATCAATTCTTTATCAAGCATACATGCCATCAGCATAGCTTTACTCATCTGATTCTCATGAAGTCCGTCTCTTATATGCCGGATAGGACTTACGGTAAAAATAAGCTTAACACCGGAGTGATGAGACAGGAACAAATCTTTCAAAGTCTTGATTTCACTCTTCAGCTCTTCCAAATTACCGATACAATATCTATCGAAACTCTTTTCCGGAAGTTTATGGCAATTCCCCACTACCCTTCCGGTCTCCTTATCCTTATATATATAAGCGCTTCCTAAGGTAATAATGACATAGTCCAATGTTTGCAATACCTCAAATGTATGCCGGATACGTTCATTAATCCGATGCAAACATACTTCTTTTGACTCATCGGAAAAAGAGCTGTGATGCATGGAACTATGCCACTGCCCTTGCCGGAAGAACAAATCGTCTTCCGTATACACCTTTCTACCGTTCACTTCACACATGGCAGAAGCCAAAGAGCAGGGGTTATACAAAACTCCATACGGATTTATATCACACCGGAATTTATTTTCCTGCAACTTTCTGCCGATATTCTCTGCAAAACAAGACCCTAACATCATAATCTTATGAGAATGATTGATCTTTAACTGTTTTACCGGAAGATCTACTAATGTCCTGAAATCCATATTACTTTAGCTTAATATAATTAGCAATAGATACCTTCTCCTGCAAATGAAGTGAAAAATTAAGTGCAAAAGTAAGCATCTTAGAGTTATTTATACTAAATTTGCGATAAATTTGTCCTAATAATGAAGACAGAACCTACATATAACTTGCTAAATGGCATTAACACACCGGAGGATTTGCGCAAATTAAGCGTAGATTCTTTACCCGAAGTGTGTAAGGAACTGAGGCAAGACATCATAAAAGAACTTTCATGTAATCCCGGACATTTCGCCGCCAGTCTTGGAGTTGTAGAACTTACCGTAGCATTACATTATGTATTCAATACCCCATACGATAGAATCGTCTGGGACGTAGGACACCAAGCCTATGGTCATAAGATACTGACCGGCAGACGGGAAGCTTTTGCCACAAACCGTAAATTCAAAGGAATACGTCCTTTCCCTTCACCGGAAGAGAGCGAATATGATACTTTTACTTGCGGGCATGCATCCAATTCTATTTCCGTCGCGTTAGGAATGGCTGTTGCCGCAAAAGAAAAAGGAGAGAACAACAGACACGTGATAGCAGTGATAGGAGACGGTTCCATGAGTGGCGGACTAGCTTTTGAAGGACTAAATAATACTTCCTCCACTCCTAATGACATGCTGATTATCTTGAATGACAACAATATGTCTATCGACCGGAGTGTGGGTGGCATGAAGCAATATTTGCTGAACCTGACAACTACCAACCGATATAATCGTATCCGGTTCAAACTGTCTCAATTGTTCTCCAAATGGGGAATACTGAACGAACAGAGGCGTAAAAGTCTGATTCGTTTCAATAACAGCCTCAAATCAATGCTTTCACAGCAGCAAAATATTTTTGAAGGGATGAACATCCGCTATTTCGGACCTTTCGACGGACATGATGTGAAAAATCTGATCAGAGTATTGAGAGATATAAAAGACATGAAAGGTCCCAAGATCCTACATTTGCATACTGTCAAAGGAAAAGGATTCAAGCCGGCAGAAAAAGCGGCAACCATTTGGCATGCACCCGGTAAATTCGATCCGGCCACAGGAGAGCGGATTATTACCGACACACATGGAATGCCTCCATTATTTCAGGATGTATTCGGATATACGTTGTTAGAGTTAGCTAAACAAAACAACAAGATAGTAGGGGTCACTCCCGCTATGCCAACAGGATGTTCCATGAATATACTGATGAAAGAAATGCCGGACAGAGCATTTGATGTGGGCATCGCAGAAGGACACGCTGTAACCTTTTCCGGCGGAATGGCAAAAGAAGGTTTACTTCCGTTTTGTAACATCTACTCCTCTTTCATGCAGAGAGCTTATGATAATGTTATACATGATGTTGCCATACAAAAACTGAACGTCGTATTTTGTCTGGACCGTGCCGGACTTGTAGGTGAAGATGGTCCCACTCATCACGGAGCCTTCGATTTGGCATATATGCGTTCTATCCCGAATCTAACCATAGCCTCACCTTATAATGAACATGAGTTGAGAAGATTAATGTATACGGCACAATTACCCGACAAAGGTCCGTTTGTGATTCGCTATCCAAGAGGTAGAGGAAATCTGGTAGACTGGAAATGCCCATTAGAAGCTATTGAGATAGGAAAAGGCCGTAAACTAAAAAACGGTAATGACATTGCAGTGATTACAATCGGTCCGATAGGTAATATCGCTGCCGGAGCTATCAGTAAAGCGGAAGCAAACGGTTTAAGTATCGCCCATTACGACCTGCGCTTCCTGAAACCTTTAGACGAAGAATTGCTACACGAGGTAGGAATAAAGTTCAGTCGAATATTAACCATTGAAGACGGTGTTCTGAAAGGAGGAATGGGAACTGCCATTCTTGAATTTATGGCAGATTATCACTATACGCCATTTATAAGAAGAATAGGACTGCCTGACCATTTCATTGAACACGGAAGTGTGAATGAGTTATATGAACTATGTGGCATGGATGAAGAAAGTATTTATAACACCTTATTGGTCATGCATGATGATATGCCCGTCATGGATACACAACTTTTGAGCAAGCAATTAACCAATTAATAATTTAACATGAAAATTATTATTGCAGGAGCCGGAGCAGTTGGCACGCATTTAGCCAAACTCCTTTCCGGAGAGAAACAGGATATTATCCTGATGGATGATGATGAAGAAAAGTTGAGCAAACTGGACGCAGATTTTGATTTGATGACAGTAGCGGCCTCCCCTTCTTCAATTGCCGGATTAAAAGAATCCGGTGTAGCAGGAGCGAATTTGTTTGTAGCCGTAACTCCGGACGAAAGTCGGAACATGACAGCCTGTATGCTGGCCACCAATCTGGGAGCAAAAAAAACCGTTGCCCGTATCGATAATTACGAATATCTATTACCCAAGCATAAAGAATTCTTTCAAAAGTTAGGGGTAGATTCATTGATTTACCCAGAAATGCTGGCTGCTAAAGAAATTGTGGCCTCTGTACGAATGAGTTGGATACGGCAATGGTGGGAATTTTGCGGAGGAGCATTGATATTGATCGGGACCAAAATGAGAGAAACGGCGGAAATATTAGACATACCGTTAAGTAAAATAGGAGGCCCGAACACTCCTTTCCATATCGTTGCCATCAAACGGGGTAATGAAACCATCATCCCACGCGGAGACGATGTAGTCAAGCTATATGATATCGTCTATTTCACAACAACCAAGAAATACATTCCCTATATTCGCAAAATAGCCGGTAAAGAAGACTATGCGGATGTACGTAACGTCATGATTATGGGTGGAAGTCGTATCGCCGTACGTACAGCTCAATATGTACCGGATTATATGCAAGTAAAAATCATAGAGAATGATTACATCCGTTGCAACCGCCTGACTGAATTGTTGGATGACAAAGTTATGATTATCAATGGAGACGGCCGGGATATGAACTTGCTTGTGGAAGAAGGTATAAAAAACACCGAAGCATTCGTAGCACTGACCGGTAATTCGGAAACTAATATTCTTGCCTGTCTTGCCGCTAAACGTATGGGGGTAAGAAAAACAGTAGCAGAAGTAGAAAATATTGATTATATCAGTATGGCAGAAAGTCTTGACATCGGTACGGTCATCAATAAGAAGATGATTGCGGCAAGCCATATCTACCAAATGATGCTGGATGCAGATGTCTCTAATGTGAAATGTCTCACATTTGCCAATGCCGATGTAGCGGAATTTACAGTGAACGAACACTCTAAAGTGACCAAACATTTAGTAAAGGATTTAGGACTGCCCAAAGGGGCCACCATCGGTGGATTAATTCGTAAAGGAGAAGGTATTGTGGTAACAGGAGACACTCAGATATTACCAAACGACCATGTCGTTGTTTTCTGTCTTGGTATGATGATAAAGAAAGTAGAAAAATACTTTAATTAAGCAACACAGATGATTAACGCTAAGATGATATACAAAATCATGGGCTTCCTGCTTTTCATCGAAGCAGCCATGATATTGTGTTGTGTGGGAATTACATTGATCTATAAGGAAAGCGATACGGATGACTTTCTTATCACCGCAGGTATCACCACATTAGTAGGCATTATCCTTACTTTCATGGGGCGCAACGCCGAAAAAGGATTGAGTCGTAGAGACGGATATATCATTGTCAGCTCAGCATGGGTGCTTTTTTCCCTCTTCGGCATGTTACCTTTTTATATCAGCGGATATATACCTAATATAACCGACGCCTTCTTTGAAACCATGTCGGGTTTTACTACAACCGGCGCAACGATCCTAGACGACATAGAATCCTTACCACACGGATTATTATTTTGGCGTAGCCTTACACAGTGGATAGGCGGTTTGGGAATCGTATTTTTCACTATTGCCGTATTACCGATATTCGGCGTTGGCGGTGTACAACTTTTTGCGGCAGAAGCTACCGGAGTTAAACACGACAAAGTACATCCCCGAATAGGTGTAACCGCCAAATGGATATGGAGTATTTACTTAGGTTTGACTTTGACTGAAACAGTATTACTCATGTTAGGAGGAATGGATTGGTTTGATGGTATTTGTCATTCCATGACAACGACAGCCACAGGAGGATATTCCACCAAACAAAACAGCATCGCTTTCTATCATTCTGCTTATATAGAATATATTGTCGCTATTTTCATGTTCCTGTCAGGAGTAAACTTTACTTTGTTGTTTCTCCTGTTCATGAAAGGAAAGATTAAGCGGTTCTTCAACGATGCAGAACTTAAATGGTACGCTTCCTCAGTATTCATCCTCACAGCCATTACAACTATCGGATTGATATTAAGCAGTCCTATGGATACGGAAGAATCATTCCGAAAAGCATTATTCCAAGTCATTTCACTACATACCACAACAGGGTTTGCTTCAGCCGATTATATGACATGGATACCGTTCTTATGGACTCTGATGGGCTTTACCATGTTTTTCGGAGGTTGTGCCGGTTCTACAGCAGGTGCTATTAAAAGCATCCGTATGGTGATTCTTGCAAAAACAGCGCGCAACGAGTTTAAACATATTCTACATCCGAACGCCGTACTCCCTGTGAGAATTAACAAGCAGGTAGTTTCGTCTCCCATTCGTTCTACCGTTTTAGCATTTACCTTTATATATATAGCTTTAATTGCTATCGGTTGGCTTATTATGATGGCTTTGGGTATAGGATTCAGCGAATCGTTCAGCATCGTGGTATCCAGCATTGGTAACGTCGGACCGGGGTTAGGACTTTGCGGACCGGCTTATTCATGGAGTGGGTTACCGGATATTGCCAAATGGATATTATCATTCTTAATGCTGATCGGACGTTTGGAGTTGTTCTCTGTATTGCTATTATTTACTCCCGCATTTTGGAGAAAGCGGTAACATATTGAATATTTTGTCATATAGAGATTGCATTTTACAAGAATTTAGTTGTATATTTGCAGCCGCAAAGGAGAAATGTATGAAACAACAAATAAAATACTGCTTACTCGGCCTCTTATTTTTATTGCTAAATGCCATAGCAATGAAAGCATACACTCCTATCAGAACCTTTGAAAAAAGATCTGATGTTTCATATATCATATCCCAAGAAGAGGCAACTCATAATGCAGTCCGTTTTCTATATTACATTTATTCAAACACACCTCGTGAAGCCATCTCAATAGATAGCCAATCCTATGACTTGAAATGTGCTATCAAGATACTATCCAAGCTTAATGACTATAAAAGTACAGTAAAATCAGCATATTTACTCAGCAATTCGATCTATGCACACCTGCATCCTGATCCTGTCGGGTACTATATATATACGCTGGAAAAGATTATTATTTGAGACTTTAATATCACTATCCGATTATAAATAATGAGATAAAGCGTATTTCATTATCTATTTATTTTTATAAAATCAATCTAAACACAATAGGTTATGTATTTTACATTATTAATTGTTGTGATACTAACAGCCATAGCATTAGTAGCTATCGCATTAGGTATTGCCCGCGCTATTTCGCCACGTTCATACAATCCGCAAAAAGGTGAAGCTTACGAGTGTGGAATCCCGACGAGAGGTAAATCATGGATGCAATTTAAGGTAGGTTATTACCTCTTTGCCATCTTGTTCCTCATGTTCGATGTGGAAACCGTGTTTTTATTCCCATGGGCTGTTGTCGTGCAAGACTTAGGAGTTTACGGTCTGGTTAGTATCATTTTCTTTTTAGTTATTTTGGTATTAGGATTGGCTTATGCCTGGAAGAAAGGAGCATTGGAATGGAAATAAAGAAGCCGAAAATAAAGTCCATGCAATATGAAGACTTCAACGATAATGAGTATTTGGAAAAAATGGTCAAAGAACTCAATGAAAACGGAACAAACGTTATCGTCGGGTGTCTTGACGACCTTATCAATTGGGGGCGAAGCAATAGCCTTTGGCCGCTTACATTCGCAACCAGTTGCTGTGGTATTGAATTCATGGCAGTGGGAGCTGCACGGTATGATTTTGCCCGCTTCGGGTTTGAAGTAGCACGTGCCAGTCCGCGTCAGGCAGACTTTATCATGGTGGCAGGCACCATTACAAACAAAATGGCTCCGGTATTAAAACGACTATACGACCAGATGGCCGATCCGAAATACGTAATAGCCGTAGGTGGTTGTGCTATTTCAGGAGGACCATTCAAGAAGTCTTATCATGTAGTGAAAGGAGTCGATAAAATATTACCGGTAGATGTATATATACCGGGATGCCCTCCACGTCCGGAAGCCATGCTCTACGGAATGATGCAATTACAACGTAAAGTAAAATTAGAAAAGTTCTTTGGTGGAGTAAACCGTCAAGTCAGCAAAAAAGAATATGCTAAGCTGATGGAAGAAGACCTTACCTCTGTAAAAGATGAACTGAATGTAGAAGAAGTAAGAGAAGAAAAGAGATGAGTACGAATATAAAAGATAAAATCATAGCATTAGTTCCCGACGCTACCTATTCCGAAGCAGGAGATGGTATGTGGACTATTCCTGTAGAGCAGTTTCGTGATTTTGCAATAGCGATTAAAGAGGATAAAGATCTGAAGTTCGACTTTCTCCGCAGCCTCACCGGAATGGATTACGGGGAAAATGGATTCGGAGTAGTCTATCATTTGGAGTCTACAGAGTTTGGACACCAATTAATCTTTCGCGTATTGACTCCCGGTAGAGAAAAGTGCGGATTACCATCTGTCTGTGATATTTGGAAAGCAGCAGAACTAAATGAACGTGAAGTATTCGACTACTTCGGCATTCGTTTTATAAACCATCCGGATATGCGACGCCTTTATCTGCGTGATGATTGGGTAGGTCATCCACTTCGCAAGGACTACGATGACAGCGAAGAAATCAATCCGTTGCGCATGAGTAATGAAGTGGCAAAAGATGATGTCCCGAGCATAGAGCTCCAACCGGATGGAAGTATCATTCGCAAACGCAACGTTCTGTTCGAAGAGGATGAATACGTTATCAATGTAGGGCCTCAACACCCGGCAACACATGGTGTACTTCGTTTCCGCGTATCATTGGAAGGAGAAATCATTAAGAAACTCGATGTACACTGCGGATATATCCATCGCGGAATAGAGAAGATGTGCGAAAGCCTCACTTACCCTCAAACTCTGGCATTAACAGACCGTATGGATTATCTGGGAGCAATGCAAAACCGCCATGCACTCTGTATGTGCATAGAAAAAGGGTTAGGAGTAGAGGTATCAGACCGTGTGAAGTATATTCGTACGATTATGGATGAACTTCAACGTATCGATTCCCACTTGCTGTTCTTCTCTTGCCTCTGCATGGATATGGGAGCTTTGACAGCTTTCTTCTATGGTTTCCGTGACCGTGAAAAGATACTGGATATATTCGAGGAAACTTGTGGAGGACGATTGATCCTGAACTATAACACAATCGGAGGCGTACAAGCCGACATACACCCGAACTTCGTAACACGTATAAAGGATTTCATTACTTATATGCGTCCGAAACTTCGCGAATACCATGAAGTGTTTACCGGAAATATTATCGCACAGACACGTCTGAAAGGTGTCGGTATCCTAAGCCGTGAAGATGCCGTCTCATTCGGTGCGACCGGTGGTACAGGACGTGCCTCCGGCTGGGCATGTGATGTGCGTAAACGTTTGCCTTACGGAGTATATGATAAAGTGGATTTCAAAGAGATCGTTTATAATGAAGGCGACTGCTTTGCACGCTATATGGTGCGTATGGACGAAATCGTAGAAAGTATGAATATCATCGAGCAACTGATCGATAACATCCCGGAAGGAGATTACCAGTTAAAGATGAAACCCATTATCCGTATCCCCGAAGGCAGTTACTATGCAGCAGTAGAAGGCAGTCGTGGAGAGTTCGGCGTATATATCGAAAGCCGTGGAGACAAGTCTCCTTACCGTATGAAGTTCCGCAGTACCGGATTACCGCTGGTATCTTGTATGGATACCATTTGCCGGGGAGCAAAGATTGCCGACCTGATAGCTATCGGAGGAACACTGGATTATGTAGTACCTGATATTGACCGTTAAATATAAAGATATACAATTATGTTTGATTTTAGTATAGTAACAAGCTGGATACACGGGATGCTTACTTCCGTCATGCCTACGGGGCTGGCAATATTCATCGAATGTGTAGTTATCGGCGTCTGTCTGATGTTGGCATATGCAGTAATTGCTATCATCATGATATTCATGGAACGTAAGGTATGCGCTGCTTTCCAATGCCGACTCGGCCCGATGCGTGTAGGTCCTTACGGTACCATACAAGTATTTGCCGATGTATTCAAGATGTTGATAAAAGAGATTATCACCATCCGCCACGCAGATAAATTCCTTTATAACCTTGCACCTTACATTGTGATTCTTGCTTCCATCATGGCATTCGCCTGTCTGCCTATCAATAAAGGCATGGAGATATTAGACTTCAATGTAGGCGTATTCTTCCTTATGGCTGCTTCTTCCATCGGTGTGGTAGGTATCCTGCTGGCAGGATGGAGTTCCAATAACAAATACTCACTCATCGGAGCGATGCGAAGCGGTGCACAAATGATTAGTTACGAGTTGTCCGTGGGACTCTCTATTCTGACCATTGTAGTACTGACAGATACCATGCAGTTCAGCCAGATTGTAGAACGTCAGGCCGACGGATGGTTTATCTTCAAAGGGCATATCCCTGCCGTGATAGCTTTCATCATTTACCTGATAGCCGGAAACGCGGAGGTGAACCGCGGACCGTTCGATTTACCGGAAGCGGAGTCGGAACTGACCGCCGGATACCATACGGAATATTCAGGTATGCACTTCGGTCTGTTCTATGTAGCGGAATTTGTCAACCTCTTTATCGTGGCAGCCGTAGCCGCTACAATCTTCTTGGGGGGATGGATGCCTTTCCACATTGTAGGGTTGGACGGGTTTAACCAAATAATGGACTATATACCCGGATTCATCTGGTTCTTTGCCAAGGCATTCTTCGTGGTATGGCTGTTGATGTGGATAAAATGGACATTCCCGCGTTTACGTATCGACCAGATCCTTACACTGGAATGGAAATACCTTGTACCGATAGGATTGTTCAACTTATTATTGATGGTAATATGTGTGGTATTCGGATGGCACTTTTAAAGAAGGAGAATAGAGTATGAGTAATAATAAAGAATATACTTATTTAGGCGGACTTGTTCACGGAGTGAGCACACTGCTGACGGGAATGAAGGTGACTGTCACCGAGTTCTTTACCAAGAAGGTTACCGAGCAATATCCGGAGAACCGGGATACATTGCAGATGTTCGACCGTTTCCGTGGTACACTGAATATGCCTCACGATGCGGAAGGCAATAATAAATGTATTGCCTGCGGATTGTGCCAGATGGCTTGTCCGAACGATACGATTCATATTACGACGGAGACGGTGGAAGATGCCGAGACCGGGAAGAAAAAGAAACGGCTCGTCCGTTACGAATACGACCTCGGTGCATGTATGTTTTGCCAACTGTGCGTGAACGCTTGTCCGCACGATGCTATCAGGTTCGACCAGGAATTTGAACATTCCGTTTATGAGAGAGAGAAGCTGGTGAAGGTGCTGAATGGATAAAGTAATCAAGTCCCCCCGCTTGAGCGGGGGATAGGGGGTGTGTAAATTCTCATTAAAGGGTGTATGAATTGTCCCCAAGCATATATTTAACAACATATCAATATGGTAATAACCTACAAGAAAGGACTAAAGCAATTGGCATCGGAACTAAGGCAGCAATGCACACAATCCGAAGCTAAACTGTGGGAACAGTTGAAAGGGCGGAAGGTAGCCGGACACAAGTTCCTACGCCAAAAGCCCATCGGTGACTACATCGCCGACTTCTACTGCAAGGAGCTACATCTTGCCATTGAGCTTGACGGACTATCACACGACAGCGAAGAAGTGATGGATAAAGACGCCGTCAAAGAACGCTATCTGAACAGTTTGGGCATACGAGTTCTGCGCTTTCCGGATGGTGAGGTGATGAATGATATGCGGAATGTATTGCGGGAGATAAAATTCGTGATACAGGAGAGGGTGAGTATCTATGGGAAGAAGATTCCCCCACCGCTTGACGGATGAAAGAAGATTCACACACCCCCTACCCCCGCTCAAGCGGGGGGGAAAGACAAGAATAAGATAAAACAATAAACAATATAATAATGGAAATAACACTGGAACTTATTGTATTCCTCATATTGGCGGTATTTATGAGCGTTTGCTCCATACTTGCCGTTACCACGAAGAGGATTCTGCGTTCGGCCACTTACCTGTTGTTTGTGCTATTCGGTACGGCAGGTATCTACTTTCAGCTCAACTACTCCTTCCTTGGAGCGGTGCAGCTTTTGATCTATGCAGGAGGTATCACGGTACTTTATGTATTCTCCATCCTGCTCACTTCCAGTCAGGGAGATAAGGCGGAGAAGCTGAAGAACTCTAAAATGCTTGCCGGGTTCATTACCACATTGGCAGGATTGGGTATTTGCCTGTTCATTACATTGAAGAATAACTATCTGCCTTCCTATTTCGAACACGGGGAACTTGAACTTCGTACCATCGGACACGCATTGATGAGCGGAGATAAATACGGATACATTCTGCCTTTCGAGGTAATCAGCATTCTGTTGCTGGCATGTATCATCGGAGGTATCCTTATCGCCCGGAAGCGATGAGAGAATTAACAATGAATAATGAACGATTAATAATGAGGGATAATAAAGAAGAGTATGCGGACATTATTAATTCCTTAACTATTAATTATTAACTTATGAGATTATGATACACATGGAATATTATTTGGTGGTATCCACCATCATGATGTTTGCAGGAATCTACGGATTCTTCACACGTCGCAACCTGCTTGCAATGCTGATTTCGGTAGAGTTGATTCTCAACTCGGTAGATATCAACTTCGTTGTATTCAACCGTTTCCTGTTTCCGGGACAATTGGAAGGCTTCTTCTTTGCCCTATTTGCCATCGGAGTCAGTGCGGCGGAGACGGCTGTGGCGATTGCCATCATCATCAATATTTACCGGAATATACGCAATATTCAGGTGAAGAACATGAATGAGATGCAGGGATGAAAGAGTTTGGTCGACATGAACACGTATGTTCACCTATACATGACCACATAAGGTCACATACCCATGAACACATAAGGTCACGTACCCTGTACATTATAAGGAAGTGGGGATGCTTCCGCATAGGGGAGACGCAAAAAGTCGAAGTAACCAAGCCTCCCCGCTTGAGCGGGGATTGAGGGGTGTATGAAATCTCCCCCGTGCATACACAGCAGAGAAGATTCACACACACCCTACCCCCGCTCAAGCGGGGGAGCTAAGATACTTTTAACACATCCTATTAGTAACAAACGATTAAATACTTATATAGATTATGGAATATACAATACTGATACTCATACTACCTTTCCTTAGCTTCCTGCTATTGGGACTGGCGGGTATGAAGATGTCCAACCGCATGGCAGGAGCCATCGGTACGATGGTATTGGGAGTAGTTGCCGTGCTGAGTTACTACACCGCTTTCGCCTATTTCACAGGCGGACGCGATGCCGGCGGCGTCTTCCCTACCCTGATACCTTATAATATGGTGTGGTTGCCTTTCACGGAGACGCTGCACATTGACTTGGGAATACTCTTGGACCCTATCTCCGTGATGATGCTGGTGGTGATTTCCACCGTGTCACTGATGGTACACATCTACTCTTTCGGGTATATGAAAGGAGAGCGGGGATTCCAACGCTACTATGCCTTCCTGTCACTCTTTACAATGAGTATGCTGGGGCTGGTAGTAGCAACAAATATCTTCCAGATGTACCTGTTTTGGGAGCTGGTGGGTGTATCTTCTTATCTGCTTATCGGGTTTTACTACACCAAACCGGAAGCTATCGCCGCAAGCAAGAAAGCGTTCATCGTCACTCGCTTTGCCGACTTGGGTTTCCTTATCGGTATCCTGTTTTACGGATACTATGCAGAGACGTTCTCGTTCACCCCGCAACTTCAGGCGCTTGCCACCGCAGGGGCAATGATACCTCTGGCATTGGGATTGATGTTCATCGGAGGCGCCGGTAAGAGTGCCATGTTCCCGTTGCACATCTGGTTGCCGGATGCTATGGAGGGCCCTACCCCCGTCAGTGCCCTGATTCATGCCGCCACGATGGTAGTAGCCGGAGTTTACTTGGTGGCACGTATGTTTCCGCTCTATATAGGTTATGCACCGGATGTGCTTCACTGGATTGCCTATATCGGAGCATTCACCGCATTCTACGCAGCAGCCGTAGCTTGTGTGCAGAGCGACATCAAACGTGTGCTGGCGTTCTCTACCATCTCACAGATAGGTTTTATGATTGTGGCACTCGGTGTCTGCACGTCGATGAATCCCCATGAAGGCGGTTTGGGTTATATGGCAAGTATGTTCCATCTGTTCACCCACGCCATGTTCAAAGCATTGCTATTCTTGGGAGCAGGTTGTATCATCCACGCTGTGCATAGCAACGAGATGTCCGCCATGGGAGGTCTGCGTAAGTATATGCCTATCACGCACATCACGTTCCTTATCGCCTGTCTTGCCATATCGGGCATTCCCCCGTTCTCCGGTTTCTTCTCCAAGGATGAGATTCTGACCGCCTGCTTCGAGTTCAGCCCCGTGATGGGTTGGGTGATGACGGTGATTGCGGCAATGACGGCTTTCTATATGTTCCGGCTATATTATTGCATCTTCTGGGGGCATGCACGGCATGCTTCCGACTCGACAAGCGAGCATGCACGGCATGCCTCCGATTCGGCAAGCGGTGTTCACACACCCCCTACCCCCGCTCAAGCGGGGGAACCTGCGGATGTGTACCCCCGCTTGAGCGGGGGCAGGGGGTGTGTAAATCCTCATCATGTTCCACATGAAGCACCACTGACGATGACCATTCCGTTAATCTTCCTTGCTATCGTTACTTGCGTGGCGGGGTTCATCCCCTTCGGCGACTTCGTGAGCAGCAACGGTGAAGCCTATACCATCCATCTGGATATGCAAGTAGCTGTCACGAGTGTATGTATCGCGGTAATCTCCATTGCCATAGCAACGCTTATGTATGCCCGTGCCAAGCAGCCGATTGCCGATAAACTGGCACGCACATTCAGCGGGTTACACAAAGCCGCTTACCATCGTTTCTATATAGACGAAATATACCAGTTTATCACACATAAAATCATCTTCCGTTGTATCTCCACGCCTATCGCATGGTTTGACCGTCATGTAATAGACCAGTTCATGAACTTCATGGCATGGAGTACCAATGCTACGAGTGAAGAGATACGCGGTTGGCAAAGCGGTAACATCCAGCAATATACAATCGTGTTCTTGGGTGGTGCACTGGCATTGGTGCTGCTGCTGTTGATGATATAGCGGCGGTATTCAAGCCTCCCTGCTTGAGCGGGGATTGAGGGGTGTGTGAAATTTCCTTCACCGCTTAATGGATGAAAGAAGATTCACACACCCCCTACCCCCCGCTCGAGCGGGGGAACAAGAGGGTCTGAGACCCCTCTCCCTCTGTTTATAGAGGGAGTACCCCGAAGGGGGGAGGGAGTTCTTCAAGGACTGATAAGATAACAAGATTAATAATTATAACCTATTATGAACATACTAAGTTTATTTATACTGATTCCCCTACTGATGCTGCTTGGTTTATGGCTGAGTAAAAGCATCTATCAGATACGAGGGGTGATGGTGGCAGGCTCTACTATCCTGTTAGGACTGGCAGCTGCGCTCGTATTTATGTACCTTGACGAACGCAACGGCGGGAACACTGCCGAGATGCTGTTCACGGACAGCTACGTGTGGTACGCTCCCCTTAACATACATTATGCCATCGGGGTAGACGGTATCTCCGTTGCCATGATATTACTTTCGTCTATTATCGTTTTTACCGGAACGTTTGCTTCATGGAAGCTACAACCGCTCACTAAGGAGTATTTCCTTTGGTTCTGCCTGTTGACCGTCGGAGTATTCGGGTTCTTCATCTCAATAGACCTGTTCACCATGTTCATGTTCTATGAAGTCGCCCTTATTCCCATGTATCTGTTAATCGGCGTATGGGGCAGCGGCAAGAAAGAATATGCCGCCATGAAACTGACATTGATGCTGATGGGAGGTTCGGCATTGTTGCTGATCGGCATACTCGGCATCTATTTCGGCTCGGGAGCCACCACGATGAACATCCTTGAGATAGCCCGACTGCATAACATTCCATTCGAACAACAATGCATTTGGTTCCCGCTTACTTTCCTTGGATTCGGCGTATTGGGAGCGTTGTTCCCTTTCCACACATGGAGTCCCGACGGTCACGCTTCAGCTCCTACGGCAGTATCCATGCTCCATGCCGGAGTATTGATGAAGCTGGGAGGTTACGGTTGTTTCCGGGTTGCCATGTACCTGATGCCGGAAGCCGCACAGGAACTAAGCTGGATATTTATTATCCTGACCACCATTTCTGTGGTGTACGGAGCATTCTCCGCCTGCGTACAGACCGACTTGAAATATATCAACGCCTATTCATCCGTAAGCCACTGCGGGCTGGTGCTTTTCGCCATCCTGATGATGAACACTACCGCCGGCACAGGTGCTATCCTACAGATGTTGTCACACGGATTGATGACTGCTTTGTTCTTCGCCCTTATCGGTATGATATACGGAAGGACACATACACGTGATGTACGCGAATTGGGCGGACTGATGAAAATCATGCCGTTCCTTGCCGTAGGTTATGTCATTGCCGGACTTGCCAACTTAGGTCTGCCGGGATTGAGCGGTTTTGTTGCCGAGATGACTATCTTTAACGGTGCGTTCATGGACAACGATGTATTCCACCGCACGGTAACGATCATCGCTTGTACCTCTATCGTGATTACGGCAGTCTATATCCTCCGTGTAGTCGGTAAGATTCTTTACGGAACATGTACGAACAAGCATCATCTGAAACTGACCGATGCCACATGGGACGAACGGGTAGCGGTTATCTGCCTGATTATCGCCGTTGCCGGACTGGGTATGGCTCCGTTCTGGATCAGCGACATGATACATGAGAGTGTATTACCTATTGTTTCACACTTAACTCTCAACTAAATACAATTATGGATTATAGTCAATTCTTATATATGCGACCGGAGCTATCACTCATAGCAGTGATTATCATCCTCTTTTTGTTCGACCTGTTCTCAGGAGAAAAGGCACGCGAGTATTTCCAGCCGTTAGCCTGCTCGCTGATGCTTGTATATACATTGGTAAATATCATCCCCGGCGATGAACCGATGAAACTGTTTGGAGGTATGTACCAATATACGCCGGTAATGAATATCGTGAAAAGCATTCTTGCCGTAGGAACACTTATCGTCATACTGCAAGCCAACAACTGGCTGATGCGTGAAGACACTCGTCATAAGCAAGGAGAGTTTTACGTGCTGTTGCTGTCTACCCTGCTCGGAATGAACTTCATGATTAGTTCGGGCAACTTTCTGATGTTCTTCATCGGACTGGAGCTTGCTTCCGTGCCAATGGCGTGTCTCGTTGCATTCGACAAATACAAAGGTCACTCCGCCGAGGCGGGAGCTAAATATATCCTATCGGCACTGTTCTCGTCAGGACTGATGCTTTACGGTATCTCCTTCATTTACGGAACCACGGGTACATTGTATTTCGATGACATCACATCTGCCATAACCGGAACTCCGTTGCAGATACTCGCACTGGTATTCTTCTTCTCCGGTTTGGGTTTCAAGATAAGTCTCGTACCTTTCCATCTTTGGACGGCAGACGTATATCAAGGTGCTCCAACCAGTGTGACATCCTATCTGTCCGTTATCTCAAAAGGCTCTGCCGTATTTGTCTTAATGACGATACTTATCAAGGTATTCGCCCCGATGGTAGCCGAATGGCAAGAGATGCTTTACTGGATTATCATCGCCTCTATCACCATCGCCAATCTGTTTGCCTTGCGCCAACAAAACCTGAAACGCTTCCTTGCTTTCAGCAGTATCTCGCAGGCGGGATACATTATGCTTGCCGTTATCAGCGGTAGCGCACTCGGCATGACTTCCCTGATATTCTATGTATTGGTGTATCTTGTGGCCAACCTCGCGGCGTTCGGAGTTATCAACGTGATAGAACAAAACAGCAAAGGCAAGATGGATATGGACGATTATAACGGACTCTACCAGACGAACCCGAAGTTATCGTTTATCATGACGCTTTCCCTGTTCTCATTGGCAGGTATTCCGCCGTTCGCCGGCTTCTTCTCGAAGTTCTTCATCTTCATGTCCGCTTTCGACGCCGGGTTCCATTTACTTGTATTCATTGCCTTGATTAATACGATCATATCTCTGTTTTACTATCTGAAAGTAGTAAAAGCAATGTATATCAAGCCGAATGACCAACCGATAGCCGCTTTCCGCAGTGACAACTACACACGGATAAGTCTTGCCGTATGCGTCGCGGGCGTAATCCTGCTGGGCATTGTCAGTGCCGTATACGATGGAATCAATGTATTTACGTTTGGTATGTAAGCAACGTATAAATTATAGAAACAAAGCGGGTGTGCCTTCATCAGAAGCGCACCCGCTTTTGTTTTGTCAGTACAGAATGTCTCTTTTTTCCAAGAGTATTATCACTGAAAGGATTAACTTTGCACACTCATGGAACGCTTCAATGTCATACAGCCCTCTGCCGTGCTTGCACCTTACGTCAAGCACTATTGGTTATTGGAGAGTGACGATGTGATCAATTCACAGCGGGTTATTCCCACCGGAAACATAGAGTTACTTTTCCATCGGGGTTACCCCATGAAGCGTAACGGTCAAATGATACCAATCACTTCACTCTCCGGACAATCGCTCTCGTATGCCGATTTGATTCCCACCGGTACGGTCAACATGATTGCCGTCGTGTTTCATCCGTTTGGAGCGAAGGCTTTCTTTGAGTTCCCCGTATATGAATTGTCCAACCTGATTGTATCGGCAGACGAGCTGGGTATCGACCCACTCAGGGAGTTGGAGGACAAGATTCTTAATACGGCTGACGACAATGTATGTATCCATTTGATTGAATCCTTTTTAATCAACCGCCTGAATCCGTTTAAGGAGTACAACTACAAACGAATGGTCGCTACGGTAGGTTCAATCAACCTGTGCGATGTAGAACTATCCGTGTCTCGTTTGGCGGAAACGGTCTGCCTGAGCAAGAAACAGTTCCAACGGATCTTTAACGAACACATAGGAGCAACTCCGAAAGAATTCATGCGGATTGTACGATTTCACAAAGCACTCTATACGTTACAAAACAATCCTACGATGAGCTTTACCACGCTTGCCTATGAGTGCGGATATTACGACCAGGCACACATGACGAATGAATTCAAACTCTTTTCAGGCTATACCCCAAGCCAGTATGTGGCAATCTGTGCTCCACATTCCGATTACTTCTCTTACTAATGTCTCTTTTTTACAAGTTTGCCAACCTTCATGGTTCTATCTTTGCGGAGTCAATAAGATACAATAACATTAAAAAGTAAAAACAATGAAGAGTTTAATTAAACTTGCAGAGATTCCTTCGGTGGATTTCAAACGTGCGGTAAAATTCTACGAAGCAGTATTAGGACTTAAACTAACGGTTTGCGACAGTTGCGAAAGCGAGAAGATGGCTTTCTTCTCGGACTTCTCAGCCCAACCGAATGTAGCGATTTCATGGGCTGCCGATTTTCATCCGTCCAAAGACGGTGTTTTAATCAGCCTTTCCGTTGGTAGTATCGAAACGACTTTAGATCGTATTAACGCCAACGGAGGAAAAACCGTTCGCCCCAAAACAAAAATCGAAGCAGATGGTATGGGATATTTCGCCATGTTCTCAGACAGTGAGGGCAACACGCTCGGTCTTTATGCCGATAAGTAAGTCCAGCATCTGAAAGACTCCCTGAGTCATATCAATTCTCTCCCTTATGCAACAAGAGTTTCATAATATATGGAACTAATGTTTCACAAAATATGAAACTTTTGTTCCATATTTTGTGAAACTATTCTATCATCAAAGGGAATATAACGATTGACGCAGGGACGAGGCTTAATCCCCCCTATCCCTTACTATGATCGAGCCATTTCTTGATTGTATCCTTCAGCAACTGTGTGGAGACAGGCTTAGAGACATAGTCGTCACAACCCGCATTTATCGTACGCTGCCTGTCCTGATCAAAAGCGAATGCCGTAACCGCTATAATGGGAATCTTCTTATCTGTTTTACGGATTTCCCTGGTAGCCTCAATCCCGTCCATCTCCGGCATTTTAACGTCCATAAGAATGAGAGAAGGCTTTAATTTATGGAAAAGCTCAACCGCCTCCCTGCCATTGAGAGCACGTACCAATTCGTACTCTTTCCGCAAGATGGATGACATCAGAATATAATTGCTATCCGTATCTTCGGCTATCAATAAGAGAGGTTTCTCCTTACCGGCAGAAGCAACCGTTCTTAACATTCCACTAGTCACATCGTCTTGAGAATCAGCAGCATGATGTTCCAATAAATGTTCATCATACGGATGTGTAAACCAGAAGCAAGAACCTTTACCCACTTCCGAATCAACGCCTATCTCTCCGTTCATCTGTTCTACAAGGCTCTTACAGATGGAAAGTCCCAGTCCTGTACCGTGCACAAAAGAATTCAGTTTGACAAAACGGTCGAAGATAGAGCCTACTTTATCCGCAGAGATACCGATTCCCGTATCACGCACATAAAACTTCAGTTCCGTATCGCTTATCCGTTGATAACCTACTTTGATGCTTCCTTTCGAGGTGAACTTCAACGCATTGTTTATAAAGTTGGTTATGACTTGTATCAGACGGTTCTTATCGCCATAAATATAACATTCGGGCAGATGTTCATCAAATTCAATCGTTACAAGCTCGGTGGCCTTCATGCTCATTGAACGCACAATCTCACTGCAAAGCTGGTTCACATCCACATATCCTTTCACAAACTCAAACGTGCCCGCCTCCATCTTAGAGAGGTCAAGTATATCGGATATCAGTTGCAATAACAGCTCATTATTCTCCTGTACGATGGAAATATACTGACGACGTTCTTCTATATCCTCGGTATCTACCAATAAATTGGAGAATCCTACAATCGCATTCAACGGTGTGCGTATCTCATGGCTCATATTAGCCAGAAACGCCGACTTCAGCTTGTCAAGTGTTTCCGCTTTATTCTTAGCCTCAATGAGCTTGTACTCGGTCTCTTTCAACTCTGTTATATCATAATTGATACAAACCATTTCAATAAAGCCCTCTTCCGGCCGATAGTTTTTTACGATTACATTGACGCGAGTCCATGTATAGTGACCATCCTCACGCATAATACGCATATCGTGGCGAAGCATGGATTCTTCTCCGCTCTTCACCTTCTCCAGAAAGGCAAGCATTATCTCCCGGTCTTCCGGATGGAAATGAGCATGTACCCCGATAACATCGGTCAGCGGCGTGCCTTCCTGTTCGCCTACATTACGGTACCAACTGCTCAAGGCATATCCGTCACGCGTCAGAGCATCAAAATGGGCATAACCCACCTTTGCGTATTCACCAACAAGCGTAAAGAAGCTCTCGAACTCTTGTATTCTGCTATATGCATTTGTCGTCTCCGTATTATCGATATTAATAAACAGATAGTTGATGAAGTTATTCTGAGAATCATACAGGGGAGCAACTTTAGTAATCAAGTCGATATTCCCATGGCTGACACAATTATAGTAGTTTTTCGTCTTCTCAAAGTCGTACTTCAATGTAAAATCAAGCGCCTCTTTCCTGAAAATCCTTTCCACTACCATCGGAGGGATATTAGGATTATCGGATATATTAACGCCCAAAGTGTCTTCTTTGGTTTTGACGCCGAATATCTCCAGATCCTTGTCATTCATATCTACCAGATAACCGTCTTTGTCATAGAGCTCGATGCCGACGGGAAGGTTCTTATAAATGTTGCGGAGTATTCTCTCACTACGGTCAAGCGCTTCGTGAGCAGCAAATGTTTCGGTCATATCCGAGAACATAATGACAATATCGTTGCCCTGAGGAGAGTAGGCCACGGAATGGCAGTATTTATTTGAGCCATCCAAGCGGAAGTTAATCTCTTTATGTTCCTTGGTATAAAGCAACTCCGCCAATACTGCTATCCTCTTCTTCACATCTATGCCCAGACTGCTCGCTCTCTTACCCACATAATCGGAAGCATTACAATTCAGTATTTCGAGACCCGACGAATTAATATCCGTAAATTCATAGTCATAAGGATTACCCTCTTCATCAAAAAGCATTCTAACATGGATATAGCCTACCGGCATATATTTATAGAGACTCTCCAAGTAACGTTGCTCTTCCTTCGCTTTGAGTTCCGACTTACGCAGACTCATGCATATGCTGATAATATTGGCGAGCGAGGCAAGCCATTGGTAATCTTCATTCGTCCAGTCCCGATAAGTATCCACCACATCGATACCCATATATCCCCATACACCGTCTTTATAAACCATGGGAACGACCATAAGAGATTTTATATGCTGTGCTTTCAACACCACATAGTCTTCTTCGGCTTCCGGCGGCATATCATCCAAACTGAACAGGATAATAGGTTTGCGCATAAGTAATTGCTCGCACCACCATGATGTTGAGGTGATAGGCAATTGCTGTAAGGACTCCTTTTCCCGGGAGACATCATCCTTGGTTACCTCATACGTACAGCTTTGCATCCCTTCTTCGAAGTTGAACTCAAAGATATACGCACGTCCGGCATCATATTGCATAAGAATATCTTTCAGTATCTTATGAATGACTTCCGTCATATCCTCTATTTGCATGAATGACAATAGGGTACGAGATATGCTGTTTTGCTGATACAGCAGATTATTTATGCGATGGAGAGCAACTTCACCCGTGCTGACTTTCTCCGGGTTGTCTACACATTGCAAAAAGCCAAGTGCCGTAACATTCCCGTCCATATCCTTTTCCTTCTGATTAAGTTTGGAGTGCACCCATACTTCACCATATTTAGAAGAGACAGGAAAAGTTTGTTCATATACTTCCTGATCTTGTATAGATAGAAATTCATTGGAGATACGTACCCGATAGTCCCTTCGTATCAAGCCCTGAAAAGCATAAAAACTGATGGTATTATCTCCCTCCAGACCTAAAAGATCAGCCACAAAATCAGAACAGACATATTCCCGACTCGTAAAGTCGGCTTCCCACCATCCTAACTTAGCCATTGTCATAAGCTGCCGGAACTTCTCATTCTCAATCTTTAAATCTCTATCTATCATAGCTTTTAATAAGTTATGCCACAAATATATCCATTATTCGCTATATAAAGAACGATTCGATGGAAAAAAACTTCGAAAACCCGACAGAACACCCCATTCATAGGAATGTAACATACCTTTAACAAGAATGTATCCCGTTCGTTTTACTGCTGTAACTAAACCGGCTCATCTTTGCAGCGTAAAAAGTAATTGTATATGATGAACAGAATACTACGAACAAAAGGAGCTTTAATCTCTATTTCTCTACTCTTTATTCCCTTTATTACTTTTGCCGGTAATATAAAAGGCAGTATCAAAGATAAGACTTCTCACGAAGTACTTATAGGCGCTACGGTACAAATCAGTTCGACAACCGGTACCGTCACCGACTTCGACGGCAACTTCGAGCTGACCAACATCAGTGATGGAACTTACAACGTCGAGATAAAATATGTATCCTACAAGACCATTTTACTCAATAATATTCAGGTAAAAGGAAATACACCTACTATATTAAATATTGAAATGGAACCGGAGAGCCAAACGCTGGGCGATGTCACAGTAGTGGCGCAAATGAAAAAGAATACCGACGTAGCACTGCTCACTTCCACCAAGAACAGCCTGCTGGTGCAAAGCGGAGTTTCGGCACAGCAGATCAGTAAGACGCAGGATAAAGACGCGTCGGAAGTAATCCGCCGCGTACCGGGTGTATCCATCATCGACGAGAAATTCGTCATGGTACGCGGACTGTCACAACGGTACAACAACGTATGGGTAAACGGGAGTGCCGTACCCAGTTCCGAAGCCGATTCACGTGCTTTCTCATTCGATATCATCCCCTCTTCACAGTTGGATAACATGATTATCGTAAAGAGCCCCGCACCGGAATACCCGGCAGACTTTACCGGAGGGTTTATCTTAATCAATACGAAGGATATGCCGTCGGAGAATGGCTTGAATATCTCGGTAGGAGGAGCTATCAACGATAAAACACACTTCAGGGATTTCATACGTACGAAAAGCAGCTCGACAGACTGGATAGGCTTCGACAACGGTTTCCGCTCATTGAATGCCGGCATGAAAGGCGCACTCAATCTTTATCCGGGTGCTACCAACCAGATTGACTTGCTAAACAACGGTCTGAATAACGACTGGCGCATCCGCACTATAAAGCCCGTAGGAGACTTGAAAGTGAACATGACTTACAATCATAAATGGGAAACAGAAAGCGGACGTACGTATGGTATGCTGGCAGCCGTCAACTACAGCAATACTTTCAAAACATATCTGGACATGGAGAACTCGCTCTATGGCCCATACAACACCGTAAAAGACGAACCGGTTTATCTGCGTAAGGCAACGGACGACCAGTACAGTAACGATGTACGCATCGGTGCAATGCTGAACCTGACATTCAAACCCCGCAGTACACGTCATCACTATGAATTCAAGAACATATTCAACCAGATAGCGAAGAACCGCTATTCTGAACGTTGGGGATTCAATGCACAACCAGACAACATCAATAATATGGAATATTATTATTCCAGCCGAACCACCTACAACGGACAATTTACGGGTAAACATACTTTCGATAACGACCGCTTCGACTGGAGCGCAGGCTATGCTTATGCCAACCGTAACCTGCCGGACCGTCGCCGAATCGAACGCACCGACCGTACTAACGAAACAATGAGCATTTACCGCATCATCCGTGAGTTCACCCGTCTGGACGAGCATATCGCTTCCGCCAACGTGAACTACCGTCATGACTTCGCCTTCGGTGATTTCACTCCTGTACTGAAAGCCGGACTATACGGTGAATATCGTACCCGTGCCTACAATGCACGCCAGTTCCAATATGCATGGATGCCACAGAACACATTGCCTGCAGGATTCCAATTTAATACGAATGTACAAGACAATGTACTCATCGACGAAAACTATGGCATGGACAAACTGTATATGTACGAAGAGGTGAACAAACTGAACGACTATAAAGGTAATAATACGCAAGGCTCCGGATATGTGGGCATGAACCTTCCTTTCGGTGTATTCAACCTTTATGCCGGAGTGCGCTATGAATACAGTCGCATGGAACTGATTATGAATACCCGCCAATATGAAGAAAGTCCTAACAGCACGTTCTATGATTACAGCGATTTCTTCCCGTCGGTAAACATGACCTACAAACTCGCCGAAAGCCAGCAGTTGCGTCTTGCCTATGGAAAATCGGTCAACCGTCCGGAATTCCGTGAGTTATCCACTTCCGTATTCAATGATTTTGATTTGGGTAGTGACGTCATGGGTAATTCAAGTCTTAAAGCTGCTTATATCCATAATCTCGACCTGCGATATGAGTGGTATCCGAGCAATGGTGAACAAATCTCCGTAGCATTGTTCTACAAACGCTTTAACAATCCTATCGAATGGACCTACACGATGGCGGGAGGTACAGACCCTATCTATTCCTACGTCAATGCAAAAGGAGCTGACAATTACGGTGTGGAACTGGATATACGTAAGAATCTTGACTTCATCGGATTAAAAGATTTCAGTCTGTCACTTAATGCAGCATTAATCAAGAGTAAAGTAGAGTTTGAGAAAGGCAGTAAAGATATCGACCGCCCTATGCAGGGACAATCACCTTATCTTATCAATGCCGGAATATTCTACCGTAATGAACGCTATGCCCTCAACGCAGCCGTGCTCTACAACCGAATCGGTAAACGAATCATCGGTGTAGGACGCAGCATGGGTAGCACTACCGAAGGCGATGTGCGAAACATTCCGAACTCGTATGAGATGCCACGCAACAGCATAGACCTGTCATTAGGCAAGACTTTCGGCAGATGGGAACTGAAAGCATCCGTACGCGACCTGCTTGCCGAACGTGTCTACTTCAAACAATTTGAAGATGTTAAGATCAACGGACAGAAGAGAACAATTGAGGAAACGACCAAAAGTTACAAACCGGGGCGTACCTACAACCTCTCATTAAGCTACAGCTTTTAATTTACTAACTTAGAATAAGGACAAAGGGTGACTAACCAACACCCACTAATTAAAACAAAAAGAATGAAAATGGAAATGAAACAATTCGGATGGGCAGCCATTATATGCGCAGCCTTATCAATGGGAAATTTAATGAGCTCATGCTCAGATGACGACACTCCTACTAAGACAGAGGACCCTGAAGTAACTCACGATGGAAGTACCGCTTACAGTGCAGGATTGTTGTTCAATAATGGTACCGAAATCGGTAATGGCGACCAGAACTTTGTGTTTACAGGAGATGTTACACTGAAAAAAGGTACTTATCTGCTAAAAGGTTGGGTTTACGTTACTAAAGGTGCGAAACTTACAATCCCTGCAGGAACAATCATCAAAGGTGACAAGCAAACCAAAGCCGCCCTCATCATTGAACCGGGTGGTTACGCTGAAATGAAAGGAACAAAAGAAGAACCGATCGTCATGACTTCCGAAGAAAGTGTAGGAAACCGTAAACCGGGTGACTGGGGTGGACTTATCATCTGTGGTAACGCTAAGAATAATCAAAAAACAATGCAAATAGAAGGTGGACCGAAAACCATACACGGGGGTGAGAACGATTCCGACAACTCCGGTATTTATCAGTATATCCGTGTAGAATTTGCAGGGTATCCGTTCGATACTGACAAGGAAATCAACGGTATCACCTTCGGTTCTGTAGGAAGCGGCACAACCATAGACCACCTGCAAGTATCTTACTCAAATGACGATTCTTACGAATGGTTCGGTGGTTCGGTAAACTGTAAATATCTCGTAGCATACAAAGGATGGGATGATGAATTCGATACAGACAACGGTTTCAGCGGAACTGTTCAATACTGTCTTTCTATCCGTGATCCGAGAATTGCAGATACATCACAAAGTAACGGATTCGAAAGTGACAACTGTGCTAGTGGTGATGTTGTAACTCCGTTCACTACCGCTACTTTCAAAAACGTAACTTTCGTAGGTCCGATGACTGCTAAGAACATGGCTGATAACTTTAAGAACTCTGCCGACTACATTACCGGTGGTAGCGTATATCCAAACAACGGCTCTAAGCTTGGTCTTTTCCAATCTGCCATGCAAATCCGTCGTAGCAGTAAACTGAACTGTGAGAATGCTTTGGCAATCGGCTATCCCATCGGTTTGATTATAGATGGTGAGAAAGGTAACACGGTAGACTATTCCAAGAATGGTGATTTCTACTTAAAGAACGTTATCTTCGCAGGTATGGGTATCTTAGGTTCGGATGGTAATAAAATCTACGCCGACACACTTCTCAACCGTCCGGCCGGTAGTGATGCAGTATCTTACTCACATACTTTCTTCTTGAGCGAACCGACTAACAAAGAGATGACAGAAGCTGCATTGAATCTTTCCGATCCGATGAAAACAGGTCAGAACTATTGTCCTAAAACAGTTATCAATGGAACAAACGGTTACATCGGAGCATTCAAAGATGAAAGCGATAACTGGTTGGAAGGTTGGACTAACTTCGATCCTCAGAACACTGTTTACTAAGCAGATAGTTTAGATATATACATATATGACGGGAGATTGTCAAAACTATCTCAATTCCCCCGCTTGAGCGGGGGTAGGGGGTGTGTGAGTTTTCTAACAGTTTAATAAGCAAAGAAAGATCACACACCCCTTAATCCCCGCTCAAGCGGGGAGACTTGGATGCTTTGATGTTTGACACATTCTGCCTGCTGTATTTTTAATGCCAATGCTCTTCATTACCTCTTACTTATCGGAACATATCGTTGTACGTCCAACACATTCTTATAAGCCGGGCGAATGATACGTTTACCTTGGAAGGTTAGTTCTTCGTTGCGGTGCGCTGTCCATCCCACAATACGAGCCATGGCAAACAACGGTGTATAGATTTCCTGTGGCAGACCAATCATTTCGTATACGAAACCGGAATAGAAGTCAATATTGCTGGAGACAGTCTTACCGCCTTCTCCTTTGAATTTAGAGAAACAAGTGATGGCACGATCTTCCAACAGCTCCAGAAAAGCAAATTCCTTTTCAAGTCCCTTCTCTTTCGCCAAATCTCGTGCAAGTTCTTTCAGCAACACCGCACGCGGGTCTGAGATGGTATAGACGGCATGACCGATACCGTAAATCAATCCTGTCTTATTATAAACCTCCTTGCGAAGCATACGGTTAAAATAAGTGTCTATCTCATCCACGTTTTCCCAATCCTGAATGTTATCTTTCAAGTGATGGAACATATCTACCACTTGTATATTAGCACCTCCGTGAAGCGGGCCTTTCAATGAGCCGATGCCGGCAGCGATGGATGAATAAGTATCCGTTCCGGTAGAAGAAGTGACACGTACCGTAAAAGTAGAGTTATTACCACCTCCGTGCTCCGCCTGCAACACCAGCAAGAGGTCGAGTACGCGGGCATCGAGTTCCGTATAATCCTTCTTCAGCATATAAAGGAAGTTTTCGGCAATGGAGAGTTCCTCACGGGGATGACGGATATGCAGGGAACGTCCTTGCGTGCTATGCCGCAAGATATTATAAGCATACGCTATAATCGTAGGGAACTTTGAAATCAGGTCGATGGACTGGCGCATCAGGTTGTCCTGTGAAGTATCGTCAGGGTTCGGATCAAAGGTATACATCTCCAATACACTACGTGCAAGGATATTCATAATGTTAGAGCCTTCAAGGTCAAGAATGTTCATCTTCGTCTTCTGCTCCAACGGCATATTGTCGATGATGATTTCCTTAAAAGCAGCCAGTTCCTCCTTATTGGGGAGATTGCCGGAAAGCATCAGGTAAGCCACTTCTTCAAAACCGAAACGACGGTCTTTCATCAGCCCGTGCGCAATGTCCTCTACGTCCAACCCGCGATAAAACAACTTACCGGGAATAGCCTTCAGTCCTCCACCCTCAATACGTTCATAACCAACCACATTACCGATCTTCGTCAGTCCCACCAGTACACCTGTACCGTCTTCATTACGCAAGCCACGCTTCACACCGAACTTGGAAAACAACTCATTATCTATTTTACAAGCCTCCCGCATCTGGTCGGACAACTTATAGATGATATATTCTTTCTTCATACTCTGTTCATTTTAAGGATTTAACTTCACTTCTTACTTTCACAATTAATCTGCTGTATCAATACATCGCGGAAGGATGACGTACTCAATGACTTCCCATCCGGCATGAGACGCGCCAAATCATCCGTTGCAAGCCCCTGAGAGAAACAACATTCCATTGCAGAAGTTATCAATTCGCCGGCCTCTTTCCAACCGAGATATTCCAACATCATTACGGCCGATAAGATGATGGAAGACGGATTCGCTTTATTTTGTCCTGCAATATCGGGAGCCGTGCCATGAGTAGCCTCAAAGATAGCGTGCCCCGTATCATAGTTAATATTCGCTCCCGGAGCAATGCCTATACCGCCTACCATAGCCGCCAACTGGTCGGAAATATAGTCGCCGTTCAAATTCAATGTAGCCACTACGGAGTAATCTTTGGGATGCAACAGGGTGTTTTGTAAAAAGGCATCTGCTATCACATCGTTAACAATCACTTTTCCCTGCTTCACCGCCTCCTCTTTCGCAGCATCCGCAACAGCTTTCCCTTGTTCTTTCACAAGCGCATTGTAACGGTTCATGCTGAATGTTTCTCCGGCAAACTCACGGTCCGCCATTTCATACCCCCACTTTTTGAAACCTCCTTCCGTGAACTTCATGATATTGCCTTTATGTACCAAAGTAACACTGGGCAGTTTATGCTTGATGGCATAACGGATGGCAGCACGCACCAGTCTTTCCGTGCCTTCTATAGACACCGGCTTCACACCAAAACCGGATGTATCAGGAAAACGTACCTTCGTCACTCTCATCTCATTAACAAGAAAAGTCAGAAACTTCTTCGCTTCATCGCTTCCCTGCTCCCATTCTATTCCGGCATAAATATCTTCCGTGTTTTCGCGGAAAATATACATATCTACATCCTGAGGATTCTTCAATGGAGACTCCACTCCCTTGAACCAACGTACCGGACGCAAGCAAACATACAAGTCCAACTCTTGACGCAAAGCCACATTCAAAGAACGGATTCCCCCGCCGACAGGGGTAGTCAGAGGTCCTTTCAACCCGACAATATATTCTTTAAAAGCCTGCATCGTTTCATTGGGCAGCCATTTACCCGTATACTTAAATGCCTTCTCTCCTGCAAGAACTTCTTTCCATTTAATCTGCCGTTTACCTTTATATGCAGCATTCACCGCAGCATCGACAACGGCAAGGCATACGGAAGTTATCTCTTTACCTACACCGTCTCCTTCTATAAAGGGAATCGTTACATTCTCCGGTACGACCAACCGTTTCTCTTCTTTTATTATTCTGCTCATTGTATTTATTTATAAAAGGGGGATTATTTACTGTTCAATGCAGAACCGGCTTTAAACCAATTGATTTGCATTTCATTATATGTATGAGATACTTCAAACGATTCTTCCGTACCATCCGCGTGACGGAGCGTTACCGTCAGATTCCGTCCGGGTGCAAAGTCTTTCAAGCCTGTTACGGAAATCAGGTCGTCTTCGCGAATACGGTTATAATCATCTTTATTGATAAAGGTAAGGGCAAGCATACCCTGTTTCTTCAAGTTTGTTTCGTGGATACGTGCAAACGACTTAGCCAATATGACTTTTACATGGAGGAAACGAGGCTCCATGGCGGCATGCTCGCGTGAAGAACCTTCTCCATAATTTTCCTCTGCTACAACGACGGAAGATATTCCTTTCTCCTTATATTGTTTGGCAACTGCGGATACAGCTTCATACTGTCCATTTTCCCGATTCAGCACAGCATTCGTTTTCCCATTGAAAGCATTGACAGCTCCCATCAACAAATTATCCGATATATTCTCTAAATGCCCTCTGAATCTCAACCAGGATCCTGCCATGGAAATATGGTCGGTAGTACACTTGCCGGAGGTCTTTATCAATAACGGCATATCCGGATAATCCTCCCCGTTCCATGGAGCGAAAGGTTCCAAACGCTGCAAGCGTGCCGATGCCGGATTTATAACTATTTCTTCTTTATTAAAGTCAGGTTTCAGATAACCATTATCTTTCACTTCAAAACCTCTCTGCGGTAAAGTATCTCCTACCGGTTCACTGAGTTTGACCAAATCGCCGTTTGCATTCATCAACCGGTCTTTCAGAGGATTGAAGCACAAGTCTCCGGCAATGGTCAAAGCCATTGTCAACTCAGGAGAAGCAACAAAAGCATACGTATTCGGATTACCGTCGGCCCGTTTGGCGAAATTACGGTTGAAAGAAGTTACGATGGAGTTCTTACGATTCGGATCGTCCGTATGTCTTTTCCACTGACCGATGCAAGGACCGCAGGCATTTGCCATGATGGTAGCACCTATTGCCTCAAAATCACCGATCATGCCGTCACGTTCCGCTGTATAGCGTATCTGTTCCGAACCGGGATTGACAATCAGAGGTGCAGCAACACTCAATTTCTTTTCGGCAACTTGACGTGCAATGGAAGCAGCCCGGCTGAGATCCTGATAAGAAGAGTTGGTACAAGAACCTATTAAACCGACTTCCATCTTTCTCGGATAACCGTTCACTTTTACTTTCTCGGCAAATTCGGAAATAGGCGTAGCCGCATCAGGCGTGAACGGTCCGTTAATATACGGTTCCAATGCAGACAGGTCTATTTCTATCACTTTATCGTAATACTTCTCCGGTTCGGCTATCACCTCATTATCAGCAGTCAGATAAGCAACCAGGCGGTCTGCTTCTTTCACGATTTCCTCTCTGCCTGTCGCTATGAGATAACGTGCCATCTCCTCATCATAAGGAAATAAAGAAGTAGTAGCACCTACCTCAGCACCCATATTACAAATCGTAGCTTTTCCTGTTGCCGATAAAGTTGCCGCCCCGTCACCAAAATATTCAATGATAGCATTTGTAGCCCCTTTTACTGTCAGTATACCTGCCAGTTTCAGGATTATATCTTTAGGAGCAGCCCATCCGTTCAATTTTCCGGTCAGTTTCACACCTATCAGGCGAGGCATCTTCAACTCCCATTCCATTCCGGTCATTACATCTACCGCATCGGCACCTCCTACCCCTATGGCTATCATGCCCAAGCCGCCTGCGTTGGGGGTATGTGAGTCCGTGCCCACCATCATTCCTCCGGGAAAAGCATAATTCTCCAAAATAACCTGATGGATGATACCTGCACCCGGACGCCAGAAGCCAATCCCGTATTTACCGGACACGCTCTGTAAGAAATCATAAACCTCCTTGTTCGTTTCATTTGCAGTAGAAAGATCATCCTTAGCTCCACGATAGGCCTGAATTAAATGGTCACAGTGTACTGTGGCAGGAACGGCAGATTGCTCTTTACCTGCATTCATGAACTGCAATAACGCCATCTGGGCTGTTGCGTCTTGCATTGCCACCCGGTCAGGACGAAAATCTACATAGTCTTCTCCACGACGATAGGCGGTCATCTTACTTTCATCATATAGATGTGCATATAAAATCTTTTCAGCAAGCGTCATCGGACGGTGAAGATGCTCACGAGCTTCGTCTACTTTCCGGGAAAGTGAGGAGTAAAAACTCCTAATCATTTCAATATCAAATATCATTGCATATAATTTTAGTGTGTTTATTTAACAAGGTAAAACATTCTATTGTTCACAATATTAATGATTAATATTTGTAATCATTACAACTTAGAAGTCTATTTAAACTTATTTATATTTTAAAGTATGAATTAGTCCTGCCTGTAAGTACTGATTCATATCTCTGAAGCACGTTTCAGAAAAGTGTTTTTACAGCCTTCACCTTATCACTCTTTTCTCTTTACAGATTGATTATTAATACATTATAGTGAAAGCACTTTTTTAGTTGAGAGTTGAGAGTTGAGAATTGAGAGTGTATCAGACTCTTTTGATGCGTCAAGCGATGATAAACTCCTCCTCTGTTTATAGAGGAGGTGTCACGAAGTGACGGAGGAGTTTTTGCATTTTCCATTTTCAACTTCAAAGAAAAAACTCCCTCCCCCTGCGGGTACTCCCTCTATAAATAGAGGGAGAGCTTGGAATATCTTAAACGAAACAAAAGAGTCTCAGACTCTTTGCACTCTCAACTCTTAACTAAAAAAGTGCTTTCACTTTAACCGAATAGTAATCAATAATATAGGGTAAAAGAGTGATAAGGTGAAGACAGGAAAAAGTAAATTCGATTTAGTAAAAACAACGTGAAGTATAGAAAAAACAGAATGAATATCAAAAGTCAAAGCATCCAAGTTTCCCCGCTTAAGCGGGGATTAAGGGGTGTGTGATCTTTCTTTGATTATTAAAATTCACACACACCCTACCCCCGCTCAAGTGGGGGAATTGAGATAGTTTTAACAACCTCTGATTGCAAACAAACATACGGTCGATTGAAAACAAAGGTACGGTCCTTTGTTTACAAACTCCTATCGTTTGAAAGCAATCGACCGTATGCTGAGAAATCATCTTCTAAGGAATCTCTCCAAGTCTTTTTTCAACCTCCTGTAAAGGAAAGAATCTTTATAGTTTGTATTCTTACGAAGCATCAAGTCCACACTGCACTGACTATTCTGATAGCAAGTCAGCTCATTCCGGAACTGCATATTGTGCTCTGCCAACTCCTTAATCTCAATCTCTCTCTCCCTCCGAAGAACCGTGCAGACAGGAACAAGAAGCTTCATCACCACATTATTCATGATATGATGACCTTGAATAAAAAGATAGGTCGTATCAGGAGTTACTCCCAACTCACTTAATTCTTCCTGAAGTTTCTCCAACGCCTCTTGCATATTCGGATATTCCCGATTAAACTCATCCAACTTGGCTTTTACTCTTTCATCCATTTCATGCAGGCATCTGTCCGGGTGCTTTATATCAACATTATGCAGACGTATGTAAGAACAAAAATCCATTAACGAGAACACAAAAAGCAAATGACGACGATAAAACCAGATAGACCATAAAAACAACGGATAAGCAATACGGGAGTATCGTTTCATGAATTCCGGGAAATCCAGTATATGCCGATCATTCAAAGTTGCTTGTACACAAACTTCATGCAAGCTTTCGGCATAACATTGGTAGTTCTCAATCGCATACGTATAAGTATGGAATATATACGGATTACGGATAATCTTACGGGATAGATGGGTAGCACCTTGCAGAAGATAATCATAATCACTATCCACGCAAGCAATCATATTCTCACCCAAACCGGAATCGCCAAGCGCATTCATCAACGCCATCTTTTTTCCCTTGGCAAGAGAACTGGACGAGGGCAGCATCACCTGAAAACAATAATTCTCGTTTTCATAATCATTAAACAGATTACGCCAAAAAGAAATATCATCATAACTCTCCACGTAAGCAATAATTCTGCGTTTTGCTTTCTTTGGAGTCATCCGGTTGGCTGCACCGACCCACATGGAAGTAAGATGTTCGTTCAGACGTTTTGCCATACCCTTATTTATTTACTCCCGAACTGATATCACTCACCTCTGTCACAGCATCCAGCCAGCCGTCCATAATCACCGCCGGAGAATGAGTAGTTAAGATAATCTGTGCATGCGGATTCAATTTCCGAATCAGGAATATCATCTGTTGCTGCCATTCAATATGCAACGAAACTTCCGGTTCATCCATAAAAAGGACACTATATTGATTGTCTTGCACCAATACTGTCAGCAATATAACCAGCATTTGCTTCTCTCCCGAAGATAGTTGATAGGGACAAAGTAGCTCATCTCCCTGAATAAAACGAATTTCGTTACTTTTCCGGTCTATCCGCTTATTGGTTTCCTTGAAGAGTTCATCCACCATGTCTTGAAACATCTTCTTCGGAACGGATACTTGGGCAGCTTTGGCTCTTTCTTCTTCATCTTCGGAAGTCAACAGTTCTATAATCCGATTACCTATATTGACCTGATAATCCAAATAGCGGCGTTGAAGCTGATATACTTGCCAATCCAATTCTGTCTTGACGTTCTTATCCGCCATCTTCTCCATAATATCGGAATGAAGCAAAGGCCCATCAAAACTACGTATCACATCATACTGAACGAAAGTAGCATCTTCGGGTTCAAAATGAATTTTGACCTTCATCTTATCTCCATTCCGTTCTATCGCCTGAGAGAGCATATCAAGCAAATGTACAGAAGCATTCAGAATTGTACTCTTACCTATACCATTAATACCCGAAAGGATATTCACGTCCGGACGCAAATCCCATACAATATTCTTTCTCCCCCATAAACCGATAATCTCTATCCTCTTTATATATTCAGCTTTCTTCTCCATTTATATTCCACCATATAACGTTTATCATACAAATTTAGTCAAAAAACTCTAATTCAACGAATTCTCATAAACAAAAAATATTATGAGAGAGATATTACCAAAAACACTTTTGTTTTAACTATATTTATATTACTTTCATTCCAGAAACTAAAAATACAAGATTTAAGCTCGATAATCTATTTATAAATTAGGAATATTTATCATATTGCAAATAAGGATTCCTAAAACTTATATTATCAAAAGCTTTGATTGTACGAAATATAGAACATTACTATATTCGCATCGTAATTAAAACACATAAAAAAAAATAAAAAACATGATGATCAGCCAACAGCTACTACAGACTATAGAGCTTTCCAAGCAATGCATGGAAACTTCTGACTTATCGGAAATAGAGAACGAAAAATCTTTGATATCGCAAAGAGAATACGCAAATCAATTAAAAACTATATATAAAGAGGTATTATATTATTTGGATTCTAAAAAAGCTTTCTTGGATCCGCATTTATCATTAATTAAATTCAGCTCAATGATAGGTACAAATACAACCTACTTATCTAAGGCTATTAATAAATATTTTGAATGTAATTTTAAAACACTAATAAACAATTATAGAGTAGAATACAGCAAGAAATTGCTGATAGACAACAATTCGACTTTTTCAATAAAGGAGATAGCTCAAAAATGCGGTTTTTTATCTATCAGTGCTTATTACGCATCATTTAAAAAGATTACGCAATTATCTCCATTACAATATAAAATAATCAAACTATATACAGCATATCCTCATGCAGAGCAAGAATTAATCTCTGAATGATCTATTTTTTATTTTAAATATAATTATCAAATTATGAAGAAAAGTTTTATCAAAGTTGCACTCTTCGGAGTGCTAGCTATTACAGCCGCAAATTTTGTTGGTTGTACTGATTACGACGATGACATCAAAAACTTGCAAGGACAGGTTGATGAATTGAAGTCTGTATCTATTGCAGATATCGATTCTCAATTAAAGGCCTTGAAAGAAGCTGATGCCAATTTAGCAACAACATGTTCTACTCTTGAAGCTGCAATTGATGAAATCAAAGCTAACCTTGAGTCACTGACTAAAGCTAGCGAAGCATTAAAAGTTGCAGTAGACGGAAAAGTAGATAAAAGTGTTTACGATGCTGCTATTGAAGCATTAAACGGACAATGTGCAGAATTAGCTGCTAAATTGTCTGTTTTATCTGATTTACAAGCAGCTATCGATGCTTTGAATGCAAATAAGGCTGATAAGACAGCTTTGGATGCTATCAATAAGGCTATCGAGGAATTAAAAGCAAAAGATGCTAAGTTAGCTGAAGATCTTGCCGCTTTACAAACAACGATCAATGCCGCCCTTGATGGAAAGGCCGATAAGACAGCTTTAGATAAATTGGAAAAGGACCTTCAAACAAAATTAAATGAAGGCTTAACAAGTTTAAGAGGTGACTTGGAAGGTAGAATCGGTGGTATCGAAACCAGCTTGAAGAACTTAGCAACAAAAGATGAGTTAAAAGCTGCTAAAGATGCATTAGAAGCTAGAATCAAGACATTGGAAACCAGCAATGAAAGCTTGAAGACTGCAACTGAAAACAATAAAAATGCTATTAACGACCTCAGTAAGATCGTTACTCCTTTAAAAACTTTGGTTGACGGAATAAACTCACGCCTAGGTGTTGCAGAAGGAAATATAAGTGCTTTGCAAGAAAGTATTGGTCAGGTAGATAGCAAAATCAGCACGGCAATTACAAATCTGCAACTTATTTTAGAAGGAAAGATCGACGCTATCGATGCAGCCTACAAAGCAGCTGATACCGAACTAGCCAGAAGAATTAAAGTATTGGAAGATGCTAAATTCGCTAAGGAATCTGATCTTAACGCTGCTAAAGCCGACATAACAACTCTTCAGAAAGAAATCTACGGAGAAGATGGTAAAGGTGGTTTAAAGAATGAACTAAGTGCTCTTAAAGTCCAAGTAGACAATTTATTCATAGAAGGAACAGCAGAAAATGGTCAACTTACAGCTGCTATAGGTGCAGAAATAACTGCAGCATTACAAAAAGGTGGAGATATTCAAAAGGCGATCGATGCCGCTATCTCTGCTGCAACCGGTAGAATCGATGTTCTTGACAGCCAAGTTCGCGACCTTATGGCACGTATCCAAAGCATTGTATTTGTACCACAATACACTAACGCTGACGGTGCATTCGTTCCTGCATACTTTATCAATAAAGTAGGTGGAGAAATGACTATTAAGTTCCGTATCTCTCCTGCCGACAGAGCTATAGAACTTGCAGAAATGGCACAAAAAAGATTAGGAAGCGATGCTTCTATCCTTTCATTTATCGTTGAAGGTTCTGCATTGGAAACAAGAGCAGCAGCTGAAGATTTAGACATTAGAGGTGTTACAGGTACAGGTGATGGTATTATCGCTGTAACAGTAGCTCCTAATGTTGATAAATTTGTTGATGGTAAATATTTCCCGACTGCAATGATAGTATCTACTACAAAGACTACAGAGGCAAAAGAAGATAGCATTACCAATATCACTACTGAATATTTCAAGATTAAAGGACAGACTATTATAACTAGCCAAGCTAGCTTAGAAAGTAGTAGTAAAAATCTTCCTTATACCCAAAAGGTAGCAACTGATGTAAATGTTGATTTCTCTGAAAAGATATCTTATGCAGGAGTAGCAGGTCTTAGCCTGCAGGATCTTGGTTTCGAACAAAACCTGACAATTTATAGTGTAAACAGTATTCTCATAGATAATCAAGGAAAAGCTGTTAACAAGAATGAAGAGAACAATCTTAAGACATATCTAGATAATCATCATATTACATTAAATGGTAATAAGGGCATCCAATTGAAAGAAAACGATCCATCATATATGGGTACAGAGATCACATTAGGCCTTGCCGAATCTGTATTTGGATACGATAACTCAACTCCTGCTGTTCCAAATCAAATCTATGATGTAACATACACAATTAGTGATGATACATTTACTGAAGATCCTGTTAATTATGGAACTCTAGTAGAAAAGACATGGACAGTAGCTGACGCCGGTAATGCTAAAACATATACAGCAAAAATAGACCTTACCAAAATGACTACACTATATAGCTCTAAGGGAGGTACACCTGAGAAAGTTTTAGCAGCAATGAAAACAGCAACAGTTGAATATTATGTAGACGGAAATAAAGTAACATCTGGCGATGATAAAATGGTTATTGATTTAAACAAACCAAATGAAGACAATGTAACAATTAAGTTGCCTGCATCATTCAAATGGAAAACTTATAACTATAGCGTTGTATACAAAACCACTTATGGTGATATAGAAGCACAAGCCAATATAATATTACAATATCCAGCTGAAGAAACATTCTTAGTACCTATTGACGCACGTTGGATTACTAATAATGTAACCTACTTCGTTCAATACGAAAAGCCTAAGGCTTCAGATACGAATTTTGAAATCATAAATAACCTGAATGGTACTGATGCTCAAGCTTATAAAGTTGTTCCAGGAGCTGATTATACATTTGCTTTGAACAATGCTGATAAGTTTACAGGAATCGAAGTTGCATCCGACGGTAAAATCACAATTTCACAAGAGATAAAGTATACAACAGATGAAGGTGATGTATTAGCTGGTCAGGATGCTATAGATAAAGTACGAATCACAACAACAGTTACAGTAGCAGGAAATAAAGTAGCAACCGAAGATTATGGTATACAAGTTTCTTATCCTATTCCAGCAAATATTACTGTTGCAAATCTTCCATATTCAGCTAAAGATATTTTAGCAGGAACACCACTTGATATAGCATCTAAGATAACATTAGCTGATAGATGGAGCACTTCATTAATAGCTAAAGCTAAGATACAAACTTATGCCAAGGATGTATGGGGTATGAAAGGAGAAAGTGATCACGTAATATATACATTGGAAGTTGGTGCTGAATCTGCCGGATTACGAGTAGAAGACTTTACTCTTGATGCAACAAAAGGAACTCTTCTGCTAAATGAAACGAACTTAGCTCAAAAGGCTGTTGTTACCATCAAAGTTAAGACAACAAATAACTATGGTGAATCCAATGGTACATTTACTGTAACTTTGGAGCCGACAAAGTAAGTAAAAAACTTAGTAAAAAGTACAGAGGTGTAATCCCCCAAAGGTTCACCTCTCCTTTTCAGACTCAGTTTAGTTTTTATTATAGAATCTAGTAGGTTTCTCAGTGGAGAAACGGTTAACCCTTCTGTAGTGTTTACAGGGGGGTTAATTTTTTAGTAGCAACCATCACGTAACTGAAATAAAACACAGTCTCTACCCCTCCCTACGAAAAAAAGTATTAATTTCGCGACGGTTTTCAATACACTAAATGTAACAGCAAGATGAATGACAAGCATTATAAAGGGCACATCGCCATGCTGATGGCGAACATTATCTGGGGATTGAACTCTCCGATAGGAAAAGCCGTGCTGGACAGTCCGTATGTTACCCCTCTCTCATTGACTACTTTCCGCATGGTAGGCGCAGCTATCGCATTTTGGGCGGCATCCTTGTTTACGAAAAAAGAACACGTCAAGCCGGAAGATCTTTTTATGCTTTTCTTTGCGGCACTGTTCGGCATCGTGCTCAATCAGGGTAGTTTCATCTTCGGGCTATCCCTCACCTCGCCTATCGACGCCTCCATCGTATGTACTACCACCCCTATCGTCACGATGATTGTAGCGGCCATTTATCTGAAAGAACCGGTGACCGGCAAGAAAGTCCTGGGCATTTTCATCGGTGCTATGGGAGCCTTGATACTTATACTGAGCAGTCAAAGCGCAGCTACAGGCAAATCGGGTAGTGTGTGGGGAGACTTGCTCTGCCTGACGGCACAAATCAGTTTCGCCATCTATCTTACCGTATTCCGAAACCTTATTACCAAATATTCCGCTATCACCATCATGAAATGGATGTTTATCTACGCATCCATGTGCTTCATACCATTCTCCTACCGGGATGTGGCTTCCATAGAATTCGCCCATATCAGTACCGAGGTGTATGCAGGGATAGCTTTTGTGGTATTGGGAGCAACATTCCTCGCCTATCTGCTTGTAATGGTAGGTCAAAAGAATCTGCGCCCTACGCTTGTCAGCATGTACAATTATGTACAGCCCATCGTAGCCTCAGCCATTGCCGTGGCAATGGGAATGGATACTTTCGGGTGGTCTAAGGCGGGAGCTATCATACTGGTATTTACCGGAGTCTATATTGTGACACAAAGCAAATCAAAAGCACAACTGGACGCTTTAAAGATTAAAGCAACAGACCAGGCAGCACCCGGCACCCACAAATAAAAAACATCATGCCCAACCACAATATCCTCTCCCCCATTTTAAGTTTGCAGCAACAACAGCAGTTGTTACAGTTGGAATACGATTACGAAAAAGAAACGTTCCGGCAGCAAACACAAGTAATGGGCATAACAAGGAAGATAAAAAGAGGTTTATGCTGGTATCCGGTCTTTACAGGCAGAAGCTATTACAATTCACTGAACCAACTTGTCATAGAAATAGAGCGCCGGGAGGATAAAGAGACCGAACATAATTTCGAATACGGACGTCCGGTCTGTTTCTTTACACAAGATGCAGCGGAAAATGTGCGGTACTTTAATTTTACGGGGCAAGTCAGCTATGCCGATGACGAACGGATGGTCATAGTAATACCCAACTCTTCGGCATTAACGGATATACAGGGAGCAGAAAGGCTGGGCGTGCAACTTTACTTCGACGAAACCAGTTACCGTACCATGTTCGAAGCGTTGGCAGATACGATACGTGCCAAAGGCAACCGGCTGGCAGAACTGAAAGATATTTTAATCGGCAGTGTACCTCCCGCTCGGCGTTCATTCTTCCCCGTACGCTTCCCTTGGCTGAACATGACACAAGAAGAGGCCGTCAATAAAGTGTTGCAGGCAAAAGATGTGGCAATCGTACACGGACCTCCCGGAACCGGTAAAACCACCACTCTCGTAGAAGCGATTTACGAAACCCTTCACCGTGAGAACCAAGTATTAGTCTGTGCACAAAGCAATATGGCGGTAGATTGGATCTCAGAAAAGCTCGTAGACCGTGGCATCAACGTGCTCCGCATAGGAAACCCTACCAGAGTGAATGACAAGATGCTCTCATTCACCTACGAAAGGAGATTTGAATCACATCCGGATTACTCCGAACTATGGAGCATACGCAAAGCCATACGGGAATTGCACGGCAAATCAAGAAGCGCCGGACACGAGAATATCCGCGCCAAAATAGCCGCACTGAAAGACAGGGCTACGGAACTGGAGATACGTATCAACGAATCGCTCTTCGGCGAGGCACGCGTCATCGCCTCCACCCTCATCAGCTCTGCCAACCGCACGTTGACCGGAAGGCGTTTCTCCACACTTTTCATCGACGAAGCAGCACAGGCATTGGAAGCAGCCTGCTGGGTAGCCATACGAAAAGCCGACCGCGTAGTCTTTGCCGGAGACCACTGCCAACTGCCGCCTACCATAAAGTGCATTGAAGCTGCCCGCAGAGGATTAGACCGGACGTTGATGCAAAAAATCGCAGCCACGAAACCCGAAAGCGTCTCCTTGCTAAAAGTGCAATACCGTATGAATGACGATATTATGCACTTCCCTTCCCTATGGTTTTACCATAACGAACTAAAATCCGCACCGGAAGTAAAATACAGAGGCATATTGGATTATGACACTACATTGGAATGGTATGACACGGAAGGCTGCGAATACAAGGAAGAGTTTATCGGTGAAAACTTCGGGCGAATCAATAAACCCGAAGCCCACATGCTGATGGAAAAGCTGGAAGAGTACATCCATAAAATAGGCATAGCCCGCGTATTGGAAGAACGGATAGACTTCGGGCTTATCTCACCCTACAAAGCTCAGGTGCAATACCTTCGTCAGCTTCTACGTCGGAGCAACTTCTTCAAACCGTTCCGGCAACTAATCACCATCAACACCGTCGACGGTTTTCAGGGACAAGAACGTGACGTCATCCTAATCAGCCTTGTAAGAGCCAACGAGGACGGACAAATCGGCTTCCTAAATGACCTGAGGCGAATGAATGTAGCCATCACCCGTGCCCGCATGAAGCTAATCATCCTGGGCGATGCTTCCACGCTTACCCGACACGCCTTTTACAAAAAATTATATGAATATATACAGGAAAGAGGCGTCATAAAGCATATCATGCCCCATCAAGAAGATCCCGAAGTGACGTCCTGACGGAAATCCGTAACAGACCGTAGCTCTAATCCTTTCCTTCCTTGGGAATAAAGTTGTTCGCCCCTCCGGCTAAGAGAATTCTCCCGTATCAACCGGACGAAAGATGCAGGGTATCTGCCATAAAGACGTAGTGCGTCAGGCAAGAAGATGTAGTGCGGCTTTATGATACTCTGCAAAAAGCGCGACAAATTTTCGACACACATAAGGGAGACTAATGTACGAAGTTTTCACAGACCTGCCCCACAGCACCTTCTGAGAACCACCTGTTTTTATAAAGCACTGATAATGAGCTCCGCGACAAAAATGAAGCAAGGGGGTATAAAATCAATATATTAAAAAGCGTCCCGCCTCTAATATTATCGCTTCAATTCTTTCAAATCTTTGCCGGACGGTTCTTGGAACACCTGTAAACCAAACACCGGAATCACCGCAAGGATATGGTCGAACACATCTGCCTGAACCCGTTCGTATGCAATCCAATTCTTATCCCTGCAAAAGAAATAGATTTCCAACGGAATACCTTTCTCCGTAGGTTGCAACTGACGTACCATGTGCGTCAAACCCTTGCTGACCACCGGCAAACTCTCTATATAACGTTCCAGATAAGCACGAAAGACTCCCAAATTTGTCTGATGGCGTCCGTTCACCAAATTATCGTCATTCAAGCCATGTTCCACGTTATACTCCTGAACCGCCTTCTCCGTATGGTCTATATAGTCACGCAACAAAACAATCGTGCGATATTCCGCCAACATCCCGGACGTACAAAAACGTACACTGTTCATATCTATATTAATAGAACGCTTCACACGCCTTCCATCCGATTCCTGCATTCCCCGCCAATTCTGAAAAGAGTCACTGACCAGCGCATACGGAGGTATAGTAGTAATCGTATTATCCCAGTTGCGCACTTTTACCGTATTCAGCGATACATCTATGACCGTTCCGTCCGCACCGTACTTAGCCATCGTAATCCAGTCTCCCGGACGAAGCATATCATTGGCTGCCAACTGAATGCCGGAAACAAACCCCATAATGGTATCCTTAAACACCAACATCAGGATAGCAGCCGACGCACCCAATCCGGCAAAAAGATGAATCGGAGACTTATTGATAAGAATACTGATAATAAGAATCGTGCCGACAAAGAATAACCCGACCTGAACAATCTGATAAACACCCTTCAACGGACGGTCGCGAAACTCTTTCTTCTGATTGGTCAATTCAAACAGTACCCCAAGAAACACATTGACAAACTTCAACGCAACCGCAATGATATAGACCATACAGATTTTAAGGAGAAAAGCCAATATGCCCGGCGTATCGGGAAAGGCAAGCGGCATCAATATATAGATCAGTACAGGTGGTATTATGTGGCAAAAATTATTGAGAACCTTGTCATTAAAGACAAGATCATCCCAAGTGGCGCGTGTGCGCTTTGTCAGTCTCTTGATTCCTTCCACAATAATCCTGCGGCAAATCAAATCCGCCAGAAAGGCAATCAACAGGATAATAGCGATAATGACAATCCGCTCCATCCATCCCACTGTTTCCGTTTGCATTCCCCATTGAGCCAAAAGGGTATTTATCCACTCACGTATCATCTTCATCTGCAAAATAGTTATTTATTCTTCTTTTCATTTTGATAATCCTTCACCATGCCCTCACATATCCAGTTAGCCAACGCCTGCCGGTTATCAGGAATAATCAACCGTTGTAAGTCTCTTTTGTTCTGTATATTCCCCAGCTCCAGAAACACGGAAACAGGCTTTGTATTCCGAAGCACATATAAGTTGCGTGCGCTTACCGTACCTTCAAATCCCCTGTTTGGCTGATGCTTATCATATTTCTTATTGAAAGTATCCCTGATTGTATTAGCCAAACGTTTTCCTTTCTCACTGCCTTCGCAATGATAAAAAAAGACATCTATCTGCTGCCCTTTCCCGCGACTGTCTACGTGGACAAAAGCAGCACGGCGATAACTCTCTTTGTCTTTCGCATACAAACTGTTCACTTTATCACACCGTTGTCTTAGACGTTCCACTTGATTAAGGGGAATAGTTGCCCCCATACAAGTCTCCCGACTACTGTTCGACAGATATTTATCATCACGGATGCCGTCTTTTTCATCCTGAATGATAATATGAACCTTGGCTCCTTTCATTAATAAATTGCGTGCCAACCTCAATACGATATCATAAGCATACTCATCTTCATGCAATTGCTTTCCATGCGCAATACCGATAGCTCCCGGATCGGGCCCTCCGTGTCCGCTGACCAAATAAAAACATGCCCCGCTTAACTCCTGAGACTCAACTTTATATTTAGCCAGTTTCTTTCCGAACAAAGGTTCTTGATTCCCTGCTTCCAAAGGAGGTAATATGTAATCGACATTCAGCTTCAAACCGTTATCCTTAGTAAACTTACCTTTATTCAGTTCCAAGAACAAATCGTAGTGCTGCTTTTTTGTCCGGTTAAACCGCTGCAAGAGAAGACTTATTCCCTCCCCTTTCTTCGGTCGTGCCGTTTCTTGTCCGTACAATGTAACGGAACAAAGACACAACAGCACAGCAAACATAACAAGATACATCTTCTTCATGTTTGCAAAAATAAAATAAAAATCGGGACAGAGCAATGATTTACAGCAATGATTCCCTTGAAAAGAAGTTAACGCCCTTACGAATACCCTTGCTGTAACATCATCTGACGCATCCCATTTGTTAATTTTAAGTTTCAGGATTACATTAATTAACACATTCGAATGGGAATTACTACTTTTGTGAATACATATAAAACGTGAAGCATATGAAAACAAAAACGATTTTAGCCGTACTGTCAATTATTGCTTTCGGCAGCAACAACTCCGCATTCAGTCAGGAGACAACAAATACAAAAGACAAAGATATATTCAGTCCCTATTGGTTTATGCAGGGACAAGTAGGAGGTGCTTATACGGTAGGTGAAGCCACTTTCTCCAAACTAATCTCACCAACAGCAGCTCTATCATTCGGACGTCAATTCACCCCAATCTGGGGAGCACGTCTCCAAGTAAACGGTTGGGAGGCTAAAGGTGCGTGGATCTCTCCGTATGAAAAGTACAAATTCAACTACATCGGAGTGAATGCGGACGTACTGATCAACCTCATGAACCTGTTTTCTTCCTACAAAGCAAAAAGAGTTTTTGACCTGTACTTATTAGGAGGAGTCGGATTCAACCATGGTTTTAACAACGGAGCGAATGATCTGCCCAATGCTTCCGACTTTACTTATAATTGGGAGAAGTTTAATAGGATCACAGGGAGATTCGGCATGCAAGGAGATTTCCGCCTCAGCTCTCGCTGGAGTCTGAATTTGGAAGTGAACGCCAATATATTGTCAGACCGTTTCAATTCCAAAGACGGCGGCAATAATGACTGGTATTGCAATGCCTTGGCGGGAGTAACTTACAAATTTGGCAAGAAAGCAGCAGCGCCGGTGGTAGTGGCTCCGACGGTAATCGAGGAAAACAACCAAAAGACCAATGAGCAACGAGTTGAGCAGAAAGTGCCCGAAACAATAAATGAGCCTCAGGCAAATACAGAGAAGCAAAACACCCAACCTCAAAAGGAAGAGCAAGCAGCGTACAGTTCCGAGATATTCTATTCCATTAATCAGTTGGTGGTTCCGACCGGAGAAAAACAGAAAATAGATCAACTCTTGGAGTGGGCAAAGAATCATCCGGACGCACGGATTATCGTGACGGGATACGCAGACGCAGGCACCGGCACAGCACAGATTAATCTGAGAACATCCAGAAACCGTGCCCAAAACCTGACTCAATTACTGATCAGATCCGGTATTGATAAAGACAGAATCATTACCGAAGCAAAAGGCGATACAGTGCAGCCATTCAAAGAGAATGACATGAACCGTGTTGTCATCATCTGTACCGATAAAGAGAAGTAAGTTTTCTGAGACGTACGTCTCACCTTTCTGAGTCGTACGTTTCACCGTTGTGAGTCGTACGTCTCAGAGCCGTGAGTTGTACGTCTCAGAATTGTGAGTCGTACGACTCAGAGCGGCGAGTCGTACATCTCAGAAAAGCGAGAGATATTTTAGCCGACTATTACTTCCTCTTTATCACTTGACTATACACTACTTCCTTTTGGTTTTGAAGCTTCAAAAAGTATAATCCGTCTGCCATGCCCGACAAATTAATCTGATTCAATAAACCCGTTACATACTGAGAGCACAGTAATTCCCCTGACATCGAATATAATTGGGAAAAGAGTTCATTACCCTCACTGATATCTATATTCAAATAACCATCCGTAGGATTAGGATAAATATTATACCCTTTTTGTGAACGAGCAAGCGATTCATTGACAGACGGCACTTCACCCTCACCCCAAGTTAATGAAGCAGTAGTTCCTCCGGTTAAAGTGTAGGTAATCACTTTACCTTCCCACACAATATCAAAAGTCTTGGTACTTCCGGCTCCGTTATGTACCACGAGCGCAACAGAACCATCTGAATTTAAAAAGGAAGCATACTTCAATTGATCATCATTACCCGAAGACTTAATCCTATATGCACCATTTTTAATAACTTTCGACATTTGGGCTACCAAATAATAAGATACATTACGAGTAACGGTGGAACCGTCTACAGTCAATGCACCCAAACAGGTGTCACATCCTCCGGGTGTATGCGGTTCCAACTTTGCATTGGCCGCCAGGTTCCACTCCAAAGTAAGACTCGACCAGTTATTTACAGAGCCCAGCATAACAGACTGCATATGCCACTGGAAATCTTCATGAAAAGGCGTATTGATACCTGTATATTGCTCTGTAAAATACACCGGCTTTCCTGTTGCCTGATAAGTTTGTGACATCGCGGAGATATCTCCACCGTACAAATGGAAAGCCGATCCATCCACATAACTGCTGTTATTACACACATAAATAGGATATTCCGTATTATCACAATTATGATCCCATGCAATAATCTTCACATGTTTGAATTCACTATTCGCAATTGCCGGCCCCAGATACCTATTAATAAAATCCACCTGTTGCTCTTTAGTCATATACATACTCGGTTCATTATGCGGATGATGCGGTTCATTTTGAGGAGTTATCGCCCAAATATTAATCCCCTGTTCCTTCATCGCCTCAAAATACTTAATGAAATACTTTGCATAGATATCATACTCTTTCAGTTCCCCGCCGATGTATGAATTGCTTGTCTTCATCCACTTAGGTGGAGACCATGGAGTAGCAATTATTTTAATATCCGGATTAATAGCCACGATTTCTTGCAAAACAGGAATCAAATAAGTCAAATCAGGTCCTTCCAGACTAAACTTACTCAAACTTCTGTCTTCGGGATATTCATGATAACTATAAGAAGAATTACTCAAGTCTGAAGCACCGAGACTAATACGTATTACTTCGCTGCCTATCCCCGTTTGCCTGTTAAACAATTCATTCAAAAGCGCTTTTCGTCTTTCAGCACTTAGTTGGCTGATGACTTCCGCACTTCCTTCTGTTAATGCCCACCCAAAACCTTCTATTTTTTGGTATTTTGTATTCTCGTCAATATATATCTTTGTACCATTCTTACCGGTGCCATCTACAAAATTCAGTTTCGAGTGCTTTTGAAAAAGTTTGGCTTTATCAGCAGACGTTTCCCATGAAGTAACGACTTGAGCTGTTCCAAACTGTGAGAAGAATAAAAGAATAACGAATAAATTTACTACAAGATGATGTTTCATTGTATTAACTTTAAGATGAATATTTAGTTTATCTCGCACAAATATAAAAGAATTAGTAATCATATCTTTCCATTCAAATAAATTGGTGGATTCATCCAAGGCAATAAAGGAAATAAAACCTTGATATATAAATAATTAAGGCAATACCGTTTACTACAAAAAGTGGACTATTCACAGCAAAAAAATAAGGATATCCAATGAACAGATACCCTTATTATCTCCTGAAAACCTTCTATAACCTTATTACTTAATGATCATTTCAACTCAAAACCAACCGTACTGCGAATATCTCCGGAAGAAGCTCCGATGTATGCTTCAAACTTACCGGGCTCTACTACCCACTGCCCTTTTGTATCATCGTAAAAGCTCAAAGCCTCTTTATCTATCGTGAAAGATACTTCTTTCTGCTCACCGGCAGTCAGATATACTTTCTTAAAGCCTTTCAACTCTTTTACAGGACGAGGTAAAGAAGATTTCTTATCACCAATATAAAGCTGTACGGTTTCTGCTCCGGGACGATTACCGACATTAGATAAAGTCACGGTAAAGGTGATTTGGTCATCCTTAGAAATCACTTTCTTATCAGCTACCGCCTTACCATAATCAAAGGTAGTATAACTAAGTCCGTGCCCAAACGGGAACAATGGTTTACTCTTTTGCTTATCCGCCCAACGATAACCGACAAAGATTCCTTCTTTATATGTTACATTTTCGCCATCTCCCGGATATTCACCCAAAGCATGAGCACTATTATCCTCCAACTTAACCGGGAATGTAAACGGTAATTTACCGGAAGGATTAACATCCCCGAACAGAATCGACGCAATGGCATTACCCGCTTCTGTACCACCGTACCAAGCCTCAACTACGGACGGAACATTCTTTATCCACGGCATTGCTACAGCATTACCCGTTACCAACACCACAACCACATTCGGATTGACTTTGGACAGTGCGGCAATCAACTCATCTTGCTCATACGGCAATCCTAAGCTCTTGCGATCATCGCCTTCACAATCCTGATTATCATTTTTATTCAAGCCTCCCACTACAAATACAACATCCGCACCCTTTGCTGCCTTGACAGCTTCTTCACGCAAAGCGGCATAATCAATCTTTTCTTGTTCCGGCACTTTCGCATCTTTCACATCTTGTTCTTTCACGGCAGGAGAGGCATATCCCTGAACATAAGTCACCTCTGCGTCTTTTCCTACACGAGACTGAATCCCGGCCAGCGGAGATACTTCATATTTTGCTTTCAAAGAAGAAGAGCCCCCTCCTACTGTCATCTTTTTAACTGCATTCTCGCCTACCACAAGTATTTTCTTTACCTTATTTAAGTTCACAGGCAATACATTTCTATCATTTTTCAAAAGCACAATGCCTTCCTCTGCAATCTGCCTGCCGGCAAGTGCATGCTCTTTTGTTCCGAATGAACCATAAGGACGATTATGATCCATATTCGTCCGATACACCAAACGAAGAATGCGACGGACTTTATCATTCAGCTCTTTCTCCGTTACTTCTCCGGACTTCAATAACTTCAAATAAGGATTTGCAAGGAAATAATTATCATAAGCATTACTTGCTCCCCAATCCAAGCCGTTGGTCCAACTGCCAAACTCCATGTCAAGACCATTATAAATAGCCTCCTTTGTATCGTGAGTGCCTCCCCAGTCAGAGACAACAACTCCGTCAAATCCCCAATCACGTTTTAAAATATCATTCAGCAGATATTGATTGTGACAACAGTGTTCACCTTTATATTTATTGTAAGACCCCATGATAGCCCATGCCTTACCTTCTTGAACAGCAGCCTTAAATGCCGGTAAATAAATCTCGTATAAGGCACGGTCATCAACATTCACATTTACATGGTCACGATCTATCTCCTGATTATTCAACGCATAGTGTTTAACGCAGGCAGCAACACCATTCGATTGTACCCCTTTAATATAAGGAACTACCATCACCGATGCCAGATAAGGGTCTTCTCCCATATACTCAAAATTACGTCCGTTCAACGGAGTGCGATAGATATTAACTCCCGGCCCTAAAAGAATATTCTTATTCCTGTAACGGGCTTCTTCACCAATACTTTTACCATACAGATAAGATACTTCCGGATTCCAAGATGCAGCCAAGCAGGTTAATGCCGGAAAAGCGATACAAGAATCATTTGTCCAATTGGCACCATACCATTCATCCCACATTACTTCCGCACGAATACCATGAGGACCGTCACTAGCCCAATTCTCCGGGATTCCCAACCGAGGTACTCCGGCTGAACTAAACTTAGACTGAGCATGTGTTATTGCTACTTTCTCTTCTACGGTCATACGGGAGAGAGCATCTTCCACTCTTTCCTCAATAGAACGTGAAGTATCCAAATAAACCGGAATATTTTGTTGAGCCTTTACTACACCCAACAAAAATAAGCATCCCGTAATTGACATTAATCTTAAATTCATCTTCTTTACTATTTTACAATCAATCATATTTATCTACTAAGTACAGCCAACAGATTTACTTCTACAAATATATCTTGATATGTAGTTATTTCCTATACAGTGAAATACAATAGTGGAATACAAAGGAGGTAAGACAGGCATAAACGGTTATTTACTAACAATTTACGTCAAAACGGAATTACTTAAAAAGTGGATAGCTACGAGTTGGGAAAGGATACCTTTATTTACTGAAAGAACCTATTTGCATCACCTGACTTTCAAAATCGTCACGAGAAATCTTCGCTTTATTCTTCACCTTAGCACGATAGTTATAAATCGTATTCACAGAATAGCGCAAGAACTCAGCTATTTTAGAACTGTCACTAATACCTAAACGAATTAGGGCAAAAATACGCAGCTCCGTATTTAATAGCTCGCCTTTCTTAAGAACAATATGTTCTTCATCAACTAATAAGGCATTAAACTCTGCCACAAAATCAGGATACAGGAACAGGAACGTAGTATCAAAATTCTGATAAAACTCTTTTAATTCTTCTTCTGTAATATTAGAAGCCCTCGTTATCTTATAAAGTTCCGCACTTTGACCGGACTGAAGCTTCTTATTAACCATCCTGCGATAGGCTTCCAATTTATCTATATAAGTAGAACACAAAGTCATAAATCGACCAATATACTCTTCCTTAACATGATTAGACTCTGATAATCTGAAATTAAAATCTTTCAAACAACCATTCATTTCCGATAACTCATGGTTTAAACCGTTCAATTGTTTGTTTGCAACCTCTAAGTTATTACGCGCTATAGCCAATGAACGCATCTGCTTATAAATATAGACAATAGACACCAATAAAAAGAGAGATAATACGCTTATCAGTATCAAATAGAAACGCAACTGTCTACTTTTTCTCTCACTCTCTAATTGATAAGTGTTATTAATAACGGAGAGGACTTTAGATATTTGCTCTACACGCAAACGTGCATTATAAATTTGAGACTCTTCCCACGAAAAGCAGATATAATTATATGCTCTATTTATATCTCCCTCTTTGTAAAGAATATCTGCTAACGTCCACAAAGAAGCCTGATCTTTTATCCCTGATTTTATATCCGATAAAGCTGATAAAATAAGATATTTTTTAAATTGCTCCACATCATCTTGACAACGATACAATAATGCCCTATGAAAAGCGACCAAAGCATATTCCATAGAGCCAAAATCACATCTTTCCAAACGAATATCATTAATAGCCTCCGCCTTATCAAATTCTTCATTATCACGATATACAGCTTCTTGCAGACTTAAATACAAATCCGAGTCTTTATCTAGTATCTTTAATAAAACGTCTTTATAGTTCTTTGATTTCTCTGCGTATTCCACAGCTTTTCTTTTATCCTGAGAATAGGAAGTCAATTCACCGTATGCACGATCACAAGATATATAATAGTCTATCAATAAAGCAGAGTCTAATGTCGCTACATCCACAGCGTCAAGAATATCAATAGACTCTTTATACATCCCTGTCGAAGCCAATACATAAGCTAATTGAAATTTTGTTTTATTCTGCCGGTACCTATCATGCATTACTTCAGACAAATCAAGGTTTTTATATAAATAATGTATCGCAGAGTCAGATATATAAGAACGATATTCTTCATATAGTTCTTCATTTAGCCGGTAAATAATTTCTTGGGGTAGTCCGGCCTTAGCAACATTCTCTTTCAAGAGAGAAAAACGCTTAACCTTTATATTTTCATATATCTTATGTTCTTGAATCGTTTTATCCAATACCAATAACAAAGAGTCTATTTCATTTCTTGCAAAGACACCTAAAGTAAGAGAAAACAATATTAGATAAATGGCTAATCTTTTCATATACTATACATAAGCACTGACAAAGATAACCAAATATATTAAATGGGAAAAAGACCGGTTAGGGAAAGTTGGGCTCACCCGATAATTATTTAGGGTAGTAAAATCGTTTTTCAGCATACGGTCCTTTGCTTACAAACTCCTATCGTTTGCAAACAAAGGACCGTATGTTTGTCTTCAAAGGACCGTATGTTTTTTATCAATAGAGAAACGCCATCTCCGAGTATTTCAAAGATGGCGTTATTATCTATTTGGGAATTAACTATTCTCCGGGCGGAGTTTACGTACTACAGCACCGGCTTGCCACATTTCACTTTCACGAAGTTGGCGAAGTTCTTCATTCAATTTTTCACGATAATCAGGTTGTGAGTTGGAATCAATAGAACGTTGCGCTTCATTTCCACAGGCTACTTCAGCATATAATTTTTGGAAGACTGGTTTTGTAGCGTCATGGAATGGACCCATCCAATCCAATGCTCCCCTCTGTGCCGTCGTAGAACAATTTGCATACATCCAGTCCATACCGTTCTTTGCAAACAATGGCATCAGTGATTGAGTCAATTCTTCCACAGTTTCATTAAAGGCCTCCGAAGGTGTATGTCCGTTCTCACGCAACGTTTCATACTGTGCCAAAAGCAAACCTTGGATAGCTCCCATCAAAGTACCGCGCTCTCCTGTAAGGTCTGAATAAACTTCACGTTTAAAAGTGGTTTCAAATAAATAACCGGAACCTACCCCGATTCCCAAAGCTATAACACGATCATACGCTCTCCCTGTCGCATCCTGGAAGATAGCATAAGAAGAGTTCAAACCACGCCCTTCCAAAAACATGGTACGAAGAGATGTACCGGAACCTTTCGGCGCAACCAAAATAACATCTACATCAGCAGGAGGAATAATACCTGTACGTTCTTTATAAGTAATAGCAAAGCCATGAGAAAAATAAAGAGCTTTTCCCGGAGTCAGATGTTTCTTTACGGTTGGCCATACTTCTATTTGTGCAGCATCGGAAAGAAGATACTGTATAATCGTACCACGTTTACAAGCCTCTTCAATATCAAACAGCGTTTCTCCCGGAACCCAACCGTCAGCTACAGCTTTTTCCCAAGTCTTGCCACCTTTACGCTGACCTACAATCACATTAAAACCGTTATCACGCAGATTTAAAGACTGACCCGGTCCCTGAACACCATAACCGATTACAGCTATTGTTTCATTCTTCAATACTTCACGTGCTTTCTCCAAAGGAAACTCTTCGCGGGTTACTACATTTTCTACAACACCGCCAAAATTCATTTGTGCCATTTTCTTCTCGTTTTTAAATATAAACCTATTAAACAAATATCACTTTACTACGGCAAACTATTTCATCACCGTTCTTTTTAACCTCAATATTATATTCATATTCATTTTCTTCTTCCTTAAAGAATGCAAGTGTATCCCCGTAATAACTCTCTGCCACATAAGCCATTTCAAAACGTTTAATTCGTTTTTCCTTAAAGACTTCTATAGGAAAGAGGTCAAGAATATGCTCTATATATTTGATACTGTTCACATGACCATTAATATCAATATCACTATATTTTGTTTGATAATCAGTAGATACGGCTTTATCACTGATTTTAATTCTGCCCGGTTTCTCTATCGGACACTCCTTGTCACATACATAATCAACTATACTTCCCCCATGAAGCGTCAGCAAATCTGCCGGTTTACGGGTTTCCATACTTATCATAGCCCATACGGAACGCGCATAACCAATCGTTTTACCATCTTTATTCAAAATAGAGAAATTACGATCAGTGAAAAGACGATATACATTCTCCACCCAAGTCTGCACACTAAACGATTCATATTGAAACGGCAGTTCTTCCAGTTCTATTGCTAAACGGGAAAGTACCCATGTATAATGGTTTTCATTTAAGGAAGCAATACCGAATCCTCTATCCGCAGCATGAAAGCCTGCACAATTCAATAAATGATTGCCAAGCACACTCATCGTCAGATGACCTGTAAAATCTACATGGAAAGGCTCTGCTACAAAATCATATGTACCTACCTTATTTCTTTTTTCCTCTGTCATATCTAAATATTTTTATTTTTTTGATATTTCGCTTCACGGTCTGCAAGATACTCATTTACTCTTTCAAAACAACTGGTGGTAATGGCAACCCGTCCCGAACGCACAAATTGCAATACACACTTCAGTTCCTGCAATTCCTCATAAAGTGAAGTTATATCTTCACTTACTCCATTCTTTTCTACAATTGCAAACACAGGATTAACCTCTACAATACGTGCATTATATTTTCTTATAACTTTAGATGCTGTCGGATTTTCCTGAAATATGGGTGTAGAAACCTTATATAAAGCTATCTCATGGAAATAGATCTCATCGTCCGTAAAATAATGCGCTTGCAGAACATCGATTTTCTTCTCGATTTGCTTTGCTACCTTTTCTATCGTATCCTGATCCGTCCAAGCTGTTATCGTATACTTATGTACCCCTTTAATAGAGGATGCCGATACATTAAGACTTTCAATGTTTATCTGACGACGAGTGAATACAGCAGTCACTTGGTTCAATAATCCGGCAATGTTTTCCGAATGAACGATCAATGTATATAATTTCTTATTGTCCATATTTATTTTGTCACCGTTTTAAAGTCTAACACTCCATTAACATTTGATTTACAGAACCTCCCGGAGGTGTCATCGGTAATACGTTTCCTTCTTCTATCACACAAGCCTCTAATAGATAAGGACCATCTGTCGCCAGCATTTCCCTGATCGCCTCATCTAATTCCTGTCTGGATAGTACCCGTTTCGCAGGAATATCGTATGCTGAAGCTATTTTTATATAATCAGGATTCATCATCGGAGTAAAAGAATACCTGCGGTTAAAGAACATAGCCTGCCATTGACGTACATTTCCCAGATAATTATTATTCAATAAAATCATCTTAACCGGAGCTTTCTGTTCCATAACAGTTCCAAATTCTTGTATGTTCATTTGTAATCCTCCGTCACCCATAAAGACGCATACAGTTCTATCCGGCCTCCCAAAAGTAGCACCTATGGCGGCAGGTAACCCGAATCCCATCGTTCCCAATCCACCGGAAGTAACGATACTTCGGTTCTTACTATATTTAAAATAACGCGCAGACATCATTTGGTTTTGCCCTACATCCGTGACAAGAACAGCCTCATTATTGGTAGCTTCACTCACAGCACGCACTACCTCGCCCATATTTAAAGTATCACTTGCCGGATATAGTTCAGGTTTAATAACCTTTTCAAATTCTTCCTTTTCATAAGAAGAGAAGCTATCCACCCATTCTTTATGATTATTAGGTTCAAGCAATTCCGTAACAGCTTTCAAGGTCTCTTTGCAATCACCCAAAACGGCAATATCCGTCTTTACATTTTTATCTATTTCAGCCGGATCTATATCAAAGTGTATGATCTTTGCTTGTTTGGCATAGGTGTCTAACTTACCCGTTACACGATCATCAAAGCGCATCCCGACAGCAATCAGCACATCACATTCATTCGTTTTAACATTGGGAGCCAGATTACCATGCATGCCTAACATACCCTTATTTAAAGGATGTGCAGTAGGCAATGCCGACAAGCCAAGCAACGTACATCCAACCGGCAAATCCGCCTTTTCTACAAAGGTACGAAGTTCATCCTGTGCATTTCCCAGTTCCACTCCCTGGCCTACCAATACCAAAGGACGTTTGGCTTGATTTATCAATTCAGCTGCAACCATAATCGCCTCTTTATCCACATCCGGAACCGGAACATAACTGCGGATAAAATCGAGCTTCGCAGGCACATATTCCGTTGTTTCGACTTGAGCATTCTTTGCAAAATCCAGCACTACAGGTCCCGGACGTCCGCTCTTTGCTATATAGAAAGCCCGAGCTACCGCCCAAGCCACATCTTCGGCCCGGCGAATCTGATAGCTCCACTTTGTTATAGGCTGCGTAATACCCACCAAATCAACTTCCTGAAAAGCATCTGTACCAAGGAAAGCCGTACCAACCTGACCGGCAATAATCACCAGTGGAGTACTGTCAATCATAGCATCTGCAATACCTGTTACCGTATTGGTAGCACCGGGCCCGCTCGTTACCAAACAAACTCCGACTTCACCGGAAACCCTTGCAAATCCTTGTGCTGCATGCGTAGCTCCCTGCTCATGGCGAACCAATATATGGTTCATCCTGTCCTGATGATCAAATAAAGCATCGAATACCGGCATGATAGACCCTCCGGGATATCCAAAGATAGTTTTAACTCCCTGATACTCCAAAGAGCGCATCAAAGCTTCCGCACCTGAAATTATCTCTTTATCCATACTCTTCCCTTTTAATCTATTAATCTCACAGCCCCTTTATCAGCCGAGCTTACCATACTTGCATAAGCTTTCAGACTTTTAGGAACATTACGTTTCCTTGTGACAGGCGTCATCGGGCGGGCTGACAATTCTTCATCTGTCAATTTTACATTAATCGTTCGTTCCGGTATATTTATCTCAATTATATCCCCATCCTGAATTTTACCGATATTTCCACCTGCGGCAGCTTCCGGCGAGATATGCCCGATACTCAGGCCGGATGTTCCTCCGCTGAAACGCCCATCGGTTATCAAAGCACACTCCTTGCCCAGATGCTTCGATTTTATATAAGAAGTGGGATAAAGCATTTCCTGCATACCGGGACCGCCTTTAGGACCCTCATGGGTAATAACTACCACATCTCCACTCACTACCTTTCCCCCTAAAATACCTTCACAAGCAGCTTCCTGCGAATCAAAAACTTTTGCCGGGCCGGAGAATTTCCAAATACTTTCATCCACTCCCGCTGTCTTAACTACACATCCGTCTTGTGCTATATTACCTTTTAATACAGCCAACCCTCCGTCTTTCGAATAGGCATGTGCTACATCACGGATACAACCATTGATACGGTCTGTATCCAACTCCTTATAATAGGCATTCTGTGATCCGAGTACAAGATTAAACTTACCGGCAGCCGCACTTTTATACTTCCCAATCGCCTCTTCAAGCACATTCGGACTGACAATACTATACTTATCAATTGCTTCCGCCAAGGTCATTCCATCCACACGGCAGACCGTAGTATCGATTAATCCTGCTTTTGCCAGTTCATCCAGAATCGCCATAATACCTCCGGCACGGTTTACATCTTGTATATGATATTTCTGCGTATTCGGAGCCACCTTGCATAAACACGGACTTTTACATGAAAGCATATCGATATCATCCATTGTGAAATCAACTTCAGCCTCATGTGCAACCGCCAACAAATGCAGTACGGTATTCGTAGAGCCTCCCATAGCTATATCCAAGGTCATTGCATTCAAGAATGCCTGACGGGTAGCAATACTCCGGGGAAGTACACTTTCATCACCCTCCTCATAATATTTATAGGTATTCTTCACAATCAGTTTGGCCGCATCTTCAAATAGTCTCGTTCGGTTTTCGTGAGTAGCGACAATGGTACCGTTGCCCGGTAGTGCCAATCCGATAGCCTCATTCAAACAGTTCATGGAGTTTGCGGTAAACATTCCCGAACAACATCCGCATGAAGGGCACGCCCGCTGCTCTATCTTGGCTACATCCTCGTCACTGACACTTTCATCGGCTGATTTAATCATTGCATCTATCAAATCCAAATGTTGTCCGTCCAACTCTCCGGCTTCCATCGGACCACCGGAAACAAATACAGTGGGAATATTCAATCTCATTGCAGCCATCAGCATTCCCGGAGTAATCTTATCACAATTAGAGATACAAACCATTGCATCCGCTTTATGTGCATTGACCATATACTCCACACTGTCGGCTATGATATCGCGGGAAGGAAGAGAATAAAGCATTCCGTCGTGTCCCATGGCTATACCGTCGTCAATGGCAATGGTATTGAATTCCGCAGCAAAACAACCTAGCTTTTCTATTTCGGCTTTCACCTTCTGCCCTATCTCATGGAGGTGAACATGCCCCGGTACAAACTGTGTGAACGAATTCACGATTGCAATAATCGGCTTACCCAACTGCTCCCTTGTCATACCGTTCGCAGCCCACAGAGCTCTCGCTCCCGCCATCCGGCGTCCTTGTGTACTGAACGAACTACGTAACTGATTCTTCATTTTACCTTAAATCCCTTTTTAAATTAAAAAGCCTCTCTCATCCATGTGAGAAAGGCTTTAAAATATATCTTTTTACTATACAATTACATATACAACCTTCCTCACGATCTTGATGGAATCACCACGACGCGAATAATATGCAGAATTGCCAGGTTAATGGATGTTATTGTATTCATACTTTCTATCTCTCGTTTTCTTAATTATGTTGCAAAGGTAAGGCTTCTTTTATAATATGCAAACAAATTGAAGAAAAAAATCATATAATAATTATCATTTGAAAGTAAATAGAATATTATTGCCTTATTTTATCACTAAAACAGTTCTTTTATCTCAAAAGAGAAAAAAGTAAAAAGCTCTCTTTTTGAAACTCTTAGTCTTATAAATTGTTCTATCTTTGTAAGAAAAATGAGCTTATGGAATATAACTTTGATGAAATCATAGACCGAAAAGGTACCGATGCCGTAAAAATAGAAGGTTTATTAAGTAACTGGGGACGAACGGATTTATTACCGATGTGGGTAGCCGATATGGATTTCCGTACTCCCGAGTTTATAATCGACGCTATACGAGAACGTTGTGAACATGAGATCTTAGGTTATACAGTTAAACCACAGAGATATTTCGATGCCATTCATAGCTGGCTCGATAAACGATACAACTGGAATGTCACGGAAGAAATGATTCAATTCACTCCCGGAGTAGTTGCCGGACTGGCTTTCGCTATCCAATGTCTTACAAAACCCGGAGACCGCGTTATGATGCAAACACCGGTTTACCATCCATTCTTTATTTTTACGGAGAAAAACGAGCGGGAGGTAGTCTATAACCCGTTAATACTGAAAGATGGCAAGTACCGGATGAATATTCCCCAATTTAAAGAACTGATAAAAACCTGTAAGCTATTTATTCTTTGCAACCCACATAACCCGGGCGGACGTATCTGGACAAAAGAAGAGCTTTCCGAAATCGCGCAGATATGCCATGAGAACCATGTTCCGGTTATTTCCGATGAGATTCATGCCGGTCTCGCTTTACCGGGTCACAAGCACCATCCGTTTGCAACTGTTTCCGAGGAAGCCCGCATGAATTCCATTACTTTTATGGCAGCCAGTAAGGCATTCAACATCCCCGGGTTATCCAGCGCATACGCTATTATCGAAAACAAGACACTAAAAGAGCGTTTTACCGAACAACTGGAAAAGACAGAGTCCGGTAGCGGACATATATTTGCCTTCCATACCGTAGCCACTGCCTATGAAAAAGGAGAAGAGTGGTTGAACCAAGTTACTGAATATATACAAGGTAATATCGATTTGTTGGATTCATTTCTACAATCTCACACGCCGAAAATAAAAGCAATTCGTCCGCAAGCATCTTATCTTGTATTTCTAGATTGCAGGTCACTCGGAATGACTCAACAACAACTAATCGACTTTTTTGTAGAAGATGCCAAACTAGCCCTCAACGACGGTGCGATGTTCGGGAAAGAAGGTACCGGATTCATGCGCATGAATGTCGGATGCCCGCGCAGTATACTGCAAAAAGCACTTAATAATCTGAAATTAGCCTACAATAAACACTTTCCCGACAAATAATTCGTATCTTTGCGAATTCAGAATAATCTGGAAAAATCATAAAGTGAAATTATAAATGGAGACAACCCCAAACAAGTACATTACTGTAGCCTATGAGCTATATGTTACAGAAGACGGCGAAAAAGACTTAGTAGAAAAAGCAACCACGGAACATCCTTTCCAATTCATTTCAGGATTGGGTACTACGCTCGATGCTTTCGAAGCTCAACTGAAAGATCTGAAGGCCGGCGATAAATTCGAATTTACGATACCTTTCGACCAGGCTTACGGAGAATATGTCGAAGAGCATGTTCTTGATTTGCCTAAAAACATATTTGAAATAGATGGTAAGTTTGATACCGAACGTATCTTTGCAGGCAATGTAGTTCCTTTGATGAACGCAGACGGACAACGCATGAACGGTACGGTTGTAGAAGTTAAAGAAGACATCGTGGTTATGGATCTGAACCATCCGCTTGCCGGAAACAACCTTACTTTTGTAGGAGAAATCGTTGAATCACGTCCTGCTACCAACGAAGAAATACAAGGTACTCTCAACATGATGAGCGGTGGCGGTGGATGCAGTTGCGGATGTTGCGGAGACGACTGCGGCGATGAAGAATGTGGTGACGGCTGCGGTTGCGGCGGACACTGCCATTAAATAAGTTAAGAGTTAAGAATGAAGAGTGGAGAGTTATATTATCCGAATGACAACTCTCAATTCTTCATTCTTAATTCTTAACTTATTTCGACGTCATTATCTTCAACACCAGCTTATCGGTCTCATTCATTCCCTGAGAACCTATTAGGGTCAAGTTACGGATACTCTTATCAACATCTTCATCGACAATCCCTTCCACAGACGTTACACATTTATTATCCATTGCCATCATGGCGGACATCACAGCAGTAGAAACCCCGCTAGTCAGCTTCATGGCACAACTGGGCTTTGCACCGTCACAAATCATTCCGGTCAGATTGGCAATCATATTCTTTACTGCAAAAGAAATCTGCTCATACGTGCCACCCATCAGATAAGTAATACCGCAACTGGAACCGGTAGCAGCCACTACACAACCACAGAGAGCAGATAAGCGTCCCAAACTTTGTTTGATATAGATAACTGTGAGATGACTCAATGTCAAAGCACGAATCAATTCTTCTTCATTCTTATGCGTATCCTCCGCATATATCACAACAGGAAGGGTTGCAGCTATTCCCTGATTGCCGCTGCCCGAATTACTCATGACAGGAATCATGGCACCCGCCATACGCGCATCACAAGCCGCAGAAGTATAAGATAATATATGAGAGAACACACAATCCCCCATCACCTGATGCTCATAACTGCCTCTCATTGTTTTTCCCAGTGCATGCCCGTAGTTTCCTTCAAAGGATTTCTCCGCAGCATTACGGTTTAACTCCGCCGATTTCAGGATAAAACGAATCTCACTTAATGGGGCGGTCATCGCAAAGTCATATACTTTACGGAGATTCAGCTCCAGACACTCTTCTTCTGCATCCACTGCTCCGGCTTGTTGCTTATTAAGCAAAATATCCTCACCATGGGCCACATATATAAAGTTGGTATGTCCACCGGAAATAATTGCAACTGCTCTATCACTTTCAGCCTCGCAAATCGCTTCTATATATAGCTTTTCTTCTATATTCTCCTTTAGCTGAATATCTATTCTACGCCCGGCAATCATCTTCTTTCCCTGTTCCACTGCCTCCGGCGTACTATCCTTCAATACTTCCAGTTTATATTCCGACTTACCGATCAATGCACCCAAAGCCACAGCAATCGGCAGACCGATCATGCCTGTTCCGGGAATCCCCACTCCCATGGCATTCTTCAGAATATTCGCACTTAGATAAACGGTTATCTTTTCAGGACATCTGCCCAATGTCTCACTTGCCTTTGCAACGGCAAGCGCCACAGCAATCGGCTCTGTACATCCTATCGCCGGAATCACTTCACGATTGATCAGGTCGATAATCTGTTTTCTTTCAGATTCTTTCATAGTTATGCGGTAATATAATTTTCTCGTCAAAAATACAAAAAGTTTGATTAGACGATACAAAATAGTTGAAATAAAAAGCACTGTTTCTTTTAGCCATTCGTTAACTTCTCTTTAATAAAGCTTTCCCCTTTTCCGTCAAATGGTATTTCTGTTTGGGATGTTTGGGTTGTTCGGGATAAAGTGACTCTACCAATTTCAGCCCTATGGCCGGATAAAGGTAGTTTTCCAAGAAGTTGCTTTTATCTTTCAGACCCATCAACTTCATAATTTCTTTAGCCGAATATGTATTGTCACCGATTGCTACCAGAACTTTTTCAACCTGTGGAATAACTGTCGGGGAACTGTAGGGTAACTGTGGGGTAGCAGTGGGATTTTGCCCGACAGTATCCCGTACATAACGGAACACCACCTGCACAAAAGCACCGTCCGAATGAAACTCCGGATCAGGAAGCCCCACACGGCGACATTCACTGACCATCAGCCCAATGCCGCGTCCCCAACTTTCCAACACCTTACTTTTATAAAGGACATTGGCTATAATAGGATTTTGTGGTTCAGAATCATGCGGTCCCAGCAACCTTTCCAATGTCATATCCTCCGGAAACGTGCCGCTATTCGTGACTTCCACACGATCATCATAGATGGCTATGCTGACGGAACTGCCCGGTTTATGGTACAGACGATGTGAAAAACTGTTTATGCAACTCTCGCGCAAGGCTTTATAGGGAATGGTCAGTTCCTCTTCCCTATACAGCTTTTCAACCTTTCCGGAAAGTGACAGATGTTTGAAGAAGAAAGCCATAGCTGCATCCAGTAGTTCAAAAATATTGCCATGTACACGCAGATTGTCCACAAACTCGTCTTTATTCGTCCCTTTGAAGCGTGCCATCCGTAACAGACACTGCGGATAATCCGACAAGTTTTTGCCGAACAATACCGCCGCTGCATTTTTTAGTTTGCCGTCACCAAATGAGAGATCGAATTTTCCGAGGATGATCGGAATCTCTTCCAATATGGTCGTTTCCGGCAAACGCCCACTCTCAACACCCATACGGACTGCACCGCGGATAATGTTCGAGTCAAGGTTTTCTATTTTCAAATTCTCATTGATAATAGTCTCCCATCCATATTTACCACCCCGTTGTAACAGCAATAAGTTATATTTTTCCTGCGACATGACAGATGTTACACTTTCCATCCGGTGGTAGGCTCTTCCCTTATAGGTAAAAGGGCGGGCACTCAGTTGTGCATCAGCATGAAGACCAATCACATACCTATTTGTATCAGGAATGGTGGTATAAGAAATTTTGATTGCAGGCAATGGTTCTATTCGCCTGATAGCTTCTACAATATCCCGTTTTGTCTTGTCGCTCAAATCTTGGCCGATTACCTTTCCTTTGTCTGTCACGCCGAACAACACGGCTCCGCCCGCCCCGTTGAGCAAGGCGCAAAGCGTTTCCATGCCGCGTTCTAACTGTCCGGTGGTTTCTTTAAATTCTATTTGTTCGTTTTCATTCTGAACTATCAGGTTCTTTATATCCTCAAGATTGCCTATTTTCATACCATATATTATTGATTTACAAAAGTACTCTTTTTTTGCTATATAATATGGAAATAACAAATTAGTCCCTACCGGCATCCACAAAAAAAGAGGAACAAATATTAGAATCCGTTCCTCTTCTTTCCTTATTTAGACATTAAATAATCTTATTCTTCCTCATCTCCCCAGAATCTTTTCTTAGAACGGGTAGAAGATGTTGAACCATTCGGATCAAATCCCGGTGCATCGGGAGAGGCTGCTACAACATTTTCCAATTCTACTTCTATGATTTCTACTTCCGGCTTTATATACTTTTTCATAATCTTTTCTCGTTATATATTACTATTGGAAAAATAAACTAAACTATGCTAGCGAAGTCTTAACTTCATTAACACAGCTTAGTTCGTTTCTTTTTATTACTTCACAAAGACTTTATGTCCGTTTACAATATAGAAGCCCTTAGACAATCCTTCGATAACTGTCACCTCTTCCGGTGCGTTAATGGTACGTACAATACGTCCACTCAAATCAGCAACAACAACCTTTGTGGCAGATTCCACTATGATATTGCCATCCTGAGCATATACTCTCTCTGATGTAACGTCCGCAGCATTCATACCTGTTGCTCCACCATCATGTTCCACACTGAAATTAGGAGCATTAAATTTATTGCCGGAGTTATCGATATAAGCACGGAACGGATATACAACAGAATTTGCTTCATTAGGAACAAAATTGGTTCCTGCCGCATTCATCATATAAGCAGCTTTTGCAGTTGCAATATCCTCATCTATATAGCTACCTTTAAATTCATTCACTACATACGACGGCTCTGTAACTCCAATAGCTCCGCTACCGCTGAACACATAAGGTTTAGTTTCTCCTGCCGCACCTGTTGCTTCACCGAAAGAGATTATATAAGGAGTATTAGCAGTCCAAGTCGTTTCTCTTGCGAAAGTAATGGTATTACCTTTCTCCATTCCCGTACATTTCTCCAATACATAATTTTTAGCCACACCGTTATCTGTTACGGAAGTCACAGCAAACGGCAACATGATTGTTTCCCAACCACCGTCGAGATAGCAGTTGCGAGTATAAGAGATGGCATCGGCTGTAAATGCTTTCGGAGCATGGAACGGCACTTTATCTGTTATGACGATGCTTGCAGCTTTATCACCGGCGATTACATTCGTCGCATCAATAGAAGCAACCTCAGTACCCGCTTGCACATAAACTAAACAGTTAGTATTAGTTAATCCAGCCTTTATCGTGGCTATTTCTATTGGTTCACCACTCATATCAACTAAAGTAACATCGCTTAAATCAATATTAGTAGTTGAATAAGGATAGAGTTCTACTTGAATAGGAATCTGAGTATTTTCATCCATAGACCACAAAATAGAAATAGAAGCTCTCAATTCACCATTAACAATAATCGCATCCAAAGTTACAGGTAGATTGCCCAATGAAGCACCAGCACCATCAATAGTTATAACCTGAGAGGTAATCATTCTACCTTCACTATCTACACTTACATCTTTCAAATAAATATCGCCTAAATTAGCTCCCATAAATGAGAAATTACTTAACTGCAAATCAACTTTATTATCCAGAATGCTCGTAATTTCTATCGATTCACCTATTTCATTAGAAATGTTCAATAATTGTCCACCCATTTTTATTGCTAATTTTCCAATATAAGAAGTATATTCAGAAGCAGCCGCAGGCTTAAATTGAACTTTATAAACATGACAATTAGGAGATTCAATACCAGCGACATAATCACTACCATAAACATTAATAGTCAAAATACCGGTTATCTTATTGAAAATATGTTTTACTGTAGATGTAGGATCACTCTTTGTATATGTAAGCAAGTTTTCATCAAAAACGACCGATGACATATCGTATGAAATAGTTTCTTCTGCAAAACCAGGAATCGTAACACCATCATATTTCAAATCAGACAAAGTGGACATTGGAGTGACTTTCTTAAACTGAATTGCATATTGGTGCATATTAGGATTAGTAGTAGCATTATAATCATTTCCTAAAACAGTTATAGTTAGAATTCCTGTCGAATAATCATAATTATGAGAAACAGAAGCTCCTTTTCCTTTCTTTATATATGAAAGTAAACTTTCATCAAAAACAACTGATGACATATCATATGTAGTGGTTTCCTCTGTAAAACCAGAAATTGTACTACCATCATATTTTAAATCAGATAAAGTAGAATAGTAAATAAATGTAAATTCATCTGCGTATAAGATATTATTATCTCCTATTTTACTTTTATCAGTAGTAAAATAATCAGCTGATGAAATAATAACATTTATCTTCTCCGGAATAGATTCACTCAAATAATTTAATGGAATAGTCACTTCTTTCCATTCTGTATCAGAAGCTGGATTAATAGAATATTCCGTATTCATTATTAATTCAAAATTACTTTTAGTTACTCCACTAGTAATTATTCCTAATACATCTTTATCGCGATCTATCATTTCAGCAGTTGTAACAGTACTTTTACCTAATGTTTCTTGGCGTGAAACAGTACTACTCGTTGATCCTTTCCAAGCATATGCAAATATTTTAGCAACTTCATTATTATTCAATGTTCCATTTTTATCAGATGTCTCAGTTCCCATAACACGTTTAATATATCCATGAAGAGCATCTGGCTGAAAAGAAAAACTTTGTCCCCCGCGAGTTCCTCCATCACACTTTGCTAAATCCATAACAGCATAGACCCAAGGAGTTCCCAATGTAATATATCCTGGAGCCTGCGTTCCTATTCCGGCAGCACCAACATACAAATTTTTCATCATTACAGCTTTTTCAGAATAACCTGATGCTTCTTCCCATACTAATTGTTGTTTCTTACTTGTGTCAAAGATTACAGCCTTTACAGTCTGATACACATTGGATCCCTTCCAACCGACAGGCTGCTGACCAACTGTATTCCAACCCACTTCAAAAGTATCAAAATTTCCATTAATTTGCTGCCCCAATGCAGTAGAACTAATACCAAGCAACACTCCCATTACCATCAATAAACGTCTAAGTTTTTCCATTCTTGATTTCTTTTTATTAATACCATATTATTTTCTCATTCTACTAAAACCTATGCAAACTACAGATTTTAGAATATTGCAAAATAATACCATTTATAACATTCTCACAAGGTCTATTTATAAAATATAATGTCCTCATTCTTAAATCTACCACTAATTTTCAAGAAGATAATAAAATATACTGTAGTAATTTACTTAAATCAATAGATAGTCTTATAATACAAACAAGGGATTACTGCCAATGCAATAATCCCTCGTTTCATATAAATTTAATAAATTTTCCTATACCTTATCTTTTAACAAACTTCATCGTTGCGCTACCAATCTTTATCAAATAGATACCACTATTCAAAGTAGATACATTTACACTGCCTGCTGTATAACCTCGTTTTACCAAGTTACCGGCAATGTTATAGATAGCATAACCTGTTGCACCTTCAATACCGGCAAAGGATAGTTCTTCCTTAACAGCAGAAGAGGTTAAAACAACTTTGTCCTTTCTGATAGTTTGAATAGCCGTATAATTAGGATTCTTTCCCTTGAAAACTACAGAAACCTCACCCAAATCTTCCAAAGGGATAATAATCGGAGCAATAATAACAGAATCACCAACAACTTTACCAGAAATAGAAACTAATAGTTCACCCAAATTCGGTCCCATCCAAAAATCAAAACCCTCCAAAGTTCCAGCTGTAATAGTAATAGGCTGAGTAGATGTAAACTTAATAGAATCAACATCTTGTCTTAATTCAATATCAGAAAGAGCCACATTGCCTACCGGCAATACATCATCATCTGCAGTTAGAACAAAATTGTTCAAATAGAAATTAATGTGTGTATCATCTGCCTTTTCTATCTCCACAGAGATATCATTAGAAGTAGGAAATTGTACTTGAAAAAACACATCCAAATCTCCTGTATACGTTCCGGCTACCTGGTCAGCCAACTGTGCATTGGCTATTACGGCCATAACGAATAAACAAACAGTAAGTAAGACTTTCTTCATAATTCTAATTTTTTAATTATTAATCTTGTTATTATTAATCCGATTCATCAGAACGCATAAGCGAAGCCTAGCGTTCCATAAATAGGATACATATCAAAAGTTATCGTTTTGAAATCTTTCTTGAAAATAGAGTTCAGCCCCCATGTCAGATCTGCATAGACATTCAAGTGTGAAAAGGCTTTCCACTCTGCACCCAACTGCGCTCCCCACTGGAACTTACGTAAATCTTCCGAGAAATCGTAAGTAGCAGGATTGTCTTTGGTTATCTCCACTTTCTGTCCTACGGGAGTGCCGTCACGCAGATATCCGTCATAAACAGAACCGGAAAAATCCCGGTTGGTAACAAACGAGAAATAAGGTCCGAGCTTCAAATCCCAACGAGGAGAAATGCGGTATGTAGCAAGCAAAGGAACGGTCAGATAAGTATTACGAACTTCCGTCTTTACATTTCCGGTAAAGTTTCCTTCCATCTCTCCTTTATCGGCGGCAATCATCTTCATGTGATAATTTTTCACTTTAGCATCAGTCTGCATACCTTTGGTTTCCAAGCGCAACCCAAACATAAAGCCCCAATCGCCGAAACGTTTATGAATGTCTCCTTCCAACGAAATACAAACAGTAGGGTTATAACTTTCTATTTCCCTGATTTCGGCAGGAAGAGGCAACGGAGAAGTACCACCCACGCTAAATCCGGCACGAACAGAATACTCCAGACCTTTAGCCAGAGAACGGAGAATACTTTCACTACGTTCCTGCTGGGCATATCCGCCCGCTACCAAAAGACAAAAACAGGATATTATTGCGATAATACGTTTCATATCAAATTTATTAATTCTATTTACAGATTAAAGAAACCTCATCCACATACAATACACTTCCCACAGCTCCCCGGAAAGAAGCACCCTCCACACTGGAAGCAAAGACAATAGAAAGATTGTAGTCATAGTTTTTCAGACGTTCATCGCTCAGTTCTTTCTTATAATCGAATGTAAGACGGAACTCCGTCCAATCGTCACTTTCCACAATATCTTCCTGCTTGATGCGCGCCAATGCCACAATAGAAGGATGCGTCAGAACATCATCTCCATGAAGCATCACGTTCTCTTTCACTCCATTCACTATCTGAGTGTTTTCATAAAGTACACCATATATATCACAATAATCTTTCACATCGGGCAAGATGATTCCCTGTTTATCCTGAAAATTCTCTCCGGCTTTAAACTTATAGTATCCTTGCAACTCCAATGGTTCTTCACTAAACGGCAAGCCGAAGCAAGTAGCTTTCATGGCATCTTTCAATGCATATTCTGCATCAAATGTACCAAGAAACAAGTTTCCGGCAGCAAGTCGCATATTCATCATATCGCCAAATGATCCCGTACTCTTAGTTTCCAGTTTCACGGCATTACCTCTCACACCGGATGCATAAGTAACAGTAGGATATTCATCCGGTTTAGCCAATGCTTTCGCTAATTTGAAGCCCGGATTACCCGTTGCCCAATCATAATATTTAGTTTCATCATCCGGTAAAACTTCATACCATTGGTAGTACTTTTTATTCTCCGTATTCAATTCAAAATGTTCGAAATGGAAATCGGTTCTCATCTCAGCCCTGCTGAAACTTACCTCATAAGTCTTTTGCCATTTCTTATCCTGTGAAGTAACCGTGTATAAGACTGCTCCCTTAGTAAAATCCTGTGCCGAACCACTTAAAGGATTTATTGTAGCGCCCTCCGTCAGAACGAATTCCGGAGCCAGCTTAGTGATATCCGCCTCCGTTTTGACACGTATCGTTATACGGTTGTGGTCGGTATTCGCTTTAAAGAGAGTATCTGCTAAATTCTTTAAAATATTCTTATCTTTAATCACACAATACTCAATATCCGCTTCGGCATTAGGAGCCTCATCCTGAATGCAAGAGGAAAGCAGACCTGTGAAAAATATCGGTATCAATAAAAACTTTATCTTCATTTCTCTTTGAGTTTTATTAAAAATCAGGCGGCAAAAGTACCACTTTTATTTCATATTGCAAACCGTTCATGTCCTTTTTCTACAAAAGCATAGAATCCACGGTGCAAAGTAACGGCAATTTCAACAACTTAGCAAGGTCTATTTCTGTAAATTACTGTTCAATTACTAAAATCCGGGAAAGATATCGCCTTTTCCGACAAAAAATCAAGGACTCTATCTAAGAATCCATTTACCCACATATATATAAATATATATGGGTAAAAACCATCCGGTTCAAAAAAACAGGCAGAAAGCAAACATTTGCCACCGATTGACCGGTTGAACGAAAGAATTCGTTTTTTCTGAACGAATAAACCACTATGGGTCAGCGCATAGACACCTATTTTAAGGACGACACTTGACAAACGTTTTTTTATGTAGTATCTTTGTAAACGAGAAACACATACGAAAGTTAATTTCCCCAGCGTTCTTTGCGGCTCCGGACACGGGCGATTCTGATCAAACCACCCTGTAAGTCCAATCGTTTCACCATGGTAATCCTTGCGTTCCACCATGGGGAACCTATCGTTTACCCTTGCCGAAACGATTGGACAGGTGTTGGAAAACGAATGAAACATCATTAGTATTAATTAAAAACAAAAGAAGAATTTATGTCAGCTTACTACGATTTATATCAGAACCCGCCCGCACAGGGCAAAAAGGAGGAGGTACTTCCGTCATTTCACGCAAGAATCGTCTCTTGCGGCACGGTGGACACCGACGCGATAGCACGGGATATTGAGGCGAACACATCATTTACTTACGGTGATGTGGTCGGTGTGCTGGGCTGCCTGCAGCAGGAGCTCATCAAACGCCTCAGCGACGGATATCAGGTTAATCTGGACGGTCTGGGCATCTTTTCCGCCGGATTGAAATGCAGTCCGGTGACAGACAAGAAAGAGGTACGCTCACGCGACGTACAACTGTCGGACATTCATTTCCGCCCGGCTGCAAAGTTGAAAAGAAACCTCAAACGGGATATGCGGCTTACACGCAACCCGAACAGCTCGGCAAACGGTATCATGCCGATGGAAAAGGCGATAGACAAGGTGTTGGAATACCTGACCGAACACAACTGTATCGACCGTCAAGAGGTATCGAGGCTGACAGGATACAAGAAAGTGCGGGCGGTAAGCGCACTCAACACTTGGAGGGCACAGGGCATATTGATACGCCACGGATACGGGAAGGCGGTGATTTACTTTAACATTAAAAAATCCAGATAAACACGCCTCGCATGACAAGCAAAGAAGACATATTGCGTCTGACAAACAACGGATTGGATATATTCCGTCATTATGTGCCGGGAGACTGGGAAGCAGGAACACAATTCCGCAACCCTTTCTACCGGGACACCAAAGCTTCTTTCTATATTTATTACAATCGTCACGAAAGAGAATACCGCATGAAGGATTTCGGTGACGAACGCTACTCCGGCGATTGCTTTGCCTTGGTGGGATTACTCCACGGATGGGAATGTGCGCGCAAGGACGACTTTACCCGCATCTTGGAAAAGATTGTGTGCGACCTGAATCTGCCCGTTAACGCAGGTTCCTCGTTACCGTCGGGTATGCCGTCAAAAGACAACGGCACAACCTACATCACAAAAGAGTTTTCTACTGACGAACTACGCTGGTGGGGCACTTACGGCATCACAAAGGAAGTATTGAAACATTTCCGGGTAAACAGTTTGCAAGAGGTGAAATTCCCACGCAGCACCCGCACCGCCACTGCCGCCGAGCCGATGTATCTTTATCGCTTTGCCAACCATGAAGATACTACCGCCAAGCTATACCAACCAATGTCCGACACCCGTTTCCTCTATTTGAAAAAGGCAAAGGACGAATATTTCGGATATGCTTACCTGCCGGGTAAAGCTCCCTTGGTGGTAATCACCGGAGGCGAGAAAGACGTACTGACACTGGCTGCCATGCAGATACCCGCTTTTTGCCTGAACAGTGAAACAGCCTGCCTGCCGGAAGAATTGATGAAAAAGTTGTCCGAACGCTTCGAACATATCACCTTATTATATGATATGGACGAGACGGGGCAACGATGCAGTTTGCAGTTGTATGACAAATATGCCTCCAAATATTCCATAGGACGGGCATTATTGCCATTGAAAGGAACGAAAGAGGAAAAAGACATATCCGACTTTGCCCGCTTGCGACTTGCCGCCGGACAAACGCCTGCACAAATAGCCAATGAAGTAAACGCATTGCTTAACAGTACGATAAAAGACACCTACGACCAACTGGCGGAAGAATACGCCGGATGTTTCATCGACTGCGCCTGTCCGCCGCAAGAACCGAAGACCATTCTGCGCATACACCACGAAGCAGCCGCAGCAGCCGGAGATTTGGTTTGCATAACGGGAGGTTCCGGCACGGGAAAAAGCAACTATGCCGACTGCATCCTGTCGGGAGCACTCAACACCATGCTGTGCAACATCGACACGCTCGGTATGCAAATACTTCCCAATGCGGAACAAAAGGCATTACTGCTGTTTGACACCGAGCAGTCTGAATACCAGTCTTATAAAAACACGCAACGCATCCTGCACAGGGCACGTCTTGCCAATCAGCCGGACTGCATGAAGATTATCAACCTCTGCCGTGTAGCCCGTGTCAAACGGCAGCAGCTCATCGAACAGTTTATCAAGGCTGCCGATGAAAGGCATCACGGCATCCACAGCATTATCATCGACGGGCTTGCAGACCTGATGGCATCCGCCAATGACGAAGAAGAAGCTGTACGGCTCATTGAATGGCTGCACGGATTGGCGCAAAAGTACAACACGGTCATCATCTCCGTAGTTCACACAGCAGGCATACCGGAAAAAGTACGCGGACATATCGGCTCGGAACTAACCCGGAAATCATCTGCGGTGATAGACATCGAGACCGACCGAAAGAAAAATTGTTCCGTCGTAAAGGTACTGAAGTTAAGGGCAGGAAGTGCCGTAAAAGCAGGAATCTCCATGTTTGAATGGGATGAGAGAACGGAGATGCATTGCTCTATGGTGGGATAGAAACAAAAACGAGGCTACCGATTACCGGCAGCCTCGTTTTTCAGAACAAGTTATAAATTATCTAACAAGCACGCGAGTAACAGAAGAACCTACTTTCACAATATAAATTGTATTTGCTTCAATATTACTTCTAATGGCAGTATCAGCTCCACTGTATACCAATGTACCCTGTACCGTATAAACATTTACCGGAATAGCCTCATCATTTCCTTCAACAATGATTGCCCCATCAGCCGAATACACCTGAACATTATCAACGCCTACATTATCTATATCCGTAGCCGGGACAATCGCCATAACAGCCGGAGTATATTCTACTTCATAATTCGGAGCTTCAACCTCTGCCAATGTTATATCATAATAACCAATCGGACTTTCCGCATCAGCAACACAAGTCAATGACGGCAATACGGTAAATATCTCAGAAAGTTCTTTTTCTTCGTCGCCATTAACGAATCCTGTACAGGTATATGTAAATTCTGGGTTTTCTTCACCAACCTTACGTGCAGCCGGATTAGCAGCCACGGCAAGAGGAGCTTTTGCTACATTTACAGTAAGAATTCTCTCAATACCTGCATAATCTTTAGCCTCATCATCAGAGCCTACTTTTGTAGGAGCAATAAATACAACTACTTGAGCTACTCCGGCATTTTTCACTGTGACATCCACAGTTCCGTCCGTGGCATTCTTTTTGGCAGATGCAATGTTGGAATTCAAAGCAGTCATCCCCCATACGACACCTTCCGTAGCCGTTACCTGAACAGGAACTATTTCCGTATCTCCGTAAGCAGCTTCTACCGTTTCTTTCGCCAAAGTTAGTTCGGGAGCTTCTTTTACAGTTACAACAACACCTTCAGGGATTCCGCTAACAAATTCATAATTTTCATCTCCAGCTTTCGGCAATGTCAAAGTAACAGGGAATTGTGTGCCCACAGCTGCTTCTTTATTTATTTTACAATCAATAATCGGTAAATTAGCAAGTTTCGTTTCATCTTCTGCATAAACAAATCCTGAATACTGCAAACGTAACGGGCATTTTTCCAAACCAACAGGAATGATTATTTCTTTCTTACTATTAGATATCTTCTGGTTGGCATACATAGCTGTTACCGTAAGTTTTGTTTTCTTTATTTCCAAACTTTGTTCGGCAGCATATTCTATCGTATAATTATCAGCTGTAGCACCGGACAAAGTAGCGGCACGTCTTTCTCCTACTTTTTCGGCCTCCGCACCTGCAACACCTTCAACCGCAACAGGAGCTGTCAGAACTTCCTCTGTATCTTCATATTTAAAACCTGAATATTCCAATTCATAACCGCACTTGCCTTTACCTTTATTTGCATTAGTAAAGTCAACTCCACGTTCACACCAAGCATCTTTCATTGAAACCATCAATTTGGCAGGAGCGACCGTCACACTATAAGGAGCAGCTACAGTTCCCGCATAATTATCACTACCGGGTTGAGAAGCTATAATTGAAACAGTTCCTGCACCCACAGCTTTAAATTTACCTGCAGTAACATCAAATACCAAAATATTTTCATCAGACGATTTGTATTGTACCGGAACAGTCTGGTCATTTGTAGTGAATCCCAAACTTTCAACCTCATCACCGTAAGTCAAAACCGGTGCTTCTGCCGGAAGATTAATAACAGTAGCTTCACCTTTAAAGCTAATGGTATAAACATATTGTTTTTCTCCTGCGGAAGTAGGACAATTCACCGTAATGGTTCTAGTCAGCTTACCATCCGAAGATGTGGAAACGTCACCAACCTGTACTGTAGCATCTTTACCATAAGCAACAGCAGCAATTTCAGCTTCTTTGGATGCCAACGGCAATGTATACTCAAATACATCTTCATCAAAGCCCGCTACTGCTTCACCGCCAACTGTCAATGATTTTAATTTGGAATTATAGATAAACCGCACATCATCTGCATATAAAGTATTTTCCGCACCAATATTGGGACGATTAAAATAATCGGCTGCAGAAATGATTACATTCAACTTCGCCGGTGCTTTATCACTTAAATAGTCAATAGGAACAGCAACGCGTTTCCAGAAATTCAAATCATTCTCCATTGAATAAATAGCTTTTCCTACCAATTCTATTCCGGTTGCCGGTTGATTATTATTTTTCACACCTAATATATCTACGTCACGATCTACCAGATCAACCTTCTCCAAGTTTTCGGTAAGGTCCATTCCATCTCCTATCGGAGACTGAGACGTACAAGTTCCATTCCAGGAATATACAATAATCTGTGCTACTTCATTCGGATTCTGTTCCGCATGTACTCTCTTATAATAACCAACAATAGAATCCGGTCTGAAAGTAAAATCAATACCTCCAATAGAGCCACCGTCGCTATCATCAGGGTCGTCCCCTCCTCCTAATTGTGACATAACTCCGGCAATATCCGCGTAAACCCAAGTTTCACCCAATGTAATATAACTCGGAGAATTTGCGCCGATACCGTAAGCTCCAAGTTTTCGATTCATCAATTTAATACTCTTTCCGCTACCATTTCGGCCTTCACTTTCAAAAACCAACGGAAACTTCATTCCCATTTGAGTAACATTGAGTGCACTCCATCCTGCCGGTTCTATCCCTATACCTTTAAAAGTGCTTCCAAGAGCCGTCTCCGGTCCCCATTCCGTTTGAACATCAAAGTCTCCTCTGATCTGTTGAGCTTGCAAGCTACTCATTCCTAACAATGTAGCACAAGCTACCAACGTAAAAAATCTTCTCATAATTAATCGTGTTTAATAATTCGCTAATAAATATTCAAATCAGTCTATTTTTAAGCACCGCAAAGTAACGCTATTACAAAAGACCGGTCAAGGTCTATTCATATTTAAATATGTCCCATTACTTAAAAACACTCCCATTACATACAAAATAACAGCATTATTGCATTTACACAAATGTTCTTTTTTTTAAAACAAATGTTCTTTTTCTTAAATTTGCATCCTACTTTATAAAAGAAGCCCTATATTTGTAGACATCATCAAATAAAGAAAGCCATGGAAAAGACATTGCCTAAAATTGATATTCCTGATGATTTCGTTATTGGAACGGGAATCACCGAAAATATCCTCAACCTTTACAAGAATTATCCTTGCCGATTGAATGCGGAAATATTCGTTTTATGCATGGGAGGAAGCATTGATGCGACCGTTAACCTGTCCCGGCAAACGATTAAACGCAACGATCTTTTCACGCTCTCACCCGGCAGTATCATACAGTTGCATAAAGCGGAAGGTGACTTGCTACTTTATTTTATGATATTTTCTTCCAAATTCATCAACAGTGTAAATATTGCAAAGTCATTAATCGACTTCCTATACATTATAAAAAGCAATCCGGTAATCAGCGTTCCTTCAAGGTTTGCCGAACTATATGAAGATTACTTTAAATTGCTGATTCGCACGTATGAATTGAATCCATCCCAAAATCCAGATGTTTTAAAGTGTATTTTGCTTTCTATACTTTACCGACTCAAAGAACTTTATCAGGCCACCAATAAACTGACGGATAATCCGTCTTTCAGTCGTAACGAAAAGATTTGCAAAGAATTCGCACATCTTGCCATACAGCATTATGCACAGGAAAGAAACATATCTTTCTATGCACAAAAGATAGGAATAACGCCTACACACCTGAGTAATACCATCAAACAAGTTACCGGAAGAACCGTAATGGACATTATTGCAGAGATGGTCATAACGGATGCCAAAGCCCAACTTAAATCAACGAATCTGCCGATAAACGAGATAGCCGATTCCCTGAACTTTGCCAATGTTTCCTTCTTTGGAAAATATTTTAAAAGACATGTGGGTATGGGACCGCAGAAATATCGGAATAGTTAGGAATTTATTCGGGAATTTTGTTATATTTGCAATATACGAACCATCTAAATTTTAAGTTTATGTTCAACTCATTCGGCAATATATTCAGACTAACCAGTTTCGGGGAGTCACATGGCAAAGGAATCGGAGGCGTCATCGACGGATTCCCTTCAGGCATAAAGATCGATATGGATTTCATACAGAGCGAATTAAGACGCCGCCGCCCGGGACAATCTAAAATCACAACAGATCGTGCGGAAGAAGATGAAGTGGAGTTTTTATCCGGAGTTTTTAACGGACGTTCCACCGGATGCCCCATCGGTTTCATTGTATGGAACAAAAATCAGCATTCAAAGGACTATGAAAACATTAAAAACGTTTTCCGCCCTTCGCATGCCGACTATACCTACCAAATTAAATATGGTATAAGAGATTATCGCGGAGGAGGCCGTTCGTCTGCACGCGAAACTATCTCACGCTGCGTGGGAGGAGCACTCGCTAAATTGGCGTTAAGCCAGATCGGCATTCATATAACGGCATATACTTCGCAAGTAGGACCTATCCGACTGGAAGAAGATTATAAATCATACGATTTCTCCGAGATAGAAAAGAACATGGTGCGCTGTCCTGATCCGGCAAAAGCCAAAGAGATGGAAGAACTCATCGCCCAGGTCAAAGCTGACGGAGACACCATCGGCGGCGTTGTCACTTGTGTGATCAAAGGCTGTCCCATCGGATTAGGTCAACCGGTATTCGGCAAACTGCAAGCAGCTTTGGGAAATGCCATGCTCAGCATCAATGCCGTAAAAGCATTTGAATACGGTGACGGATTCAAAGGCCTGAAACAAAGAGGTTCGGAGCAAAATGATGTATTCTATAATCATGACGGTGTGGTGGAAACCAAGACCAATCATTCCGGAGGTATTCAAGGAGGTATCAGCAACGGACAAGATATATTTTTCCGTGTAGCATTCAAACCTGTGGCAACTGTTTTGATGGAGCAGCATACAGTCAATATCGACGGTATAGATACTTCCATGAAAGCCAAAGGAAGACACGATCCATGTGTTTTGCCTCGCGCGGTACCTATAGTAGAAGCGATGGCTGCTATGACTTTGCTTGATTATTACCTGATTGACAGAACCACTCAACTTTAACTTTATGAACCCGATACAAACCTACCTGAAAGAAAACGAAGAACAATTCATGGATGAGTTGTTCAGCCTTATACGTATTCCATCCGTCAGTTCCAACCCGGAACACAAAGACGATATGCTGGCATGTGCACAACAATGGAAAGATTTACTTCTGAAAGCAGGTGCAGACGAAGCAATGGTCATGCCTTCCGCCGGAAACCCGATCGTTTTTGCACAGAAAACGGTAAATCCCGATGCAAAAACGGTATTGGTTTATGCACATTATGACGTGATGCCCGCAGAGCCGTTGGAACTTTGGAAAAGCGAACCGTTCGAACCGGAAATCAGAGACGGAAAAATATGGGCACGAGGCGCAGATGACGACAAAGGGCAATCTTTCATTCAGGTAAAGGCTTTTGAGTATTTGGTAAAACATAACCTTCTCACCCATAATGTGAAATTCATATTTGAAGGAGAAGAAGAAATAGGTTCACCTAGCCTGGAAGAATTCTGTATCAATCATAAAGAGCTTTTAAAGGCTGATATCATATTAGTTTCGGACACCAGTATGCTAGGTGCGGAACTACCATCTTTGACTACCGGTTTAAGAGGATTGGCCTATTGGGAAATAGAAGTTACGGGGCCTAACCGTGACTTACATTCCGGACATTTCGGCGGAGCTGTAGCCAACCCTATAAATACACTCTGCGGTATGCTGGCAAAAGTTATAGATGAAAACGGAAAGATTACGATTCCGCATTTTTATGATGATGTGGAAGAAGTACCGCAAGCAGAACGGGAAATGATAGCCCAAATACCGTTTAATGAGGAGAAATATAAAGAAGCCATCGGGGTTGAAGAGTTATCGGGAGAAGCCGGTTACTCAACGTTGGAGAGAAACAGTTGTCGCCCGTCATTCGACATCTGCGGCATTTGGGGTGGATACACGGGAGAAGGTTCCAAGACTGTTTTGCCTTCCAAAGCATACGCAAAGGTATCATGCCGTCTTGTCCCCCACCAGGAACATCATAAAATATCCCAATTATTTAAGGAATATATTGAAAAGTCAGCACCCAAAAGCGTAAAAGTAAAGGTAACTCCCATGCACGGAGGACAAGGATACGTTTGCCCGATTACCTTGCCTGCATATCAAGCCGCAGAAAAAGGTTTTGAAATCGCTTTCGGCAAAAAGCCATTGGCAGTCCGCAGAGGAGGAAGTATCCCCATTATCTCTACCTTTGAGCAAGTGTTAGGTATAAAAACGATCCTGATGGGATTTGGCCTGGAATCTAATGCCATCCATTCTCCAAACGAAAATCTCCCGTTAGATATTTTCCGTAAAGGAGTGGAAGCCGTCATAGAATTCCACAAAGCATATAAATAATAATAGGTAGAAAGGGTATCCAAAAGTCTTTCTATTCTTCCTTTTTGGCGCAGATTACGAGAGTTCACAATTAAATTGTGTTTGCGTAATTCGCGCCAAATTAGGATATTCGATGCGAAGCGAGACCCTCCTGAATGCAGCATGAAAACATACTACTTCGATGCGCAGCGAGATTCCCGGTATTTCTGGATTAGTGGGGAAAGCATCTCCCATCAATGCGAAGCGAGATTCTCTCGAGTATTTCCGGCATCAGTGGAGAAGCGTGAAGAAATATTGTTTCATTTCCGTCAAGAACAAAACGCTGTTTGAGCGCAGCGAGTTCGTTTTGTTCAGGAAATGGAGCAATATTTTAGCTTCGCAACGTAAGCCGGCGTTTTTTCTTTGTTTCGTTTCTTTTGTACGCACAAAAGAAATGAAAGCTCTTCAACTTTCAACAGAATAATAGTATAATTTGCAAAATGTTTCTTATTTTTGTGGCAAATTTGAGTTAATACATAACAGAATGAACTTATTAGAACTAAGTGAACAGGAAATAATCAGACGAAATAGTCTGAACGAATTACGGGAAATGGGTATAGAGCCCTATCCTGCAGCAGAGTATGTAACAAACGCTTTTTCAACCGATATAAAAGCTGAATTCAAAGAAGATGCAGAACCTCGTCAGGTATCCATAGCAGGACGTATTATGAGTCGCCGTGTAATGGGTAAAGCCTCTTTCGTAGAATTACAGGATTCCAAAGGACGTATCCAGGTTTATATCACCCGCGACGACATCTGCCCGGAAGAAAATAAAGATTTATATACTACTGTATTCAAACGCCTGCTCGATTTAGGTGACTTTATCGGTATCGAAGGTTTTGTGTTCAAGACTCAAATGGGAGAGATCAGCGTGCATGCACAAAAGTTGACCGTTCTTTCCAAATCCATCAAACCGCTTCCCATCGTAAAATATAAAGACGGTGTGGCATACGACAAGTTCGAAGATCCGGAACTCCGTTACCGTCAACGTTACGTAGATCTTGTTGTTAATGATGGCGTAAAAGATATTTTCATCAAAAGAAATAAAGTATATACTTCCATGCGTGACTATTTTAACTCAAAAGGTTATATGGAAGTAGAAACCCCTATCCTGCAAGCTATCGCAGGTGGAGCGGCAGCACGCCCGTTCATTACACACCACAACGCACTGGATATGCCGTTATATATGCGTATTGCCAGCGAATTATATCTGAAAAGATTAATCGTGGGTGGTTTTGAAGGCGTATACGAAATCGGTAAGAACTTCCGTAACGAAGGAATGGACCGCACACACAATCCGGAATTTACCTGCATGGAAATCTATGTAGCTTATAAGGATTACAATTGGATGATGGAATTTACGGAAAAGATGATTGAAAAAATCTGTCTGGATGTAAATGGCACTACCGAAGTAAAAGTAGGTGATAACATTATCGACTTCAAAGCTCCTTACAAACGTGTCACCATGTTGGATTCCATTAAAGAACACACTGGATACGACTTGACCGGAATGGAAGAAGAGGAAATCCATGAGGTTTGCAAAAAGCTAAACATGGAAATAGACGATACAATGGGAAAAGGTAAACTCATTGACGAAATATTCGGCGAATTCTGTGAAGGTACTTATATCCAACCGACTTTCATCACTGATTATCCTATTGAAATGTCTCCATTGACAAAGAAACACCGGAACAATCCGGAACTGACAGAACGTTTCGAATTGATGGTGAATGGAAAAGAATTATGCAACGCATACTCTGAGCTGAACGACCCGATAGATCAGTTGGAACGCTTTGAAGAACAAATGAAATTAAGCGAGAAGGGAGACGACGAAGCGATGATTATCGACAAAGACTTTGTTCGTGCATTGGAATATGGTATGCCTCCTACTTCAGGTATGGGTATCGGTATGGACCGCCTTGTCATGTTGATGACCGGACAATCCACTATACAAGAAGTTTTGTTCTTCCCGCAAATGCGTCCGGAAAAGGTTGTGCCGAAAGACTCCGTTGCGAAATTTATGGAACTGGGTATTCCAGAGGAATGGGTTCCATTAATTCAAAAAGCCGGATATAATTTAATATCCGATATGAAAGAAGTTAATCCCCAAAAGCTCCATATGGACATTTGTGGAATCAATAAGAAATATAAATTGGAATTAAACAATCCGTCAGTTGACACAGTAGCAGGCTGGATAAGCAAGATCGACTAAAGATGAAACTACCTGGTAGAATAGCAATAATGGGCGGAGGTAGCTGGGCTACCGCCATTGCTAAGATGGCATTAGGTCAAGAAGATGAGATAAACTGGTACATGCGTAGAGATGACCGTATCGAGGATTTTAAACGCATGGGGCACAATCCGGCTTATCTCACCGGTGTGAAATTTGACACGAAGCGCATTCATTTCTATTCCAATATAAACGATGTAGTAAAGGAATCGGATACACTTGTATTCGCCACTCCGTCACCTTACCTCAAGTCTCACTTGAAAAAGCTGAAAATAAAGATAAAAGACAAATTCATTGTCACAGCCATTAAAGGTATCGTACCGGACGAGAATCTAATTGTATCCGAGTATTTTACAAAGATATATAATGTACCACCCGAGAACATTGCTGTTCTTGCCGGACCATGCCATGCCGAAGAAGTAGCGTTGGAACGCCTTTCTTACTTAACCATCGCATGTCCTGATATTGACAAAGCACGTATATTCGCAAGAAAGTTATCCAACCACTTTATCAAGACTTCAGTCAGCGACGATGTTGCGGGTATTGAATACGGTTCTGTATTAAAGAATGTATACGCTATAGCAGCAGGTATCTGTAGCGGATTGAAATACGGTGATAACTTTCAAGCCGTGTTGATTTCCAATGCAATCCAAGAGATGAACCGTTTCCTGAATACAGTACATCCGATAAACAGACAAGTTACCGATTCCGTATATTTAGGTGACCTGCTTGTTACTTCCTATTCCAACTTCAGCCGTAACCGTACATTCGGTAGCATGATCGGAAAAGGATACTCTGTAAAGAGCGCCCAGATAGAAATGGAAATGATCGCAGAAGGATATTACGGTACCAAATGTATTAAAGAGCTTAATAAACATTATCATGTGAACATGCCGATACTTGATGCTGTTTACAACATATTGTATGAGCGCATATCACCTATGATTGAGATAAAATTATTAACTGATTCATTCAGATAAACATTACAGTGTTATGAAAAATATTAGTTTGAACATCGAAAAGGCTTTAGGATTTGTTTCTAAAGAAACAATTGCCGCTTATGAGCCTAAGGTAAAAGCTTGCATTGAAGCCCTTGACAAAGGGACAGGAAAAGGTAACGATTTCTTAGGATGGCTTCATCTGCCTTCTTCTATAAGCAAAGAACACTTGGAAGACTTGAAAGCTACCGCAAAAGTATTAAGAGAGAATTGTGAAGTAGTAGTTGTTGCCGGTATCGGAGGCAGTTACTTAGGAGCACGCGCTGTAATAGAAGCACTGTCAAACAGCTTCCAATGGTTACAAGACAAGAAAGACGCCCCAACTATTGTTTATGCGGGACACAATATCGGAGAAGATTATTTATATGAATTGACTACTTTCCTGAAAGACAAGAAATTCGGCGTTATCAATATCTCCAAATCAGGTACTACAACGGAAACGGCTTTGGCTTTCCGTCTATTGAAAAAGCAATGTGAAGACCAACGCGGAAAAGAAATGGCAAAGAAAGTCATCGTTGCCATTACTGACGCAAAGAAAGGTGCAGCACGTACCACAGCTGACAAAGAAGGATATAAATCTTTCATTATTCCGGATAATGTAGGCGGACGCTTCTCTGTTCTGACCCCGGTAGGTCTATTGCCAATCGCTGTTGCCGGATACGATATTGAGAAATTAGTAGAAGGCGCACGTAAGATGGAAGAAGTTTGCAGTAACACCGCTACTTCTTATTGGGAAAATCCGGCTGCCGTCTATGCCGCTACCCGTAACGAACTCTACAAAGAAGGAAAGAAGATAGAAATACTTGTTAACTTCCAGCCGAAACTTCACTATGTATCCGAATGGTGGAAACAGCTTTACGGAGAATCTGAAGGTAAGGAGCACAAAGGTATCTTCCCTGCTTCCGTGGATTTCTCCACAGATCTTCACTCTATGGGACAATGGATTCAGGAAGGTGAACGTACCATCTTTGAAACGGTTATCTCTGTAGAAAATCCTAACCATAAACTCGAAGTTCCTTCTGATGAAGCAAATCTCGATGGTTTGAACTTCTTGGCAGGCAAACGAGTGGATGAAGTTAATAAGATGGCAGAATTAGGTACACAGTTAGCACACGTTGACGGTGGTGTTCCAAACTTACGCATTATTATGCCGGAGTTAAATGAATACTATATCGGACAATTGCTTTATTTCTTTGAAATAGGTTGTGGTATCAGCGGTTATATTTTAGATGTAAATCCATTCAATCAACCGGGAGTTGAAGCATACAAAAAGAATATGTTTGCCTTACTGAATAAACCGGGATACGAAGAGGAGTCAAAAGCTATCCGTGCAAAATTATAGTTAGAACATCATAATAACAGACAAGAACGTCCGGACAAAAAATAAAAAATGTCCGGACGTTTTTATATTCAGTCCGGACATTTTAAAAGTCATATTAAAGAACTACTTCAACATTATCTTATGGACTTCCACTCCATCTTTCGTACTAATCTTTAAGAAATAAACGCCTCTATTTAATCCGATCAAATCAATTGTTTTTTCTCCATTAACCGTCACCACAGGCATCCCATTTGCGGTAAACAATTCTGCAACCGTATAATCACCTTCAACATAAAGTCTGTTGGTAGCAGGATTCGGATATACACTTACCGTTATCTCTTTTTCAATATCTTCAATAGCATCAACCGTTTTACCATTAACCAATATAGAAACATTCGGCATACGCAGACTAACCGCACTTTCAACATCCGGTCCGAAAGGTATAGATTCATTAAAATAATATCGGGTACGTCCCTCTCCTATTACATCATTATCCTCCGTATAAAGGAAATTATTTCCTTTGAATGTATTACCTGCATCACCGATACGTTCCGTAAGGAAACAAAGATTCTTCCCTGCATATTCAAATGGACTATCCAAATCCAATACCAAAATATTATTTTGGGGATCAATCGAAATTAAGCCTTCGAAAACTTTGGTAAATTGTTCATCATCAATATAATTATCCAATAAGGTTCCTACTTCTGTATTAGCCATTGATATACGCACTTTTACATTTTGGGCAGCCATACCATAAACAGGGGATATATAATAATAATAAGCTAATTTTTCTATTTTACCAGATGTAAATTGTAAATCAGCAGGAAGATACAATGTCTGAGCACGACTAAATGGCATATCCATAACAAATGGATAATTAGGTGAGAAATCTACAGATTTTGCATTACCTACATATTGCCAACTCAAATTTCCAGCAGGAAGCGATTCGACTACAAATTCAGGAGATATATCATTTGACGTATCTTCATCACCATCCAACACGACCCTTCCCCTGAGATGTCTCGTTCCTGATTGAGGCAACGTGCATTTTACTTGAACGAATAACTCTTTTTGAGGTGCTAATTCTCGTTCCACATTATTCATACCTAATACATTCATGTCCTCATCAATCACTTCTACCCGATAAGTGGAAACATTTTCCGCACCGTTATTCAAGACAGTCACTTCATAGAAGTTGGATTCATTTTGTATCGGGGCAGTCATTCCTTTCAATCGGATAGCCTCCATATCTTTTATAAATGAACTCTCTAAAGATATATCGGTTATTTGTATCATCCATTGACTCGGATCTGAATAACATTGGAATCCCAGATTATATTCTCCCGTTTCTGCCACATCAAAAACAGCAATCACCGGCTGGAAATTCTGATCATTCAATGTAGTGTAATCGCCAATAACTTTTATCTGAGCCTCATGATCGGCATCACCGCATAAAACTGTTCTGAATTTTTCCTGAGCAAGAGTTCCGCCCAAACGTACTCTAAACATTAAAGTATAAGTTCTACCCTTTTCCAGTCTAAACGGAGCAGAGAAAAACCATTCATCAGCCTGAAGAACCGGTTCTACATCATAGTTATAGATATCATATTCCAAGAACCAATCCTTTGTACCTTTATAATTATGTCCAAACTCCCATGTGCAACCATCTCCATTAGCATCATCAATAACCCATAAGTTTCGTGCTTCTTCCGTACTAAAGTCACAGAAATATGGAACACTCATGGCAGGACCCACAAACAGTTTATTTGTTTGCGCTTTCACACCTTCACCCTCAGATGTTTTAGGTATAATCTCATAAGAATAAGCATTCAAAGCAGTAATCGTATTATCCGTACAAGTTGTCACCTCTAAATTCTCACCTATAAGCTTGTTATCAGGATAACGAACCACATCATATTTTATTCCGTCAGCATCAAACCATCCTCCATTCATGGAAGATACCGGAGCCCTCCAACTTATTTTGGTTTGATAAGTTTCATTTACCTTTGTCAAAACAAGATTCTCCACTGCACCGGGAACATCTTTTCCTACATATAGCTGTTTGGACTTAATTGCTTTCCCTTCACCTTCTTCGTTCGAAGCAATCAATTTATAAACTACATATCCATTTTCAGAGAGATGATCCGTCCACTCCGCACCGACACCTACCGCTGGATTATCAATGGTATGAACAATCTCCTCATTTCTATAAATATCTATTTTCGTAAGAGCTGTTAATGTCTCACCACCAATCGTTTGTGATGGATTTGTCCAAGACAACTTCACTGTTAATGCTCCCTGTTCTCCTGCAGCAACATTCAACTCCGAAACAGCAGCCGGAGTATCAGTCGATTGAGGTTTAGAAGGGACATGCAAAGCCACAATCTCTGCATAAAACCCCAACGGACTGCCTATACGCGTGGCTTCACCAGTCTCGACATTTATAGTTGCCAAAAAACTCTCACTATCTTCTGTATATGCAGCCCAATAAAGCGTATTATCACTTCGGTCAAAATCCATTGACTGAATGTACCATGGATATTCATTTGTTGAACCAATAATATTTTCAGAACGGTTTTCTAAATCTATCCGGCATAAATTTCCCTCAGTTGTAACTCCATACATGCTTCCTTCATTATTGACTGCTAATGTCCAATACTCAAATTCAAGAGGAAACAATTCCGTACAGTCTCCGGTTTCCAAATTGACGACATATAATGAAGACAACTCCGCACCGGATACACATCCTACCCCATACATTGTATTAGTAGTATAATCGTAAGTCATATCTCTGAAACACGGATCTGTAGATTTATCATAACTCTTTATTTTATTTTCTTCCCCTGTTATCAAGTCTATAGAAGAAAAAGACACAGGACTATCTAATGAATGATCCTGCAAATACATAACATCATTTGCACAAGCACCGGCAGAAACATCCAATTCACTGGTCCATTCAACAGCAAACTCATCCGGTTGTGCCAAAGTAAATGTTCCCATGCCCATTTGGAAACCTTCATCTTCACCATAACTAAAGTCATATATGAGATACCCCCATATCGCTTTATCACTTTCGGTTTTCATCATTGTTTTATTAATCCGTTTCCGATGATGGATACCGGAATAAGATTCGAATGTTTTTCTAAGTCCGGAAGGACCTGAATACTTCAACTCCATTGGTTTATGCTTCTTCGTTTTGTCGATAGGTTGCGAGAATGCATCCACATTACCGAAAAATACCAATACCATAAAGGTTAATAAATAAAGATAGAATTTTCTCATAACTATATAATAATTGATTTCCCCAAATGTAAGGTTCTTATTTCAATAAATCAGCTTTTAAAGAGTATACAAAAGGTAACGAAAAGAAGGAAAACTACAAAAAACTACCATTTTCATTTAAAATTAGCGATATTTGCAGAAACATAGTAGTAATTACATTATATGATCATAAGACAAAACTATATATACATTCTTCTACTTTTCTTCATTATTTCGGTGCGTATATTCGCAACCGGAAGTTCACGACAAGATAGCATCAACTTATTCTATTCTATCTATAATCAGATAGATGAAACCAAATACAGTCAGACTAATAAAGCTGATTCTCTAGTTAATGAGCTAAATATTCTTGCTTTACATTTAAAAAATAATCCATTATATACTTCACGTGCAATCTTTCAGGATATAACCTTACAATACATATCTGGATATCAAACAAAAAATTACACTGATTCTATTTGCTATTTAATACAACATTGCGATAGTACCCGGTATCCATACGAATACAGTCTTTTATATTACTCCTTATTCATGACAGAATTCCTATCCAATGAATACACCAATGCTTGCAATTACGGATTACAAGCATTAAAATATGCAACAAAATCAAATAATAAAAATCTCATAGCAGAAATAAATAAATCCATTTCACGACTCTTCAGAACCATAGGAGAATATAGTAATTCTTTGGAATATGGATATAGGGCGCTAGAATATTATAAAAGAAATAAAAATAAAGAAAAAGAACTAGGTATGCGGATTAACCTCTATAACTCTTTATATCTTTCAGGAGAAAAAGAACAAGCCATTACCCAACTTTTAAAATACATACCCACTATAAAAAAAATAGATAGTCCATACCTTCTTACAGCTGCATATATAAATTTAGGAGCCTTTTATGTTAAAGATTCTCGAAGAAATAAATCCTTTGAATTCTACAAAAAAGCATTAGATATATCTAAACAGATAGATAATTATTCTTTAACTATCACTATACTCCATAATATCGGAGCATATTATCTTCGAGTTAACCAACCGGATTCTTCTTACAAATATTTAAAAAGAGTCGAAGCTTATTATATAAAACATAATATAGACGAACGTCTTACCGGAACTTATGCCGGACTCTCGCTATCTTTTTCCCAAAAGAAACAATATGACAGTGCCTACATTTACCACGTTCTTTATGACTCGATACGTAATCATTTATTAGGAAATGAGAGGATTTCACTTATAAACAAGACAGAAGCGAAATACATATTAAGTGATTATCAAAACAAATTAAAAATAGCCCATGATGAATATACAATCAAAAAGAAACAAACCGTGATCCTCGTCATTTCTGCAACGGGAGTGATCCTCATTATATTGTTGACTCTCCTTATTGTCGTCAAGCAAAAGAAAATTGTATTACAGCAAAAAGAACTAAAGGAGTTAGAAAATAAGCAACTCAACAAAAAACTACAAGAGGAAAAGGAGAGTTCTCAACAGCAAAAAAAAGAATTTACTCAAACAATAGATTCAAGAAACAGAGAAATAAGCACTTCTCTACTTCTATTATCCAATAAAAATCTCATTCTAAACAAAATACTACAATTAACGAACAATTACAACCAAGAGAAATCTGATCTGGAATTTTACAAGAAAGAAATAGATACACTTATAAAAGATAATTTGAATATTGACGAAGAATGGAATGAATTTAAAATGCATTTTGAAAAAGTACATCCTTTATTTTTTCACAAACTAAAGCAACAATCAAAAGAACTGACAGAAAATGATCTACGACTTTGCGCTTATATTAAAATAGGTATGAGAGCTAAAGAAATTGCCCAAATCTTATCAGTATCACCTGACAGTATAAAAATGAGTAGATATCGCATAAAGAAAAAACTTAATGCAATCGGAGATACTTCAATTGATGACTTTCTCCGTGATTTATAAAAAACTAGTCATTTTCTCTATGACTCTTACTTACAATTTTAAATACCAACTCTTCTTTAGTACCCTTATCATCCGTATTCAGATAAAATCTTAATTTCAATGTATCTTTCGTTGAAGGAGCAATTGTCTCTACTGCTACATTAGTTTTCACTACTCCATCTTTAAAACGTAAGACTCCCTCTTTAAGGTTTGTCAGATCATCACTTACAACATCTTTTTCAAATTCAATAGCTTTTTGATATCCGCTAACTTCATTCTCTCCATAATTTACTTCTGTATTGAATGAGCTTAGAGTGCCATCATAAGCTTCCAATGTAGTAAACACTCGGACCGTAGCATTCATCGGAATAGGATAAAGGATATTACGTCCTATCGATTCACCATTAATTTGAATAGAATCAACCGTTATTAATGGTATACCTCCCATACCATCACTGCATGAGACCATTCCCAAGGCAAGAAATGGGATAATAAGAAATGTATTTTTCATCTCTATAAAATAACATATTTATTTTTGCAAAAATAGATGAAATATTTTAATATCAAAAGAAATACTCGTCTTTTAGTTGGTTATTTGTATCTTTGTAGCTCAAATAATGTATATACAAAATGTTTCAAGAATCTATCAATCAGTATTTAAAAGCCAATAATTATAACTCACTGCACCTGAAATCCGTCCTTTTCGACATGGACGGAGTATTATTCGATTCAATGCCATACCATGCTGATGCATGGCATAAGACAATGGCACATCATGGTCTTAACTTAAGCCGTGAAGAAGCCTATTTACATGAAGGACGTACCGGAGCATCCACTATTAATATTGTATGCAAGCGAGAAAGAGGTTATGAGGCTTCTGAGGATGAAATAAAAACGATCTACGCAGAAAAGAGTGAAGAATTCAATAAAAATCCGGAAGTTCAGCGAATGCCCGGAGCACTAGAAGTATTAACCAAAATAAAACAAGATGGCTTATTCTCAATGGTTGTAACCGGTTCCGGACAACATTCATTGATTAATCGCCTTAATACAAATTTTCCGGGTATATTCACACCAGAATTAATGGTCACAGCATTTGATGTAAAATATGGCAAACCAAACCCTGAACCTTATTTAATGGCTTTAAAGAAAGGTAACCTCAAAGCCAATGAAGCAATTGTGGTAGAAAATGCCCCATTAGGCGTAGAAGCAGGGCACGCTGCCGGCATTTTTACTGTGGCTGTCAATACCGGACCTCTTGATGACAAAGTTTTATTAGCTGCCGGAGCCGATTTATTATTCCCATCCATGCAAGCATTTTGTGATTCGTGGGAAGATTTATTTAAAGAATTAAAAGGATAAAATATCATTTTAATGGACTAAACTAAAGCTATTTAAGCATAAAAATAACAGCAAAGACCATTATAAGTTATAGAAATGACAAAAAAGAAACGTTATTATCACTGAATCAGTATAATAACGTTTTTTCTTCGTGACCCCGGTGGGACTCAAACCCACGACCTTCAGAACCGGAATCTTGAATAAACGCTCAACTAAAATCCTTTATTGTCAACACGATAATAATCTCTTTGAAAATTTATTTAGTCAACAATAAGTCAACACAAAACTTTCAATGCAAAACTAAATATATTTATTGATTTTATCAAGTTATTTTTTATCGAATTTAAGTACACTTTATCTGTTTCTTATGAAATTCGCTGAGATATTCCATAATTCTATTAATCATGAGTTTATGCAAAAAATATAGAATTTTATAATTCAAATATAACACTTATACTCCTAATATAATATTAGCATCAATATTCAACTTTCTACTAATTTCCCGGGCCACTTTCAACGTTGGCTCACATTTACCTGAAATATAATCACTAAGCCGTGAAGGACTGACGCCGATCATTTTTGATAGAGATTTTTGATTAAGTCCCATTTCATACATACGGAGTTTAAGAACATCAACCAAGGTTGGTTCACCGATTGCAAAGTGCTCATCCGAATAATCGGATACAAGATTGGAGATAAGCTCTAGCTCTATACTGTTCGGATCGTTTAAAGGAGTACCATCTTTCACTAAAGGGAGAAGTTCCTCTACTTTTTTTATTGCCCATTCATATTGGGCTTGATTCTCTATTTTTGTCATAACCTTAAATATTAACACAATCTATTTTATCATATTCTTTATGTGTACCGATAAAGCGGACATAAACAAATTTAATCGTAAACTTAATGACTACTACTAAACGATAGTTGTTTCCCCGAATATTAAAAACATAATGTTGATTACCTACATTATCCACACTATTAAATGTTTTCTTTATGTCAGCAAAGCAAGTCCATTTACTTTTCTTCACTATAGATACCCATTCCTGCAAAGCAACTTTTGAATCGGGATTTTTTTCTGCATATTCTTTTAAAAACTGTTCGGTAAATATTCTCATTAATTACTGATTATTCATGATTGTGAGACAAAGGTAAAAATAAAATTTCAATTATCAAAATTATATTCTATATTTCAGTATTTTGTAACTATCCCTCTCCCAACCCTTCAAACTCTTATAAATGAGAAAGAAAAAATAGATATAGAAGAAAGAATTAATATATAATAAATCGGTAGTCAATGCTAAAGACAAACATTACTATCGAAAGCATCCCTGTTTCAACACCGATTATGCAACATCGTCATAGTCACTGAAATGGGGATTTATCATATCTACTTTTCTTCTTATGCAAGGGAGCTTCGGCTCTCTTTTTTTATTCTTTTCTCTTTTTCTCCCTTTCCCTCTTCTTCCTTTTCCTTCCCCCGCTATTTCGTTTCAAAGCCTTATTAATGAGAAAAACAAACAATTAATTAACAATTAAAGAATAAGGAGAAATAACAATGAAAAAAGTAAAATTGATTATTGAAGTAGTAAAATTTATCGGGATGATGGCTCATTTATTAGAAGCCTTTGAGTACATCGAATCTTATATTAAAAGAAGAAAAGTTCAACAAAGAATCAATCCCGTAGGATTCAAAAAAGAAGAGAAATGAATTATACCAAGCTGGAAAGTATATTCATAGTAGTCTTAGAAATGGTATTGGCAGTAGCGAAGAATACAAAGAAGCTACGTGGAATGCTAAAGAAAAAGAGTGCTAAAATTAAAACAGAGTAACAAACAATTAAATCAATAAAATTATGAATGATTTAGTTATTATACCATCACATGACAGGATGGAAACATCAGTCGTAAATGATTGGAAACAAGACGTAGAAGATGCGGTTCTTATTATGGAACAGCCCAAGCGTTCACCATTCATAGAAGCGAACACAACAGAGGTGACATTAGATCACTTAAAAAATGAATGTATCATACCTACCTTCGCAAAAGACAACGAGGTCTGTATATCACATCAGAGTTTCATAGAATCAGTCTATGAAGCGACAAGGGATTTTTATCAAGGGGAAACAATCTGTACCCCAGAGATAAGAACCTCACATATTGTCAAGGGAAGAATACCGGAAGCCATCAATAAAAGAGTGGATCAACTTTTGGAATCAGACAAGACAATGTATTATGAACGTATGATTTTCAATATAGAAGTCCCGAGTATCCGTCAGGACATAAATGGGAATCAACTGAGCTTATCCGTTACAGGCTGTAAAAGCTATGCGAGGGATAATTTAAGCGGGAAGTTAACGGCACAGAAATTCAGTATTGCCGTTGGATTCCTGAATCAGGCTTGTACTAACCAATGTCTATCCACAGACGGGTACAAAGAAGAAGTAAGGGCGACAAGTTCAAGGGATTTATATCAATTCACATTGGACTTGTTTAGTCAATACAATGTAGCAAAACATATTCACCTGATGCAATCTTTAGGGGATACAATACTAAGTGAACACCAATTCTGCCAAATCTTAGGAAGAATGAGACTGTATAACTATTTACCCCAATACCAACAGAGGGAATTACCACGATTACTCATCACTGACAGCCAGATTAATAATGTGGCAAAGCAGTATATATATGACGACAACTTTGCCGGAATGAACGGAGAAATCAATATGTGGAAATTCTATAACCTGATAACGGGGGCAAACAAGAATAGTTATCTTGATACATTTCTAGGGCGTAGCGTAAATGCGACAGAAGTATCATTGGGATTAACGAAAGCATTGAACCATAAGGATGAAGCGTATTCATGGTTTATAGAATGACCTGAAAGAATATGGTTTGTATTATCCGAAGAGGGTATCACTAATAAAACGGTGGTATCCTCTTTTTTTGTGTTCAAAAGGATGATGTGTTCAAATAAATCTGCAAAAGTTGTTTGGATACGCCTTTCTATGTCATCAATTTAATCAAAGAATAATATGAAAGAAAATAAAATCAAGACGGCAGTCACTTATGCCCGTGTATCGTCACAAAACGACAGACAGGACACAGGGCGGCAAATAGAGGACTTGAAGAAATATGCCAAGTCACAGGATATGGAAATCGTGAATATCTACGAGGAGCATATATCAGGTACAAAGAAAATTGAGGAAAGACAGATTTTGGGAGAATGTCTGGAATATTGCAAAAGGGAGTCTGTGAATTTCCTGCTTTTATCGGAACTGAGCAGATTGGGCAGATCCACCCTGCAAGTTCTAAGGTCTTTGGAGATTCTGCATGAAGCGAAGGTATCCGTATATATACAGAACTTGGGACTATATACATTACAACCGAATGGTGAAGTGAATCCGATTGCTTCCATCATGGTAACGGTATTGGCTGAAATGGCAAATATAGAACGAAGTAATATCCAATACCGCTTGAACAGTGGCAGGGCTAACTATATCGCCAAAGGTGGCAGGCTTGGAAGAAGAACAGGCAGTATCAAGACGGAAGAAAAGAAGAAGGAGGAGTACAAAGAAACGATTCTTCTGTTAAGAAAGGGATATAGTGTCAGGAATATAGCCAAGCTGCAAAATATCGGTATCTCAACAGTGCAACGGATAAAAAAGCAATTTATAAATGAAAAATAGGATGACCGGATGCTGACAGGGATACCTATATCAAAAATAAAGGGAACTTCGGTTCTCTTTTTTATTTTTATTACGGCTGGGAACGGGGAAAAGCCTTACATTTGAAGAAAGAAAAAAATAATACTCATAGTGAGTGCCTATTTGGAAAAACAGTTTATCTTTGTAAGGTCAGATGAAAATCCGACAGACATAGGAAGTGTTTTTGGTTCTACTACTTAAACTACCACAATTAAGAAGCAAAGAGAACATCCAAAAGGCACTCACTTTTTTTGTTTCTGTATATGCCCGAAGTATATGCAGCATTGGCTGTTTATATATGACATATCGAAATGGGAGGTGATGTTTTGGTTGAATCTTTGCAGGGTGTGGTAGCCCTAAGTAGTATTTGACCGGATACAAAGCCTCCCTTTTTATGTTTATGCCTGAAGTTAATCCGGAGGGCTTATAAAAGGCTGATAATATGATTTAAATTAAAAAAGTAGAAAAAGTAGTTATTATTATCTCCTGTGGAAATACACGGGATAGCTTTATTAGTATTACCTTTGAAGAAATAATATTCTCATAGAGCATTAGTTGTAAAATAAAAATGCTACATTTGCAGAAGTCTAACAAATAGTTAGATACTTGAAAGCATTTTTGTGATATGTCCGAATCTTAAATTCGCCAAATTTATATTAGGAGGACAGAAGCAACTAATGCTCATTCTATTTTTGTATGTTCGGTCAGCCAACACTGTACCCTTACATATCGAAATCGGCATGAGAATATTGTTTCTTCTTTGTTCATTCCTAGAGGCGTTTGGCGATGCCTGAGATTCGTGAACATGGGCAAACAAGTCTCGTGCCTTTCTTGTATAAAGTCATTAATGTTAAATACACAAACGGCTGACTTTGGAGACTTATAGGCGTATAGGAGAATGAAGTATGGAAGCAGTAGATGTATGGAACAAAGCCCTACAGGGAGCTATGGCTCTGCCTTTTGTTAAAGTTAACAGAGAAGAGTTTATAAGGAAAGAACTTTTCCATTATTGTACACCGGAAGAAATAGAAAAAGCAATTTCTTGTTCCCCAACCGATGTACTAAACAAAAAACAAATCGGTAAGATAGCAAACGGTTGTATCAGTTATCATACAACTTTAGTGTGTGCTACTTCCGGTTTGGCTGGTCTTCCGGGTGGATGGGCTATAGCAGGAACTATTCCGGCTGATATCGCTCAATTTTATGCTCATGTGTTTGCTTTAGCTCAAAAATTACTTTATTTATATGGTTGGCCTGATTTTACAGACAAAGGTGGAAAGCTGGATGATGCAATGGCACAAATACTTACGATATTCACGGGAGTAATGATGGGCTCTACGGAAGCAATAGCAGCAACCAATATGTTAGCCAGATCAGTAGCGGAACAAACAGCCAAAAGACTTGCCAAATTACCATTGACGAGATATGCAATTTATAATGTAGCCAAACAGGTAGGCAAGTGGATTGGCATAAAACTAACAAGAGAAAGTTTCGCTAAATCAGTAGGGAAAGTAATTCCTTTGGTGGGTGCTCCTATTTCAGCCGGACTCACTTATTGGACTTTTAAACCTATGGCTACAAAACTGAAAAGACATCTGGACAAACAATTGGAAGACAAAGATAAATAATCATATAAAATAATGCTTATGAAAAAGATATGCTTTTTATTTTTGATGCTGTTGAATATGTTGTCGGTATCAGCGTATGATTTTAGTGCAGAAAATGATGATGGGGTTACAATCTACTATAATACAATTGATGATAATAGTGTGGAGGTAACTAGAAATAATAACTCCTATTCCGGTTCTGTAGTTATACCTTCCGTAGTTATTTATAATGGTAAAAATTACAATGTTACTTCGATTGGTTATTCTGCTTTCTCCGGTTATAGTGATCTAACCTCAGTAACTATACCAGAGAGTGTGACTTCGATTGGAGATTGGGCTTTCTCCGCTTGTAGTAGTTTAACAGAGATAACCATACCGGAAAGTGTTACTTCGATTGGGAGGAGTGCTTTCGAGAATTGTAGTAGTTTAACCTCAATAATCATACCGGAGAGTGTAACTGCGATTGGTGAACAGGCTTTCTATAATACAGCGTGGTTTAACAATCAATCTAAAGGCATTGTCTATATTAATTCTGTATTGTATAAATATAAAGGAAATATGCCGGGAAACACCCATATCGTAATAAAAGATGGAATTAAATCTATTAGCAATTCTGCTTTCTATGGTTGTAGTAGCTTAACCTCAGTAATTATACCGGAGAGTGTTACAGAAATTGGTCGTTATGCTTTCTCCGGTTGTAGTGATCTAACCTCAATAACTATACCGGAAAGTGTGACTGTGATCGGAGATTATGCTTTCTCCAGTTGTAGTAGCTTAACTGAAATGATATATAATGCAGAAAATTGTAAGACATTAGATACTTATTGGTTAGAAAATGTAGCACTTCAGAAATTAACAATAGGAACAACTGTGAAATCAATTCCTAATAATGCTTTCCGAAATTGTAGTAGCTTAACTTCAATAACCATACCAGAGAGCATTACAGAGATTGGAAGGAGTGCTTTCGAGAATTGTAGTAGTTTAACTGAGATAACCATACCAGAGAGTGTAACTGCGATTGGTGAACAGGCTTTCTATAATACAGCGTGGTTTAACAATCAATCTGAAGGCATTGTCTATATTAATTCTGCATTATATACATATAAAGGAAATATGCAGGAAAATACACATATTGTTATAAAGGATGGGACTAAATTTATTTGTAATGGTGCTTTCCGAAATTGTAGTAGCTTAACCTCAGTAATTATACCAGGAAGTATTACTTCGATTGGGGATTATGCTTTCTCCGGTTGTAGTAGCTTAACTGAAATGATATATAATGCTGAAAAATGTGAAACATTAGGTACTTATTGGTTAGAAAATGTAGCACTTCAGAAATTAACAATAGGAACAACTGTGAAATCAATTCCTAATAATGCTTTCCGAAATTGTAGTAGCTTAACTTCAATAACCATACCAGAGAGCATTACAGAGATTGGAAGGAGTGCTTTCGAGAATTGTAGTAGTTTAACTGAGATAACCATACCAGAGAGTGTTACAGAGATTGGGAGGAGTGCTTTCCGAAATTGTAGTAGCTTAACTTCAATAACCATACCGGAGAGTGTTACTTCGATTGGTCTTTTTGCTTTTCGGGGTTGTAGTAGCTTAACTGAAATGATATATAATGCAGAAAAATGTGAAACATTAGATTATAATTGGTTAGAAAATGTAGCACTTCAGAAATTAACAATAGGAACAACTGTGAAATCAATTCCTAATTCTGCTTTCTCTAGTTGTAGTAGCTTAACTTCAATAACCATAGCAAGAAGTGTGACTGCGATTGGGGATTATGCTTTCTCCGGTTGTAGTAGTTTAAAATCAATAACCATACCGGAGAGTGTTACAGAAATTGGTCGTTCTGCTTTCCAGTATTGTAGTAGTTTAAAATCAATAACCATACCAGGGAGTGTGACTTCGATTGGGGATTATGCTTTCGAGATTTGTAGTAGCTTAACTGAAATGATATACAACGCAGAAAATTGTAAGACATTAGGTACTAATTGGTTAAGAGATGTTCCACTTCAAAAATTAATAATAGGAACAAGCGTGAAATCAATTCCTAATAATGCTTTCGAGAATTGTAGTAGCTTAACTTCAATAACCATACCAGAGAGCATTACAGAGATTGGGAATTATGCTTTCTCCGGTTGTAGTAGCTTAACTGAAATGATATACAACGCAGAAAATTGTAAGACATTAAGTTATAATTGGTTAAGTAATATTCCACTTCAAAAATTAATAATAGGAACAACTGTAAAATCAATTCCTAATTCTGCTTTCCAAGATTGTAGTAGTTTAACAGAGATAACCATACCGGAGAATGTTACTTTGATTGGGGATTATGCTTTCTTGAGGTGTAGTAGTTTGAAAGAATTTATAGTTGACGATTCAAATCGTTATTATACTTCTAAAGATGGTGTACTATTTTCTAAAGATATAACTACTCTTATAACATATCCCAATGCAAAGGCTTCTGTTTATGAGATTCCCAATAGTACCACCTCTATAGGCTCTTCCGCTTTCTGTGCTTGTAGTGATCTAACCTCAATAACTATACCGGAAAGTGTTACTTCGATTGGGAATTATGCTTTCGAGAAGTGTAGTAGCTTAACTGAAATGATATACAACGCAGAAAATTGTAAGACATTAGGTACTAATTGGTTAAGAGATGTTCCACTTCAAAAATTAACAATAGGAACAAGCGTGAAATCAATTCCTAATAATGCTTTCCGAAATTGTAGTAACTTAACATCAATAAATATACCAGAGAGTGTAACTTCGATTGGGGCTCAGGCTTTCGAGAATTGTAGTAACTTAACATCAATAAATATACCGGAGAGTGTGACTTTGATTGGTTATTTTGCTTTCCGAGATTGTAGCAGTTTAACCTCAATAACTATACCAGAAAGCGTTACAGAGATTGGGAATTATGCTTTCTTGTATTGTAGTAGTTTGAAAGAATTTATAGTTGATGATTCAAATCGTTATTATACTTCTAAAGATGGTGTACTATTTTCTAAAGATATAACTACACTTATAACATATCCCAATGCAAAGGCTTCTGTTTATGAAATTCCGGAGAGTGTGACCTCAATTGTTGATTGGGCTTTCTCCGGTTGTAGTGATCTAACCTCAATAACTATACCGGAAAGTGTTACTTCGATTGGGAATTATGCTTTCTTGTATTGTAGCTATTTAAATGATATTTATTGTCGAATCCAAAATCCTTTAAAAATAGACGAATCGGTTTTCAGCAATGTAAATACAACGAGTTGTCACCTTTATGTGCCTTCCGGGTCCTACGAAAGCTACAAGCTGGCTAATGTCTGGAATGGATTCAATATTCAAAAAGAGTATAAAGTTTCAACGACATTTGATGATTCTAAAGGTATAGTCCTTATTAATAATGAGAACATTAACTCACTATATTTTACTGAGTCCGGTAAATCTGTAACGTTCACAATAACTCCTAAATCCGAATATCAGATAGATAGAATACTCTTAAATAATGAAGATGTGACTGATTTATTAGCAGATGGTATATTAACGGTTAATAATATTCAGGATGATAAATCTTTAGAGGTTATTTTCATGGATAAACTATTTGAAATAACAAGTTTATTTAATAACCAACAAGGTTGTGTTCTCATAAATAATGAAGATGTAGTTTCTACTTATATACCTATCGGAAAGACCGTTACATTCACAATAATTCCTAAATTGGGTTATCAGGTCGATAAAGTCCTTTTAAATAACGAGAATGTAACTGATCTATTGGTAGATGGAACACTAACAGTTAAAAGTACTTTGGATGATATCTCATTAGAGGTAATTTTCACAGAAAAACTATTTGAAGTAACAAGTTCATTTGATTTGACACAAGGTAGTGTTCTTATTAATGACGAAAATGTTACGTCTACTAACATCCAAGAAGGAAAAACTATTTTATTCACGATAACTGCTAAATTGGGTTATCAGATAGATAAAGTGATTTTAAATAATGAAGATGTAACTGATCTATTGGTAGATGGTATATTAACGGTTAATAATATTCAAGAAGATAAATCACTAGAAGTAATTTTCATAGAAAAACTATTTGAAGTAACAAGTTCATTTAATTCTACACAAGGTTATGTTCTCATAAATAATGAAAATATTACTTCTACTAATATTCAAGAAGGAAAATCTCTGATCATAAAAGTGTCAGCATCCTTGGGTTATCAACTTGATAAACTCCTTATTAATAATAATGAGGTAGAATTAACGGATGGAACTTTCATTATCGATAAAGTTCTAGAAAATATTATTATCAAAGCTACTTTCAAGGAAAAACTATTTGTCGTTACCACTATTATAGATGAAAAACAAGGCAGTATTCTTATAAATAATGAAAATGTTACGTCTGCTAACATTCAAGAAGGAAAGTCCGTTACATTCACGGTAACTGCTAAATTGGGATACCGACTTGATAAAGTACTTTTGAATGAGAAAGATGTCACCGAATCATTAGTTAATGGAGAATTGGTTGTTGAAAATGTGACAAAAGACCAGTTTCTTGAAGTGATCTTCATAAAAAAAACGTTCATAGTTACGACAACATTCAATTCTACACAAGGCTCTGTACTTATTAACGGAGAAAATATTACCTCCACTAATATCCAAGAAGGAAAATCTGTCACATTCACTATTCTTCCGGGTATAGGATACAGAATAGAAAAAATACTTCTGAATGATAAAGATGTTACTTCGTTACTGTCAAATAACGCATTGACTGTAGAAAGTATTGAAGGCAACCAATTCCTAAAAGTGATATTCAACCTGTCAATGTTTAATGTAACGACATCATTTAATAAAGAAGGAGGTTCTGTTCTTATAAATGGGAAAGATGTAACTTCCACTGCAATACAAGACGGTGGGATTGTAGAATTTACCATTACTCCGAAAGAGAATTACCTCATTGATAAGATTCTTTTCAATGGTGATGATATAACGGATGAATTGGTCAACGGTACGCTTATTGTTAAGACCATAACAGAAAATTCCACTCTGGAAGTTGTATTCCGGAAAAGAACGGATATATATGAGATAAATCTGTCTTATGATAAGACACAAGGTTCCGTACTTATAAACGGTTTGGAAATTTCTTCTACTGATATTCAGGAAGGCAAAAGTGTTGAGTTCTCAATAATCCCCAATGAGGGTTACATAATAGATATTGTCAAACTGAATGATAGGGATATTACCAAAGAAATCATAAACGGCAAATATACCATTGAAGCAATCCAAAACGATGTAAATATGGAAGTGACTTTCAAGGAAACGGTTAATTCTATCGGAGGCATTGATTATAATGATATAAAGGTCTATACTGAATATCATTCCATCTGTATTGACAGTAACGGGCAAAAGATCACTGCATATATCTTCAATTCAAACGGGTTATCAGTTTATTCCGGTGAGATTGTAGGAGAAGAAAAGGTTTCTGTTTTGGAAGGTGTCTATATGGTGAAGGTTGGTAATAAGACAACTAAAGTGATGGTGAGATAAGTAACATTTAGTTTTATATTAAGAAGCGAGGTATCATTAAATTGGTATCTCGTTTTTTTATTCCCTTTTAAAAAATGCCAAAACTCTCCTCAAAACCCTTCAAGTTCCTAATAATGAAATCAAATTAAATTTTAATAACTATGGATTCAACAACTATTTTATGGTATTCACTGAACAAAGATTGCGGTGAGATACCTAAAGCTCCGGTAGAATCAGGGAATAAAGAACCTGTACCCAAAGAGCTATTGATTGAGGAGTTTTCCGATGATATAAGAGCATTATCACAGAAATTTCCTTTACTGAACTCTGTATTGACGGCAGACAGGAATGAAGAAGGTATGACACTGGAAATAAGCCTGAAAGAAATCTTCGCCTTATGCCCCAGAAACAGACAGAGAATTGACAGGTATTCCAAGCTCCAAGAATACCTCAGAAACAAATTTGGAGTTAAACTGATTATTAAATTACAAAAAAATAGATTACTATGAAACTAAAAAGATTTTCTAGAGACAGAAAAGAAGAATTAAGAGAAACCGATAATGAAAGTTTTATTGATGAAAATGGAGTCTTGCATGCCAGAAGAGCCAAAATAAGTATGCAAGATTTCGCTATGATTGCCCATTTTGAGATGGACGTAATGAAGCGTTATTACACAGGGGATATAAAAGATGTGGATTATTCCATTGTCGAGGTTTTAATGGATGGATTATCGAATATTCCGGTTAGACATAGGGTAAGCAGCTTCGATAATGCACTTTTTATTGAAATAAAATATTCCCCCGACCAATTTTATGTGGATGATTATATACCGATAGAATTGGCGGCACATATTTTAAGCCTTACAACGGATGAAATCATAAGCTGGGCTACAGATGACAACAGATTATTCAGGGATGACAACGATTGCCTGTTTGTTGAGGTTAAATGGCTGATGGATATATATCAGGCTATGTTATGTGCCAGTGGAAATCAGGTAAAAGTAAGCTTCAGGACAGATAAGTCGGGAGAAATAGCAATCATAATCGAAAGGGAATTGAAATAATATGGAAAAGAAACTATTTGTAATGTCGAAGATATATGACTTATCGACAAAGACAGTCAGTGAAATTAAGGATGCGGTTCAGAAAGACTTGGATATATATTCCGGTGGCGGTATCCGGTTTGAATTAAAAGAAGTATCAGGGAGAACACTTGAAATAACATTCGAGAGGAAGTACAAGGACGGAGAAATTGATTGGCTGAATTATGACCCGAAAATGATTTATAATGTGGATACCAATATCATAACAGGACACGGATATAACGGTTTTAGAATTCCCGTCTATTGGGGAGGTGTGCCTTATGGTTATCCATATTTTATGCCAAAAAAGGAATTCATAAGGTGTTATAAGGAATCGGCTGTTCTACTTGGGATTGATAAACCGAAAAATGTGAAGGTTACGGTTTCAGAGGATAGGATTGTTATGGAGATGAAATTTTAGGGAAATGAAAGAGAAAGAAGGTAGCTGTAAAAGGCTATCTTTCTTTTATTTTTTGAGGTAATTAAGCCTCTGATTTACCGAGTATTGAAATGACTATCTAAATGTACAGATACTACTTAATTTACAAAAACAAAGTACTATTTATATTCCTACCGACAAAAGAACTATTATCTTCCCTCTGTTGATTATCATCGTTTTATAGTTTCTTCCATTTGGAAATCCACAGGATTTAGTACACAACTATGTTTTATCGTTTTGCTTGCTATAAGAACAATTCTTTATTAAAATATCTCGTTATTTATATATCGCCTAGGATTCTCCTAATAGAGTTACCATGCTGATATTAAAAACTTTATATTTTAGCTTCAAGCATATCCCATGATTTATCCCACTAAATTTCTACGTGCTTTTGCGGTAGTTTGCTCATGGAGAATACTGAGACCTTTTCTCCAAATATGCTACTATGTAATACATAAAAAACGCAGTCTTTTATTAGACTGCGTTAAAATAATCTCGCTCAAGATTGTTTTAAAGGTTCTGCAAGCAGAATAAGAATAAACTTGTGTGTGAAGTCATTTCGAGCGGGTTTATTCTATATTTTATGAGTACACCTCTTGACATATTTTAGCATTTAGCTCTTTTTCTAAATTAATCTTATCCCATTTTGTAAACCAATACTTCTGATTCTTTTGAAAACCTATGATGTCAGTTTGAATTGCATCATCTAGGATACCGTACAAAGATAGTAGATTTTTCTTATATGCACTTACTATATAAGGGCATGACAACAAATCAAATAGCAAAATTGTAAGTTCTGCACTCTTCCTTCGCTTTGCTTCATCTATATTTTCTATTTTTAATGTTGTGTATGAAAGCAATGCTTCTTTTATACGCTGATATTGAATGTCATTACCAACATAATAAAATAATACTAATATGGAAAAACAGTTTAAGTGATTCTTAAATAAAAAATCACTAGTTTTTTTGTCTTTGGCACAATTAAAATAATCACAAAGTACAGGTTCTGTAAGTTGATATTCTTTTCCAAGCTCTTTCAAGACAATCAATAGATACAACGTTTCTACTTGTACATGTTCAACAAATTTGTTTTTTTCTAAAATCAATCGAATTTCATCTTGAATCTTTTTCAAAACTAAGTCACGATTAACTCTTTGGAACCTCAAAACCTTTGATTTTTTAAAATTATAACTTCCTTTATAGTAGTTGATTATAGTTGTGAGTATTACTGTCAATTTAATCGTAGAATTTACTTTGGGGTAAACCGTATAAAGAAAGAAGATGAAATCTAAAACATTGAGAATAAACATTGTTAGCCGTTTTTCCAAGTTATATTTTTTGCGACATTCTTTTTCATCAAATTTCCCTTCTTTTTCCAACTCAGCATATTGCTTATACTTCAAATCAAACTTCTTGAAAACCCCTTCTATCTTTCTAGAAATAACAGCCAATGTATAATTCAGTACATCTTTGTATTCAACTTCTGTTTCTTTGAGAATAGTTTTAAATTTTGCTGATAGTTTATTGGGATTAAGGTAAATCGTAAATTTATCAGCAATTCTTTCGAATGGATTTTCTTCTTCGTACCCTTCTTCTAATTCTTCATCTTCTTTTTCTGCTTCATCTATTCTAAATTTTATATTATCATCAATTAAGTCAACTATCTTCAACTTCGCCATAGTTAACTCAGTGATAATAGGCTTATTGTACGATTTAGTCTTTGATTCACTAATCCACATCTTAAATTCACGAAGCTCCAGTTTAAAAGATTTTAGAATTTCATCTTTAATATTATCATCATTATAAAATAAAAAATAGTCATCAACATAACGATAACACTCATAATCTCTTCTAAGTACTAGCCCCTGTTTTAAAAGGTAGTCCTCAACGTTCTTATCTACCTGCTGTAAGATAAGTTCTGCGAATATTCTTGAAAATTCAGGACCAATCAAAATACCATTAGTTTCCCCATAATTTATGTTTTGCATGAACTCATCAAATTTTCCAGCAAAGGTACTTTCAGATAATGGAATATTGTCTTTCACCATTTCCTTATTTAATAAGCCCCAAGGAAGAGAATGTGTATAGATACTATCGAAACATTTGGAAATATCAAAACGTATTAATTTATCATATTTTTTTTCAGCTCTTTGGTAACGGTAGTCTTCATAAAAACGAAAAATATTTGTATATTTCTTATAGGTAAAAAAAGTTTTTAAATGTTCATACTCATTTATATTCACTTCTATACTATCATCTTTCAATCCTGATTTTTGCTTGTGTAACTTGTCATTAAAGAAGATGTATTTTGCAACGTCTGATGGTCGTCTAATGGAAAAACGGCTAATATTGCAATAATACAATATCAATTCTTTATACTTTTCATAAAATTCAATAATGTCAATCTGATTTTTAGGGTGAATAACTGCTAACTCTCGAAATTCTTTCTCTTTATGGGTGATCTTGTATATAAATGGTATCCTCCGCCGATTCTTATTCAAATCAAAACTACTATTTTGAATAGGTTCATTCGGTTTACAACCAAACAATAGTTTGATTATGTGAAGTAAAGTGTCTTTTTTCTTTTCTGTTAATCCTTTTTTATTATCATTCCAATAAATTTTATTATCTCGAATCTCTACCCCATAACAAACCAAGAATCGATAAAAATAACGGTTTGAAAAAATAATAGGAATTTCAAACGGAAGGACATCGGATAAAACAACTCTTTCCTTTTTGTATTTTAATCGTATTTTTCTTTTATATCGTTTCATCAGCCCAAATTTTTTTCAAGGTTTTCAACTCTTTAATTTTGAATTTATGGAATCTCTTATCTTCGAAGCCTTTTTGGAATGAAAAACTTTGCTTAATTTGGCTTCTAAGTTTTTCAATATCAAAGAGTAATTTTTTATAAGGAACTAAGTTACGATGTACCATTCCTGTTAAAAAGCCATCTAAAGATTTCAAATCTTTTAAGCCATCTTTTTTCTCTTTATCAAGTAAACTGTTTGAGAAATAAACGCCAACCTTAACGCCATTTTTGCTATTGATTAGGTTAGTATTCCCAGTGAGCATTCTTAGACAGTCAAATAATATTTTTCGTGCTCTACGCTCGTCATACTTACTCTCCTCATTATATGTATCAAATGATAATTTGATACGTGATTTATATTTGTCAATTTTGCTATCTGACAAATTTACAGATAATCGATAGTCAATAGGGTTTTCATCTGCTTTATGTTTAATCCCCTGCGTATTAAACTTATATCCAAGATAGTTTATGCTACTATTAAAACCCTCAATTTTGTTAAGCATATCGACTAATTGTGTTTTAGCATCTGTCTTAGGTTTTAATTCCAATCCTGAACTTGTTATAATTTTATCGACTTTCTCAAAGTAGTTTGTACCACTACTCTTTGTGTTTGGAGTAAAGATGATAAATATATCATCAACATATCGGGCGTAAAAGGTTACATTTTCAAGTGATTTGATTTTATTATCAATATCACGCATATAAAGTTCTGTAAGATATGCGCTTATTCCGATACCTCTTGGTACTCCTTTTTTTGCTTCAAATTCTCTTGAGTCTTTTTTAGCCTCATACTCTTCAATAATTTCTGCAATAAATTTCTTTGACTGATAATTCAGTAATGTGTTTTGTTCTATCTTTTCTAAAAGTCCTACTTGTGGAATACTCTCGTAAAAACTTTTAATATCAGTTCTAATTATGTATTTTGGGAAATTATCGCTTAACAATAGTTTGATTTGCTTTAAAATGCTGTATCTGTCTGCTTGTTTTACTTTAAAAGTTTTTCTGATATTATATTGTAATTGTTTAATGGCATAAAACACTTCTAAACTATCTCCTAATTTATATACAGGTTTTCCTTCACGCTTTTCAACGTTTATAGCAAATCTAAAGTTATCATTATTAACATTTGTACTAATATCTTTAACCTGTTCATACAGAATATCATCTTTCTTTTTCTTACAATCTTTTATTTTGTTATTTTTTTCATCCTTAAATGATTGATATTCTTCCTTTGTTATTGTGCCATCCTTTCGTTCTTTTGATTTCTCCTTGATTTCAGTCTTTAAAGATTTAATATCCTTTATTAAATCAATATATTGCGCAGGAAACATCGCCTTTTGGAGATTTCCTTTACGATTCTCAATATGGAATATATTACGAAAATTTTCAGCTGAGAATGATTGGTCAAGCATAATAGTAAATTATTTTAGAGTTGAAACAAGCAAATTTTTCATATCCATATTCAACATTTTGGCAATAACAAATAATGTTTTAACGATGGTTGAGATGCGTTTGCACACCAATGGGAAATAGTAACTTCGTTGTTCTCAAAAGTTTCTGTGAGCCATTTGCCTATTTTCATCCTCTCCACAAGTACTACTTTCAATTTGTTTAACTCCATTCGCTAATCATTGATGTATTATACAAAGATATTGATTTAAGTTGATTTTCCTAATATATGTTATCTTTTTAGTTTTCAGCAGAGATAGGCTTTCAGGATGTTATTAAACTCTTATTATCTTTTTCTCCTCTTCAAACGACTGAGAAACTATGAGCGCAAAATAACAGAAAAGCCTGGAAAACATTTTTTTGTATATTAGTTTTTATCAAAATTTCTAATGCTATGACTCATGCCCTTTATGAACCGAATGACAGGAATCGGCAATACTAAAAGCTTTGCGTTATCATCCATAGAACAAATATCGTCAATAAGCATCACCGTCGTCATTATTGCTAAGCGTGTTAATGGATCTGTATATTCTTTGGATAACGTTTTTCCTCTAATTTTGTCAAATTCTTCTATTGCATAATAATTAGAATGTGTATGAATTGATGTGTATTTGTACATGTTAATAAATGCTCTTGTATTGAATACATGCGAAATTAATGCAGTAATACTCAACGGTGTGATTTCTTTGTTTGAAAAAAGAAACCTCCAACGATAATGTTTCTTTGCTGGATTATATATCTTATTTAGTTGATTTTTCTCAATAGACTTATAAAACTTACATGATTCAAATTCCGATATCGTATTATTGAGAATATGTTTATCACTTTCTATAATTGTTTTTGCTCTCGCAAAATCATCTTCATTAACAATGAACCTACTTTTCTCCGTTAATCCATCTATTTTCCAAAGTAAAAAACGAAATTCTTTTTCCTCATGGATGGAAGGTTCCACGAAAAGATGATGAAAAGTTGCATATGTTTCCATTATAGCTCTAAAAGTCGTGTTTACTGTAAATAAATCATAACCATTCATTCTAATTTGTTCTCCTGATTTACGATGTTCAATTATACCACTCGACAAATGAAAAAATGATGATGAATGAATTGCAAATTTGTCTATCAAAAGGCTTGAATAGCTCGTCCATCCCTCTTTATATGTTTTCTTTAGCTCCGTATAAACTTCTGTTAGAGTACCTCTTAATAAATAGTCGTATAATTCTAATGGGCATTCTGTAAAAAGAGTTTCCACTAATTTCGCTGGGTCGATATTCTTATAATCCATAACATATTCTATTTTGCACACAAAGATACATAGATATGTCTGTAACCTTTTTGAGTATCTAAAATTATTTATAAGATTTTTGTATTCTCTTTTTTTCTTAGGTTTCAGCTATTGCTGATGATTTGCAGGATTATTATCTGTGCCGATAGGAGCATGGGAAATAAAGAGGATAACCCGCCTTCACTTATTTGTTGTTATGTTTACATACTGATTTGATGTTGTATTGAAGTATCAAAAGCTACTTTAAATTGGTATTTGTAGTCTATCTGTTACAAGAGTTATAAGTACATACCCAATAAAACTCAAATTTAATCAAAATCTCAAACTGGGTGGAGTAAAAACGGCTATATTTGTACATTAAAAAGATTATAAAATAAAATTTATACAATTTTCTAGACAATAGAAAGACAATACTAATCATGTTAACAGATAAAGATTTAGAAATAAGTAATATTAAAGGCATGTCAGAGGCTTTCAATCGGCGTATATATAAATACATTGGATATGAGGACGCAATGAAATATATATTAATTAACAAAAACACATTAAAATTCTCTTCTCCTGATGATTTTAATGACCCCTTTGATTGCTATGAAGGCTTTGTAAACTTTTCAAATGTGCCGCCCTATGCAATATTTGATGATACTGCAAATAGATTGTTGGATAAATCTATTGCAAAGGAAATTTCTTTAAGGACAAAGCAAATTCTGAATAACAAGAAAGCAAGAGCAAATTTCTTTAAAGAACAAAAGAAAGATTATAGGGTTTCTTGTTTTTCTAAAACTTATGATGAAGTATTAATGTGGTCACATTACGCAAGTAAGCATACAGGAGTTTGTATTGGATTTGAATTTCCAACAGAACCATTGCCAAAAGATTTTATAGTTTTCCCTGTCCTCTATAAGGATAATGTACAGCCTTTTGATGTTTATGCTAATCCTTATAGAATAATCCTACACTGGATAACTACAAAATCCCATCATTGGAAATACGAAGAAGAAGTGAGAGCTGTAATAAAAAGTAATTCGAAGAAACTACTTCATGATGGTACTAATTATTATTACGAAATTGAAAAAGATTGGATAAAAGAAATCGTTTTTGGGTGTAAAGTAAGTGATAAAGCTGTAGAAAAAACAATAAGGCTGATACGAAAAAATGGATTCAAGAACATGTTGATAAAAAGAATGTTTATTAACCCTGATAATTTTTCACTTGAAGAAACTATTATTGCAGATATTCAGAACTATAAAAACATAGTGAAGTGAAATATGTGATTCCTGCTTCCGTTCAACTGCCAAAAGTTCTTTTCGTTGGGCTTTCACCCATTTTGGTAACTGAGAAGCTGCGAGCAAAATATAACTGAAGTAGGACAAAAAATAATTATTAGCACAACATAAATAAAAAATTTATCAATTTGATCCTGGTCTTCGCTTCTTCTTTCTCTTGAGTTTTGGAGATTGTTGTTCGTCCATTGGATTAATATCCTAAGACGATGGCAGGATTGAAAATAGAGAAAATAATCCTAAATTGATCGGACTGGAATCATATCTGTTTTCAAAATTACTTAAAAGTTTTTTTATGTTTGTTTGCAATTATGTTGGTTGGCTTATCAGCGTATCTGTCTGTTTGCACATCAGCAGTTTTTTCTTTTCACTAGCAAAATTTTGTTCAGGAACAATCAATTCCCCTTCCCACATCTGCAATCTATTCTTTAGCAAATATATTGAAGTTGTTAGTATATCAGAATAAAAGCTTGTATCATAACATTGTTGCTATCTGATTTTCCAAAGCTTTCTTGATAAAGGCATTAATAGAAACTCCTGCCTGTTTAGCTAATGTGGCTACTTCCGGAGAAATACGGATATTAAGATCGGAGTTTATATAGGTTTATCTCTCTTTTCAGTAATGAAATATCCCAGATTATATCAAGAAGGTTGGCTGACTGATTAATTCCATTACTTTGTATAGTGGTATCTCATTGAGAATACATAAACTTCAATTGTGTCTTCATGGACAGAGTAGATTATCCTATGCTCTGAATTAATACGCCTAGACCATTTGCCGGACAGCTCATATTTCAAAGCTTCCGGTTTTCCGATACCTGTATAGGGGTGTTCTGAAATATCCTTAAGTAAAGCCGTTATTTTATTTATGACAGCCTTGTTTCCCGTCTTCTTCCAATACTCCAAATCTATCTTAGCCTGTTCAAGAAGTTTTATTTCCATAGATCATCAATCTCAATAGGAGTACCGCCACCATTCTTTATTTCTTCGTCACCTTTTCTGATAATATCCATCATGGCAGGAGATTTCATGATATATTCGGTTTCTTTAATGGAATTGTATTCTTCCAAAGAAATCACTACCACACTCTCGTTGCCGGATCGATGTACAATCAGAGGTTCACTATCATTTATAACCCCGTCCAAGTAGCTTTTGAGGTTATTTCTCAGTTCCGAATAATTTGTCGTTCTCATAATTCATTTATTTGGTAAGAACAAATATAGGTACTTAATATTGTACTTGCAAGTTATCGGGAAATAATTTAGAATATAAAAGAAGATTTGGCAATTATATAGGAGTGAATCCATGTTTTATTGCAGTTAATTTAAGTATATATGTTACCAATGGCAAACTCCGTAAATATGGAATCACGGTAAGGTTATCATAATTTTGTTACTGCTAACGTTTACCACGTATGTCTCTAAAGAAGTTCTGGCTATCCTTTTTCATTCGTTCCATCTGTTTTTCTAGGCTAACAATAAAAACACCAAATAAAAAGAAGATAGCACAAGCTACCTTCTCTTTTTGTTTAAATAACCTTTAAAAATCACCTACACCGGATTTCGGGATAAAGCCGGACCAATATTTATAAAGGCCCTATCCGGGATGATTGGATTGTTACAAAACAAATCATAATCTCCGGCTTATTCTCATTTCCCGGATTTATATTTCCTACGCTCACACCCGAATATATTATGGGAGTAGGCATATGCCATTATTTCCGTTACATCAAAGCCGGGAATCAGCTCCTCTATGAATCTTTTGGCCTTATCCTGTTCAACACCTGCTTTACACAATATACCTGCATAAGACATAGCCGTATTATTCCTGCCTTTAGCCAAAGACTTTCCATTCCAAATCTTCCTTAGCATGCGGATAATGCTGTCATCCGAAATAATCTGCTTATTTAACTGATTCAGAAAGCTCTCTGCCCAAGATTCATCCTGTACCAGAATGGGGCTTCCTTTTCCATCCCTTACAACAGTCTCTGTAACGGTACTTGGCATGGCAGGTTCCGGTGTTGACGGGATAAAGTGAAACGGTACAGGATTGGGATTCTTCCATAAGTCGGGATCATGGGACAGAAAATTTCCTCTTGCCAAATCTGTGGTGCTTTTATCTATCTCAGGACAAGCGAACAGTTCCAGCAATTGCCAGTACAGGTCGTAATGGTAAAGCGGCTCATAATTGTCATGCAGGACAATCGCCTTATAACCGCTTCCTCCCGGAGAGATGAAACAGGCATAGACACACGGAAAACTTTGCAGCCACTTAGCAAATTCCGGCATATTCTCCGGTTTGATATGGTCGAAGTCGAGGGCTGTAAATGAAGAGTAGAGTACGCCTTCATTTTTATTTTTGGATTTAAAAGTCCCGTTCCACGTAACTGCGGGAAGGGCAGCTTTGTTCTTATCCTTCTCTTTCTTAGTCTTTGCGTTCCTGACAGCTTCAACTTTGGTTTTAAGATGAAAGTATGTATCATCCCGGATCATGTCCAGCAGCTTGTCGATATCATATTCTTGCGGATTGTTTACATCCGTGATTTTTGTGAATAGAGATACCGCTTTTCTGAAATGAGACTCTATCTTGAGTACGGCTGTTAATTTTCCCTTTACTCTTGCGGTTTTATTCTTACAGGTCATATAGTTGAAAATATCAGAAGCACTTGGTTTACCGTGTATGCCTAAGTCCTTATAGACATTTTGTAGGATACCTTTCACCTGCGCTTTCGTATATTCTTTATTCACATCCAACTCCTTCATTAGTCTTCCGGCTATTTCATTCTTTGGCAACTTATCGAATGGAACCGGAGCAAGAGCCCGTTTTATATTATCCTCCCGCCAGTATAATGCTTCGAATCCTTCCTTACCCAAAGCATCGTGATATTCCCTGAACTTGTTTTCTATGAAGTTGCATTCCTCCAGCAGTTCCGGTATATTATCATACAGGGCACAGTACATCCTTGCTTTTCTTGAGAACAGGTTGTCCTTAGTCCATTCCGTAAATAATTTCTGTATGTCGGGATTGTCACTGTCCGCCGCTTTTGTTACATTCACACCTGCCTTCAACGCCCGGTACATGGAGAAGTCACTGTTATAAATCTGGTCTGATACTTCCCATGCCCTCCTGTCGGCTATTTCCAATATATCATTCTTTACGACATGTACATTATTATCCGCATCCTTGATGATACAGCAATAGTGTTCCTTGTGCCCGTTTTTCCTGATATCGTCTTCCATCAGCCGTAACTGGTCGTCTTTATTGGGTACGGCATTGTAGTTCTCAATCCTTCGTAAGGTCTTTTCACCCTTCTCTTTTACGGAATTCTCCAAATCCTCCTTTGTGGCCTTCGCTGCCTTTGTATTGAAATAAAGCGTAGCAGAATTTCTGAAGGGATTCTCCTCCAACCTTTGCCTTCCTATTATTTGTTGGAGATCCACTGAAACATCGACAGTCATACAACTGACTTGTGGATTGGCAAAGATATAAGAGTAGGCATTGGTGGAATAAAAGTCTGCTCCGACATATACAGTGGCGGTACAAAAGGTGAACATTTTATGCACTTCGCCCCTTCCGGGAATTTCATCAATCCTGAACGCCATTCCGGTATCCTTTGACAGGATGTCCAACTTCTTGAGATTCTCTGCCTTGGCCGAACATATTATAGTGGTTTCTTCCGGTGTGAGGTCATTCTTTTCAATGATCTTCTTTATTTCGGAAACGCTATTAATATAAAAGACGGCTTCCTCTGCCATAAAACTTTGACCATTTACGACAGTAGACTTTCCGTTGCCGGAACGATATTTCTTAATCAGGGAGGAGCATAGTTCCAATACGGACTTCTTTGACTTTATGACTTCCACATTGGGTAACTGTGTCATTGTTTCCGGCCAGAGAAGTTCATATACAGGCAAATCCTTGAATTGCTCTGTCATATCCAGGTATGATTCCAGAAATGGTGTGGCCGACAGATAAACGACAGTAGAGAATTTTTGGAGTACCCGGCATAATTCATACTCTGTAACCGCCTTGTATTGACAATCATAAAAAATAGCCTGAAACTCATCAACCACTACCGTCCATTGCGACAGGTCTTCACCAATATTATTCATCCCTTCCATGATTTTACGGAGAGAGTCATACGTGGTAAGTATCTTGCTTCCTCCATTTTTAATGTATCCGGTAAGGTTGTCATTGAAAGCAAGCATATCGGCAGGTGCAGTAGTTCTGCTTTCAAAATATTTCTTTTTATCACCCGTGAACCGATAGAGATGAAGATTGTCTTTCAGGTGTTGGGAATACTTGTTATAGAGGAGGTGCTTTCTGGGGCTAGCCAATATAACTTTCTTATCGGATCTAATATAAGCTTCTGTTGCTCCACATCCGCATATCCTTTTATTCAGGATGTAATGTTGATTGCTCGGCAAGGTATTCCATAGTTCTTGCCATTCCGACAGGTGTTCGATCCCATCGGGTACGTTTAATGTTTTCTTTTTCATATATTTGAATTTATAAGGTAATAGGGTTAGTCAGAGACAGGAGAGCATACGGAAGTAGGAGTATGACATAACCGTAGGATATATGTAAATATTTTATTTTTCAAAAAAACTTGTTCTTTAAGCAAATTCACTCCTTTTGCAAACTTTTTTATTTACACTTTTACTTCCTTTGGAAGTTATGTATACCACTACACTCCCGTTCCATGACTTTCTGCCTTCTGCTAACCCCATCATATCATTTTAAAATTTCATTAAAGGATTGGGATGACCGGGATTCCCTTTGATGGTCAGTGCATCCATATCCTCCCTTTTCTTCTTCATATAGTCTTGATACTCCTGACTGTCTTCTTCTACCCATTTGAGATTGGAGGAGTTAAAGTTCAGATAATTCTGATCCTTATGTAACACCTTCGGTCTTCTCAACATGGATTTATCTCCTTCAACGAACTCAGCCTCTGCCATAAGATTATCCATCATTGAATGCCGTTCTTCCATACTTTTGTACATGTTTTTTCTGTCATAACAGACATAAGGTTCTACGGCTACACAAGAACGGTCTGTATCGGCATCGCCAACGCTCGTAACAACCCTGAGCTTTTTCCTCATATTATATACGGTACCATCGACTCTTACTTTCAGACCATTATCAAGTTTTCTCTTAGTGTCAGTCGGTGAAAACTTTGGAACTTGTTTCCATTCAAGGTTAGCGGCATGACAGTTCCCCAAGTTGCCGTCCTTATGGATCAGGATGTATTTCTTCCCGTCTTGTGGCATCGGCTTAAAACAGATTGCTACTGTTTCGTCCAACGGAATTTCTCCATGACTTTTCGTATTCAGATATTTGAATCCGTCTGTTCTGGTATGGATATTCAATGGACCATTGAAATTTGGATTATCATACTCTTTATACGCATAAGTTCCTTCCCTGTTAACCCTAACATTATACTTTATACAGTACCGCATTCTTCTGCCATTGATCTCTTTCTCGAATGGTTGTTTTTTACTAATGTTTTTCATTTTCTATTTATTTTTTGTTATTACTACATTCTTATCCTCTTGTATCCGCGCTGTCTTTTGTGAGTAGATATATAGAGTAACCCCAAAAGTACGCAGGAGGAAATTCTTTAATCCGCGGTATGATTCAATTTTGGGATAATCCCTTTCACATATCTTCCCAAGCTCTTTTAGAGAAATATTAATCATCGGACCAACACGCAGATTATATCTCTCCTGTAATCCCTTTATATCATCCCGGTATTTCTTTGGTATCTTCAAGACTGTTTTTTCGATAACATCAGGACAGTCTTTCCCCTGACGGTCAAGTACAGAACTATCGTTCCTACCTGACTGTTTTATTTTTTGTTGCATACATATATCAAGCTTTGAAGGGATTTAAACGGCAAAATCGATGTTTTTTATCAGAAGAAAATCATGGAGAAGTCTTTTCATATAAACGTATTGGGACTTTTCTACTTTTTTGCCTTATTTCCCGGTTCTCCAACTACAATTGTATCCATCACTTTGTCGATGAATTCAGAAGGAATATCCTTTATAAAAAATATAATCTAAGCCGTGATATTTTTGGGTAAAGGTGGGTATGTGACAGGAGAATGATGATCTCCTGTCTGTTTAAAATATAATTTGTACATAAGATATTATTTTATAAAGAGAAATCTATGCTTGCTAATCTTCGTTTTCATGCCAGATTAAAAAGTATATCTTTCGGTTATATAGTCCTATGTTTTGTATGTTAGTAATCAGGATTTTCTGTAAACATATCCGTTAATTTATCCATTTGTTCACCGATACACTTATCTATTAGTTTTGCGTAATGGATTGTCATTTTTCTTCAAAAACATACTTCACTACCCTAGTATTAGCATCATTCTCTATCTTGAAATCCCTTTCAATATAGATGTCAGTGATTCTCATGGTTTCATCTATATGATTAAGTGCTGCATGAACTGTATATTTATCTATACCGGCCTTATTAACAGCTATGGTAGCCCATGAGTGGCGCGCTGCATAATATTCTAAATCATCAATCTTTAACTGTTTTCCAATCACCTTTAAGCCATGATTAATAGCCTTATTAAAGTTATCGGCAGTGGAGTAATTATGATAGAAATTGAATATTCGTTTTTTAGTATAATCTTGATACTTTTTGATAATAGGAATAATTATTTGTGGTATTATTACTACCATTTTAGCATTATCAAGCCTTCTATCTGTTGTTTTCGTCCGATAATAAGTAATTGCATTATCTTGTAATTCCGTGCAATTATATAAATCGACAGAATTCATACCTATTAAACAAAATGATAAAATAAAACAATCTTTTGCCAAGTTATAAGGACAATTTTTCTCTCTACCATTTACATTATATATATATGGTAATTCCCATATTTTTTTTATTAATTCTGCTGACAAAGCTCTTTTTCGTGTAGCTTCCTGCTTAGGTACTTTAAAGTTTTCAAAAGGGGAATTCGAAATAAGAAGAATGTTTCTGTCATAGTCATTGTATTTCTTCTTTGCTTCATTAAAAAGATGTCTAATGCTTCCTAAATATAGTGAAGACGCTCTGTTTGAAGGAATACATTTTTTTTCTCTTTGCAATATTGAAATTTTACTAGATCTTCTTTTATTAAGATATTCCGTAAATTCATTGAGAAATGAAGAATTGATTTTATTTATATCAAGAGATTCTTTTCCCACAAACGAAATTAACACATTGATAGCCGTTTTGTAGTTCTTAGCCCCTTTAATAGTTGTATTTTCAATCCACTCTTTTGAAAATTGAATAAAATCTATAGTTTTAGTTTTCTCTTTTTCGCCGTTTAAAAAGGCTACTATATTATCAAGAGTATAATGATTAATTTCTACCTGTAGCTTTCCACATTGCTCTCGATAGGAATATACAAGCTCATCAATCTGTCTTTTAATAACAGTCCCTTCTTTAAAAGTGAAAGATTTGGTGAGGTCTTGAGGAGTCACAAATATACTTGTTGATACTCTTTTTACCTTTCTGTCCTGAGTGAATCTAATCTTAACATTATAAGTTCCATCACTTCTTAACTCATTTCTTTTAATTTCAGCTCTGATTGTTAGCATTTTAATTATAATTTAATTAGTCAACAATAAGTCAACAACAAAATAATTTTAGTCGTTTTTTACTAATTTTCAGTACTACAATCACAAACTCTATTACAAAAAAAATCCTCATAAGTATTTAACTTACAAGGATTTACTTTGTGACCCCGGTGGGACTCAAACCCACGACCTTCAGAACCGGAATCTGACGCTCTATTCACTAAGCTACGGAGCCTTTTCAATTTTAGCGAATGCAAAAGTACGAAATTTAATGTACCTTTTACAATAAAACAAGAAATTAATTTCAATTGGATAGAGTTATTCTTATTCAAATCCGGCAAAACAAAATTATCATTTTGAAAACACTATAAATATATAATCAATCATTTTGCATATATTTCATATATAATAATAGCAAATATATAAATAATACCTATATTTGCAAGAAATAATAAAACGATCAATTTATGAGTTATCTTATAAAGCCAAAAGGCTATAAACCTTTGCTTGATTTGAAGCAAACCGAACGAGGTATAAAACAAATAAAAGATTTTTTCCAATTAAATCTATCCTCCGAATTAAAGTTGCGCCGTGTCACAGCTCCTCTTTTTGTACTCAAAGGAATGGGAATCAACGATGATTTAAGCGGCAAAGAGCGTGCCGTCTCATTTCCAATCAAAGACTTAGGCGATGCACAGGCAGAAGTGGTGCATTCATTGGCTAAATGGAAACGGTTGACATTAGCCGATTATAAAATAGAACCGGGATACGGAATATACACCGACATGAACGCCATACGTTCTGACGAGGAACTGGGCAATTTGCATTCTCTCTATGTAGACCAATGGGATTGGGAACGCGTTATCAATCCGGAAAACCGGACTGTAGACTTTTTAAAAGAAATAGTAAACCGTATTTATGCCGCCATGATTCGCACCGAATATATGGTATATGAAACGTATGCACAGATAAAACCTTGTCTGCCGGAAAAAATACATTTCATACATGCGGAAGAGTTAAGACAGCAATATCCGAACCTTGATGCAAAGGATCGTGAGCATGCCATTACAAAAAAATATGGTGCCGTATTCGTTATCGGTATCGGTTGTAAACTAGGTGATGGAAAAGAACATGACTTGCGTGCACCGGACTATGACGACTACTCTACGCCGGGTCTGAACGGTTTACCGGGGTTAAACGGCGATTTACTACTTTGGGATCATGTTTTGGAACGTTCCATAGAATTATCATCTATGGGAATCCGGGTAGACAAAGAAGCTCTGTTGAGACAGCTCAAAGAGTCCGGTAATGAAAACAGAAAAGAGCTTTACTTCCATAAAAGATTACTAAATGACACATTACCACTCAGTATAGGAGGAGGTATCGGACAATCACGCCTTTGTATGTATTATCTCCGCAAAGCGCATATCGGAGAAATCCAAGCAAGCATTTGGCCTGAAGAAATGAGAAAAGAATGCGAACAACTTAATATGCCCTTAATTTAACTTTATATATCCGTAACATTTGTACTTTCAACAAAATCTTTTAACTTTGAAACATAATTTCAAGACCTATGAATGTACAAATAGAAGAAAGCTGGAAAAAGCATCTGGCTCCGGAATTTGAGAAAGATTATTTCAAGCAGCTTACGGATTTCGTAAGAAGCGAGTACAGTCAATATAGTATTTATCCACCGGGAAAACTGATATTCAATGCTTTTAATCTTTGCCCGTTTGATAAAGCAAAAGTTGTAATCATCGGTCAGGACCCTTATCACGGACCGGGACAGGCACACGGACTCTGTTTTTCTGTTAATGACGGAGTCCCGTTTCCCCCTTCTTTAATCAATATCTTCAAAGAAATCCAGGACGACCTTGGCACTCCTGCTCCAACTTCCGGCAATCTGACCCGTTGGGCGGACCAAGGAGTTCTCTTACTAAATGCTACCCTCACGGTTAGAGCGCATCAGGCAGGTTCCCACCAACGTAGAGGTTGGGAAGAGTTCACCGATGCTGCAATCCGCTACTTAGCCGAAGAGCATGAAAACTTAGTGTTCATTTTATGGGGGTCTTACGCCCAGAAAAAGGGAGCATTCATTGATCGCAACAAACATCTGGTACTAACATCTGCACATCCGTCTCCATTGTCCGCATACAATGGCTTTTTCGGAAACAAACATTTCAGCAAAACAAACACTTACCTTACTGCACACGGAAAAGAACCGATTGTATGGTAATTAAGAATAGAGTGAAGTGATATATATATATTAATACCACTTCACGTTACTGTTATTCGAGTTATTACGCTTATCCCATTTCAAAGCATCCGCAAGCATACTTGAGTTGGCACGGATACTGAAGTTATACGATTTCCATATACCAAACGGACACACGCTACATGACATAGTGAAACAATGCAGGTCACGAGTTATCGTCATCGTAGTTTGCGCTATCTTATGCGCATTAAAGTCATAAGAAGTAGAGAAACTCATGTTCCAGCGATTGGCAATCTTTATATTACCGGATCCACTCAAAGTATGAACAACCTGATACGGATAACGCATCGTTTTCTTATTTATTTTATTAGGATCCATTCCGAAAGTATTTTCCCTGATATTGAATGAATAGGATACGCTGAAAGACCATGGCATCTTAAACGCCATATAACCATCCGGATCTATTTCCGCTTTTTTCTCTTTCTTCTTCGTCACGCCACTATTATCTACATCCTTATCCTCATCATCCGTTTTTTGATCTTTCTGTTCCTGCTCTTTATCTTCTTTCGGTCCGAACAGTTTCTTCCAGGTATCATTATTGAAAGTATATGAGAATGAACTTCCTAATCCCTGAAAACGCCCAAAACGTCCGTAAGACCATTCCGTACGGTCACCAACTACAACTTGTCCCGCATCATTAAACTGATAGGCATAAGTGGCAAAAGAAGTATTCAGATTCAAAGTATAACTCTTGGTCAATTTTAAACGAAGATTCATAGACAAATCACTCCACGGACGGGTTGCCGCCGCAAAGTTATAAGACATACTTGCGGATAAATCATCAATAAGACTAATCTTACGTACACCTGTAGAATCTTTATCGGACTTTACCTTCATTTCTATGTTGTTAGATAAGCTGAAAGAGACACTTCCCTGCCTTCCTTTACCCGGGATTCCATATAAAGCCGTTCCATCATAAGGAGAATACTCCTTAGTATAGACTTCGCCCTCCTCATCCGTATATTGTACTGTCTGATAATATCCATACCGTGATCTCCCAAAATCCGGAGCGGCACTGAAACTGACCGAAGGCGTCGCCACATGACGAATCATTTGTATCTTGTCACCAAACAATTTCTTCCACGGTTTATAAAAACCGTACAGTTTAGTATTGATACCGACACTCATATTATAATCGTAGACACGGTAAAAACCATAGACCGTATCCGTCGTCACCAAATCATTTTTCTCTTGACTATAATCTTTGTGAATCTTCCTTGTATACCAACGGGAAGTATAATTGAAACTCGGTACAATATTTATATACTTGAACAACTGGAAAGTAGCACTGACAGGAATATTATGCTTCATTCCATTTTTCCAATCCCTCACTAAATTCGACTTGAATAAAAGATTATCTTTCGTATCAAGGCTATTATCCAACTGCCCGGTGTAGCCAATCGAAATTTTCTCATACCAACGTTCTTTGCCAACTGCCTTTTTACGTCTGAATGGAAATTTCTTTGATAAAGAAATATTTAAACTAGGTAATGTAACAGAAACCGCAGAATCTTGCATTCGTTGAGACATATTGAATGTTCCGGAGAGTGTCAATCCGGCATCCGGAAAAGTTCTGGAGTAATTGATGCTGGAAGTTTTTGTATTTTGTGCAGCGACAGTAGGATCATAATAATTATCCAGATTAGATCTTTCATAACTGCTTGTTGCAAAATTCACACTGGCAGAGAAAGTACTGTTCGGGCTGGCTTTCGTATCCTGACGATGTGTCCATGCTATTTTAAAATCTTTAGAAACGGAATAATCCGGCATATTTTTATCGCCGGTCTTTGTTACCAGATAACTGATATTCACATTACCGGAGAATTTATAGCGTTTATTATAGTTGGATTCTCCACTTAATCCCCATGATCCTTTCGTGAAAATTTCACCACGAAGAGCTAAATCCATTTTATCGCTGATAGCAAAATAATATCCTCCGTCTCGAAGATAAAAGCCACGATTCATTTCATCTCCATAGGTCGGCATAATGAAACCGGAAGAGTATTTACTGTTGAAAGGGAAAAAGCCGAAAGGAATGGCAAGAGGCAATGCTACATCCTCTACTACCAGATAGGCAGGTCCGAACACCACATTCTTCTTCGGGCGTACTTTCGCTTTGGTAAGAGCAAGATAAAAATGGGGATGATCGTGATGATCACAAGTCGTATATTTACCATTCTGCAAATAAAGATTATCATCCGCCCCTTTTTTTGCATCATTACTGGTCACATACCCTTCTCCTTGCTGAGTAACCACATTATTTATAAAACCCTTCTTAGTCTTAAAGTTATATCGCATAATCTTGGACTCATAAGGAGTTTCGCCATCTTTGAAAACCGGTGCTCCCTTCATCATACCCAACGTATCCAACACTCCGGTAGCATGAACCGTACTGCTGTCCATATTCATCGTAATGACATCCGCTGTCAATTCTATCTTTTCGTAGTTGACCTTGCCTTGACCATATAAAAACGCATATCCTCCTTGGGTAAACACAATGGAATCAGTAGCCTCATAGACTACCGGAGCATCCAAAGGCTGTTTCTTTTGGGGTTGAATAGTTACCGTGGAGTCTACTACCAGCGTATCTCTGAATACTGTATCAACAGGAGCCATATCCGCCCCTCTTCTCCTCCTCTGAGCCATAGTGCTGTCAGGAAGCAACAGGAATACGATTAGCAGTAAGAACGATATTATAATTTTTAATTTCAATGGCGTCATTAACAATGCATTTACGCTTGAACGGGCAAAAGTAAACATTCTCTGCCAAATACAGATGAAATTCGACTAATATTAATTATTTTTTATAGCTATAAAAAACGCTCGCACCAAGTATTAAAACGCTTAATGCCATCTTCTCCATATTTCGAAATACTTTTTAAAGCTCCTTCCACACTTTTTTCCTTTTCCAAACGCGTTTTTGAAAAGAATTTATCCGCAAAACAAATCACTTGTTCTTCCATGCTTACAGGCAACATTTCACGGTGAGGAATGGGTAAATCCTGTTTGATAATGCTTTCCGCAGAAATACCGGCTCCCGTATGCCTCTCACAGACCAAAGCATGACGTGGGAAACCCTCTTCCCGAAGCAAGTCTGCTCCTAAATATCCATGACAGATATAGGGTTTATCACCAAAACAAAAAATACCCGGAGCATCCGTCAGAAAGATACCGATATCATGCAACATGGCAGCTTCTTCCAAAAAAGCCTTGTCCAAGTTAAGCTCCGGATGCTTATCGGCTATCCATAAAGCCTTATCGGCAACAGAACGACTGTGGGTCAACAAGATACGCTTCAATTCGTTCTCCTCCGGATAATATTTATCGATGATGTTCAACGCATTCATTTTCTTTCTTAATTCTTGCTATAATAGAAGTTTATCAATATTTTTGTGCAAAAATACTAAAAATAGCTCTTATACAACTATGCAGAGATTAATGTTAACCTTTTATTGCTTTATTCTGTCATTTTTCATGTATGCGGAGCCGTCCATCATGGTAGGCGCGGAATGTACGAACGAATATCTGCCGCTATTACGGGGAAAAAGGGTCGCACTCATCGTAAACCAGACTTCTTTGGCAGGAGGGAAACATCTGCCGGATGTAATGGTTCAAAACGATATAACCGTAAAAAAAGTATTCGCTCCCGAACACGGTTTTCGGGGAAATGCCGATGCCGGAGAGAGCGTGACAGACGGAAAAGACAGTAAGACCGGTATCCCAATCATTTCGCTTTACGGAAAGAATAAAAAGCCGACAGCAGAACAAATGAAGGATATTGATGTCATTGTATTCGATATACAAGACGTAGGCGCACGTTTCTACACTTACATCAGCACCATGCATTATGCAATGGAAGCCTGTGCTGAAAATGGAAAGGAGATGATTATCCTTGACCGTCCCAATCCATGTGATTACATAGACGGACCGATATTGCAAAAAAGTTTCAAGAGTTTTGTCGGCATAGATCCCATTCCGCTGCTTCATGGCTGCACCGTAGGCGAACTCGCCCGTATGATAAACGGTGAAGGATGGCTATCATCACAACCACGTACCTGTAAATTAACTGTTGTCAGCGTAAAGAACTGGAAACACAAGCAACCGTATTCGTTGCCTGTGAAACCCTCTCCTAACCTCCCCAATGACCGTTCTATTGCCCTATATCCATCTCTCTGCCTGTTTGAAGCAACAGATGTCAGTGTAGGGAGAGGCACGCACTACCCATTTCAAATACTTGGTGCCCCCGACAAGAAATACGGCACATTCACCTTTACTCCAAAATCTCTTCCCGGATTTGACAAGAATCCGATGCACAAGAACAAGCCATGCTTTGGAACTGATTTGAGAGAAACGAATCTCCCAAAAGGCTTCACACTTAGTTACTTTCTTGACTTCTACAAAAAATCCGGGGCAGGAGCAGCCTTTTTCACCCGTCCCCGTTGGTTCGATTTACTGATGGGAAACAGCAAAGTCAGGGAAGACATACTGAAAGGCAAAAACGAACAGGAAATCAAAGCCGGATGGAAAGACGAACTTGACAAGTACAAGGAGATACGAAAGAAGTATTTACTGTACAAATAATATACTTCCAATAATAGAATTAACTCTATAAATTTACCCATATATATTTATATAAATATATATGGGTAAAATAACAATAAAATTATATCCTACTTATCTGTATTTAATACTATAATCATTAAATACAATCTCCCTGTCGATTGAATCGTTTAGGCATGGTCAACCTTGCGTTTAAGCAGGGGAAACTTATCGTTTGAGCAGGGTGAAACGAAACAGAAAAACTATTCAATCAATATACCTTCTTGTTTCATAAAGCTAAGCTTATCCCAATATCCTCTCTGAAAAACAATCTTTCCATTAATAACATGGAAAAAGCCACACCCTCTTAATCCTTTCGGATCCTTCCACTCCATGATAGCCCACTCTCCGTCCTCGAACATATTTTCTACAATACAAACCATTTTTGCAGTGGCAAACTCTTTTAAAAACATCTCATAAATTGCCGTTTTTCCTTCAACCGGACTATTCGCTACCTGATAATTTATAGCATCTTCCGTATATAAATCAGCCAAAGCAGTGGCATCAGAAGAATTAAAGAGTTCTACCCATTTCTGTAAAGTTTCTTTCGGTGTCATTCTTACTTGTTTTTACGGTACAAAATTCAATATATGTAAGTATCATTATATCAATCAAGACTTGACTTTAATCAGTCAGTTTCTTTGCCATCCAAAAATTAGTAAGGGAAAGTTGATTAGCCTTGCGCTTTTGTTCTTCCTCTACTATATAGCCTCTTTTTTCAAAGAAAGGACGGGCTGTTAAGCTCACTTCAGATGTAATCCGCATAATCCCGGTTATGATTGCATACCGTTCTATTTCTTCCAAAAGCATCGTAGCAATACCTTTACCTTGAAAATCCTGATGAACAAACATAGAGTGTAAATAGCCTTTTGGAGTAATAGATGAAAAACCAACAATTTCCGACTGTTGATTAACCGCTACAATAAAATAGTGAGTATTTATCATCTCTTCTATTTCAGAGAGATTGTCTCCGCACGATGCCCAGTCTTCAACTTCTGCCTGTGAGTAATCACGTCTGTTTATCACAAGAACAGTATTTTGAAACAAATCTTTCAGCGCAACAGCATCCGATTGCCGAGCTGTTCTGATCTTAAAGTCCGCTTCCATATTATACTTCGAATTAATCATATCAAATAGTTAAATACTTTCTCCAAGCAATGCTAAAACGTATATCTGTTTATCCGAATTATCATTAAATGCATCTTCTTTAAAACTTCCAAATTTGTGAACAATGTTAAATCCTTCCCATTCAAGATATGAATCTAATTCTTGAGGGAAAAACAATCTCATATCCATATTTTGAGTTGAATGAAACTCACCATTTATAAAATAATGCCATTTTATACGATTAATTTGAGTTGCGCTTTCATAACGCATTGTTTGTTTTATCAAGACCTCTCTTCCATCACTAGTTGCATATTCAGCAATCACTTTTTGTTCTTTTTCACTTTCAACAATATATCGGATACTAGGATTAAAACAATCCAACAGGAATAAACCTCCTTTTTTGAGATGTTTCTTAACTCCCTCCAATGCCTTAAATAAATCTTCATTTTTATATAAATGATGGATTGAATTGAATGGAATAAAGATAAGGTCGAATTTCTCCTGCAAGTCTAATCTTCTAACATCTGCTTCAATGAAATTGATTTCTAATCCTGCATCGGAAGCCTTTACCTTTGCTTGTTCAAGCATTGATGAAGTGTAATCTACTCCACAAATGTTGTATCCATCCCTTGCAATTGGAAGTGTAAGTCTGCCTGTACCACAACAAAGTTCAAGTATTTTGGCATTCTTATTCTTCGGCAACCACTTTTTGTAAAAGTACAAATCAGATAGGAAAGTATTTAATCCATCATAAATATTTGCATCATAAATCAAATCACCAACCTTGTAATCTGTATTTATTTTATTTTTCATATTGTACAATCTCATTTAAGTATACTTACAACTGTTTCTCTCAATGTTACCCCATCAAAACCTTTTATCCTTTTACTTTTGAAAACAATAAAATACTATATATCAGTGTTATATATTTATTATTTTTGTTCCCTCTTTCTCTTCTTCCACAACTGCCACGAATTGATAATATTCTGCCATATATTATATATCACCCAGCATATCAATCTGATTATCAGATAAAAAGCCCACCTATTACTAACAGTGGGTAACAAAATAGTAACAAAAAAAACGAAGAAATTCGCTTGGTGGTGGGCTTCATGTGCAAAGGTAACAAAAGACAGCCAACAACAAAAACAAAACTGGCGAAAAGAAAAAGACTGTTTCTCTTTTCGCCAGTATGTATCTTTTGCTGCCAATAGATATAAGTTTAGTCCGTTTTGGATATATAAGCAAAAGAACAGACTAAACTTATACATTCATACAAGAGCGCACACTATTCTATTTTTTCAAGGATTTGCGTAATATTGGAATACGTTTGAGGATATGACCGATAGAAATCACACCTACTAAAATTCCTGTTTTATAATGCCACAATCCGATATTAGAATTAGCTCCATCAATGCAGAGCAAAATGATACCTGTAGCCACAACAAACACAAACACTACTGATAATGTCAGAGTAATTTTACTCTTCCTACCTATTCCATTATTTATAAATCCTTTATACCAACCCCAGTGTGTTGTTACATGGAATATTCCCACGATAAAAAACAAAAAGCTCATCACTACATGAAAGACCGCCCAATTGTGCCATATTTCATGATTACTGCCATGCCCAGCAATATGCAGTTCTATTCCTGTGTATGCAGAAAGAATAAACAAAGGGATTAAATTCCAATCTATTACAAAAATCTTTTTCATTTTTTTCTGTTTCATATTAGCAGTGCAAAACTCGCTAATTTAACAGAGATTAGACGATAACAATTGTAAAGAAATGAATTTAACGCCTATTCCTAATTCTTGATAAGGACACAGGAGTAATCCCAAGATATGATGCGATGTAATGTTGCGGAACTCGCTGAATGATGTAGGGATACTCTTTCAATAGTTCTTCGTATCGTTGTGCTGGGGTGTTTTTTATTCGGGAAAGAAATAACTGTTGATAAACATGGAAACGGTCTATGAGTTTTTCTTCATAAACTTTTCTAAGTGCAGGTATCTGTTCAAGAAGATTGTAAAAGTCCTCTCTTTTTATGGCAATAACCTCTGCAGATTCAATGCTTTCCAATGAAAAAAGGCTCGGCTGACGTTTATACAAGCTATCGAATGAAGCAACAAAGTCACCCTCAAAAAAGAATTGGAAAGTAACATCTTTACCCTCATTGTAGAAAAAAAGACGTAATGTACCTTTTCTTATCAAATATAATGTGTCGGCAATCTTACCTTCATATAACAATATTGTTTTTGAAGGAATAATCAATCTGTTGATGTTCTTATCAAACTGCTCCAAAATAAGACGCTCATCAGAAGACATTTTAATATTTTCTTTATCAACTTCCATAAAAGAATCAAACAAGTTATTTAAATGGTCGTTTTTCATATTCGCAAATATATGAAAAGTGCAGTTCACCGTAAATAGAAAACTGCACTTTTTATTGTATTTCAACAAATTAAGTTACTTACATCTTTATTCCCTTGCTTTTCTTTTGTGATTGTACCGGTTGGCGCATAATTGGGTGAAATTTATCCAGCTGCTCTTTAAACCAGTCTGATATACTTTGCCCATTGATATGTAAAGCAAACTTTCGTTTGTCTGTAGATTCTACCACTATTCGAGCAGAAACCTGCTCTACATTGAATTTTCTCTTATATTCTTCAGAATAGAGCGTACCAGTATATTTCAACGGTTTTAAAGTCAGTAATTCTTCTGTTTGTTCTGGAGTAAACCCAACCAAATGACACAGTTTTTCCATACGAAAAGCATCGGCAAACAAAGGGAACCATCTACACGCTTTATCTATCCACTTCTTCAAAACAGAAATTTCCTTGCTCTGTTCATCATGTACAGTGATGTATTTCCCTTGTACTACTACCATCTGCCTGTTGTGCTGTTCTTGCTGCTCACGCATCATGGTTTGCAGTTTCTCAATACTTTCGTCACGAGTGGCAATTTCCTCATACAACTGTCTGTTCTCCTGTTTAAGCTCCTTAATTTCACCACTCCCCCAAAAAGAACCTACCTTTGCTATGATGGCGGCTTTTGCTTCGGTCTTGACCGCTTCCAGCTTCTGCGTTCCTATTTCTTTCTTAACCTGTTTTAACCGCTTCTCCGCTTCCTCCCTTTCCTCTTGGAGTTGCTGCACGCCCGTTTCCAGTTCGCCCGTCTGCCGTTTCAAATCACGGTAATATTGGGCGGTGGTGACGTGCCTTGCTTCCGAGCCACGCACACCACGCTGCAAACCGTATTTATCCATGATTTTGGCGTAGTCGTCATGGTAGCCTATCAACCTGTCACGATTCAATACATCATCGGCACACAGCCGGGCTGCATCCGCTTTCTTTCGGTAGGAACGCTTACCCTCCGTTTGCTTCTGTTTTGCTTTCCTGCGCTCTCCCGTTACTATCGGTACGATGGTAGCGTGTATATGAGGTGTAGTTTCATCCATGTGCAGAACTGCTGAAACGGTATTTCCCCGTCCGAAAGTCTTGTGCAGCCATTCCATACTGTCGTTGCACCATTCATCTATACGCCCCTCTTGCTGTATCTTCATCATATCCTCGTGTGTTCCCGACATCATGACACGGATAGCCCTTACTTGGTCGGGGGTAATCTTCCGTTTGATGCCTGCCGACTTGATGCGATGCGCTATCGCTTCATCACGAATCGTCACACCTTCGGGAAGTTCCACCAGTTCACGATTTAGATGTGTACGGGTAGAATCCACATTCGGAGCTATCACTCTGCGCTCGATATGGTCGGACATACGAGCATCGGATGCTCCCTTTGCTTTCTTGAAATCAAGAGTAAAATATCCCATATTGAATACTGTTTTTTCGTTAGACAATTACGTTTGCCTTGCACATTCGCCGCACGGCTCACTGGGTTTCAAAAGGGGCATCGCCCCTTTGCTCGATAGGGTGTTTTTAGCGGTGCTTGCACTGCGTGAAGAAAACGCCCTATTGAGCTATGGCTTTTCCTTACTCAAAAGCCTGTGGGAAGCGTGTGGCAACTACATTCTGAACCCTCTGCTTTTCTTTTTGGCTGGTTGTTGTTCCTGTCTTTCGACTGGCTTCACCTGTTGCGTTTGCCTAGCTGATTGTGACAAGTCAACTAATTGTACCTGCTTCTTTCCTGTGATGTAGTCATTCAAATCTTTATAGCCACAATAAATACGTGAGGAATCACGAACACGAAAACTGTACTCTTCATAAAGTGCCCGGACTGCTTTCATACCTGCCTCGTCATTGTCGAAAAAGCAGTGTATCTTTTCGTAACTTCCCAACGGATATAATGCTTTGGATAGATTGGAAACAGAGTTCAAAACAAGATAGTCTTGCTTGTCAAGGTCGGGATAATTGGGACATTTTTTCTGCCGTAAAGTCAGAAAAGAAAGGTAGTCCATAAAGCCCTCAAACACATAGCACGTTTCTCTCGGCTCTCCTTGTTGCTGTATATGAGTGATGTCTTTCGGGGCGATACATCCTTTAAAATACTTGTTGCGTATCTCATACCCTCCCGAAACATTCGGGAAACCAACGGCAAAGAATTGTTTGCCATTATTCACGAAGCGGATTTCCTTACATTCTTTTTTCGCAAGTTCCGTATTTATTCCCCTCTCTTGCAAATAGGAATACAAGGCAATAGAAGAAAGTGGCATAACTTCCAGCTGCTGGAAACTCGGCTGTGTTGAAGACTGCTGCCGAAAAGAGAAAGAAACAGGACGAATAGACGGGCTTTGCTCCGCTATGCGGTCTAACAGATAAGGCAGACTGTCGGACGCATATAACTCCTGCGCCAAAGTGATAATATTACCACCTGTACCCATACCAAAGTCATACCACAAATTACGGTCATGATTCACTTTGAAAGAGGGGTCTTTCTCTTCTCTGAACGGTGATTTATACCAAAGGTTGTTACCTTGTTGTTTCACGGGGTTATATCCCAAACTATGCAGATAATCTGCTAACTTTATATTTTTAGCTTCTTCGATTGTCATCATCTAAATGTATTGGTGAATGAATAATTGAATCAGTTCCGTTTAGTCCGCTATATATACACCCGAACTGTACTAAACTTATCTTGTTCTTAATCGTACAATGAAAAGCTGTCCATTCCTTTTATATATACACACGGACTAAACCAAACTTGTTTTTAATAGTGGAAATCAGAATTATACTTGTAGCCTTTCCCCTCTTTTACTATCATGCGCTTGTTCACAAGGAATTTGTTCAATTCCACAAGAATATTGCGCCCACGTTCAAAGCCGATGCTTGCATAACCTTTTTTTAAGGCTGCGATAACATTGGGATAACCTTGAACCACTTCCTTTCCAAATCCGTTTTCTAACGCTTCACGATGCTGTTGCTCCGTAAGTTCTGTAAGTGGAAAGTTGCGATTCTGTTTGGGTTGTTCAAAAACGTAATCTTTCACAACTTCGGGCAATGCAGTTTCATTGATACGGAACGCAAACGGTTCAAAGTCCTTGTCACGGATGTGCATCGCCTTGACTTCGCTAATATCCACATCCTGTGTGCTTTTGGTGATTTGCAGGACTGTTTCAGCTTTATTGTTGAGTTCCGTTCCAATATGCCCACGTGTATTATCATCCCCTTTATTCAAGTGTAGTACCGTGTGGATATGTAAATTATACTCACTCGACCATCGCATCAATAGATTTATAAGCTCCGATGATTCGCTGGGGCTGTTGATGTCATACATCAAATCACGGATGCCATCTATAATTACAAGACCTATACCCTCCATATTGGCGAGCATATAATCTATTATCTGCTTCCGTTTGTCGGGTGTACATTCTCTTAATACGACAAAGATAAAGTCATCCCTATCCTTATCAGTCGGAAGACCAGCCAAACGCATAATACGTTCCATCACCTTATGGCAATGGTATTTGCTCTGCTCGGTATCTACATAAAGGATTTTACGCTTATTGTCTGGCAAGTATGCCGAATAGTGCAAAACTTCGTCATTCTTCAACGCTGCTGCCACAATAGCGGAAATATTGAATGTCTTTTTACTTTTGGCTTTACCAGTGGATGCGCTGAAATTTCCCAATGTGCCAATAGTTGAACCATTTACCCAAAGAATTTCGGGCGGTACATCATAGGTATCAGTAATCTTCAAATGAATGGTTTTCCACAAGACTGCAAAATCTTCTCTTGTCATTGCAGCTTCTTTCTTATTTTCCGTCACTTTCTTGTTTTCCATAGCTTTACTTCTTTAAAGGACGGTTACTAAGAATATACTTCTGCGCTTCCTGTTCTATTTGCACCTGCGTCTTGATAGGATTTTGGCGTAGCCACGCCTCTAAATCTGCCCGTTCAAAGAACAGCATCTTACCCTGCGGTTTATAGTGGGGTATCAAGTTACCCGAAGTCAGTTTGTACAGGTAACTTTTGGAAAGGTTAAGAAACTTGCTCGCTTCATCAAAGCTAAGCACATTCTTTTGTAAAAACAGCATCTGTTCGAGTTCCTCAACTCGCATCTCTAAAGTCTTATCCATATTGTTTTTTTGGGATTAAGTGAAACAATATGAAGGTGCGCACCCTCGTTTTCTTTTCGTTAACGAGGGCAAAGGTATTGAGGATTAGCTTGATAGTGGATTAAGCTATGTTTAAGGTCTTAACCTATTCTTAAAGTCTTTTCAGTTGTTTGATATAGTTGTATATAGTTGCAAATCCTTTCTCATGGGAGATACCTTTCACATAATTGGTTGCTGTGGCTAAATCCCCTTGATTGAGGTATTTATCTCTACTTTTATCTTTGGAAAGAAACAGTTTATTATTGGCAATAACCGATTGCCAATTACCGGTAATCAAAGACCTATTACTTAATTCCGAAAAAAGGAAAGCTACATATCTATTATTATTTGACCTTAATATTGCATTAGGTTTACAGGAGAGTATTGCTTTCAAATCATCAACAGTTACAGAGGCATTGAACATTTTAACCTCGTTGATGCAATCTGCAATCAATTCTATCTGTTTGTCATTAAGAATTGAACCAAACGGATTTTCCGTTTCAGCAATAGGGGGTACGACTTTTATCGGAAGCTCGGTGTTTGTTGTCGGCTTCTGTACTTCCTGTTCCGGCTGTGGCTCCAGTTCTGCCTGCGCTCTATCTTCTTTCTTTTTTCGCAAGTATGCTGAATATCTTTCCAACACAACGGTTTTAACCACTACAGAAAAATAAGGCAGTTCTTCATCATAGTCTGAATTGTCCTGTTCGTATCGAGAATAATCAAATGAAAGAGGAGAGAATAAAAGGTACTTTCTTTTTTCATCGGGCTTCAAGGCTTCATAAAAACCGCTTTCCCAAAAGAAATCGGATATAGAGTAAAAATTTTGAATATCATCCAGTACAGAATAACGGATGTAAAGTTGTGCCAATTCATCTGCGGTACGAATATACTCCTGCTGCTCCAACTCATCAGCCTGTTCACGGCTCAAATATTCTGACTTAGCAGTTGTACTATCCGTTATAATTTGATAGGCATGATTTATACAACGGTTGAATATGCCTTGTATATGGTCGAATTTCACTTTCAATTCTTCTTCTGTCATAAGATTCTCTGTTTCAGTTAGTAGAAACAAAGATATATTTTTCTTGTGAAAGAAGGGCAAAAAAATAAAGAAAGTACGGTTGTCATAGTCCGTACTTTCTTTTAAATTAGTCTGTTAAATTCGGTATCAAACTTATAGCTTCTTCTTTCTTTTTATCCACAATCTTAGCGTAAATTTGGGTAGTCGCAATATTTTTATGCCCCAACAGTTTACTAACGGTATATAAATCAGCCCCTAATGTTAGCATCATGGTTGCATGTGTATGGCGTGAAACATGGAAAGAGATGTGTTTAGTAACTCCTGCCGCTTTAGCCCATTGTTGAAGTATCTTATTTATTGTCCCCTCATGTGTCAAAGGAAAGATTAAATCGCTGTCTATAGCTTCTCCTCTCTGCGGCAACCACTTCAACGCTTCATCAGATATAGGAAGATAAAGAGGTTCTTTAGTTTTTTGCATTTTTATCTCAATCCTAATTCTATCACCGCTTTTCTGTAAATCATTCCATTTTAATTTTCTTAAATCGCTTATTCGCAATCCACATAAGCAGCTAAAAAGAAAAGCCTGTTTCATTATTTCATATTTACATTCCGTATTTATCAAGAGTTTCAATTCTTCAATAGTTAGATACTCCCTACGGCTGGCTTCTGCCTTCACTTTATCGGCAAAATCAAACTCTTTTGTTGGGTTTACTGTTATAATGCCATCTTTATAAGCCCTATTTATAGCAGTTCGTAATACTCCATAATAAGCAACTACCGAATTATTGCTTAATAATCCGCCTGCTTTAGTTACTCCGTATTTACTCGCTTTCTTTGCCTGCTTTAAGAAATCCACAAAACTACTAAGGAAATCTTTATCAATATCACGAAAAGCGATATAATCCCCTCTAAACAATTTCAATTCACGGATAGTGTTACCAATAGTCTTTTCATAATTCAGACTGCCACGCTCTTTAGATTGCGCTCTCATATCCAACAAATAGTCAAGTACGTTTGCTTTGGATTTATTGGTATTCTGAAATCCGTGCGCATCATTCTGTAACTCAACAATCCGTTTGCTCTGAATAGCTTTGGCAAGTGCCAATGTAGCTTCATTCTTAGTCTTATCCTCCCTCGTCTTTTCCGGAATAAGATATAACTTCAAAAACTCGTATTGGCGTTTACCGCCAACATAGTTTTCTTTTCTAATCACGTCACCAGTGTAATAATCCAAATAAATGGATTGATTACCATTGGCAAGCTGCTTAAATCTGATTCTTACAGGTTCTTTCAGTTTGACCTCTTGTTTCTTCTTCGCCATACTTATGTTTTTATTTTGTTACCGATGGCAAATATAGATATTTTTTTTGTTACCCAATAGCATTTGAGTAACAAACTGGTAACAAAATAAAGGAATTTATAGGCAAATACAGGAAAGCAAGCAAAACAAAGGGAACACGACAAATAAAAGACAAATCACTATATTTCAGTTATTTATATTTAATCTTTCAACTCTTTCTTTCTCTTTTTCCACAGCTGCCACGAGTTGATGATGTTTTGCCATAACACATAGCTTCCCGGACCGACAGAAGATAAAGGATTCAGGTAAGTATGAGCCATCCATATAGCAAGAATCGTATTCTTCTGTCCAAGAGCTTGTCCGCCACTGATACGGTCATCGTACACACTTCCAATGGTTTTACCCAAAAAGAATTGAATACAACAAGCTACCAATGCAGCAAAGGCAATAAGTATTTCAGTCATGACATCCGCAGTACTTTCTAACAAAGAGTTAAGCGTTTGTGCCGTCACGATGGCAAGAGATATTGCCCACAAATAAAACGCCAGTTCATGATAGCCCATAAGCCGATTATGTATCTTGGGCAATAGCTTCTCCAAAAGCCATGCCGTTAGAAACGGGCAAATGAGTAATGGAAAAACTTTACTTAATATAATAAGGAAAGAACTCCAGAAACTCATCTCAGCATGAACTTCGATTAACGGGAAGAAAAGCGGAACGGCAATAGCGGCCCCTACATTACCCAATAGAGTATAAGTGGTAAGACTGGCAGCACTCCCTCCTAATTTCTGAGTAATAACCGCAGCAGCCGTTGCTGTCGGACAGATAATACAAACCATCGCACCTTCCGCTACAATCTTATTAAAACGGAATAACAAAAAATATACAGCCAAAGAACCGAATATCTGAATCAACAATAACCACAAATGCAACGGTTTTATCTTCAGGTCATGAGGAGAAACCTTGCAGAACGTCAGCAGCAACATGGTGAAAATCAAATAAGGAGTCAAAAAGGATAAGCACATAAACAACGGATACCCTATAGCTCCCACCAACATGGCAATGGGAAGCGTCCAGTCTTTCAAGAACTTCAGCATGATAACCTTCTTTAAATTTTGATTGCAAAGTAACACCAATATTAAATAACATATCTTTTCTTCGAGTGTTTTTTAAAGAAAATTTAAACAACGATAGACTTAAAAATAGCAAAACTTAAACGTAAATAGTGAGTTTTCACCAAATTTCTGCTACATTTGCAACGCATATTCATAATATGGAAAAGAATTTATTCAAAATAGTATTCAGATTAGTCTGTGCCGGAATATTTATTTTAACGAATGTCGCCCCCATTTCCGGCAAAGATTTTACTGTCGTCATTGATGCCGGACACGGTGGACACGACCCCGGTGCCATCGGCAAAATATCTAAAGAAAAGAATATCAATTTGAATGTAGCTTTGCAATTAGGCAAGAATATACAAAAGAACTGCAAGGATGTCAAGGTAATCTATACCCGTAAAACCGATGTTTTCATTCCATTGAATAGGCGGGCGGAAATTGCTAATGAAGCCAAAGCCGACTTATTTATTTCCATTCATACCAATTCTGTCGCTCAAGGCAAGATTGTTCGCGGTGCGGAAACATTTACTCTCGGACTTGCCCGTTCGGAGGCTAATCTGGAAATTGCCAAGCGAGAGAACTCGGTTATTCTTATTGAAGATGATTACAAGCAACGTTATGCCGGCTTCAACCCGAATTCATCGGAAAGCTATATCATGTTCGAGTTCATTCAAGACAAACACATGGAGCAAAGCGTTAAGCTGGCAAAACTAGTACAAGGACAATTCCGTAATCACGCCAAACGCATCGACCGTGGAGTACATCAGGCAGGCTTTTTGGTTCTGAGAGCAACAACGATGCCCAGTGTCCTTGTAGAGTTAGGCTACATATCCACTCCTGATGAAGAACGTTACCTGAATTCACAGGAAGGGATAAACAAACTTGCAGAAGGAATTTATCGGGCATTTCTAAAATATAAAGAAGAACATGAAAAACCTATATTGGCAGCAGCCGGTAAATATTCGGATAAGTCTGTAAACACCGAGGCTGCTCCGGAAAGTAATGAGCCTGTCATTGCCTCCAATGCAAAACAAACAGGGATTAAAACGGTAGAATCTGCATCAGCAAGCACAACCAACAGCAAACCGGTATTCAAGATACAGATACTTACATCTTCCAAACCGTTGAAAAGCAACGACAAAGAGTTAAAAGGATTGTCGCCCGTGAACTATTATAAAGAAAACGGTATTTATAAATATACGTATGGAGAATCAACTGATTACAACAAGATTCTTCAGATGAAAAATTCGATAATAAATAAATTTAAGGATGCTTTCATCATAGCTTTCCGGGACGGAGAGAAAACGGATGTACGAAAAGCTATTGCCGAATTCAAAAAAACTAGAAAATAATAAAGAAAAAAAGAATAATGATGAAATACTTTACGAAAGAAGTTAAAATTGGAATCGCAGGATTAGTCGCACTATTCATGCTTATTTATGGTATTAATTACCTCAAAGGCATTAATATGTTCAAACCAAGTAGTTATTATTATGTAAGATACAGTAATATCAACGGGCTCGCCAAATCAAGCCCAGTTTTTGCCGACGGTTTCCGTATAGGAACTGTGCGCGACATTTACTATGATTATACTCATCCAGGAAACGTTACTGTAGAAGTAGAAATGGACACAGAAATGCGAGTACCCAAAGGAAGTACGGCAGAACTGGTTACCGAAATGCTTGGTACAGTAAAAATGAATCTCCTATTGGCTAACAACCCAAGAGAAAGTTATCAGGTAGGTGATACCATTCCCGGTGTACTCAACAACGGTTTGATGGAGGCCGTAACCCAAACTTTAATGCCGGAGATGGAAAAAATGCTTCCCCGTCTTGATTCAATCTTAATTTCTCTAAATCAGATTTTAGCAGACCCAAATATTCCGGCTACACTGAAATCTGCGCAAAAGACTGCTGCAAATTTGGAAGTCGCTACTGCACAACTAAATGTATTAATGAAAAAAGATATACCGCAATTAACCGGTAAATTAAATACAATCGGTGATAACTTCATTACCATCAGCGACAACCTGAAAGGTATCGATTATGCATCTACTTTTGAAAAAGTTGATGCAACAATGGCCAATCTTAAAAATGTCACAGACAAGCTAAGCGATAAAGACAATACAATCGGTTTGTTACTGAATGACTCTGCACTATACAGAAATTTAAGCACTACCGGAGCTAATGCCGCAGCATTATTGGAAGACCTAAAATCTCATCCGAAGCGATATGTTCACTTCTCCTTATTTGGTAAGAAAGAAAAGTGAAAAATAGTACAAATATAGAATTCGTCTAAATAACAAGGGGCATTATCTCTCCTGACAAATGAGCTTAAAAAAGCCTTGAATCAAGAGATATAATGCTTTTTTCTTAAACTATGACAAAACAAAAATCTTCCATACATATCTACATAATAAACTAAACAACAGGCACTTATAAATACGCAAAAACATAAAAACGAATCATCAATGCAACGTTTTCATAAGTTACTGAAACTAAAGAACTTATTTCTTTTATGAAAAAAGCAATAAAATAACCCATTTGTTTTTTTGAAATAAGATTCCCAATTTTGCATGTGTAGAAGTTTCGCTAATTAATAAATGTATTAAGAGCCTTATGAGTGAATGTGATCATGTCGGGCTATGGAACCGCTGTCTGAAAGTAATAAGAGACAATGTTCCGGAGACGACATATAATACATGGTTTGTCCCTATTATTCCTCTGAAATATGAGAATAAAGCGTTGACAGTACAAGTGCCCAGCCAATTCTTTTATGAATTTCTAGAAGAAAAGTTTGTTGAGCTATTGCGTGCTACCCTTTACAAAGAAATTGGTGAAGGGACAAAATTAATGTATCGTGTTTTGACGGATAAGACCAACAATATTACCGTTGATTTAGAAGCTAGTAATCGTTCTGCTGCCGTTCCCCAAAGGCCGACAACAAGAATTGATATGCGTAAAACGCCTAACCCATTACAGAGTCCGGCGCCACAAGATTTAGACCCACGCTTAAATCCAAACTATAATTTTGAAAACTTTATAGAAGGTTATAGTAATAAGTTATCACGAACAGCAGGAGAAGCCGTTGCGCTAAACCCCGCAAAAACAACATTTAATCCGTTGTTCATCTATGGTCCTTCCGGTGTAGGTAAAACCCATTTGGCTAATGCAATCGGTACTAAAATAAAAGAATTGCATCCGAACAAAAGGGTGCTTTATGTATCCGCGCACCTATTTCAGGTACAATATACTGACTCCGTAAGAAATAACACGATTAATGACTTCATCAATTTCTACCAAACGATTGATGTACTCATTATTGATGATATTCAAGAATTTGCCAGTCTGACAAAGACTCAAAATACGTTCTTTCATATATTCAATCATCTGCACCAAAACGGAAAACAATTGATTATGACATCAGACCGTTCTCCGATTATGCTTCAGGGAATGGAAGACCGCTTGCTAACCCGTTTTAAATGGGGACTTGTTGCCGAACTCGAAAGACCGAATGTGGAATTGAGAAAGAATATTCTTAGAAACAAGATCCACCGTGACGGCTTAAAATTCCCGGAAGAAGTCATTGATTATATTGCAGAGAACGTAAACGAGAGTGTACGCGATTTGGAAGGTATTGTTATTTCAATCATGGCACGTTCCACGATTCTTAATAAAGAAATAGACATTGACTTAGCCCAACATATCGTACATAAAGCAGTACGATGCGAAACAAAAGCCATAACAATAGAAGATATTATTGAAAAAGTATGCAAGCACTTCGAAATAGAACCGATCGCCATACATACCAAATCAAGAAAAAGAGAAGTGGTACAAGTCAGACAGATCGCAATGTACCTTTCTAAAAAACATACGGATTCATCGTCTTCTAAAATTGGTCAACTAATTGGAAACAAAGATCATGCAACCGTACTTCACGCATGTAAAATAGTAAAAGACCAAGTAGAAGTAGATAAGGCTTTCCGGGCTGAATTAGAAGAAATAGAAGCTACATTAAGAAAAAAAGCATAAGTTGTGTCCTCACAACTCATGCTTTTCCTATCACAGTTATTTAATTCCTACTTCAAGAAACCTTGCTTCTTTAAAACCTCCATCATATTGGCAGACATCAGTTCATTATCTTTCTTTGTATAACGGATATCCGTAAAGACCTGTGCCAATGTCTCTTTTTTATTCTCAACAACAAACTGCTTGTTTTCCGGTAACGACTCCTTATAAGCAAACAACTTATCTATCTCTCCCACCGTATAATCATGGTATCCTTCTTGGTGCAGAACTGCCTGCAAAGGCAAGCGGTCTACCTGATTCGGACATTCATCCGGATAACCAACAGTTACAGTAGTAATGGGAAATACTAATTCTGGTAAATTTAATGCTTCTATAATCATCTGCGGATTATAAGTGGTAGTACCTAAATAACAAATACCAAGCCCTTTTTCTTCTGCAAGCATACAGAATGTTTGAACAACAATCAAAGTATCCATCGCAGCATTCATGAATGATTGGAAATTATCATATCCCGGAACTGCATTTCTTTGCTTACACCACTTACTGAAACGATTGAAATCCGCACAGAATGTAAGAACAACCGGAGCTCCTTTCACCATAGGTTGATTAAAATGTGCAGGAGACAATAATTCCTTTTGCTGTTGGCTTCGAGTTACTACAATACTATACAACTGCATATTACCACATGTAGACGCCCGGCACGCAGTATCAAGCAAATGATTTAACAAATCTGCATCTATATCCTGTGACTTATATTTTCGGATTGTCCTTCTACTTTTTGCTGTTTCCATCTTACTTTTTTGTGCAAATATAAAGAAAGAATGGATATAATTGCACATTTCAATCACTATAATTATCGATTAAATTTCTATTTCAATAAAGTTTAATCCTTCGTTTTAGTCTACAAATTTTCAAAACAGAAAACTTCATAGCACTATCTAAAGCAAATAACCACTATAAATCAGCAACTTAACAAATAAAAATGGAAAACTTTATATTTGTTGAAAACTTATCAATAAATTATTTTGTTATAACGAAAAACATTTTTAGCTTTGCAAACACATTTGTTGATAATAAGTGAAACTTCTACACTTTTACTTATTAATAGAAACAAAATCTAACATAGAATATCGTGGAAAAACAATCTTACACCTATGACGAGGCCTTTGAAGCATCTTTACAGTACTTTAAAGGAGATGAACTTGCTGCAAGAGTTTGGGTAAACAAATATGCAGTAAAAGACTCTTTCGGAAATATCTTCGAGAAATCTCCAGAAGATATGCATTGGCGTATTGCCAATGAAATAGCCCGTATCGAAGCTAAATACAAAAACCCTCTGACTGCTCAGCAGCTTTTTGATTTGCTCGACCATTTTAAGTACATCGTACCACAAGGTAGTCCAATGACCGGAATCGGCAATGATTATCAAGTAGCTTCCTTGTCAAACTGCTTTGTTATAGGCGTTGACGGAGCCGCAGATTCTTACGGTGCTATCATTAAGATTGACGAGGAACAAGTTCAATTAATGAAACGTCGTGGTGGTGTAGGGCATGATTTATCACACATACGTCCTAAAGGTTCTCCGGTTAAGAACTCTGCACTGACTTCTACCGGTCTTGTACCTTTTATGGAACGTTATTCAAATTCTACCCGTGAAGTAGCACAAGATGGCAGACGCGGAGCATTGATGCTGAGTGTATCCATTAAACATCCAGATTCAGAAGCATTTATCGATGCAAAGATGACAGAAGGTAAAGTTACGGGAGCGAATGTTTCTGTGAAATTGGATGATGAATTTATGAGTGCGGCAGTAGACGGCCGTTCTTATCGCCAACAATATCCTATCGATTCGAACGAACCCAGTTATACAAAAGAAATAGATGCTTCTGCATTATGGAAAAAGATTGTGCATAACGCTTGGAAGTCGGCAGAACCGGGAGTATTGTTTTGGGATACAATCATTAAAGAGTCTGTTCCGGATTGCTACGCAGATTTAGGCTACAAGACTGTTTCTACCAATCCGTGTGGTGAAATCCCTTTATGCCCTTACGACTCTTGTCGCTTGTTAGCTATAAATCTATACTCTTATGTAGTCAATCCGTTTACAAAAGATGCGTATTTTGATTTTGATTTATTCAAAAAGCATGTAGTACTTGCACAGCGCATCATGGATGACATCATTGACCTTGAGTTGGAAAAGATTGAGCGTATCATAGATAAGATAGCAACCGACCCGGAAAATGCAGAAGTAAAACGGACTGAAAAAGAACTTTGGGAGAAGATTTATAAAAAGAGCGGTCAAGGAAGACGTACAGGTGTAGGTATCACCGCTGAGGGAGATATGCTGGCAGCTCTCAATCTTCGTTATGGTACTGAAGAAGCAACAAATCTATCAGAAGAAGTACACAAGACTGTAGCTCTAGCTGCTTACCGTTCTTCCGTAGAAATGGCGAAAGAAAGAGGAGCATTCGAAATCTACGATTCGAAACGTGAAGAAAACAATCCGTTTATCAGCCGTTTGCGCGACGCTGATCCGGGACTTTACGAAGAAATGAAAAAATACGGAAGAAGAAACATCGCTTGCCTCACGATAGCCCCGACAGGAACAACCAGCTTAATGACTCAGACCACTTCCGGTATTGAACCGGTATTCATGCCTGTCTATAAACGCAGAAGAAAGGTCAATCCGAATGATCCGCAAGTACATATTGATTTTGTAGATGAGACCGGTGATGCTTTTGAAGAATACATCGTATTCCACCATAAGTTTGTAACTTGGATGGAAGCAAACGGTTATAATACTACCAAGAAATACACTCAGGAAGAACTTGATGAACTCATCGAAAAGTCACCTTATTATAAGGCTACTTCAAACGATGTAGACTGGCTCATGAAGGTTAAGATGCAGGGAAGAATCCAAAAATGGGTAGACCATTCAATCAGTGTCACCATCAACCTGCCGAACGATGTTGATGAAGAATTGGTTAACCGTCTTTATGTAGAAGCATGGAAATCCGGATGCAAAGGCTGCACCGTATATCGCGACGGCTCACGTTCCGGAGTGCTCATTTCCGCAAAATCAGACAACAAGGATGAACTTCCTCCATGTAAGCCACCTACGGTTGTGGAAACACGTCCGACCGTACTTGAAGCTGACGTTGTTAAGTTCCAAAATAATAAAGAGAAATGGGTAGCATTTGTCGGTTTGCTGGACGGAAGACCTTATGAGATCTTCACCGGTCTTCAAGATGATGACGAAGGTATTTTATTACCTAAATCTGTAACTTGCGGACGTATCATCAAGAATGTAGACGAAAACGGAAATAAGAGATACGACTTCCAGTTCGAAAACAAACGAGGATATAAAACCACAATTGAAGGACTTTCCGAGAAGTTTAATAAAGAATATTGGAACTATGCCAAGTTAATTTCCGGGGTGCTTCGTTACAGAATGCCGATTGAACAAGTAATCAAACTGGTAGGCTCACTGCAACTTGACAGTGAAAATATCAATACTTGGAAAAACGGTGTGGAACGCGCACTTAAGAAATATATTCAAGACGGAACAGAAGCTAAAGGACAGAAATGCCCGAACTGTGGCAATGAAACCTTGGTATATCAAGAAGGATGCCTGATATGTAAGACCTGTGGTACATCACGCTGTGGATAATTTCACTTTCATTTGATTAATAAAATTACAAAGAAGAAAAAAGGAGCTTGTCATAAGCTCCTTTTTTTATTATATTCTTTCCCATTATCGAGGAATTATCTAAATTGCGGCAATTTGAAAAACTAAAGCAAATCAATATTATGATAGTAACTTTCAACATAGAATATCGCACTAATTGGGGAGAAGAAGTCAAGATTGTAGGCTCCATTCCTGAATTAGGAAACCAAGATATCGACAAGCCTTTTTCACTTCATACCACAGATGGAATTACATGGTCGGCTTCTTTGGAGATCAATGATATACCTAAAGAAAAAATCCTGAACTATACCTATTATATATATAAGAACGGAGTTCCCATCCGTAAAGAATGGGCGGTCTTTCAACGAACACTCTGCTTGGTAACGAATAATAAAAGAAAACATTATATCACAAACGACTATTGGAAAAATATACCTGAACAACAATATTTCTATAGTTCGGCTTTCACAGACTGTCTGCTTCCCAGAGGACGTAATACCGCCTATTTAAATCATCATAAAAAAAGTATTGTATTCAAAGCTTATTGTCCGCGCCTTCATCCGGACTATGTACTGGCTGTTTGCGGTAATCAAAAAAGTCTGGGTAACTGGAATACAGAAAAAGCTCTTTTGATGAGCGACGAAACATTCCCCGAATGGCAAGCGGAAATAGATGAGTCTAAAATCGTTTATCCGCTGGAATACAAGTTTGTATTATACAATTTAAAAGAACATAAAGCAAAAGCATGGGAACCGAATCCCAACCGTTACTTATCCAATCCTGCACTAAAAGAAAATGAGACATTGGTTATTTCCGACCGATATGTATTTTTCGAACTGCCGCAATGGAAAGGAGCAGGAGTAGCCATCCCTATTTTCTCCTTAAAATCAGAAAGCAGTTTCGGCATCGGAGATTTCGGCGACCTGAAAAAGATGATTGATTGGGCGATACAGACCAATCAGAAAGTCGTTCAGATACTTCCGATCAATGACACCACCATGACACATACATGGATGGATTCATACCCGTACAACAGTATATCTATTTACGCTTTACATCCGATGTATATTGATTTGAGCCGACTAAGTCCACTGAAAGATAAAGACAAAGCCGCTTATTTTAACCGGAAGCAAAAGGAACTGAATACACTCCCTACTCTCAATTATGAAGAAGTAGAAAAGGCAAAATGGGAATATTCCCATCTGATATTTGAACAAGAAGGAAAGGCTGTACTAGCATCGGATGAATTCAGGAAATTCTATACCAAGAACAGAGAATGGCTACTCCCCTATGCTGCTTATTGCTATCTACGAGATACTTATAATACATCAGATTTCCATGATTGGAAAGAGTATTCCACTTACAACGCACAGGAAATAGAATATTTATGCGCACCGGAAAAGCCGGAATATCTCCGGATAGCCATCCACTACTATATTCAGTATCTGCTTCATTGCCAATTAATTGAAGCAAGCAATTATGCAAGAAAACATGGCATTGTACTAAAAGGAGACATACCAATCGGTATTAGCCGTTGCAGTGTCGAGGCATGGACCGAACCCCACTATTTCAATATGAACGGCCAGGCCGGCGCACCACCTGATGATTTCTCCGTGAACGGTCAGAACTGGGGATTTCCTACATATAACTGGGATGTAATGGAGCAAGACGGTTACCGCTGGTGGATGAAACGCTTTCAGAAAATGGCGGAATACTTTGATGCCTACCGTATCGACCATATTCTTGGTTTTTTCCGTATCTGGGAGATTCCATCGCACTCCGTGCATGGATTGTTAGGGCAGTTCGTACCTTCTCTCCCATTGACAAAAGAAGAGATAGAAAGTTTCGGTCTGGAATTCAAGGAAGAATTCTTTTTAAAGCCTTACATTCATGAATATCTGCTGCACCAGACATTCGGTCCTCATATAGAATCGGTGAAAGAGCAATTCCTGATGCCGACCGATAAGCCGGGTATCTATCAGATGCGCCCGGAATATGATACGCAACGTAAGGTAGAAGCTCATTTTCATGGAAAGACAGACAGCGACAGCATTTGGATACGCGACGGACTCTACTCACTTATCAGTGATGTACTTTTCATTCGGGATAACAAAGACCCGGAGAAATATCATCCTCGCATCAGTGTGCAACATGAATCTATTTACCAATCTCTCAGTGAAAACGAGAAAAATGCGTTCAACAACCTATATGAACAATATTACTATCATCGCCACAATGATTTCTGGTATGAACAGGCGATGAAAAAACTACCTCAACTCACACAATCCACCCGTATGCTTGTATGCGGAGAAGATCTTGGCATGATTCCCGGATGTGTATCAAGGGTAATGAAGGAACTGCAAATCCTTAGTCTGGAGATACAGCGTATGCCCAAAGAAGCCTTTCAGGAATTCGGACACCTCGACCGATATCCTTATTTATCAGTCAGTACCATTTCCACGCACGATATGTCCACGTTGAGGGGATGGTGGGAAGAGGATTATCAACAGACACAACGTTACTTCAACAATATACTCGGACGTTACGGAATAGCACCCGCAACAGCCACGAGCGAACTTTGCGAAGAAGTAATCCGTCAGCACCTTCGCGGCAACTCCATGCTTTGTATTCTGTCCCTCCAAGATTGGTTGTCAATAGACGATCGTTGGCGTAATCCGGATGTAAATGCAGAACGAATCAATATACCATCCAATCCGAGACATTACTGGAAATACCGTATGCACCTCACATTGGAAGATTTGATGAAAGCAGAAAGCATCAACAAGAAAATTAGAGAACTGATTAACCATACAGGACGTAATCCTCAAAAGTAAATATGGAACAAGAAGGAATGTATATCTGTCTTGATAAAATGAGTTTTTATGCACATCACGGTGTAGCACCTCAGGAAACACTTGTCGGTAATATTTTCACAATAGACTTAAAGTTGAAAACCGACTTTAGCCGGGCTACCGAAACGGATGAATTGGAATACACCGTGAGCTATGCCGATATATATAAAGCTGTGAAAGAAGAGATGCAGATCCCGTCCAAATTATTGGAACACGTTTGCGGAAGAATCATTCGCAGGTTGTTCCGGGATTTTCCAACCGTCGAAGCCATAGAAATCAAGCTATCCAAACGGAATCCTCCAATGGGTGCAGATATTGAGAAGGCAGGTGTAATGATGTCATGTAAACGACCGGAAAAAAACGATTAACGGTCAAATAAATAGGATAATTGTAAGTTTTTTAGAGATCATCAGGATCATTGAAAGTGAACATACGGTTGATCATTTACAAACATACGGTCGATCATCTGCAAACTCCTATCGTTTGTAAATGATCGACCGTATGTTCGTACAAGTACATTATTTCTTCTTGCGGCTCTTGGCTTTTTCTACCGCTTTCTCTACCATCGGCTTGCTGTCCAAGCGGCGTGTATATGCGCTATAATCAGGCACAATACGCTTATATTCAGGATCTAAGAATAACGGACTGGATATAATATGATCCGCAGTAGAGCGATTACAACAGAACACAATATTCTCCACACTAGCCAATCGGGTCAATGCCTTAACATCGGTATCATGCGGTTGAAGCGTCATCGGATCTGTAAAGAAAAACAAATAGTCGATTTCTCCGTCCACGATACGCGAACCCATTTGCTGATCTCCACCCAACGGGCCTGATTTCAAAATAGTAATATCCCATTCCACATCCGGATGTTTAGCCTGTAATGCTTCCTTGATCAACTTACCGGTTGTTCCGGTACAATAGAACTTATGTCCCATCAATAATTCCGAGTTCCAAACAACCCACTCCAATAAATCTTGCTTCATTGCATCATGGGCAACCAAACCTATTTTTCTAATTAATTTCTCCATACCTTTATTTATTAAGGTTATTAATTGTCGGTTCCTTATATAATTCAAACTACAACTGAGAAAAACACTTCTTTCCTTTCAAATAATACAATACTAAAATACTGCTTTTTATCCGTTCGGGAATAGATTGCAAAGAAGTTTTTTCCAGATTTTCTTTACGCATTTCAGTAAATTCTCCTTTCATACGATGAAAGGCACGTCTTGCTTTTACGACGGCCATTGCGTTAGAAACCTCTCCTGTAAGCAGAAAGGTCAACGCTGCTACATAATCCAACAAGCAACGAACAAACATCACAAAAGAAAGTTCCCTTTCCGGCAGATTTTTATAAAGCATGACAAGATTGTTACGAAAGTTGAGAAAAGTTTTTCTCGGGTTCTCCTTTTTCAATGTTGCTCCCCCCACGTGATAAACAACACTTTGTGGTACACACACCAAACCTCTGCCACGACTTCGAAGTCTCCAACAAAGATCAATTTCTTCCATGTGTGCGAAAAAACGCCCATCCAGTCCGCCTGCTTTCCAATAATCTTCAGAACGAATAAATAAAGCCGCTCCGGTAGCCCAAAACACGGAAGCAACAGAATCATATTGTCCGTTATCCTTTTCCAGTTCACTCATGATGCGTCCGCGACAAAAAGGATAACCATAACGGTCCATGAATCCTCCACAAGCTCCGGCATATTCAAAATATTCTTTCTCATGCCAACTCCGAAGTTTAGGTTGGCAAGCGGCTATCTCCTGATGTTCATCCAAATAAGACACCATCGGTTCCAACCAATGCTCTGTGACCTCGACATCGGAATTAAGCAGAACATAATATTCTGCCTTTACCTCCTTGAGCGCTTTGTTATATCCATCGGCAAAACCATAATTCTTTTCTAAAACGATCGTCCGTACAGCCGGAAACTCATTTGCTAAAATATCCAAAGAGTTATCCGTCGAAGCATTATCCGCTACATATACATCTATTCCGACTCCTGCCGAATTACAAACAACAGATGGTAAAAACCGTCGAAGCATCTCTGCGCCGTTCCAATTCAGAATAACCACTGCTACTTTTGCTTCCATCGTATCATCATTCATTATCAGACATACCTAAGATAATACCCCTCAAAGCTGTACTATCTTCATTAAAGTCTCCTAGCTTCACCTGTACCAATTTGTTATCCAAACTGTGATCACCATCAACTTCTACCCGGATATAATTTTTTGTAAAGCCATGCATCATAGCTCCGGGTTTCGGTTTCTCCAACAAAACTTCCATGGTTTGCCCGATATGTTTAGCATAAAATGCACGCGTCTTTTCTTCAGACAAAGCAAGCAAACGTTGACTTCTTTCATGTTTCTTTTCCGGAGTCACTACATAATCAATCTTTAATGCCTGCGTACCCGGACGTTCGGAATAACTAAAGACGTGCAATTGTGTAACATCCAATCCATTTATAAAATCGTAAGCACTTTCAAAGTACTCATCCGTTTCACCTCTCGTACCTACTATAACGTCTACTCCGATAAACGCATCCGGCATTATCTCTTTTATCTTTCTTATTTTCGAAGCGAACAGTTCCGTATCATACCTCCGCCGCATTAACTTCAACACCTCATCACATCCCGACTGCAAAGGAATATGAAAATGAGGCATAAAACTACGCGAATGGGATACATACTCTATGATCTCATCTGTCAACAAATTCGGTTCGATAGAGGAAATACGATAACGTTTGATTCCTTCTACCCTATCCAACGCTTTTACCAAATCAAAGAAAGTCTCACCTGTACTCTTACCGAAATCTCCGATATTTACTCCGGTGATAACAATTTCCCTGCCTCCTTCGCTTGCCGCTTGCTCTGCCTGTGCCACAATATCAGCAACAGTACCATTACGACTGCGTCCACGGGCAAAAGGAATCGTACAATAGGAACAGAAATAATCGCAGCCGTCCTGCACTTTCAAGAAGAAGCGGGTACGGTCTCCTCTTGAACAAGAAGGGGCAAATGTTCGAATATCCTTCGTCGGCGAAGAAAACGCCTCCCCTTTTTGATGTTTTTCCAAATCACCAAGGTACGAGAGCAAATCTTTCTTCTGCTCTGCACCGAGCACAACGTCTACCCCCTCAATATCCGCTACTTGTCCGGGCTTTAATTGGGCATAACATCCGGTAACAACGACGAATGCTCCGGGATGTTGCTTAACTAATCGATGAATAGCCTGACGGCATTTTTTATCGGCTACTTCTGTTACAGAACAAGTATTCACCACACAAATATCCGCTTTCTCACCCTTACGCGCCGTACGTATGCCGGCTTCCTGCAAAATCTTACCGATAGTAGATGTTTCCGAAAAGTTCAATTTACAGCCCAACGTATAATAAACGGCTGTTTTATCTTGGAATATAGTTGTATCAATCATATCCTTTTTCACCTTGTATTCAGGTACAAAGTTACACATTATTATCATTAAAAGTTGTTATCACAAAGGATAGTTATCCTGCAAAACTCTTTTTAATACGAAACTAATTTGCTATGTTTGCTGTTCATTCGTTAAAAATCGACTAATGATACAAGAGAATTTTATCAAACTATACGAGAATAGTTTTAAAGAAAACTGGGATTTACCTTGTTACACCGACTATGGTGATGAAGTAACCTACAGTTATGGACAAGTGGCAGAAGAGATTGCAAAACTACACCTACTGTTCCATCATTGCAGTCTGCGCCGGGGAGATAAAATCGCTTTAATAGGTAAAAATACTGCCCGTTGGTGTATCGCCTATATGGCAACCGTCACTTACGGAGCAATAATAGTCCCCATCCTTCAAGACTTCAATCCGAACGATGTACATCATATTGTAGCTCATTCCGAATCCGTATTTCTTTTCACCAGCGACACCATTTGGGAAAATTTGGAAGAAGAAAAGCTCTCCGGATTGCGTGGAGCGTTCTCTTTAACAGACTTCCGTTGTTTATATCAACGTGATGGCGAAACAGTCCAAAAGTTTATTCGTAATGCGGATGCCGCTATGCATAAAACCTATCCGAAAGGTTTCAGAAAGGAAGATATACAATATACCACTCTATCCAATGATAAAGTTATGTTGCTGAACTACACTTCCGGAACCACAGGTTTCAGTAAAGGTGTGATGCTGACCGGGAATAATCTTGCCGGGAATGTCACCTTCGGTATTCGTACAGAGCTTCTTAAAAAAGGCGATAAAGTATTATCTTTCTTACCCTTAGCACATGCATACGGTTGTGCATTCGATTTCCTTACAGCTACAGCAGTCGGCACGCACGTAACGTTATTAGGCAAAACGCCTTCCCCAAAAATTATAATGAAAGCATTCGAGGAAGTAAAGCCTAATCTTATTATTACCGTGCCACTCGTTATTGAGAAAATATATAAAAACGTAATACAGCCATTGATTTCCAAAAAAGGAATGAAATGGGCACTCAGTATTCCGGTACTCGATAATCAGATTTACGCGCAAATCCGCAAGAAGCTCATAGACGCACTCGGCGGAAGATTCAAAGAAGTAATCATCGGCGGAGCAGCCATGAACCCTGAGGTTACAGAATTCTTCTACAAAATAAAATTCCCTTTCACGATCGGTTATGGTATGACCGAGTGTGCTCCTCTTATCAGTTACAGCCCGTGGAATCAATTTATACCTTCTTCTTCCGGCAAGGTCCTGGATATAATGGAAGTACGAATTGATTCGGATGACCCTTATAATACAACAGGCGAAATACAAGTACGTGGAGAAAACGTCATGGCAGGATATTACAAAAACGAAGAAGCAACCAAAGAGGTCTTTACTGAGGATGGATGGTTACGCACAGGCGATCTTGGAACCATTGATGCTGAAAATAATATCTATATTCGCGGACGTAGCAAAACAATGATATTAAGTTCCAGCGGACAAAATATCTTCCCTGAGGAAATAGAGGCAAAACTTAATAATATGCCGTTTATTCTGGAAAGTCTGATTATAGAACGGAATAAAAAACTAGTGGCACTGGTATATGCCGACTATGAATCTTTAGATTCATTAGGGTTGAATAATCAGGAAAATCTAAAAACCATTATGGACGAAAACCTTAAGAACCTAAATAAAGCCGTAGCTGTTTACGAGAAAGTAAGCAGAATCCAACTTTACCCTAACGAATTCGAAAAAACTCCTAAAAAGAGTATAAAAAGGTATTTATATAACAGTATTACTGATGAATAGCATGTTTTACAACATGATATTAATTGACATCAAAAAGAGATGGCAAAAAAAAATATAAAAAAAGTTCTCTTTTTTAGTACAACGTATTGAAAAAGTGTCTACATTTGCAGCGTTTTAATAAGCAATTAATTGTATTACAGTTTTAAAAAGCAAAGAAAATGAAAAAATTAGCATTTTTATTCGTAGCTATCGTTGCAGTATCTTTCGCATCTTGCGGAAACAAGTCTAACGCTGACGCAGAAGCAGCTAAAGCTGATTCTATCCGTATCGCTGATTCTATTGCAGCAGTTGAAGCTGCAGCAGAAGCTGAAGCAGCTGCAGCAGCAGACACAATGGCTGTTGACAGCGTTGTTGCAACTGAAGAAATAGTAGCTGAATAATTAGAACTATCAGAGAGAATTGAAAGTCTGCCGTGCGAAAGCACAACAGACTTTTTTTATGTCCTTTCGGTTAATAATCAATAAAATCTATGTCCAACACAACAGAATAATTATTCACGTAGATTTTTACCGAAGAGAAGTTAAAGCTATAAAAAAAGCCCGCTATTAATAATAGCAGGCTTTTATATAAAAATAAAATTAAATTAGTCTTCAGCAACTACGTCGAAAGCGATCTCAACAGAAACTTCTTTGTGAAGTCTCACGATAGCTTTATAAGAACCAACTTCTTTAACGGCATCTTTAACAACGATAGTTTTTCTGTCTATTTTATAACCAAGCTTATCTAATTCTTCAGCAATTTGAATATTGCCTACAGAACCGAAGATAGTACCTGTAGAACTTACTTTAGTTGCAATAGTCAATTTTGTACCATCCAACTTAGCAGCCAATTCTTCAGCGTCTTTCTTGATTTTCTCTAATTTATGAGCACGTTGTTTCAAATCCTCAGCCAACATTTTCTTTGCAGCAGGAGAAGCAATAACAGCTTTCCCGGTAGGAATAAGATAGTTACGACCATAACCAGACTTAACGGTCACGATATCATTCTTATAACCTAAGTTTACTACGTCTTCTTTTAATATAATTTCCATACAAATTCCTCCTTCTTATTATTTCATCATGTCAGTTACAAATGGAAGTAACGCCAAATGACGTGCTCTCTTCACTGCCTGTGCAATTCTACGTTGGAACTTCAAAGAAGTACCTGTGATACGACGAGGAAGAATCTTTCCTTGTTCGTTCAAGAATTTCTTTAAGAATTCAGGATCTTTGTAATCAATATACTTGATACCACTCTTTTTGAAACGGCAATATTTCTTCTTCTTTACGTCTACTGAAGGCGGAGTTAAATATCTGATTTCTGATTGATTTTGTTGTGCCATGATTAATTTTCCTCCTTTTTAGTTGATTTAACACTTCTTCTCTTAGCAGCATATTCTGCAGCATACTTATCCATTCTGAAAGTTAAGAAACGGATAACGCGTTCATCACGACGGAAGTTTAGTTCAAGCTTCTCAATCACTGACGGCTCAGCTTTAAACTCGATCAACTGATAAAAACCTGTTGATTTCTTTTGGATTGGATAAGCCAATTTTTTAAGGCCCCAATTCTCTTCATTGATAATCTCAGCTCCTTCTGCTTGAAGAATAGCCTTGAATTTTTCTACCGCTTCCTTCATCTGTACATCAGATAAAACGGGAGTTAAAATGAAAACGGTTTCGTATTGATTCATACTATACGTTAATTAAATAATTAAAAATATGTTTTTAATGCGGGTGCAAAGGTATATATTTTCTTTTAATAGACAAAGAGTTAAAGCGAAATATTTCCAAGAAAAGAATTCTCGTACTCTTAACAAAAAAGAAATAAATCCTCTTTTTATCTTTTTTCATAGATAATTATTGGATAATATAAAAGAGTAATCGTATATTTGCAAAGTTGTTTAAACAATCATTTCATGATAGAGCAGTTCAATTTTGATATTCAGTTAATATTTGCGATTCTTAATGGTAAGGTTTCGGCAGCCATAAATAGAAAATTATACCGTAATTTTCGACAGAATGGTCTGGAAATTAGTCCGGAACAATGGACCGTTTTAATTTTCTTATGGGAAAAAGATGGGGTAACGCAACAAGAGTTGTGCAATGCAACTTTTAAAGACAAGCCAAGCATGACCAGACTAATTGACAATATGGAACGTCAGCATCTAGTGGTACGTATATCCGATAAGAAGGACCGGAGAACCAACTTGATTCATCTCACCAGAACCGGAAAAGAAATTGAAGAACGCACACGATCTATCGTTGACCAGACATTGAGAGAGGCTCTAAGTGGAGTCACATTAGAAGAATTAAAAATCAGTCAAGAGGTTTTAAGGAAAATATTTACTAATACGAAAGGCTGACGAAAACAGAAAAAACAATTAATTAATATCAGTAATTGTTTTTTCACTCAAATAATTTCTTTCGTTAAAGAATTATTCTTTAATTTGTAGCAAGAAAAATAAAACTATAAAATACACACAAATGAAAAGCTTATTAAAGAATTTAGGTCTGATTTTAATTGTACTTGGAGCTATCATCTTAGTTGCGTGTTTCTTCACCGGTGATGTAAACAACAACGTTATTCTAGGAAGTTCCATGACTCTTATCATTGTCGGCTTAATTGCATATATTGCAATTAATAAAAGAATCACAGAGTAAATAAGTCAGAAAAAAGAAATAAAAAAGCCGGGTTACTTACGTATTCCGGCTTTTTTGTTACCTATTTATCGTTGGTTTATCCTTCCACCTCGGGAGTTATCAATTTATAACCCTTTCCGTGAATATTGATAATCTCAATAGAATCATCCTCTTTCAAGTGTTTACGCAATTTAGTAATATAAACATCCATACTACGTGCATTAAAGTAGTTATCATCAATCCAGATGGTCTTCAATGCAAAGTCACGCTGCAAGATTTCATTTGCATGTGCACAAAGCAATCCAAGTAACTCAGACTCCTTAGTCGTCAGCTTAGTCTGCTTTCCATCAATAGCCAAAATTTGTTTCTGAGTATCAAAAGTGAAGCGACCAATCTTATAGATATTACTTTCCTTATTTTTCTTTCCTCTTACGCGTCTCAAGATTGCTTCAATTCTGAAAGTAAGCTCTTCCATACTGAAAGGTTTAGTGATATAATCATCCGCACCAATCTTAAATCCTTCCAAAATATCTTCTTTCAACGTCTTAGCTGTCAAAAATATAATAGGAATTTCCGCATTTACAGCACGAATCTCCTGCGCCAATGTAAATCCATCCTTTTTAGGCATCATTACATCCAACACACACAAATCGTACTTGCTTTTCAAGAAAGCCTTATAACCAGCTTCTCCATCAGGATATAACTCGGCTGAGTAACCTTTTGCTTGCAAATATTCTCTTAAAAGCATGCCAAGATTTTCATCATCTTCGCACAATAAAATACGCAATTTCTCGTCCATATCATTAATTATTTAATAAAGGTAATACAATAATAAATTTAGTTCCCACATTCAATTCACTTTCGGCACGTATCGTACCTTTATGATCTTGAATAATCTTTTTCACATAAGCCAAACCGAGTCCGAATCCTTTCACATCATGCAAATTTCCGGTATGTACCCGATAAAACTTATCAAATATCTTTTTGAGGTTTTCCTTCTTTATACCGATGCCGTTGTCTTGTATCGATATATAAAGTTTACCTCCTTCATTCCACGTACGGACATTCAACAACAAATCCTGGTCCGGTCGTTTATACTTCACGGCATTATCCATCAAATTGAATATCACATTTGTAAAGTGCATCTCATCTACAAATATATTCGGATGTTCCGCTTCAAGGTTCGATGTTATCTTACCGTTATATTTCTCCACCTTTAATGTAAAGGTGTTTATTACACCCGTTATCAATTCATTCGCATCGACTTCCTTCATCTTTAACGTTGCATTCTGCCGCTCGAACATTGACATCTGAAGCACTTTCTCTACTTGGAATCTCAACCGCTTCGTCTCGTCATTTATCACACCGGATATATGCTGGAACATCTGCGGAGATTTCGCTACTGCCGGATCTTTCAGCATCTGAGCTGCCAATGATATGGTAGATATCGGCGTTTTAAACTCATGTGTCATGTTATTGATGAAATCATTCTTTATTTCACTCAACTTCTTCTGCCTGAATATACTATAAATAGTAAATACAAAGGTCACAAGCAACACGAGCGTAAAAATGAGCGAAGGTATCATAAACCTGATGGAGCTGAATATGTAATTGTCCAAAGTAGGGAAATGAATCTTCACCAAACCCATTTTTGCGGGAGGGTCATTCTGGAAAAGTATTCGTGTATAAGATATATCCTCACCTTTATCATCATAGTCAGGACAACGGTACACCTCTTTTCCATCTTTATCCACCACGGAAAAATGATATGTGATATCAATGCCGTTATTAAACAGTGCCGTTTTCAAATACTGATCCAGATTCTTGAAATTAACACGTTCTTCCAACGGCTTATCACTTGCCGTATACAAAATGTTATAGACCACCTCGTCCAGCAATGCACGCTGGTACAAATATCTGTTCTTTATAATCTCCTGCAATGATCTTGATGTCTCAGGAATGGATTTCCTTCCATGATTACGGGAAATCATTGCTTTTGCCGTACCCGATGGCTTTGTCGTTATTGTTTTCAACTCAAAAGAAGAATACAAAGAACCATCGTGAGTTGTTACCGTATAATGTTGCGTCTGCTGAACAATATCATCGCCGGAAGATGAAGTATTCGCCTGATCATAAGCCCTTGCTGCACGTTCCGTTTCTGCAACATCTTTCTCCAGATACCTCAACGTTTCATCATATTCCAGGTTTTTCGCCGCCTGAAACAAACTGCGCTTGACCGACTCGTCAAATTGTTCCTTGCGCATCTTAACCATCTCCTCTATATAACTTACCTGAAGGTAAAGTAGACTAAGAAAAGATAGTCCCATGATTATTCCTAATATCCAAATTGTCGACTTTTTCATAACAACAAAATTAACACAGTTAAATTAACACGCCTAGCACATTAACCTGTTTTAACGATGACTTCTTCTTAATTAACCGAATTAGCCTTTTTAGGTAATAATCTGAATACTATAACAAAAAAGTATTCACTTGGTTTGCAAAAATAATAAAAAATTAAACTCTATCCTACAAACGAGGAGCTTTTTATTAAGCATTGTTAAAACAAGAAAGGCGTCAATCAAACTTACAACACAGAAACACGGATTAACGTGGTATCTTGCAGATTTGTTTCATACCTCTGCGTTAACCAGCGTTAATCCGTATCCTAAAATTATAAAAAGAAAAATATACTTTTACTCTTCTTTCGCTTCTTTTGCTTCAAATTCTTTAATCAGCTTATCCTGAACATCCGAAGGTACAAGTTCATAACTTGCAAACTTCATAATGAACGAAGCACGCCCTCCTGTCAAAGAACTGAGAGAGGTGGAATAAGAAGACATTTCTTTCAAAGGCACTTTAGCGACAAGTTTTTCATATCCGCTTTCGCTGCTCATTCCCATAATCATGGCACGACGTCCCTGCAAATCTCCCATCACATCACCCATTTTATCACTCGGAACAAATACTTCCACATCATAAATCGGTTCCAGAATCTTCGGACCTGCATTCTTAAATGCTTCACTGAAAGCATTTCTTCCGGCAAGCATGAAAGAGATTTCATTAGAATCTACCGGGTGCATCTTTCCGTCATATACAATAACACGGACATCACGTGCATACGAACCGGTCAAAGGACCTTGTTCCATACGGCTCATGATACCTTTCAATATAGCCGGCATGAATCTCGCATCAATGGAGCCACCTACGATACTGTTGATAAACACCAGTTTACCACCCCATTCCAACTGAACTTCATCCGTACCTTTTACATTAATCTTAAATTCCTGTCCGTTGAATTTATAAGTTTCGGGCAATGGCATTCCTTCGTAATAAGGCTCTACAATAAGGTGAACTTCACCAAACTGACCTGCTCCACCTGATTGTTTCTTATGACGATAATCCGCACGAGAAGCCTTAGTAATCGTTTCACGATAAGGAATCCTCGGTTCTTCATATTTTATCTGAAGTTTCTCATTGTTTTCAAGTCTCCATTTCAAGGTACGTAAATGGAATTCTCCCTGTCCGTGTACGATTGTCTGTTTCAATTCTTTAGATTGCTCTACAACCCACGTCGGATCTTCCTCACGCATACGGTTCAGAATAACCATCATCTTTTCCGTATCGGCTTCATTCAAAGGCTTAATAGCACGGGAATATTTGGAATTAGGATATTTGATGAAGTTAAAATGATTTTCCGCACCTTTGCCGTTCAAGGTATTGCCTGTCTTGACATCCTTCAGTTTCACTGTACAGCCAATATCTCCCGCACGAAGTTCTTCCACTTTAACACGGTTGGCTCCCGCACAAACATATAACTGTGCCATACGTTCTTTCGAACCACGGTCTGCATTTGTCAAGTCGTCACCTTCGCGTACCACTCCACTCATTACCTTAAAGTACTGAACTTCTCCGATATGCGGTTCAACCGCTGTCTTAAAGAAATACAACGAAGTAGGTCCGTCTGCATTCGGTTCTACCACCTCGCCACGAGTATTATGTACCTTTGGCATTTCTGAAACGAAAGGAACTACATTGCCTAAGAATTCCATCAAACGGCGAACTCCCATATCCTTGCCTGCACAAACACAGAACACCGGGAACATGCCCCGACTGGCCAATCCTTTACGGATACCTTCGCGCATTTCATCTTCCGACAAGGATTCCTGTTCAAAGAATTTTTCCATCAAACCCTCATCATTCTCGGCAGCAGCCTCTACCAATGCCTTATGCATCTCCATCGCTTTATCCATCTCTTCTGCCGGAATATCCTCGATTATAGGTGCACCACCTTCAGGTTTCCAAGAATATTTCTTCATCAGCAGCACATCAATGAGCGCATTAAAATCGGGTCCGGAATTGATCGGATATTGAATAGGAATAACTTTTGGTCCGTATGCTTCTCTTAATTGTTCCAGAATATTATCATAATCACATTTATCGTTATCCAATTGATTAACAAGGAATATAACCGGTTTTCCCAGTTTATCGGTATAACGGAAATTATTCTGTGTGCCGACTTCCACACCATACTGTCCGTTCAACAAAATAATGGCAGTATCCGTAACATTCATTGCCGTAACAGCTCCCCCAACGAAGTCGTCAGAACCCGGACAATCTATTATATTAAGTTTTTTTCCATTCCATTCAACATGGAAAACGGTGGAAAACACGGAATAACCATATTCCTGCTCCACCGGGAAGTAATCACTAACTGTATTTTTGGCGGCGATAGTTCCGCGACGTTTTATAACTCCACTCTCGAAAAGCATAGCTTCAGCGAGAGTGGTTTTCCCAGAGCCAGAACTCCCCAACAAGGCGATGTTCTTAATTTCGTTAGTCTGATATACCTTCATAATATATAAGATTTAAATGATTACCATGATATGTTCATCGCATATCTTTTAATTTTGTGGAGCGCAAATTAGAAATTTATATCAACTAAAACAATTATTCCGTAGTGTTACTAAACAATGTTATTGAGCAGAGTTATGAACAATTTAGAAGTTATATCGTTAAAATTCCGTAGTTTGCAGATTTCAGTTGGATGTACGAATCAAACACGTTATCTTCCATAAAAATTGCAAAAATAGGATATACTCCGCCGCCGTCTTATAAAGGCTTCCGATAAGTCTTTCTAGTTGATTAATAAATAAATGTTTCTGTATTGTCAAGAGAGACGGCGGCGGTTTTATACTGCTTCCCCTTGTCTATGCTCTCAATCAACCGTATGCTTAATTAGTTTCACAATATATGGAACTATGGTTTCATAAAATAGGAAACATTAGTTCCACAAAATATGAAACTATTGTTTCTCCCTTATGCGTATAAGGGAGAGAAAGGGAATAAAGGGAGGAATACGCTTTATGGGAAAGAGTTCGTACCGGACAGAAAACAAAAAAACTCCTTCATATCAATCACATGAAGGAGTCCTCTTATAATAAAAAGTAGTTATACTGCTTATTTAGCAAGGCTATAGACAATATCCATCACCTTTTTGCCTATTTCTTCCGCAGCTTCCATGGTGGCAGCTTCCGAATAGACGCGGATAATCGGTTCGGTATTACTTTTGCGCAGATGCACCCATCTGTCCGGAAAGTCAATCTTCACACCGTCTATATCATTAATCTCTTCATCCTTATAGATTTCTTTTACTTTCGCCAGAATAGCATCTACATCCGTTTCCGGCGTTAAGTCTATCCGGTTCTTCGCGATGAAATACGGAGGATAAGTTGCACGCAATTCGCTGACTTTCTTTCCTTCATGTGCCAAATGGCTCAAAAACAAAGCGATTCCCACCAAAGCATCACGTCCGTAATGGCTCTCCGGATAAATAACTCCGCCATTGCCTTCACCACCGATAACTGCGTTTGTTTCTTTCATCTTTGTAACAACATTCACCTCTCCTACCGCGGCAGCATTATACTGTTGTCCGTACTTGCGAGTTACATCACGCAAAGCACGGGTAGAACTGAGGTTGGAAACCGTATTCCCGGGTGTATGCTTCAACACATAGTCGGCAACAGTAACCAACGTATATTCTTCTCCATACATCTTCCCATCTTCACAAATCATGGCCAAACGATCCACATCGGGATCTACCACAAAGGCAACATCCGCCTTTCCACCCTTCATCAAGTGCATGATATCTCCCAAGTTCTTTTCCAACGGTTCGGGATTATGTTGGAAATCTCCCGTAGGTTCACAATAAAGCTTTTCGATATGCTTTACTCCCAAACGTTCGAGCAATTCAGGTAAAATGATACCCCCAACGGAATTCACGCAGTCAATAGCCACACGGAAATCGGCTTTCCGAATGGCCTCTACGTCCACTAACTTTAAAGCCAGTACGCTATCTATATGTTTCCAGTTATAAGTATTGTCTTCACGATAAGAGCCTAGATGATCCACATCTGCATATTCAAAAGATTCTGCTTCGGCAATGCGTAACACCTCATTTCCTTCTTCGGCATTCAGGAATTCACCTTGTTCATTCAGCAGTTTCAAAGCATTCCATTGCTTCGGATTGTGGCTGGCAGTTAAAATAATACCTCCGCAAGCTCCTTCCATAGTCACAGCCAGTTCCGTAGTCGGTGTAGATGCCAATCCGATGTTTACCACATCAAAGCCCATTCCCATCAACGTGCCGCAGACCATGTTCTTTACCATTTCTCCGGAGATACGGGCGTCGCGCCCCACAACTATTTTATTGCTTTTTACTTTTGTCGTCTTTCTGATTAAAGTAGCATAAGCCGAAGTAAACTTTACAATATCCAAAGGATTAAGCCCTTCACCTACATGTCCGCCAATCGTACCACGAATACCGGAAATAGATTTAATAAGTGTCATAAAAACTTTGATTTATAAATTAGAATCCGTTCTAATACAACTGATAAGTTAGTTCATAATAGCACGGGTAGATATTCTGTATTGCATCTGCTTGTCCACTCTTGGCGGAAACAATCAGTTTAACCTTTGTACGGTCAGCACCGTTCGTAGTAGATAATTTTATATAGTTCAAAGGGATAAGCCATCCTGCCGGAACAGAAGTCCCATAAGCTCGCAACATCAAACCCTTTTCTTCAACAAACTGTCCTAATATCTGACTGGAAGTTTTTGTATATCTGAACTCATCTATTTCATTCGGTCTATTCATTGTATTCGCCATAGTATCATTTGAAGCCAAATAAACTTCCAAACAACGAACCAATATCACATCATTCGTTTCAGCAAAACGGGCATCCGGACCTTCCGCCTCGTGCACCACTTGCAAGTAAACACCATCATTATTGAATTCTACGTATTGGTTTCCTATAGTCAAACTATCTTGCGCCTCAAACTGATCCAAAGATATCGTCTCAATCTCATGCTGGCTTATAAAACGTTTAATCAAGTTCCGCTCTTCTTTTAACTGCTCGGCATAGGACTTATAATCATCACAACTCTGCATAAACAAAGCAAATGCGACAAGAGAAAAGAATAATATACTAAGTTTCTTCATATTACGAATATACATTTTCGGACAAAAGTAATGAATCGGTCTATAACTATTGCAAACTTTTTGTGCAATTATGGTAAAATAACTATTTTTTAGCCGTCAATAACGGGCGATATTTCTCTAATGCTTGTTCAAACAGCTTCTCAGCTTCTTCCATTGTGCCAAAGAATTCTCCACCGGAAGCATTCAAATGACCTCCTCCATTAAAGAACTCGGCAGCAACCTTATTGCAAGGGAAATCACCAACCGAACGAAGTGATATCTTTATCATCTTTTTCTCGGTATCTTCACGCAAAAAGGCCGAGAATATAACGTTCTTGATGCTCAAAGGAATATTGACAAAACCTTCCGAATCACCTTTTATATAATCAAATTTAGATTGCTCATCTTTCGTCAGAGAAATCATCGCAGCATTACAATCCTTATATACACGCATCTTAGAATAAAGCACATACCCCATCAGGCGCAAACGACTTTCGGAGTAAGTATTATAAACCTTACGATAGATTTCATCCTTATCAATCCCCTTGGAAAGCAGTTCACTGATAATAAAATAAATCTCCCTGTTATTCGAATTATAGGTAAAACCTCCCGTATCGGTCATCATACCCGTATAAATACATTCGGCAGCCTCTCTGGTTATATCTTCAAAGTAACCCATTCTGCATATCAAGCGGAACACCAGTTCTGAAGTAGATGATATTTCGGGATGGGAAATTGTAATCGAACAGAAATTGTCAGGATGCAAATGATGGTCTATCAAGATCTTACGTCCCGATGCAGCCTCAACAGGAACTGCAAGATTATCAATCCGTTTTAAAGTATTGAAATCCAGACAACATATTATATCCGCCTCATTTATCAATTTATCCGCAAAATCAGCGTAGCGGTCATAAAGCAATATATCTTTAGCTCCGGGCATCCATTTCAAGAAATCAGGGAAAGCATTGGGAACGATTACATTTACCGTTTTACCTTGGGATTCAAGAAAATGCCATAATCCCAACGATGAACCGATGGCATCCCCGTCAGGAGCAACATGGGATACAATCACTATTCTATCTGCTCTATCAAACCATTTTGTAAAATGATCTATCTTTGATTGTTCTATTACTTTCGTCAACATATAATCGTTCGTTCTTCTTTTCCGTGCAAAATTACAAATTAATATCTGAATATCGGGTAGTAAGCAGCTATATATTCACTTCCCAAGCACCATTATCCGCTAAAGAAACATAATCTAATCCTAATTTTCGACATTCCTTTTTTAATAGTTCCAAGCGAAACTCGCTTAAAGAAGCGTCCAATACGACTGTCCTTATTCGAAACACAGGCAAAAGTTCCTTTACACGACCTTTATACCCTTTACAGAGATAAAGGTAATCTATCAACAACGGTGCATCGGACATTTTGTTCTTCCATTTATCATCTTTTACCATACAAACTGTACGTCCAAAGAAACCGGAAATACCATTATGCGTCCATATATTACGTTCCTCATAATCTTGTGGCATAACGGCAGGTTTATCTATTCTCTTTCTTCTCCAGAAACCTTCTGTAGCATATTTCAGCTTATCAATAGCGTTACAATCCGCCATCTGGAGATAAGACACGCCATTTCCTTGAATAAAATGAACAGTAGGGCAAGCTGAGGAATGATAGAATAATATAGACGGATGCTTCACGGTGGTATTTGTGTAATCTACTGCATAAAACAGACCAATGAAAGGTATCAGAGCACCTAAAACTATTGTACGGACACGTGTGCCATTTACCCCTTTCAGCAAAAAGACAAAGAGGATAATATAACAAACTGCGACATCAATCTTTAAGAAATTAATATCATTGATAATAGCACCCGGCAGGTGTTCTACAAATGAAGTAATATAGTTCAAAGCCTTCACTAAACCGGATAAGAGATCTGCAAGAAGTAATTGCAGCACAGGCAAAAATCCGATTACTAACATAACAATAGAAAAAAGCAAAATAAGGCTCACCAATAAAAGAACCGGAATATTTGCCAGTAAAGAATAGACCGGGAAACGGGAGAAATTAAGCAATACAATCGGCAAAGTTCCTATCTGTACCACTATGGAAACGGCTATTATTTGCCATGCTTTCTTCAAAAAACGGTTTTTAACTTCGATTTTCTTCTCAAGCCGAGGCAGAAAAAGAATGATGGATATTACTGCCACAAAAGATAACTGGAAACCAACATCATATAGATAAAACGGATTATAGAGCAACATTACAAAAGCAGCAAAACCAACTACATTTAATGTAACACTCCTCTTATTACATATTCCGGCAAGAACTATCAAGGAAAACATAATCACTGCACGAACAACAGATGGGGATAATCCGGAAACAAAAGCGAACATCCATAAAATCAGAACAGTAATAATGCCTTTTGTTTTATTACAAGAGTGTTTCCCCAATAAGCCACTCAACAGAATGCCTAGTAAACAAGACAATATTCCGATATGCAACCCTGATAATGCAAGCACATGGCTAGCACCCGCTACCAAAAAGGATTCCCGTACTTCTTTACTTAATTCCTCCTTATAACCTACTGTCAAGGCAGCTAGCACAGCAAACTCGTCTTTATCAAAGCCCAAGCCTCTATATTGAGCCAAAAGCCGTTCCCTGTAAGATAGAGCTAGTTGTTTTAAAGTCTTTCGAGAATCATGACCTACCAACTTCCAATATCCCGAAGGTATATATGCTGTTCCCGAAACACCTTTGTGCCGCAGAAATCCTGCATAATCAAATTCATAAGGATTTCCATTATTATGAGGCGAAGCAACTTTACCGTAAAACACCAGTTCATCACCTGTGCATAACTCCCTACTTAACGAATCATTAGCCAAATAAAGCAAAACATCTTTTTCTACAGAAGTATTTCCTGAAGTCTTCATGTAATCAATGACATACACCTGGCAAAGAACACTCTTCTCTTTCGCCTGAGGATTATCTTTTAAAATAGCATGATAAACTTCCCGCTGTTTCTCCCATCTATAATGACTCATAAATTGATGAATACAAACTAAGCCATCCCCTACGGCCATGAAAAAGAAAAAGATTCCCACTCCTGTCAACCACCGGAAAGCATAATCGGATTTAATTCTATGGATAATAAGAAAGATGAATGAAGCAAACACACAGCCACCGATAAATGTATATCCAACAGTTTCCGTCACATCGGAAAACAATTCACCAAAACTAATTCCGATGATTAGAGGTATAAGGATTCGCAGGAAAGGATATTTCCCTAATTTATCAGTTGAAAACAATCTCTTTATTTGAGTGCTTTCAAACGGTGTATCATTTCTTGAGGATCAGGAGCAGAGAATACTGCATTTCCGGCAACAAGCACATCAGCTCCGGCTTTTACTAATTTCTCACCAGTCTCCAAATTCACACCGCCATCCACTTCTATTAAAGCGTTCGAGCCGGTACTATCTATCAAGCGACGAAGTTCTTTTACTTTCTCCAAACTATGTTCTATGAACTTTTGTCCGCCAAAGCCGGGATTCACACTCATAATCAAAACCATATCAACATCACGTATAATATCCGTCAACATAGCAACAGGAGTAGCCGGATTCAAAGTCACAGCAGCTTTCATATCCGCTTCTTTTATTTGCTGAATCACACGATGCAGATGTGGGCACGCCTCGTAATGCACATTCATCATCATTGTGCCCAGCGCCTTGACTTCTTTAATAAACTTCTCAGGACTAACAATCATCAAATGCACATCAAGCGGTTTTTCCGTCAATTCCGCAACATACTTTAAGACAGGAAAACCAAAAGATATATTAGGTACAAACACACCATCCATCACATCAATATGCAACCAATCTGCTTCACTATGGTTTAACATATTAATATCCGCAGCTAAATTAGCAAAATTAGCAGACAATAACGAAGGAGATACTTTATGATTCATGTCTATTTCTTTGTTGTTATGCAAATGTAATCCTTTTCATTAAATAAAACAGAATAAAAGAGGAATTTGTTTGGTAAGAAAACAAAATGCCCTCCGTACGTTTCTATACGGAGGGCTTATTGTAAGATTCGCATCTTAAGATGCCGGAGATTCATAACCGGCTAAAGTTAAGGAATAGGTTTCTGGTATATCTTAAAATCACATCAATAAGTCCAACGTAAACCCAACTGCAAATTAAAATTAGTTGGCTTCTCTTTTCGAATGGTTTGTACCCCACTTCCATCGTCGAAATAGTGAACAACTCCCGGTTCTACATAGATTCCAAAATGTTTCGTTGCATTAAGCTGTGCACCAACCGCCGCAGAAACAGACCATTGTACCTGTTTAACATTTTCATTCCATCTGGAATCCGGTTCGTCACTCATTACATAAACTCCTTTATACTTTCCTGAAAGAGATTTCTCTATCGCACCTCCCGCTGAGAGATACAAAGTCAAATACTTTCGATTCAGAAACATCCAGTTTCCTTTCAAAGGTAAGCCTATGTAATGCAACTTATATTCTTCAATATAATAATCGTCCTGACTACCCGACTTCAACTCAGAAGAAAGCATTGTATACATTAGCCCCGTCTCAATAGCAAAATTACGGGACAAATTATAACGAAATGAAACGCCTGCCGTCACAGGAGTCTTATGTTTTATATCTGTCTTGACATCCTTTCCTATATTATTATAAAGTACCTTTCTTAACGGACGAGCCTTTTTCATTCCCTCTTCTGTACACTCATCCGATTCATCTGAATATGAAGGAAGGCAATTCATTGTTTGCATACTCGCACTATTATCCAAACTATTAAATCCGGGAGCACCATTACTTTGCACCATCGGCGAATTTCCATAAGAGATGCCTACAGTCCATTTCTTATAATCTTTCTTATCCAAAGAAGCAAGAACCCGGGAGTTCTCTTTATAAATATCGGTATAAGAGCGTTTCTTGACCTTTCTTTGTTCATTAACCGACTGGTTTTCCTTTTGTTCAGCCCGAATATCTTTCTTCTCTCCGACCAATGTATCCACTGGCTGAACATCAACCGCCTCAATTACCTCCTCATCCTTAACTTGCACTTTCTTTACAGGCATACGAACATGAGCGATTGTAGGAGTAGAAATATCCGGTTGCGATTGTGATATCAAAGTTTGAGGTTGTATATCCTCTTTTTCAATATCCTCAGGAACAGTGAGTGGGGCAGAAGCAACTTCCGGTATATATTTCTCTACCGGAGCGTTCAGCAACCATAAGCTAACAGAAGATATAAGTATAATAAGTACAGCTGCAGCAACAGCAATCTTACGGAAAGGATGCACAGAGACGACATGAACCGGGGACAGTTCTTTCTCTAAAGAACTCCATACGTCATCAGAAACCGGCTCCGAATAATCTTTGAACCGTTCTCTAAATCCCTTTATCAATTTGTCATCTTCCTCTTTTTTCATCTCACATTACAATTCCTTATCCATGTACTCTCTTATCTTCTTCGCTAAAACCGCTTTCGCTCTAAACAACTGCGATGCGGAGGATTTCTCATTAATACCCAATTCACGGGCAATCTCTTTATGCGACTTTTCCTCAAACGTATATAAGTTAAATACCGTACGATAACCCGTAGGAAGCTCATTTATGAACTTCATCAATACACTTTGTGGAATACGCTCTATATCTTCATCATTTGTCTCAGCTATAGTGTCCGGCACTTCCTCTATTGTCAGTATCTGATTCAAAGTATCATTCTTACGAAGATACTCTATCGACAGATTCACCATTATTCTACTTAGCCAAGCTTTTAACGATCCATTTCCCCTGTAAGTAAACTTATCGAAAGAGCCAAATATCTTTAAAAAGCCATCGTGCAAAAGATCTTGAGCTATTTCCCTGTTTCCTACATACCGCAGACAAATAGCCATCATCTGCCCTGCATATAGTTCGTACAGAAATTTGCGGGCAACATTATCGTTCTGCCTGCATCGTTCTGCCAGTTCATATTCACTCATCGAATCTTTCAACACCTGCTTCATTTATTAAATGGCGCAAAGATAAAAATACTGCACCGACTGGACAATAAAATTAAAGTTAATCATTTTAACGAAAGAAGGGTATCTAAATTTTACTTCAGATACCCTTCCAATAAGTTTTCGGCTTTTATCCAAGAACCATCTCTTGAAGCCCTTCAGGAAGACTCTTTTCAACCTGGTAATTGCGAGCGAACAATTTTAAGAAAGTCAATGTCTTATTACTTGGACGCATCAACTTTACCTGCTCTTCTGTTCTCTCCTCATTTTGTTTCTTTTCCGAAACAGTAGAAGTACATACATTCTTCATAGGCAGCCACATATTTATATGATTTTAATTATAAAACGCATATAATGTGGCTTTAGTATACCAATCGGAGAATTTATAGTTCTTTAATCAAGCGTCAGCACCATATCTCTTTCTTCTGCCATACGACGAAGATTAAGAATTGCATAGCGCATACGTCCCAATGCCGTATTAATACTGGCTCCTGTTGCTTCTGCTATTTCCTTAAAACTGAGATTCTGATAAAAACGCATATAAACGACTTCCCGCTGATTATCGGGTAAAAGTTTCACAAGCTCCCGTACGTCATCTTTTATCTGCCCTTCTATAATCTCACTTTCGATGGTACGTTCCGAAAGGTTGATATTGTTTAGCAAGTCTACCTCCGAATCATCATTGGAAACTACATTCTCATTCTTCTCCTGACGGAAATAATCAATAATCAGATTATGGGCAATGCGGGTAATCCATGCGGGAAACTTTCCATTTTCCGTATAGCGTCCCTGACGAATCGTAGTAATCGCTTTAACAAAAGTATCTTGAAAAATATCTTCTGCCAATTCATTATTGCGGACAATAAAGTAGATATACGAAAACAATCTGTTTTCATAACGACTTAAAAGTATATCAAAAGCTTGGTTGTTACCTTCTGAATACGAAACGACTAATTGTTCATCAGTCATTCTTCTCAAAGTTTCCATTACGTCTTATTTTAGAAATTAGAGTAATGTTTCGTCAATAGGCAAGTGTTATTAGGTTATTACTAAATGTTACGCACTGCAAATAAAAATAATATTTGCCAAATTACAAAACAAAATGCATTAAATTTCCGTTATTAACATTCTCATTTAACTTCCATCCCCTCTACGCACTTAAAACCACGTAGGAACTCATCAATGTTAAGGCGCTTCTTTCCAGCCATTTGCAAAGACTTCACAACAACAAAACCATCCGAAACGGCAACATTGAAATAAGTCTTGCCATCCGTCTGAATTGTTCCATTGGAAAGAGAATGATTCTGCAAGCACTTCTCTGTTTGATATATTTTAACTACAACCGAAGTTTTATCCGGAAAATGAAGCTCAGTCCATGCAGCGGGATATGGTGAGAGCCCGCGTATAAAATCATATATTTTCTTAACCGGCTGATTCCAATCAATACGGCATGTCTCCTTAAATATCTTCGGAGCAGGACGCAATTCTTCCGGTTGTTGCATTTCTTCCTGAGGAATCGGTTTCACCCGGTTTTCAAGAATAGCATCGACCGTTTCAACAACCAACCTTCCTCCCAGATGCATTAACTTGTCGTGAACAATCTCCACATCATCCGTTTCCTCAATAGGAACTTTTACTTGTTGGATAACTTCTCCCGTATCTATTTCATGCTTCAAGAAGAAAGTGGTTATTCCGGTTTCCTTATCACCATTTATAACAGCCCAATTTATAGGAGCGGCTCCTCTATATTGAGGCAGCAACGAGGCATGAAGATTAAATGTACCTAAACGGGGCATATTCCAGACTATTTCGGGAAGCATACGGAATGCAACAACAATTTGAAGGTCGGCTTTCAAGGCACGGAGCTGTTCTATGAATGTCTCATCTTTCAGTTTCTCCGGTTGAAGTACGGTAAGTCCATTCTCCACTGCATACTTTTTTACCGGACTGGGTTGCAACACACTTGCATGGCGCCCTATCGGTTTATCAGGCATTGTAATTACCCCTACTACGTTATAACCTCCTTCAACCAAGCATTTTAAACTCTCTACGGCAAAATCGGGAGTACCCATATATACGATACGCAAATCTTCTTTCTTCATCGCTTTTCATTTTTAATCTTCAGAGAAATGTACCAACACCTGACGGTAGGAATTGAATATCTTCGATTTGGAAACAAAGCCAAGATACTTCCCATCTTCATCAATAACTGGTAAATTCCACGCTTTAGTATCATCAAACTTCCGCATCACAATCTCCATCGGGTCAGTAACCAAAAGTTTGGCGGGAGGTGATGTCATCAGCTTATCCACTTTAAAACGGTGGTATAATTCCTGACGGAACATGATATTCCGAATATCATCCAAAACAACAATGCCAAGCAATACCCCGCTTGCATCTACCACAGGAAACAGATTGCGCTTTGCCTTAGAGATGACTTTCACCAACTCTCCCAAATCCATCTCCGGCCTCACAATATCAAAATCTTCCTCAACAACATTCTCCACTTTCATCAACGTCAATACCGCTTTATCTTTATGGTGAGTCAACAACTGCCCTTTCTTAGCCAAACGCATGGAATAAATACTATGCGGTTCAAAGACAATGATTGTCAGATACGAACTGACAGAAACAATCATCAACGGTAGAAACAAATCATACCCTCCCGTCAGCTCGGCGATAAGGAAAATACCTGTCAACGGTGCGTGCATAACCCCGGACATCAATCCGGCCATCCCCATTAAAGCGAAATTCTTCTCCGGCAGATCCGGGAAGAACCCCAGACTATTGGCAAAGTTAGAGAATACAAAACCCGCTACACAGCCTAAGAACAAGCTCGGTGCAAATATACCACCACAACCTCCACCACCATTCGTAGCACTGGAAGCAAATACCTTAAACAAAACAATCAACGTCAAATAAACCAAAAGAAGATTACCATATCCGTAGAAAAACGAATTGTTCATAACCGTATCCCAATCTGCCGTACTCACACCGTTGAGCAACAGTTCTATGGTATCATAACCTTCACCATATAAAGGCGGGAAAAGAAAGATCAAAACGCTCAACATCACACCGCCTATGGCTAGTTTTATATAAGGATTATTATATTTGCGGAAAACATTTTCCACCGAATTCATGGCACGGGTGAAGTACAGAGAGACTAATCCGCAGAAGATTCCCAACAGGATAACATAAGGTATACGTTCCATCGTAAAGATTTGATCCTGATGAAACTTAAACATAGCCTCTGTTCCCGTAAATATATAAGACACGGTAGCAGCCGTCACACTGGAGATCAATAACGGAAGCAGGGAAGCCATCGTTAGGTCAATCATCAATACCTCAAGTGTAAAGACCAATCCTGCAATCGGTGCTTTAAAGATTCCGGCAATTGCTCCCGCCGCGCCACAACCCACCAAAAGCATCAGTGTTTTATGTTCCATTTTAAAGACACTGCCCAAGTTGGAACCGATAGCCGAACCCGTCAGCACAATAGGCGCCTCCGCTCCGACTGACCCACCAAAACCGATGGTAATACCACTGGCTATAACAGACGACCATACGTTGTGTCTCTTTATCCTTCCTTGACGACGGGAGATTGCGTAAAGTATCTTGGTAACACCATGACCGATGTCATCTTTCACTATGTTACGAATAAAAAGCCCGGTAAGGAAGATACCGATCACCGGATATACCAAATACAAGTAGTTGGCACCCGTAGTATCAAAGTTATCAGTCAGGAAGTTTTGTATCAAATGAATCAAATACTTTAATATTAATGCCGCCAATGCGGTAAGTATACCTACAAAAAAGCTCAGCATCAAAATAAAATGCTTCTCACTTATATTCTTCTCACGCCAAAGAATCAGGCGTTGCATCAAGCTTGGTTTCTCATCTTGCATAATCGTCTCCATATTACCTTACTTTTTATCCTTAAAACTTCTACATGCCTTCTCCCGTAAACACTGTCTTAAACGTATAAAACAGTATTTTAAAGTCTACGGCTATCGAACGGCTCTCCAAGTATACGATGTCATACTTCAACCGATCCAACATCTTTTCCATCGTATTCGCATACCCGTTTCTTACCGTCGCCCAAGACGTCAGTCCCGGTTTCACATTATATATCAAACAATAATAAGGGGCTTCCTTAATAATCTGATCTACAAAGAACTTCCGTTCGGGACGAGGTCCGACTAAAGACATTTCCCCTTTCAAGATGTTCCAAAACTGCGGCAATTCATCCAAACGATATTTCCGCATGATCTTTCCGAAAGGAGTGATCCGGTCATCAACCTCCGAAGACAAACGGGGCACGCCTCCCTGTTCCGCATCCTCACGCATCGTTCTGAACTTCAATATATAGAAAGGTCTGCCTAAATAGCCTATTCTCTCTTGCCGATAGAACACTTTACCCGGAGAGTCTTTCTTAATCCTCCAAGCCAAATAAAGGAATAATGGAGAAAGAATAATCAGAGAGAACAAAGCAACCGTAAAGTCGAGCGTCTGCTTCACATTCTTCTGTCCTTCCGGCATATTGTCACGTGTTATCTCAATCATCGGAGAAGTATAGACGGAAGTCATCTTCACCGCACGGCTCAACACGCTGTATTTCCCGGCAAGTATCTTAATCGGAATATTATATTTATACAGGCTCTTCAACAAGCCGAAGAGTTGCTTTTCATCATGTGAGTCAGGTGCTACAACTATTTCTTTTATCTTATAATCATGTATCACCCTCTCCACATCACCCCAATTACCCAATACCTTATCGTCACTGACCACGCGAGGCTCTCTGCCCGTATCAATGAATCCCACAATCAGACTGCCGATACCGACTGACAATCCGTTCAATTCCTCCTCGAAACCGCAAGCACGCTTGCCCGCACCTATTATTAATGTACGGAAACCGAATTTGCGACGATGAATCAATCGCATCAGGCTCTGCGTCAACGTAAAGCGAAACGCATAAATCAATGTGAATTGCAGCAGAAACGAGACGATCAGTAATTTATAGAATATCCGATAGTAAGCCGGATCGTCATTCAGAATCGCCAGAAAGAAAACAAACAACGTCCCGATAACAGCTGAAATGATAGTCACCCTTAACTCCTGCAAACGGTCACGATGTACCGGATTATTATAATACCCGGAATAGTAATAGATAGCCATCCAAAACAACGGGATCAACACTTGCAACTGTATCTCACGCTCCGCCGTCAGATAATGACTGATGCTATGGAATGTCTTATAACCAATCTGACTGTAACGGTAGATATTCAGCAAGAACCATGCGAGATTTGCCATTATGAAATCTCCCACAACATACTCCCACCGTAAAGCCCGTTCGTTTATCGTCATTCTCAGTCCTCTTATTCTCTAATAACTTTTACCACACCGCCTACGCCCAGCTTAATGATACCGGACGGTTTGGGACGACTCATATCATCCTGACGATATTCCACAATATAGTCCACCAACGATTTAATTTCTTCACTTATCTCTGTGAAATTGGCAGGCGAAGGCTGTCCGCTGATATTGGCGGAAGTAGAAACAATAGCCTTGCGGAAACGAAAACAAAGCTGTTTTGAAAACTCTTCGTTGGTAATGCGGATTCCCACGCTACCGTCTTCGGCTATCAAATTCGGAGCAAGATTGCGTGCACCATCATAAATGATAGTGAGGGGTTTGTCGGCAACTTCCAGTAAGTCCCATGCAACAGACGGCACATCTTTCACATAAAAATCGACTTTAACCTGCGAATCGACCAAAACAAGCATTGCCTTGCTATCTGCACGTTGCTTAATTTCATAGATTCTTTTCACAGCTTCTGCGTTTGTCGCGTCACATCCCAATCCCCAAATTGTATCGGTAGGGTATAGTATCACCCCACCCTCGCTCATCACCTGACAAGCTTTCTTAATGTCTTCGTTCATGTCCATTACATTTTTTGCCGACGCAAATGTACATAATACATTTAGGTAATCAAAATATTTGCCCCACACAATTAATGAAAACTGTTTGGGAAACAAGCTCATGGGTAATGACTGATTAGTAAATACGACAGCACAAACTACTTGTCTCACAATAGGTGAAACAACTAATGCACCTAATGTGAGCTAACTATTCCACAATAGGTGCAACAACTGTCGCACCTGTTGTGAGACAGATAAACCGGTTAAAGAAAACAGCTTATACACACCTGCAAGCAGGTTAGTGTATAAGCTGTCAAACTTTAATTGGTGGAGATGTATTTAAAACTCCGAAGTAAAATGGAACTTAATATGTTTAAAGTCAGACTGAGCCATCTGCAAAACATAATTCGAGTCCGCAAGAAAGACATCACGCCCCTCACGGTCTTTCGCCATAAACTGGTATTTACGCTTCTTGAATGCTTCCAACTCGGCAAGATCATCGCTCTCTATCCAGCAGGCTTTGTAAAGACTGAGAGGTTCCCAACGGCATTGGGCATTGTATTCATTTAAAAGACGGTATTGAATTACTTCAAACTGCAACTGCCCCACCGTACCAATAATCTTACGTCCATTGAATTGATTCACAAACAACTGTGCCACACCCTCGTCCATCAGCTGATCTATACCTTTGTTCAGTTGTTTGGTTTTCATCGGGTCGGCATTCTCTATATATTTGAACATTTCCGGTGAGAAACTGGGTAAGCCTTTAAAATGCAGTTCCTCTCCTTCCGTCAGTGTATCACCGATTTTAAAGTTACCGGTATCCGGCAAGCCAATGATATCACCCGGATAAGCCTCGTCGATGGTACTCTTTTTCTGTGCCATGAACTGTGTAGGCGAAGAGAAACGCATGACTTTGCCATGACGTATATGTTTATAAGGAGCATTACGAACAAACTTACCGGAACAAACTTTGCAGAAAGCGACGCAAGAACGGTGATTCGGGTCAATGTTGGCCGTTATCTTAAAGATAAACCCGGTAAATTTATTTTCTTCCGGCTTCACCAAACGTTCTTCCGACTGCACCGGACGAGGGCTCGGAGCTATCTCCACAAAGCAATCCAACAACTCTTTCACTCCAAAGTTATTCAAAGCCGAGCCAAAGAACACAGGGGCAAGATCACCTTTCAAGTATTCCTGAACGTCAAAATCAGGATAAACTCCATCCACCAGCTCCAGATCCACACGCAGCTTTTCAGCTTCCGAGTCGCCAATGTTCTTCTCCAAATCAGTGCTGTCCAAATCTATCTCAATCTTCTCTGTCACTACCTGTTTGCTAGGGGTATAAAGATCGAGTTTCTTTTCATATATATTATAAACACCTTTAAAGCGCACTCCCTGACCGATAGGCCAGCTTAAAGGACGAACGGCTATCTGCAATTCCGTCTCTATCTCATCCAGCAGATCAAAGGCATCACGTCCTTCACGGTCCATCTTATTGATAAAGACAATGACAGGCGTCTTACGCATCCGACACACTTCCATCAAACGGCGTGTCTGTGTTTCCACACCCTTCGCACCGTCCACAACAATAATTACACTATCCACAGCAGTCAACGTACGGAAAGTATCTTCCGCAAAATCCTGGTGACCGGGAGTATCCAAGATGTTTACTTTGTAATCATTGTAATCAAACTCCATCACGGAGGTAGTTACCGAAATACCACGTTGCTTTTCGATCTCCATCCAGTCGGATGTCGCGGTCTTCTTTATCTTATTGGACTTTACGGCACCGGCAACTTGAATCTGACCTCCGAAGAGCAAAAGTTTCTCGGTTAATGTTGTTTTACCCGCATCCGGGTGTGAAATAATCGCAAAAGTACGTCGTCTCTGTATCTCGTTCATAAATTAATTAATTATTCATTGCTTTGATGCATTCCTTCAGGCTCTCTTCCCAATGAGGAATAACAATACCAAAAGTTTCTTTTATCTTTGTTTTATCCAATACCGAATAATGAGGACGGGGAGCTTTTGCCGGAAAGTCTTCGGAATGTAACGGTTTTACATCACAGGAGATACCGGACAGGCGATGGATAGCCTTTGTGAAATCATACCATGAACACACTCCTTCATCACTAAAATGGTAAACGCCACGCACGATACCTTTATTTATTATAGCATAGATAGCACGAGCCAAATCACGGGCATAGGTCGGCGTACCAACCTGATCAAAAACGACGCCAAGCGTATCACGTTCCTGCCCCAGACGTATCATAGTCTTCACAAAATTATTACCGAATATGGAATAAAGCCATGCGGTACGGATAATAACACTGTTGTGGCAATGTTCCAACACATTCTGTTCTCCTGCCAACTTTGTCGTACCATACACAGATGCCGGGCATGTCGGTTCTTCTTCTTTATAAGGAATATGGTTTGTACCATCAAACACATAATCCGTCGAAACTTGTATGATGGAAGCATTACGGCTTTGCGCAGCTTTCGCCAGATACCCTGGAGCCACACGGTTCAGCTTATCACACAGTTCTTTATTATCTTCAGCTTTGTCTACCGCCGTATAAGCGGCACAATTTACAATCACATCTATCTGATGCTCTGTTACATAATTTAAAACAGCTTGTTCGTCGCATATATCAAGTGTATCTACATCCGTAAAAAAATAAGTGTATTGCTCATACTCATGGGCTAACACTTGCATTTCATTACCTAACTGACCGTTTGCACCGGTCACTAATATATTCTTCATGACTTCAATCGTCTAATTTTAATTCTCCTTTTTTATCTTTATCATAATAATTTGCCAGCAAAGACAGAAAGCTACTAATCTCTTTTATAGCTTTTTCCGTATCAGCGCTTACTTCTTTCTTCTGAAGTTTTAACAGCATAACGCCATAAAGAGCCTCAAAACAAGTTTCCAGTTCAGGTTCGTCCTTCTTGCCTGATTTATTCCTCAATTCCACAATGAAAGGAAGTGCCTTAAAATACGCCGCACCATAAAACGGGAACTTCGGAGAACGGAGTAAATCCAAATGCAAGTCGGTCAACAACAGGATTATATTCTTATTTATCTGCAAATGACCTTTTTCCACCACTCCTTCTTCTCTCATCATTGCAATCAAATCCTCATACCAACGTGCCAGTTTCTCTTTTTCATCTTCACCAATCTGATATTGAGAAATAATGGTCGACTTAATCTTCTCAATATCACAATCATTAGCACGGATAAGATCTTCCACCTGCCACATATAAATGAGGTATTCCGCAATATTTCTTTCTTTTAATTGTTGAGCTATAAACATGATATTAATAAATAGAGGCTCCTGAAACCGTTAATATAAATCCCACAACCGAGATTACCATAACAACAATACCAATGATACGGTTTATCATCCAAATACCTCGAAGATTAAAACGATTACGCACTTTATTGACAACGTATGTCGTACCAAACCACCATGTAAAGGCTCCTAAAGCTATTGCCACATATCCTACTACTTGCTCATAGATATGAATGCCGGGAAGAACAAAAGCAAAGCGAGCAAAAAGTCCGATGAAAAGAAAGATAATCAGAGGGTTGGATAGTGTAACAAAGAATGCAGTGATAAAATTATGCAGATAGGTACCTTTATTTTGCGAAACGGGTCGTAACGACTGCACAGGATTGCTTCTAAACGTATAGATACCAAAACCAAGCAACATCACACTTCCCAACAGCTGTAAATACATTTGATTCGCAGCTATAAAATCAAACATAAAACTCATGCCATATCCCGTTAACAGGGCATAAGCTATATCACTTAAAGAAGCTCCCAGTCCGGTTACAAAGCCATACCAACGTCCTTTATTCAATGTACGCTGGATGCAAAGCACTCCTACCGGCCCTAACGGCGCGGAAACGACCACTCCGATGATAAAGCCTTTCACTAATAGGTCTAAAACAGTTACTTGCTCAATCAAATTCATAATGCAAAGATGGTACTTTTTTATGAATTTAAGAACATTCTGTTCACGTTTTTTGCAATCACTCCTCGTGCTTTATCTTTTTTTGCAAACAAAACGCCAATATTTCACATAAATAAAAAAGAAGATACAGAATACTACGAAACCAAATATAAAACTATTGATCTGATTAATCATTAAACAAAAGCGGATGTATCAAAAGTGACACATCCGCTTATATACATTAACTAATAATCTATCTTATTTCTTTGCACAACACTTCGGACCATTTCCAAAAGTAACATTAAATCCTAAACTTACATTTGCATTCAAATTATTAATAGGAATGAATTGAGGATTTACCTTGAATATCATATGGTCAGACCCAATAAAGAAGTTAAATCCTTTAGGGTGGAAGTTTAATACCCACCCGAATGATGAGCCATAAGTAGATATCCCATAGTTTACCGATGCATCAAACCATTTAATCGGTGCTACATTAGCGTAGAAACGTCCTTCGGTCCAAGTGAACGGTTTGTTAAAATGAGTAGACGACAAAAAGCCAAAAGACAAATTCTTATAATAAGGTAATATATACTCACCACCGATATTCAATGTAGCATTAAGGGCTGTGGTGCGCTTATAAGTTCCTTTATCATAAAATTGTACCATTTTCTCAAGATCATCGGATAGATCATCCAGTTGGTCATCTAAAGATTTGGAACCATCATCTATACCATCATCCTTTACCTGAATATTATTAAAGCCCTCAAATTTAAAAGGAACTTTACCATCATTAATACCTCCAACCGTATGATTCCATGATATAAAACCAAGATCCAGCACCGCTGCCGAAAGTGTTAACCCTTCTACAAAATCGTCCATTTTATAAGTAGCACCTAAATCAACAGCCATACCAAAACCTCCAAGTCCAGGACCATTTACATCAAAATCATCAATTTTATGGCGTGTTTCTCCGTTTACATCTGTCGCCTTTGTACCTAAAGTTGCTCCTTTCAAAGACAGATCACCTTCACCTTCCATCTGAATCATCCATTCTTTATCAGACAAAGTTATATCAGCTTTACTAAGATAAACATTAGCATTAGCTCCTCCAAACAAGAACTTCAATTTACCACCAACCGTCAACTTATCATCAATTTCACGAGAATGTCCCAAAGCCATTTCAACATAAGCATTGGCACGAACAGTCATATCTTTAAGATGATATTCCGTAACCTCCGAAGCTGTCTGACCATTTTTCAGAAAGGCAAACAAATCATATGGTAAATTATTATTTTCATTAACACGCAGATTGAGCCCAAAAGTATTAAATCCTCCCCATTTATGGAAACCAAAAGAAATAATCGGCATACTCAAATTCATATTAATCGTGTTCTGTTTATGCAAACTCCCTAAAAACTGCTTAGAATCAACACTTGGATGCATAAATGTTGTTGCACTATACGGAGGATTATTATATTTAAAAATAAAATTAGATAAACCAACATTACTTTGTGCGCCTATATTTATCTGACCAAAAATAGGAATAGCTACATAATTCCGCTCTCCCATAAAAGCCGGATTCATTTCATGACGGTAAACAAACCCGTCAAGAAAATAAGCAGAACGTAAACCTTGCGCAAAAACATTCAGAGACGACACAGCCAAGCAAGCTGCTAATATATACTTAATTGTACGTTTCATTATCGTATTATTATTTAGTGTATGATTAATTCAAATTAAGTTTTACTCCTCCCGGCACTTTAATGCGGATATTATCCAACTTGAGTGTTTGTTTTTCATTCAACCACACATCCTGATAATTCTCATCTTTATTTGTTGCATTTATCTTCAACAACAATCCATCGAGTTTCTTCATTTCGCCTTCCTTTGCCGTCAATTTAATCGTAAGTGGGGTCACAACCTCTCCTCCTTCAGTATCTTTTATTCCGTGCCCCGGTCTTATAAGGTCTGAAACTTCAGCCACTATACCTTCAATCTCTTCAGAATTTACATCAATAGCTATTGCTGATAATTCCAGATTCAAAGGTATCTTATTTATTGCATTCATTTCAACGTTCACAACTTTCACTTCAATTCCATTATCTACTATATCCGAGTTCCAATCATTTATTGTATCTCTATAAACAATATCCAGATTTTCACCGAACTTAAGCGGAGCATCAACAAAATAATCTGTAGAAACATGGTATGTTTCTCCCAAATCAATATCATATTCTTTTTGAAGAGCCTTTGCCACAATATTTTCAAGAGAAATATTATCCGGGATCTTTTCTATCAGATCATTCAAATTTTCAACTCGCACATCTGTTCCACCTTCTGGTGCTCCAGTTCCTAACCTAGACAAACATATTTGAGATGTAGTATTTGCACGAACTAAAATCGGATCAGTTCTATGATTCGTATCTCCTTCAGGTCCTGCTCCAATATAGACCACTGTAGAATTTGCACCTCTATAAGAAACAAGGTCACCATAAATATTAACATCAACAGGAGCTGTATTGGTAATTGTCAACAAGATTGAAGGATTGGTTATATCCATTATCACGTCTTCATCTTGCAGAAAATCCGGAAGATTATCAAATGAGACAGGTTCCATACTAACTTCTATATTGGGATCAACAATACCTTTTACTTTAGAAATTGTAAGTTTCACATCTTTCTGAGGATCACCTAATATTACTTTCGTATTCAAATTTAAAGAGATATCAGTTGTAGGAGCTATTCCGGCAGGAAAATCGCTTGATAAAATAAATGTTTGACCGTTTACAACTACATCATCTTCTATGAAAAGTCCATTATATTCCGCATCCGGATGTAAAACCAATCCCTGCCCCTCCTTCATCTTTTTAAAATAAAAACGGGAAACCTGTAACGGTATCCTTAATTGACCTCCGTTATCCTGATCGATACTTGCTGAAGCGAAATACAATTGATTACCTCTCAATTGATAATCCGGTCTATAGTCCGGATCTGATTTATTCAATTGCACACCCAAAAAGTCGGGAAAGTCAATTGTAAAATCCTGAAGATGAAGAATAGTCACTTCATTTTCCTTATTAAACGAAATAACTACATCAGCCGGCATCATATCATTAGGATCCGTATCCGCATAGTTAATATCAACAATATCTTTTGTTACTTCATTATTGGTTACAGTAAAAGTAGAAATCTGATTATCCACCTTATCTTCGGCTTTTTGAGCTTGATCCAATTCGGCTTTTTTAAATGTCAATTCCGTATCCACATCACTGGATTCAATATCACTTACTTTAACAGGATCAACCTGCACATCCGAATCAGATCCTGAACCTTTTTTCCGCAAAGCATAATTACCCGATTCATCTGTTTTAATAACATTATCAGGATCATCCTCGTCCAAATCAAAAATCTTTTTCAATGTAATTTCCTCTGTGTTACATCCCGGAAGAGAAAGATCTCCTCCTACTTGAATCGTCAAGTCAATGTCTTTACTTAAGTCATAGTCTTTATCCACACAGGAAAAGAGTAAAAATGACGTAGTGCATAAGCCTAACATGGCAAAGCGTAAATGTTTCTTCCGCATAATTTTCTGTCGTTTTAAAGAGAGCGTTCAATAATTATTAATTCTATTTGATTATTTTTGCAAAAATAAACAATGTGTCCGACAAAGCAAATTATATATCGCCTTTTTATTTATTTTCGCTACATTTCTTTCACATAACGAGCCTTTTATGTAACTTTGCAAAATAAATTCTTATATCTTAAAATAGAATTATAACAAACAACTCATACTTAAAACGATATGATTCTTTTTTTTAGAACTCCTTCTCAAAATGTGGTTGCCGTAGATGCTAACCATGATCTCTCACAAGAAGACATTAAAAAACTATGTTGGCTCTTTGGCGAAGCTAAAGCTGAAACAAGTGACAATCTACAAGGATACTTTGTAGGGCCACGTAAGGAAATGATTACTCCATGGAGCACCAATGCTGTAGAAATCACACAAAACATGGGTATTGAAGGTATCCTTCGTATTGAAGAATATTTTCCGGTAAAAAATGAAAAAGCAGAACACGATCCTATGCTACAACGTATGTACAAAGGATTGGATAATCTGATCTTCACGGTTAACCGAAAACCGGAACCTATTGTTTATATTGAAGACTTAGCCGCCTACAATGAGCAGGAAGGATTGGCGCTTTCCAAAGAAGAGATGGACTACCTGGTTCAAGTAGAAAAAGAATTAGGGCGTAAGTTAACAGATTCAGAGGTATTTGGCTTTGCCCAAATAAACTCAGAGCATTGTCGCCATAAAATATTTGGGGGAACATTTATTATTGATGGAAAAGAAATGGAATCATCACTTTTCCAAATGATAAAGAAAACAACCGCCGAGAATCCAAATAAAATAATTTCTGCATATAAAGATAATGTGGCTTTTGCCGAAGGTCCGGTAATTGAACAATTTGCCCCGGCAGATCATTCCAAGCCAGACTTCTTTCAAGTTAAAAATGTAAAAAGCGTTATTTCATTAAAAGCCGAGACTCATAATTTCCCAACAACAGTAGAGCCATTCAATGGTGCTTCTACCGGAACAGGAGGAGAAATTCGTGACCGTATGGGAGGTGGTAAAGGTTCTATGCCTATTGCCGGAACCGCTGTATATATGACTTCATATCCACGTACGGAAGAAGGCAGAGAATGGGAAGAGTTACTGCCTGTACGTAAATGGTTATACCAAACTCCGGAACAAATTCTTATAAAGGCTTCAAACGGAGCTTCGGATTTTGGAAATAAGTTCGGTCAACCGCTTATTTGTGGTTCAGTTCTAACGTTCGAGCATAAAGAAAATAACACTTTCTATGGCTACGACAAAGTAATTATGCTGGCGGGTGGCGTTGGTTTCGGAACTCAACGCGATTGCCTGAAAGGTAAACCGGAAACAGGGAATAAAGTCGTCGTTATGGGCGGCGACAACTATCGGATCGGTCTTGGAGGTGGTTCGGTTTCTTCCGTCGATACGGGACGTTATAGTAGTGGCATAGAATTGAATGCAATACAACGTGCAAACGCTGAAATGCAAAAACGTACTTATAATGTTGTACGTGCTCTCTGTGAAGAAGAAACAAACCCTGTTGTATCCATTCATGACCACGGTTCGGCCGGACATGTAAACTGTTTATCCGAGCTTGTTGAAGAAAATGGCGGATTAATTCATATGGATAAACTCCCTATCGGTGATAAAACTTTATCGGCAAAAGAAATCATAGCCAATGAGTCTCAAGAACGCATGGGATTATTAATAAAAGAGGAAGCTATAGAACATGTCCGCAAAGTAGCAGAACGCGAACGTGCTCCTATGTATATAGTTGGAGAAACAACCGGTGACGAACGTTTCGCTTTTGAACAAGCAGATGGTATACGTCCGTTTGATTTAGCCGTAAGCCAAATGTTCGGAAGTTCTCCTAAAACTTACATGATTGATAAGACGGTAGAAAAGCACTTTGAAAATCCGGCTTATGAGACTTCCAAGCTTCACGAATACCTCACCCGTGTTCTCCAATTAGAAGCTGTCGCTTGTAAAGATTGGTTAACAAATAAGGTAGACCGCTCCGTAACGGGTAAAGTAGCGCGTCAGCAATGTCAGGGAGAAATACAATTACCACTAAGTGACTGCGGTGTTGTAGCTCTTGACTACCGTGGAGAAAAAGGAATTGCCACATCACTAGGACATGCTCCTCAAGCAGCATTGGCTGATCCGGCAGCAGGTTCTATACTTGCCGTATCCGAGGCTTTAACGAACATTGTATGGGCACCGATGGCAGACGGAATGGATAGTATTTCCCTTTCCGCAAACTGGATGTGGCCCTGCCGATCTCAAGAAGGAGAAGACGCACGCCTGTATACAGCCGTAAAAGCATTATCAGACTTCTGCTGTGAATTGCAAATTAATGTGCCGACAGGTAAGGATTCTCTTTCAATGACTCAAAAATACCCGAACGGAGATAAAGTAATTTCTCCGGGAACAGTCATTGTGTCTGCCGGAGGAGAAGTTTCTGATATTAAGAAAGTCGTTTCTCCTGTACTAATTAATGATCCCAAATCGACAATCTACCATATTGATTTTAGCTTTGACAGACTGAAATTAGGAGGATCGGCATTTGCACAGTCTCTAAATAAGATAGGTGATGATGTTCCTACAGTACAAAATGCAGAATATTTCCGTGATGCATTCCTTGCCATTCAAGAATTAATCAATAAAGGTCTTATCATGTCCGGACATGATATTTCGGCAGGAGGTTTAATTACCACCTTATTAGAAATGTGCTTTGCTAATGTAGAAGGCGGTATGGAAATCACTCTTGATAAGATAAAAGAAGATGATATTGTTAAGATATTGTTTGCTGAGAATCCGGGAGTAGTCATTCAGGTTAAAGACAAACAGAAAGAAGACGTCAAGAAAATATTGGAAGATGCCGGTATTGGTTTTGTAAAACTAGGTAAGCCGACAGAAGAACGTCACATCCTGATTTCTAAAGACGGAGCTACTTACCAATTCGGAATCGATTATATGCGTGATGTCTGGTATTCTTCTTCTTATCTGCTCGATCGTAAACAGTCAATGAACGGTTGCGCTAAGAAACGTTTCGAGAATTATAAAATGCAGCCATTGGAATTTGTCTTCAACAAAGACTTCACCGGGAAGTTGAATCAATATGGTATCTCTCCGGAACGGCAGACTCCAAGTGGAGTAAAAGCCGCTATTATCCGTGAAAAAGGAACGAATGGTGAACGTGAAATGGCTTATATGCTTTATCTGGCAGGATTTGACGTAAAAGACGTAACAATGACAGATCTTATCAGCGGACGAGAAACATTGGAAGATATAAATATGATTGTATTCTGCGGTGGCTTTGCCAACTCTGATGTTTTAGGTTCTGCCAAAGGATGGGCAGGCAGCTTTTTATTCAATCCGAAAGCAAAAGCCGCTTTAGACAACTTCTATGCCCGAAAAGACACTTTATCATTAGGTGTATGCAATGGTTGCCAATTAATGATTGAGTTAGGTTTAGTCAATCCGGAACATACCAAGAAAGCTAAAATGCTACACAATGAGTCACATAAATTCGAATCTACTTTTATAGGGGTCACCGTTCCTATGAACAAGAGCGTTATGTTTGGCTCGCTAAGTGGAAACAAACTTGGCATTTGGGTAGCCCACGGAGAAGGAAAATTCTCATTGCCATACGACGAAGACCAATACAATGTCGTTTTAAAATATTCTTATAACGAATATCCGGGAAATCCAAATGGTTCCGATTACAATGTAGCCGGTTTAGCAAGCCGGGATGGTCGTCATTTGGCTATGATGCCACATTTGGAACGTTCATGTTTCCCTTGGCAGAATGCCAACTATCCGGCAGACCGTTTATATAATGACCAAATAACTCCATGGATAGAAGCGTTCGTAAACGCACGAAAATGGGTTGAAAGTCATAAATAAATATAATCCTTAAATATATATTCCGGAACTACTCCTACATAAAATAGTTCCGGAATTATTTTATCCAAATGTCACTCCCTGCGCCAAAGAATATTTAAAAAACGATTTTTCGTAACATTTATAGCAGAAATGGCAAACAATTATCCATAAAAACAGTTATTACTAAATAAGTTTTTTCCTTTACATTTTGCAGAATCGGTTATATTTGCGATTTTTGTAAAATATACCATCTTAAAACAATATTTTATTATGAATAGAATATTACTTTTTCTATTGCTCATTACTTGCTCTTACTGCGCAGCTCAAAACTACACTTATTTGGGAGTAGAGGATGGCCTCAGCAACAGAAAAGTATATTCCATTCAAAAAGACAAACGAGGTTATATGTGGTTTCTTACCCACGGAGGAATTGACCGCTTCGACGGTAAGCGATTTAAACACTACAAATTAAAAATCGATAGTAGAGACGTTAACTCATTCATTAATTTCAATCAATTACATATTGACACAGTCAGTAATATATGGGAAGTAGGCAGAGCAGGCGAATTGTTTAAATATAACCATTTCGCAGACGAATTTCAGCTAATAAATATTTTAAAAACCGACAAACAAGATAAAGATAATACTTTCCATTACGCATACATAGACGATAATAACAATATATGGCTATGTACTGCTCAGAAACAATATATTTATAATATTGACTCTAATCAAGAAATATTGCTGAACAGTAATTTAAATGAGGAAGTCAGTAACATCATTCAAATAGATAAAGAGACTTATTGCATCGGTACGTCCCAAGGAGTACATATAGGAACATTGAAAGATAATACGCTGCAAATCGTTAAAAAACAATCTTTAGATTCCCTTGAAGTACAAGTAGGCTCCTTATTCTACTCTAAGAAATTACATAAAATTATTATCGGCAGCTTTTTAAAAGGTGTATTTATATATGACATAAGCAAGAATAATGTCAAACAATTAAAGGAACTGGAAGATGTAAACATCAATTGTATTAAAGCACTGAATGAAAACGAGCTGCTTATTGGAACAGATGGTGCCGGAGTGTACAAAATGGATCTTTCAACAGATCAATTAATTCCATACATTACTGCGGACTACAATCATCCTAACCTAATGAATGGGAATAATATCAATGATATATATGTTGAAGGGAACAAACGAATCTGGATGGCTAACTATCCTATCGGCATTACAATCTTCAACCGGCATTTCCCTGCATACAAATGGATTAAGCATGCAATAGGAAATAAGAACTCATTAATAAATGACCAGGTAAATGCCGTTATCGAGGACGAAGACGGAGATTTATGGTTTGCGACTAATAATGGCATAAGTAACTATAGCGTACAGAAAGATACTTGGACAAACTTATTATCCTCTTTTCACTCCGATGCCCGAAATAAGAACCACATTTTCATGTCAATATGCGAAATCATGCCCGGAATTATTCTTGCAGGCGGATATACTTCAGGCATGTACTGGATTGAAAAAAAGACGATGAAAGCAAATTACTTTGTTCCCAGCTCATTTAAAGCGAATGCAAAAACCGATAAATACATACGTTCCATATATAAAGATTCACAAGAAAGAATATGGATCGGAGGATTCTACGACCTTAAATATATTGATATAAAGCAACATAAAATAGAATTCTTCTCTAAAATAAGACATATTAATAACATAATAGAAGAAGATTCCAATCATATGTGGATAGGCAACACCAACGGACTCTACCTATTGAACATAAAAACAAAAAAAATCGACCAAATAAAACTTCCCGTTAAATCTTTCTTCGTCAATAATATACATAGAGGAGCAGACGGAACTATTTATATAGGTACCAGTGGAGACGGATTGATTATCTATAATCCCAAAACAAAAGAATTCATCAACTACCGGAAAGAAAACAGCGCATTAATCTCAAACAGTATTTATACCATATTTTCTGATAAAAAAGGAAATTTAATATTAAGCACTGAAAATAGCATCACACGCTTTTATCTAAAGGAAAAGACTTTCCATAACTGGACAAAAGAACAAGGGCTCATGACCACTCATTTCAATATGAATTCCGGAACAAGTACAAGCCGAAATACAATTGTTATCGGGAGTGGTGACGGTGCTATTGAATTTAAGTTAGATACTTATTTACCCGAATATAACGAGGGTAAACTAATATTCAGTGACTTCCGATTATTTTATCAAACGATCCATCCGGGAGAAAAGAACTCACCATTGACAGAAGATATAAATGATACAAAAAAAATATACTTGAGCCACGACCAAAATATATTCTCATTACGTTTATCAACTATCAACTACGATTATCCTTCACAAGCGATGTACTCCTGGAAACTCGACGGGTTCTATAATGAATGGAATAAACCTAGCAGTGAGAATATAATTCGATATACCAACCTTGACCCGGGAAACTATAGGCTCCATGTCCGTGCTATTTCAAGCGAGGATTATCAAATATTGGAAGAACGGTCGATAAATATCATAATAGCTCCCCCATTTTGGAAAACTCCTTGGGCAATGATACTTTACGGTATCCTCATTATTCTTGTCATAGGAGCTATTTTGCGCTACTTCTTTATGAAGAAAGAAAAAGAAATATCCTCGGAAAAAGTCTCATTCTTCATTAATGCGGCACACGACATACGTACCCCATTAACCCTGGTTAAAGCTCCCCTGAATGATATTCTGGAGAAAGAGAAACTATCTCCTGACGGAGAAGCCAATCTGCTCACGGCCATACGAAGTACAAACAATCTTTTCAGGATAATAAATAATCTTATCAACTTTGAAAAGACAAGCGACTCTACCATAAAATTGCGTATCGCAGAATATGAGTTGTATTCTTTCATAGAAGAAATTATACAGCAATTTAAGTCATTTGCCGAAGCCAAACAAATACAATTAACTTTTGAGAGTAATTTCCGTTTTCTTAATGTCTGGTTTGATAAAACGAAAATGGATTCTATCTTAAGAAACCTGATATCTAATGCACTTAAATATACCCCGGAAATGGGTTCGGTAAGTATCACAGCTTTCAGCAATCCCCAGTATTGGAGTATAGAAATAAAAGATACGGGTATCGGCATCCCGGCTGATGAACAAAAGAAACTGTTCAGAATGTTTTTCAGAGGAAGCAATGCTGTCAATCTGAAAACATCAGGAAGCGGTATCGGTTTATTATTAGTCAAAAGATTAGTAAAGAAACATAAAGGGCGCATAATCATTAAGAGTGTTTTAAATGAAGGATCTTCATTTCTTGTAACATTCAGACATGGACATAAACATTTCAGACAAGATTTATTAAGTCTACCGGAACAAACCAGTTTAGCAATTACCGACAACAGATTATATGCCCCCAGTAAGAATTCAAGTGACGATACATTACCGCCGCCATCTTCCAATACGACAAAAATATTAATAGTAGAAGATAACGATGAATTAAAGAGCTATTTAAAACGCTCATTGACTGAGAAATATACCGTTCATCTGGCATCAAACGGAGAAGAAGGACTTATTATGGCTAAAAACATTATGCCCAACCTTATTATCTCTGATATCATGATGCCTAGGATGAGAGGAGATGAAATGTGCGTTGCTTTAAAAAGTGATATTGAAACATCACAGGATGGAATGGAAGAGTCCATAAGCGGAATGTGCGTTGCTTTAAAAAGTGATATTGAAACATCTCATATCCCTATTATACTTTTAACGGCATTGAGCGACAGAGAAAACATAATCAACGGATTAGCCATAAAAGCAGACGAATACATGACTAAACCCTTTGATATCGGTATACTTAAAGCAAATATAGCCAATCTATTAGCAAACAGAGCATTGCTTATCCAGCAATATGCTCACCTGGATTTAAAAGAACCGGAAACGAATAATTATTCTTCCGAGCTAGATTATAAATTCATGAGTAAAGTGAAAGAAGAGATTGAGAAAAACATAGATAATTCTGATTTTTCTGTGGAGAAGCTCAGTTCTGCACTCAACATGAGTCGTACAAGTTTTTATAATAAGATAAAAGCATTGACAACACAAGCGCCCGCCGATTTTATAAGGACACAACGTATGAACCGCGCAGGAGAATTATTAAAAGCTAAAAAGTACTCGATAAATGAAGTTGCATTCATGGTAGGATTCAATGACACAAAGTATTTCCGTGAAGTTTTCAAGAAATATTTCAATATGACTCCTAGCAAATATATCGGTAAAGACGAAGAAGATGAATAAATTATGAACATTTACTTAGAATCATTTGGAATTTTTTTAAAGATTGGTATGTTCACCATTGGCGGAGGTTACGCAATGGTCCCTCTTATAGAAGATGAAATTGTAGATAAACGTAAATGGATAAGCAAAGACGACTTTATTGATCTGCTTGCCATTTCTCAATCGGCGCCGGGTATTTTTGCTGTCAACATATCCATCTTTATCGGCTATAAATTAAAAGGAGTCAAAGGAAGTATCATCACTGCTTTAGGAACTGTACTGCCATCCTTTTTTATTATACTGGCCATTGCAATGTTCTTTCATAATTTTCAGGATTATCCGGTGGTGGAACGTATTTTCAAAGGTATTCGCCCGGCAGTCGTGGCACTTATTGCCGCACCGACCTTCAGCATGGCAAAATCCGCCAAGATAAACCGCTATACTATTATCATACCTATCATATCCACCTTACTGATCTGGTTATTAGGAGTATCGCCAATCTATATCATTATCTTTGCGGGTGTGGGAGGCTATATTTACGGACGTATTAAAAAAAATAATATATGATATTCTTATATATATTCTATACATTCTTCAAAATCGGACTTTTCGGGTTCGGAGGCGGTTATGCCATGCTTTCATTAATACAAGGTGAGGTAGTAACCCGTTACAACTGGCTTTCATCTAAAGAGTTCACAGACATTGTTGCCATAAGTCAGATGACACCGGGACCCATCGGTATCAACTCGGCAACTTACGTAGGATATACCGCCGTCCAGAATGCCGGATTTGACGGAATCCTTTACGGAATCCTAGGTTCATGCACCGCTACATTTGCAGTTGTGCTGCCATCATTCATTTTGATGCTCCTTATCAGCAAGTTCTTCTTAAAATACCAGAAACATCCTATGGTGGAAGCTGTGTTCAAAGGTCTGCGCCCGGCAGTAGTAGGTCTACTTGCATCTGCCGCTTTATTGTTAATGAATGTGGAAAACTTCGGAAGTTTCAACACAGACAAATATACTTTCATTGTCAGTGTTATAATTTTCATCATCACTTTTGTAGGGACTTATAAATACAAATTAAACCCGATTGCTATGATTATAGTGATGGGAATTGCCGGTTTCCTTATATACTGACATTTTTGTATCTATTTTAGATTAAATTTTAAATTGCCTTCACCCTTCACTTTCGGACATAAATCACTATTGCACAACAAGTAATAGTGAAGGTACTTTTTTGTGAACTGCACCCCAAAAGTTGGACAAAAAAGAGTCTGTATCGTCCTGCTTTTGGTTGACTGGTTAAACTTAATAGTCCTATTATAGGTTGTCTATTTTTATTTCTTATTCTGTTTAGATATCTTAGTCCTGCCTGGGGTTGACCGCCGGGGTACCCCGGCGGTCAACCCCAGGCTCTTTTTACAAAGATACACCTTCTTCTTCATTCTTGTACATATCTTGTTTGTTTTTATAGTATGTTTTCCACTGTCTCTTTAATATGCCACTCTGCCCGTGCGCTTCTTCAGGAGTAAGATAGCTATTGCTCAGATGTGGTCTTCTTTTATTGTAGAGTCCTATAATCTCTGCTATCCTCTCTCTTCCCTGCTCCAAAGATTCTATCGTTTCCCTGTTCAACCACTCCTCTTTCAGGATACCGTTTACCCTTTCGGCAACGGCATTTTCCTTTGGATCACCATTTTCTGTCATGCTAATCTGTATTCCGTGCGATTGCAGCAGTTCCACATATGCCTTGCTGCA
>NZ_QSUN01000030.1 GCF_003438995.1 Bacteroides sp. OM05-12
ATAATTGGGAGGCAAAGATAAGAATTTAGACTTAATCCCTCAGGTTTTTACGTTGATCCTTTTCAATCGACCGTATGTTTGTTTGTAATCGTCCTTATCGTTTTTTTAATCAACCTGATGTTTTTTAAAAACATCTTAGGTGTTTGTGAAAAACATCAAGGTCGTTTTTATAATTTGTCCAAGGGGACGCTGCTTAACGCCCAAAGGAGCGTTGACATATACTCAAGGGAGCGATGGCTTACATCTACTGGAGCGTAAGCCAACGCTCCCTTAGGCGTTTTTCAGCTTGCTTATTTTACAAATTTAGGTTATACTTCTTATAAAAGGCTGTCCGGGAAGATGCAGCACAACTTACTATCCCATATAATTTTAGCGCGGATTTCACGAATAACACGGATGCTTTAAGCCGTGAAAATCGCATAATCCGCGCCAAAAGAAAAAAATATAAAGGCTTTTTGACAGACTTCTATAATGTTGTATCTACATTAACTTTTTGGATTTGCTCAGCATTTAATATTTAGTTCCTCTAATATTTTACGCATTTTTTCGAAAGTTGTAATTCTTGTCGGTACTAATGGTAGACGTAACTTGTTTTCTATCAGACCCATAACATTCAGCATTGCTTTAACGCCCGCCGGATTGCCATCAACGAACAACAGACTAAAAAGTTCGGTAAATTTGTGGTGTATAGTCAATGCATTTGCATAATCACCGGAAAGTGCCAAACGCGTCATACGGCTAAACTCACGTGGAAAAGCATTGCCTATCACGGAAATAACTCCGACTGCTCCCAAAGTAATTAATGGAAAAGTAATTCCGTCATCTCCTGATATTACATCGAAATTGACCGGTTTATTTTTAATGATATCATCCATTTGCGTTATATTGCCGGAGGCTTCTTTGATAGCAATGACATTTTTAAATTCTCTTGCAATACGCAAAGTTGTTTCGGCAGTCATGTTTACCCCTGTTCGTCCGGGTACATTATAGAGTACTATCGGCAGATCTGTGGCATTTGCAATAGCTTTATAATGCTGATAAATACCTTCTTGAGATGGTTTATTATAATATGGTACTGCTACAAGAACAGCATCGACACCTGTCATATCCTCGTTCTTCAACGTGTTTACAACGGTTTGTGTACAGTTGCTGCTTATTCCTAAAAGAATGGGAATGCGGCCATTCACCCGCTCAACCACCACCTGTTTTATTTTTTGTTTTTCTTCTGTGGTTAAGGTCGGCGTTTCGGCGGTCGTGCCAAGTACGCATAGAAAATCAGTCCCGTTTTGAAGCTGGTAGTCGACTAAACGTAGTAAGGCGGCATAGTCTACACTATCATCTTCTTTAAAAGGAGTAATCAGGGCTACTCCCATTCCTCTTAATTTTGTTTGTATCATAAGGTTATAATAATCTCAATTCCTAAACTCTGCAAAAGTACGAATATTTTCTATTTTTGCTATGTTTATTTAATAATTAATTGGAATATACTGATAAAAAGTTACTGTATAAGTGCCAAAAACTCATCTTCGTTCATTATCTGTATCCCTAGTTTTTGGGCTTTTTCCAATTTGCTTGGTCCCATGTTCTCTCCGGCCAGGATGAAACTTGTTTTAGAAGAGATACTTCCTACGTTTTTTCCGCCGTGCTTTTCTATCAATTCTTTATATTCATCGCGGGAATGATGCGTAAATACTCCGCTGATAACAATAGATTGTCCTTCCAGCTTGGTTGTATGGTCGCTGGTATCTATTTCTTCGGCTTTCATTTGTACTCCCGCCGCTTTTAATCGTTCGATTAGAGCTTTATTTTTCTCGTTGGCAAAATATAAGATGATACTTTGGGCTATTTTTTCACCTATTTCATCCACCTGAATTAGTTTTTCCAAATTGGCTTGCTCTAATTCTTCAATGGAAGGAAAGGCTTTTGCTACCTTTTTGGCTACTGTTTCACCGACAAACCGTATACCTAGAGCGAAAAGTACACGTTCGTAGGGAATTTGTTTTGATTGTTCTATACCTTTAATGATATTTTCTGCGGATTTTTCTCCCATGCGTTCCAGACCTTTTATATCATCGATGGTAAGAGCATATAAATCGGCTGTATCATGTATCAATCCGAGGCGATAAAAGAGATCAATTGTTTCCGGTCCAAGATTGTCGATGTTCATTGCCTTTCTACTGATAAAATGTTCTATTTTACCTTTTATTTGTGGTGGACAAGCTGTTTCATTAGGGCAGTAAAATGCAGCTTCTCCTTCGTAACGTATTAATTTACTGCCACATTCAGGACAATTAGTTATAAACTTCACTTTATCGCCAATAAGTAACCTCGCATCTTTGTCTACTCCTGTTATTTTGGGGATAATTTCTCCTCCTTTTTCCACATAAACCATGTCGCCGATGTGTAAATCCAATCCCTCTATAATGTCGGCATTATGTAACGAAGCTCTTTTTACGATTGTACCGGATAGTTGTACCGGCTCCAGGTTTGCGACAGGAGTAACAGCTCCAGTTCTGCCTACCTGATAGGTGACTGCATTTAGCCGTGTCAGTGCTTGCTCCGCCTGAAATTTATAGGCTATGGCCCAACGTGGAGACTTAGCTGTATAGCCGAGATTCTTTTGTTGACGCATTGAATTGACTTTCAGTACAATACCATCTGTTGCAACTGGTAGATTTTTACGTTCTATATCCCAATAATTTATAAATTCGAATACTTCCGGTAAGGTTTTGCATTTGCGGGTTACATCTGATATTTTGAATCCCCATTTTTCTGCCTCTTTGAGATTCTCATAATGACCGTCGCAAGGTAGGTTATCTCCAAGTAAATAATATAGGTAAGCATCTAATTTTCTGGAGGCAACGATAGATGAATTCTGCAATTTTAATGTTCCGGAAGCAGCGTTTCGTGGATTTGCAAATAGAGGCTCTTCACGTGCTTCCCGTTCTTGATTCAGTTGCTCAAAAACTGTCCACGGCATAAGTATTTCTCCTCTTATTTCAAATTCTTTAGGATAATTGTTTCCATTCAGAACTAAAGGTATACTCCTGATTGTCTTTACATTATCTGTTACATCATCGCCAACGATACCATCTCCTCGAGTAACTGCCTGAATAAGTTTACCATCTACGTATGTGAGCGAAATAGAGGTTCCGTCATATTTCATTTCACAACATAATTCAAAGTCTTCGTTGAGTGACTTGCGCACTCGTTCATAAAATTCAGTAACTTCGGTTTCAGAGTATGTATTGGACAGGGAGAGCATCGGGTATTTGTGAGGTATCTGGATGAAGTTTTTATTTAAATCACTTCCCACACGCATTGTCGGAGAGTTATCATCCTTATATTCAGGGTATTTGTTCTCCAAATCCTGTAGTTCTCGCATCATTTTGTCAAACTCATGATCCGAGATTTCCGGCGCATTAAGAACATAGTAATTGTGGTTATGTCGATGTAATTCAACACGCAACTGGTCTATTTTTTCTTTTTCAGTCATTGTTAAAGGCTTTGTTTTGGGCAAAATTAAACATTTTATTGGTGAATAACATCGGACGACAACCATAATATTTGTACTTTTGCAAAAAATAATAAAACATGCGTATAGATATAATAACTGTTTTACCGGAAATGATTGAAGGCTTCTTTAATTGTTCCATCATGAAGCGTGCTCAGAATAAAAATATTGCAGAAATATATATACATAATCTGCGCGAGTATGCCACAGATAAATATCGTAAAGTAGACGATTATCCGTTTGGTGGATGCGCCGGAATGGTGATGAAAATAGAACCGATTGATCGTTGCATTACAGCCCTGAAAGAGCAAAGAGAGTATGATGATATTATATTTACGACCCCTGATGGAGAAAAATTTGATCAGAAAATGGCTAACAGTCTCTCTTTAAGCAATAATTTGATGATTCTCTGCGGACATTTTAAAGGGATTGATTATAGAATTCGTGAACACTTCATTACCAAAGAGATAAGTATTGGTGATTATGTTCTTACGGGTGGCGAATTGGCTGCTGCTGTAATTGCTGATTCTATTATTCGCATTATTCCGGGAGTTATCTCTGATGAACAATCGGCCTTGTCGGATTCTTTTCAAGATAATTTATTAGCTCCGCCTGTTTATACTCGTCCGGCAGATTATAATGGTTGGAAAGTTCCGGAAGTTTTGCTGTCCGGACATGAAGCAAAAATAAGAGATTGGGAATTTCAACAATCATTGGAGAGAACAAAGCGTCTTAGACCAGATTTATTGGAAGATAAATAAGGTAATAATTATTTATGTATAGCTTTCGTTTGCTTATTTATATCTTACAGTAGATATTTAGTGAACCTGAAAGTTATTCAATAATCCGGGGGTAATCTATAAAAGAACCTATTGCAAGTGAAGTTTTATATGTAGATGTATCTCTTGTATCAAATATTTATTAATTCATATTTTAGTAGAATTCTGCTCAGATATAATGATTGTAAATAAATTAGATTTAAAAGAATACAGTGAGTGGAAACGATTAATATTCTCTAATGAAATAAAAAGAGCACCGACCATAAAAGTCAGTGCTCTTTCTTATTTATGCATAAAGTTAACTTTTTGCTTTTAATTCTTCCAAATAATAATGCGAATACTATTATTAAATTTCTAAAGCTCCTACAATATCAGAAATTGAATTGTATTTATGTCGCTCCAAGTAGTCATTAATTCCATCAATAACCTTTACAGTTATAGTTGGATCAATAAAATTGGCGGTTCCTATTTGAATAGCAGAAGCACCAGCTAAGATAAATTCAATCGCATCTTTCCAATTCATGATTCCTCCCAAACCAATGACAGGAATATTTACCGATTTGGCTACTTGCCACACCATACGTAGAGCAATTGGTTTAACCGCTGCACCGCTCATTCCTCCGGTAATAGTGGACAAAATAGGACGACGACGTTCGGCATCAATTGCCATTCCCAATAATGTATTGATCAAAGATACACTATCAGCTCCTGCATCTTCTGCAGCGCGGGCTATTTCTGTGATGTCTGTAACGTTAGGGGATAGTTTTACGATAAGTGTCTTTTTGTAAGCTTCACGTACAGCTTTTACTACTTCATATGCACATTTTGCTGACACTCCAAATGCCATACCACCTTGCTTTACATTGGGACAGGATATATTCAATTCTATGGCAGGAATCTTGTCAAGTTCGTTAATGATCTCCGCTGTTTTAACATAGTCTTCTATTGCAGAACCGGATACATTCACAATCATATTGGTATTTACATCCTTAATTCTCGGGTATATACTCTTAACGAAGTAGTCAACTCCCTTATTTTGCAGTCCTACAGCGTTTAACATACCTGAAGGAGTCTCTGCCATACGTGGGTATGGATTGCCTTCACGTTTGTGAAGAGTTGTCCCCTTTACAATGATGCCGCCTATTCGCTCTATATTTATAAAATCTTGAAACTCTTCACCATATCCAAATGTACCCGATGCAGTCATCACCGGATTTTTCATTTGTAGTTTACCAATATTTACATTTAAATCTGCCATAATAGTTTCTTTATATTAAAAATAGGACCATCTTTACATACACATAAATGTCCTTCATCTGTATTTTCTACGCAGCATAAACAAGCACCGATGCCACACGCCATTGTGTTTTCGAGTGATACCTCACATTCGATGCCGTTTGCTTTTGCATATTTAGCGACCGACATCATCATAGGTTTAGGGCCACAAGTGTAAATTCTATCAAAATGTGAATTGTGAAGGATAGAATGTTGAGTTACATATCCTTTTTCTCCTGTGCTTCCATCTTCTGTGGTAGTATAAACATCACCTATTTTTGCAAATTCTTCTAATTGCAGCAAATCGTTTGCAGAACGTGCACCTAAGAGGAAGGTTGGAATATAACCCTTTTTTCTGAGTTGTTCACCCAGGTACAGCATGGGAGCAGTCCCTACACCACCACCTATCAATAAAAGCTTTTCTGATTGCTCTTTAGGCATTGTGAAGCTATTTCCGAGTGGTAATACTACATTTATATTATCTCCTTGCTTTGCAAGCGCTAAATGCCTTGTACCATCTCCAACGAGCTGTATTAGAAACCATATCTCATTATTATTCCTATCAACGTAATTAATAGAAATCGGGCGACGTAGGAAAGTAGAAGGTGAGTCGTCAACTCTGATTTCTGCAAACTGTCCCGGAAGCATATCGGGTAGAGTATCTGCATGGGTCAATTTAAGCAACACATAATTACTATGTAATCTGATGTTGTCCGTAACCGTTAGGTCTAAAATAAATTTTTTCATGAATATTTGGGTAAATTCGTGTTCCACCTGCAAAGATACATGTTTTATCCCTAATTTTAAGTTCCGGCTTTTTATTTTAAGGATTAAACGACTTATTTTTCAGGTTTAAAGATCTCATAAGTATTATCATCAAAGAATATTCGTATTTCAGTGATTTTTCTTTGAGGTTTTTCTATATACCTAATCTCTTGTTTTACAATCTCTTTAGTGCTTATTTCAGGGGATTTTGATGCTGTTTCCTTGCGATATTCTGATGCAGCTGCATTCTTATCCGCATTTGAAGCAATCTCATCAAATAGAGACGGCATAAAATCTTCCTTTTTGCCGGTCATTTCTCCTTTACCATATAAAAGCCATTCCAGATTAATATCTGTATAAGTTTGATGGATTTTAGTGACTACATCTAGGCTTGGGTTATTTCTTCCATTTAATATAGAAGAAACTGTTGCCGGGCTGATTCCTATTTTATCTGCAAAGTCAGCGTTGCTTAGATGTTCACGCTTAATTATCTCTAGAATTCTATCTTTCATGGTCGAAAAATGTATAAATGTAATGATTGTACAAATATAAATATAATATTTGTATTTGCAAACTTGATTTATGAGATTATATATTTGTATTTATATATCTGTATTTATATTTGTTTTCTTCTGATTTGCATTTATATATCGTATTAATGTTCACATCTATAAATCGATAGAAATATTATTGATCTATGCCTTTATATTATTATTGTAATAGATTGATATATAGCTTATTATTATATAAATAATATTGCTTGTTTGCACTAGGATTGCAAATATATTAGTTTTATTCCTTTACATTTACCTAATTCTGCAATATAATAGTTATAACATGCTGGTTGTTAGTATAATATGACCTGATATGTTTTATGTAATATTTATTCATTCACATATATTATTGCTAATTCGATTTATTAAATAGTTCATATTTTCTTTTGTAAATGCAGATATGTTTATATAGATATTGCTATTTGTGTATTAGTAAATAATATATTTATGTATGTAAATTGCAAATATAAATCACTAACTACTTACCTTTGTAAATATTAGAATAACAATTAATAGAAGTCTATTTTAATGTTGGCTTTAGATTGCGTTATTTTCAATTTGAAATGCATAATCCTTCACGTAAATACATACAAATATCCGATTTATTGAAAATAATGAAATCTCAGAGCACTATTTTGAATATAATATATTGATTATTAGCTGTATAATGCTTAATTTGCTTTCAGAAATACTTGTTATTCTAGAAAAATTAAGCCTTTATTATTAAAATCTGTATTTTGACACTTTGCTATATCCTATATTATTGGTTAAAGGCTAAAAAGAAAGTATTTCGAGAGGATCAAACCTTATCTGATTTATTTTATCATAAAATAGATATTTAATTTCTTCTCCGAATTATTGCTTTGCATATAATTAGTGATAGATCTCTTCCTGACAAGCGAAGGGAGAAATGCTCAATTTATATTGTATAAATTATTTGTTGATAATACAAAGGGAGATCTGTTTTTTAAAAAGGTAGGTAGGCTAAAAACTTATTGCAAAAGAATGGGAGTATTTGAGAGAATACTCCCATTCTTTAAATAAAATGATTAATGCAAAATTTTAAACACAAGTTCTCGGAGTAACTCACCTGAATTTGTAGACGAATTACCTACTCCCTTTGATTTCGCATCGCAGTATCTAATTGCTCCGATAATCTGCATTACCTTGACGCCGCTATATTTTCTCATCGCAGATAAGTATTCACGTGATTGCCATGTACTTTTTAGACCAAGTTGATTGGCAATACCTTGTTCCGACTTTTCCGGAGCATAATAGGCCAACATTAGATTTGCGTAAAAATTGAATAATAGCGATAAAGTAACTTGTATTGGATTGGTTTTTGGATTCTCTTCAAAGTATTTTACTATCTGATTTGCTTTGAATATATCTTTTTCAATCAATGCGCTTTTTAACTCGAAGTTATTGAAGTCCTTGCTTATTCCGATATTTTTCTCAATCAGTTCCGGAGTAATCCGTTTTTGCGATGCCGGTAACGTGATAATTAATTTTTCCATCTCACCTACCAATCGGCTTAAATCTGTGCCGATAAAATCACTAAGCATAGCTGCCGATTTGGGTTCTACATCTATGCCTTTTCTTTTCATGTAGGAAGTGATAAATGCTGGGAGTTGGGCTTCTTTTATTTTTTTAGATTCAAACAAAACCCCAGTCTTTTCAATTTCTGCAGTCAACTTTTTTCTTCGGTCCAATACACCATGTTTATGGCAAATGACGAGGATTGTTGAATTGAGTGGTTTCTGCAAATAAAAAGAAAGTTCCTCCATGTTTTTGATGGTTTGAGCTTCCTTTACAATAACCACCTGATATTCTGACATCATCGGATATCGTTTTGCTGCATTTATTACTGTGGCAATATCTATATCCGAACCATATACAACGGTCTGATTGAACTCTTTCTCACTCTCGGAAAGCACATTTTGAGCTATGTAATTGGAGATAAGGTCAATGTAGTAAGGCTCCTCTCCCATTAAATAATATATGGGCTTATATTGCTTGTTTCTCAGATCTTTAAGAATATCATCACATGTTATTTCCTGTTTTGCCATACGTTGATTACCAGTCGAATTTCAGGTGTTTTACTGTCTTTTTCTCATCAATAATCATTCGCAAGGAAGCAATTCCCATTTCAACATGTTCATGTACATAATTTTTTGTAACCATATTGTCGCTTTTATCTGTCTTTACTCCTTCCGGTATCATGGGCTGATCGGATACTAAAAGCAATGCTCCTGTAGGAATATGATTGGCAAATCCGGTACTAAATAGTGTTGCCGTCTCCATATCTACCGCCATTGCGCGGGTTTTTCGCAGATAATCTTTGAATTCGTTATCGTGTTCCCAAATTCTGCGGTTGGTAGTATATACGGTACCCGTCCAATAGTCGTGCGCATAGTCACGAATAGCGGAAGAAACGGCACGTTGTAACATAAATGCCGGCAATGCAGGGACTTCCGGTGGAAAATAGTCATTGGAAGTTCCTTCTCCACGAATAGCAGCAATGGGAAGAATTAGATCGCCCAATTGTGTTTTCTTATCTATACCGCCACATTTTCCTAAGAATAAGCATGCTTTGGGATGTATGGCTCCCAGTAGATCCATGATAATTGCAGCGTTGGGACTACCCATACCAAAATTGATAATGGTGATGCCTTCAGCACTGGCGGATATCATATTAGCATCGCGTCCTAAGATGGGAACATTGAATTTTTCCGCAAATATTTCTACATATTTATTGAAATTCGTCAGTAGGATATACTCGCCAAAGTCTTCCAAGTTACGTTTTGTATAACGAGGTAACCAATTAACAACGATTTCTTCTTTAGTTTTCATATTTTCAATTAATTTTGTAACGGCTAAAGTTTGCCTAATTATCTTGAAATGCAAATTTACTAAATGTTATCATTAAACTTACCAACATACGAGACAAAAATAGCTGCACGAAACGGAAAAAATGTTATTTTCGACGTGATTCGCAGACGATATGTTGCTTTGACTCCGGAGGAATGGGTGCGACAGCACTTTGTTCACTTTCTTATTGCTTACAAAGGCTACCCTTCTACTTTGATGGCAAATGAGGTCTTGCTGAATCTGAACGGAATGAAGAAACGTTGTGATACGGTACTGTACAACAAGGATTTATCTGCTCGGATGATAATAGAATATAAGGCTCCTCATGTGGAAATAACTCAAAAGGTATTTACACAGATAAGTAATTATAATCTGGTACTTAAGGTTGATTATCTGATTGTTAGCAATGGCATTGACCATTATTGCTGCAAGATGGATTATGAGAAGCAAACTTATGTTTTCCTTAAAGATATTCCAAATTACACAGAACTATAATTATTCCGTCTCATTCTTTGAATCGTTTACCCTTGCCTATCCTGTCGTTTCACCTTGCATAAACGATAGGATGCCCCGGGTAAAACGCAAAGATCACCATGGTCAAACGATTCGATTGTCCTTATGAATATTTGTGAGCTTTGGTTGCAGGATGTCTGCTAATTAAAAAACACCATCTTCCACTCTTATCGGCTATAATCTTGGTAAAAGCCAATGTAAATGTGGAAGATGGTGTCTGATTTAGCTGTTATGCTTTATTGGGCAAACAATTTATTTTGTTTTTGTCTCCAAATGCTGTTCCATTTCTACGCCTGCCAATTCCGGGTCAATCATGATACGGCCGCAATATTCGCAAACGATGATTTTCTTACGCATACGGATGTCCAGCTGTCTCTGAGGCGGAATCTTATTAAAACAACCGCCACAAGCATCACGTTGTACGTATACGATGCCCAAACCGTTGCGTGAGTTTTTGCGGATACGTTTGAATGCTTGCAGCAAACGAGGCTCGATAGTTAATTCAAGGTTTTTAGCCTTGTCTCTCAATTTTTCTTCTTCCTGTTTCGTTTCAGCAATGATTTCATCCAACTCATTCTTCTTCTGAACAAGGTCTTTATCTCTTTCTTCCAGTTCTACTGTGCTCTTTTCTACTTCTGCAGTCTTTGCTTCAACTTCTTCTGTGAACTCCTTAATCTTCTTTTCACAAAGCTCGATTTCCAATGTCTGGAATTCAATTTCTTTTGTCAGGAAGTCATATTCGCGGTTGTTGCGTACATTATCTTGTTGTGCTTTGTACTTGTCTACGGAAACTTTGGCTGTTTGAATTTCTATCTTTTTGTTTGCGATAGCAGCTTTCAGTTCATCAATTTCACTTTTAATCTTATCGATACGAGTGCTTAGGCCGGCCACCTCATCTTCAAGGTCTTGTACCTCAAGAGGCAACTCTCCTCTCAACGTTTTGATTTTATCAATTTCAGAAAGCATGGTCTGTAATTGATATAATGCTTTCAACTTTTCTTCGACTGTTAATTCACTTGGGTCTTTCTTTGCTTCTTTAGCCATATTATTTACAAATATTTTATAGGATTTGTATTTACTTTGCTCAATTGAATTGCAAAATTAGGGAATAAATCCTGTATTATTGAATAAAAAATTTCTTTGGTATATTGTTCGCTTTCATAGTGCCCTATCTCTGCGAGAAGGAGATCATTCTCGTGACCGAAATACTCGTGATAACGAATCTCTCCGGTAATAAAGATATCTGCATTATGCGCTATTGCCTGCGGAATAAGGAAAGCTCCTGCTCCTCCGCAAAGTGCTACTCGCTCTATTAATCTGCCGGAAAGTTTGTTGTGCTTAATGCAGCCTACCTCGAATGTTTTCTTGATTCGTTTCAAGAAATCCAGTTCGGTCTCCGGCTCTTCCAGCTCTCCGATAATGCCTGCTCCGGCCTGTGCCCATGAGTTTTTTAAAGGATAGAAGTCAAACGCAGGTTCCTCATACGGATGCGCTTCTATGAGGGCTTTCGTTGCTGCCGATTTTTTGAATACCGGGAGTATGGTTTCTATTCTCACTTCCGGTTCATGATGGAGTTCGCCTATTGTGCCGCAAAAAGGATTGGTACCTTCTTTTGCACGGAAAGTCCCCTCTCCTTCCAGTGTGTAACTGCATGAGTCATAGTTGCCTATGCATCCGCAACCGGCATCGAATAATGCTTGTCTCACCTCTTCTGCTTGTGCATAAGGCACGAAAGTGACAAGTTTCAACAAGCTATCTTCTTTTTCTGATAGGAAACGGATATTCTTCAATCCTATTTTCTCGGCAATTTTATAATTGACCCCTCCCGTTGCATTGTCCAGATTTGTATGGGCAGAGTAAACCACAATATCATTTTTGATAGCTTTCAGGATGCATCGTTCTACGTAATCCTTTCCTGTTATGGATTTATAACCTTTGAAGATGAGCGGATGATGGGATATAATAAGATTATAACCCAACGTGATGGCTTCGTCGATGACTGTTTCGGTAACGTCCAGACACAACAAAGCCCCTGTTGCTTCCGCTTCTGTCAATCCGATTTGCAGTCCGGCATTATCAAATCCGTCTTGCAAAGGCAGAGGCGCGAACCTTTCAAGGGCGCTTACTATTTCCTTAATTTTCATTTTTTGTAGAAAACTTGTTGCAAAGATAATAAGAAAAGCGAAAGAGACCAGTATGTTTCCTTATTTTTAGTGTAAATATTATGACTTTTTTGCTTGGTATTTAATATTTTGCAAAATTAAGGGAAAAGATATAGAGAAATTGTTTATTAGATATATTTTTGCGGAAAAGAGAAATGTATATGAAAAAGTTATTTTTATTATTAATGGTAGTTATTGCCATGACTGCCTGCGAAGGTCCTATGGGACCTCAAGGAGTGCCGGGAGAGGCCGGGAGTTTGCTTACTAAAGTGGAGTATTTCACCGTAAAGCCGAGTGATTGGGAGTTTATGGGACCAAGCGATAATCCGAATGAAGTATATTACCGATATACTGTGACGCCTAAGTTTTATAGTGAACTTGGCGACAAAGAACTTGAATGGCTTTATAATGACGGAGCTATACATGCTTATCTTTTTCGTAATTTTGACCAGAATGGCGAAACCCAAACTCCTCTTCCATATGTCTTGAATTGGGCGGATAATAATAATAAATTGTGTATAGAAACTGTTTATTCCGATTATACGATGCAGGATGTAGCTTTTTATATTGCTTATAGCGGTGCTAACCAAGATAGTAGTCCTACGCAAGATATGCATTTCCGTATTGTGGCCAACTGGTAATATGGGAAGATATAAAAAAGGGCGGAAAGAATTATTTTTCTCCGCCCTTCTATATAAATCTTGATTATCAATAAGCCCTGGCAAACAGAACTCTTCTTGCAGACGGTTTGCCTGTGACCATACATTTGCCCGGAGTAAGACTTTCTTCATCTGCCTCGAATGGGATACAACGAATGGTTGCTTTAGTGTCTTCCTTGATTTTTTCTTCTGTCTCGGTGGTTCCATCCCAATGTGCAAGGATGTATCCTCCTTTTTCTATTTGTTCTTTGAATTCATCGTAAGTGTCAACTTTTGTAATGTTGTTGTTACGGTAATCCAATGCTTTCTTATAGATATTGGCTTGAATCTCATCTAACAGATTCTTTACGTAAGTATCTATATTGTCGCAACTTATGGTTTCTTTTTCCAAGGTATCGCGACGCATCACTTCCATTGTATTATTTTCCAAGTCGCGTCCACCCATTACTAAACGAACAGGAACACCTTTCAATTCATAATCGGCAAATTTGAATCCCGGACGTTTATTGTCGGCATTGTCATACTTCACGGAAATACCCAATGCTTTCAACTGGGCTACAATACCTTCTACTTTTGCATCGATTTGCTTTAATTGTTCGTCGTTTTTGTAGATAGGAACGATAACCACCTGAATCGGTGCCAATTTAGGAGGAAGTACCAGACCATTATCGTCAGAGTGAGTCATGATTAATGCACCCATCAGACGAGTGGATACTCCCCATGAAGTAGCCCAAACATAATCGAGTTTGTTATTCTTGTCAACGAATTGTACGTTGAATGCCTTAGCAAAGTTTTGTCCGAGGAAGTGTGATGTTCCGCACTGTAATGCTTTTCCGTCTTGCATCAAACCTTCTATAGTATAAGTATCCAAAGCACCTGCGAAACGTTCGTTGGCAGATTTCACACCTTTGATTACTGGTACAGCCATAAACTGTTCTGCAAAGTCTCCGTATACATGAAGCATCTTTTGTGCTTCGGCTTCGGCTTCTTCACGAGTGGCATGCGCTGTATGTCCTTCTTGCCAAAGGAATTCGGCTGTGCGGAGGAATAAGCGGGTACGCATTTCCCAACGCATTACATTGGCCCATTGGTTACAAAGAATCGGCAGGTCACGGTAAGAGTTTATCCAATTTTTATAAGTACTCCAAATGATTGTTTCCGAAGTAGGACGAATGATTAATTCTTCTTCCAGCTTGGCAGCCGGGTCAACAATAACTCCGGAACCGTCTTCGGCATTCTTCAAACGGTAGTGAGTAACTACGGCACATTCTTTTGCAAAGCCCTCAACATGTTCTGCTTCACGGCTTAAATATGATTTGGGGATGAGCAATGGGAAATAAGCATTTACGTGTCCGGTTTCCTTAAACATGTCATCCAGTTGTCTTTGCATTTTCTCCCAGATGGCGTATCCGTAAGGTTTAATCACCATACAACCGCGTACAGGCGATTGTTCTGCCAAATCAGCTTTAACCACCAAATCGTTATACCATTGCGAATAATTTTCGCTTCTTTTGGTGAGCTCTTTTAATTCCTTTGCCATTATTTTTTAGTATTGTTAGTTATTCATTCTAAAAATTAGTCCGCAAAATTACTAAGTTCCATGAACATTTCCAAGTGTATGTTGTTCTATTTCTGTGTGTTTTCATTAGTGTATTAGATTAAGATTTTGATTCGGGTGTGTTTGGTTGTGAAATCAGACACACTTTTTTTATCTTTGCACCTTATAAATATAAGGAAAAGATGGAAATTGATATCAAAGAAAGATTGGATGAATTAGTGGAAAAGTATAATACGGTTGCTTTTATAGAGCATGATCCGGTTCAGTTTCCTCGTCGGTATTCCAAATTGCAAGATATTGAGATTACGGCTTTTCTGATAGGGACGATCTCGTGGGGCAACAGGGCCTCTATTTTAAAATCGGCAGATAAACTACTTTCGTTGATGCACCACTCCCCTTTTGATTATATCATGAACGGCGATTATCGTGAGTTGGGAAATAAAAATATTCATCGTACTTTCTTTGAGTATGACCTATATTATATGTGTCATGGCCTGCATGATATTTATGAAAAGCATGATTCGATTGAAGAGATCTTTTGTAATCGGCCATCACTTTGGGATGGGATAAATTCCTTTCGCACAATCTTATGTGAGGCAAATCATAAAGATTGCAAGCATATATCCAATCCTTTGTCTGGTTCGGCTTGTAAGCGTCTGCATATGATACTCCGATGGTTAGTCCAGCAGGATAAAATTGTAGATTTAGGAGTTTGGAAGAATATCTCTCCTGCCGATTTATTCATACCTCTTGATACTCATGTCGCGAGAATTTCCAGAGAATTCGGTCTGTTGAGCCGTAAAATGAATGACCGTAAGGCAGTTATCGAATTGACCGATATATTGAAACAGTTCAATCCGGAAGATCCGGTCATTTATGATTTTGCTTTGTTTGGATTAGGCGAGGATACAAAATAAAAATGGGATTACTTTTATAATTTGTAACCCCATTTTAATAGTTCATTTCTACCTGCCTCAATAAGGCATTTCTTTAGAAATTTTTTAATCGCATTCTTTTTCATCATCTTTTCATTTTAAAAATTATGTTGATTGATTTCCATAAAAAGTTTGATCAATCTTTCAATTCTACTTTTCATAATTTAATTCTCCTTTAATTGTTACCTTAAAAACTTCTTTTTATTGGGGAAATGTATGCTTATAGCATTACATAACCCCAGATATTAGCATCTGCATTTGCTAACCTTTTAAATAATCTTTTTACCCATTTCATAACTATATATGTTTTAAAAACATGTTTTACAACACAAAAATACAACCATTGTTCATTTAAGCAAGTAGATATTCCCTCTTTTTTATGATAATAACACTATTTCTTGATTTATATCAAAAGAATGGCATAAACTAGAACTCAAGAATGTAATATGACTGACATTTTAAGACAAAAAGACAGTGACAAAGTTGTCGTAACATTTATTATGGTCTCGTGCAAACTTTATCTATTGTTTTTATGTTAAAATTATATTAGTTATATTTGCGCTAATAATTTTTGAGATATTAATCATTCTAATTTTAAATAATTATGTTATTACAGGTAGATACGTTAAATGTTGTCGAGCAGATTGCTTCTGCAACTGTGCCCGATGGTGTGGATAAATTATCTTTCGTCTTTGACAAATTAGTAAGTTTTGGAATTTCTGCCGGTGGTCACATCCTGACTGCTATTGTTGTATTCCTGGTAGGAAAACTGATTGTAAACGCATTAAATCGATTAGTTGCCAGAATATTGGAAAAACGTCATGTTGATACGAGTGTAAAAACATTCTTGAAGAGTCTGACCAATATATTACTGACAATTATATTAATTATATCAGTAATAGGTGCTTTAGGTATTAATACAACTTCATTTGCTGCTCTTTTGGCATCTGCCGGTGTTGCCATTGGTATGGCACTGTCCGGTAATCTACAGAATTTTGCTGGCGGACTCATCATCTTACTTTTCAAACCATATAAGGTAGGCGACTTGATTGAAAGTCAGGGAGTCATTGGGGTAGTTTCTGAGATACAGATTCTTCATACTATCATAACTACTGCCGATAATAAAGTTATATACATTCCGAATGGTTCATTGAGCAGTGGAGTTGTAATCAATTATAGTAATAAGGATACTCGTCGTGTAGAATGGACAGTTGGAGTAGAATATGGTGAAGATTATACGAAGGTAGAACAAACAGTCAGGGATATTCTTGCAGCAGATTCACGTGTTCTTAAAACTCCCGAACCATTTATTGTATTGAGTGCTTTGGATGCAAGTAGCGTTAATGTTATGATACGTGTGTGGGTGAAGAGTAGTGATTATTGGGATGTATATTTTGGCATTAATAAAAAGATATATGCTGTATTTAATGAGAAAGGCATTGGATTCCCATTCCCGCAACTGACGGTTCATCAAGCAAAAGATTGATTTATTATTTAAATATATGGATAAAAGCCGGACGATCTCCGGCTTTTATTTTTTATAGAAACTTTTACTGATGGTATATTCCCGCATTTGTTTATTACTATTTGTTTTTATACAAATAGTAAAGTCTTAAGTCTATCCTTATATATATAGTAAAAAAAGTAGTAAAGTAATATTTGTAACTACCAGTATTATGTATAATTCATTAAACTTTTTCAGCTAAGTTCTTTTTAGGAGATTTTGGCTCTTCTACTACCGGATTTTGTGGCTTTAAAGATTTAACGGATGTCTCCGGAACCCACATATAACGACAATGAATACATTGATACAATTCTCCATCAAAAAAAGTATCTTCAGACTTACAGTTATGACAAATTTCACCCATAATACACACTTTTATGATTTGAATAATACAAATATATGGTGCATTTATGGATATATAATTATGTATTCTATTCAAAAAGTTTCATATTGTATTCTAGTTTGTAATTATTTTATTTTTCATTGGAGATTACAATTAATTGTATCTGTATGTGATACCTGCATTAAAGTTCAAATTGATTAATAGCAAAATAGTCAAAACAGATAAGTCAAAAACATCAAGACGATTGTAGGCAAGCATATAGTTAGTTGTTTGGCTTTTTATTTACATTAATAGTATTGCTTTATTGTTATAAATTGTTTACTTTTGGAGAAATTATTAAATTGTGAGTAAAATGAAAAAGTATTTAGCAGAAATGATTGGTACAATGGTACTTGTACTGATAGGATGTGGTAGTGCGGTGTTTAATGGTGGTTGCGGTACTCCTGCACAAGTGTTAATGGTAGCAATGGCATTCGGATTTTCCGTTGTCGCTATGGCTTATACTATAGGTGGTGTTTCCGGATGTCACATTAATCCTGCAATTACTTTGGGATTTATGCTTTTAGGGCGTATGAAAAGTAAAGAGGGATTAATGTATATGCTATTTCAAGTGATAGGAGCATTAATTGGTTCTGCAATCATAGCACTCTTGACATCTAATATAGATATGGCTTATGTCACTACTACCGGTGCTAATTCTTGTGCTCCTGGTGTGGGAATAGCCGGTGGCTTTATTGCAGAGGTTATATTTTCTTTTGTATTTGTATTAGTGGTTCTTGGTACTACCGACGCTAAAAAAGGGGCTGGAAACTTTGCCGGATTAGCTATCGGAATTTCTCTTGTACTAGTTCATATTTGTTGCATACCCCTTACTGGTACTTCTGTCAATCCTGCTCGTAGTATTGCTCCCGCACTATTTGCTGGTGGTGAAGCCCTTTCTCAATTATGGATATTCATTTTGGCTCCTTTCATTGGTGCTGTCCTTTCCTCATGTGTTTGGAAATTAATACGTGATTATAAATAGACCTTACGATACGATTTCTATATATCGTAAATATAATATTTGTGAGTAATACTAAAAAGCCAATCTATCCGTAACTGGGTAGATTGGCTTTTTGCTTAAACTGACAGGTAAATCAATGTGTTTGAAAGCAAAAAATCAGATAGAAATCTTTCGATTACTATCTGATTTTCAGTGGAGCGGTAAGCGAGACTCGAACTCGTGACCCTCAGCTTGGGAAGCTGATGCTCTACCAACTGAGCTACTACCGCAAGTTTGAAATAAGAAAGACCTTTTAAGCAGTCGCTCAAAGGTCTTGGACTTTTGAGCGGAAAACGAGACTCGAACTCGCGACCCTAACCTTGGCAAGGTTATGCTCTACCAACTGAGCTATTTCCGCAAATCTCTTTAAAGATCTCTGTGAAGAGAAGGAGACTCGAACTCCCACGACATAACTGTCACTACCCCCTCAAAGTAGCGCGTCTACCAATTCCGCCACCTCTCCATTCTATTACAAATACTATTCCGATGTGCCCAGAACAAGACTCGAACTTGCACGATGTTACTCACTCGCACCTGAAACGAGCGCGTCTACCATTCCGCCACCTGGGCAAATCTAGAATTTACATTTATGTTAAAGATCGCTTTAAATCAGAGCGGAAAACGAGACTCGAACTCGCGACCCTAACCTTGGCAAGGTTATGCTCTACCAACTGAGCTATTTCCGCATTTGCGGTTGCAAAGGTAGTCGTTTTTCTGAAAACTCCAAACGATTCATATAAAAATATTAGCTAAAATATACTTTCCGGTTAACGGGATTCACTGCCGATAATGTTTCTTTAGCTCATTCTGTCACGATAGTCTTCATAATGAAAATGTTTGTATATTTTCAGTTCGTCATTTGAAGTCCACAGAGCAATAGACGGATGTTGGATACCATTGAACATATTTGTTTTTACCATTGTATAATGGATCATATCTTCAAATATCACTTTATCTCCGATTGTAAGTGGCTTTTCAAAAGACCACATACCCATGTAGTCGCCACTCAGACAACTGTTTCCTCCTAGACGATAGGTATATGGAGTCGTTTCACCCATTGTGGCATTGCGGACAGCTGGCTGATAGGGCATTTCCAAACAATCCGGCATGTGGCAGGTAAAGCTAACGTCAAGAATTGCTGTTTTTATTCCACGATTCTCAACTATATCTACCACACTGGATACCAATACTCCTGTTTGCCAGGTAAATGCCGATCCGGGTTCCAATATGATTTGTATATGCGGATAACGGGTTTTTAATCCTTTTAATAATCCGATAAGATGTTCCGTATCATAGTCTTTGCGTGTCATGAGATGGCCACCACCTAAATTCAACCATTTTATTTGTGAAAACCATTTACTAAACTTCTCCTCTATATGTACTAATGTCTTTTCCAAATCATAAGAACTTGATTCGCAATGTGTATGGCAGTGGAATCCGTCGATACCTTCAGGCAATAGATCGGGTAAGAGATCGTGAGTGATACCAAATCTTGTACCCGGAGCACAAGGATTGTATAATTCAGTTTCCACTTCCGAGTATTCGGGATTGATACGGATACCGCATGATATACCTGAATTGTCAGCTTTGACCATCGGGTAGAAACGCTCAAATTGGCTGAAAGAGTTAAAAGTAATGTGACTGCTGCACTTCATAATTGTAGGGAAATCAGCTTCTGTATAAGCAGGAGAATACGTATGTGCTTTATTGCCGAATTCCTCAAGTGCCAATCGTGCTTCATAAACCGAACTGGCGGTGGAACTATCAATATATTCACGAAATATGGGAAATGATTTCCACATGGCAAAAGATTTGAAAGCCAATATGATCTCCACTCCTGCCTTGTCCTTGACTTCTTTTATCAGTTCGAGGTTTTTTCTCAACAAATCTTCTTCCATCACATAGCAAGGAGATGGTATTTTATTAAAATCTATCATATCTGATAATGTGAATTGTTTCTATTTATGTTTTTATCCTATCACTTTAAAGCGTGCAAATTTTAATAACAACTGCTTTTCTCCGGCATTTTGGAAACGTACGGTTGCTTTGGTGTTTTCTCCAGTTCCTTCAATTTTTATGACTTCTCCGATGCCGAAGCGCTCGTGTTCTATCATTTGTCCTGCTTGTACATTTCCTAACACTGCTGTGGCAGGTGATGTTTGGCTACTACTGACTTTTTTCAGATTACGTGGCGTTGTAGGCCGAATCGCCTCTGTTTTCGGACGCTCTTCTTTTAGCTGATTAAATAACGGACGAGCCGGTTTGGTTGACTGCCGTTCCCGGTAAGAATAAGAAGGTGATGCGGTTTCTTCAACTTCCCGATGTTCGGCAGTTTCTTGTTGAGGTACATAAAGAAAACGACTGTCTATCTCCCGAAGGAAACGGCTTGGCGTTCCGAATTCCGTTTTCCCATAGCGAAAACGACTTCGTGCGAATGATAAGAAACAGTTTTCACCGGCGCGGGTAATAGCTACGTAAAACAAACGACGTTCCTCTTCCAATTCGCGATTAGAGTTGATGCACATCCCGCTTGGGAAAAGATTTTCTTCCAATCCTACTACGAATACATTTTTAAACTCCAATCCTTTAGCGGAGTGTACCGTCATTAACGTAATCTTTTCAGCATCTTCGTCCTTATCCGTATCTTGGTCGGAAAGCAAAGAAATCTCTGAAAGGAAATCTGCCAAGGATATGTTTTCATTTCCTTCCTCTTCACGGGTAGCGCAGAAATCATGCATGCCGTTTACTAATTCCTCCACATTTTCCTGACGGCTGAGATTTTCAGGAGTTTTGTCCTGGTAGATATCGTTTATAATACCTGCCTGACGTACGATGTCAACACCTATATCATAAGCATTCTTTTCTGTAGAACTCTGTATGAATCCGTCAATCAGTTCTCTGAAACTTTGCAGTTTCGTATGTGTACCTTTATTTATATTTAGTCCCAGTTCAAGCGGACGCCGGATCACTTCCCATAAACTTACTGCGTTGGCGTTGGCTGCTTCTATGATTTTATTGACGGTAGTATCTCCTATTCCTCGGGCGGGATAGTTAATGATGCGTTTAAATGCTTCTTCATCATTCGGATTGATAGCCATCCGGAAATAAGCGATAACGTCTTTTATCTCTTTACGTTGATAGAAAGATAGTCCACCATATATTTTGTATGGGAAACTTCGTTTTCTAAGTGCTTCTTCAAAGATACGGGACTGTGCATTGGTTCGATAAAGAATAGCAAAATCGCTATAAGAATAATCGTCTTTTCTTCTCAGTTCACTGATTTTATTGGCTATAATCTCACCTTCTTCCACATCCGAATATGCGGTGAATACCGTAATCGGATTTCCTTGTATATTTTCGGAAAATACTTCCTTACGTATCTGTTCCACATTTTTTTCTATCAAACTGTTTGCTGCGCCCACAATCGTTTTTGTAGAACGATAGTTCTGTTCCAGTTTGAATATTTTTGTATCGTGGTAAAATTTTGTAAATTTCAGAATGTTGTCAATGTTGGCTCCACGGAAAGAATAGATGCTTTGCGCATCATCCCCTACCACACAAACATGTTCATGCCCTTTGGTTAATTGCAATACAATTTGATGCTGGGCAAAGTTGGTGTCCTGATACTCGTCAACTAAAACAAAACGAAACTGTTCACTATACTTTTGTAGAATTTCCGGATGATCTTTAAATAATATATAAGTATAGAATAATAAGTCATCGAAATCCATTGCGCCTGCCTGACGGCACCTGTCCCAGTAACGACGGTATATATCTCGCATTGCAGGCATTTTTGCCGCGCAATCCGCCTGATAGGCTTCCGCATTTGCAGCGTAGGCAGAGGGAGAAACAAGTTTATTTTTGGCATCCGATATACGTCCTTGTACAGATGAAGGCTTGTAAGTTTTATCATCCAGTTGCATCTCTTTAATGATGGCGCGGATCAGGCTCTTGGAGTCCGAAGCATCATAAATGGTAAAATTCGATGTAAATCCGATTGCCGCAGCCTCTGTTCGCAATATACGCGAGAAGATGGAATGAAATGTTCCCATCCATAAGCGTCGTGCCTGCTCCGCTCCTACCTGTCCGGCTATTCGCTCTTTCATTTCTCTTGCAGCCTTATTGGTAAAAGTCAATGCCAGGATAGACCATGGTGTATAACCTTGTTCCAATAAGTAAGCTATCTTATAAGTCAATACTCTGGTTTTACCCGAACCGGCTCCGGCAATGACTAATGAAGCACCGTCATTGTAAAATACGGCTGTACGCTGACTTTCGTTCAGTTCATCTGTATAATTAATTGGCATATCTGTTTATACTCTTTAATACGGCAAAGATAGAGAAAGTTTGAAGATTATAGAAAATACTTCCCAAAGGATTTATATCTTTGTAAGCTCAAAACAGAAAATATCATGCAATATTCCGCTCTTCATCCGTCTTTAGTTTCCTATGTTGAAAAGGAAATTATACCGAGATATACGGCATTTGACAAAGCGCATAATTTGAATCATGTGCAAACCGTTATTCAGGAGAGCGTAACGCTTGCTTCCCATTATGAAGTAGATATGAATATGGTTTATGTAATTGCGGCTTATCATGATACAGGATTGGTGGAAGGAAGGGAATTTCATCATTTGGCTTCCGGAAAGATCTTAACCGACGATTCCCGTTTAAAAGAATGGTTTACGGAAGAACAAATTCTTATTATGAAAGAAGCTGTGGAAGATCATCGTGCATCGGCAGATTATGAACCCCGAACGATATACGGTAAGATTGTTGCAGAAGCAGATCGTATCATTGATCCTGTCGTCACCTTGCGTCGTACCGTACAATATGGCCGCGAACATTATCCTTTGAAGGATAAAGAATGGCAATACGCACGTTTTTTGGAACATTTGCAGAATAAATATGCTGAAGGTGGGTATCTGAAATTATGGATACCGGATTCGGATAATGCCCGTAAATTGACGGAATTCCGTTCCATTATTAAAGATAAGGTACGACTGCGTGAAATTTTTGATACCCTCTACGAAGAATTATAAAAATAATATTTGATAAGTTATTATTTCTGCAGAACAAATCGGTGTCGGCATCTGTTATATATTCAGAAGTTTAATCATAAAAGCTCCTGAAAAATGAAAACATTATTAATGTCTTTAATACTTATCAATATGACTTACGAAATGCCAAAGCTTCCTTATGCACATGATGCATTGGAACCGGTAATCAGCAAAGAAACGATAGATTACCATTACGGAAAACATTTACAGACTTATGTGAATAATTTAAATAATCTTGTTCCCGGAACAGAGTTTGAAGGAAAACCGCTGGAAGTGATTGTTGCTACAGCTCCGGATGGTGCTATCTTTAACAATGCCGGACAAGTGCTCAATCACACGCTTTACTTCCTTCAGTTCACTCCGAAGCAATCTTCCAAAGAGCCGAAAGGTAAATTGGCAGAAGCCATCAAACGTGATTTCGGTAGTTTCGAGAATTTCAAAAAAGAATTTGATGCTGCTGCAGTCGGCTTGTTCGGTTCGGGATGGGCATGGCTTTCAGTAGGCAAAGATGGCAAATTGGTGATTACCAAAGAGCCTAACGGTAGTAATCCGGTTCGTCATGGCTATAAACCACTTTTGGGTTTTGATGTTTGGGAACATGCTTATTATCTGGACTATCAGAACCGTCGTGCCGATCATATCAACCGTTTATGGGAAATCATTGATTGGGATGTAGTAGAAAAACGAATGTAGTGTAGTAGGTTAGTTATATCTCTGTAAAAGCATCTTTGGGATCTTCGGATCTTGGAGATGCTTTTTTAGTTCGCTATCTATAGTATTTATTCATTTCACTTATCGCTTCGATAATTTTCTCTGCAAGTTGTGCTTTGGAAATAATATAAGGACACCACTGATTTTGGCTGCCATTCTGCAGACAAGCCACAATACGCAGGTTCCCGTTGGTTAATCTGATTGCCTTTTCTTCTACTATTTCAGAAGGGATAAATAAAATTTTATTGTCTATTTCCAGCGTTTGCTTATTAAAGGACACCGCTACGATGTAAAAGCTGTAATGCGGTTGGAAAGTATTTCCGTTAATCGTCAGTATCATTTGCCCGTCCGCCGTCACATTATATCGTGATTTTACTTGAATATGTACCGGATGAAAAATACCGGATTGCAGAACAATCAAGTCCACACCATCTTTATCGATAACAGGTTTATAGACATTTAATAACCCTTGTCCGTATAATAGTATAAACTCTTTTACTCTGTCCTCTGCTATATTACCTTTTGCATTGGAGCTCAATCCTGAAATATCAAATGTTTCACAGTTTTCTTCTTCTTGTGTATGGCTGTCGCTATCAATGTATTTGGATATTTCCAGTGCACCGTTATTAATACATAGCTGCAGAAAATCGCCATTATTGATGTCTTGGTTCCTGTAAAATTCGGTAAGTCCGAAAATCCGGTTGTAAGTTGAATTATAGCGTAGTGACCATTCATTTCCTTCAAATCGGATTGCTACCTGATCACCCTGTATCGGCAGATTGTAACGCAGTTTTGTCGGTATATACAAAAATCCAAGTCTCTTTTCTACCTCTATAATCCTTCTTTTATAATAGTCCGTCATATATTGTTTGTATTTAAACTGCCGACAAATATAGTAAAGTCTTATTATCAGAAAGAATATTCAGGGAAGATTCTTGGAAATGTTTTAATTTTTTCAGACTTCGGTCGATGCCCGTAATTTGATTTCGGCATTTAATACAATCGTTCGGTTGGGAGCATCGGGATTATTTATTTTTTCGTAAATCAGTTCCGCTGCTTTTTCTCCCATTTCGATGAGGGGTTGTTCAACTGTAGTAAGCTGAGGATAAACGATTGTTGATAGAATAGTTCCTGAAAAACTTGCAATGGCAACGTCCTGAGGAATCTTTATACCTTGTCCACGTAGGTAATTCATGGCACCGATGGCTTGTGTGTCGGTAAATGCAAATATTGAGTCAAATTGAGTTTCAGTGTTCAACAGTTGCTCGGCTGCCTGTCGCCCTGCTTCTATTGTTACGCCTGTTTTTATAAGTAGTGAAGTATCATAAGGAATCCTGAACTTTTCCAAAGCATCTTTGTAGCCTTTAACCCGTTCCATTGAATTATGAATATAAGAAGGTCCTTGCAAATGCACAATGTGCCTGCGTCCGTTGCGAATCAGATGCTCAACCATGAAAAAGGATTTGATGTAATCGTCAACTATAACCTGAGAAACATCCATACCAACTGGTATCCGGTCATAGAAGACCATTGGCGTTTTTTCCCGGATACGCATATACTCCTCCTTATTTTCAGTTTGATGACATAGGCAGATAATAATACCATCTACCATGAAACGTTCCATCATTTGGAGATTATCCCTTTCCGTTTTAGGGTTTTCGTTTGATTGGGCTATAATCACCTTTAACCCTTTCGCATACAACACGTTTTGAATTCCTTCTATTACCTGTGAAGCAAACGGTGTAATCATTTCCGGCACAATGACACCCACAGTGTTTGTTCTTCCGTATTTAAGATTCGTAGCTACAGGGTTAGGGCTGTATCCTAACAACTTAGCTGTTTCCAAAACTTTTTCTTTCGTTTCTTTACGGATATTTTTATCATCTGCAAGTGCACGTGACACTGTAGATGTAGAAATAGACAAGTATTTTGCAATATCTTTTATAGTCACGTATTTCATAAGGAACCGGGATCTTTAGTAATGACAAATATAGGCTTTTATTTCTAATTCAACAAAAAATGGGAACGTTTGCAGATTTTGGGAACGTTTGCGGGAACGTTTGCAGGTAAACAATCAAAGAAAAACTGTTTTTTTATTTTCTCTCCATTTAAATTTGTGACCATAGAAGAACAGATAAAATACCATTTAAAACATTTAGGATCATGAAAACACAAGTTATTTCTTTCGATTACATTCGGGAACAAGTTAAAACAGGTATTATGCACATTGGTGTAGGCAATTTCCATCGTGCGCATGAAGAATTTTACACTAATAGATTATTGGCGGATACAACTCAGCAAAACTGGGGAATCTGTGGTGTCATGCTACTTCCCGGTGATGAACGTTTGTATAAAGCATTAAAAAAGCAAGATAATATTTATACATTGACTGTATGCGGACGTGACGGCAAGGACGAAGTCTATTGCATCGGTTCTTTGGTAGAGTTAATCTGGGGAGTGGAAAATCCGAAAGCTGTGATTGATAAAATAGCGGATAAGGATATTAAGATTATTACGATGACTATTACCGAAGGTGGATACAATATAGATAAGACTTCCGGTGAATTCATGTTGGGTGAGAATAATGTGAAGCATGATATTACCAACCCTCGTACTCCTAAAACCGTATTCGGTTTTATCGCCGAAGGATTGCGCCGTCGTAAAGAAGCGGGCAATGGTCCTATTACCTTACTTTCATGTGATAATCTTCAACATAACGGTAATACGGCAAAAAAGGCATTCACAACTTTTATTACAGCTCAAGACAAAGAATTAGCTGAATGGGTGGAACAGAATGTGACTTTTCCGAACAGTATGGTGGATCGCATCACTCCTGCTACTCGTCCGGAAGATGTCATTCTCCTGAATGAAAAGAACGGAACACAAGATGAAGCGCCTGTTTATAGTGAAGATTTCATACAATGGGTGATTGAAGATAATTTCATAGCCGGACGTCCTGCATGGGAGACTGTCGGAGTAGAATTCACCGATGATGTGACTGCTTATGAAAATATGAAACTGAGCTTGTTGAATGCATCCCATACCTTACTTTCCTATCCTGCTTTTCTCAGCGGTTACCGCAAAGTGGATGAAGCGATGCATGATGAACGTTTTGCACACTTTTTGCGTACATTCATGGATAAAGATATCACTCCCTATGTTCCGGTTCCGGGGAATACAGACCTTGAGTTATATAAACAAACATTGATCGAGCGTTTTGCCAATCGTTCTGTTAGTGATCAATTGGCACGTCTCTGTTTTGACGGGGTATCCAAATATCCGGTTTATGTCATGCCCAATCTGATAAAGATGATTCGTGATAAAGCGGATTTCACTCGTGTTGCTTTCTCGATGGCGGCTTATCGCCATTATCTGAAATATAGAACAGATGATAAAGGAGTTGCTTTTGAAATAAACGATCCATGGCTGACGGCCGAAGATCTGAAATTAATAGATAGTAATGATCCTGTTGATTTTCTGGGTATGTCTGCTTTCCAAAGTACTAACCTGAAAGCCGCAAATGATTTTGTTAAAGTTTATCTTCGAATGGTGGAGGATATTAAACAAAAAGGTATATTTACGGTATTGGAGTCTATTTAAAGCAGCACATCCATGATAACACAACAAAAAAGTAATAGTATAGGTCCGTTTCTGGTTCTTACCTTTATATATTTCATCGTAGGATTTCTGACCACTGTCAACGGGCAGTGTCAGGGACCTCTGAAAATGGCTTTTCTGGATCATGCGGAAGGCTTGAAAAATACATTTACCACCCTTATTTCTTTCTTTTTCTTTTTAGGATATTTGCTCAACAGTACTTTAGGAGGAAAGTGGATTAATACTGTCGGATATAAAAAGACGCTGCTCAGGGCAATGTCGGTCATGGTAGGTGGTTTGCTGATGTATTTTCTTTCTTCTTGGTTTGCTGTAAATTATGAGAATCTGGCTCTTCGGATTGCATCCGACTCCATTCCTTACGGATTCTTTATATTCTTGTTGGGCTCTTATCTGATGGGTACATCTGCCGCATTGTTGCAGGTAGTAATCAACCCTTATGTAGCAGCATACGATTTGAGAAATACCCAGCCGGTACAACGAATGAATATTGTTTGCGCTGTTAATTCATTCGGTACTACTATCGCTCCGTTTTTCGTTACAGGAGTCATGTTTGCGGGGGTAGCTATGGAAAATGTACGCGCAGGGCAACTTATGATACCTTTTATCGCTATTGCCGCTTGTGTTGCTGTGACCGCTCTTATTACAGCCCGTCTTCATTTGCCGGATATACAAGGAACACGAACGGAACACGGTGAGAAATTGGAGCGTAGCATCTGGTCATTCCGGCATCTCAAATTGGGAGTGATTGCTATCTTTTTCTATGTCGGTGCAGAAGTTTCCATTGGTGTCAACGTCAATTTGCATGCAATGGAGATGACCGGAGCAGATGGCCCCTCTCCTGCTCTGTATGCCACTCTATATTGGGGTGGATTGATGGTCGGACGAATCATTTCAGGATTGTTCAATAACATTTCTCCCCGCATACAATTGACGGTGACAACAATTATTGCGACCTTGCTTACATTGATTGCCATCTTTACCAATAATCTTTGGGTATTGGTCTCAGTAGGATTATGTCATTCTGTGATGTGGGGATGTATTTTTACACTTGCTATTAAAGGATTGAAGAAATACACGTCGAAAGCTTCCGGAGTATTTATGATGGGAGTATTTGGTGGTGCGGTCTTCCCTTTACTGCAAGGGATACTAGCCGATGTCATGGGTTCTTGGCAATGGACTTGGATGCTTATTGTCGTTTGTGAGTTAGTAATGCTGTATTATGCCCTTTGGGGATCGCGGATAAAAAATGCGGAATATTTGGAATCTTAATAATAATATGATGGAAAATCAGAATGGAATAATCATTGGTATGGGAGAAGCCCTGTGGGATATTCTTCCTGAAGGAAAGAAACTTGGCGGAGCACCTGCAAATTTTGCCTATCACATGTCACAGTTCGGATATGACAGTTTGGCTGTCAGCGCAATTGGTGAAGATAAATTGGGTGAAGAAATACAAGACAACTTCGACAGAAAGGGAGTGCGTCATTTACTGGAAAGAGTGCCTTATCCTACGGGAACGGTACAAGTTACTTTGGATGCAGCCGGAATTCCCTGTTATGAAATTAAAGAAAATGTGGCTTGGGATAATATTCCTTTCACTCCGAATTTGGAAAAATTGGCTCCTCAAGTGCGTGCCGTCTGTTTCGGATCGTTGGCACAACGGAATGTTGTTTCCGCCCGAACGATCAATCGCTTTCTGGATCTTATACCCGAAGAAGAAGGACGATATAAGATTTTCGACATCAATCTTCGTCAGGGATTTTTTAATAAAGAAACATTGCAAAATTCCTTTGAGAAATGTAATATTCTGAAGATAAACGATGAGGAACTTATTACGGTCAGCCGTCTGTTTGGCTTTCCAGGTATTGATCTTCAGGATAAATGTTGGATTATGCTGGCAAAATATGATTTAAAGATGCTTATCCTGACGTGTGGAGTCAATGGAAGTTATGTTTTTACTCCCGGTCATGTCTCATTTGTAGAGACTCCGAAAGTAGAAGTAGCCGATACTGTGGGTGCCGGTGATTCATTCACTGCTGCATTCATAGCCGCCCTTCTTGCCGGAAAAAGCGTATCAGAAGCACATCGGTTGGCCGTGGATGTCTCCGCCTATATCTGTACTCAGAACGGTGCAATGCCTGCATTACCTGATGAATTTAGGAATCGTATTTAGTGAAGTGAACTAATTTTAATAAGTATCTAGATGAATGTAAGAGATAAATTACGTTTTAATTCACAAAAATAAGAGGTCATCTGTTTACTACAGAGTTTTGAATTACGAGAAGTACTTATTAAAAACAGCAGCGATAATTTGGTGCATATCGTAATACTTATATTCAGCCAGTCTTCCACCGAATATTACATTCGGTTCCTGATTGGCTAACTCCCTGTATTGGGCGTATAGAGCAGAATTCTTATCATCGTTGACCGGATAGAAAGGTTCGCTTCCCTCTTTCCATTCGGATGAATACTCCCGTGAAATAACCGTCTTGGACTGTTGACCGAATTCGAAATGCTTATGTTCTATAATCCGTGTATAAGGCACTTCTTGTTCCGTATAGTTTATCACGGCATTTCCCTGATAGTTTTCACAATCAAGGACTTCCGTCTCAAAACGGACGGTACGGTATTCCAGTTTCCCGAAACGGTAATGATAGTATTCATCGATCTTTCCGGTGAAGACAATCTTATCTGCAATACTCTCAAAGTGTTCACGATCGGTAAAGAAATCCGTGTTACACCGGCTCTCTACATCTTCGAGCAATCCGTCAATCAGTTTGTTATACCCACCAATCGGAATCCCCTGGTACTTGTCGTTGAAATAGTTGTTGTCAAAAGTCAGGCGTACGGGCAGACGTTTGATGATGAATGCCGGAAGTTCCGTACATTTTCTTCCCCACTGCTTTTCCGTATAACCTTTGATAAGTTTCTCATAAATGTCTTTTCCTATTAATGAGATGGCTTGTTCCTCCAGATTACGTGGTTCTTCAACTCCGGCGGCTTTCATCGCTTCGACCGCTTCTCTCTTTTGTTCTTCTATCTTTCTTCGGGCTTCTTCCGGAGTTCTCGTTCCCCACATCTGATAGAAGGTGTTCATGTTAAAAGGAAGATTGTAGAGCTTTCCTTTATAGTTGGCAACCGGAGAATTGGTATAGCGGTTGAACTCCACGATGGAGTTTACAAAATCCCATACTTCTTTATTGGAAGTGTGGAATATATGTGCCCCGTAAGTATGTACATTGATTCCTTCTATGTTTTCACAATAGATATTTCCTCCCAAATGGGGACGTTTGTCAATGACCAAACAACTTTTTCCCTGTCGTTTAGCCATGTAAGCAAATGTAGCACCGAATAATCCAGCACCTACAATAAGGTAATCGTAAAATTTCATGTAAGTTATTTCAGAATTTCTTTGTATACTTTGTCCAATGCTTCAATCTTATTTTCCCATGTAAAGTTTGCATAGACATACTTCTTGGCTTTAATCCCTAATTCCGCGGTTTCCTTAGGATTTTGATAAGCCCATTTTAATTTATCTGCAAAGACTTCCAAGTTATTCTCATAAGAATCAGAAACCGGAACTTTTAATAATATATCATCAGGGAAAGCGTCTTGTCCGCCGGCATTAAAACAAATAGTAGGACAACCCAATACTGAAGCTTCCAGGACAGACATAGAACCGGAATCCCGAAAAGCGGGATAAACGGATAGACTGCAGGTGGTCAACATTTTCAGTAGTTCAGACCGTTGTATGAAAGGGATTAATTTAACATTGTCCGATAGTCCTTGTTCTCTTACCCATCCCATTACCAGTTTTTGCTCTTCTTCAAAACGTATGCCAACCAACTTAATCGTAAAGTCAGTTATAGAATTATCTATAAAAGCTCTTTTGGCAGCCTTTAAAAAGATATGTATTCCTTTCCAGTCAAAAGCCTTTCCAGCATAAATTATTTCAAATTTTGAGACTTTGTCTTCTGTAACAGTAAAATCTTTAAAATCATTCGGTTCGAAAGCAATAGCGGGAAGAAGTTGGATCGGATAATTATAACAGTATGAGGAAAGACGTTCTATATTTTCCTGAGTGGAAAATAAAAAATATTTCTTGTTTTTTTTTCGCTTAACCCACCATCCGAATATTTTCAGATCGTTTCCTTTTCTACGAATTCTCTCTTTTTTTGTTGTATGTTCCAGCAAGTCCTGATAAAAAGAGGGATCTATTGTCTCTGCTCCTCCCACAGGTCCCATAACAAAAGGAATATTCAGAAAGAATCCGGGGGACGGAGTACGATACTGATTAAATGTCAGATGATGGATAATATCAAAATGGAAGTCCTTATGTCTCTTTTTTATGAAGTTTCTGCATAATAATTGCCATGATAAGTAATTTATCTGTTCCCCCCAATTAGATTTCATCTCATTCTTGTAAAACATCCATTTGGGAATATCGTAAAATAAGAAATGCAGATTCTTTATAGGATGTTCTTCCAATTCTTTTAATATTTTTTCTTTGCATCGGCTACGGGTAAGCACATATACATTATATTGGGGACAATGTTTGGCTAATAATGTCGGAACATACCATCCTACACCATATTCTGACCCTGCTCCCGGTTCACTGGCATAGGCTAACAGTAAAATGGATTTTTGCATGATGTTTATGAAGGATACTTGATTTGTGATTTTATCTATAAATATTTTATATAATTGAATTGAGGTAACGGTTTGCTGTATTGGGGTTGGTATATAGAAGAGCCGTGTTTTTAGCGTTTTGAGAGATTTGTGCTAATTCTAGAACGCTCATATTTTCTATTTTTGTCAGAATAGATTTTAAATCATTGGCATTACCGGCTTCACATAAGAATCCATTATGTCCATCAATAATAATTCCATCTATTCCTTCATTTTTAGATGCTATTGTTATACATCCGGCAGCCATAGCCTCTAAATAAACTAAACCAAATGTTTCTTTTTCACTGATCATTATGAAACAATCTGTTTTGGATAGTATTCTTTGGGTATTATCGCGTGATATGCGTCCATGAAATTGAACTTTTGACTGCATATTATTTTTATTAGCTAAGGTTTGTATACGGTTCGCTAATGGACCATCACCTATATAATTAATGGTGAAATTTGTATTTTTTTTGTCTTTTAAAACTTCTATCAAGGCTTCCGGATGTTTCCGTTCAATAAGAGTACCAATGTAAGTATATGTCATGAATGGATATTTTATATTTCTATCTTCTGTCGATATAAAACTTGTAGGGATTCCCGAATAACACATGAATTTTTTGTGTGCCTTTACCCACGGATACTCTTTTTCAAAAACTTCTTTTATTCTTTTCGAACGATATCCTAATGTATTTACTGATTTCAAATATAGTTCACCCGAAGAACCATAATCTCTTTGTATTAATGGCAGTTCTTCGTGTATAATTAATGCCGTTCTTTTATGATATATTGTTTGCAAATTATGTATTAATTTTAGTTGGGGAGTAAGCCAATGTCCTATGATTATATCAGGTGTGAAATTTTGCAGTTCTAATATTTGTTTGATTTTTAGAGTCTGTTGGTCATATGATTTTTTAGTAAATCCACATCTGGGTGCTGGTTTAATCATATTTCTGCGGAATACTTTAACATTGTCTATTATATAATCACGTTCCGGTAATTTGTGTGTAATAAATGAATACCCTGTTTTATTGGCTAACTTTTGTTTTAGAAAACGGAGTGGGAAATACACCCAATAAGGAAAAGTAGTTTGATTATGTACCACAACAACCCTATGTCCCATTAAGGCCCATTCTTTTGTAAAGTAGTGCACAACAGATGTCAGATCTTTAGGAATATCGTCAGCGGGATAATTAGACGTCAATAATAATATATTCATACTTTCGATAGTGTGCTAATTATTTTCCGGTACAATGCTTATTTAATGAATTATTTTATTTTTAATGCGTCGTAGTATTTGTGACATGAATCTTGGAATAAAAAAGAATGTGATGATATAAGCTATGTTCTTAGGATTTTCGGGAATGTCAATTGCAAAATCTTTTTTTATTATATTTCTTTTGTATATTGGTCTTTGGCGTAATGTCATTTTACAATCATTATCTACATTTTCATTGTGTATAACTTCTATCCACATAGGTGTTTGGTGATTGTTGATACATATAAATGGTATTCCACAGCTTTTTATGTAATAATGGTTGTACTCCAAGATTGTTTTAAAATCTTCATCGTTAAAATTGTTATCTATCAGTGCTAGGAAATGATTATTAGAATATGGAATTCTAAAAGCTAATTTCAAATCAGTATAGTATTGCATTCCATATTTGAAAGAATATATAGTCATATTCTCCTTTTGTTGGGTATGTAATTCTACTAATTTCTCGATGTATTCTGTATGGACTGCATCATCATTGTCTAATCTACATGTTATTAAGTAATTAGTACTATGTTCTTTATGTGATTGTATGTATCTGCTTATATAGGAATCAACTCCTTTTGTCTCGGTCTCATCAAGGTAACATGGATGAAAATTCGGCATCATTCGTGACATGTTATCTATTTCTGTTTTAAATATTGGGGGAGTATCGATGTCGAATAAACATAACCAAATGAAGTCTTGATAGGTCTGTGATTTTATACAGGGGAAACAATATTGTTTGAATAGTGAAAATCTATTAACCAGCCATTTGTCGGATAATGTTGTTTGGTTGTTTTTATCTTTCCCCCAAAGTTTTAAATTAAATCTTGTTATTATAAAAATAGAACTTTTCATTGTTATGTCGTTATTATAACTCCTTTTTCTGATAATTTCTTTTATAAATCCCTTACCATAAATGGCCTGCTTACTTCCAATTCGCCTTTCTCGGAGTCATATACTCCTATCACCAGCGGCTTGTTAGTTTTTAGTGCCCATTCCAGCATTTCGGGTATTTGGGAAGTCTCGAAACGCCAGTCGGCAGAGTAAGCCAGACAGGAGATGACCTTGCAGTAGGCGAACAGGGAAGTGTCCATTCCGTTATAGATCTTATTGATTGTCTTTTTGCTGCAGCTCAGCTCGATTTTCAGATTTCTTTTCGACCACGTTGAAAAACTGTCCAACAGACAGATTGATTCTGCTATGGCCTGATAAATGTCCGGTAGATTGTCGGGATTTTCTTTCTGTTTCATTTTAAGTTTTATGCGCGCATGTATACGCATGATAAAAAAGTTATTGACTTTTCGGGAAGGTTTCGTGACCTCCCTTCTGTTTTTATTCCTGTACTTTTATGCTCTTTTTGAAAGATTCAAGACAACTGTTATAAACTCCTTATGGTTTGTTTTAAACTTTTTAATTTTGTAAAATAAAGAGCGTTAGCGTCCAAAAATGACATATCCGATAATGAAAGCCGTCAAAAGAGGGTTCCACTAT
>NZ_QSUN01000031.1 GCF_003438995.1 Bacteroides sp. OM05-12
AGGCGAGTACTCGGAAACCTATCATAGAAATATGACAAGGCGTTGGGTACTTAGCCTACACATATACCACCGAAGAAACGGAAAAAATGGAACTTTTCGCTTTATCCGAAAAGTTAGGTGGCAATCTCGAACTGGCTATCAAACGGCTTGCCGAAAGCAAGCGAAATCCCGAAAAATAATCAATCAACAATTTAATAATCAATCAGTATGAAACATTTAAAATTCCTGTTTCCGGTGCTGTTATGCACCTTGTTACTGGGGCTTTCTTCCTGTAAGGAAACGAACGCCGACCGTCTTAGGGCGATGCGTGGCGACTGGGAAAGCGTGAAAAACCGTCCGGCGTTTACCCTCTTTGAGGAAAACGGGCATTACCGGGTAACGACCTATCGAAAGACCTACCGGGGGACTATCCAAACGGAAACCTATCAGATTTCAGAACAAGACGGAAACCTGTTCATCGAAACGGGGTTGTCCGTCCTGCTGACTTATGACAAAGAGAATGACCGGATTCTGCTTTCTCCCGGCGGAGAATATAAACGGAGTAACCAACCAATAAAGAAGTAAGCGTATGAAAACAAAGATTATAATGCTGCTTGTAGTATGCAGCCTGTTTGTCGGAAAGGTAAACGCACAATGGGTGGTGAGTGACCCCGGCAACTTGGCGCAAGGGATTATCAATGCGTCAAAGAACATCATTCAGACTTCTTCGACCGCACAGAATATGATAAAGAATTTTCAGGAAACGGTAAAGATTTATCAACAGGGAAAAGATTATTATGATGCCTTAAAATCAGTGCATAACCTTGTCAAAGATGCCCGGAAAGTACAAAAGTCTATCCTGCTTATCGGTGAGATTTCCGACATCTATGTGAACAGTTTTCAGAAGATGCTTTCGGATGAAAACTATACGCCGGACGAGCTTTCGGCGATTGCCTACGGATATACCCAACTGTTGCAGGAAAGTTCCGATGTGCTGGAAGAAATGAAAAGCGTGGTGAACATCAACGGGCTTTCCATGTCGGATAAAGAACGGATGGACGTTATCGACCGGACGTATAACTCCATCAGGAACTACCGGGATTTGGTGAGCTACTATACCCGGAAAAATATTTCTGTTTCCTACCTGCGGGCGAAAAAGAAAAAGGACACCGACCGGGTAATGGCTTTGTATGGTTCGGCGGATGAACGTTACTGGTAACTTCTAAAAATAAGTAGTATGTTATTAGCAATCGAATTTGATAACCTGCATCAGATTTTACGAAGTCTGTACACGGATATGATGCCACTTTGCGCAAACATGGCGGGGGTAGCCAAAGGAATAGCGGGACTGGGGGCTTTGTTTTATGTGGCTGCCAAAGTATGGCAGTCGCTCGCCAGTGCCGAACCGATAGACGTTTACCCTTTGCTCCGTCCTTTTGTGATTGGTTTCTGTATTATGTTCTTTCCCACACTCGTACTGGGTACGATTAACAGCGTGATGTCGCCAGTAGTCAAGGGGTGTAACAATATGCTCGAAACGCAAACTTTCGATATGAACGCCTACCGGGAACAAAAGGACAAACTGGAATATGAAGCGATGGTGCGCAATCCGGAAACGGCTTACCTTGTTTCGGATGAAGCATTTGATAAACAGATTGACGAATTGGGATGGTCTGCCAAAGATATTGCCACAATGGGCGGTATGTACATGGATAGGGCAGCCCACAATATTAAGCAATCCGTCCGGGATTGGTTCAGGGAACTTTTGGAACTGCTCTTTCAATCGGCAGCCCTTGTGATAGACACTATCCGAACCTTTTTCTTGATTGTCCTTGCCATACTGGGTCCGATAGCCTTTGCCATCAGTGTATATGATGGCTTTCAGGCGACACTGACCCAATGGATAACAAGGTACATTTCCGTTTACCTGTGGCTACCCGTTTCAGACCTGTTCAGTTCCATTCTTGCCCGAATACAGGTGCTTATGCTCCAAAAGGATATTCAGGAGCTATCAGACCCCAATTTCGTACCCGATAGCAGCAATTCAGTGTACATAATTTTTATGATAATCGGTATCATCGGTTACTTCACAATTCCCACCGTATCGAACTGGATTATTCAGGCGGGCGGAATGGGCAACATGAGCCGGAATATAAACAGTGCAGCTAACAAAACAGGTAGCGGAGTTGGTGCGGTAGCCGGAGCAGCCACCGGGAACGCTGGCGGCAGGGTCGGCGGTAAACTAATCAAAAGTAATCAATAATTAAAAATCAAGATGGAATTTAAAAGTTTAAAGAATATTGAAACCAGTTTCAAACAGATACGGCTTTTCGGTATCGTGTTTGTCGTTATGTGTACCCTGATAACGGGTTATGCCGTTTGGAACTCCTACACGTTTGCCGAAGCGCAACGGCAAAAGATTTATGTGCTGGACGGTGGCAAATCGTTGATGCTTGCGCTTTCGCAAGACCTGACACAAAACCGTCCGGTCGAAGCAAGGGAACACGTGAAGCGTTTTCACGAACTCTTTTTCACGCTCTCACCGGATAAGAACGCTATCGAAAGCAATATCAAACGGTCGCTGTTCCTCGCTGATAAGAGCGCATTTAACTATTACCGTGACCTCTCGGAAAAGGGATATTACAACCGTATCATTTCAGGCAATATCAGTCAGACCATACAGATAGACAGCGTTTCTTGCAATTTCGATGTGTACCCGTATGCGGTGGCTACCTATGCCCGCCAAATGATTATCCGTGAAAGCAGCGTGACGGAAAGAAGCCTTGTCACCCGTTGCCGGTTATTGAACGCCGTAAGAAGTGACAACAACCCGCACGGCTTTATGATGGAAAGTTTCGAGATAACGGAAAACAAGGACTTGAACACCATAAAGCGGTAAGCCATGATACGGAAAATTCTCTCTCCGGTTAATCAGGCAATTACCCATGTGCAGGACTGGGCGGATGAAAAACTCCGCCGCCTGTGCGGGCGCATGACACCGGAAATAAGGCTGGCGGTAATCCTGCTTATGCTCCTGTTCTTCGGCGGGCTATCCATCTACTTTACGGTATCATCCATTTACCGGATAGGAAAAGAGGATGGCGAAACCATACGGATAGAACACATCAGGCAGTTGCAGTTACAAAGTAAAGACAGTACGAACATTTTTAATCAGTCAGACAATGGAAGAAAAAGAAGTGAAAAATGAAGTTCCCGCACCGGAAACGGACAGGAAGAAAGAACCTGAAAAACAGGTAAAGGAAAAAAAGGAACTGACCCCACAGCAGATACAGCAACGAAAAAAGATGCTGGTTTACCCGCTTCTGGGACTGGTTTTCTTGGGGTCTATATACCTGATTTTTGCACCGTCCGATAAGGACGAAGCAAAGGTGGAAAGCGTGGGCGGATTTAACGCCGATATTCCGCAGCCCAAAGGGGACGGGATAATCAGCGATAAAAAGACAGCCTACGAACAGGAACAAATGGAGAACAAACAAGCAGACAAGATGCGCTCCTTGCAGGATTTTGCCTTTTCGCTCGGAGAGGAAAACGGGAACGGGGAAGATTTGACCCTGATAGATGATGCTCCGGCAGAAAAACCGAAAACCAATGTAATAGACTTCGGGGCGGGTGCGCCGAACAATAGCCGTTCCTCTATCCGGTCTTCGGCGGCAGCTTACCGGGACATGAACCGTCAGTTAGGCAGTTTCTACGAAACGCCGAAAGAGGACAAGGAAAAAGAGGAATTGAAACGTCAGGTGGAAGAACTCACTGCCCGGCTCGATGCGAAAGAAAACGGTGCGGGCAGCATGGATGAACAGGTGGCTCTTATGGAAAAATCCTACGAACTGGCGGCAAAATACATGAACGGACAGAACGGGCAAAGCGTACCACCGCAACCGGGACAGATTGCACAGGTCGCACCGTCCGCACCTGTTCAGGGCAAAGGAAATGCCACACCTGTAAAATCGGTATCGGACAGGACGGTTTCAGGATTGCAACAACCTATGAGCAACGCCGAATTTGTCGCCGAATACAGCAAGCCACGCAATTACGGGTTTAATACGGCGGTCGGCAGTGGTTATTCGATGGGAAAGAACACTATCCGGGCGTGTGTTCATAACGACCAAACACTTATGGACGGGCAGACCGTCAAGCTCCGGCTGTTAGAACCGTTACAGGCGGGGAACGTGATTGTCCCGAAAAACAGCCTTGTTTCAGGAAGTGCCAAAGTACAGGGGGAACGGCTCGTCATACTGGTGTCCTCGCTCGAATATGCGGGTAACATCATTCCGGTGGAACTTGCCGTTTACGACAGTGACGGGCAAAAGGGGCTTTCCGTCCCCTCGTCACTGGAACAGGAAGCAGCAAAAGAAGCGATGGCGAATATCGGTGCGGGACTGGGTACGAGCATTTCCTTTGCGCAAAGTGCCGGGCAGCAGGTCGCAATGGATATTACAAGGGGCTTGATGCAGGGCGGTTCACAATACCTTGCCAAGAAGTTCAGAACGGTAAAAGTACACCTGAAAGCGAACTATCAGGTGATGCTTTACGCCAAACAGCAATAATCTATTTATCAATTATCAACCATAAAAATTTCAATCCAAATGAAAAAGTTAATTATCATGTTCGCCCTACTCTTGGGCGTGGTTTCAATGAAAGCACAAAGTAACGATTTGTATCAGGGTATTACTAAAAAGCTGCCTTACCGCCAAATGGTGACACCTTACGGCGTACAGGTGACGTTCGCCAAAACGGTACATATCATTTTCCCGTCTGCCGTTAAGTACGTGGACTTAGGCAGTAACTACATCATTGCCGGAAAAGCGGACGGGGCGGAAAATGTTGTCAGGGTCAAGGCTACGACAGAGGGCTTTCCCGGTGAAACCAATTTTTCCGTTATCTGTGAGGATGGCAGCTTTTACAGTTTTAACGCAAAATACGCACACGAACCGGAAATGCTGAACATCGAAATGAAAGACTTCTTGGAGAATGAGGATACAACAGATTTCAGCCATACCCGGATGAACATCTATTTCCGTGAACTGGGTAACGAAAGCCCGCTTTTGGTAAAGCTGATTATGCAGTCCATCTACAAAAACAATGACCGGGAAATAAAGCATTTGGGATGCAAGCGGTTCGGGGTGCAGTTCTTGGTAAAGGGCATTTATTCGCATAACGGGCTGTTCTACTTCCACACACAAACAAAGAACAGTTCAAACGTGCCGTTTGATACCGACTTTATCCGTTTCAAGATTGTGGATAAGAAAGTAGCCAAAAGAACGGCGATTCAGGAAACCGTTATCGACCCGGTGCGGAGCTATAACGAGATACTGGTTATCGGCGGCAAAAGTACCGTCCGCACCGTGTACACCGTTCCGCAGTTCACTATCCCTGACGATAAGATATTAGTTATCGAACTGGTGGAAAAGAACGGGGGCAGACACCAAACTATCCGGGTGGAGAACTCCGACATCGTGGCGGCAAAAGTGATTAATGAACTTAAAATCAAATGAACATGAAAAGGATATGCTGTATTATATCCCTTTTTGTGCTGTGCCTGACTTTCAACCAGGCACACGCACAAAGATGTCTGCCGGGAATGAAAGGTTTGCAGGTTACGGGCGGCATGGCGGACGGCGTTCACTGGAACAGTAAAAGTGATTTTGCCTATTACTTCGGGGCTGCCATGAGTACCTATACCAAAAACGGGAACAGGTGGGTTGTCGGCGGGGAATATCTCGAAAAGCATTACCCCTATAAGGATTTGCAGATACCCGTAAGCCAGTTTACAGGTGAGGGCGGTTACTATCTGAATTTCCTTTCAGACAGAAAGAAAACCTTTTTCCTTTCGCTGGGCTTGTCTGCCCTTGCCGGGTACGAAACAAGCAACTGGGGCGATAAATTGCTGCCCGATGGCTCGACCCTGACCGATAAGGACGGTTTTGTCTATGGCGGTGCGCTGACGCTGGAACTGGAAAGTTACATTACCGACCGGGTGGTGTTCCTGATTAACGCAAGGGAAAGATGCCTGTTCGGTTCTTCAGTCGGAAAGTTCCATACACAGTTTGGCGTGGGACTGAAATTTATAATGTGATAAACTAACCTATTATATATAATGTATATGAGAAAGATTATAAGCCGCATTTTGATAGGCTGCTATGTAATGGCCGCCTTGTTATTAGTGGGTGCGTGTAATGACAACGTGGATATACAGCAGTCTTACCCGTTCAGTATCGAAACGATGCCAGTGCCGAAAAAATTAAAAGTGGGTGAAACGGCGGAAATACGCTGCCAGCTTCACCGGGACGGGCGGTTTGAGGAAACAAAGTATTTCATCCGCTATTTCCAGCCGGACGGGGCGGGAACACTGAAAATGTCCGATGGGACGGTTTTACTGCCGAATGACCTATACCCGCTTCCGGGTGAAACATTCCGGCTTTACTATACTTCCGCATCGACCGACCAACAAACGGTAGATGTGTATTTTCAGGATAGCTTCGGGACGTTACAGCAATTAACATTTTCATTTAACAATGACAATAACAAGGAAGAAGAAAACAAATAAAGTAAAAAGGACATGGTTAAAATAGAATTGGATATAAACGGTATTTCATTTTTTGTAAATACCACATGGAAAACGGATGCAGTTCCGGTAGTCGGTGATATTGTGATAGTGGATAAAGAAAGCATTTCCCAATTTGACCGGGTGGAATTAAGGAAAACACCGTCTAATCAGGCTTTCAGGTGGGCGGATGAAGAAGATAATGCACCCGTACTGGAACATTTCGATTTTGATACGGAAATGGTTGTCAAAAAGCGGACGTGGAAATTTGATGCCGAAGATGAAGAAATGGTATGTGTTCTGAAAGTAACCTTTCTGCACCATGAGGAATAATATCAGGTTTCAGATATACTATCCTTATGATATGTAATTTCTTTATGGCTTTGGCTGCCTTTTACCTGTTGGTGGGTGGCTGGTGCTGGCATGAAATGAAATACGCTCCGACCGATAAGGAACTATGGGGCGAAGAATTGGAATGATGCGTTATGCGTAATGTTATGATAGATAATCCGGCGGGTATTTCCCGGCGGGTTATCTTTTTATAGGGAATGGAAACAGGTTTCTTTGCTATCTTTCTTTTTCCGCTTCGGCTCACGGAAAGAAAGTAGCGGCGGCATTTGCCGCCGTTCTTCATTAACCGATTATAATGTCCTTTATGGGTGTGTTATGTTCAAACCACTCTTTTACACATTCCATATTATATTCACTCGTTATAACTGCCTTATCTACGTCTATGGGCGTGAAACGGGTGCTTTCGTAGCTATCTATCCAGCCTTTCAGGGAACAGACACCCCATGTTTTCACATCTTCAAAAATACCGTCCAGTGTGCCGATAGGGTCGCCGAAAGTAACTATCATTGCATCGAATGTCGTTTCGTCGGGCAACAGTTCCAAATATTTCAAAGACCCGAAACCGTCTATTTTACGTCCGAAAGACCAGTCATAGGAATAAAGTTCATCCCCCCACTGGTGCGGCGTGTCAAAACGTACTTTCACCTGCACGGAATGTTCGTTTTCTTCTACGGCTTCAATAATACCCGTTACCAGTAAGCCCGTAAATATACACTTGCAACGTCTGCCGATAATCCTTTTATTTACTTCTGTCGTTTTCATAAATGTAACTTTTAAATTGTTATTGTACCTTTTCTTTTTTCGCCATCCATTCATCCCGCCGTTTGCGGCACTCGTCAAGTGTTTTGGCAAGGGTGCTGAACAGTTCGCCGTCTGTATGGCGGTAATCATATTGATAATAGATTTGTCCCCTAAATGCGCCTAAACAGCATTTTACATATTTTTCCTCTCCCGGTGTTTGGGTAATGCTTACCCCGTTTTTGTTTAAACTTTCCATATTGTTATAATTTAAAATGAGTTGTCAGATAATCAGAAGTGAAAGCAGCACAATGAAAATAAATGCCATAAAAAACAGGTAAACGGCAGAGATAAGCAGCCGGAGAACGAACCGGATAATAAAAAAGCCTATGATTAGGGCTATCCACATTCCGGCGGTGCTGGTGGCTGCCTGATAGATGATAAAAGCAAGTATGAACCATCGTAAAAAAGTCGTTATCTTATTATATACTTTCATTGTCTTGGTGTGTTGTGGGTGGATTGCTCCACCCGGTTAGTAATCAGGCGCAACGGAAAACAAAACCGTTATCCATCCAGTAATCAGTCATAAACAGGTCACGGGCAAAAGCCGAATAATCAAAATAGGTCTTTGCGAACTCCGGCAGGTCGTAACATTCCTCTACGATTTCATAGGCGTAATCTTCCTCGTCCTTATATTCTCCCTGATATTCGTCCTCAAAAGAAGAAATAAGGTCGTCCGCATCTTCTTCGCTTATATCGCTGTTGTGGTGGTCGCACCATACGAAAAACGCTTCCTGCTCGGTTTCGCTTAGTTTCTCGATGGCATCCCGAAGCTCAAAGAACTTATCGGAAAGCCAACTTTCGGAAATCAGGGCTTCCGGGATATTCTCGTAATCCTGAAACATAAATTCCGGGTCTTGGTCGTCCTTGTGCAGTTCCCGGCACGCTTCCATAAATTCGTCCTTGTCCGAATAATCGGAAAGGTCTAACCACTTGCCGAAAAGTGAACCACTGTTATACTTGTTGTAAGTACCTACATAAACTCTTGCTTCTGATAATGTTACTGTTTCCATGACTTTTGAATTTTAATTGTTTGCATCGCTTGTCGCCCACCACATAAATTTTTCCTTTAACTGAATGGGAACATTGTCTTTTCAAAGGTTCGGGACTGGTACAGGGCAAATTATTATTTATGAAATACTACCCGCAGGTGTGGAGATTTCTAAAAAATAATTTGAACAGTAACAGGCACGGATATACCTTTGACAATGTTCCAATCAGTTTTAGGGAAAATTTTTCTCTTGTTTAAGAGGATAGAAACAAAAGCCATCAGGCTTTTTGTATTGGATAATGAGAGAGTAAAAAAAGGGCTTATAAAAGCCCCTCGTCTGTAAAACTGTAATAGCTTTCTTCTGTCAGGATGATATGGTCTAACAGGTGTAAATCCAAGACCTTGCAGGCTTCTTTTATTTTTGAGGTGATTTGCTTGTCCGGTTCGCTCGGACGTAGATTGCCCGATGGGTGGTTATGTGAGAGGATGATGCCCGAAGCATGGACTTTTAAGGCTGTTTGCAGGATGATTTTCACGTCCATTACAGTTTCAGCCATGCCGCCTTTAGAGATAAGGGAAACGCCTAAAGCCTTGTTTGCCCGATTGAGGAACATTACATAACTTTCTTCGTGGTGTTCCATACATTCGGAATAGAAAGGTTTTAAGTAAGAATAAGAAGTTTCAGAAGAGAGTATTTTTATTCTTTCGGATGCTTTTACATTGTCTTTATAAGAGATAGTGATTTCCGGCATGGTAAATTCTGTTGTTTTCATAACGCTTGAATTTTAAATTAAACAATAAGAAATTTTGCCGGACACCCACAGTTTGGCGGGGACTTCAACCTAATCTTTTCAAAAAATACGACCCGTAGGTGTGGAGATTTTTTAGAAAACCGGAACGGTTCAGATTTGGTACTTGTCCCCGCCGGGCTGTACCTTTGCTAAAATTTGTGATTGAGATACATTACTTTAGGGAACTGAAAAGGGGTATCACTGGTGACACCCCTTAGACAACCGAATACCTTAAACCGTTATTCGTCATAGGTTCTATATCCTATCGGTTTGCGTGGTTTTGGTTGGGGTTTGCTTAGTAACTGGGTAAGTGCTTGGTAAACTTCGCTGAATTGTGCGTCCGTACTCTGTTCCAGTTCTTCAATGCGTTTAAGAAGTTCCTCGTAACCGATTGACATTTGGCGCATGAGGACGAAAGCACGCATGATGGAGATATTCACCTTAACGGCTGTATCGCTTCTTAAAACGGATGAAATCATGGCGACCCCTTGCTCGGTGAACACAAAATTTTGATAACGAGAGCCACCCCATCTTGAGGTCACAGTTTGTGACCTCAAGTTTGTTTCGTCCCCTGTTTCTTTTTCTAAGGTCATAACTTGTGACCTTAAAGATTCCATTTCCTCTTTGGTAAGCTGAAACATAAAGTCGTCCGGGAAGCGGTCGATATTACGTTTTACAGCCTGTTTCAATGCTTTTGTTTCCACTTGGTAAAGTGCCGCAAGGTCACTGTCGAGCATGACACGGCAACCTCTGATTTCATAAATCTTGCTTTGGATGATTTGTAAGTCCATAATTTCGTCATTTAGATGTTAATAATATTGTTCTCTTTTAATTTCTCTGAAACTTTTTCCATTGCCTTGTATAGCTGAAAATCAGTAACTTTTCCACAGTTCAAAGACTTTCTTTCTGTGAGTTTATTTACTGTTTCTGTTGCTAAACCGTTACCCTTTAAGATAGTGTAAACGAACGTATGTCTTGCAAAATTGAAGGTAAGCTGCTTTTCTATTTTACATTCTTCGCCTACTTCTTTAAGGTAGTAATTCATCTTTTGAATGCTGGGTACAGGCAGCAGTAATCTTGTGCTATTTGAATATTCACTGTATTTCTCTAAAATAATACGTGGTATATCCAAAAGAGGAATATTCATTGGAACGCTGCTTTTCTGTATATAAATCTTTATCCAGTATTTCCCGTTAGGAGTAACGACTAAATTCTTTGTAGTCAGATTTTTAATATTGCTATAATTTAATCCTGTGAAGCATGAAAAGAGAAATATATCCCGGATTTTGTCTAAACGTACTGTTGTAAATCGGGCTTTCAAAATAAGACTAACTTCTTCTAATGTTAGGCAAGTATTTTTAATTGGTAATAATTTCATATATCAATTAATTATAAGATTATTAGTATGTAGTTGGTAAGGAACTGGTCACAGTTTGTGACCAGTTCCGGTTCTATTATAAAGTAACAGGGCTTTTGATATTGATTTTTTGTGCCAATAATTCCATGTCGTTACTCAACTTCGTATCTATCACTTTTGCGTATATTTGTGTAGTGCGAATATCCGTGTGTCCCAGCATTTTAGAAACACTTTCTATGGGTACACCATTGGCTAAAGTAATGGTCGTTGCAAACGTATGGCGGGCAAGATGGAAGGTGACGTTTTTGTCAATTCCGCATACGATGGCAATTTCTTTCAAATAATCATTCATCTTTTGATTGCTGATAACTGGTAATAGCTGACCGTTTTTAAGTTTTCCCTCGTATTTGTTCAGGATAGCTTTCGGAATATCCAGTAACCGGATATTCGATGTTACTTTTGTCTTGTGACGCTTCTTTATAATCCACAAATTATCATCAAATGCCAAACGTATATCGTTGCTGGTTAATTCGCATATATCCACGTATGAAAGTCCCGTATAGCAGCTAAAAATGAATATATCCCGCACTTGTTCCAACCGTTTTGAAGCAAAATCTTTATTGCATATCCTGCTTATCTCGTCCTTGTCAAGATACCCTCTTTCTATATACTCGAATTTGAGTTTATAATTGGCGAACGGGTCGGCAGTAATCAATCCCGTACCTTGTGCAAAGTTTACCACCGTGCGGAAACGCTGGATAAACTTCATTGCCGTATTGGGTGAACAGTCGTGGTTCTTTATTATATATAGGTAGAAGTTTTCGATGAATACCTTGTTGATTTGGCGTATCGGCATATCTGATACACGATATTCATCTTTCATGTATTCAGTCAGGCGTAACTTGGTTAGTTCGTATCTGCTGTATGTTTTGGGGGTCGCTTCTCCCGCTTCGACCTTTTTCTTGTATTGGTCGTTGTGTTGAGTAAAAAAAGAAATAATGGTATTTGCTTCTTCCTCTTTTCCCAATAGTGCATTTTTCACGCTTTCGGGTGTAACATAACTATCCCGCATTAATTGATTGTGGAAGTGGGAACGTATATTTGCTTTGATGTCGTCCAGCATGGAGTTAAGCCTTTGTATCTCCATAGATTTACCTGTGGCTCTGCCGGATTTCCAGTTAGTTTCTAATACTTCTAACTTGGTATTGAATTGGGTCTGTTTGCCGTTGATTGTGATACGGGCATGAATGGGTACTAAACCATTCTTTTTCATCTTGTCTTTTTTCAGGTAAAACAATACGCTGAAAGTACTTTTTTCATTCTTCATAATCTCACTTTTTTTAGATTGCAAAACTAATTTTAATCACTGTAAATGAGATAAATAGAGTATAGACAAATCACGTCAAAAGTAAGCCATTTTCTGACAATCGTACCCCCTAATCGTTTTTTGGGGAAGGGGGTACGATTTGGATACTCAACCGTGTCTTTTCGTGCCCCTTTTTTGTCTTTTAAGCAAGACTGAAACAATAAAAAAAGTCCTACAATACGTTGATATTGTAGGACTTGTCTCTTTTTTGTCGCCGTTTGGCTTTGTTCTTATGTGATCCGCCTGGGGCTCGAACCCAGGACCCCAACATTAAAAGTGTTGTGCTCTACCTGCTGAGCTAGCGAATCAATCCTTTTTATTGCTGTTAAGCGGGTGCAAAGGTATAACTATTTATTAAAAGTCCAAAATTATTTTATACTTTTTCCTATATTTGTACCGAAATATATTCGACACATTATATATATAGAAATATGGCAGATGATAAGAAAATAATTTTTTCGATGGTAGGAGTGAGCAAGTCCTTCCAAAATAATAAGCAAGTGTTGAAAGATATCTATCTATCTTTCTTTTATGGAGCTAAAATCGGTATTATAGGTTTAAACGGTTCGGGTAAGTCAACTTTGTTGAAAATCATTGCAGGCTTGGATAAATCGTATCAAGGCGAGGTTGTGTTTTCACCAGGTTATTCTGTTGGTTATCTGGCTCAGGAACCTCATTTGGATGATACTAAAACCGTAAAGGAGGTTGTGATGGAAGGTGTACAGCCTATTGTTGATACTTTAGCGGAATATGAAGAGATAAACCTTAAATTTGGTTTACCGGAATATTATGAAGATCAAGATAAGATGGATCAACTCTTTGCTCGTCAGGCTGAATTACAAGATATTATAGATTCTACTGATGCATGGAACTTGGATAGTAAATTGGAAAGAGCAATGGATGCATTACGTTGTCCACCTGAAGATCAACCGATGAAATTTTTATCCGGTGGTGAGCGTCGTCGTGTAGCATTGTGCCGTTTGTTGCTTCAAAAACCTGATATTTTATTGCTTGATGAACCTACCAACCATTTAGACGCAGAGTCTATTGATTGGCTGGAACAGCATTTACAGCAATATGAAGGTACGGTGATTTGTATTACTCATGACCGCTATTTCCTTGATCATGTTGCAGGATGGATTCTGGAACTCGACCGTGGTGAAGGTATTCCTTGGAAAGGAAATTATTCTTCTTGGTTGGAGCAAAAGACCAAACGTATGGAAATGGAGGAGAAAACAGTTAGTAAACGCCGTAAAACTCTTGAAAGAGAGTTAGAGTGGGTGCGTATGGCTCCGAAAGCTCGTCAGGCTAAAGGTAAAGCTCGTTTGAATTCTTATGATAAGCTTTTAAATGAAGACCAAAAAGAAAAAGAAGAGAAGCTCGAGATCTTTATACCGAACGGTCCTCGTTTAGGAAATAAAGTGATTGAAGCTATTGGAGTACAGAAAGCTTATGGTGATAAGTTGTTGTTCGATAATCTTAACTTTATGTTGCCACCAAATGGCATTGTTGGTGTTATTGGCCCTAATGGAGCAGGTAAAACAACTCTTTTCCGTTTAATTATGGGCTTGGAACAAGTGGATAAAGGAACGTTTGAAGTGGGAGATACCGTGAAGATTGCTTATGTAGATCAGCAACATAGGGATATAGAGGCTGATAAAAGCGTTTACCAGGTGATTTCCGGTGGCAACGAGTTGATTCGTTTGGGAGGCAGAGATGTTAATGCCCGTGCTTACTTGTCACGTTTTAATTTTTCCGGTGGTGATCAAGAGAAACTTTGCGGTATGCTTTCCGGTGGTGAACGTAATCGTTTGCATTTAGCTATGGCATTAAAAGAAGAAGGTAACGTTCTATTGCTTGATGAGCCTACCAATGATATTGATGTAAATACACTTCGGGCATTGGAGGAGGGCTTGGAAGATTTTGCGGGCTGTGCTGTTGTTATTTCGCATGACCGCTGGTTCCTTGATCGTATATGTACTCATATTTTAGCTTTTGAAGGAAATTCGGAGGTGTTTTTCTTTGAAGGATCGTATTCAGAGTATGAAGAAAATAAATTAAAGCGTTTGGGTGCTGAAGAACCTAAACGGGTACGTTATCGCAAATTGATGGAAGATTAGTAAATAAGTAGTTATAAAACAATAGTTTATAGACCTTTGCATTGTTCAAGTGCAAAGGTCTTTTTGTGTTTATTTTGGAAGAATTTGATTTTTCGTTAAAAGATGAAATGCAAATGTAATGTATAACTAAATAATATTAATTATCTTTGTTGCGCTTTTAGATGAATTGATCTTTAGTATTAATCTAACCAATTACATTATGTTATTAAAAAGAATGCGATCTTTTTTAGTAGTAGCAATGTTAATGCTTACTACTTTGGTTAATGCCCAGGTTACTACTGCCAGTATGAGTGGTAAAGTAACTGCCCAGAATGAAGCTGTTATCGGCGCAACCGTATTAGCCATTCATGAACCTTCCGGTACCAGGTATGGAACAATCACTAATGTTGATGGTCTTTTTTCAATCCAGGGAATGCAAGTTGGAGGACCATATAAAGTGGAGATTTCTTATGTTGGTTATCAAACGGCAATTTATAAAGGAATTAATCTTCAGTTGGCTTCCAACTATGTATTAAATGTTTCAATGCGTGAATCTTCGGAGCTACTTGATGAAATTGTTGTGGTAGGTTCTTCTAACAGTAATATGAATAGTGACCGTGCCGGGGCTATTACTAACATTAATAGTCAGCAAATGGCTGCAATCCCGACTGTTAGCCGTAGTATGAATGATATTATGCGTCTTTCTCCGCAATCTTCTTCTACAACAAATGGTTTTGCTGTAGGTGGAGGTAACTATCGCCAGTCATTTGTTACGGTGGACGGTGCCGCATTTAATAATATGTTCGGTATTGGACAGAATCTTCCGGCTAACGGTTCTCCGATCTCATTGGATGCATTGGAACAGATTTCTGTTTCTGTAACTCCGTATGATGTTCGTCAGAGTGGCTTTACCGGTGGTGCTATCAATGCGGTTACAAAATCCGGTAGCAATCAGTTTAAAGCTACGGCCTATACTTATTTAAATAATCAGAATTTAAAAGGTATACATGTACGTGATTATGATTTAACTCGCTCTAAAGCACAATATTATACTTATGGTGCAAGTATAGGTGGACCGATTATCAAAGATAAATTATTCTTCTTCGTAAATGGTGAATATGAAGATAATATAACTGCCGGCCCTACTGCCATAGCACGTGTTGATGAAAATGCTGAGTGGAATAAAAATAATGTTCATCGTCCTACTGTTGCAGACATGGATATGATGAGTAAGTATATGAGCGAAACTTACGGATATAAGACCGGTCGTTATTCCGGTTATGATGTGTCTACTCCTGCTTATCGTGTGATGGCTCGCGTTGATTGGAATATTAACTCCAATAATAAGTTGAACTTCCGTTTTACAAAAACACATACGAAAGATTCTAATTCTCCTTCCAATTCAACTTCTCCGATGAGTAATACTACGATATATCCGGGACATGGAGCTGGTGGTTCGCGTAGTTCTAATTATGCGTTAACTTATGAAAACTCCCGCTATTACCAAATTCGTGATTTTATGAGTATTGCTTCCGAATGGAATGCTCGTTTTATGGATGGAAAGATGAATAACGTGTTACGTGTTGCATATTCTTATCAGGATCAACCGAGAGAAACAGACGGTTCTTTCTTCCCGACTGTCGATATCTTGAAAGATGGTGATGTTTATGCTTCTTTCGGACCGGACCCATTTACTTATGGTAACTTGAGTCGTGTAAAAACAGTTACTGCTACGGATGAATTGAACTATTCAACAGGAATCCATAATATGACTGCCGGTGTACAATATGAATTTGATCATTCGGAAAATGGATTTATGCCTGCAGGTGCCGGATATTATGTGTTCTCTTCATGGGATGATTTTGTGAATAAAAGAAAGCCTTCTGCTTTTGCTATTACTCATCCGAATAATAACAGTCTGACTCAAGAAAATGCAACCTTCAATTATGAACAGGTATCCCTTTATTATCAGGATGAAATGGCATTCTCTGAGAATTTTAAATTGACGGCAGGTTTACGTTTGGAAGTTCCTATTTATCCGGCTCTGGATAATAATTACAATAAAGAATTTGCAGATTTGCTGTTTCACGGGAAGCATTATTCTACTAGTACAATGCCTAAAACTACGGTAAATCTTTCTCCGCGCGTTGGATTTAACTGGGATATGACCGGTGAACGTAAATATGTGCTTCGTGGTGGTATGGGACTTTATACAGGACGTATCCCATTTGTATGGATTGTATCGACCGTTGGTAATTCTAATGTAGGTCAATATTCAATGTTTACATATAATTCTAATGAAGCTCCTAACTTTAGTCCGACTTTGCCGGGTATTTTGAACGAAATGTATGGTGGAGCTTTTGTGGAAAAAGATCTAACAGCACCGCAGTCACCTACTATTATGGCGGAAGATTTGAAAATGCCTTCTACATTTAAGACATCTTTGGCTTTCGATGCTAAATTGCCGGGAGATATTGATTTTACTTTAGAGGGAATCTTTAATAAAGATATTAATCCAATTGTTGTTACTAATGTTGGTTTAAGTGATCCAAGTGAGTTTAAATTATCGGAAAATGATAATCGTCTTTATTACGGATATAGTTTTGTTAATAAGAATAGTGAAAGGAAAAATGTTGCCCCTTATTTAATAGAAAATGGTGGGGATAAAGCTTATTATTATTCTATTTCTGCTCAATTACGTAAGAACTTTAATTTTGGTTTGGATTTATCATTTGCTTACACTTATTCACATGCTAAATCATATAGTGACGGAATCGGTGACCAGGTTACTTCTGCTTGGAAAACAAATACTTATTCTGTGAATGGGTCGAATGCACATGAGATTGGATATGCCAGCTATGTGGCTCCAAGCCGTATTATTGCTTCTGTAGGCTATCATAAGGATTATGCAAAGAATTTCGGTTCTTCTGTTTCATTGATTTATGAAGGAAGCCAATTAGGTTATTCTAATATCTATTCTTATTCTCGTTACGGATATACTTATAGTAATAATCCTGTGGACGACGGTGGTGCTAATCCATTGATGTATATTCCGAAATCTAAAGATGAACTTACTTTTTTGGATATTAAGAGAGGTGTAAACAGTAAAGGCGAAACTGTGACATATTCAGGTGAAGGAAATCCTGGTGATCAGGTGATATATACTGCTGCACAACAAGCTGAAGATTTTTGGAATTTCCTTAATCAGGATGACTACTTAAGTAAACATAAAGGTGAATATGCAGAAAGAAATGCTGCAATTATGCCTTGGCATCATCAGTTTGACTTTAAGTTTATGCAGAACTTCTATCTTAATATCGGAAAACAACGTAATACATTGCAGTTTGGAATTGATATTATGAATGTAGGAAACTTGTTATGTAATAAGTGGGGGCTTTATAAACAAACAACAACCAACGCAACATCTCCTTTGAAAGTTGCTACGGATTTAGAAGGAAAACTTGTTAATAATAATGGTATGCGAGCTTTCAATATGAATAAGGATGGTTCACAAACTTTGACTAAGACATTCAAAGATTACCAAGGATTTGGTTCTACTTATTCAATACAATTCAGTGTACGTTATATCTTTAATTGATATATCAGGAATAAGATAACAAACAAGTAAATAAAAAGTGTCCGGAAGGTAAATCCTTTCGGGCACTTTTTTTGATATATGGGGGCAAAATCAGATTGCACGACTATATCCTTCATCCTTCAGTTATGATGCAATGGATTGTGCATGAGTTGTTTATCCTGAACTTTAATTTTCGTAGGCTGACAGAGTTATAGATTAAAAAATCATCTTGGTTGTTTTAAAAAACATGAGGTTTCTCAATTTCCCCGCTTGAGCGGGGGTAGGGGGTGTGTGAATTGTCTAAAGTTGAATAATTAAAGAAAGATCACACACCTCTTAATCCCCGCTCAAGCGGGGAAACTTGGATACTTTGATTTTGACACATTCCGGTGTTTTTCTACAATCAACCTTATGTTTGTTTTTAAAGATACGGTCGTTTGTTTACAAACTCCTATCGTTTGACGAGAAAGGTGCGGTCCTTTATTTTTAGAAAATACTTTCTTGCACTGAAGCTTTTTTATTGGAATCTTTCAGGATAACCCATTTATACATTGATGTTTAAAAGAGGACTGAAGGATGAAAGAACTTGTTGGTAATTCCGTTTTTAGTGACTTTTTTACTTCGTAATATCGAATAAATAGGTAACTTTTGCAGAAATGGTGGTGTGGGCGGAACGTTCGAAATAATCTTTCTTGCTACTGTTAAAAAAGTCACCCAATCCGAAGTAATATCTTCCTTCTACAAGGAAATTACCGGCTCCGGTTCTAATCTCGACACCTGCACCTCCTACAATACCATAGTCGAACTTCTTTTCGACCATCTTGCCATGCTGTTCATAGGGATATTTCTCCCAATCGCCTCCATAATTCTCTTTTTCACTGATGAAATAACCTAATTGCGGACCGGCATTGACGAAAAATTGTGCTCCACGGTCTTTTCCAAAAGCCAAATGTACAAGAAAAGGCATTTCCAGATAATTCATGACACGATTATATGTATATGGCTTTTCTTCCGGATCTTCTTTCCAGCCTCTTTGGGAGTAGTTTAACTCCAGTTGTACTCCGCAAATCATGGCGAAGTATTTTTCGGAAATATAACGGGCTGTTACACCGAATGTAGGTCCTAATTGAAATTTTTCTTTTACCCGCACTGCGGATTCAAAACTAACCTGACTAAGATTAACGCCTCCGTTTACTCCGATAGCCCAGTTATTTCGAAGTTCTCCGATCTGAGAAAATGCGGGTAAACAGCATATAAGCAATAGTGCAGCAAGAATATGTTTGTAACTCATTGGTTATTCAAAGTCTAATTTAACTAATTCGTAGTCTTTGGTGAAGTGTACAAAGAATACTTTTTTATTGATAAATCCTCCCCAGTTGTTCACACGGTCAAATTTGAATCCGGTTTGTATAGGAGTCACGTTTACGTCTTTGATATACTCATCAAAGTTGCTTCCGTAGCGAGACAAAGCTTTTAGAAAGAAAAATCCCGTATCAAATCCTAACATTCCGAATTTAGGATAACTGTTGGTCATGTCTTTACCATACCATTTCCGGTAGTTATTAGTGAAATTAACAGCCGAAGGAAACAGGTTGTTCGTGTAGAATGAGGAATAGAAATAAGTATCTAACTCATAAAAGCCATCTAAATGGTCTTTCGTATAAGTTTGCCATTCCGGGTATCCGAACAGATTGATTTTTTGTTCGGGGTTTTCTCTTGTCAATAAAAGTAATTGTGGTAACGTTTTGATTAACATTATATTGGAACCGGAGGTCGGAATAAATATGTTCTCTTTACCGCTTACAAGCAGTTTTTTAAGATTGTCTTTCGTGGCGTTTGCACTTACCGATTGATAAGGTATGGAATGACTTTTCAATTCTTGCTTCAATCCTTGTATAAAGTCGGTCTTTTCCTTATCTGTATTGTCGGTTTGCAGTATGATAACGTTCGCATTCGGGAATTTTCGGGTGAAATGCTCGTAAACTTCCGAATATAAATATGATTGAGGGGTATTTATCTGATAAACGTTCGGATTATTAAATACCTCGCTTCCTTTTGATGAGAATGGGATTACCAGATTGATATTATTGTTGCGCGCGAAGTCTGCCAAGGGTTTAATGTGGGACGAGTGCATCGGACCGAAAATAATATTCATCTCTTTCAGTTCTTTTCTGTTTAGAATAGGAGATAAAGAAGACTTGGCATTTCCCGAATCATACGTATATAAATCAATTGAAACCCCGCTTTTTTTCAGACTATCTACCGCCATCAGGAAACCTTCATAGTATTCTACCATTCTGTTAGCCTCGCTTTTATTGGTTTCATCCAGGAAAGGCAGAATGATTGCGGCTTTTATCGTAGATATTTTTTTGCTTTCTTCTCTGTTTTTGGCAAACAATTCATTATCGCTTACTGGTTTTTCTTTATTAGTTTGCTCTTTCTGAGATTGTTGTGCGGAAGAAGGGTAGGGTATGCATAAGAATGTTCCTTTCTTCATTCCCTGTTTTAGTTCCGGATTAGCTGCGATTAACTCTTGTTCAGTAATACCGTATTTACGGCTTACGCTGAATATTGTTTCTTTTTTAGCAACTTTGTGCATATCCCTGCACTTTGATTTTCCATCCATAGCAGGTGATTGTGTTTCCGGAGTAGAAGGGTTCTTGGCAGAAGTTTGTTCTTTTATTGTTTCTTCTGTAGAAGGTATTACAATAACTTCCCCTATTCTAAAGTTGTTGGCACTAAGTCCGGGGTTGGCATCACAAATGGCTTTTGCCGAAATGCCGTATTTTACCGTAAGTTGATAAAGTGTTTCCTGCGGCTGGATAGTGTGGAATAACTGAGATTGCTTATGTCCTTTTGCCTGGGGTATTTTCAAGGTTTGTCCGGCATAAATCTTTTCATCACATCCCGGATTCAAACGTATGATATCTGCTTGGCTCACATTATACATACTGGAAATAGAGTACAGGCTTTGTCCTTTTTCTATTGTATGTAAAAAATAAGGTTCCGAAAGAGTTGTATTTTCCTGTGCTGTGATGTGTATGCACGGAGAGCTTATTAATAATAATGAGACTAACAGGCAATTAATTAATTTCATTTGTTTTCTTGTAAAAATATGAATTAGAATACGAATGACAAAGGTAAGAAAAAGTAATTTATTCACATTATATAATCAGTTAAGAAAATATTATTAGGCTTTTTAATTAAATAATTCATGCGGAAACATTAATTTTGCAAACCTTACGTTATACTGATAGTACGTAATAATATAATAAGGAGTATGAATCAAAGAAATATTGTAAATAGGTTATTGGTTATTGTATTACTGGCAGTGGTGACGTCTTTCTTTCCGGTTTATGCACAGCAGATGAATCCGCTACTTTACTCTACTGAGACAAACGGCCAGCAATCCGTCGATACTATTGATGCAGCAGAACCGTTTGTTGCTGCTGCGCCGATGAAGCTTGTTTGTGAGTCTCGTATCGAAGCACCGGAAGGTTATACTTGGAGATGTGAATGGAACCGTTCGCTTTCGCCTGGATTTGAGACGAATGAGTTGACCCGTTTTGAAGATGATACTGAGTTCTCTTTCTATGATTCGGGTACTTATTACATCCGCTTGCTGGTAACTTTTACAGATGCGGACGGCAATTCATCACCGGAACCGGAAGTTTCTGCGACCTATACAATCAAAATCAGTGAGTCCGAACTAAAAGTACCGAATGCTTTTTCTCCTAATGGAGATGGTATAAATGATATTTTCAAGGTGCATTATAAGTCTTTGATAAAGTTTAATGCCTACATCTTCAATCGTTGGGGGCAGCAGCTCTATCATTGGGGATTGTCTGAAATCGACGGCGGTTGGGATGGTTCTTATAAAGGGAAACAGGTAAAAGACGGAGTTTATTTTGTAGTGATAGAGGCAGAAGGCTCTGATGGAATAAAGTATAAACATAAGGGAGATATAACCATACTTCGGGGATTTAGCGGGACCGGCTCGAATGATTCCACGACTGGAGGAGAATGATAATATGATAGACGAAACAGAACTTATAAATGTATACGGTGCGCGTGTACATAATCTTAAAGATATAGATGTAGAAATACCCCGTAACAGTCTGACTGTAATAACCGGATTGAGCGGGAGCGGAAAATCCTCATTAGCTTTTGATACCATTTTTGCGGAAGGACAAAGACGTTATATAGAAACGTTCTCTGCTTATGCACGTAATTTTCTGGGGAATATGGAGCGCCCGGATGTCGATAAGATAACAGGATTGAGTCCTGTTATTTCTATTGAACAGAAAACTACCAATAAGAACCCTCGCTCTACGGTGGGAACGACAACAGAAATATACGATTATCTTCGTTTGTTGTTTGCAAGGGCAGGAGAGGCGTATTCTTATTTGTCCGGTGAGAAGATGATTAAATATACGGAGGAACAGGTTCTGGATTTGATTCTGAAAGAATATGAAGGAAAGAAGATTTATTTGCTGGCTCCGTTGGTGAAGAGTCGTAAAGGTCATTATAAAGAATTGTTTGAACAAGTTCGCAAGAAAGGCTATCTGTATGTCCGGGTGGATGGTGAAATTCGTGAAGTCACTCATGGCATGAAGCTCGACCGTTATAAAAATCATGATATTGAAGTTGTCATAGACAAGATGGTGGTTAATTCGAATAAGGATGACAAGCGTCTGAAACAGAGTGTGGCGACAGCTATGGCACAAGGTGACGGCTTAATCATGATTTTGGATGCGGAAGAAATGGGACTTCGTCATTATAGCAAACGCTTGATGTGCCCGGTGACCGGACTCTCTTATCGTGAACCGGCTCCGCATAATTTCTCTTTTAATTCTCCGCAAGGGGCTTGCCCTCGTTGCAAAGGATTGGGATATGTCAACCAGATAGATATAGATAAGGTAATACCGGATAGGGAGCTTTCCATTTATGACGGTGCGATTGCTCCGTTAGGGAAGTATAAGAATACTATGATTTTCTGGCAGATAGCAGCTTTGCTGGAGAAGTATGATACGGACATAAAGACTCCGGTTAAGGAGTTTCCGGATGATTTGATTGATGAAATTCTTTATGGTTCAGACGAACGGATTAAGATAAAAGCGTCCGTGATACACACATCTTCGGACTATTTTGTATCGTATGAAGGTATTGTGAAGTATATCCAGATGATGCAAGAGAAGGATGTATCCGCTACTGCGCAGAAATGGGCGGAACAATTCGCACGTACAGCCGTATGTCCGGAATGTAAAGGTGCGCGATTAAATCAGGAAGCCTTGCATTTTCGTATCCATGATAAGAATATCTATGAATTGGCTTCGATGGATATTTCGGAACTATATGATTGGCTGATGAATGTAGATCCGTTCTTGTCTGAGAAACAAAGTAAGATTGCAGTCGAAATATTGAAAGAGATCAGGGCCAGATTAAGATTCCTTCTGGATGTCGGACTGGATTATCTCTCCCTGAATCGGTCGTCCGTATCATTGTCGGGCGGTGAAAGCCAACGTATTCGTTTGGCTACGCAAATCGGTTCGCAGTTGGTTAATGTCCTTTATATATTGGATGAACCGAGTATCGGGCTTCATCAGCGTGATAACTTACGTTTGATTAATTCCCTGAAAACATTGCGGGATTCCGGTAATTCGGTTATTGTGGTAGAGCATGATAAAGATATGATGCTTGCTGCCGACTATGTTGTGGATATGGGGCCGAAAGCCGGACGTCTGGGAGGAGAAGTCGTTTTTGCAGGTACACCACAGAAGATGCTCGAAACGGAAACGCTTACTTCCCAATATCTTAACGGACAGAAAAAGATCGATGTTCCTGTAAAGCGGAGAAACGGAAACGGGCACTCTCTCAAGCTGAATGGTGCCGTAGGCAATAATTTGAAAGGCGTTGATGTAGAGTTTCCTCTAGGTAAGTTGATTTGTGTAACGGGAGTATCGGGTAGCGGTAAGTCTACTTTGATTAATGATACCTTGCAACCTATCTTGTCGCAGAAGTTTTATCGTTCCTTGCAAGATCCTCTTCCTTACGATTCGATTGAAGGGTTGGAGTATATAGATAAGGTGGTGAATGTGGATCAGTCGCCTCTTGGCAGAACTCCTCGTTCCAATCCGGCTACTTATACGGGGGTATTCTCTGATATCCGCAGTTTGTTTGTCGGTTTGCCGGAAGCTAAAATCAGAGGATATAAACCGGGACGGTTCTCTTTTAATGTAACCGGAGGACGTTGTGAAGCATGTAGCGGAAACGGTTATAAAACCATAGAAATGAATTTCTTGCCGGATGTATATGTCCCATGTGAGGTATGTCATGGAAAACGTTATAACCGTGAGACGTTGGAAGTGCGTTATAAAGGAAAGTCTATTGCAGATGTTCTTGATATGACGATAAATCGTGCGGTTGAATTCTTTGAGAATGTGCCGCAGATATTGAATAAGATAAAAGTGTTACAGGAGGTCGGTTTGGGATATATAAAGTTGGGGCAGTCGTCCACTACGCTTTCCGGAGGAGAAAGTCAGCGTGTGAAACTAGCTACCGAGCTTTCGAAACGAGATACGGGTAAGACGCTGTATATACTTGACGAGCCGACCACCGGATTGCATTTCGAAGATATCCGTGTATTGATGAATGTATTGAATAAGTTGGTGGATAAGGGCAATACGGTTATCGTGATAGAACATAATCTGGATGTTATCAAGATGGCGGATTATATCATAGATATGGGTCCGGAAGGTGGAAAAGGAGGGGGGCAGTTGCTTTCTACCGGTACACCGGAAGAAGTGGCCTTGAGTGGCAAAGGTTATACGCCGAAATTCATAAAAGAAGAATTAGGATTATGACAAAGATTAATAAGACAAATGTAGCTCGCTTGCTTGATAAAGCGAAAGTGGAATACGAGCTTATACCCTATGACGTAGATGAAAACGATCTTTCTGCAGTTCATGTGGCTGCCAGCTTAGGCGAGGATATAGAACAGGTATTTAAAACATTGGTATTGCAGGGAGATAAAACGGGATATTTTGTTTGCGTTATACCCGGAGAGCATGAAGTCGATTTAAAGTTGGCAGCAAAGGTTTCAGGTAATAAAAAGTGTGACCTGATACCAATGAAAGAACTTTTACCACTGACGGGATATATTCGTGGCGGTTGTTCTCCGATTGGTATGAAGAAACATTTCCCGACTTATATCCATGAAACCTGTATGTCTTTTCCTTATATATATGTAAGCGCCGGTGTGCGAGGTTTACAGATAAAAATAGCTCCGCAGGATTTGATTCGGGAAGCTAAAGCCGAAGTCTGTGGAATTGTCTAAAAATAACCCAAGCTTACAATAAACGTTGTAAGCTTGGGTAAGATAAGGTTTAAGTTGTCACTAATTATTTTCTATTATCAATTTCTTGGTTAAAGTCTTATCGCCACTGATTATTTTAACCATATATACACCGGTATTTAAATTGGTAACGTCAATTGATGAAACGGGCTTATCATATTCACTTTTTAGCATCCCGCTTACGTCATATATAGACAGTTTGTCATATTGACCATCAATATATAGCCGGTCTTTAACAGGTATCGGATACAGTGTTACCTCTTCATCGGTTACATTTTCAATACTACTTCCTGAAATTTCAAAGTTAATGGTGGATATTGCCGTAGATTCTGTAGCATATACGGCTTTTACGCCTGCGGTATGATTACCGTCTTCTAACTTTGTGAACAGATAGGTAGTTTCGTTTTGAGTCGCTACTTTCTTGCCGTCCAGATAAATTTCATAAGTATGATGACCAATGCCATTCGTTGGGCTTATATAACCTTCAGTTTGAGTACCGATATAAATATCGTCAATTAAGAGAATCATTCGATGCTCTGAAACACAATTAATTGTTACATAACGTGCTCCTGCAGGGATTGTATAGCTGTATGGAGTCCAATAATCATCTTCAATATCAATAGGAGTTTGAGTCAACCAGATAAAGTCAGTTTCTTCTTTGCCGGTGAATGAATATCCTATTCGTATTTTATCATAATTGTTTTCACTTGCTCCGAATGAATAGGCATAGAATGAGAAAGTGAAATCATCCGGTGTATTCAGTTCGGGAGAAATGATATAGTCATTATTAACAGCGTGAGAAGCACTGTAACAAGCCAGAACTTTGTCACCGCTATGAGGAACTATTGTTCCTTCCAGTGATGGCTTGGTTAAAGCCGGATTGAAAATTATATAAGCCATCGGACTATTCATACCCGGATGTACGATATCTCCATGAGTCAGTGTTGACATATTAATTGTCGGTGCACCATCACCATCAATATAACTCCAACCTATGCTTCCCGGTGAGTTGATGGCAAAATCCTGATGCGATTCAAAATCATCGGATATCTTGAAGCTATTCCAACTGAACATGCGTTCATCTGTCTTTTCCGTATTCTCAATTTTTAGCTTATTCGGAGTCACAATCTTTTCTTTTAACTGAATGTTTTCCTGATATTCGTTATTCGTAGAATAATCTACCTTTTTGGTATATGTTTCACAACCTAATGTCATTACGGACAGTTCATAGTTGTCTTTCCAAACACCGGATAGAACTGCTTTTCCTGAAGCATCCGCTTTACCGGTATAACGATTGTCCGTACTTGACAATTGAACGACTGCTCCTTCTGTTGAAGCTCCTTCAAGGTTGGTAGAGAGAGTGACCGTAATAGTTGTAGCCATATCTTTCCCTGCTTTTCCTGTTATAACGGCGTCAGATACTTTGTTGCCAGTATAAACCGCTTCTACTGCATACTTATAAACTCCTTTGGATAAAGTGCTCCAACTTCTGTCCTGATAAGTTGATTCGTTAACAGGTTCAGTGGTTAATAAGTTCCAGTTATCAGGTGTTTTTTCATCGGTTTCCTTAAAACGGTATACATTATAAGCAGGATGATAGGTCTCTTCCGTTTTTTGAGTATTTGAGATGTTTGATTTTGTTTCAACCGGAGTATCCAATAATCTTGTCTCTATTTTACATACGGAACTTCCTTTTTCCATTGGAATTTGTCTTTGCATTGTCTGGTTCGCAGGAACAATCCGTTCGAACTCAGGCCCTACAGGTACTCCTTCTGCCCGTAGCATGAAATTTTGTTTCATTTCATCTCCACCACTCTCATTCTCAATATAACTAAACGGATATAACGTATAATCTTTTGAGCCGCATTGAGTTCCTGCATGGAAAGGGTAATCGGAACCTGCACCGTCATCAACACCCAAAGATGCGAAGCCGTCGCAACTTAAAGCAATAACAAAACCATTCGGACATTCTACCGGTTGTTCGAAGGTATGTGTCATCCATTTATCCGTTTTATTTAAAACGTTACTTGCATGATAAAGAATCTTATTATAAGGTTCTCCATTTTCATCCAGATCAAAAACAAATATGTCTACCGTATCATGGTCGCGGTATCCATCTTCCACTGTGTACCACGACATGCCTGTTAATATAGCTGCCTGTCGGTATACACTACCTAACACCTTTAACAGATTTGTTGCTTCCATTCCTCCATTATATCCTCTGACTCCTCTTACCGTACCATCATCGTAGCGGAATGTTTTTATATCCACCGGTTCTTGCCACATAACCGTAGATTTCGTATTATCGGCGTCTACTTTTACACCGGTCGGTGGCAATAGTTTGTCTTCCAACTGCAAATCACCTAATACCATATCTTCATTTACACTAATCTGCCGGGTGAATTGTTCATGCTTTATCTTGAATGCAATGAACTGATAAGAAGCATTGTATACATCTGGAATTTCAAACGAACCGTCTTCCTTACTTCGGGTTTGATATGTTTTGTATCCGGTTAGTCTGACAGCAGCGTCTGCAACCGGTTGGTTTCTTGCATCTACTATCTTACCGGTTATTTTAGATGTTCCTCTGAGGAATAATGAATAATCCAGTGTCAGTGAAGCTAATTCCTCTACGGTGACTTCTTTCTCGATAGTGCTGTAACCTTCTTTATCTACTATACAACTGTAAGTACCTGCAGCGATATAAGGGATTTCATAATTACCTTCGGCGTCTGTTTGGGCAGATGTGATTATTTTGTCCTCTTGCTTATAAGAAATGGTGACTCCTTCTATCGGTGCTCCATCACTGATAATTTTTCCCCGTACAGAGCCGGCGGTTGTTTCTTTAACTTCCAGATAAGTCAGTCGTACTATTTGCTTTTGTTCTGTATCGGTCGAGTTTACCCGTATACCAATATGATAATTACCATCTTCTCCAAATACCGGCAATAATATCTGTTCTTTTTGGAAGTCTGTATTTGTCAGTGTTCTTTTTCTAATCATTTTTTGAGACTCTACAGTGCTTTCTTTGCCAATGCTTACTTCCAATTGAGTTATATCCAATTCTCTGATTTGCGAATCAAAAGTAACTTCATAATGTTTCCCTTTTTCTAGTTTGATAGGTGGTGAAATGATCCAGTCATCCGAATCCCATCCGCTGAAAAATGCAGATCCCGGTTTAGATTCAGGGAAAAATAACGATAATAAATATGCGTCGAAATCCCACATAAAATCGTCTTCATTAGCATCGATTATCGTCCATAAATCACTTTCATCAGGATAGATGAAGTTTGTTTGATACGGTATAGAGCAATATTCTCCGACTTGAATATGTTCTGATTCAGCTATTTCCCCTTTACCGTCGGCGGTTTGGGGCTCAATCCGATAGTAATAAGTTTTCAGATTCGTCAGATTATTTTCGGTGTATGTTTGCTCTGCAAAATTGCTTTTTACAACCGTACTGTCCGGGAAACGGACTATATTGTAAGTTAAGGTTGATTGATCTATCCATCCGCCGGATACTCCTTTTTCGGGTGATTCCCACGTGAGTTCTATAGAAGTTGCATTGGTTTTTGATAAGGTTATGTCGGTTACGGCATCAGGAACGTCACGTCCTACAAAACCGGTAACGGTAGCAGGAGCACCTTCGCCTGCACTGTTAAATGCAACAATTTTATAGGTATTGAAACCATTGGGTACATTCGTTTCCTTGAATGACATGGTTTGGCCTTTGGTTGGTGATTCATAAGTTTTCACCAATTCGTCGTTTCGGTAGACTTCTACTTTGGTAATACTTGATAACGGATCTTCATTAATGGTTAGTTCCGGATTCTTCCAACTTAATGTCGCCTCATGTTTTCCTCCGGTTTCAGGGGTAAGCTTTAAATTTTCGGCGGCGGCGGGCGCATTAAGGTTATTTCTTAAAAATGGAATATACATCCCGGATATTTGTGCGTTTTCTCCCAATGTACCTAAATCAATTGCCTCTTTATTCTGAATGTCTATTTTTATCAGATTTCCTTCATAATCTTTTGTTGACAGTGCCCAATATAGACTCCCGTCCGTATGGTCGAATTCCATGGATTGGCGTAATTCTACTTTGGGTATATATCCTGTTTCGAGAATCTTTTGCTCTGTTCCGTCCTTTTTATTCAGCTCTACCAAATATCCGTTTTCTTTTATAGCATATAAGTGACCATCATAACTGGCAGCCAAAGAACTGTACATTGCGTTCAATATGGCTACATCTTCTGCATATCCGTCAGTCAGCCTTATTGTGACCAAGCGTTGTGCATAGAAGTTATCTTTGTTGCTGGTTATCAGTCCATACATGGTATGGGTAGAGTAGTCGTAGGTCATATCGTAAGGCTTTATGACCTGAAGCCCTGCCGTATAGTAATCCGATAGAATTGTTTTCTTACCTGTACTTAGGTCTATTTTATCGAATTCTGTGGCAATAGACGCATCAGTCCCGTTGAAGTAATAATAAGTACCGTCTCCATAGGCACCACCAACTAGGTTTTGGAAATTGATGTAGTCCGGATTGTCGGGGAATAATACAGTGGTTGTCGACAGGTCTTTTAGATTAAATTCAACGAAACCTTCATCGGAACCGTCGCTTGCCAGTTGGAAGCCATAGATTTTCTTTGTCTGATATGCTTTCGGGTAGTAAGCGGGAGCTTTTTTGAGACGAGGCTGTTTGTTTTTGATCTGACCGGAGGCTTTTGTCCGGTCTTGCTTAACTGTTTGTTTAAGATCAGACGGGAGAGTGTTCCCGGTTTCTGCAAATGCAAAAGTGACGGAAATTAATATTCCCACTACTAATGATAGTAAAAGATACTTTTTCATAGGCTTTGTATTAATTGATTAAATAGCGTATTTCAAATGTAATTCAAAATAGATTCCAAGAAATAAAGTGTGATATCAATTAGAGCATTGTTTAAAGAGAAATAGATGTTGTATTATAGTATTACTTTTTTTACAAAGACATCTTTCCCGTTATATACTTTTATGACATAGATGCCCTTTAAGTTATTTACAGGAACGGACAAACCATCCAATACATTTTCAAAATATACGTCTTTGACTTTTTTACCATCCAGACCGAACATTTCTACGCGTGCAGGAGTGGTGGATTCCGTGTTCCATGAAATAAACAAATTGCCGTCTATAGCATAAGCTTTAAAGGTATTATCTACATCTTTTGTCGTTTCCATTCCATTGATAGAAGCATTGTATCCCATATCTTTAGCTTCAATTTTATCTGCATTCCAGATTTCGCCTGTAATCCGGTCTAACAGCAATACTATTACTTCTATGTTTTTCTTGTGCATAATGTTTTTAGGAGTAGGGAATGTGTATTCGTATAAAGTTTCCTTATCTTTTTCTATTGTTTGTGCGATACTTTGTTCTATACCATTAAATGGAGTGATAAAACGTGCCACTTCTTGGTATGACATCTCGGATGCGGGTACCGGATCGGGTAATGATTCGAATCCTCCCATTCTTCCTCCTGCTCCGTCGGCATAATAATTTGTTTGATTATAATCAGAACTTGTTCCTTTTACATCGTTTTCAATGACAACAAAAGTATAACGAAAATTCAGATTTGCACGATCTGCATTAAATGCGAAAGATGAGGAAACATTCACTCGTATGAGTGTGCTGTCTTTGTCGCCAAATTCAGCCTTTTTAATTCTTACAGAAGCGATAGAAGGTTTTATGATTTCTTTTTTGTATTGACTTTCAAGGGTAGGAGTCGATGGATCTAAAGTTTCGGAACGATTGACGATGGCAATAGGGAAACCGCTAACATACGGAGTTATACCTTCTATATATTCATCAACCCGCATAATGTCATCATGTACGGCAATACCGATAAAGTCATCAGGATGTTTTTCTTTCATTGCTTTCATACCGACGATGCCACGTGGACAGTAACCGCACCAAGTACCGGTACCTTCTTCCACGACAACCTTTCTCGAATAAATTGAACCTATCCGAAATAAAGCGGAATTGATAGTTTTCACAATTTCGTTTGCGGATTCATCCGTATAAGTTGCCGTAATCGTATAGTTTGCAGATTCTCCCTCTGCTGGGGCAGAGATTCCGGTAAAGATGACATCTTGTTTTGCTCCTGAAGCTAACTTCAATTTTTCGATATTCTTTGTAAAGGTATCATTATTGATGTTCAGTGTCACTGTGATATCATGTTCGAAACTAAGTATTTCATTGTTTATCAGAGAACACTTAATGTTGATCTTTTTGTCACTATTCAAAACATTTTTAGTTGTATTTATAAGATCGACAGACTGATGTAATTCTCCTACAAAGAAGTCGTCCATCAATAAAAATGATTTGTCCGTACTATTATTAACTACTGCAATGTAGATTGTTTGACCGTCATATTCTTGCAAAGGAACTATATGAGTATAAATATAAAGTTCCTTGTCTTCCCCCTTATCGCTTTGATAGAGAACTTTGGCATCCGTGAAATCATTTAAGGTTTGCCCTTTGGTTGAAACTAATATTTTATAGCCGTCTTTCTTTTTTGTAAAATTCCCTACTTTCCACATGAAGTAGGCGTTGGGAGATTCAATATGAATAGCAGGTGTCACAATCCAATCGTTAGAAGTTCCCGCCGGTGAGTACGAAGAAGTGCTCATGATAGAAAGGTTTGTCGGATCGTTTTCAAACGCTCCGTACGAAATCCATGGTTTGCCGACTTCGAACCCCATTCGTTTAGCTTCATCAGAAGGGGTGTTGCCGTCTTCATCATATAAAGCAAAACTTTTGGGAATTCCATTATTGAAGTCACAAGAGAAAAATGTTTTTTGTGCATTTACGGATAAACACACGATCAATGCGAACATAAAGGAAGTAAATTTTCTCATAATCATTTGTTTAAAATTAGATATATCCAAAAATATACAGAAAAGGATGTTTGAACATGTGAGATGATATAATATTCATCTCATGTATCTTATATTTTATTGAAAATCAATGATATGTAAGAAAATAATAAGAAAGAAATATGATATGGAATCAGATGTTTTTCAGGAATTGCGAGATAGAAAAGTTCTCGGGCACATCCATCTTTTTCCTTATTTTAGAGCGTATATTGTTAATACTCTTTTCTGAAATATTGAGTACATCGGATATTTCTTTGGTAGTATAGTCGATTAACAGCATGGTACAGATTCGTTTCTCCGAATCAGAAAGATCCGGGAATTTTTCATTGAGGCGTGATATATATTCACTGTAATTCGTATCTATATAATTATTGATTTTGTTTTTAGTTTCGTCCAATGTGGAGTTTTGAGCCATAGAGGTACAAACACCGGCTAAAGATTGTTTGGTTTCCGTATCTTTGCAATGATAATTAATCTGTTTTAATTTTACGTATAGATTTGCAACCATTTTCTTCAACTCATAATAATAAATAGCCATGTTGGTCAGTTCGTTTTTCTTGTTTTTCAGCTCTTCATCCAAAAGGTGAACTTTGGAAGCAACCAACTTTGCATTTGTTTTGATTTTGATAATAACGATAGCACTGATAGTTATGATGATAAGTAAAATAAGAATCAAACGCTGTTTGTTCCATTTGTTTTGTAGGATAAGATGATCGATTGCCGCGTTTTTTTGTGATACTTCATAGATCACTTCCATTTCTCCGATTCTTTTCTTTACTTCCGTTCCTTCTATCGAATCGTGGAGATTGAGTAGTTCTTCGCAATATTTGGTAGAAGCTTCAAAATCCTTTTCTTCTTTGGTTAGTTCGATTAAAATACTGAGTGTACATGATAAGACTTCGGAATTTTTATATCGCTTTGCTTGTTCGTAATTCTTTTCTAATATTTTCTTCGCTTCCGCATATTGCTTTTTGCTATAAAGATATTCACCGATTCTATATTGAATAAAAACGCTGTCTTGAGGTGTAATATAAGCGATGGGAATAACGGATCGCATACTGTCTATTAACTGAATGCCTTTTTCGGGGTTATTGTAACTCCAATAGGCATTTGATAGGTTTAGCATTGTAATTTGCATTGTCCTGTATTCCTTCCGAATTTCGCTCATTTTATAAACTTTATTCAGTACCTGAATACATTCTTCGTATTGTTCATTTTTACCCATGGAAATAGCCATTGTTCCCAAACTTCGGATCAGGGAAGTCGTATCTTTCTTATATTCATAATAAGCGATAGCTTCGTTTAAGTATTTTCGTGCATTATAAATGTCATCCAGATTTGTATAAATAGCTCCGCAGAGTCGTTTGGCTTCTGCATTTCTATCCATATCGTTTAATATTGTACTTAGTTGTAGCGCTTTATGAACATATTCTAATGCCATTTGGTATTGATAAAGTATAAACAAAGCCCGTCCGGTATCAATATAACCGGTTAATATAAGAGATTTATCTTCCAATGCTTCTCCGATTTCTATTTCCATACGGGCACAGCGTAATACATTTACAGGAAATTGTTCACGGTTATTCTTAATGTAAGTATGGCAAGAGTCGTATCTTGCTTTCAGAATATCCTTTTGAGGTGTCGCTGAAATAGAAAAGCTATATAATAAGGTGATAAATAGTAATAGGTTCTTCATTTTTTGTCAATATATGGTTTGTGTTATGACTAATGCTATAATCAAACATATGCAAATATAGATTAATTCTTATAACTATTGAATTGAAATGAATAATTTTCTTTTCTAAAAAAAGACTAACGCTTTAGAGTTATGAAGTATAAAAATATCTGTTTCCTTTGAAAACGCAGGAAAAGAATTGTCTTTGTTTAATAAAGATAGGGTTCAAATAATGTGTCTGATATGTAAATGAGGATTTTGATTCTAGCCTATCTGATTTTAGTGTGGGTAACAGAATGATATACAGATAAAAATTTAAAAGGAGAGTTGCCTCTTTTTAATTTTTCAACTGAACTATAAGAAAAGAGAGACAAGACCTACTAATTTCAGATATGTAGGTTTTGTATTACCTATAAATAAGTATAGCTTTTCACGACAATAAAATTATTGAGGACTGGATTATTTTATTCCGGGGGTATTGTCAGTTTGATTCCTTTGTTTTTCCGTCTGCTCCCTGATTGCCGGATGTCACTTTAGGGATGTTATTTCCCGTTGTTTTAAAATTATCCAACTTCCATATCTTTTAAGAAATCGCC
>NZ_QSUN01000032.1 GCF_003438995.1 Bacteroides sp. OM05-12
TAATTTCATGTGTAAGACTCTTTTTTGTCCAACTTTTGGGGTGCAGTTCAAAAAAAAGTACCTTCACTTTAATTGGTTATTTGATAGTAGTTTATATCTGAAAGTGAAGACGTGAAGGTAATATTCGATAATTTTAAAATATGCACAGGTAAGCAATTTTATGCCGGTGGGGAGGACTACATCATGATTTGGTGTGCGATTTTGTCGGTGAGCTTATAATAAGAATGTATTTTCTCATCCTGAATAAATAAACAAAGGGGTGTAGAAACACCCCCTTGTCGCAGCTTATCGGATTTTTATTCCTTTAAGTTTAAGGCGTTGATGTAATCTTCTTGTACTACGCAATGCTTAAATTTGCAGGCTTCAAGAAAATCAGTCATGGCTTTGCGAACTACTGCCTGATCGGGGCGAATGTCGCGAATTTCCTGGTAACTGCCTCGGGGGGCTTCTGAAAAACTGATGATGACATCCCAATTCTCCGGCGGAGTGATACCTACGAATGATGAACCTTCCATTTTCTTATAAGGCCAGAAGGTGTATCCGATATTGTTCTCCTTCAGTATCCGGCAGAATGCATTCATCCATTCTTCTGTATTGTGCCCTATTTCTCCCATATACATCGGAAGGTTAACGCTATCGCGGAAGCTGATGAAAGATTCTATCGCTTCTTTAGTAGCCTCTCCTCCGTATCGGTGGCAGGTATATATGATTTTATCGTCGAATGTGGAGTCTTTGAAAGGTTTAAAATAACTGTTCCATTGTGCTCCGCCAAGTAGGACGATGTGATTTTTATCGACTTCACGAATGGCGGCAACGCCCTTTTTGTATACGCCTTCCAATTTGCCGTTCAATTCATCTTTATTTTCAAGGAAGTGGGCGATTGGCTCGTTGAGCAGTTCATATCCCAGGATGACAGGCTCATCTTTGTAATAGTCGGCAATCTTGCGCCAGATGTCACAATAAAGTTGTTGACTGGTTTCGCTTTCATATAGCCAAGGATAACCGTAGCTGTCATCTATATTGTCACCGCTTTGTCCGCCGGGAGCATCGTGCATATCAAGGATGAGGTAAAGCCCTTCTTCCCTACACCATTTTACGACTGAGTCTATGCGGGCAAATCCGTCTTGATTGGCAGTCAGCCCCATATAGTCCTCATCAGTAAACAGTTTATAATGAAACGGTAGGCGAATGGTGTTGCTGCCCGTTTCTTTTATAAACCGGATGTCCTCGCGAGTGATATAATTGTCTTTGAATGCTTTCCAGAATTCGGCGGTAAAGTCCGGTCCTACAAGCTGGCAGAACATTTCGTTGATGAAACGTGCCGAGCCGGTTCTTGTGAGCTTGAACATATATCCTTCCGGATTTAACCAGTTACCGAGATTGGTACCTTTTATGAACAATTTACTGCCATCCGGCTGTATCAGGTCTTGCCCGTCGATTGTTATGAACTTAACGGAAGCGTTTGCCTCGGTTGTTGTTTGTTTTTGTGTGCAGCCACTTAGTAGAGCTGCTACAATAATAATGAGATAGAGGTGTTTCATAATCTAAAAATGTAATTATATAAGCAAAACGTAAAAAAACTCTTTTTATTTTGATAGAAATGTATTTTCTACTCGTTTACAAATCTTAATGTTATGCAACCCAATATAAAATTGACGATAATTAGTGGGAAATATGTATATTTGCGTGCTGAAAATATCGTTGATAGAAACAGAAATGAAAAAAGGGCTTTGGAGTTATTAACAGATAGGGTAACTTATCAACAGTTTTTGCAAAGTTCTTTTGTTTTTGTAGGTGCTCTAACTTATTATTGCTTATTTCGCTGCCAATAAATTAGATATATATGGGAAAAATAATCGCTTTAGCTAATCAAAAAGGGGGGGTCGGAAAGACTACCACAACGATTAATCTTGCGGCATCATTGGCAACTCTTGAGAAAAAAGTGCTCGTCGTGGATGCTGATCCTCAAGCGAATGCTTCTTCCGGATTGGGAGTAGATATTAAACAAGTGGAATGTTCCATTTATGAATGTATTGTTAATCAGGCAGATGTAAGGGAAGCTATCTATACAACGGATATTGACGGGCTGGATGTGATTTCTTCACATATAGACCTTGTCGGTGCCGAGATTGAAATGCTAAATCTTGAAAACCGGGAAAAGGTGTTGAAGAAATTACTGACTCCTCTTAAGGATGAATATGATTACATCTTTATAGACTGCTCTCCGTCGTTGGGCTTGATAACCATAAATTCCTTGACGGCTGCGGACTCGGTAATCATACCTGTGCAATGTGAGTATTTTGCATTGGAAGGAATCAGCAAACTATTGAATACCATAAAGATTATCAAATCTAAACTAAATCCGGCTTTGGAGATAGAAGGCTTTCTGCTGACGATGTATGATTCTCGTCTGCGTCTGGCGAATCAGATTTACGATGAAGTGAAAAAGCATTTTCAGGAACTGGTATTTAAAACCGTTATACAGAGAAACGTGAAGTTAAGCGAGGCACCGAGCCATGGAATTCCTGTTATCTTGTATGATGCGGATTCTTCCGGTTCAAAGAATCATTTAGCTTTGGCTCAAGAGATTATTAAAAGAAATAGTAAATAGAAGATATGGCTGCACACAAAAAATTTGCTTTGGGTAGAGGGTTGGATGCTCTGATTTCCATGGATGAAGTGAAGACGGAAGGTTCTTCTTCTATTAATGAAATAGAGCTGTCGAAGATTTCGGTGAATCCGAATCAGCCGCGTCGCGAGTTTGACGAGGCTGCATTAAAAGAATTATCCGATTCAATAGCTGAAATAGGTATTATACAGCCGATTACATTACGAAAAATCTCAGATGATTCTTATCAGATTATTGCCGGAGAACGTCGCTTTCGTGCATCATCACTTGCCAGACTAAAAACAATTCCTGCTTATATCCGTACAGCGGATGATGAGAATGTGATGGAAATGGCATTGGTTGAGAATATTCAACGTGAAGATCTGAATTCGATAGAGATTGCTTTGGCATATCAACATCTGCTTGAACAGTATGAATTGACTCAGGAACGTTTGAGCGAGCGGGTAGGAAAGAAGCGTACTACGATTGCAAATTACTTGCGTTTGCTGAAACTTCCTGCACAGATACAGGTGGCTTTGCAAAATAAAACGTTGGATATGGGGCATGCGCGTGCTTTGCTGGCTTTGGACAACCCAAAGATGCAAATGAAGTTGTATGCGGAGATATTGGAACATAATTATTCCGTTCGTAAGGTTGAAGAGCTGGTAAAAGCGTTGAGTGAGGGTGAAACGGTGAAGAGCGGTGATAAGAAAATAGCTCCGAAACGAGCGAAACTTCCGGAGGAATATAATTTATTGAAAAAACATCTTTCCGGCTTTTTTAGTGCAAAAGTACAGTTGTCGTGCACTTCAAAAGGTAAAGGGAAGATCAGTATTCCTTTTAATAATGAGGAGGATCTGGAACGTATAATGGAAATATTCGATACGTTGAAAGATAAAGAGAGAAACGAATAAAAGGTTGGCTGTAAAAACATTGACATATCGTATCGTTATAGCCCTGCTTCTCTGTGCAATACAGGTAGCAGGGATTGATGTGTATGCACAGAACCAAACGGTGAGAAACGATTCTGTCATTAATATACCGAAAGCGCGTTTGCATCGGCTTCAAATGAGCTCACAAGATTCACTCGCGACGGACAGTATTATTAAAGTGAATGAGGAGAATTATAAGAAGTTGGATGCTCCGGTGGATACGGCTTCTTTAGTTGTGTCGAAAGATAGTGTGGCAGTACAACCTGAAAAGAAAATATGGATTCCTAATTCTTCCAGAGCAGTGTGGCTGGCTGCTGTTTTTCCGGGAGCAGGGCAGGTTTATAATCGTAAGTATTGGAAATTACCGATTATTTACGGTGGATTTTTAGGATGTGCCTATGCTTTGACATGGAATAATAAAATGTATTCGGATTATTCACAAGCCTATCTGGATATTATGGATAACAATCCGAATACGAATAGTTATCTTGATTTTGGAGTAAATATAACTCCGGATAGAGAGGAACAGTATAAAGCTATATTTAAAAAGAAAAAAGACTTTTACCGACGGAATAGGGATTTGAGTATCTTCTGCTTTATCGGTGTTTATTTAATATCGGTCATTGATGCTTATGTGGATGCGGAATTATCGGATTTCGACATCTCTAAGGATTTAGGCTTAAAGATAGAGCCTGCCATAATTAATGACCGCCGCCTGGGAAATTCCATAGGCCTTCAGTGTAGTATTAAATTCTAATAATGAAAGATGAAACACATTCTATTATTTATTTCGGTTTTCTTGATTTGTATTTCAGTTGTTAATGCGCAGAGTATCAGTGTTACGGTAGGGAGTGACGGGAACAAGCATGAAGAATTGATTGAACTGCCCGAAAGCATGGACTATGCGGTTGACAGTTTGCTGAGCAACTGGAACTCCAAGAATTATATTATGCAGGGGGGAGACTGTAATATGAGTGATGTGAATCCTTCATATCCTGACTCTGTTTATATAGACAGGCTTTCCCGCATCCCTTCTATAATGGAGATGCCTTATAATGAGATTATTCGTAAATTTATAGATCAATATGCCACTCGCTTAAGGAAGAATGTTTCTTATATGCTGGGAGCTGCCAATTTCTATATGCCTATTTTTGAAGAAGCACTGGATGTTTATGATATTCCTCAGGAATTGAAATATCTGCCGATTATAGAGTCTGCTCTGAATCCTTCGGCTGTGTCACGTGCCGGAGCCAGCGGACTGTGGCAATTTATGATAGGCACAGGGAAAATATATGGTTTGGAGTCCAACAGTTTGATTGATGAACGTCGTGACCCGATAAAATCAACATGGGCGGCTGCCCGTTATTTGAGGGATTTATATGCGATCTATCAGGACTGGAATCTTGTCATTGCTGCTTATAACTGCGGGCCGGGTAATATAAATAAGGCTATTAGGCGTGCTAATGGAGAGAAGGATTATTGGAGTATATATAACTTCTTACCGAAAGAGACCAGAGGGTATGTTCCTGCGTTCATTGCAGCCAATTATATAATGACTTATTATTGTGAACATAACATATGTCCGATGGAGACGTTGATTCCGGCAAGTACGGATACTGTTCAGGTAAATAAGGATTTGCATTTTGAACAGATTTCGGATATTTGCGGAATTAATGTGGAACAGATCCGTAGCTTGAATCCGCAGTATAAGAAGGATATAGTGCCGGGAAATACAAAATCGTGTACTTTGAGATTGCCACGTAACTATATCAGTACTTTTATCGATAGTCAGGATACAATCTACACGCACAGGGCTTCTGAATTGTTTAATAAGAGGCGTACGGTTGCGGTCAAGGATATGCCTGCGGGTAGTAGTCGCACTTCCTCATCCTCCGGGGCTATTTACCATAAGATAAGGCAGGGAGAAACACTTTCTGTTATCGCCCGTAAGTATGGAGTAAGCGTAAAAGAGATCAAGCGTTGGAACAATTTGAAGAATGATCGGATTGCAGCCGGCAAACGGTTAAAAATTTATCGGTAGTCGTGGCTTTTGCCTAAATTTGCTTGCATGATAATGTTTTTTGCTTATTTTTGCAGAACGGATAATGGAGGAAAATAAGAATGGACGACATACAAGCAAAGGAAATGGCCGATGAGGAAATGATAAACCAAGGGTTTCAGGACCTGTTGGACGCTTATCTTGCAACCAAACATCGTAAAAAGGTTGAAATAATAACTAAAGCTTTTAATTTTGCAAAACAGGCACATAAGGGGGTGAAACGTCGTTCCGGTGAGCCATATATCATGCATCCTATTGCTGTTGCAAAGATTGTATGTGTAGAGATAGGTCTTGGGTCTACGTCCATTTGTTCCGCTTTGCTCCATGATGTTGTTGAGGATACGGATTATACAGTTGAGGATATTGAGAATATATTCGGCCCTAAGATAGCGCAGATTGTAGACGGATTGACCAAAATTTCCGGTGGAATCTTTGGCGACAGGGCTTCTGCACAGGCGGAGAATTTCAAAAAGCTGTTGCTTACCATGTCCAGTGATATCCGTGTTATCTTAATCAAAATAGCCGACCGCCTTCATAATATGCGTACTTTGGGATCTATGCTTCCCAATAAGCAGTACAAGATAGCAGGAGAGACTCTCTATATATATGCTCCGTTGGCCAATCGGTTGGGACTTAATAAGATAAAAACGGAACTGGAAAATCTGAGTTTTAAGTATGAACATCCGGAAGAATACAAACAGATAGAAGAAAAACTGCAAGATACGGCAGCAGCCCGTGATGAGGTTTTCCGTAATTTTACTACCCCTATCCGTGCTCAATTGGATAAAATGGGCATAGACTACCAGATTGTGGCGAGAGTGAAATCTCCATATTCTATCTGGAACAAGATGCAGACGAAGAATATTCCTTTTGAGGAAATATATGATATACTTGCCGTTCGTATTATTTTTACGCCAAAGAATCCGGAAGAAGAGTTGAACGAATGTTTTAATATCTATGTTTCGATCTCGAAGATATATAAACCGCATCCCGATCGTTTGAGGGATTGGGTTAGCCATCCGAAAGCAAATGGTTATCAGGCACTTCATGTAACCTTGATGAGTAATAACGGTCAGTGGATTGAAGTGCAGATTCGTAGCGAACGTATGAATGATGTGGCGGAGCAAGGCTTTGCTGCGCATTGGAAATATAAAGAAGGGGGAGGAAGTGAGGATGAAGGCGAGTTGGAGAAGTGGCTTAAGACAATTAAGGAGATACTTGATGATCCGCAACCGGATGCCATTGATTTTTTAGATACGATAAAACTGAACCTTTTTGCTTCGGAAATATTCGTGTTCACTCCGAAAGGAGAAATCAAAACCATGCCACAAAACTGTACGGCACTTGATTTTGCCTTTTCTATCCATACTTTCTTAGGCAGCCATTGTATTGGCGCGAAGGTTAATCATAAGCTGGTACCGCTGAGTCATAAACTGCAAAGTGGTGACCAGGTAGAAATTCTGACTTCAAAATCCCAGCGTGTGCAGCCTGAGTGGATAAATTTTGCAACTACGGCTAAAGCTAAGGCTAAAATATTGGCTATCCTGAAACGGGAACAAAAACATGCTCAGAAAGAAGGGGAGGATATACTGAATGAGTTCTTTAAAAAAGAGGATATGGAACCCAATTCAGTTAATGTTGAAAAGCTCTTAAAGTATCATAAGTTGTCGGATAAAGATGTTTTGCTTGCTGCATTAGGTCAGAAGACGATTGTGCTGGGAGATGGAGATAAAAATGAACTGAAAGATAAGACTGCATCAAGCAGTTGGCGCAAGTATCTGACATTCTCGTTTGGTGGTGGAAACAAAGAAACGAAAGAGAAGGAGAAGGAAGAAGAAAAAGAACCGGTTGAGAAAATAGATACTAAAAAGGTGCTGAAGCTGACGGAAGATGCGATTCAAAAGAACTACGTTATTGCGGAATGTTGTCATCCGATTCCGGGTGATGATGTATTGGGCTATTTGGATGAAAACAATCGTGTCGTGATTCATAAGCGTCAGTGTCCTGTTGCTACTAAATTGAAAAGTAGTTATGGAAATCGTATTATAGCTGCGGAATGGGATACTCATAAGGCGTTGTCTTTCCCGGTTTATCTATATATAAAAGGTATTGATGATGTCGGGCTATTAAATCAGATTACTCAGATTATCTCTCAACAGCTAAGTGTGAATATCAGGAAATTGTCTATTGAAAGCAATGATGGTATTTTTGAGGGAAAATTACAACTCTATGTGCATGATGTAGATGATGTGAAAACCATTTGTACCAACTTGCGTAAAATCAATAATATTAAATCGGTTACTCGTGTAGAGGACTGATGGTAGATTAATACGGTGAGGGGAAGAACCGGATTTATAATGTATCCAGTTCTTTTTTCATTTTTAAAAGTTCTTCCCGGATTTCTTTTAAACGGTCTATGATTTCTATAGCCTGTATGGTGTCTTCTTTATTGTCTTTCAGCTTTTGGCGTGCTCCGAGCAGAGTCATTCCTTTTTCTTTTACCAAATGATATATTAAACGAATGTTCTCTATATCTTCTTTTCTGTATTGTCGGCTTCCTTTTGCGTTCTTCTTTGGTTTGATGATCGGAAATTCCTTTTCCCAGAAACGAAGTAATGATTCGTTTACATCAAACATTTTTGCTACTTCACTGATGGAATAGTATAATTTCAGCTCTTTTTCGGGATTATATGCCATTTTATCTTCTTTTTAATCGAATACTTTACCGTGGTTAGCTGCCATTTGAATCATCTTATCATAATCTTCGGCACTCAAATCCATGAAGTAGTAATTAATGGGGTTTACTACCTGTCCTTTTACGTGTACTTCATAATGTAAGTGAGGTCCGGTACTTTTTCCTGTACTGCCTACATGCCCGATAATTTCTCCGCGTACCACTTTCTTCCCAACTCTGGTTTGATAATCTTTCAAATGGGCATATCGGGTAAAATAACCGAAACCATGATCTATTTCTACTGTATTTCCGTAGCCTGTTTCCCAACCGGCCTTTACCACTACACCATCTCCTGTGGCATAAACATCTGTTCCCAAAGGTGCAGAAAAATCCATTCCACTATGGAATTTGGTTGTTCCGTAGATGGGGTCTATACGTGTTCCATAGCCGGACGCAGTTTGTCGTAGGTCTTTGTTGGATACAGGTTGTATGGCCGGAATACATTTCAGCATTTCATCATGCTTTTTGCACATGCTTATCACCTCGTCAAATGATCTGGACTGAATATAAAGTTGCCGGTTTAATAAATCCAGTTTTTGGGTGGTATTGATAACAAGGTCGGCATTAGCCATATCCATTAATTGCTCATAACGATTAGTCCCTCCGTATCCGGCTTTGCGAATAGCTTCGGGAACGGGATCTGCCATGAAGATAACTCGATAAAGATTGTCGTCACGTTGTTGTATATCCTGTAGTACGCCCAATGCTTGTTCAAGTCGTTTGGAGAGAACATTGTATTGTGCAAGTAAACGGGAATTTTCTGTGCGGAGTTCTTTTTCGGAAGGCGAACCGAAGAGCAATAATAAGATGATAAAACAGCTGGCTCCCAGTCCCATACCGATGAAAAGGCGGCGAAGAATACTTAATGCCCGTTGTCGAACGGTGGGGTATATCCTGTCGTAAGTCTGTGTCCTGGGATTATAAATATAGTAAACCTTACGCATTTGTCCTCTTTTTTATAGTTTTTAATGTGCAATGCGTGAATATTTTGCACAATAATAAGGGCAAAAATAATAAAACAAGCTATCTTTGCAAATCCTTTTTGAGAATATTAACTTGAACGTTAGATATAAGTATGTTGACAGCTAAAGAAATTAGAGAATCATTCAAGACTTTCTTCGAGTCAAAAGGGCATCAGATTGTTCCTTCTGCCCCGATGGTCATAAAAGACGACCCTACATTGATGTTTACCAATGCGGGTATGAATCAGTTTAAAGATATTATTTTAGGTAATCATCCTGCAAAGTATAAAAGAGTGGCAGACTCTCAGAAATGTTTGCGTGTCAGTGGTAAGCATAATGACTTGGAAGAAGTGGGTCACGATACTTATCATCATACAATGTTTGAAATGTTGGGTAACTGGTCATTTGGCGATTACTTTAAAAAGGAAGCTATATCATGGGCATGGGAATATTTGGTTGATGTTTTAAAGCTGGACCCGTCTTATCTTTATGCCACTGTTTTTGAAGGAAGTCCAGAAGAAGGATTGGAACGTGATAATGAAGCTGCCGGCTATTGGGAACAGTTTCTTCCGAAAGATCATATTATAAATGGTAATAAGCATGATAACTTTTGGGAAATGGGAGATACAGGGCCATGTGGACCTTGTTCTGAGATTCATATTGATTTGCGCCCTGCCGAAGAACGTGCCAAGATAAGCGGACGTGATTTGGTAAACCATGATCACCCGCAAGTAATCGAAATTTGGAACTTGGTATTCATGCAGTTCAACCGTAAAGCGGATGGAAGTTTGGAGGGTCTTCCGGCAAAAGTAATCGATACCGGTATGGGATTCGAACGCTTGTGTATGGCACTGCAAGGTAAGATTTCTAATTATGATACGGACGTTTTCCAACCAATCATTAAAGAGATTGCTAAAATGGCCGGAACTGAATATGGTAAAGATAAACAGAATGATGTGGCAATGCGTGTGATTGCCGACCATATTCGTACGATTGCTTTTTCTATAACGGACGGTCAGTTACCGTCGAATGCAAAGGCCGGATATGTAATTCGCCGTATTCTTCGTCGTGCTGTGCGTTACGGATATACTTTCTTAGGTCAGAAACAAGCATTTATGTATAAACTTCTTCCTGTGTTAATCGAAAACATGGGTGAGGCTTATCCTGAATTAAATGCTCAACGTACCTTGATCGAGAAGGTAATTAAAGAAGAGGAAGAAGCATTTTTGCGTACATTGGAAACGGGTATCCGTTTGTTGGACAAAGCTATGTCTGATGTAAAGGCTGCCGGAAAAGATACGATTAATGGCAAAGATGCTTTCACATTATATGATACATTCGGTTTCCCGCTCGACTTGACGGAATTGATTCTGCGTGAGAACGGATTGAATGTGAACCTTGAAGAGTTTAATGCAGAAATGCAGAAGCAAAAAGAGCGTGCTCGTAATGCTGCTGCCGTAGAAACAGGAGACTGGATTACTTTAAAAGAGGGAACAACTGAATTTGTAGGCTATGACTTTACAGAATATGAGGTCTCTATTCTTCGTTACCGTCAAGTAAAACAGAAAAATCAGACACTTTATCAGATCGTGCTTGATAATACGCCGTTCTATGCGGAAAGCGGTGGTCAGGTGGGTGATACCGGTGTGTTGGTGAGTGAGTTTGAAACGATTGAAATTATTGATACGAAGAAGGAAAATAATCTTCCCATACATATCACAAAGGAACTGCCAAAGCATCTTGACGCTCCGATGATGGCTTGTGTTGATACGGACAAACGCGCTGCATCTGCTGCAAACCATTCTGCTACTCACCTGTTGGACGAGGCTTTACGTATTGTGTTGGGTGAGCACGTGGAACAGAAAGGTTCATTGGTTACTCCGGATTCATTGCGTTTTGACTTTTCTCATTTCCAGAAAGTGACAGATGAACAGCTTCGTGAGGTAGAACATCTGGTGAATGCTAAGATTCGTGAGAATGTGCCGTTGACCGAATATCGTAATATGCCGATTGAAAAGGCTAAAGAGCTTGGTGCTATTGCACTTTTCGGTGAGAAATACGGAGATGAGGTTCGTGTAGTTCAGTTTGGCTCTTCTGTCGAATTTTGTGGTGGAACGCACGTCTCGGCAACCGGAAAAATCGGTATGATGAAAATTATTTCCGAGAGTTCTATCGCTGCCGGCGTTCGTCGTATTGAAGCCGTTACAGGTGCGAAAGTGGAAGAAATGATGGATGTTATACAAGATACGTTGAATGAAGTAAAAGTTCTCTTCAATAATGCTCCTGATTTGAAAGTCGCTATTCGTAAATATATAGATGAAAATGCCGGATTGAAGAAGCAAATGGAAGACTATATGAAAGAAAAGTCTATTGCGATTAAAGAGCGTCTGTTGGAAAATGCTAAAAACATAAATGGGATTAGGCTTATTACAATGAATAATATGCCTATACCGGCAGATGTCGTTAAGAATATAGCTTTCCAACTTCGTGGTGAAATCACGGAAAATATGCTTTTTGTTGCCGGTACGGTGGATAATGAAAAACCATTGTTGACGGTGATGGCTTCTGATAATTTGGTAAAAGATGGCATTAATGCGGGACAGATTGTCCGTGAAGCAGCCAAATTAATTCAAGGTGGTGGTGGTGGTCAACCACATTTTGCAACGGCAGGTGGTAAAAATACGGATGGTTTGAATGCTGCTATAGAGAAGGTGATTGAACTAGCCGGATTGAAATAAGATTATTAATGATATGTTTAAAGCCTTTCTTTCATTCGAGAGAAGGGCTTTTTTTATTGATGATATCTCGGCTTGCCCGATACTTATTAGGGATAAGTATAAATCGATTTTCAGCATACGGTCGATTGCCGACAAACTCCTATCGTTTGCAAACAATCGACCGTATGTTTGTCTTCAAACGTCCTGATGCTTTTTTCAATCAACCAGATGTTTTTTAAAAACATCAAGGTGTTTATCGGTGAAATACAGTATAAAAAACAAATTGCTCTCAAATAACCTTCAATCTTTCAGTTTGCAAATTTAGGTTTGACTATCAATGAATTACCCTGAACCTTTCTTCGGAAAAAGATTCAGTCGATGAGGACGATTGAGCAAATCTGCTGAATGATTCCATCTTTCAGGATAACTCGTTCAGTATCAATGTAAAATAGGCAAACTGAAGGATGAAGCTTATAGGTGATTGTTGCTCTGGAGAGTATACAAAGAAAGGGATATCTGTGCTTATCTTCTTTAAATATCAGGTGGGCTTTTATTCTGCTTGCTCTTTGGGATAGTTTACAAGATAAAGGGTTTGAGTAGCACGGGTAAAAGCGGTATACAACCATCGGAAATAATCCGGTCCTATATTCTCTTCTGTAATGTAACCTTGGTCGAGAAAAATGTTTTTCCATTGCCCTCCTTGCGCTTTATGGCAAGTAATGGCATACGCGTATTTTATTTGTAAGGCGTTGTAATAGGGATCGGCTTTCATTTTTTTCATTCTCTCCTTTTTTATTGTAATATCCGCATAATCTTCAAGTACACTATAAAAGAGTTTGTCGTTCAGTTCCTTTGGCAAGGCGGGAGATTCGCTGTGAAGCGTGTCGAGCAATAAATTAGCTTCCAATTCGAAATCATTGTAGTCAGGAAACGATAGCAGGACTTCAGCGAAGCGGAAGCCATACAATTCTTTAGTTCGGCGTACACGGCGCACTACTGCTATATCTCCGTTTGCTATAAAATCAATTTCTTTGTTCTTCTCTGTCCAAAAGTAATTATTTTTAGCAATCATCAGCATATCTCCGCTATTTAATTCATCTTCTCTGTCTAAAATGGTATTTCGAATTCCATTATTATATAAATTAGCCCGTTTGTTGGAGCGGCAGATAACCATTGTCTCATCCATTCCGTCTCTCCCGTAACAGGTATTTAATTCATCTATCAGTTCATTTCCCGGGAGTATTCGGATATCCGCAAAACCTTTTAGGCGAACTTTAGGTAGGCTCAGAAAGTTTTCTTCGGCTATGTATCGACGTAATTTAGTGGCATTCCAAAGAATACCCGAATTTTCTAATTGCCTAACTACTTGAGTCAACCCTATTTCTTGTACCTCCAGTCCATAACCTTTCAATATATCGGCAGAAAGTGCCGGGCTCTCTTCTTCGCCTACAGGAGGAAGCTGTGCGGTATCTCCCATTAATATGAGCCGGCAACCGGTTCCCGAATAAACAAATTGAATTAAATCATCCAATAGTCGCCCGCTGCCGAAAGAAGAACCGGATAGACCATCATTGGAGATCATCGATGATTCATCCACAATAAATAAGGTGTGTGTATTTAGATTGTCATTTAATGAAAAGTTAGTCATTTCATTAGAAAAAGACTTCTGCCTGTATATCTTTTTATGGATAGTATATGCAGGATGTCCGGCATACAGAGAGAACACTTTAGCAGCGCGTCCCGTAGGAGCAAGTAAGATGGACTTCTGTGCGAGACTATCCATCGTCTTTACTAAGGCTCCAACGAGAGAGGTTTTACCTGTTCCTGCAAATCCCCGCAATAGGAATATTGTGTCGTTTTGCTTGGACAACAAGAACGTAGCCAAAGATTTAACTGCTAATTCCTGTTCAAAAGTTGGTTGATAATGAAAATTTTCTTTAATTTGTTGCTCTAAATAATTATTTATCATTTTTATGCGATAAAAAAGTTCATGGAACTGTCGTAAAATAGATTAATTTATTTTATTTTTGCGCTACGAATATAAACTAAAAAAACAATATTATCATGAAAACAGTAATTAATATCGTATTAGTCGCCTGTATCTGCGTTCTAGCCTATATTTGCTATGGAAGCATCATGGGACCGATTAGGTTTGAGGAAGCACAAAAGGCAAGAGAAAAGAAGGTCATTGCCCGCTTGATTGATATCCGTAAAGCACAGCTGGAATATCGTAACCAACATCAAGGTCAATATACGGCGAGTTTTGATACGTTGATTACTTTCGTAAAGACTCAAAAGATTCCTTTCGTAGCTAAAGAAGGTGTTTTGTCTGATGCTCAGTTAGAAAATGGATTGACAGAGAAAAAGGCTATGGCTTTGATTAATAAAGCAAAGAAAACCGGAAACTGGAAAGATGTAGAGAAAGAAGGTTTGATGGGATTTAAACGTGATACGATGTGGGTAAGCGTTATGGATACGATTTATCCGAAAGGCTTTGTTGCGGATTCAATGAGATTTGTTCCATTCGGTGGCGGAAAAGAATTTGAAATGGCTACTAAGAGTGATACTACAAAATCCGGTGCTCCTATCTATTTGTTCGAGGCTAAAACTCCGTATGAGGTGTATTTGCAAGGACTTGATCGTCAGGAAATCATTAACTTGAAAGATATGGCTACTAAATTGGGTAAATTCCCTGGATTGCAAGTCGGCTCAATTGATACTCCTAATAATAACGCAGGTAACTGGGAATAATATAAGTCTATATGCCCGAAAAAGCAATTGCTGAAAGAATTGACTTTAGTAAATCGGAACAATATACATTATCCATCCGTCTAAGTACGGATGGATTTTCTTTTTCTATCTATAATCCGATTCTTGATAGTTCTCTGAGTTATTTTTCTCAGGAGATAGAGAGCGGTACGTCTATGGCTGCGAACGTCAAAGAATTGTTGAAGTCGGATATTCTGCAATATACCTATAAGCGGGTAAATGTTTTATTGGTAACCCGACGCTTTACGCTTATTCCTCTCGAACTGGCAGAGGATGAAGAACAATATCGTACCGTTTTTTATTATAACCATTCAATGCAGGAAAACGAAAAGGTGCTTTGCAACGACCTTCGGAAGGCTTATGTGAAAGTCGCTTTTGGAATGGATAAGAGCGCATGGCAGCAATTGTCTGAACGTTATCCGGCTGCGCATTTCTATTCGCAGGTCAGTCCGCTAATCGAACATTTTGCAGGAAAATGCCGTTTGGGTAACAGCAAGAAGATGTATGTTTATGTCAGAGGTAACTCTTTGGATGTGTTTTGTTTTGATAGAGGACGCTTGCTATTGGCGAACTCCTTTGACTGTAAGCAGGTAGATGATTGTATTTACTACCTATTGTATGTGTGGAAACAACTTGATTATAATCAGGAACGTGACGAGCTGCATCTGGTAGGCTTTTTCAATGATAAGGAGAAGTTGAATAGCGGCTTGAAGCAGTTTGTCCGGCAGGTATTTATTATTAATCCGAAATCGGAATTTACCCGTCAGGGAGTAGCAAAGTTAGAGGATATCCCTTATGATTTGCAGACCTTGACATTGTGCGAATTATAATATAGAAAGAGAATATGCGAGTTATCAGCGGAATATATAAAAGACGGAGATTTGATGTGCCTCGTACTTTTAAAGCACGTCCTACAACGGATTTTGCCAAGGAGAATTTGTTTAATGTATTGTCTAACCAGATTGATTTTGAAGATGGCGTTACCGCCCTTGATCTTTTTGCAGGAACAGGAAGCATTAGTATCGAATTGGTATCAAGAGGATGCGATAAAGTGATTTCGGTAGAAAAAGATTCGCAGCATTATGCTTTCATCTGTAAGGTAATGCAGGAAGTAAAGACTGATAAATGTTTTCCTATCCGTGGAGATGTCTTTAAATATATAGAGAATAGCAGCGAGAAGTTTGATTTTATCTTTGCCGATCCCCCTTATGAATTGAAAGGACTGGAAACGATTTCACAACTTATTTTTGAAAAAGGTTTATTGAAAGAAGACGGATTATTTGTTTTGGAGCATGGTAAGACAAATAACTTTGAGGATGATCCCCACTTTGTGGAAAGGAGAGTATATGGAAGTGTAAACTTCTCTTTTTTCAGGTTGGATAATAAATAGATTATAATAACGGGGCTAGTAGTCTTACGATAGATTCCGTCGCTTTACGTTTTAACGGACGCTTCTGCCAATTCTTTAATTGTATCTGTACTGATTCTTTTTGATCACGCAGAAAAATCTCTTTCATTCTAAGTGCAGTGTCTTTGTCATACATGAAAGCGTTTATTTCAAAGTTATGTTCAAAACTACGGAAATCCATATTAGTAGAGCCTACTGTAGATAAGGTATCGTCAGAAACCATAAGTTTGGAGTGTAGAAACCCTTTTTGATAGAAATAGACTTTTACACCTGCCTTGAGTATGTCACTCAAATAAGAACAGGAACCAAGATGTGTAATACGGTTGTCGGCTCGTTCCGGCATCATTAACCGGACATCTACTCCGGCTAAGGCTGCGATTTGGAGTGCAGACAGTATAGGTTCGGTTGGAAGAAAGTAAGGAGTTTGAATATAGAAATATTTTCGGGAGCTACTGATGGCAAGCGTTAATCCCTGCATGATTTCTTTCCATTGTCCAACCGGTTCGGAGGTAACTATTTGCATGATACTGTTGCCGTATGATTTCACTTCAGGGAAATATTTGGCAGAAGTAAGTAAGGTGCGATCTACAAAGTACCAATCCATAAGAAAAGCTGTTTGAAGGCCGTATACCGCTTTACCTTTTATCTTGATGTGTGTATCCCGCCAGATACCCCAGCTAAATCCGCGCATATATCTTTCTGCAATATTCATTCCTCCGATAAAGCCGACTTTCCCATCTATGACAGCTATTTTCCGGTGATTTCGATAATTCACTTTACTGGTAAACTGGGGGAAACGCACTTTCAGAAAACTGCGTGCTTCGATACCGGCTTCCCTCATCTCCTCATAAAAACGGTTTGGTACATGCCAGCAACCTACATCATCATATAAAAGCCTTATCTCCACTCCTTCGTGTGCTTTATCTATCAAGACGTCGCGTACCAGTCGTCCTACAGCATCGTCTTCAAAAATGTAATATTCCAAATGGATATATTGCTTTGCTTTATATAGTTCATGTATAAGAGCCTGTAATTTAGGAAGTCCTGATGTATAGATATCTATTTTGTTTCCTTCAAAAACCAATGCCTGATTCGTGCTTTTAAACAGTGCCATCAGTTGGTGCTGATTGTCGGGGAACTGAAATGCGGCCTGTGCAAGAAACTCTTGCATAGGTCTTTTCATTAAACGGTTGTAACTCTTTTTACTAATTAACCGTTCCCGACGGGTGCTACGTCCAAAGAATATATAGAAAATAAGTCCGATAAAGGGAAGAAAGGTTAACACAAGTATCCATGCCATCGTCTTTACCGGATTTCTATTATCGAGGATGACAACGATAATCGTACCGATAACAGCTCCGACGTACAGAATATCGAAAGTAACGGTAAATATTTGATTCACTAATCCGCTCCAATCTATCATAGTCGATGTTGCTTTATTGGATTCAATTAGCAAAGTTATATAAAAACGTTGGAATAGACGAATAAAAAATCAAGAATAACTTAACTTGGATTGGATAGAAGACATTTAAGAGGATACTGAGATATTCGAGTCGAAAGTTTAGATATAATTCCCAAAGAGAGTGGAAAGTTATTGAAAACAGGAATTATCTCTCGATTTTTAATAAGAATGGGACATAATTCAGTTTATATTTTTCATCAAGTTGTGCTGCGTTTACAAATGTTGTCTTTTCTGTATATTCGATACCTACTGCATTGTGGATGTGCCCGAATAAATGATATTTCGGCTGAATCCTCAATATGGCTTGTAATAAATCAGAACTTCCATAGTTAATATTTGCCGATGAATCCAAGATACAATAAGGCGGTTGATGAGAAACTAATACATCAATATTCGAGGGGATAGATGCTATTTGTTTCGTATATTTTCCAGATAGAACGTCTTCCATGAACATAGGTATGCCATAAAGTTTTATGTTTTCTATTGTTATACCTGAATTACATAGATAAAAGCAATTTTCAGGTAATCCTTCTATATTTGCGCCAAATAAACCATCATCATGGTTTCCTGCAATAAATATTTTATATTTGTGAGGTAAATTGAAGAACCATTCCATGAAGTCCATTATTTCATTTTCTGTTCCGGCAAATGAAATATCACCTGAATGTATAATGAGGTCTGTATTCGGTAAATCATTTAGTTGATTATGATAACCATGAGTATCTGAAAGATGAAGGATTGATTTTACCATATTTAAATTAGCTTGCAATTAAACGATTCACCATCATAAAGTGTGATAACAGGGGCTATTTCCCCGAATAATCTTTGAAATTTTTCAGGAGCTTCTGTATGAATAGGGATAATGCCGCCAATGGGCTTTACAGTTTTAAAGACCGTTCTTAATGTGGGTGTATCGGCATGTCCGCTTGTATGCATATAATCTATTTCATAGGAGGACAGGAAATCATGTAGTATTGGATTGTATGCTTGCTTTTGATTATCCAAATATCCATTCCACATTGAATAGTAAATCTTTGCATTATATTCAGCTAAGATAGGTTTAAATGCTTCTGTTGCGCGAATAAGCATACAAAAGCCATGCTTCATTAAAAAGTTCTTAAAGTTTTCCGAAAATAGAAATGAATTAGAATGAATGCCCTTTTTTAATGTAAAGAATCGTCCTGCATAATTTTCAGTTTGTGCATAGTTAATATCATAAAAAGGAGTATATCTTTTATGGTTCTTAGAAACAATCTTCAATATTTCAGCTTGATAGTTGTCGCAAACGAAACTCCGTCCTGCTCTTTTTGCTGCATGGTACAAAGAGAATATTCGGTCAATATTGGTAGATGAGACTAATACGAAATTGTATTTATTTTGCTTAAATTGATTCTCAAAATCTTGTTGTAACTCTCGTTCCGTTTGCATAGCAACATTGGATCGGGAAACATTAGTTCCTTCTGAGATGATATAATTTATGTTGGAGGCATACTTTTGTAGCATTTTGTTGAGCTTTGATCCTCTGAAACCATGTCCGCGAAAATCACCAGTATGGAGTAAGCGTGTTCCTTCTGCTTCGATAATGAACATATAAGCATCAAAAGCGGAATGATCTATCATCAAAGGCGTGATCGTTATTTTACCTATTTTTATCTTTTCAAGTGGGGTAAATGTTTTAAAGGTATTGATGCGCTCTACAATCTTTTTATGTTTATTTCTTTCTGTAAGGTCTTGGATATAAGTTAGTCTTTGCTCAAGACACCTGTAAATCTCACATGCGGTTTTTCCAATATATATAGGGATGTCATGTGGCACATCGCATATTTTTCCTATGTGGTCACCATGATAATGAGATATGAAAAGTGCACTTCTGGATATATCTCCACATGTTAAGCCTTCAATCAAGGGTAAGTCTGATGTTATTGTACCTGGTAATTGTTCTCCGTAGTCAATAAAAACTTTGTAACCGTTATGTTCAATTTCAGTTACGCATCCTCCTATCTGCTTTGTTCCTCTGTGAATAATTAATTTCATTCTGGTCTGATTATTTCATCGTATTCTCCATTAATTATATCTGTGATTCCAAATGTTGTCGTTTTTGCAGTTTCAGTTTCTGGAATAATAACTTTGGAGAATAAAAAGGTAGCATGGAAATCATTGTTTTTTTGAGTAATATCGCCAAAATCATCTTCCACGCAGTGTTTGGCCGATCTTTTACACTTCCAATCTTTATACTTATTATTATTTGGTTTGAATAGATACCCTGCCATTGTTTGTTTAGGGGTGCTGCCATTCTTTTCCTTGTTATTATTTAAAATTATAAAATAGAATTCCGGTTTAGTCAGGATGTCTTTAATTTCTATGCCATGTAGTTCTTTAGGTACATTCACACCTAATTCCACTTGAGCTTTGATGATATTTACAATTTCTTGCTTTAATGATTTAAAATAGCCTTTGTCTTGAAATAGTTTGAAGTCTTTTATATGTTTGTATATTCCACTGTTTCCACCAATCGCTTTACTTCCATATTTTAATTCTATTAAGGCTATATTATAGGGTTTGGTTTTAGAAATGGCTATAATATCGAAGCGTCCTTTAAAACCACTATTATCACGTTCTGTTCTGTTATGAAATTGTTTTCTATATTCCACATCTAAGCAGAACCACTTGGATTTTGGATTGCTATTGTTTTTTGTTATTAATAGTGCTTGGGCTCTTTTTTCGAGAGTTTTCTTACTCTTTTGATCACTGACATCTTTTATTTCTTGATAACAATTATGGATTGTTTCAGGAGAAATATCTATACCATTTTTCCCATTTAAATAGTAATTATTGATTGTGCAATAGATTTTTTTCTCTTTATCTGTGCGCTTTCTTTTATATTCAATTTTTGCGATACTATCACAATTATAGTAAAGATTGAGATATCCGTTGCGAATACCAAAGAATAGTTCTTCTTGAGACTCTGTATAGAGATGATGTAGGCAGCTGTTTTTTAATGCATCAGCCATTTCTTCATTTATTCCTCGGATAATTTTCTTTTTAGTCATTGTTCGTTTTTCTATTTAAAGAGAACCATTAAGAACAAAGATAATATATTATTCAGATATATTGTAATTTAAGATGCGTTTTGTAGAGAAACAAATAAGTGTGTTTTGATAAATAGGGCTATTGGGCTTTTCCTATCACTTTCATACAATTCCTGACTTTAATCACATCTGAATGAAAAGATTACGGTTTACATCATCATCGGACGTGAAGATGGTCTGCCTCCTCCGTAAGGACGTGAACCGCCATGATTGCCTCCGGGAGCTCGTTTACCTTTCATTTGCTTGCCGCCCAATGTATTCAGACGATAAACAAAATGAAACATGAAGTAGCTGTTCAGCGTATTGTACTCCGAATCTTGCGTATAATTGGCTGTGACGGTTCTTGTCAGGTTATTCTGCTGCTTCAGTATATCGTATATCTTGAAACGGAGAGTGGCTTGTTTGTTTTTCAGGAAATTCTTGGATATTTGCGCGTTCCATAGCACTACATTCTTATCAAATCCTTCTCCGTAGCCGGATTTAATGCTGTAGTTGATATCGGATGACAGGTATATATCCCACGGAAGATTAACGTTGGTGTTAGCAGAAATCTCGTAGTCAAACGTTTCCTGATTCCTGTCCTTTTGAATTGTATTGTGGGAGAAACCGTACTTTACGGAACCGGACAATCCGCATTCGAAAACGTCACTGCGGAAGTTTCCGGTCAGTCTTTCCAGTAAATTCAGGTTGCGCGTGGTACTTTTCTCCGCATTCTCTTTATTGATACTGCTGAATCCTACCAGATTCTGGTAGAAGGCATTGGTATATGTGTTTATTGTGAATTTGCGATTCTTAAAAGGGGTGTTAAAAGAGAAAAAGGCCTGCGTATTCCAGTTTCCATTGACATTGACAAGGTTGGTAATCTTTCCACCGGTTTCTTCATCGTAAGTCACTTTGTTTGCCGTGCTGTTCAGCGTATTGTTGAAGGAGAGGTTTGCCATCATCCCCCGTTGCGTCTTTGGTGAATATTTATTATAGAACATCATGAAACGGTTACTGTAAGACGGTTTTAGAGACGGATTACCATAAATCAGGTTCATTGGGTCGGTAACGTCTTTTACTGCTTGCAAGTCCTCGATATTTGGGGCAGAGCTTCGTCCACGATACATCAGTCGAAGTTGTTCCTGCTTGGAGAAACGATAGCGGAAGTCGATGGTAGGAGAGTAGTTCCACACATGTTGTGATAGCGGTTGCTTTGCATTCGGACCTACAATAGTAGTCGTGGTAGACTTTTGCGGTTCTACGCTCACACCTATATTATACATGTATTTCTCGCGTATGGTACGGAGAGAAACTTGCAGTTGTTGTGTCATATATTTGTTCTCGGATTCATTGCTCAGTGAATCCAAACGGTCTTTTATAGGATAATAGTTCTCATCATTGGCATTATAGACGTATTTCTGCGAATGCGACTTCTTGTATTGGTAGCTGTAACTGAATTGTAGGAAGCGGTTGGTGAAGACCGGTTCCGTATAGGTCATTTGTATTTTGTAGCTATTGCCGTAGTTGTTTCCGTCATTGAAACGGTCAAGAATAGAAAGACTGTCGTTCTTGTAGAAATCCGTTTCGGAATAAGACCAGCGGTCGGAGTTTGAATTGTTATAGTTATAGTTTAACCGGAGAGTCAGGTTTCTGCCCGGTTTATTCCCCAGTTTACGGTTGATTTGCAGATCACCTTTTGCACTTACATTATTGTTTCTTCCTTGTGTGTCGGATACTTTGTGGTTGACGGAATCCCGCTCGTTGTCCAACGTAGTGGAAACCCCGTTGCTGTAACTGTTTGTCTTGGAGTAAGAACCGGATGGACGGAAGATGATGTTTGTCATACTGTCCGGACGCCATTCCAAACGAAAGTTGGCGGAAACATCATGCCTGTTTCTATTGGAGGTGTTCATACTGTTTTTATAAGAAGAACCGTTCTGAAGAAAAGTTTCCGTAGCACTTTTAGTCCAGGCATCCCGATTGGAATGTCCGTATTGCACGTCGCCACCAATCTCCATCTTTTCACTGTCTTTGGCAAAGTTCACTCCTAAAGATTGGGATGTATTGATACCACTACCCGCATTGCCGCCCATGCCTTGTCCGGCATCACCAAACTCAGAGAATCCTTGATTGTTCGTATTGTTTGCAGAGCCGATTAAAGAGAATTGGGCTTTGTCGGTAAAGCGGTTTGCCATTGCTCCTGCTTCATATCGTTCTTTACTTCCGTATCCTCCGATGAAATTGCCGAACCATCCTTGCTTCATTCCTTTCTTGACGGTCAGGTCGAGCACTGCTTCTTCTTCTCCGTCGTCAATTCCCGTGACACGTGCCAAATCAGATTTCTTATCGTAAGCCTTTACCTTATCTATCATTTCTACGGGCAGGTTTTTCATGGCAAGTTTCGGGTCATCACTGAAAAACTCTTTTCCATCTACCATGATTTTCTTGATTTCCTTCCCGTTTACCGTTACCTTTCCTTCCGAGTCTACTTCGGCGCCGGGGAGTTTCTTAACCAAGTCTTCCAACATTGCTCCTTCGGGTACCCGGTAAGCGGAAGTATTGTAAACAGTAGTATCCTGCACTACTGTGACTTGCGGGGCTTCTGCCACGACTACCGCCTCTCCCAACATGATTGCGTCCGGTTGTAATGCCAGCTGCCCGAGATTAACGGATGGCTTTGCTGCAGAGAGTTCTATGGACTTTATTAAAGTCTGATAACCAACGAAGGAAACTTTCAGTGCATACTTTCCGGCTTTGAGGTTGGGGAATTTGAAATAGCCGTTGTTGGAACTTGCTTCTCCGGAAACGAAAGTGCTGTCCGGAAGCGATAACAGTTGTACGGTAGCCTGCGCAACAGGCGCCTTTTCATCTGCATCAATTATACTTCCGGACAAAGAAACATATTTATTTTGCGCCGTAGTTAAGGTTACGGTTGTAAAACAAAGGAGCAATAATGCCAATATCTTTTTCATGAAGTGGAATCCTAAGTAACAATTATGCTCTTTGGACACAGAATATGCGAAAAGGTTTAATAAACCGGTTATCTTTTAAATATTTTATCAACGACGGCTTTCTTAATGCCAAACTCCAGGCAAATGACATTCATTGCCATAAAGATAAGGAATGAGGAAGTATCCATCAGTTCGTTACTGCCTTTGTAAAGGCGGAAAAGCATACTTACAAAGATATATATGATGGTGATAAAGAAAGCATTACGCATCGCTTTAACCCGTATTACTTCTGTCTCCTCGTTTTCATTCTTGGTATAGGCAAGTAAAATCATCAGTAAGCCTACAATCATAAACAGTTTAATGATTTCTTTGCAAAGCAACAAGTTTTCATCTGTGATTATTCCATACATCATTAAAATAAAGGGAGAGAAAATAGACAACAGAAGGATGGCGTAACCGAGCAGACGGCAATATGCGGGTAATAATGCTTTCATAGCGTGTTCTTATTTGATTAATATGCGCAAAGGTAATTATTTGTAAGTAATTAAGTAGAATGATTTTGCTTTTTTATGTTTTTAGCGTAAGTTTGCAGCATTAATGTAGCTAAGAGCATGAATAGACAAGAAATAATCATCTGCGAGAATCTGGAAGAAAGTTTGGATAAGGCTATCGGGAAATGCCCGTTTGACAAATTGTTTGTCCTCACGGATGAGCATACCCGCGAACTTTGCCTGCCGCTTTTAAATAAAACAGCGTGTCTGCAAGATGCCATTCAGATAACTATCGGTGCGGGAGATGTGCATAAGGAACTGGATACACTAGCGCATGTGTGGATGGAATTAAGTAACCAGGGGGCGACACGGCATTCGCTGCTGATAAACCTTGGTGGGGGAATGATAACAGACTTAGGCGGATTTGCCGCATCTACTTTTAAACGGGGAATCAATTCCATCAATATTCCAACAACACTTCTAGCGATGGTGGATGCGTCGGTAGGCGGAAAAACGGGGATTAACTTCAATGGGTTGAAGAACGAAATCGGAGCGTTTGCTCCTGCGGACAGTGTGCTGATAGAAACCGAATTTCTGCGTACGCTTGATACGGAAAACTTCTTTTCCGGCTATGCGGAGATGTTGAAGCACGGCCTTATCAGTACGGTAGGGCATTGGGCGGAATTATTGAAGTTTGATACGGTGGATATTGATTATGCCGCATTGAGGGCGTTGGTAGGCAAGTCTGTTCAGATAAAAGAGGATATTGTTCAGAAAGATCCTTATGAACAAGGTATCCGTAAGGCATTAAACCTGGGACATACGGTGGGGCATGCCTTTGAAAGCCTTGCTTTGGAGCAACACCGCCCGGTATTGCATGGGTATGCCGTGGCATGGGGAATCGTTTGCGAACTCTATTTCTCTCATCTTAAAGTAGGTTTCCCGAAAGATAAACTGCGGCAGACTATTACTTTCATTAAAGAAAACTACGGAATGTTTGCTTTCGACTGCAATCAATATGAGAGACTCTATGAGCTGATGAAGCATGATAAGAAGAATAGTGCCGGTATCATTAACTTCACTTTATTAAAAGAAGTGGGCGAGGTGGAGATAAACCAAACAGCCGATAAAGAAGAGATATTCGATATGCTCGACTTTTACCGGGAATGCATGGGATAGTTAAAATAGCCGATAAATACAGATAAATGGAATATTGTATACCAGGACTGGAAACGGAGCGATTGCTGTTGCGTCCGTTTGAGAAGAGTGATTTGAATGATTTCTTTGATTGCTGCAAGAATCCGCATTTAGGTGATAATGCGGGATGGATGCCTCACCGCACGATTGAAGAGTCCGAGGCGATTTTAAATGAAGTCTTTATCGGACAGCCGGGAATGTGGGCTATCGTCTCATTGGAAGATAACCGCCTGATCGGTTCTATCGGTCTTATCAAAGATCCTTTGCGCAACTATCATTCGTCTAAGATGATGGGCTATTGGCTTCATGAGGACTATTGGGGACGGGGACTGATTTCGGAAGCGGTAGAGGCTGTCCTCTACTTCGGTTTTGAACAGTTGGAACTGAATCTTATTACGATAAATTGTTATCCGCATAATGCTCGTTCTCTACGTGTTATCGAACGTTTCGGTTTCACTTACGAAGGCACATTGCACCAAGCCGACGAGTTGTATGACGGCAGAGTGCTGGATCTTCAATGCTTCTTCCTCACCAGAAAAGAGTATTTTGAAAGACAGGGCTTGTGTGCCGATTGACCGAATCTGTCTCTTTTATTCTTTTCCAAAACATCCTGCCACGGGATAATAAAACGGAGCGCGGAGGTATCCCGGATGCCTCAGCTTGCCTTCGTCCACGCGTTCTTTCAGCCGACGCAAAGCAGTGGCTTTCCTTAAACCGCAGAGTGAGCACATTTCCCGGGTAGTGATGCTGTCGTGCTCTGCAAAGTGTTCCGTCAGTTTCCTGTCTATCTCGCCATCACTTAACTCCAGCGAACGGTGTATCTCTTTGGCTCGTTCAAAACGGGTCCCGCTTAAACTACGCAGTAATTTTGCTTCCGGTGTGTAGACCACTCCTCCGAAACTGATATTTTCGGCTCGTATCTCTTTAGGAGAACTTACAGCCGGAGATTTTGCCTTGATGCGGAAAGAACCTATTCCTTTGAGCTGCACGTTGCGTCCTTCTGCCATTTCGTCTTTGAGAACCTTGGCCAGCTCAATGAGCGCAGCCGTTACATCTCCTGGTTGCAGGCTGCATCGTGACGCTATCAATTCTACCACTTCTTCCGTAGTCATGGTATTCTTAACGACCAATCGGGCATGGTATTTTACTTTATCCTCATCTTTACGTTGTGGGGTACGGAAGAAATCATAAGGTGCACTCATTGACTTAATTGTTTGTTGCAGGGAAACTATATTCTCCATGCGGTTTTACTACTATTTTATTACTTACCAACTATCTGTCTCACAACATATACGATAGTTATCTCACATTAGGTGAAATAGCTATTGCATATATTGTGAGATAGCTATCGCGCCTATTGTGCAACAACTAGTTGATGCGAGCAAAGATACTAATTCTCCGAGACCCTTGCAATAAAGTGTGAAGGGGATTTGGTTAGTTTATTTCATTGGTGATTGAATGTTGAGTTGAAAAATGAGCAATTACATGGTAAAATAGAATATGAACCGTCAAGCACGAGTGGAAAGACTGCGAAAGTTGTTAATGGTAAAGTGTTTTTTAGTATGACATTTCACCCCAAGTTAAAAATAAAAGAGCATGAATGTTCTGTGCTTTATGATAAAAAAGAAAGTTCTTATTTGTATTTTAAGTATCCATATAGAAGTTCTTTGTGGAATGATTCCAATCAAATAGAAGCACCTAAAGAAATAAAAAAGATAGTTGAGGATAACATTGTGAAAAAAGGAAAGTACTCTTTGTATTGGAAAACTGTAGATGAAAAACTTGTTTCTTTAAGCTATGTAAAACATGGCTTAGTAGATACAGTCCCTATTGAGGTATATTCAATATATAAGTAGGTAGCAGCAATGAAACTTATAATGGAGCGTATAAGATAGGGGTAGTGTAATAGTTGTCTTACCCTGCTTGTTAGCATGGTGTGTGTTCCTAATAGAGGAGTAAAAGAACTAATATATATTGGGCTATTGACAAAAATAATTCGCTAATATTGCGAATCGTACAAATATGTGTTATCTTTGTGTCATCAAAGAACGGTTATATGAATGTAGAATTTGAAAAGGAATATTTGGCAGAACTTTATGAAAAAGGAAAGACCGATGATAAGAAGCATCGCTTCCAACCTCAAATAGTCAATGGTTATTTGAAGTGTGTCAAGGCTCTACTAAATGCCTCTCGAATGGAAGACCTATATCAGTATAGAGCTTTGAACTATGAAAAGTTGAAAGGTGATAAGAAAGGGTTTTCCTCTTTGCGTATCAATGACCAATATAGGTTGGAATTTCGGGAAATTACCAATGCAGGCAATCAAACAGTCGTAGAAATATGTTCTTTGGTAGATATTACGAATCATTATAAATAGGAACTATGAGTATAACAGCGAACAATTTACAATCATTCCGTCCCTACCATCCGGGAGAACTGGTTAAGGAAGAATTGGAATGCAGAGGCATAAAACAAAAGGACTTTGCAAAGAAGTTTGGTTTGTCTTATTCCGCCTTAAATGAGACGTTAAATGCAAAACGTCCGATAACTACCGAATTTGCCTTGTTCTTAGAGGCTGCTTTAGGTATCAATGCCGATTTGCTTGTAAGGATGCAAACAGACTATAATATACAGGTGGCACGAAAAAATAATTCTTTGCTTGAAAAGCTGAATAACATAAAGAAGATAGCTGCTGTGTTTTGAAAACAGTTCTTGGTATGATATTATAAAAATAAGGTTTCTAACGGAGCGTATAAGATAGGGGTAGGGCAATAACTGTCCTACCCTGTTTGTTATAACAGGTTTGCTTCTAATAGAAGAGCAAAAGAGCCTATGCACAAAAAGGGAGTGCGGTTACATATAAAAAAACTTTTGAGGGTTAGGAAACATTAACAGTCAAATAAATACCAATCTAATTAGTGGTATGATTTGTATTGGGTTGGATTAAGTTACGTGAAAAGTGTAATCAAACTGTAATCGCGATAAAGAAAAAGGAGCTAAGTCATTAACTTAACTCCTTGATGCTCAATAGTCGGGGTGACTGGAAACTTATTCCCGATATTATATTGCTGAGTATAAGCACTTTAATAATTGTATGCTTTGTATAAAACATACAGAATGTATGTTTCTGTATGTTATTCTTTTGATTGTTTCAATAAGATATTAATCATTCGTTCTTTTTCATCAATAACTCGTTGCTTCTCTTCGATAATTCGTTCTTTTTCCTGTAAAATCCGGTTCAATAAATCATTCTCTTTCTTAAATTCAGAAATAGAAATATCTCCAACATTATTACCATCACCATTAACATTATGACCTATTTGAACTTTTTGTTCTCTATCAAAAAAATAATCCAAAGGAACTCCAAAGTAGTCCGCTATAGTCTCTAATTTGTAAACTCCAGGTTCACTATTGCCATTAATGGATTTTTGGTACCATGATTTTTTTATACCTGATTCCTCAAAGAATCTCTCATTAGACATGCCAGATTCTTCTATTAACTTCCTGATTTTATCTCTGTTAAGCATATAATTATAAAATAGACATATTCTAAATAATATAAAATAGTAATCTTTATCGTGTAAAATAGCAATCTATTGATTACTATTTTATATATTTGCGTTATAAATATAAGACTAAAATTTATATTCCAAATGAAAGAAAGTGATAAATCTAACAGAATTACATTTATTGAGTATTATTTTACCCTTAGTCCAAAAGAAAAACAGAGAGTGAGAGATGAATTCTTGAAATCGTCCGGTATATCATATCCTACTTGGTATAGTAAATTGAATAGGAATAATTTTTCCATTCTAGAAATGAAAGAACTATCTCGTATCTGTAATTTGGAATTTATCGAATAATATTTTAGTTAAATCTCATGGCGATATTGAAAACCTAAATAATTAATCATTATGTCTAAAAGTAATGTAAATCAGCTTTTTACAACGATAAAAAGCAAAAATGAGAAGTTCGTAATAAAAGTAGGGAAACCAACAAACTTGAAGTTTAACATCTTCTTAAACTTCAATCCACATGCTTATCCTCATTTTATAGATGCAATTGAAAATCTATCCTATCTCATGCTAGAAAGAGTTAGCGATTATGATGGAGAATCAGGAGGATTAGCTATTAAATTAGAAAAAAAGGATGTTCTTTCTGAATTCATTGAAGAGATCACGGAGATATTATATCGAAATGTGGAGAATATAGAACCGATAAATACGACTCATAAAGGGACAAAAAATAATGAGAATAAAGAAAGCAATATAAACTGATATAATCATGAACAAGAATAGGCATCGGTTTACGATTGAAGAAATAAAAACAATAGAAAGGTTATATCCAAATCATACAAACCGGGAAATAGCTCAAATTATTGGTTGTACTGTATATGCTATTAATAACCGTGCACATATGATGGGATTGAAAAAACCTATTGAATTTGTGATGAAAACAAATAGAACTCTCGGAAAAAAGTTAGCGGACAAGAACCTTGGTGTTCGTTTTAGTAAAGGGCATATACCTAAAAATAAAGGGAAAAGGCTCTCTCCTGAGTTATATAAACGTTGCCAAAGCTCCATGTTCAAAAAGGGACATATTCCTACTAACACACTTTATGATGGCGCAGAACGAATTCGAATTGATAAGCGCGGTAAGCCTTTTATATTTATTCGAATATCTTTGGGTAAATGGGTACATAAACATATCATGTTATGGGAGCAAAAATATGGTAAAATCCCTGTCAATAAAATACTATATTGTAAAGATGGCAATACATTAAATTGTAATCCTGAAAATTGGGAACTGTTAACAAGGGCAGAAAGTATGGAACGATGTCGTCATAGCGATGAAACCATTGCTATGCAAATAGCTGGAAGAGATAAAAAGATGCAACGAATAATTTTAGAGGATAACCGGGATCTGATAGACTTAAAACGAATGACTAATTACCTTAAAAAAGAGATAAATGAATGCACTTGAAAAATTAAGAAGTATGGTTAACAAACCATTCCTCTACAATAATGAAGAGGTTGTTATATTAGGTTATTGTGATGGAACAGGGGATGACGGTGACGAAATCGAAATATATCTGAATAATGGAAAAACGTTGGTATATAATATAGGTGACTTAATTATTAAATTGGAGCGTTTCAAACCAGTAACCTCACAAGTCATCATTTTAACCAATAAAAGGTTAGATTCTGTATCTACTGTTAACCCAACTATAATCCAACAGATGAGAGATACTATACTTAAACAAATAGAAGCGGTAAAAGAAAGCCCGGCTGCTGTTAATCAAGCGAAACAAGTATTTCAAGGAGTAAATACTTTGATAAATTTGGCTAAGACCGAGCTTGAGTATCGAAAATATATAAATGAATTAGAGCAAAATAAATAGAAATGGGCGAAAATACTTTATTTAAAGCAGAAGAAATGCAGGATAGTACAGCTACTGCTATTCAAGAAAGTGATACACGCATTCAACGTATGAGTAAGATATTTGCTAAAAGAACAAATCTTTCAAGTGATACGTGCCATTTGATGATAGCTTATCAGCGAGGTGCAATAGATATGAAAAATATCGTTCTCGAAGCGCTATGTAGAGATTGTCCATGTCGGGGCGATTGCAAGGAAAATGAAGAATATGTTGATTGTGAATCATACAATAACATTAGTAGAATATTCGATAAATAACCCTCAAAACCAAACTATATGAAAATACACTATTTCTACAGAAGAGAGTATAATAAAGGTTTCTATAATCTTGAAATCGTAGCCTGGTTGGAAGAAAAGGAAACATCAAGGCTGGGTCATGAGAGGTTAGGCTTTACTCGATTGGAAAGGTTGAGAATATTTCTATCAAAGGATAATGAATTCTATCATAACCATCAAATTGAGCATGAATTTGCTGAAAATAGCTGTATGGGACATTATGCTCATACCCGTAAAGAGTTATTTGAGGCTATGAAAAAACATTCATTATTTCCTATAGATAGTCGTAATTACGAAAGATTTCGGAAAGTTGCTATTGCGCTTTATCACAGGCAACCATTAGTCGATTTTTCTAAATTCAAAGGTAAGCAAACATACTCAATACATCAAATCATAGGTGATTAACGTATAAAATTAAAAACTTGAACCTAATGCTGTATAGGCAAGCGTAGCGAAATATGTGTGATTGTTTTGATAAAGTAGAAGCGAATTTGAAAGAAAAGACTGGTGATCCGGAAGCATCTTTAAATTATATGTACGCCATGCCGTCTTTTGAAAAGAAACCAGTAATAGAAGCAACATACCGGAATAAGAAAAAAGATGGTACATTCAATAAAACAGAAAATACTATATCTATCGCTTATCCTTTCTGCCCATTTTGTGGGAAGAAGTTTTCAGAAGGTGAATAATTCAATACAAAAGAAGACATGAGTAAAACTAAGAATCGTAGGCTTGCGCTACGAGCCTATAAAATCAGAGTTAAACAATACCCTTACAATAAGCCATTGATTGATAGAAACAATCTCGCTTTTGTCCGTAAGGAAAATGATGGGAACCGATGTGATTGTTTTGGGCATTGGCTTAACTATTGGAATACCATGCCATTTTAATTAACTAATAACCAATATGAAAATGAAGAATATAAATGATTTAGTTTTTAATCCTCATCCAATAGCGAAAGAAGCCGAGAAACTTCCATCAGATATGAGGCAAATGTACGCTGAATCCAAACAGGCAAAAATGGATTTTGAAAATGGATATGGAATTAGTGTTCTGTTTGGTTCGATGTTTTATTCCAACGGCATAGATACTTATGAAGTTGGAATACTCAAAGATGGGGTATTGTGCTATAATACGCCAATAACAAACGATGTAATAGGTTATGTCACAGCAGACGAAGTAACTGACATTATGAGGAAAATTCAAGAATTACCAATTGACTAATAACAGATACAGAAATGAAACAAGATATAGAAGTAGCGTCAAGAATTGAACGTGAGAAGATTATACAAGAGCTTCATGTTGCCTATAAAATTCATAAAGACTCGAAACACTACATAATATCCAGTGCGGCAATTCAAAAATATGCTGTTCCTCTTTTTAAGGCTGGTGCAGAATGGCAGGCAAGGCAAATGGCATGGGTAAACGTGAACGATAAAATGCCGGAGGATGGAATTGATGTGGATGAGAGAACCATTTTTGCACATACCAAAAATGTAATTGTACTCTATAAAAATGGATGTGTAGGGAAAGGGAAACGCATTTATATAGATAATAAGAAAGGGTGGCAATGGTCTTGTCTCAAAGGCGAAGATATTACCCATTGGATGTATTATCCCAATTAACTAATAACGAAGTAGGAATGAATAAATCTATCGAGAAATATATAGGAGTTGGGAAACTTAGCTC
>NZ_QSUN01000033.1 GCF_003438995.1 Bacteroides sp. OM05-12
ATATAGAATCAATTATAGAAACAAATAATTAACTGTCCAACTTTTGGGGTGCAGTTCACATCCAGTTCATGCCCCTCTTGGTTAGCATAATAATCAGAGAGCTTTTTCCAAGTTTTACCATTGTCCTGGGAATACAAATCACTCTTACCGGCAATGAAATCATACGTGTTTTGATATGCAATCGGCATTTGACGTTCATCGTAATCAAAAATCTTCATCCCGATCTTTAACTCTTTTGTTGCGTCAATCTGTACAGGTTCGTCCAGTATTACTTTATTATCTTCATTATATATAATCGATTTGATTTCTTGTTCTCTGATTAACACTCCGTCTTCAAAAACTACAACCGAGGCATGCGTATCTTCCGAGTCTTCGTAATTCATATCATGGTTTACAAATACCCTGATTGAGGTCAGGTATTTCCCTTCATATATTTTCAATTCTTTTGAATCAAAGGCATTTGCTGCAATAAAAGGATTATTTTCATCTCCGATAACTTTCGAACTTTCGCCATTTTGATAACTTAATTGGTAAGCCTTATCTGTATTCTTCCAGATCAGGGTCACTTGCTTGTCATCTCCGGTTCCCGCCAACCCTGTCGGAGCCTCTTTTTCCGGATTGCTACTTACTTTGAATAAATCAATATTCCATAAGAATTGTGCTGCTCCTTGTCCATGTCTGCGGAGTCTTATCTGGAATAATTTACCGGAAACCCAAGGAGACAAATCTACTCCCAGAAAATTAAAGTTTGTGGGTAATTGGGCCAATGAATATGTTTTTACTTTACTCCAATTGTCTCCTTTATCAACGGTAATATCGATACTTAAAGAATCTTTGTCAAGAGGCTGGGCATTCGAACCTATAAGCTGATTTCGGATGGCAAAAGAAACGGAAACATTTGTTTCCAGGGTTGCATCCAATGGGCGTGAAGTAATGGTAGAGGAATGTGGTAGTTGAGATGTTACTGCAGAATACAAACCTTGATCGACAAGGCCACAATAAATGAGAGGGTTCCAATTCCCATCACTCGAATTTCCAAGTTGTATTTCTTTTGTCCAATAATTCGTTTCTGTTGTACCGGAATCGAAATCATCATAAAGAGGCAATGCATAAGTATCTGGAACTGCAACAGTAATAGGTTCCGACTTGGAAGATTCAATTAAAGCTCCGGTTTGATTGACCTTAAATACACTGGCCACGGAATACATACGAAATCCCGGAGTTACATTTTGCTGTACATAGGTAAAAGTTTCATTTCCATTATCTACTACTTCATCGATTTTTTGACCATCGCAATAGACAGAATAAGCTTGCAATGTCAGGTCTTCATACTCTTGTTTTTCCTTTTCCCAACTGACTGTTACTTCTTTCAGGTTCATGGAGCTGGCTTTTACTTGTTCTAGAGCTTTTGGAATTTCAATATCTTGCTTATTGGCACATAATACCCAATTTTCGGGTATTCCCCCCAAAGACATAGTCGTATTATTATTTCCCATGACGATAGAGCCGTCTGCAGATATGGCACAAGGAAATGCCGCTGTTTTTTCTTCGTATAGAAAAGTGAATGGAGGCTTTACATCCGGAGCAAACAAGTCCATAAAGTAATCAAAACCATAAGTTTTGTTGTCTTTATATGAGTACCAGAATGGGCGTTTATAGACGTAGCCAACCATTATATTTCCGAATTTATAAGCGCTTACAATATCCCCGTTATCTGAAATAGCTAGTTTTTCAGACGATGTATTGCGTTCATTCTCTATTTTCGTGTAAGTCCGGTTTTCGAAATCGTAGACAGCCGGAATCTTGTTATTAAAGACGAATGCAATATATTTACCATTAGGGCTGATTGCTTGGGCGCTATTCTGGTTATAGCCTTCATTGTACTGAACATCTTCTCCAATTCCCTCTATTAAATGACATTCTCCATTCTGCCAATAAGCAGCTACTTCGTAAGATTTATACCATACAGTGCCAACAATGATACTTCCGTCTGCGGAAACATCGGAAGCTTTGCCTCCAACTGCATCCTCAGGAAAATCTAGTCTGGAAAACTCCCATTTTTCTGTTGTTTTATTGAGTTTCCACACACAAGGAAAATAATAAGTTGCATTTCCAATCCCGATATGACCAACTACTGTAGTTCCGTCATTCGAAATCGCATCGGCGAAACTCCCATCATTGAAGTTTTTATATTCAGACAGTTCGAAATCTCCTATCCCTAAGCTTGTTACTTTGCCGTCTTTCCAAATTGCTGCTACATTAATGGGAAAAGTCGTTCCTTCTGAGGTAATCTGATAATTTGGATCTTTAAAGTAACCAGTAATGAGGCCGTCATCCGTTACATCCATAAAATTCCCGGTTTTACTCAGATCGGTTTCATCATAGTCCGTCAACCAATCTTGTTGTCCGGATTCTACATTGTACAAATAACTCTTAGGATAGGCTCCAAATAGCGCATTTGACTTATTGATAAATATTCCCACGACATACTTACCATTTGGTGACATTCCTGTACCCTGACAATTAGGGCCAATGACTTCAAACTTTTCTTTAGCTTGTGTACTTAATATCCCAGTGAGAGATATTACTAGAACAAATAATAATCTTTTTTTCATAGTCTACGCTTTTAATTTATGCCAGCAAATCTATGCAGAGAGTATCATAAAAGCAAATGAAGGGTATTCCGATTCGCGAATCGGAAACGATATCAGTGGATTTATCTTCCTTTGGCTATCTTCTGATAAATAGAAGGGGTAATTCCCGTCATGTTTTTAAAGGCCGAGATGAAATTGGTCGGTGATTTGTAACCTACACTTTCTGCAATTGCTTTTATAGTATAGTTGCCATATTGAGCTGTATTCATTAAGCGGAGTTGTGCTTCCTTTATACGGTATTCACTGACAAAGGTACGGAAGTTCTGGTTATAGGTTTCATTGATAACCACTGATACATAGCGTGAATTGGATTCAATAAGTTCCGCCAAGCGTTCTAGGCTAAATGCACAATCATAAAATTCCTGTGTGTTTTCCATTATATCTGTGATAGCAAGCAAGATTCTCTCTTTTTGTTCATCCGACAGCTTATCGGTAGAATATAATTTAGTTTCCTGTTCTTCTTTCTTTTCTTCTTCTGCTACTACTTTTATGGAGCTATCGTCTTTTAGCTGAATTTCGTTAAACTTCTGTTCGAGCAAAGCGTATCTTTCGCGTTCCTCAACCAGTTTACCGGCATATTCTATTCGTTGATTCCTGTTTTTCTGTTCCGATAGTAGAAGTTCTGCATTACGATTGTAGATATCTTTATAGGCAGATTTTAGTTTCCTTTTTTCTATATATACTATAACTAACATCACAAAGAATATAAGCATACCGGTTACTACACCGGTCAATATCCAATATTGCGTCTTTATCTTTTGTTCTTTGTCTTCACCCTCTTTTGTTAATGAAGCTATCTTTTGATAGTTTTTGTCCATCTCATACACAAATTGGGAGTTTTTCATCCTGTTAAATTCATTCGTATTGAATAAAGAATCGCTCACCGCCATATAACGATCCTTATAATATAATGCCTGTTGATAATTGCCTGTTTCGCTATATATTTTTACCAATGCTTGCAGGCCCTCTACCAACATATACATTAGTTTGTTTTCTTCCGAATAATTCGTATAGATTTGAAAGTAATGTAATGCAGAGTCTTTTTGTCCCATCTTGCGGTATAGTTTGGCCATTTCGCCGCAAACGCTTCCGGTGTATACCGGGTCTAGTTTTATCTTTTTGGCACACAGCGCAGCTTTCTCGTAGTAACTTATGGCATTGGGATAGTGTTTCTCGGCTGTAAATATGAGTGCTTTGTTCAAATAGCTAAAATATTCTACAGATTTGTCTTTTCCTATAAATTTCAACATTCGTTCGTAATATTGGCGGGCATTACTAATGCGATTGTCAAGACAGCATATAGCGGGAAGGTTCATTAGAATCTTCATCTCAACAATCGTATCCTGATATTTCTCTGCATATTCAAGACCTTTTTCATAACACTCAATCCCTTGTTGATAGTCTTTAAATACAGCATAGACATTTCCTATATTCTTGTAAGATTCGGCTGCAAGTTTGCCAAAGCCATTCTCTTCGCTGATTTTCAATGTTTTCATATAAAACTTAAATGCCTGTGAATAGCTTTCTTTCTGATAATAGATGTTTGCAATTGAACGACAGGCCAATGCGCAAAGATAGATGTCCGATTTTGCCATATTACTATTGTACTTCCCGGCTAGTATAATGTAGTATCCGATGGCTGTGTCCGGATGGTTTTGATGGTAATAACTGTCTCCGTACTTTATTAATTCGGTTGCCGACAATCTGGATAGAGCTTCATAATCAAGCATATCACCGGCATTCAAATATGGAGTAACCCATATCAGGAGAAGAAAACAGATAAATAGCCTTCGACTTTTCATGGAATAGCGTGTCTTATTTTGTAAAGGAATGTATTACAAAGATAAGTAATTTATTGGAAAAGAGTAAATTTTCTGTAAAAAAGAGGCTGATACAGATTTGTCAGCCTTTTGATTCTTGATTGTCTTGTCACTGCTGTTCTTTTTCTGTTTCCGGTATTCCGTAATTACCTGCTGTAGGCATATAGATCGGGTTACGGGGAGTTGAGATGTTTTTCAGTTTACCTTCTTCTTTTAGTAGCTTGATGGTGCGGCAGGCTTTGCCGGCGATAAATCCTGTCAGTTTCTGAAACGTTAGGCGGGTTATCACCGGATTTTGTGCGAAGTATCCGGTTAATATCTTTTCGATTTCACTGTCAGACAACTCATTCGAGTGCCTTTTAGTATCCGAGCGTTCTGTCTTTGCATTTATCAAACGTTGTTTCAGTGTCTTGTCTGCACGGAAAGCTACGGACTTGAATTTTACCTGACCGGAACGTGTTGATTTCGGTATGCTTGTGCTCGGACAGGTCAGGGTGACTTGGAAGTATCCGATATCTTTCAGATAGATGCGCTCGCCGTTTTCGAGATGTTGTGCCAACTTCTCCCCCAGTGAGATAAGGGTTGCTTTAATATCAGCGACAGTCAGTGTAGAAGCTGCGTGGATTTCCTTTGCTAAATAATCCGTGTCTATGTTGCCCGGACTTACCGTGCGTGCATGAAATCTCTTTTCTTCTGTTCCTGTCGGGTTGGGTGATTCGTAAAATTCAAACTTGATTGCCATTCTTTTTATGTTTTAATAGGTTTGTGTTTGCCGGCTCTCTTTGACAGATAAGGCAATTCGTCTTGATGTATAACGTTTTTCACCCGGGTGAAACAACTTTATTACACTTGTGAAACAGTATTATCACTTGGGTGAAATAACTTTTTTACCCGAGTGATAAGTACTATGCTTCCGTACAAAGGTAGCTAATATACCTGAGTCGTGCAAGTATTCTATTGGATGGTTCTACCTTTATTACCGTATGCTACATTTGCTGATAATCCTTCGCCAGTCCTCCTTCTCCTGTTTCTTTATATAAAGAAGGCAGATCATGCCCGGTTTGCTTCATTACTTCGACTACTTTGTCGAAGGAAACGCGGTGAGTTCCGTCCGTGAATGAAGAATAAATATTGGCATCCAATGCGCGGGCGGCAGCGTAGGCATTTCTTTCGATGCAGGGAATCTGAACCAGACCGCAGACCGGGTCGCAGGTCATACCCAAGTGGTGTTCCAACCCCATCTCGGCGGCATATTCTATCTGTGCTGCGCTTCCGCCAAACAGTTGGTTGGCAGCAGCCGAAGCCATGGCGCAAGCTACTCCTACTTCTCCTTGACAACCTACTTCCGCACCGGAGATAGAAGCATTGTTTTTAACGATATTACCGATTAATCCGGCGGTGGCGAGTGCGCGGAGAATCCGGGTGTCGCTGAAATCTCTGCTTTTTTTCAGGTGATAAAGCACGGCAGGTACCACACCGCATGACCCGCAAGTGGGAGCTGTTACGATTCTTCCGCCGGAAGCATTCTCTTCACTGACGGCAAGGGCGTAAGAGAATACCAATCCGCGGGAACGGAGAGATTCTTTATATCCTGTAGCCCGTATATGATAAGTGGCTGCTTTTCTTCTCAAGTTGAGTGGTCCGGGCAGTACGCCTTCCTGTTCCAATCCCCGTTCAATGGCATCTTTCATGGTTTGCCATACCGTAGCCAGATAATCCCATATGTCTTCGCCTTCGCACTCTTTGACGTACTCCCAATAGCTCTTCCCGCTACGTTCGCACCAGCATAAGATTTCGCTCATCTTACTCATGCTGTATATTTCATCCGAAGGGCTTTCTATTTGTTCCTTGTCTTTCTCTGCCAATGCGCCTCCTCCTATGCTGTATACCGTCCAACTTTCCGTTAGTTTATCTTTCTCATTGTAAGCGGCAAAGGTCATGGCGTTGGGGTGGAAAGGCAGGAATACTTTTGGTTGCCACACGATTTCAACGGGAGCATACGGCTCAAGTACATTGTTGATAGCCGTATCTGTAAGGTGTCCTTTACCTGTTGCGGCAAGACTACCGTATAATGTGACTTTAAAACGCTTTGCTTCCGGATGTCGCGACAGGAACATCTCTGCTGCTTTTTTAGGTCCCATAGTATGGCTGCTTGACGGTCCGTTTCCTATGCGGTATATCTCTTTTATGGTTTTCATGATCGAACGCTTTTTTATCTGTATTTTAATGGTGGCAAAAGTAATACTTTGTTTTGAATTAAAGGGAGTAAAATGAAAAATGTCTCAAAAGCAAGTGTGTTGCTTTTGAGACATTTAAGTTGGGTAACTATTAATCTATTATTTCCTTAAAAACTTTACTGATGCAGTTTGGTTCTGACCGGATACGACTAGGATATATAATCCTTGCGGCAATGTGATGGTCGATACGGTTGCATTGTCGGCATTCGTTTGCTCACCGGCTACTTTCGTACCGTTCGCATTAAATATTGCATATTGTTTCATGCCGTCCATGCTGAAACTGATATTCCCGTTTTCTAATTGGTAGTTTAGATTTCCCTGTACGTAGTTGTTTTCGATTTCTGTTACTATTTCAGTAAACTCACTGGCTACGATCTTCTCTACGGGTTCATAAACTCCTTCGTCATAGTTCCACATACTGTTTACAGTTTCAAGTATTTCGTTATGTTCTCCGTATTGATATTCCATACTTTGTCCGTCGGTTTGTTCTTCCATCCCATCTACGACTTCATACATTTCTTCTTTGACTGGATTTTTGTTTTCATCATAGATAGCGAGCATATAGCTATCATAGACCTCCATAACTCCGTCTCCGTCTTCATCAAGAGTTTCGATATATTCTTCTTTATAGCTTCCGTTTTCATCCAACTCTGTCAGAATGTGCTCTATCTTTTGAGGACCTTCTGTCGGTGAAAGCGTTACTTTGAAATCTCTTTTAGATGAATTAGGGTATTCAGCTTTGTAGTTGGATGTATAGGTACCATCATCTTCATAATCATATATCTTGGCGGATTTCAATCTGTTATTGCCTATCATGAACTCTTCACTGGTAGCTAATATTTGTCCGTCACAGCTTTCCCAGGCCATCTTGTCGAATTTCGTGTCTTTTTTAAATTCCAGATCATAATTCAGACTGTAATGTTCCCATGACTGTGCCGGTAGGCTGCCTCCTTTGTCATAGGTGATCTCGGTACGTTCAAGTTCTTCATATTCTCCTCCATAAAGCATTTTAATGGAAAGGGAGGTCACATATCCTAAATCATTTCTTGTTATTTCCTTTTTATGGGAATAGGTATTGTTCCACTGACCTTTTTGACTGTCCCAATTATATTTATCGGAAGATATTTGATAATCGGTAACGACGTCATCATAGGTGTATACACTTCTTTCTTGATTAACCCATTGTTCGCCTTCCCATGCCTGTGAGATGTTTTCGATCACATTATTATATTTGTCATATTTTAGTATAGTCTGGCTTTTTGATTCTCCATCGTCAAAAACAGCTACTAGGGTGTTGGCATTGTCGTCATATTCATAAGTCGCTACTGCATACTCTTCCCATCCTTCCGACTCCGGGTCATACTCGAAAAAAGTTTCTTTCTTTGGTTTCCAAACACTGTTGGCTTTTTCTGCTGATGCAAATGACTTAACAGATGGAATTGTTGACTTTAGTCGTGGGTGTGTGTATACTTCTTCTGTTTTGTCTTTTTTGATACTCTTTTTAGTAAACCGTTGTTGTGCAGATACGATTCCTGAGGAAAGGATGAATGCACTCATTAATAATAAGGTAGATTTTGTCATAAAATAGTTGTTTAACAGTTAATAATTGATTGTATTTCTTTTGTATTACAAAGAAAGTAAAAAATAATCAAAATACAACATATTGCGCTGTTTTGTTTTAAGAAAGTGCTATTTTATGTTTTATCTTATGAAAATATGAACCGATGAAAGGACAGGAGTTAGTACCATTTTTTCTTTTTGAAGAATAGATATACGGTTATCGCAATGATTGCCATTACCGCCCATGCGTAGAAATAACCATATTCCCAGCTTAACTCAGGCATTGCCTTAAAGTTCATCCCCCATACACCGGCAATGAAAGTCAGTGGAATAAAGACGGTTGAGACGATTGTCAGCCGTTTCATAATATTATTCATGCGCAGATCATTGTTGGATATATAAAGGTCGACGAGTGCGGAAAGTGTTTCCCTGCATATATCTATTGTTTGTAATACAAATTGCAGATGGTCGTTTACGTCATTAAAATAAGCACGGTTTATTTTATGTATCAGATTGTTATCTGCCCGGAGTAGTTTTATGTATTGTTCTTTTAACGGCATGATGGCTTTCTTCATTGCCATGTATTGCCGGCGACGTATTTGAATTTGTACACCGATGTCATTGTTGTTGGTGATGGTGAGCAGTTCTTCTTCCATATCTTCCAAAGCATCCGCTATTTCTGAAATGACGGAAGTATAGTCTCCCATCACGTTATTCAATGAGACACTTAACAGATAATCCGATTGACGGGTACGGATTTTCATCACGTTATTCTTTATCGCTTGTGTCACATTGTCAAAGAATTCCGTTTCATTTTCGATGAAAGCCAATACATAATTACTTCCTTGTATCAGACAAAGTTGCTGTTGCTCGAGTTCTTCAGCTCCCTCGTACTTGAATAATTTGAGGATAAGGACTGTATATTGCTCGTGTTCCTCGATTTTGGTGGGATGCTCGGCATTCAGAATATCCTGAAGCACCAGGAAGTCTATTTTGAAATATTCACATACATCACGGATGGTTTCTGTGTTCTTTAAGCCATGTATTTGTAACCAATTGATAGCATCAGGTGTGATATTATCTTTTATTGATTCAAAATTATCACCGTATGTTTCCTGCATCTTTTCAGAATTATAGGTGAGTAGATGCAGGTGGGTAGGGGTACTGCTTTCGCCCGTATAGACTAGCTGTTCGCTTAACAGGTTATTCTTCATATCAATTTATTTAATTAACTCAAATCAACAACTGTGATACCTGCTCCCCCAAACTGGACATGTTCATCTTGAAAATGAGCTATTCCGGGAACAGTTTTTAGATAGTCACGGATAAGAGTACGCAAAATGCCTGTCCCTGTTCCGTGAAGAATGCGTACCCGGTCGATGCCGAGTAATATGGCGTCATCTATAAAGTAGGTGACGGCTTGAATGGCTTCATCACCTCTCATCCCTCTTACGTCAATATCTTGTTTGAAACCGAGTTTCTTTTCATAAACACTGTCCTGAGTTTGTGAACTGACGAACGTGCTTTTGGTATTTGTATTCTTAGGTTGGCTATTACTGGGTTTTACCCGTTCCAGACGGTCAAGTTTGACTGTCGTTTTTATCATACCGAATGCTACAACTACATTTTTACCGTTTATTTCCAATACATCTCCAATGGAAGATTGCCCTTTCATCTTTACCTGGCAGCCGATTTCTATGGATTCTGTTTTAGGCGTCTGCGGCTTGGACTGTACTTCTTGAGATTTATCTTTGCGTTCCTTTTTGCGGTTCTGCTTTTCCCGCAGCTTTTCCATTCTGCGAGCTATTTTTTCTTCGGTATTTTTCTTTTCGATGTCTTCCATAGACTCTCGAAACTCATTCAGCTCCTGTCGGGCAATACGTGTTTTTTCTTTTTCGGCCTGTGCTTCTTTTATAGTACGTATTGTGTTTTCTATTTTTGCATTGGATTCCTGCAACAACCTTTCTGCGTCTTCTTTCGCTTTTCTTATAATCTCTTTGCGGGATTTGTCCAACTCTTGAATATCCGCTTCGTACTTGGCGATAACCTCCTCCATGTGTTTCTCCCGCTGACGGATAGTTTGCCGTTTGCCTTCCCAATAACGCTTGTCGCGAACTATGTCTTGCAGATACTTGTCTGCATTGATATATTCGCTTCCCACGATTGCTGAAGCGTCAGCGATAACATCTTCCGGCAAGCCGATTTTACGTGCTATCTCTACTGCGAATGAACTGCCCGGATTGCCTATCTGTAACTGGAATAATGCTTGCATCAGATGCCGGTCATAAAGCATGGCGCCATTTACCACCCCTTCATGATCTTCGGCGAAGTGTTTCAGATTTTGATAGTGTGTGGTGATAACTCCAAACGTTTTTTTGTGGTTGAAACGTTTTAGTACCGCTTCGGCTATTGCTCCGCCTATTTGTGGTTCCGTACCTCCGCCAAATTCGTCAATCAGGATAATGCTTCGTTCATCGCAGCTTTTCATCATGATTTTCATATTGGTAAGATGGGAAGAATACGTACTCAAATCATCCTCGATGGATTGCTCGTCACCTATATCTATAAAGATACTGCCGAATATTCCTGCATGACTGCGTTCATGGAGCGGAATAAGTAAGCCACATTGTAACATATACTGTAATAAACCGACTGTTTTGAGACAAACCGACTTACCGCCGGCATTCGGACCGGAGATTATCAGGATACGTTGTTTGCTATTCAGTTCTATATCTAGTGGAACGACCTTTTTTCCATGTTTAGCCAGAGACATTTGCAATAACGGGTGTATTGCCATTGTCCAATCTATCAATGGCTCGCTTTCTAAGGCAGGCTTCAGAGAATTGGTCTGTAAGGCAAAATAGGCTTTTGCACGAATGAAGTCCACTTCGGCCAAAAACTCGTATGATTGGAGAATATCAGGGACAGAAGGGCGGAGCGTGTCTGAAAAGCTTGTGAGAATACGGATAATCTCCCGTCTTTCTTCTCCTTCCAATTCCCGTATACGATTATTTGCTTCCACTACCTCCGCAGGCTCGATGAACACCGTTTTGCCACTGGATGATTCATCATGTACAATACCCTTAATCTTTCTTTTCAATCCGGGAGCGACGGGAATAACCAATCGTCCGTCACGCATGGTAGGAGCAACATCTTTGTCTACATAACCTTCGGACTGTGCGCTACGCAGGATGGCATTCAAGCTGCGGGAAATACCACTGGTTGTAGAGGCCAGCTCACGCCGGATACGTAACAGATCTTGGGATGCATTATCTTTTATCTTTCCGTATTGATTCAAAATGCCATTGATACGGGTAATGAGTTGTGGAAATACAGCGATGTCTCCCGCCAATTTTTTGAGGTTAGGGTAAGGGCTGTTTTCTTCTTCGTCTTCGGAAGACAGAAAACGTATAATATCGCGGATTGTTTCCAATGAACGCCGTAAATCAAATAACTCTTGTTCGTCCAGATACATACCTTCCACACGAATCCTTTTTAGGGAAGGGCGTACATCAAAAAAATATTGTGCGGGAAAGCTGTCTTCTTCCTGAATGATACGGACAAACTCATTGGTCTGATTCAATCGTTCTTCTATTTCATTAAAAGAGTCGGAGAAATTCATTTCGTCTACTCGTCCTTCCCCCAACGAACTGAGACATTTCTCTTTCAGTAGGCGACGGATATCATCAAATCCTATTTTTTGTTCAAAGTTATGCGGATATATCATTTGCTTATACATCTATTATTGTGCAAAAATACAACTTATATCCCGCTTATTTGTTTTTATCGCTTCATTTTTTAGTTTATAGGTTTTTAAAATTGTTGTGCAAGTTAGTTTCCCTTATCTGTTTGTATGATAAGTGGCTGTATGTTTATATTCTTTATTCTTAAAAGAGGGATGAAGATGTTTTGTAGTTGCTTGAAATGCTTTGATGGCGCGTATTTGGATGAAAAAGAAACTTTTTTGCCGAATAATTTGGAAATAAAAAAAATAGTAGTACCTTTGCATCGCTTTTGAAAGGAAGCACTCCTAAAAAGAGTTTTGGAGAGGTGGCAGAGTGATCGATTGCGGCGGTCTTGAAAACCGTTGAACTGAAAGGTTCCGGGGGTTTGAATCCCTCCCTCTCCGCTGAACACTAAAGACAAATGGTGGAAAAGCTAAGACAAGTCCCGTAAAATCAAGGTTTTACGGGGCTTTTTCATTTTGTCGGCAGACAAGCAAAAGACAAGAAAATGTCCCGTTTGGACAAAGTCGTGTTACTAGATTATGTCCTATAAAAGCGAAAAACGGAAAAATGGTGTAACTTGTTGATTAACGGTATGATATGCGTAGTATCTCTCTTCGTTGCCAAGTAGCGATAATGCAGAATATAGTGGTTTACAGAATACTTTCTGTTACGAATCCGTTACCTGTTTTGGAAAACAGTATTGTGTAGATACATAATTGAAAGTAGCTTATTTACAGCAGTTAAAGCTATACTTGATGATACTTCGGTCTCATTAATCTTAATCCTGCTTAAAATAGTGTTCAAACGGAATATTATTCATTGAACTACGGTATTTTGCTTTCCGATCTTTAGCTCATAAGAAACTAATTTTACACTCAAAAATTAATGATTATAAGTAAAGAGCTAAAAGTACATTATTACCTTCGCCATAAGGAGGTAAAAGGTGATGGTGCAACTCCAATCATGGGGCGCATCACAATCGGAAAATCAATGGTGCAGTTCAGTGCCAAGTGTAGTGTACAAGTATCCCTTTGGGATACAAAGTCTGCACGGGCAACAGGTAAAAGCAAAGCGGCTGCCGAGTTGAACCGAAAACTTGACAAGATAAGCCTGTCAATTCATTCTCACTACAAAGAGCTGCTGGCAAAAAAAGAAAATGTTTCGCCAGAAGAAGTGAAAAATGCCTTTCAAGGTATTGCTTCCGAGCAGGAAACACTTATCGGCTATTGTAACCGGTACAATCATCAACTTACAGCCAGAATCGGTGTAAACATAACATTGGAAAGTTATAAACGATACGGTGTATCATTCAACCATCTACGCCGTTTTCTACGGACAAAGTACAATCTGAGTGATATTTCGTTTCAAGCATTGGACTATTCTTTTGTCGAAGCCTTTGATTTCTATCTACGGGTACAATTGAAATTCAAGCCCAATACCATTGTAGGCATTATCGGACACTTAAAGATTATTATCAAGCGAGCCATAAACGAGGGGATTATCACTTGTGATCCTTTTGCAGGATTCTCATTGGAGGGAGAACCTTTACAGCCGAAATCCCTTACCAAACAAGAATTACACAAAATAATGACAACTCCATTAGATACTCCTAACCGTTATTTGGTACGTGATATGTTCTTGTTTTCTGTTTTCACAGGAATTTCATTCAGTGACATCCGTAATTTAACATACAGCAATCTGGTGCAGGCAGAAGATGGTGTTTGGTGGATTCACTCTAAACGGAGGAAGACCGGAACGGAGTTTCATGTTCCCCTTCTGGAACTCCCTTTGCAGATTATTGAGAAATATCGTGGACTGAACAAAGATGGAAAAATGTTCGTGATGCTCAGTTGCAGTAAGACCAATGGAAATCTAAAAAAGATAGCCCGAATGTGTGGTATAAAACGAAATATAACCTACCATCAAGCACGGCATAGCTATGCCAGCTTGATAACTCTCTCCCAAGGAGTTCCAATGGAAACAGTCAGCCGAATGCTTGGACATCGGGATTTACGGGCGACACGCATCTATGCTCAAGTTTCCAATGAAAAGATAAACACCGATATGCGCAAATTGGAGAAGCGCATCACCAACAAGTATCACTTAGCAGACTGAATATTATGAGTACAAATAAGACTAAGCGATACAGTACTTTTGCCGTTATCTTCTATATCAATAAGAATAAGGTAAAGAAAAACGGGCTATGTCCCATTATGGGACGTATCTCCGTCAATGCCGAGATAGCTCAATTCAGTGCGAAGATAGATGTGGAACCCACATTATGGGATGCCAAGACTTATCGCCTGAAAGGAAAAAGTAGAGAAGCTGTTCAAACAAATCGGGAGTTGGATAAGCTGACCGATGTTATAGGGAAGTACCATAGCGAACTCTTGCAGCAACAGAGCTATGTAACAGCAGAATTGGTAAAGAATATGCTTTTGGGTATCGGACGGAAGAAAGATAGTCTCCTTTCCCTTTTTGCCGAGCATAATGAGGAGTATGCCCAAAAGGTTGGAGTGAACAGAACGAAAGGTACTTATAAACATTACCTACTCGTTTACAGTCATATTCAACAATTTTTGCAAAGCCAATATAATATGGAAGATATTCCTTTAAAGCAACTGACCTACTCCTTCATTGAGCAATTCGATTTCTATCTTCGGGTGGAGAAACATCATTCGCCTAATACAATCGGTGGATATACGATACTCCTGAAGAAAATAATCCACAGAGCAGTTAATCAAGGAACATTACTCCGAGACCCTTTTGCTGATTATCGCCCGGAACAGCCGCCAAAGAAATGCAGACACATGACTGCTGATGAATTGGAACGGTTTATGACAACTCCCATTGCCTCTAAATCCTTGCGACACACACGGGATATGTTTGTCTTTAGCACATTCACCGGAATATCATATATTGATTTGTGTAATCTCTCATTATCTAATGTAAATAAAGCTGGTAACGGTACGATGTGGATTCACTTTAAACGGCAAAAGACCGGAAGCGAGTGCCATATCCGCCTATTGGATATTCCCAAACAGATAATTGAGAAATACAAGTCGGAGCGGAAGAGTGATAAGATTTTTAATATGGTGGGGTATTCATCACTGGCTGAAAATCTAAAAAAGGTTGCCAAACTGTGTGGCATTGAGCGAAATATAACCTATCACATGGCCCGTCATAATTTCGGAACGCTTATTACGTTATCTCAAGATGTTCCCTTGGAAACCGTCAGTCGTATGATGGGACATCTGGGGATAAAAACCACCCAACTTTACGCAAAACTTACCAATCAGAAAATCAATGAGGATATGAAGCTACTGTCAAGCAATATGGCTGATAAGTTCAATATTTATGAGAATAAACAGATGCCAATTAAGGTTTGTACTGCAAAGTCATTCAAACATTTAAAGAAGTAATTACTATGGAAAGAAAACTAATAAAAATCAGTGAGAATGGGAATGTATTCATTCCGGATAATGTACAAATGTGGGATTTTGAGATAGCGGAACTGTTCGGGGTGATGATACCGACAATACGGTCTAATGTACGGGCGATTCTAGAATCGGAAGTAGTTATAGCAGATATGCAGCATGGTGGCACAGTGATTGGAGCCGCAATGTTACCGGACTACTACGGACTGGATATGGTAGTGGCTCTTGCTTTTCGGATTCATAGCTACAATGCCGGGATTCTTAAAGAATGGATTTTACAAAAAGTAACTGCCCGTTCCAAGTGCTCCAATATACCTTTATATATCAGCTTCAACTGTAATCAACCGCCCAATTAAAATAGACTGGAATGGTGTTCCGCCATATAATCCGAATCGGGTCAGCCGTCCCGTTACAATGGCTAAGATAAACAGGCAAAGGGCAAATCTGCAAGTTCAAGCCCTAAGGGTTACGGATGAAATCTCCACCTTGCAGGTAGTATTTAATCCGTAAAACTTGCCTATTTCCCCTTTGCCGTATTTGGGAATGCCATTGCAACGAAACGACCGGCCCGATAAGACGCATGGATATAATTCAAGGGAGTTGAAACTACCCTGCACTTGATTTGCGGCAACTTCAACTCCCTCTCCTCCAATCTGCATAGGCTTGTTTTAGAAAGCCTTTCTGTGGTGCTTCTCCAACATTGACTGAATGTCACTCTCCCGGTACAGTGTCTTGCCGCCTAAAGCGATATAGGCAATCCGCCCGTTTGTCCGCCATTCCTGTAAAGTCCTGCGGCTTACTTTCAGCTTTGCCGATACCTCCCTATCGGTCAGGAAATGTTCACCGTCCAATAGCGGCTTGCCATGATGGACTAATTTTTCGATACAGTCGGACAACCTTTTCAACGAGCCGAAAAAACGTATCGCCCGTTCATTTTCTTTCGTGATGATTTCTCCCATAGTTATCTGCACCGCTTCAAATTGTCATCCATTAATTTCTTCACATCCTCTCTCCTGTAATACATCTTGTGTCCGATTTGAGAGAACGCCAGCGTTCCGTTATCCCGGTAGGTTTGTAAGGTACGTTTTGATATACCCAGAATCTCACACACATCCTGATTGTCGAGCCACTCCTGAAGACGTTTCTCTCCGTGCTGTCTGCACAAGGTTTCCACCCGGCGGGCAAAGGATTCAAACCCCGCCATCATTGCCTCGAAGGTCGAGGCTTCCATGCTTACTACTTCCATTGTTCCTGATTTATTGATTCGTAATTTTTTGTTTCACGGGCAAAGGAATAACGAAGTTTTCATACCGCAATGGATTGTGTACCGACTGGCAGCTTGTGGCACCGGAATGGAAGCAACTGTCTCTTTTCCCTTGCAAAAAGAGGTATTCAACAGTCACGGATGAACTTTCTGTAATGGGTATTGGAGGAGTTGTTGTTAGTATCTTCTTTTATCTCCTCCAATGCCTCCAATACTCTGAGTTGCGCATCGGGGAATTTGCTGACCAACGCATCAAACAGATTTGTTCCCTGAAGTTCCAGAGCCGCACCGACACCCCTGCGTATCGTCTTTTCGTTCAGCTTGCCTTTATTCCCCGAAATGATATACCCCAGATTTTGAATATCTTCAAAATCATATTCTTCCGTATAACCGTGCGGATTCTCGATTGAAGAAACCGCAGCTATCAGGCTGTCCTTGACAATCTCCCTCACTCCGATACCCGTAGCGGTTGGGTATTGTTGCTTGACGACATACTTGAGTTGCCCCTCGACAAAACGCAGTTCAACACCGAAATAATTACAGTGACGCCACTCTTTGATGAAGATACTCATGGCTGTTTTCAAATGCCATCCTCTACTGCATAATCCGGCAGAATTGTTCGCAATCCTGATCGTCACAGACCAAAGACATATTGCCATTTTACTGCACCCATGCCATAACCAACTTCTGAACGGTTCCGTCATGCACCACAGATAGAGGTTCAGGATTATATCCGAAGCGAGCAGGATTTTCATTGCCATGTTCATTCTTCTGTCGGATTCAGGTTGTTATTCCGGTAGATATTGTCAATGTCATCTTTGAATACCTCCAAATGATGGCACAGGATGTTTTCCACATAACTGCTGATGGTCGCTTTGGAGGAATCCATCAGGTGGACGATCCGCATGAGCCTGCGATGGGTGTTTGCGGTGATATATAACGGCTTCCGGTAAGTGAAGTCCACCCGGTTAAAGAAATGTCCGTCATAATCTCCCCGTATTTTTCTTTTTCGCTTTCCAAGCTCCGTACTTTTCGGAGAAACAGTGCTTTCCGATTGTTCCGGTAACTCAACAACCGGTTGCACGTCTTCCTTTTCTCCCGGCTCTTTTGGTTCTTCCTGCCCGATACTGCTTTTCCTCTCATCGAATTTCGGTCTTTTGTTCGCCGAATCTACGGGAATACCTTGTGATACCCGTTCAAGAATTTTGGTATAATCTGTCTTATTGTTCTCCGGCATGGTCGTTTCTGTTTAATCCTACAATCTGTTTCACTTCTTCTATCAGGAAGTCGATATTGCTCCCCCTGACCAATTGTTTGTCCGGTGGGAATATGGTCGAGAGGAAAACCGCATCATTACCCGAAACGGACTGTTCCTTGTCATACCGGGCTGATTGCGGGATGACGGTATCAAGCAGCGAGAGTTTGAAGTCTCCGATGATTTTGGCGTAATGTTCCAGCCATTCTTTGCGTACACGGGAATCCACCCTGTTCCAGAACAGATGAACGGATTTCAGGCTCAACTGCTTGTGTGAGGCTATCAGTTCGGTTACAGGGATAATGAACGAGAGGGTACTCTCCATAGACATACGGGAGGGAGACATCGGCACGAACACATAGTCCATGTTCAGGAAAGTAGATACCACTCCCTCATTATTGATTGTTCCCGGCAGATCAAAGAATACCACGTCATACTCCATGCTCTCGGATGCAAGAAACTCATTGGCTTTGGAGATGCCTTCTTCGGGACGGGCGCAGACAATCGGGTAGGTCTGCTTGTCGATGGCTTCCAGCAGGGTTACCGCCTTTGCCTGATAATAGAGGTTGTTCTCCAACTGGCGGATTTCACGTTTGCGCATTTCGTAGATGCTGCATTGCGGATAGTCGCAGTCGATAACGGCGACATTATATCCGTGTGCATAATGCAGGAGGCTCGATGCGAGGGCGGTAAAGGTACTTTTACCCGCTCCGCCCTTTTGGGTGGAGAAAGCGATGAACAACGGTTTCTGTTTCATAAATCTAACTTTTTAAAAAGATACATACTGTTAATGTTCAATTTATCCGTTTTTATTTCTTGTTGGAGACTTTGCAAAAAGCCATTCATTCAAGATTGGTAGTTTGCCTTTTTGCGAATTGGATTGTTTGCTTGTTTTCATGTTTATAAACTTTCAAACTATCAAATAATCAATTTTGCGGATTGACTTTTCTTCAATTCTCCAAATTTCCAAACGGCTGGCAAATATAAATCACGAATATGTACCGTTCCAAATATCAGGTGTTTATGCGGAATTGTGCCACATTTTGCACATGGATTACAAAGAGTTGTCTGTTTCCATGTTTGCAAATTACCAAGTTGTCAAACTTGAAAACTATAAAACTTACAGTATGAGAGGATAGGGAGATAATCAAGACTGACTTCAATCCGTCATAAAGACGGATTTTTGAGTTCATTGGAACTCAGCAAGGTGTCTTTTCAGTTACTGAAAAGCTTGTGGGTAACTCCCACAGCAAGGTGTGTATCGAGTTACTCGATACCTTTTGAGCTACTCTCAAAAGCCTTGCCCTGCGGGAGTAATCACCCTCCGAAGTCGGGTGATGTATGAGAAGGATTTTACTCTAAGAACTATATTTTTTAACGGATTGCTAAATTATTATTTAGAGAGGTGATACAAGTAATTGGAAAAATCAATAACTTTGAAGCATATTCAAATGATAATTGAAATGAAGAGCATACAAATCAATCGGTTAAAAGTGGTACTTGTAGAGCAAGGACGAACGGGCAAATGGCTGGCAACGCAATTGGGCAAAGATCCATCTACCATATCTCTGTGGTGTTCTAATAAAATCCAGCCATCCCTTGAGATGCTTGACAAGATAGCAACTCTTTTGGATGTTGATAGACGAGAATTGATAAATAAGAGTAAATAGCCGCTATGCTTACTTCATATCTGAATAGATACATAAAATTAAGTAATTTATTAAACGGTAAAAATGACAAGTATAATACAAAGAGCCGAATTGCAGGCTAAGATATGGAAAATAGCCAACGAAGTACGTGGATCTGTCGATGGCTGGGATTTTAAACAGTTCGTGTTGGGAACTCTTTTCTATCGCTTTATTAGTGAGAATTTCACGAATTATATTGAAGGTGGTGACGATAGTGTTGACTATGCTAACTTAGCGGATAGTGTAATAACGCCAGAGATTAAAGATGATGCCATTAAAACAAAAGGGTATTTTATCTATCCGAGTCAGCTTTTTGTGAACGTTGCAGCAAACGCCAATACAAATCCCAATCTTAATACAGACCTTAAAGCCATTTTTGATGCTATTGAAAGTTCTGCGAATGGTTATCCATCCGAAGAAGACATAAAAGGGCTGTTTGCTGATTTCGACACTACGAGTACACGACTTGGTAATACGGTTGAAAATAAGAACAGCCGTTTAGCAGCCGTATTGAAAGGCGTAGAAGAACTGAACTTTGGAAAATTCGAAGATAACCAGATAGACCTGTTTGGTGATGCCTATGAATTTCTCATCTCTAACTACGCTGCTAATGCAGGCAAGTCGGGAGGTGAGTTCTTTACGCCTCAACACGTCTCTAAGCTCATTGCACAGCTTGCTATGCACAAACAGACAAGCGTGAATAAGATTTATGACCCTGCTTGTGGTTCAGGCTCGCTACTTTTACAAGCTAAAAAACATTTTGATAATCATATTATTGAAGAGGGTTTCTTTGGTCAAGAGATAAATCACACGACCTATAACCTTGCTCGCATGAATATGTTTTTGCATAATATAAACTACGACAAGTTTAATATTGCGCTGGGTAATACGTTGATAGACCCACAATTTGGAGATGATAAGCCTTTTGATGCCATTGTCTCAAATCCTCCCTACTCGGTAAATTGGATTGGCTCGGATGATCCAACCCTGATAAACGACGACCGCTTTGCTCCTGCCGGAGTGCTTGCCCCTAAGTCAAAGGCAGACTTTGCGTTTGTACTGCACGCACTAAGCTACCTTTCAAGTAAAGGTAGGGCGGCTATTGTCTGTTTCCCCGGCATCTTCTATCGTGGTGGAGCAGAACAGAAGATTAGAAAATATTTGGTAGATAATAACTTTGTAGAGACCGTAATTTCTTTAGCTCCGAACTTGTTCTATGGAACTTCAATAGCTGTAAACATTTTAGTTCTTTCCAAAAATAAGCGAGATACGAAGACGCAGTTTATAGATGCAAGCGGAGAAGACTTCTTTAAGAAAGTTACTAACAACAATATGCTTGAAGACAAGCATATTGAAAAGATTATGGACATCTTCGACCGTAAAGAAGATGTTAAATACATAGCTAAATCTATAGACAACAAACGAATCGCCGAGAACGATTATAACCTTTCGGTTAGTTCTTATGTGGAAGCTAAGGATAATCGTGAAATAGTAGATATTAAGAAACTAAATGCAGAGATTTCAGAAACCGTGAAGAAGATAAATGCACTCCGAATTGATATTGATGCTATTGTAAAGGAGATTGAGGCATGAGCTATTTAGATAAATTGTTAGATGGTGTTGAGGTTGAGTGGAAACCTTTAGGGGAGTTTGCGGAGTTAAGCAGAGGAAAGACTATTACCGCAAAAACTAAGAATGAAGGTAACATTCCCGTAATTAGCGGAGGTCAAACACCTGCATATTATAATTCTGAATTCAATCGTGATGGAGAAACTATCACCATCGCAGGTAGTGGTGCATATGCTGGTTTTGTTATGTATTGGAATGAGCCTATATATGTATCTGATGCATTTTCGGTAAAACCGGACTTAACTATTTTGAATACAAGGTATGTTTTTCATTTTTTATTAAGTAATCAAACGAGGATTCATAATCTTCAAAAAGGTTCTGGTGTACCGCATGTATACCCGAAAGATTTAGCAAAAATACAAATTCCTATTCCGTGTCCGGAAAATCCGGAAAAATCACTTGCAATTCAAAAAGAAATTGTTCGTATTTTAGATATTTTTACGGAACTTACAACGGAACTTACAACGGAACTTACAACGGAGCTTACAGTTCGCAAAGAGCAGTATAACTACTATCGTGAAGAGTTTTTTAATTTTGACAAGGGTACGGTCGTGTGGATGTCATTAGGAGAAATTGGCGAATTTCAACGAGGTAAACGATTTGTTAGAACTGATATAACTTCAGATGGAGTTCCTTGCATCCATTATGGCGAAATGTATACCCATTATGGTACTTGGGCAAATGAAAGTAAGTCATTCCTTAGTGAAGAATTAGTTGACAATAAAAAACTAAGAGTCGCTGAAAAAGGTGATGTTGTTATCGTAGCAGCAGGCGAAACAGTTGAAGATATTGGAAAAGGTACAGCTTGGTTAAGTGACAAAGGTGTTGTTATACACGATGCTTGTTTTTCATATAGAAGTCAGTTAAACCCTAAATATGTAGCGTATTTTACACGAACTAAACGCTTTCATGACCAAATAAAGAAGCACATTTCATCAGGTAAAATTTCAGCGATTAATGCAAATGGTCTAAGCAAGGCGATAATTCCTATTCCTTCACCAGATGAACAAGAACGCATAGTTGCAATTCTCGATAAGTTTGACACTCTCACTACTTCGATTAGTAAAGGTCTACCGAAAGAGATAGCATTGCGTCAAAAACAGTATGAATACTACCGCGATATGTTACTAACATTTCCAACCGATAACATAGAGGCATAATATGGGACAGACATTAACTGAAATAGCAGAAACGCTTAGGGGAGCTAATAAAAAAGTGCAGCTAATCTATGCCTTTAATGGCACAGGTAAAACACGACTATCTCGTGAGTTTAAAGAGTTAATTGCTCCTAAAGATGATGAGGAAGATGACGCAGAAGATTCTGGCATTAAAATACTTTACTATAATGCCTTTACTGAAGATTTATTCTATTGGGATAATGATTTGGATGCTGACTCAAACCGAAAACTGAAAATACAACCAAACGGTTTTACCGACTGGGTACTTCGCGATCAAGGACAAGAGTTTAACATTGCAACTCACCTCCAACATTATACTAGTGATAAATTAACGCCACGTTTTAATGAGGAATACACTATCAAGGATAAAGAAGGGAAAGACGTTACTATAAAAGCTTACTCTGAAATCACTTTCTCCATTGAAAGTGGTAATGAAGGAGGTGTCGAAAATATAAAGATATCAAAAGGCGAAGAAAGCTGCTTGATTTGGTGCGTGTTTTACAGTCTATTAGAACAAGTCGTTGAAGTTTTAAATATAGCAGAACCAGCCGAAAGAGAAACGAATCAATTTAATGACTTGGAGTATGTCTTTATAGATGATCCTGTAAGTTCATTAGATGATAATCACCTGATTGAATTGGCGGTAAATATAGCGGAGTTAATAAAATCAAGTAAGTCAGATCTGAAATTTATTATAACAACGCATAATCCATTATTCTACAATGTGCTATTTAATGAATTCAAAGGGGTAAAACGTATATTAAAAAGCAGATTTGACAAACTAGAGGACGGCACATATCTATTGGAGGAAACTAAAGATTCTCCTTTTTCATATCATCTATTACTTTTATCTGAACTTGAAAAAGCGATAGAGTCAAACGATATGCAAAAATATCATTTTAACTTTCTCCGTAACATATTAGAAAAAACATCTACGTTTCTCGGCTATGAAAGTTGGCGAGAACTTTTGCCTGAAGAATCACGTGAAGCGTATTGTAATAGAATTATAAATCTTTATAGTCACTCTAAGCACAGTGGAGAAGAGATTGCGATTGTCAGAGAGGATGATAAAAGAATGTTAAGTTTCTTAGTACGAGAGATTAAAAGAGTCTACGGTTTTAAATAAAAGATTGACAAATAAAGTAATCGAGTAAATAATGAGACAATATAATACCATAGCAGAATCCAAAAACTTCATAGTTCTTGATGATTATGCCAAGTACTCAATGGTGAGTGAGCCTCTTGTTGGTTATCAAACGGAGTTTGCCCTCGAACGAGAGTTTATACAAGACTTAATCAACCAAGGCTATGAAAACCCCACGATAAAAAGTGCAGAAGCTATGCTTGCCAACGCAAGAACGCAGCTTCAGGAGCTTAATAATATGGTGTTTAGTGATGGCGAATGGGCTCGTTATGTGGAGGAGTATTTGGATAAGCCAAGTGATAATCTCGTTGAAAAGACAAGAAAGATACATGATAATTACATCCATGACTTTGTATTTGACGATGGGCATATCCAGAACATCTACTTAGTGGATAAAAAGGATATTGCTCGTAACAAATTACAGGTAATATCGCAATTCGAGCAAACAGGAACGCACGCTAATCGTTATGATGTTAGCATATTGGTTAACGGATTACCGTTGGTGCAGATAGAGCTAAAAAAACGTGGCGTAGCTATACGTGAAGCCTTTAACCAAGTGCATCGCTACACGAAAGAGAGTTTTAACAAAGAAAATTCGCTGTTTAAATATCTGCAAATATTCGTTATCTCGAACGGAACAGATAGTCGCTACTTTGCCAACACCGTAGAGCGAAACAAAAACAGTTTCGACTTTACGATGAACTGGGCAAAAGCCGACAACACACTAATCAAAGATCTCAAAGACTTTACAGCCACATTCTTCCAAAAGAACACGCTCCTTAATGTGTTGCTCACCTACTCGGTTTTTGACACCAGCGACACGCTGCTAGTAATGCGTCCATACCAAATCGCAGCAACCGAGCGTATCTTGTGGAAAATAAAAAGCTCCTATCAGGTAAAGCAATGGTCTAAGCCCGAAGGTGGTGGATATATATGGCACACAACAGGCTCAGGAAAAACACTCACCAGTTTTAAGGCGGCAAGACTGGCAACAGAGCTTGAATTTATTGATAAGGTCTTCTTTGTTGTGGATCGCAAAGATTTGGACTTTCAAACAATGAAGGAGTATCAAAGATTCTCTCCCGATAGCGTAAACGGTTCGGAAAGCACCGCAGGGCTAAAAAGGAATCTTGATAAGGATGATAATAAAATCATTGTCACAACTATTCAGAAGTTAAATAACTTAATGAAAAGCGAAGGTGAACTATCAATCTACCAAAAACAGGTTGTTTTCATCTTTGACGAATGCCATCGCTCTCAATTCGGGGAGGCTCAAAAGCTATTAAGAAAAAAGTTTAAACGATATTATCAATTCGGTTTTACTGGAACACCGATATTTCCCGAAAATGCTTTGGGAGATGAGACCACCGCAAGTGTGTTTGGACGTGAACTGCACTCGTATGTCATCACCGACGCAATCAGAGATGAAAAGGTATTGAAGTTCAAGGTTGATTACAATGATGTTAGACCTAAATTCAAAGAAATAGAATCAGAACAAGATGAAGAAAAGCTAAGTTCGGCAGAACATAAAAAAGCGATGCTTCACCCTGCTCGTATAAAAGAGATATCGCAATATATTTTACAGAATTTCAGAATCAAAACCCACCGAAACCAAGGAGGAGGTAAAGGATTTAACGCCATGTTTGCTGTAAGTAGTGTCGATGCCGCAAAATGCTATTACGAAGAGCTAAACCGTCTTCAAAAGGATAATGAAAACTCACTCAAGATTGCGACAATTTTCTCTTTTGCAGCCAATGAAGAGCAAAATGCAGTAGGTGAAATACCGGATGAGACCTTTGAGCTATCGGCAATGGATCTGAGTGCAAAAGAGTTCCTAACAAAGGCTATTGCTGACTACAATGCAATGTTTAAAACAAGTTATAGCGTTGATAGTAAAGAGTTTCAGAACTACTATCGAGACCTTGCTAAACGTGTAAAAAGTAAAGAGGTTGACCTCATCATTGTAGTTGGTATGTTTCTTACGGGATTCGATGCTCCGACACTTAATACGCTATTTGTAGACAAAAGCCTGCGCTACCACGGACTAATGCAGGCATTCTCTCGTACCAACCGGATTTATAATGCTACCAAAACTTTTGGTAATATCGTTACTTTTAGAGATTTGGAGGCTGCGACCATTGAGGCTATTAGAACATTCGGGGATAGTAGTACAAGAAATGTAGTACTCGAAAAAAGCTACAAAGAGTATCTGGAAGGTTTTACGGATATTGTTACAGGTGAAGCACGCAGAGGTTATATCGAAGTCGTAAAGGAACTGAACGAAAAGTTCCCGAATCCGGAAGCAATAGTTACAGAGAAAGATAAAAAGGAATTCTCAAAACTGTTTGGTGAGTATTTGCGTGTGGAAAACATCCTGCAAAATTACGATGAATTTACACACCTTAAAGCTCTTCAATCAATTGACATAAATGACCCTCAAGCCATTGAAGCATTCAAAGAGGCTTATTTCATAGCGGATAAGGATATAGCTGCCATGCAAGAATTGGAAGTACTACCTAATCGAACAATTCAAGATTACAGATCTACCTACAACGATATTCGTGACTGGTTCAGACGTGAGAGAAGCAGTAAAGAAGGGGAAGAATCAAAGGTCGATTGGGATGATGTAGTCTTTGAGGTCGATCTGCTAAAATCTCAAGAGATAAACCTCGACTACATTCTCGAACTAATCTTTGAGCATAACAAAAAGACCAGCGACAAAATTGCATTGATAGAGGAAATTCGTCGTGTTATTCGTGCCAGTATCGGAAACCGGGCAAAAGAGAGCTTAGTGGTTGATTACATAAATGAAACAGATATTGACGCTATCTGTGATAAACCAAGTATTCTGGATTCGTTCTACAGTTATGCGCAAGAAAAACTGAGAGTAGAGGCAGCGCAGTTAATTGCTGATGAAAACCTAAATGAGCAAGAGGCAAAACGATACATTTCAACCTCTTTAAAGCGTGAGTATGCAAGCGAGAACGGAACAGAACTTAATAGCATACTGCCTAAAATGAGTCCATTAAACCCTCAATATTTAACTAAAAAGCAAAGTGTATTCCAGAAGTTAGCTTCTTTTGTTGAGAAGTTCAAGGGTATAGGTGGTAAGCTCTAAATATCTGAATAAGATTAGATAGGTGTTGCAAGAAAAAGGTATAAAGCAAACGTGGTTGCAGAAAAACCTGGAAAAAACTTTAAGATGGTAAATAACTATGCTTGTAATCGTAGTCAGTCCTCTTTGGAAACGCTTCATAAGATAGCAAAGATTTAGTAAGTGGAGGGTTGATAAAGTAAAATAATTTAAATAGGATTAAAGCAATGAAGCAAATTAAATTATATATAATGTCACTGTGGATCTTATTTGTGTTAGTACTTGTGGCAACACTCAATATTCCAGTTTCATTTGATAGTAATGCGACCTTTGTTGGATGGAAAATGTTGCTATCAATTAATAATGTTGTTGCCTTTTTATGTATACTTTTCATTTTGATGGGTCTGCTGTTTTATTATCAATTTAATTATCGGTTGAAGGGTGCTCCAGATGGTTTGCCGATAATGATTACTAAAATTGAAAATATAAACTATGAGTATGTGTCGTTATTTATGACTTTGCTTTCTGTTATAGCTTTCGACTTTAATACTTTCCGAGGTGCAATTCTGTTTTTTTTAGTTCTACTTATTTTAGGTGCAATATTTATAAAGACAGAATTGTTTTATTCAAATCCATCATTTGCTCTTTTAGGGTTTTATATTTATCGAGTAGAAACAGGACACATGGATATAATATCTAATGGCTCAATCTTGATTGCACGAGGTAAGATAAAATGTAGAGATAAGGTGAATTACATCAAGATATCAGAGACGGTTTTTTATTGTCAAAAATCAAAAATAAGAAATAAATGAATGCGCAAGAATTAAAGTTGAAGCTTGAGACTATTCTTGGAATAGATCAGATTGGAGTAAATGTTTTTTTTATCCTAAAAAATGGTGAAGATACATTTAATATTAAGAAAGCAGATATAAGGCAAGATGCTATGGACCCATTAATAACGTCTTTAACTTATAATATTCATGAAATTATAGATCAAATAAGTAGTAATGAAGACTTCAGAGTACTTAATCTTTCCTCTGCAGATGATAGATCCTCTGCTATATACGAGTATGATTTAGACGAAAGACCTGATACTTTTTATTTTATTGATGAAGTGGCAAACCATATTGAAGCGGGATATTTTTCTATAGAGAATGGTAATGTTTTTCTGTTTAATGATGACAGGTTGGAAGATATAGATGGCTACATTATTAAACTTGGAGATACTGATAATAATATATTGCTGTATCGAAAGAACTACCCTGTGAATGTTTTTAAACAAAATAAGATTTTTCTTATCAAAGGCGATGACTCCCAATTTACAACAATGAATGATAGTTTTTTGAGGGTTGATGCGAAAATAGACTTTTTTAGGTTAGAAGATTCTGTTTTCATTTATAATTTATCTGTTCTGGAAAAGTTTAGTGATTTTCATCAAATAATTTCTGCTGAAGCATCGAAGTCAATAGAGCAAATTGATGCTTTAGGTTTAGTTGAGAATATAGAAATACTTTCTGAACGAATTAATGAACTTTCATTTGCAAGGAAATTAACTAAGATATCAACAATATCTCCGGTTTTTACTTTACCTAAAGTTCAGGTTCTTTCCTTTGCTCAAGCTCATCGTTTGCTATCAACAGCATTTAAATACTCCGAAGATGGTAATATTATTTTAGATACGAAGAAATCTCAGAATTTGTTTATCAGATTGCTAAACGATGACTTCCTCCATTCTCAATTATCCAATACAGATTATCTCACACCTGCTAAAGATAAATTGGATTAGCATTAATAGTATGATAATATTTCTGATAAGATGCAATCTTTAATATAGAATAATTGAGTTATGGCAAAAGATATAGTGATAATAAACGATAGCGAGTACGCTCAAATATTGCAGCAAGCGGTTTCTGAGATTCAGACCGCTCGCACTACCGTTGCCCGCCAAGTAAACACTACCGTCAATTCTGTATATTGGAATATCGGGAAGTTGCTCTTTGATAGAAATTTAGAGAGTGGATATGGTAGTGGCGTGGTTAAGCGATTGTCAGTGGATTTGAAAGAACAGTTTCCAGATATGGGATTGTCACCTCGTAACCTTTGGAATATGAAACGACTATACGGGCGTTATTATCAAGAAGATACAAAACTGCTACAAGCTGTAGCAGTTTTACCTTGGGGACATAATTTACTACTGTTGGATAAGTCGTTGTCAGCTAATGAAGCCTTATTCTATGCCGAAGAGTGTTTACAAAAAGGTTGGTCAAGAGATATGTTACTCAATGCCATCAAGATGAATACCTATGCGGCTCGTCAGACACAAATCAAAACGAATAATTTTGATTCTGTCTTATCGATGGCGCAAGCCGACTATGCGAATGAAGTCTTTAAAAGCTCATACAATTTAGGATTTCTTGGAATAACAGAACCTGTTAAGGAGTTGGAATTGGAGAAGCGGTTAGTAGCTAAAATCAGGTCGTTTATACTGGAGTTAGGCAAGGGGTTCTCCTTCATTGGTAACCAATATCGTCTGGAATATAATAATAAGGAATATGCAGTAGATATGCTTTTCTTTCACAGAGGCTTGCGGTCGCTCGTTGCTATCGAGCTAAAGATTGGTGCTTTTAAGGCAGAGTATGTGGGTAAAATGAATCTATACCTTTCACTCCTTGACCGTTTAGAGAAAGGTGAGAGTGAGAACCCGTCAATTGGTATTATCCTTTGTGCCGACAAGGATCACTTAGATGTAGAAATCGCTTTGCAAGACATAAACAAACCTATTGGAGTAGCTGAATATCAGTTGCTGTTACCCAAAGATGAACTTCAGGCATTGCTTATTAAAGAGATCAATTCGATTGAAGAAAATACAGATTCAAAGGAGGAGTAGCAACATTTATTTTGCTACTCCAAAAACTTTCGTACCTTTGTATTCGAGCTAAAGAACTACTTGAAAAACGAAGAGTTTCACCGAAGTTTGCTCGTTGCAAATCCGTTACCCATTCCGCTCTTTTTTATGTGGAAGTTGCTTATAAACAGTAGGATAAATCTGAAACATAATTATGTTACTAAATCGTTACTGAAAATTGAGCGAAATAAAATAGTAACGGATCATACCGAAATTCTGATGGATTGTTCTGTCTTTGCTGTGTCATAACATCATTGGCAGACAAATGCGGTGCATCGGTGATGCTTGTTTTTCAGCATACGGTCCTTTGTTCGCAAACGATAGGAGTTTGTAAGTAAAGGACCGCACCTTTGTTTTCAATCGACCGTATGTTTGTCATCAAACGTCCCGATGTTTTTTTCAATCAACCCGATGTTTTTAAAAAACATCGAGATGTTTGCAGGTGAAAAACGGTATAAACAATGAATTACCCTTAAATATCCTCCAATCCTTCAGCTTACTAATTTACGATTGATTATCAGTTTGTTGTCCTGAATCTTTCTCCGGGAAAAGGTTCAGCGGACAAACTATGTCTGAAATCTTGCTGAATGATTCCATCATTCAGGATAACTCATTCTATATCAATACGGAATAGACAGGCTGAAGGATGAAACTTATGGGAGAAAGTTGCTCAGGGAGGAGGGGGCAAAGAAATATCTTGTACAATTCGGAAAAGTGTTGTATCTTTGAAATCGTGAGAAAGGCAGACAAACAGCGGATAAAGCTGAATAGAAATATTAATGAAAATTTTTGCTGTTTCTTTATCTATTTGAGATATTTAGAAACTAAACAGACTAAAATATAGGTGGCTATATAGATAAATTTAGAAGCCTCTCTCTGCGGAAACTACTGGACGAAAGAAGATAGTAAACAGACAAGACCTACCTATTTTAGATATGTGGGTTTTGTATTACCCATAAATAAGTATAGCTTTTCACGACAATAAAACTATTGGGGACTGGATTATTCTACTCCGGGGTATTGTCGGTTTGATTCCTTTATTTTTCCGTCTGTTCCCTGATTGCCGGATATCACTTTTTGGATGTTATTTCCCGTTGTTTTAAAATTATCCAACTTCCATATCTTTTAAGAAATCGCC
>NZ_QSUN01000034.1 GCF_003438995.1 Bacteroides sp. OM05-12
TCAATTATAGAAACAAATAATTAACTGTCCAACTTTTGGGGTGCAGTTCATTTTAGTTGAGAATTGAGAGTTGAGAATTGAGAGTTTTTTTCTTCAAGTAATTTAAGAACTTGGTTCACGGATAACGCTGATTAAGCTGACCGTAACGGATTAATAATCTTAAAAATCCGTCTTCATCCGTGTCTTTCGTGAACCATCGACTTTCTTTAATTGAGAGTTAAAGTTTCTAATTCTCAATTCTCAACTCTCAATTCTCAACTAAAAAAGTGCCTTCACTGTAACCCGTTATTAAATAACGATTTATCTTTAGATGGTGAAGACGTGAAGGCAGGAATAATGTAATTTGAAAATATGCACAAAGAGAAATCTATGCTTTGGGATTGCACTACATCAGGATTTAGAAAATAAAATACCCGTTTGTATAAATGTAACAAACGGGTATTAAGATGAAAATATTTGAGTACGAAACTAATCTTATCGGATGATTCCTCTACTTGAATCTTTGATGAATGAAATAATATATTCTATTTCCGGACTCATTGGAATTTCTTTTTGCACTTCTTCCAATGCTTCGCTGATATTCAGTCCGCTCTGATAAATGATACGATAAGCATTATGAATGTTTTCTATCATTTCGTTGGAGAAACCGCGACGGCGGAGTCCTACAATGTTAATGCCGCAATAAGCGATCGGTTCGCGTCCTGCAATAATATAAGGAGGAATGTCTTTACTGAAGCGTGATCCGCCTTGTATCATAACATAACCACCTACACGGCAGAACTGATGCATCAATACCGAAGCACTGATGATGGCATTATCGTCAATGATAATCTCTCCGGCCATTTTTGTAGAATTTCCCACAATACATCCGTTACCAATTAAGGCATCATGCGCTACATGAACACCTTCCATTAAAAGATTATTGCTGCCTACGATGGTTTTTCCTTTGGCTGCCGTACCTCTGTTGATTGTAACGTTTTCGCGTATCAGGTTATTATCACCAATTTCAGCAGTGGTTTCCTCCCCTCTGAATTTTAAATCCTGAGGGATGGCTCCGATGACAGCTCCGGGAAATATTGTATTCCCATTCCCGATGCGTGAACCATAGAGGATGTTCACATTTGCCATGATCTTGTTGTTATCTCCGATAACTACGTTTTTGTCAATGAAAACAAATGGTGCAATTTCTACATTATTACCTATCTTCGCTTCGGGATGTATATATGCTAAAGGACTTATCATATTTATTTGTTTTTGATAATTTGAGCCATAAATTCGGCTTCACAAGCTACTTTTTCTCCAACGAACACATATCCTTTCATGGTAGAAATACCCCGGCGGATAGGTGCAAGCAACTCAAGACGGAATAACAGTGTATCGCCCGGAACTACTTTCTGACGAAACTTAACGCCGTCTATTTTCATGAAATAGGTGGAATATCTTTCCGGTTCATCTACGGAGTTCAGAACAAGTAAACCTCCTACTTGTGCCATTGCTTCTACTTGCAATACACCCGGCATAACCGGTTCTTGAGGAAAATGTCCTTGGAAGAAAGGTTCGTTTGTAGTGACATTCTTTACACCGACAATGTGGTTCGGACCTATTTCGATGATTTTATCTACTAATAAGAAAGGGTAACGGTGCGGAAGTAGTTCGCGGATACGGTTTATATCCATAACCGGTTCTTCACTACAGTTATATATAGGTGCCTGAATTTCATGCAACCGAATCTCTTTGCGCATTTGACGGGCAAACTTGTTGTTGATGGTGTGTCCCGGACGTGTTGCAATGATTCTTCCTTTAATTGGTCTGCCTATGAGGGCAAGGTCTCCGATGATGTCGAGTAATTTATGGCGTGCAGGTTCATTATCCCATACCAGAGGCTTATGGTTTATATATCCCATTTGATTTGCATTCATGTGCGGAACTCCCATTACGTCAGCTAACTTATCGAAGTTTTCTTGTGACATTTGACGTTCGTAAATAACGATTGCATTATCAAGATCACCACCTTTTATCAGTCCTGCACCTAATAGTGGTTCTATCTCACGTACGAAAACAAAGGTACGGCTTCCGGCTATTTCTTTCGGGAAGTCGTTCATATCTTCTAATGTTGCGAATTGATTTGGAATAATCTTTGAATCATAAGAGATAAGTGCGTTCACACTAAAACTGTCATCCGGTAAGACGATGATGGAAGAACCGGTCTTCTCATCTTTGAATTCTATCTTGGATTTGATGATGTAGTAATCCTTAACGGCTGTTTGTTCTTCGATTCCTACCTTTTCGATTCCTTCTACGTAGTAAATGGCACTTCCGTCTAATATGGGGAATTCCGGTCCGTTTACTTGGATGAGACAGTTGTCGATTCCGGCAGCATAGAGTGCAGCCATTGCGTGCTCTACCGTACTTACTTTGACATCATTCTTTGCAAGTACTGTGCCGCGTGTTGTTTCTACTACATTATCCGCAACCGCATCAATAATCGGTTGCCCTTCAAGGTCTATTCGTTGAATCTTGTATCCGTGATTCTCCGCTGCGGGATTGAATGTAATTGTAATATCAAGTCCAGTGTGAAGACCTTTTCCTCTTAGTGAAAAGCTATCTTTTAGAGTTTTTTGTTTCAACATTGGTAACTTTACTTATTTAATTGTTTCTTTAGTTCTTCAACTTCCTTTTGGAGATTGTTTAAAGTAGTATATATATCGGGTAATTTCTTGAATACGACTGATGAACGTCCAAAGTTCTTTGCATCGATGGCAGGTGAACCTTGAACCGTGTTGTCGGATTTGATACTTCCGGCGATACCGGTTTGTGCTCCTACTGTTACTTTATCTCCGACTTTAATATGTCCGGCAACACCTACTTGTCCGCCAAACATACACCATTGCCCTATCTTGGTAGATCCGGCAACACCTACTTGTGAGGCCATCACCGTGTTCTCTCCAACTTCTACATTATGTGCCACCTGAATAAGATTATCCAGCTTTACACCTTTATGTATTATGGTAGCTCCCATCGTAGCTCTGTCTATACAGGTATTTGCTCCGATTTCTACGTTATCTTCCAAAATAACAATTCCGATTTGAGGGATCTTTTCGTATCCGTCCGGAGTAGGAGCAAAGCCAAATCCGTCTGCACCGATAACACTTCCGGCATGAAGCGTACAGTTATTACCGATTCTGCAATCATGATAAACCGTGGTATTGGGGTATACAACACAATTATTGCCTATCTTTACATGCTCGCCAATAGTGGCATGGGCATGAATCATAACGTCGTTGCCTATTTCAGCGTAATCACCGATGTATGCGAAAGGAGCAATATAAACGTTTTCTCCTATTTTTGCCGTTGAGGCGACATAAGCCAGGGAATCTATTCCTGTTTTTTTCGGTTTACTTTGTTCATACAGAGTAAGTAACTTTGCCAAGCTGTCATAAGCATTTTCAACTTTGATAAGCGTAGCCTTGATCTCCTGTTCGGGAACAAAATCTTTATTTACTAATACAATGCTTGATTGAGTAGTATATATATAAGGTGTATATTTGGGGTTTGATAGAAACGAAATAGCTCCGGGTATTCCTTCTTCTATCTTTGCGAATGTATGCACTGTTGCATTTTCGTTTCCAACGATTTCTCCCTGAATAAATTCCGCGATTTGCTTAGCCGAGAACTCCATATTTTAATAATTGTTGTATAGTTCCTATTTATTGCTTTTATGCTAAATACAAGTTGCAATTATGTTTCTTCAAAACATTAAAGTGCAAATTACGTGTTTTTTTTTTATATTTCCGTGCAGATTAAAAAATATTTCATGTTTTCTACTGTAATCTCTGGTAGCAGAGGTAGTATTTGCGGACTTTCTTGGATAACAAAGAAATGTTGAGCATATCAGATGCTTCCGCTATATTTTTAATACTTCCGTCATTATAGAGAATGTCGATACTGTCATCTGCCGGGTCATACATATTCTTTTCTATTCTTGGTACAGAAACGAAATAGTGTGCATCTTCACGATGAATACCTAAATGGGCAGAGATTATATCTTTTAATTCTTCGATACGTTCGTCGCTTGCCGGCTCGGATGATACTTCTACTTTAAACAGACGCCGGTTTATCATTCCGGAGCTTAATGTAGATAGTATCTTATCGGTATGTGTACTCCATACTTTTAATGAAGTCCAAATGTCATTATCGTCTAATTGAATGAAATTTTCCAGACATTCCGGATTATGATAAAATTCTTCTTTATCTATATTATTGTACAGGAAGAAACGGAAAGCGGGTGATGCGAATAATTCTACTCCTTTGCTGGCTAGTTCTTTAGCACGTAGCAGTGCACTGATGAGCATGCGTTCGTATGCCACAGAGGTTTTATGCAGATATACTTGCCAATACATCAAGCGGCGGGCTGTTAAGAAGTTCTCAATAGAATAAATTCCTTTGGACTCCACTACCAACTGGTCGTCTTTTACATCCAGCATTTGTATGATACGTGCCGAACCGATGTTCCCCTCTGTTACTCCGGTATAGAAGCTGTCTCGTCGAAGATAATCAAGGCGGTCCATATCTAACTGCCCGCTGACTAATTGATGCAGGAACTTTTTCGGATATTCGTCTTTAAAGATTTGGATGGCAAGGTTTAACTGACCGTTCATTTCTTTATTGATGCGTTCCATCAGCATTAGTGAAATATCTTCGTGGGATACACCTTTCACGATGGTATCTTCCAATACATGGGAAAAAGGACCGTGACCGACATCGTGTAGAAGTATGGCGGCCTGAATAGCTTCTGCTTCACTGTCGAAAATGAAGTTGCCCTTTGCCGTAAGATGTTTGATTGCCTCACTCATCAGGTGAAAAGCTCCCAATGAGTGTTGAAAACGGGTATGTTGAGCACCCGGATAGACAACGGAAGATAATCCTACCTGACGGATACGGTTTAATCGTTGCAGAATGGGATGTTTGACAATGTTGTACAATAACCCCGTAGGAATACTGATGAATCCGAAAACGGGGTCATTGATAATCTTTCGTTGGTTAGCCATTCTCTTTCTTATAGTATGTTACGAAGTTGCTCTTCCATTTGAAGTTGCACTTTTTTAGCTTCTTCTCCTGCTGTCTTGGCAAAGTTCTCTGTTTTATCGGCATAAATGATGGCGCGTGAAGAATTGACTATCAGTCCGCAAGTTTCGTTCATTCCATATTTGCAAACTTCTTCTAACGAGCCGCCTTGTGCGCCGATACCCGGTACAAGTAAGAAATGTTTAGGTGCCAATTTACGGATGTCGACAAACATTTTGCCCTGTGTGGCTCCTACCACGTACATCATGTCTTCGTCATTTCCCCAGTATTGTGAAGTCTTTAACACCTTCTCGAACAGGCGTTCACCATCTTTATCCTCTGTCATCTGAAAATCATGAGAACCTTTATTGGATGTCAAAGCAAGCAGAATAACCCATTTCCCTTCGTAAGTAAGGAAAGGAGTAACGCTATCTTCGCCCATATAAGGAGCTACTGTGACAGAGTCGATATTGAGTTCTTCAAAGAAAGTACGTGCATACATAGCAGATGTATTACCAATGTCCCCACGCTTGGCGTCTGCAATAATGAATTGGTCGGGGTAATTTTGCTTGATATAGTTTACAGTTTTTTCAAAAGCTATCCACCCCTTTACACCCATGCTTTCATAAAAGGCGAGGTTGGGCTTATATGCAATGCAATAAGGTGCGGTAGCATCTATGATTGCTTTATTGAAAGCGAAGATAGGATCTTCTTCTTTCAGAAGATGTTCCGGTATTTTTTTGATATCCGTATCCAGTCCTACACAAAGGAATGACTTTTTACGTTTGATATTTTCAAATAATTCTTGTTTGTTCATATCGTTGGGTGATTATTCTATTATTTATAACTCTGTTTCTTTCAGGCGTTCTGCATTTTCTGCTACAATCAAATGGTCGATACAATCTTGTATGTCTCCATCCATAAAAGCAGCCAGATTGTAGATTGTATAGTTGATACGATGGTCGGTAATACGTCCTTGCGGATAATTGTAAGTACGTATCTTTGCCGAACGGTCTCCGGTGCTTACCATCGTTTTACGCTTGCTGGCAATGTCATCAATATATTTTTGGTGTTCTTTATCATATATGAAGGTACGTAGGCGTGAAAGTGCCCGTTCTTTGTTCTTAGGTTGGTCACGCGTTTCGGTACATTCTATCAGTATCTCTTCTACGATACCTGTATTGGGGTTCTTCCAATTGTAACGTAGACGTACACCCGATTCTACCTTATTTACATTCTGACCGCCCGCGCCACCTGAACGGAAAGTATCCCATTTGATTTCCCCTTCATTAATCTCTACATCAAACGGCTCTGCTTCGGGGAGTACAGCCACGGATGCAGCTGAAGTATGTACACGTCCTTGTGTTTCGGTAGCCGGAACACGCTGTACACGGTGAACACCCGATTCATATTTTAGTGTTCCATAGACCTTTTCTCCGGTTACGGAACAAATAATTTCTTTATAACCTCCGGCTGCACCTTCGTTAGCACTGGATACTTCTAATTTCCAACCTTTTATTTCGCAGAACTTTGCGTACATACGGAACAAATCGCCTGCAAAAATAGCTGCTTCATCGCCACCCGTTCCACCACGAATTTCCAGAATGGCGTTACGGTCATCCTGAGGGTCGGCAGGGATAAGCAGCAGTTTGATTTCTTCTTCCAGCTCCGGTAAACGAGTTTGGCTATTGTCCAGTTCTTCTTTTGCCATCTCTTTCATATCGGCATCCGTTTCATTAGCCAGAATATTTTTAGCTTCTTCGATGTTACCAAGAAGTTGTATATATTCTTTGCGGGCCTTCATCAGGTCGTCCAGTTCTTTGTATTCCTTTGTTAGTTTTACATAACGCTTTTGGTCACTGATGACAGACGGGTCTGTAATTAGAGTTGATACTTCTTCAAAACGGCTAACCAAGCCTTCAAGTTTATCTAGTATGTTACTTGCCATATATTCTTAATATCTGAATTCTCCGAATTCGCTCTTGATAATCAATTCCTTTTTATTGCTCTCTTCAATACGCCCGACGATCTGTGCATCGATATTAAATGATTTGGAGATAGCGATAACTTCTTCTGCATATTCCGGTGAGAGATATACTTCCAAACGATGTCCCATGTTGAACACCTTATACATTTCCTCCCAATCCGTCCCGCTTTGTTCTTTGATGGTCTTGAACAATGGAGGAACCGGGAACAGGTTATCTTTTATGACTCTTACGTTGTCTACGAAATGCAGTATTTTAGTTTGAGCACCACCGGAACAGTGGACCATTCCGTGAATATTCGGACGCAATGCATCTAATAGTTTCTTTACCACCGGAGCATAAGTGCGGGTAGGAGAGAGAACCAGTTTCCCGGCATCCAGCGGAGAGCCTTCTACTTTGTCTGTTAACTTCAATGCACCGGAATATACCAATTCTTCAGGAACGGCCTTGTCATGACTTTCAGGATACTTCTCTGCCAGATACTTAGAGAATACATCGTGGCGGGCAGAAGTCAATCCATTACTACCCATACCTCCGTTGTACTCTTTTTCATAAGTAGCCTGTCCGTAAGAGGCCAAACCTACGATAACATCTCCCGGACGGATATTGGCGTTATTGATAACGTCCGAACGTCTCATACGGCAAGTTACCGTACTGTCCACAATAATGGTACGGACTAAATCGCCTACATCAGCTGTTTCACCTCCTGTGGCATAAACGCCTACTCCCATTCCGCGCAATTCGGCAAGCAGCTCATCCGTCCCGTTGATAATGGCAGAGATTACTTCACCCGGAACCAATAGCTTGTTTCTGCCGATAGTGGATGAAACCAGTATATTGTCTACTGCACCTACACAGAGCAGATCATCGATGTTCATTATCAAAGCATCCTGTGCTATGCCCTTCCATACAGATAAATCGCCTGTCTCTTTCCAATAAAGGTAAGCTAAAGACGACTTTGTGCCTGCTCCGTCGGCATGCATAATATTACAATATTCGGGGTCACCACCCAGAATGTCAGGGATTATTTTACAAAAGGCTTGTGGGAATATACCCTTATCAATGTTCTTGATCGCATTGTGCACATCTTCTTTTGACGCTGATACGCCACGCTGCATGTATCTTTGATTGCTCATACGGTTGTTGTAATGATATAATATTCTTGTATTCAGGCAGCAAAGGTACTTCTTTTTTTTTGTACGGACAATATATTCGGGTAATTCCTCTATATAGATTGACTTAAAACGACCACTGATCCTCCATCATAAATGGTTATGATCTTAACCTTTGGATTGCGAAGCTCTTGATAAATTCCACAGTCCCCTCAACTCCCAGCACAGACGAGTCAATGCAAAGATGATACGTGGCGGCAGCTCCCCATGTGTTGTAGCTGTAGTAATTATAGTAGGACGCGCGCTTCTTGTCCACTTTCTCGATGAGGGCCTCGGCATCCTCACGGGTGATGTGGCGACGACTCATGACGCGTTCAATACGATCTTCCAGCGAGGCGGAGATGAATACATTGACGCAACGAGGGTTATCACGTAAGATGTAATCAGCACAACGGCCCACGAACAGGCACGATTTCTCCTCTGCCAATTTGCGGATGACGTCGCTCTGTATCTTGAACAGGGCATCATTACTCAGGCAATTGGAGTAGGGCATTGCACCTTCGGTGACGAAAGGGAAACGCATGCCGAACAAGCCACCGATGAGTCCTTGTGAGGCTTTCTCGTCTGCTTTCTCAAAGAACTCCTTGCAAAGTCCGCTCTCTTGTGAGGCAAGCTCTATCAGCTCCTTATCATAATAGGAGATATTCAGTTCAGTGGCAAGTTTCTCGCCTATCTCGCGTCCGCCGCTTCCTAGTTGGCGACCTATGTTGATGACAAATTTCTCGTTCATATCCTTCTGTTTTAGATTGGTAGATGTGCAAATATATAGATTTATTTGGATACTGCCATCCGGTGAAACTTTTTAAATTGGGCAATGAGCATAATTGCCGCCACGATGGAGGCTGCAAGGTCGGATACCGGCATACTTGCCCATACTCCCCATGCACCGAAGAAATGAGGTAATATCAACAGGCAGGGCAGGAGGAACAGCATCTGCCGTGTCAGTGAGAGGAAGATGGCTTTGCCTGCCATGCCGATGCTCTGGAAGAAATTAGACGTTACCATTTGGAAACCTACGATGGGGAAGAAGATAGTGACGATACGCAGTCCTTCTGCCGAAAGACGTATCAGCTCATCATCCGTTGTGAAGATGGATACGATGATGTCCGGCAGGAACAAGGCAATGAGGAATCCGGTGGTGGTGACTGCCGTTGCTCCGTAGATGGTCAGTTTCAGTACCCGCGTTACTCTCGGATAGAGTTGTGCACCGAAGTTGTATCCCGCTATCGGCTGCATACCCTGGTTGATACCCATCACAATCATTACGACAAGGAACACGAGTCGGTTTACAATACCGAACGCCCCGATGGCGATATCCCCGCCATGCTCTTTCAGTCCCAGATTGATAAGGATGACGATGAAGCACGATGCGAGGTTCATCAGGAAGGGCGACATACCGATGGCAAGTGAGTCCGCTACAATCTTGCGGCGCAGGCGGAAGATGCCTTTGTGGAAATGCAGCAGTTCCCGCTTATCGCCGAACAGGTAGATAAGCCATACCAGTGAGATGATCTGTGCGATAATCGTGGCAATGGCGGCACCCTGTATGCCCCATCCGAAGACGAAGATGAAAAGCGGGTCGAGTGCCGTATTGATAAGCACGGTGGCGATGGTGGCGAACATCGCTTTCTGCGGATGACCGGAGGAACGCAGTACGGAGTTCAACCCCAAGTATAGATGCGTGACGACGTTGCCAAGCAGGATTACCTGCATATAGTCGCGGGCGTATGGCAACGTGGCATCACTTGCGCCGAAGAAGCGCAGGATAGGGTCGAGGAACAGGAGACAGAGGATGGTGAACATCACGCCGATGATAACGTTCAGCACCACCACGTTGCCCAGCACCCGTTGCGCCGTGTCATAGTCTTTCTGTCCGAGCCTGACGGATACAAGTGTTGCCGCACCCACGCCTACCAGTGAGCCGAATGCAGCCGCAAGGTTCATCAGCGGGAAAGTGATGGCAAGTCCCGAGATAGCCATTGTGCCCACTCCATGCCCGATAAAGATACTGTCTACCATGTTGTAGAGTGAGGATGCCGTCATGGCGATGATGGCGGGAATGGCATATTGCATCAATAGTTTGCCGATACGTTCCGTGCCGAGTTCTGTAGGTGTTCGTTGATTAGCCATATATGTATATTTTGATTGGGTTGCAAAGATAGTGATTAATTTCATACATATATGCAAAAAAACAGTAGCCTCTCCTTGCCTGTTAATAAATATTTAATACCTTTGCCATGCTATTAGATTCAAAATAATGATAACGACAAACTATGTGAAAATAATGTGTAATATATTTGGAGGAATGGAATATTCTTCTAAACACACACACACACACACACACACACACACACATTCTCGCCTTACATTAATTAATAGTGCGCATGCGCGTAATATAACATTAAATATTTCACCTGCAAGAGGAAGCAACACCCTCTTGCAGGTTTTTTCATGCCCGCTGCCTTGGCTCGACGGACACCTCTCTCCGTTGAAGATATCTTTCATTTATTCACATTTAAAACCATGAAACTATGGCAAAGAAAGTAAAGCCCGGGAAGCTGCGTGGCAACACTACTCCCAATCTGTTAACCGAAGATCCGAATGACTTCATCCTCCAACTTATCGGTGGAATGAAATACGACCTTTCAGACATTATTCAACTCGTGCTCTTGGACGGAGCTACAGTAAAAACCGCACAAGACCTTGAGGAAAGTTTCCGCATGGTGATGGAAAAAGGCATCGAAATGTCCCTGATGGGCAACAACGTCAGCCTCGAATACATCCAGATGCGCGCCTCCGTGAGCGGAGTGTTCAACTCCTCTACCGAGACTTTTACCCGCCCCAAGCATGAGGTAAACCCTGTGCTCACTGCCGGACAGGCATATTTGGACGCGGCGCACAACACCCTCGTGGAGAATATGGGCCCGGCGCAGAACAACATTATCTCCGAAGTGGTGAACCGCACCACTAAATCCGTGAACAAGGACATCAGCTCCGGCGGCGTCTTGGAATTGCACGGCAAGGGACTCAAAGTGACAGGCAGCGAGATGTACCCCGCCCACGTCTATATCTGCGACGCCGCAACGGGCACCATCGCCAAGAACATCATCGAGGAAGACCTGCTCGCGAATCTCCCCACGCAAGTCATGTTTCAAGTGCCCGCAGGGCTGGAAACAGGTAAGAAGTACATCGTGAAGATATCTACGCAGGCTACGGGCACCTCTACCAAGTTGTTGAAAACACCTCGACTCATTGTAAGTGACATTGTACTGACATGCGTATAAACCCTTTTTTGTTCGTGTTGACACGAACGTACGTGTTCGTGGTATAGCGAACGTATGCGTTTGTGGTGGTACGAACGTATGTGTTCGTGGTATAACGAACCGATACGTTTCGGTAGGCCAAACTAAAAGAGGAGTGATTAATTAAAGAACGATAAACCATGAATATAACCGAAGTCAATAACAATGAATACACACATCCGGCGGCCGAACGGCTATGGCAGATGCTGAAAGACCGTCAGGTAAAAGACCTGTTCTTCTTTCATCACTGCCGTGTAGGTATGTACACGCTGGAATTTTATTGCCCCGCCGTTTATCTCGCTGTGGAGCTCTATAACGAGACCGACAGTTCCGACATCCCCGATGCCGAGCGCGAGGAGTATCTCGAAGACTGCTACGGCATCCGGATCATACGCTTCGGCCGGCAGGAGGTGCTGGATGAACCTTCCCATGTACAGAACGAGATTGTACGACAGGTAGAGGGGCGGATGTTCTGCGAAGAAGAGCCCAAACCCCATTCTTAGGGGAAAAAGAGAAGAAAGAAAACAGGGGTGACGAGTACCCCTGATTATTAATAAATATATAATAAAAACTAACAAAAAAATGAGTATGAAAACAAAGCAATTACTAATTGCAGCCCTGCTCGCCACAGGAATGACGGCGCAGGCACAGAATGAACCGCTCGACCTGAGCACTGTCACCGCAGAACACATCGAATTAACTTGCACGGCAGACGGATGGACATTTGCCCCCATAGGCGGCACGGCAACCCCGTTCGACGGCGTCATCAAGGGAGGCAGCAAGGATGCGCCCCTCAACTTCAACGCCTCCGTCATCATCCGTAACCAGACTGCGAATGAAGCCGTGCTTACATTCGACAACGCCAACCTGAACATGAGCAGCGGGGTGGGCTTCATGACGAACGGAACTGATGGCAAGGTAACCATCAACCTGAAGGATGCGCGGATGGAGAGCAGCAACAATACCGGCTTGATCTACTCAGCTGTATCCTGCTGTCCCATCGGCGTCAAAGTAGACGAGAGCAGCGACGGTCCCAGCAAGTTGATAGGTATCGACCAATGCTGTCCCATCAGTTTCGCGGACGTTGACCTGATTGTGGACGGTGGCACGAAAGGGCTGGAGATAGAAGCTGTCAGAGCCTGCATCAACAACGTTGAGAACCACATGACCATAACAGGTAAGGTCACAGCGAAGAGCGGCAACAGTTCCACCATATCAAGTTACAACAGCACCGGTTTGACCATCGGCGAGGAGGTGGTAATAGCTTCCGGATACCAGAATGCAATCAGTATTGGTGCGGAAGGCGTAGCCCTCAATCCCCTTTTCCACTGGAAATACAAGACAGCCCCCGTAGCCGGCAAGCTCGTCATCAAGGCAGACGGTGTGGAGAAAGCCACCTTCACCACCGATGGTAAGTTGAAATCATTCGGCATCGGCGGCGTTATCGGCAAGGAGTACACCGTGTACTACACCCCCGATGGTGGTACGGAGAAAGCACAGCAGGACGCTGACGGCACAACTGCCTTCAAGGCAGACGCCAACGGTTTGATGGAATACAGCGGCATGATGGAAAGCACCGGCGTTGGCGCACTCAACCTGAGCACCCTCACCGGAGACGCCATCCTGACCTGCACAGACGGCAAATGGAAATATGTCCTCGATGAAGACGGAGCAACGGAACTCCCCTTTAGCGGCGTCATCAAGGGAGGCAGCAAGGACACCGAGCTAGCCTTCGAGCATGGGCTTTTGATAAGGAAGAGAGTGAACGGTGCGAGCGTCCTCACGTTCGACAACGTCAACCTCAAGCTCAGCAATCCTATCAAATTCCAGACAGATGCGACCGTAGACCTGCTCACCGTCAACCTCAAGGACAGCAAGATTACAGGCAAAGGCTTCTCACCCAATGCAGGCGCAGCCTGCGGCCCCATCCTGATACAGGCAGACCCCAGCAGCACTACGGCATCCACAATAGATACCGGTGAAGACAGCAATGCCATCGGTCTTGCAGGCACACCGCTCACCCTCGACGGCGGCACGGCAGGGCTCACCCTGATTGGTCGGCAAGCAGTCGCCGTAGGCGCGGGCAAGGTAGAGCTAAAGGGTAAGTTAGCCCTCATAGGCACCTCCCAGATGGGCTTGACCATGAACCAGCCATGCACCGACCTCAGCATAGCCGAAGGCGTCACCATCTCCGGCAAGGACGGCATCTGCGGGCAAGCCACATGGACATCCGCCGCTTTGCAGTGGAAGTACATCAACGCCCCCGCAGCCGGCGGCACGGTAGAAGTGAAGTCCGGCAACGATGTAATCGCCACCTTCACGACGGACGGTAACCGGAGATACTTCGGTATAGGAGCCGCCCTCAACAAGGAGTACGCCGTATGGTACGCCCCCGCAGGCGGCACTGCCACCCAGCAGCAGGACAACACCGGTACATCCGTTTTCAAGGCAACCGCTAACGGCTTGCTTGCCATGGAAGGCATGGAAGATATTGCACCGGACGGTATCCAAAACACGGAAGCCACTGCTATCCCGGCCATCAGCTATGTATACAGTGTAGACGGACGTTTGGTAAAGACCGTTCCTGCTGCTGAATACAGCACATTGAAGAATGGTTTGGACAGAGGCATTTATATCGTGAACGGTGAGAAGATGGCGGTTGAATAACCGAGTCGGCTGATACAATCTGAAATGCAAATGACGCAAATGGCATGAGGGCGATGACCCTTGCCATTTGCGTCATTTCGTATATTGTAGAGGGTGGTTGAGGGAAATTAGAACAGGTGATTATGTTTCCCTTGTTCCACTTCGGCAATGATATTGCGCAAGCCAATGATACTTCTCCACGCTATTTGCGGATAGGAAGCAAACAGTGCACCTTTAGTCATGTTATCTATATTCTTGGTGGTTTCCCCTATGGTTTGCAAGCGCATACAGGTAGCGTCGAATATATCCATACCTTCCGGCGAACAAAGAAATTGGTTGTAATCCGTTATGTGGCTTGTCCTGTTTATAGCCAACTCCGTTCTCATCTCGATGAAGCGGAGCATATCTGTTACATCTTCTTTATATATAGATTGCATCTTGTTCTATTTTACGGCGGAATAATGAGCGCATGATTCCGGTGAGTGGTACTAAGTCTACTTTAACATGAAACAACTCTTCTAGCTTTTCCTTTATCTCCATCCTGACGAAATAGTCGGGCTCTTTTAGCTCGATACATATGTCGACATCGCTACCTTCCGTTTGTTCTCCGCGTGCTACGGAACCAAACAGACCAAGTCTCTCAATACCGTATTTGTCGGCATATCGAGCTTTGAATTCGCTTAGTATGACAATGATTTCAGCTGTTGTTTTCATAAGGCAATGTTCTTTCAATACTGCTTTATCTGCAAATATAAATAAAACCCCTTAATCCCCCTTCCCTTCGTATGTTAATTCTTCCTACTACCCTTTCCATTCTACCCATAACTTCCTATCTTTGCCGACATGAAAGAAGCAGCAACAAACAACAAGCGCGTATTGGTCGGCATGAGCGGGGGAATAGACAGTTCTGCCACCTGTCTGATGTTACAGGAACAGGGTTACGAGGTGGTAGGTGTTACCATGCAGACGTGGGATTCCCCGTCTAAGTTCACCTCACCGGAACAGGAATATCCCGACTATATCATGGAGGCACGCACACTTGCCTCTCGGTTGGGAATACCGCATTATGTGGCAGATGAGCGCGAGGGGTTTAAGAAGCAGATTGTGGGCTATTTCATGAACGAATATTTGCAAGGGCGCACGCCGAATCCATGTGTGATGTGTAATCCACTGTTCAAATTCCGTGTGCTCACCGAGTGGGCGGACAAGCTGGACTGCCCCTATATTTCTACCGGACACTACTCACGTATCGAGCAACGCGATGGGTTTTACTATATCGTGGCGGGTGACGATCCGTTGAAAGACCAATCTTACTTCCTCTGGCGGTTGGGACAAGAAGTGCTGAGTCGCTGCGTCTTCCCGTTGGGCGGATACACCAAGCCGCAAGTGCGTGCCTACCTTTTGGAGAAGGGCTTCGAGGCTAAATCGAAGGAAGGTGAGAGCATGGAGGTATGCTTCATCGAGGGTGATTACCGTGACTTCCTTCGCGAGCAGATGCCGGACATCGACAGCCGCATTGGTCGGGGGTGGTTCGTCAATGCCGAAGGTGTCAAGCTGGGAGAGCACAAGGGCTTCCCGTATTACACCATCGGGCAGCGCAAGGGACTGGAAATAGCACTCGGGCACCCTGCTTACGTGTTGAAGATCAATCCGCAGAAGAATACCGTCATGCTGGGAGAAGCCGAACAGTTGAAGGCGGAATATATGTTGACGGAGGATGCCTGCATGGCAAATCCGCAGGAATTGTTCACCACCGAAAATCTCTCCGTACGCATCCGTTACCGCAGCAAACCTATCCCGTGTGAAGTCCGTACGTTGGATGACGGCCGGCTGTTGGTACACTTTCTGGACGAGGCTTCTTCCATTACTCCGGGACAGTCAGCCGTCTTCTACGACGGACGGCGGGTGATAGGAGGGGCATTTATCGCTTCGCAACGGGGCATTGGAATGTACATAAATGAATAAAACCATGAATAAACGATCATTAACTCTCACTTTGTGCATTGCACTGACATTGCCGTCGGTAGCACAGCATACCTATAAATATCGGGTCAGCCTGACGGATAAACAAGCAACGGAGTATTCGTTGGATAAACCCGAACAGTATCTCTCACATAAAGCACTCGACCGCCGTGCCCGGCAGGGATTGAAGGTGGATTCTACCGATCTGCCCGTATGCCGGACGTATGTAGACGCTATCCGCAGGCAGGGTGTGGATGTGGTGACTACGAGCAAGTGGCAGAATACCGTCACGGTGCAACTCTCGGATACGGCGTTGATGGACGAGATTGCCCGCCTGCCCTTCGTCAAGATGACGGAAAAGGTGTGGACTTTGCCCGATTCCATCCCCGCCCGTAACAAGGAACGTAAGAGGGAGGTAGAGAATAAGTTGGAGAAGACCGATAACTACTATGGCCCTGCCTACCGCCAGATAGCTATCCATCACGGTGACAGCCTTCACGAGGCAGGCTTCAAAGGCAAAGGTATGACGATTGCCGTTATTGATGCCGGTTTCTACAATGCCGATGAGATAAAGGCACTGAAAAAGGTGAAGTTACTGGGTACGAGAGATTTTGTGAACCCCTATTCGGATATCTACGAAGAGAACAATCACGGTATGAAAGTGCTCTCCTGCATGGCTGCCAACAAGCCTTACGTGGTAGTGGGTACAGCTCCCGAAGCCTCTTATTGGCTGCTCCGCAGTGAGGACAATGACAGCGAGCACCTCGTGGAGCAAGACTATTGGGCGGCGGCCGTGGAGTTTGCAGATAGCGTGGGTGCGGATGTCATCAACACCTCGCTCGGTTATCGTGCTTTCGACGACAAGAGTAAGAACTATACCTATCAGGATCTTACCGGTCATTATGCCTTGATGAGCCGTGAAGCAGCGATGGCAGCCGATAAGGGAATGGTAGTCGTATGCAGTGCCGGCAATGAGGGGCAGAAGACCTGGAAGAAGATTACACCGCCTGCCGATGCCGAGAACGTATTGACGGTAGGTGCGATGGATGCATCGGGCATGAACGCCGTTTTCTCCTCCGTAGGCTATACGACGGATGGACGGGTGAAGCCGGATGTGATGGCGGTGGGTTTTGCTTCAACCGTGTTGGGTACGGACGGGAATGTGAGTACGGCGAACGGTACTTCCTTTGCTTCCCCCACGATGTGCGGCTTGGTAGCATGCCTCTGGCAAGCCTGTCCGCAGCTGACCGCCAAAGAGCTGATAGAATTGGTGAAGTCTTCTGCCGACCGATTCGACCATCCGGACAACGTCTTTGGTTACGGCATTCCGGATATGTGGAAAGCATATAAGACAGTGAAGAAATGATTTAGGCATGGATAGCATGGGGTAATAAGATCGAGGTTCGCGGATGACGCTGATGAAACGGATGAAGACGGATTTAATTTGTTCATCCGTTCTAATCCGCCCGATCTGTGTCATCCGCGAACCTCGATCTTATATACTTCCTGTGTAATCCGTGCCAAACAAATAATAGCCTATGAATAGACTTGATAACTCCCCTCAGACGCCGGAAAGTGCCGGTATCTCTCTCTACGAACTCAACAACCGCGTCCGTCAGGTGCTCTGCGGAGGTATGTCCGGCGAGTATTGGGTGCAGGCTGAACTGAGCGATGTGCGTAGCAACGCCACCGGACACTGTTATCTGGAGTTCATACAGAAAGACCCGCGAAGCAACAACCTCATAGCAAAGGCACGCGGCACTATCTGGGCAAATGTATTCCGCCTGCTGAAACCCTACTTCGAACGGGAGACAGGACAGGCATTCGTGTCCGGCATCAAAGTATTGATGAAGGTGACGGTGGAGTTCCACGAACTCTACGGTTATAGCCTGACGGTGATTGATATAGACCCCTCTTATACATTGGGCGACATGGCACGCCGTCGGCGGGAAATCCTGATGCAACTGGAGGAGGAGGGTGTGCTCACCCTGAACAAGGAACTGGAACTGCCGATGCTTGCACAACGCATAGCTGTTATTTCTTCGGCTACGGCAGCCGGATATGGTGACTTCTGCAATCAGTTGCAGGGCAATCCCTATGGCTTTGCTTTCCATACCCGCCTGTTTCCCGCTATCATGCAGGGCGAACGGGTAGAAGAGAGTGTCATTGCCGCCCTCGATGCCATCAATGCCGAACGTGATTGTTGGGATGCTGTCGTTATCATTCGTGGAGGCGGTGCTACGTCCGACCTCTCCGGCTTCGACACCTATATGCTTGCTGCCAACTGCGCACAGTTCCCACTGCCTATTATAACAGGCATCGGGCATGAACGGGATGATACGGTGATAGACAGCGTGGCGCATACCCGCGTCAAGACTCCCACCGCCGCTGCCGAGTTCCTGATAAACCATCTGCGGGAGACAGCAGACCGGTTAGAGGAATATAGTAATGCCGTGGCCTATTATGTCGACCGTCGCATGGAGTTGGAACATACTCGTTTGGAACGTCTTGCGGCAAAGTTGCCTTCTATTGTGGGTATGATCGGCTTGCGTGAGACCCATCGTTTGTCCGTTATGGAACAACGTCTACATACCGCCCTTGCCAATCGCCTCACCCATGAGCAACATCGTCTCGACCTCTTATCCCAACAGGTTCGCAGTGCTTCGCCCGAGCATCTCCTGAAACGTGGTTACAGCATTACCCTCAAAGATGGGAAAGCGGTAACCGACCCTGCACAAGTGCAACAAGGGGATGAGTTGACTGTCCGTGTGTGGAAAGGGGAGATCTCTGTAGTGTCCAAAGTCAAAGCATCCAAGTTTCCCCGCTTGAGCGGGGATTAAGGGGTGTGTGAGGGTCTTAGACCCTTCCGTTTCGCCAAGCGGTGAGGAGAAGATTCACACACCCCCTGCCCCCGCTCAAGCGGGGGTATTGAGATAGTTTTTATACAGTCTCGATAAGGAGGGGAGAAGTAAGATATGTAAGATGATTAGCTAAGACACCTCTCCAACCCCCTTCAGGAACTCCTCCAGCTTCACCTCTTTCTCCAACCCCATACGTTTCCTCATTCTACTGCGAGCTTTATTCACACTTGCCTTTGTGATACCGAGCGTAAGGGCTATCTTCTCGTTGCTCAGTTCAAGCAAGAGGAGCATGGCTACCAACTCATCGGTACGGGTGAGGTCGGGGCAGATGCGGCGCAGGGCGGGCAGGTAGCCCGGATAAAAGGCGGCGAACGAATGGCGGAAGTCTGCCTCTTTGTCGGTATTGAACAAGTGGGTGTTGATGGCGGCGCGCATGTCGGTTGTCGTTTGCGGGTTGGATACCATTATCAGTTCATGGGCTAGGGAGTTATTGTGGTGGTGCAGTTGCCGGTGGGCATTGAGCAGGGAACTGATTTGCGAGAGGTGCACTTCGCTGATACGGCGATGATAGCGTTGGCGTTGCCGCATATAAATCACTACGGATAGCAGCAGTGCGGCAAGTAGCCCCACCAATGTCCAGGTGTAGAGCAGCGTGCGCTGTTTTAACTGTACCTCGGCGGTGAGCAGCTCGTTCTCGCGCACCTTGCGCCCCGTTTCGTAGCGGATGTTGGCGGCGATGACGGAACGTTGACGGTCTTCACGGAACAGGCTGTCACGCAGGAGGCGGTAGGTGGGGTAGAGTTGCCCCATGCGGGTATACCGCCCCGTTTCGGCATAGGCGTTCAGCAGCAGGTCGGTGACGTTTGCTTCGTTCACCGGGTCGTTCAGGACGATGTAGCGGCGGCGGGCTTCCTCCAGATAGGGGATGCTTTCCGCCTTGCGTGAGGGGGTGTGGTACAACGCCATACCGCAGACGTGAAACAGGCGGGGCAGTTGCCGCACGGTAACCATTGCACTGTCTGCCAGATAGGCTTGCGTGGTACGGATATAGTGCGCCGCCGAGTCGGGATAGGCGTCCAGCAGGATACCCGTGCGTTGCAGGGCGATGATGGTCTGGTACTTGCGCTGTTGCGGTTGCCGCCCGATGACGGCGAGAGCACTGTCCAGACAGACGAAGCATGAGTCCGGTTGTCCTGCCTCCCTGAAACATTCGGCACGCATACGGTAAAGGTCGAGCAGGAAGTTGTCGCTCGCCTCGCGGGCAAAACGGAGGGCGATGGCGTTGGCTTCGAGTGCTTTGTCGCACAGACCGAGTATGCCGTAGAGCGCGGTAAGGTTGCCGTAAGCATGTATCACATTGTCCAACAGGGATTCGGAGGCGGCGGAGAGACTGCCGTCGGCGTTGCGGGCAAGGGTGAAGCAGGGTTCGGATGTGGCGGCGTTGGCAGCGAAGGCAGAGGATGTGGCGGCGGCGGACTGCTTGCGCCCCAGCTCTGTGTAGTAGTCTATCGCCCGTTGGATGTAGCGCATCGCCTCCTCATACCGCCCTGCCAATTGGTAGAAGTAGCTCATGCGGGAGTACAGGCTCCCTTCATTCTTGTACACTCCTCCGCGTTCACGGGCTGCCACTGCACGCTCTTGCAGGCGGATGGCGGTGTCTGTCGCGGGGCAGCAGAAGATGGCGGTCCATGCCATCATGTGATAGACGGATACGGCGCGTGTGTCGTCCGCCATGACGGGCATCGCCGCCAATGCCTGCGCCATGCTGTCCGCTATGGTTGTGTCATCCGCCATCATGTGGAGCTGTGCGCATAGTGTGAGCAATTCCGGTCGCATCACGTCGCGGTAGAAAGCGTGGTCGGAGTGTAGCAAGCTGTCCGGCAGGCGCACTGCCTCGCGGAAGATGTCCGTTGCGCCGTTGCTCTCGCGTTGCTTCAGTATCGCGCAATTATAGTAGTACGTCATGATACGCCCCATATAGATGGCGATGGAGTCCGCCTCACCGGACGGATGTTCCGGCAGGCTGCGCATCAGCCCGGAGTAGAGGGTGCGCACGGAGTCGTAGCCTACTTCGCCGGACAGTTGGCTGAAGTGACTGCTATAATAACGTAAACTTTCCTTCAGGTTTTCGGTTGTGGGTATGGACTGCCTTCTGCAGCCGGCAGTAAAAAGCAGCATTAGTATAGCTAAAGTAGTAATAACCTGTTTTTTATGTGTTCTCATAATTGTGTCCGTTGTTATGACCTCAGTTGTTTTTTTTACCCTGCAAATATAGTTGTTTTCCGCATATATAAGGCAAATTGTCCATCGAATTGTCCATCGGTAATTCTTGTATCACGGCGAATACTGATATATATTTGTCATGAAAATGTTACGCAATCGTTTGATAAGCCCGTGCATTTCCTTATCTTTGCGATTGCCTCCGCTGTGGTGGAGGCGATAACGTATGGAAACGGAAAGCGTTTAGGAATATCATCTCGCATCAGCCGAACTTCGCAACTTTGAATGATGTCGCAGAGATGATAGCAACAAACGCTCACGTCCTTTGTTTATAGAGAGTCCCTTCCCCCACCTCCGGTTTTTACGGAACTGCGGATGACCCCTGTATATGAATGTGGCGTGAGCACTGTTGCTTATCTGCGATATGGGTAATGCGAAGACCCGGCTGATGGATAAGCTGACAGTGGCTCACGCCTTGTTTGTGTACGTGCGGTCGGAAACAAGTTTTTAGTATTCACCTTTTAATACCATGAAACGTATGGCAAAGAAAGTAAAACCGGGGAAACTACGTGGAAACACTACTCCCAATCTACTCACAGAGAATCCGAATGATTACACCCTCCAATTGGCGGGCGGAATGAAGTATTCACTCACCGACATTGTCCAACTCGTCTTGCTCGACGGGGCGACCACCAAGACTGCCCAAGACCTTGAAGAGAGCTTCCGTATGGTGATGGAGAAAGGCATCGAAATGTCATTGATGGGCAATAACGTGTCGCTGGAGTACATTCAGCTGCGTGCCTCCGTAAGCGGTGTGTTTGATAGCAGCACGGAGAGCTTTACCCGCCCCAAGCATGAGGTGAACCCTGTGCTCGTGGCAGGCGAAACCTATTTGGAAGCTGCGCATAACACGCTCGTGGAGAATATGGGACCGACACAGCTCAACGTCATCGCCCAAGTCGTGAACCGCAACACGTACCATGTCAATACGGATATCACCTCCGGTGGCGTGCTCGAGCTCACGGGCAAGGGGCTGAAAGTGCTCGGCAGTGAGATGTATCCCGCCCATGTCTATATCTGTGATGCCGAGACGGGCACTATCGTAAAGAACATATCGGAAGCCGACCTGTTGGCAAACACCCCTACGCACCTGATGTTTCAAGTGCCTGCCGGGTTGGAGGTCGGCAAGCGTTACATCGTGAAGATCTCCACGCAAGCTACGGGCACGTCTGGCAAGCTCCTGAAAGAGCCTCGCCTCATCGTGGGCGACATCCGGCTGACCTGTGTATAGATACACCTGTGTATCGGTACCCCATTACACCCGTGTATCGGTATACCATTACACTAGTGTATCGGTAGGCCGAACCTTACCTGTTTCGGTCGACCAAACTAAGCAGGGGCAGGTAGGAGTAATCAAGCCTCCCCGCTTGAGCGGGGATTGAGAGGTGTGTGAGGGTCTTAGACCCTTCCGTTTCGCCAAGCGGTGAAAGAAGATTCACACACCCCCTACCCCCCGCTCGAGCGGGAGAACAAAGAGAGAGTTAAATAGCGTTCTTTGACATATTGGAAACAGAAATAATGCGTATATTTGGTGCGCCGATTGTTATATACAAGAAAGGAGAACCAAGATATGAAATCAATGGAATTACAGAAGTCCCTGCTCAACGAAGTAGCTGCCATCCTCGATGATGAGGAAATGACGGAGAAAGCCCTCCGCAGCATCCGCCGGATAAAGGCAAAAGTGGCAAAAGAGCAGAAAGTGGAAGAAGAAATCAGACCCTACACCCCGCAGGAGTTGAAGGCAGAGCTGGACGAACGGCTTGCCCGAATGAGAGCCGGTGAAGAACTCTCTTCCGAACAAGTGTTTAAACGGATGGAGGAAAAGTATTCGTGGCTATGCGAATAAGATGGTCTGGCAAAGCAGATCACGACTTGGAAATAGCCGTAATCCAATGCAGGGAAAAGTTCGGGAGCATCGTAGCAACCAAATTCTACCGTCAGGTGAAGAGCAATGAGAAGTATCTGCTCACCCACCCCTGTATCGGAAAAGTAGAACCCCTTGCGGAATCAACGTATGATCCGCTCACTTATCGCAGTCTTGTAGTGCACGAGCATTACAAGATTGTTTATGTTATAGAGGAGGACGATGACGTGATACGTATCGTCAAGTTTTGGGATACGCGCCGGAATCCCGTAACCCTCATCGAGGATATTTGATAACCACACACACCCGACCCACCACCTTATATATACGCATTATTTCCGCCCCGCCCCCTCGCAAGAGGAGGCGGGGCGGACCCTGTTTCCCCAAACAACAAAAGAACCCCACGAGCGAAGCGATGTGGCGAAGAAGCTACTCCGGCATGAGCGCAGAAGCGTGAAACGGAGCGACCGAGACGGCGTAAAGAACGAAACGCTGTTTGAGCGATAGCGAGTTCGTTTCGTTCAGCCGTCGACCGAGCGGAGTAGCTTCGTAGCGTAGCCGGCAGCTTTCTTTGCTTCGTTTCTTTCGCTGCCGAAAGAAATGAAGAGCCCCTTGCGGCTTAAGCGCAAACAGTGCCTCCCCTCTTGAGCGGGGATTGAGGGGTGTGTGAGGGTCTTAGCCCCTTCCGTTTCGCCAAGCGGTGAGGAGAAGATTCACACACCCCCTAACCCCCGCTCGAGCGGGGGGACAAGAAACAAGAACATAGTATGAATCTTAAAATAACAGTAACAATGAAAGTAAAACATTACCTCGCCGCCGCAGTCCTATTGCTGACGATGGCAACAGCCGCACAAGCGGCAGACGACAAACCGATGGTATCCTACACCACCGCCGACGGCACACCGCACGACCCGATAGACTTCACCAACCTCATCGATGTCACATCCACAGGCATGCTGGTGGATGCCGTCACCCTCACCGCCACCGGCACATGGACGTACAACCAGCTAAACGGTCTGTGTTACGCCCTGAGACCGACGGGGGGCAATACCAACACCGAGAACGCCACGCTCGTCACCGCTGACCTGAGCGGCGCCGTGTGCAGCGGCTCCACCATATGTAACATGAGCGGTCTGTTCAGGTCCTGCACCGCGCTGACCACCGTCACCCTGCCTGCGGGCGGGACGGATATAGTGACCTACTTCAGCAACCTCTTCTACCACTGCAAGGCGTTGAAGAGCGTGACGAACCTCGACAAGTTCACCAACGTGAGCAGCTTCTACAACGCCTTCAACGGCTGCGAGGCATTGCAGGGCGTCACCCTGCCGGAGGGCAGCAGTGCCGATGACACCGACTTCAGCAGTGCCTTCTCCGGCTGCAAGGCGTTGAAGGGCATCACGAACCTCGACAAGTTCGCAAAGGCAAGCGACTTCGCCTCCACCTTCCGGGACTGCGAGGCACTGACAGACGTCACCCTGCCCGTGCCCGCCGATGCCACCAAAAGCTTCAGCTTCCAATATACCTTCTCCGGCTGCACCGCGCTGGAGCGCATCACCAACTTAGAGGCGTACACGAACGTGAGCAACCTCTATTCCGCTTTCTCTCAATGCCACAACCTGCTCTACGTGAAGTTGGGCAGCGTGCCGGGCAGCAACACGATGAGCACATTCTACTACACCAACTCCAACTGCCTGAAGTACCTGTCCAAAGACGTCACCGCCTATCCCAATGATTGGACGAACGTCATCGTGGACGGCAAGGCGACTGCCGACATCTATCTGTATGATACATTCAGCGGCAGAATCTGCCCCTTCTACTGCCCCGAGCCCTTCAATATGGACGGGCACACGATGACCTACAACCGCGTATGGACCTACGCCACGCAGCAGGGCGGCTGGAACACCCTCTGCCTGCCCTTCGCCGCCGCCACCGCGCAGAAGGAGCTTGTCAGCGGTGCCTGGCAAGACATCACCCCCGCCGCCACAGGCAAGGATGGCGCCTACCTGCTCAAGACCCTCGCCGCAAGCCCCGATGCAGGCGAGATCGTCCTCGCCAACGCCGCCACAGTGGAGGCCTACAAACCCTACCTCGTAGCCCTGCCCGGCAGTAGTTTCGGCACTGCGGCAAGCCTGGAGAACAGGCTCGTGCGCTTCGTCAGCGCAACCGATGCCACCATCGGCAAGACGCCCGACCTCTCCGCGCAGCAACCCCTCGCCGGCAGCCAATACACGATGTACGGCACGCTGCAAGACTATCAAGCCGATAACCTCTACCTGCTCTACAACGAGAAGACGGGCGATGCAGTCACCGCCAGCAGCTTCGAGCTCTACGAGGACGGCGGCGGCGTGCACCCCTTCCGCGCCTACATCAAGGCGAACAATGCCAATGCCTTGAGTGCTCCGAGATTGGTGATCAAAGGCGGCGGTGGTACTACGGGGATACGTGAGGCTTCCGTTGGCGCTTCGTCTACGGAAGTACCTGCCGTCAGCTATGTTTACAGTATAGACGGGCGTCTGCTACGCACTGTCTCGGCAAGCGAGTACGGGCAACGGTTGGACGGGCTCGACAGAGGTATCTATATCGTGAACGGGGTGAAAGAAGTGGTAAGGTAATCAAGCCTCCCCGCTTGAGCGGGGATTGAGGGGTGTGTGAAATTTCCCCTGCCATCGCTTGGCGAAAGGAAAGGGTCTGCGACCCTCACACACCCCCTAACCCCCGCTCAAGCGGGGGGACAGGAACAAGAGTAATAATATTAATAACAACAACTGATATGAAAACAATAGAATACATCGCTCCGGCGATAGAAGTGATAGAAATGGAGATACAGGACGTGATAGCCGTAAGCCCGGGCGCAATAGCAGACCCTACGATAAAGGATGACCCCACTCCGCACACCGGCAAGAACTTCTGGGGAGATTAAGAAGAACACGATGCCTGTAGTTGGCAGGTAGGTAATTGATACAGTTCCGCTCTCACATAATGTGTCGGCGGAACTGTTGTTTCATTAAAGGTAGTAAATATTGTATATAACCGACAGTGTGTACCGGCTTTTTATTATCTTTGCGAACAGAATACTCAAATGAAATCGAGATATGGCGGATGAGAAACAAACCTACGGTGAGGCGATAGAGAAGCTGGAAAAACTGGTTGCCCAGATAGAAAATAATGAGTTGGATATTGATACATTGGGCGCTAAATTGAAGGAAGCTCAGGAATTGATTAAATTCTGTAAGGGGAAACTCTATGGCGCAGAGAAGGAGATAAAGAAGATTCTAGAGCAAACTGATAAAGAATAGCCTTTTATACTAAAAATATTCAGTGATAACGGTAGGAATTTGAAATATAAAGGCTACATTTGCTAACAATTAGATAATTGGGATTAACTAATACAGTTTAACACATGAAAGAAATTGATTGGTCAAATTTGTCGTTCGGTTATATGCCGACGGATTACAATGTACGTTGCAATTATCGTGACGGTGCATGGGGAGAATTGGAAGTAAGCAGCAGCGAATACATTAATATGCACATGGCTGCTACATGTTTGCATTACGGACAAGAGGCTTTTGAGGGTTTGAAAGCATTTCGTGGTAAAGACGGTAAGATACGTATCTTCCGTTTGGAGGAAAACGCAGCCCGTCTGCAAAGCACTTGCCGGGGCATTATGATGCCGGAACTTCCTACTGATAAGTTCAAAGAAATGATGCTGAAAGTAGTAAAGTTGAATGAACGTTTTATTCCTCCTTACGGGACGGGAGCTTCTTTATATCTTCGTCCGTTGTTGATCGGAACGGGAGCACAAGTAGGTGTACGTCCGGCAAATGAATATCTGTTTGTTGTATTTGCAACACCGGTAGGACCCTATTTCAAAGGTGGTTTTGCTGCCAATCCATACGTTATTACCCGTAAGTATGACCGTGCTGCTCCGCTGGGAACAGGTACTTTCAAGGTGGGCGGTAACTATGCTGCCAGTCTTCGTGCAAGTATGGAAGCTCATGAAGCCGGATATTCCGCTGAATTCTATCTCGATGCAAAAGAAAAGAAGTATATCGACGAATGTGGTGCAGCCAATTTCTTCGGTATCAAGAATAATACCTATATTACTCCGCTTTCCACCTCTATCCTTCCATCCATCACCAATAAGAGTTTGATGAAGTTGGCAGAAGATATGGGTATGAAGGTAGAACGTCGTCCGATTGCAGAAGAAGAACTGGAAACATTCGAAGAGGCCGGAGCTTGCGGTACGGCAGCTGTTATCAGCCCGATCCAACGTATTGACGACCCGGAAAACAATAAATCTTATGTATTCTCTAAAGATGGGAAACCGGGACCTGTTTGTGAAAAGCTTTATAATAAGTTGCGTGCTATCCAATATGGTGAAGAACCGGATACTTACGGTTGGGTGACTATCGTAGAATAATATCTATACCTTAGTATATATAGGAATAAGCTCGCAAATGTTGCGGGCTTATTTTTTTATTCTTTGACGGATAATACCTAACTTTGCAGTGTAATTCATTTAATATCGTTTGCATGGGAAAAGGAAAGTTAGAGAAGTTTGCCGATATGCGGAGTTATCCGCACGTATTTGAATATCCGTATTCGGTGGTGGATAATGTGCCGTTTGAGATGCAGGGGAATTGGAATCGTGATTTCTTCAAGAATGACCATCCGATAGTTCTGGAACTCGGTTGCGGACGGGGAGAATACACGGTAGGGTTGGCACGCCTCTTTCCTGATAAGAACTTTATAGGAGTGGACATTAAGGGTTCTCGTATGTGGAGTGGTGCGACGGATTCTCTTAACGAAGGTTTGAAAAATGTAGCTTTTCTGCGTACCAACATTGAGATTATAGAACGGTTCTTTGCCGCGGGAGAAGTGAGCGAAATATGGTTGACTTTCTCTGATCCGCAAATGAAGAAAGCTACCAAACGTCTTACTTCCACCTATTTCATGAATCGTTACCGTAAATTTCTAAAGCCGGACGGAATTATTCATTTGAAGACCGATAGCAATTTTATGTTCACTTACACCAAATATATGGTGGAGAAGAACAACTTTCCGGTACTGTTTGTTACCGATGACCTCTATCATTCCGGTTTGGTAGATGATATTTTAGGTATTCAGACGTATTATGAACAGCAATGGTTGGATAGAGGATTGAATATTAAATATATCAAATTCACGCTTCCGCAGACGGAGGCATTGGAAGAACCCGATGTGGAGATAGAATTGGATGATTATCGCAGCTATAACCGCAGTAAGCGGAGTAGTTTGAATACAGGTAAATAACAAGAATAGAATTACGAGTTATGAATTACGAAGTACGATTCATAACATAATTCGTAATTCATAACTCATAATTAAATAAAGATGACACTATATCCTAAATTAATAATAGATGCGCTTGCAACAGTGCGTTATCCCGGAACAGGAAAGAATCTGGTAGAAGCGGAGATGATTGCGGATAATATCCGTATCGATGGAATGAAAGTTAGCTTTTCCTTAATCTTTGAGAAACCGACCGACCCTTTTATGAAGTCTATCCTGAAGGCAGTGGAGGCGGCTATTCATGCCTATGTATCACCTGAAGTCGAAGTGACTATCGCGACGGAAAGCCGTCAGGCTGCCCGCCCTGAACCCGGTAAGTTATTGCCGCAAGTTAAGAATATCATTGCTGTATCTTCCGGTAAGGGGGGAGTAGGCAAATCTACTGTTGCGGCCAATCTTGCCGTGGCTTTGGCAAAACAAGGTTATAAGGTAGGTCTGTTGGATGCCGATATATTCGGACCGTCCGTGCCGAAAATGTTTCAAGTGGAAGATGCCCGTCCGTATGCAGAACAGATAGACGGCAGGGATTTGATTGTTCCCGTAGAGAAATACGGTTTGAAACTACTTTCCATCGGTTTCTTTGTCGATCCCGACCAAGCTACACTTTGGCGTGGAGGTATGGCGAGCAATGCCCTGAAACAGTTGATAGCCGATGCCGATTGGGGGGAGTTGGATTATTTTATATTGGATACGCCTCCGGGTACAAGTGATATTCATTTGACTTTGGTGCAGACGTTAGGAATAACCGGCGCGGTAATTGTAAGTACGCCGCAGGAAGTGGCTTTGGCAGATGCGCGCAAAGGTATCAATATGTACACGAATGATAAGGTGAACGTACCCATCTTGGGATTGGTTGAAAATATGGCATGGTTTACTCCTGCCGAATTGCCGGAGAATAAATATTATCTTTTCGGTAAAGAGGGTGTCAAAAGACTATCAGAGGAAATGAATGTACCCCTGCTCGGTCAGATTCCAATCGTACAGAGTATCTGTGAAGGAGGAGACAATGGTGCCCCTGTTGCTCTGAATGAAAATACGATTACCGGACGTGCATTTGAAGAATTGGCGGCGAATGTAGTAGAGCAGGTGGATATACGAAATAAGGAATTAGCACCTACCCGTATTGTAGAGGTACATAAATAGGGCTTAAAGAAGTGGTGTCTTACGCTTGTAGACAAAGATACGGTCGATTGATGACAAACTCCTATCGTTTGCAAACAATCGACCGTATCTTTGTCAACAAACGTCCTGATGTTTTTTTTAATCAACCTGATGTTTTTTAAAAACATCAGGATCATTTCAAAATTGCCTAAGGGAGCATTGCCTAACACACAAGGGGGCGTTGCCCTACGCTCAAGGGAGCGATAGCCTACATCTACTGGAGCGTAAGGCATCACTCCCTTAGGCGTTTTAGATTACTCATTTTGCCGATTTAGCTGTTTTTTAACTTTTACTTCGTCTTGCCTTCACCTTATCACGATTTACTCCTTAATCGTTGATTGCCAGATAACTATGGTGAAAGCACTTTTTTAGGGGAAATTGAGCGTTGGAAGTAGAAAATTGAAAAATGGGAAAGTGAGAAATTTTCAATTCTTAACTCTCAATTTTCAACTCAAATGAACTGCACCCCAAAAGTTGGACAGTTAATTATTTGTTTCTATAATTGATTCTAT
>NZ_QSUN01000035.1 GCF_003438995.1 Bacteroides sp. OM05-12
GGCGAGTGCCCGGAAACCTACCGCAGAAATGCGACAAGGCGCTGGGTGCTTAGCCTACACATACAAACTATCCCGGTTATTATTAATAAAGAACGGTCAATCTTTTGATAGCTATTTTCCTATTCGCAAATCCGAACGTATGTATGTAGAGCTGATTCCATTTATCAAAGAAGCTCAACTCTTGTATGTTAAGAAAGGATATGGTTTTGATAAATGGGAGGAACTGTTAAACGATGAGAGTGAAAATGAAACGGAAGTTCATTATGCAGCCTGTAAAGCATTGGCACTATATGCAATGAGTATGGCCATGACACGTATGCAAATTCAAGTCATACCTAAAGCTGTCATCAGGGAATACAGTAAAAGTGCGGGAGCCATTAATAGTGAACCTGCTTCTATGGATGATATTCGTTTATTGGCCGGATGGATGAAAGATGATGCTGACATTTGGCTTAATGAAATGAAGAAATTACGGAATGGTGAAAATGTGGTCTTAGATCTTTTGCCGGATAATAATCCTAAAAATAAATATATGCAATTATGAATGTGATTCAACGGCCTGATGTGCAGAACTTTTGCGCATCCATGAAAGATTATATTATCGATACGGACAGCACGATTGCATTTGCTATTGAATACAAAGGAAGAAGAATTCTTGAAGAAGAATATTCTCCTGATGCGGAATTCAAAGTCCGTATACGCAATTTAGGTAAATTCTGTCGGTTGGCATTATGGGGAACATGGTATTCGGAAGGTGATCAAGTACAAAGTAATGCTGCCGGAACATTTACATTCTATCTCAATAATACTGTGGATTTATCCTGTTTTGTGATTTATAGCCGGATGTTCACGAAAATGAATGCATATTCGCCGGCATGCTTGAGTGATGTAAACAAGAAAGTAACACGCATGGGAGCGAGAGAGTATATTAGTATTTTAATGAATACAGGTGAAAAGATAAATTTATTGGGAATAAATTTATTGAATGTAAGCAATACCAAAATTATCTATACTCATACGGGAGAAAAGGCTATAGTAACATTGGATGTTAGTCCGGACAAGATAAAAGAACAATTTCCGGGTATTGGTTCTTTACGTAATTACTTTGTTCTGACAGAAACTCATAATTTTGAATTCTTACTGGATCAGACTCAATATTTAGAGACACGGTGTTTTCGTTTTAAGAATATATACGATATGCCGGAGACACTGACAACAGTTGGCCAACTCATATTAAAACCGAATAGCGAACATGAAATTGCTTCCATGTATGATGTCGATCGTAAATTCGATGTTAAAGTAACAGATGAATATACAGCCAACAGCGGGGTGATTTTTCTCCAAAGCGATTATAAACTATGGCATAACCTGATAAATGCACAGGAAGTAGATATTTTGATTGGAAATGAATGGTATCCTATTATCATTACGAAGTCCAATTATGAACGTTCCTTCCGTAAAAGTGTATTGAAAGCGGTAGAGTTTACTTTTAAAATGGCTAATCCGGAACATAATAATCTTATTGAATAATTAACCTTATGATTAAAATTAAAGAATTTCGTGAATTTGTAGCCGATATACGTGGGAAAGTAAATGCTGATATGGAAAATGCAATAGCGGGTACTATCGTTGCTGTAAAAGAAGAACATTTGATAAAGAAACTCAAAGACAAGGATAAACTATGGTTATGTTCTAATTTCCCCGATGCAGATGATATTGTCGAAAACCGGGATAGCTATAATACGAACAACCATGTCTTATTTTTCCTGTTGGAAAAAGTATCTTCCGGACAACAGAATGACGAAGAAGAAGCTGAATTTTACGAACGTATCCAGGAAGTGATGGAAAAAGTAAAGGAGCTTATAAAAACGGATATCACTTCATGTAGTTATAGCTATAAAGCACCTAAAAACATCAAGACGGAATGGGAATATAATATATACGGCGGTTTTAGCGGTATGAGTATAGGATTTGATTTAAAAGATTATGACTGAATTATATATTGACGGAACACTGGTCATTTTACCGGAAAACTTTAGTACGACAGTAAAGCAGGAAAATACTCTTTTTACTAAAAAAGGAGAATATACTTATGAAATTGCATTGCATTTGGATAATCCTGTAAATGCAGAATGCTATTCTCATCTTAATAGAATGAATAATACTAGTGAATTAAAAACAAAACGGACGGCAATCCTGATATCAGATAACAGAGTATACTGTAAGGGTACGGAAATTGTTACTGGATGGGATTTAGAAAAAGTTAATATTCAACTTGTTTCCGGAGGTTCAGAATTGAATTATTTCATAAGTAATAATCTATTATTAGAAGATCTCGATATGGGAAAAGCCGATTTAAGCAATCCTTTTCAATATGTAAAGTATTACTATCCTACAGTAAATTTCTGTTTATGCCCAATAGGTAATAAGTCAAGCAATAATATATTAAATGAGTGGCGACCTGCATTGGATTGGGAAGTAGCTCCGGGAATAGGAATAATCCCCGTTATACGTGAAGATCTGTATGGTGATTTGGCTGTATTCTACGCACAACCTTATTTGTGTTTTTATGTGGAAATCTTAATGCAAGCGTTGGGTTACAAGGTAGAAAAGAATGATTTAGTAGGTTCGGAATGGCAAACATTATATCTTCCGCAAAGTGGGCATCCGACGGAATATGCAAAAATGTTTCCTAAAAGAACTGTTTCCGAGTTCATGGAGGAAGTAGAAAATTTATTTAATCTTTCATTTGTTATTGATATTAAGAAACATACGGTCCGTATTCTCTTCAACAACATTTATTTTATTGCCCAGAAAGAAGTTACCGTTCAGAATGTTGTTGATATGTATTCTATAGAAATCAGTGATGAAGATGAAAGTCATAGTCGTTGCAATATAGTTTATGATATTCCTGATAATGAGTTTTATCGTTTCTATAAATTAAATGAAGATATATTGAATTCTTCAACGTTAATGAAATTAGAAACAGAAAAGAGTATTGATGAATATTTATATGGCAAGAATTATGCGGAAGTAAAAAATATCCTGTTTTTTGAATCAGAACAAGGACGCTATTATATAGCTGATAACACGACTCAACCGGAATGGCAAAGAAAGGTGGAGGTGAACCAATTTGGTGATATAAAAAGAGAAGGCATCGAAAATGAAATAAAAATAGGAATGGTCCCTGCGGAAATGGCGGCATTCTCTTTAAAATCTCCAATGGCAGGATCTTCGGGAGGATATTATGATATTGATGAAATGACGAAAGTACATTTTCCTTGTATGGAAAACGATCCAGTCCAAAATGACGCCAATAAAGGAATATTTGATAAGTTGAGTGACACAGATGATACTGATAAAACCTCTTCTGCACCATTTCAAGTAGCCTTTTATCAGGGGATGGATGAGGTTGCCTTATGGGTTAATATTGTAAATGATCCGAATCATGGTATGGAAGAAGCAAATAATCCAATGTATACTCGATATCCCAAGCCTTTCATCCTGAAAGAAAAAAACAAGTTATTTGATGGTGGTAATTTGAGGTTAACTTACATGGATAAAATGTTATATTCTGGAAGCTATGATATTGATATTTCTAAACCATACTCTGTAGAGAGTTATGATCCTAATGTATATGATGCTCGATTGATATTTAATATTCGCAATAAACGCTATGTGTGTAAGACTATAGAATCCATTTTGGATCGTAATGGAAGAAAAGGTCCGTGGAAAGGAACTTTTTATCCTATCAAACTAAATGATATTGAAGCGCAAAAACGTTGGATACTTGATGACGGGAAATGGCGTGACGGAGGCGTTTGGATAGAAAATGGGAGGTGGCTGGATGAATGATTAAATAGTTTTGCCTTGTTTTTAAACAAGGCTTTTTTATGTCCTTTTCTATAGTATATCATCCGGATAACTTTGCCTATAATAACTAATTAGTTGGGAAACTATGAGCTTAAAAATAGACAGGGTACAGTTAGAAATTGTAATTCAGCAAGATTCGGCACGTCAGAAAATGATGGAGCTTGAGGAAAAAATGAGAGCTACCAAGAGGGAACTGAAAGGGTTAAAGGAGGGAACTGCGGAGTATATAGCCAAGCACAATGACTTAAAAGCTGCTCAGAAAGAATACGATGCTTTATTTGAAAAAATAGGCATTGGTTCTCTATCCATAAAAGAACTCCGTAAAAGACAACAGGAATTAAACGCAATTCTAAAACAATTACCGGGTGATTCTCCATTATATGCCCAATACAACAAACAATTAGGCCAAATTAATGCTAGATTAAAGGAGTTGAAAACAACTTCTCAGGAAACGCATTTTTCTCTTTCAAAAATGGCGGATGGCTTTAATAAATATGCTGCAATGGGAGCCAGTGCGATTGCCTCATTAACAGGTGTTACAATGGCAGTGCGGAAAAGTGTGGATGATTATGCCAAATTAGAGGAAGCTGAAGCTGATGTCCGTAAATATACCGGGATGACAAGAGAGCAGGTGAAAGAGCTAAACGAAGAATTCCAAAAAATGGATACTCGCACTGCTAGAACCGAATTAAACAGCCTTGCTGCAGATGCCGGACGTTTGGGTATCACTTCAAAAAAAGATCTGTTGGAATTTGCGGAAGCAGGTGATATCATCCGAATTTCATTAGGAGAAGATTTAGGAAAAGACGCAATCAAAAACATTGGTAAGTTAAGCCAGATGTTTGGTGATGCGGATCAGATGGGGCTAAAGAAAGCCATGTTATCTGTTGGTAGTGCTGTTAATGAAGTTGCTCAAAATTCCAGTGCTGCCGAACCGTATTTGGTTGATTTTACGGCACGTTTGGCTGGTGTGGGAAATCAGGCTAACATGTCTGTTTCACAAATTATGGGTTTCGCTTCTGTGTTAGATCAAAATATGCAGCAAGTCGAAATGTCTTCTACTGCTTTGCAGGGAGTCATTATGAAAATGTTCAAAGATCCTGCTAAATTAGCTTCTATCGCTGGCCTGGAAGTGAAATCCTTTACCGAGTTAGTGGAAAAAGATGCGAATGAAGCCTTACTTCAGTTATTGGAAACATTAGGAAAGGTTGGAGGCATGAATAAACTGGCACCGATCTTTGACGAAATGAAATTGGATGGTGCTCGGGCTGCATCTGTTCTTTCGGTATTGGCTGGCAATATTGATAAAGTCAGGAGTGAGCAAGAATTGGCTACTAGTGCTTTTAATGATGGCACGTCTGTCATTAACGAATTTAATGTTAAAAATACAACCTTACAAGCAGGGCTGGATAAAGCTAAAAATAAATTTCAGGAGGTAAGTTATGAACTAGGGAAAAAACTGTCTCCTTACATGGGTAATGTTATTACTGGAGCAGGTACACTTATAAGGGCATTGATTACACTTACGGGGTTTATAATAAGCCATCAAAAATCAATAGGAATTGCAACGGCTTCTTTAGTAACCTATACGATAGCTATAAAAGCGCATACTTTATGGACCAACAAAATGAAAACAGCTACAGGCGAATATGTCATTATCCTAAAACTAAAAAATGGATGGGACAAAGTATGCGCCGCAAGTACTTTATTACATTCTGCTGCCATTTATGCGCTTAAAGGTAATACCGATCTGGCAAAACAATCAATTTCAGCTTTTTTTCGTGTTTTGAAATTGAATCCATTTTCAGCAGTATTAACTGCACTTGTTGCTGTTACAGGTGCTCTTTATTTATTTTCGAGAAGAACCGATTCTGCAACATTAGCCCAACAAAAACTTGAAGATGTAAGGAAAAAAGCTATCGCTAATATTACTACTGAGAAAACGAATATAGAACAGCTTTACAAAACGGCCTCTGATGAAACAACTAGCAAAGAGAATAGATTAGCTGCGATAAAAAAATTAAATGAGGTTTCTCCTGAATATTTAGGTTATCTTGATCTTGAAAATATAAGAACTCAACAGGCAAAAAAATCTATTGATAAATATATTGAGTCGCTGATAAAGAAAGCAACAATAGAGACCCAACTTGCAAGAATCGCTGAATTAAATGCTAAAATGGCCAAATATGGGAATGATCCTAAAGAATATTTGGACAAAGAAGTTAATGTTTTTAAATTGTTATGGAATGGTTTTACTTCGGGTTCTGCTGTCCCTGAATGGGATGAGTGGGTGGAAGAAAAGAAAAAAATAGAGCAGGATTTAAAAGCTACTCAAGAAAGTCTATTTAATGATAAAAATGTCCGTTCAATTGAACTTGTTACTAATGAATTGGAAATAGCTAAAAAGAGACATGCAGAACTGAATAACATGTCGGCTTTTGATAAAGAAAAACTGGATTATGACTATAATCAAATTCTCGGTGATGTTAAAAATAAGATAAAACAACTTGAGGAAGAAAAAAAGAAATTATCAGGTAACGTTCCTTTAGGCAATGATGATTTATCCGAAGAAGAACGAAAGAAACAAGCTAAAGAAAGAGAAAAGGCCTTAAGGAAAGAATACGAAAGGCGTACCCAATTAATGAAATCTCAACAAACAGAAGAAATCAATCAGCTGAAAGATGATTATACCAATAAAGAAATATCAGAGAATGATTTTCAAGAGAAGTTATATTCATTAGTCATTGCACACCTTGGAGAACGAAAAGCATTGATGGAAGAATTCGGAAAAGATGCTGCCGATATTCAGGGGCAAATATACGATAAGATAATTGCAGAGACTAAACGGAAAATGAAAGAATTGGAGAGGCTTCACAAAGAAACCATGAAAATAAAAGTTCCTGATGAAGAGGTGAAAGGTGATGTAGATAAAGAATCTGATGATCTGGTCAATCAATTTAATGATGGGGTAATAGAGCGAATGAAAAAAGGGAAAACAGTTGCGCTCGATATTTTAAAATCATTCTACGAGGCAGGATTAATCAGCAAGAAAGAATATGAAGAAGCCCAAGATAGATTGGAAGAGGAGCATGAATGGACTCGCGCAGAGAAAGCAAAGGAAGGATTACAACAAATTGCAAATTTTGCTTCGTCCATGTCTCAATTATACCAGGCATTACAAGATAAGGAGGTATCCAAAGTCACAAAAAAATATGATAAGGAGATCAAAGCTGCAAAAAAAGCGGGAAAAGATACGACCAAACTGGAAGAAGAGAAAGAAGCGGCTGTTGATGCTGTGAAAAAAAAATACGCTGATAAACAATTTGCTATGTCAGTTCTGCAAATTATGGCTACTACTGCTATTGCAGCTATGGAGGCTTACGCTTCTCTTGCAAAAATCCCGGTTGTAGGACCTGCATTGGCAACTATCGCAATGGCTTCCGCATTAGCAGCAGGAGCAGCACAGTTAGTTACTGCCAAACAAGCCCGTGACGAGGCAAAAGGACTGAAGGAAGGTGGATACTCTGATGAATATGTGGAAGGATATACAACGTCAGGAAATCCGGATGATGTGGCAGGCGTTATCCCGGTTCATAAAAATGAATTCGTAGGAAATCATGCAGGGGTAGCAAACCCTCATGTGAAACAGTTTTATGATATATTTGACGTTGCGCAAAAAAATGGTACTATACACATGATTAATACCACTCAAATATTAGAACAGGTTAAAACCAAAAGCGGGAAATATTCAGGAGGTTACAGTACAGAATCTAATTTGGGATATGAAAGTTCTAATTCTATGGCTTCTTCTCCATTTGGCAATAACAATGGCGAAGAAATGAGGAAAGTTATCATCCTACTTACTGAGAGTAACAGGCTTTTAACAATAATTTCTGAAAAAGAATTAGTTGTGGATCCACGTGATATAAAGAAAGGACTCAATAAATTGGAAAGATTGGATGCGAATGTATCGCGGCATTGATCGTGTCCTTTTTTCAACGGGCATCTGAAAGTACATTTGCTGTATATAAAATAGTTATTTTATCATTAAAAAGGAATGGCTACTGTGAAGTATCTCTTCCTGTAAAAAAAACAAATTATGGAGAGGTGGGAAATTATAACAACGATTTTAACTGTACTGTTCGGAGGTACAAGTATTTTTCAGTTCTTCTTTTATAAATATGAAAAGAGGAAAAAAGAGGCGGAAGTAGCAGCTATGGAATTAGAGAACAGAGGAAAGAGCCAGGAACTTGACCAAAATAAAGCGGAATATATTCAAGAGCGTGTAAACAAATTGCAAGAAGATTACCTGAAGATGTTTGAATTAGTACAAACTAAATGCAATGAAGTGGCAGACCTGAAAGTACAAATCACTTATCTAAAAGGATTAAGATGTTACAATACCACCTGCGAAATTCGTATCCGAAAGAAAGAAGATGACAACTGTTAATTAAAAAATAATATGAATGCAGAACAATTAAAACGTATCATGCCTTATGCAACTCTAGCCAACATCCGGAAGTATCTTCCTTTTTTGAATGAGTTAATGCCTAAATTCGATATTGATACACCACTGCGGAAAGCACATTTTATAGCTCAGATAGCGCATGAAAGTGGAAGTTTTCGTTACGTTAAAGAGCTGGCAAGCGGAAAGGCATACGATACCGGAATATTAGCAAAAAGGTTGGGAAATACTCCGGAAGCTGATGGAGACGGACAGCTCTATAAAGGACGGGGACTTATACAATTAACCGGATTGACTAATTACAGGCTTTTCGCGCAATTTCTAAAGTATAATCCTAATGTTGTTGATCACCCTGAAAGAGTAGAAGAACCACGACTTGCTGTAATGGCTGCATGCTGGTATTGGCAACGTAATAATATCAATAGCCTTGCAGATAAAGATGATATTACTGCCGTAACTCGAAAAGTAAATGGTGGTACCAATGGGATAAATGACAGGAAATTTTTTTTAGAGAGAGCGAAAAAAGAGGATTTATGAAAAGTGAGAATATTGTTTTAACTGTTTGCCTGGTATTTGCAATAAGTGTCATTACCTGTCTATCCGTTCAAAGTTGTAAAAGTCACCAGTTTCGGAGAAATATAAGTTTGGAGATTGATAGTATTAATAACAAAAGGATGGATTCACATAACGAAACTGATTCTATCTGGCAATTAATGAAAAAGAATAACCTGTATTGGGAGTGGACTTCCGAAATATATGTGCCGGTAATGGATAGTACGGGCAATGTATCGGGAAGTATATTGTCCGGACGCGAAACGTTTAAGGCCAAAGTTGAAAATGAAAGTGGAGAAGAGGTTTCCGTTCGAACAAAAGAAAGTATGTTAGAAAGCTCCTCATCCGGCGTAAAGAAGAAGCTGGATGAGGAGGTACAGGAAAAGAGTAAACCCGACAGCCCGGTAAACATAAATTTCATTGTTTGTATTGTTGTATTGTTTATATTATCAATAATAGCTGTTTTAATAAGGAAAAAGACACGTCACTTATTATAGCTATCATTGGAGAAGCCTACTGTCTGTGAAGATCGTGGGCTTTTTTTATGTCCTTTTTTAAAGGGGGACGTTTCTTTAATTTTGCTACATGGATGTATATGAAGCAATACGGAGAATGAGGGAGAAAAGCGAAAAAAGGGAATGCTTTTCTTTTAGTTTTATGAGCTACAGTTATGAACGTGGCAAAAGTGAAGGAATAGTAGAAATTCAAAATGCCCGGTTACGTAAACAATCTACAAAAGAGAAGAACCGTTTCGCCGATATTATGCTCAACTTTATTAATTTGGATACTTTGGAATACGGCATGTGCTATCAAGTGTTATTATTAACTTATGAGGGAGAGGAATTAGAATTATCATGAATACGGATTTTGAATATATAGTTCCTTGGAACGGTGCTAATGATACGGGACGTGATGTTCGTCTAAAATTAGAGAGAAACTTTCAAAAGATAGCAAATGATCTTTGGGAATTGGTTGAAAACGATAATGATTTATTGGACCTGATCAATCAACGGCTAAGTAAGGTTGATGATGATACGGCAGCCGGATTAATTACTTTTTTAAAAGGCATAATTACCGATTCAATACGCTCACGCCAATATACTTCCGGTGCTTTGGGGGCTGGTTTCGCTGCTTATATCAATAATTCGGGTAGATCAGTGGCGGAAGTCGATGAACTCATTGTCAGAGTAAAAGCGATATTTCATGAACTCGTTATTGAAATTCTAAGTCATGTAGGGGGTGAAGTAATTCTTTCTCCGGCTTCAATGAAATGTATAAGGGTTGAAGAACAGGAGGATACTTATAGATGCTATTTCAAAAGTACGGATGGTGATACCACGATCAATAATGAATTCGTTCTGCACGATCAGGCAAGATGCCAAACCTTCAACATCAAGCCCGGTGTGCATGAGAATGTGTCTAATCGGTTTTATTGGAGGCTTGTTACCGGTATTGGTGATGATTATATTGATTTGTCAAAAACGGATTGTTATGATAATAGTGATATTCCTAAAGCAGGTGATGATATTGTGCAATTAGGGAACCGTGATCCTGAACAAGAAGAACGGCAAAATGCAATAATCCTTTCCTCTTATGGTCCGGACGCTCCGAGTATTAAACAATATATGTATATTGACCATTATACTCTGGAAGGAAAAGAATGTACAGTGGTTTCCCCTCATGGCAATGTATTTACTGGTGATTTCATTTTAAAAACAGGCATTAACATAGCAACGCAGCTCCAAGTTCTTGAAAACTTAATTAAAACAGAGATACAGAATATTGAATATATTATCAATGATGCAGACAATTATCTGACAAATGCTAGTTTTACTGCTGATTTAGATAATTGGATAACAGGAAGTAGTGTCTCTGTATATGAAGATAACTCCAGTTTATTGACCGTAAATGAGAGACTGTATACTGCTAATGAGTCATTTGTCGGATTGGCTAGTTATAATGGAAAATACATGCTCCGGATTAAAAATGGATTTATTAAACAACTCGCCAGTGTTATTAAAGATCCTAGCAACATCGGAGTATTTTATGTCTCATTCAAATACTATTGTACAGAAGCAGGAACTTTGTCCTGTGGCTTTAAAAACCAAGAGTTGTACAATGAAATTGAAATAACAGAGAACCGGACGCCTAAGATACACGAATTCTCCGGAGTATGGGACGGAACTAGAGATTTTATACTGGAATTCTCCGGTGAGATATACGTATCACTTGTCTCATTAACGAATAAGCCTTTGGATGATTTCAAAGTAGAGATCAACTCCAAATTCGAGCAAATGGCCGATTCGATAAAAGCATGTGTCACTAGCATAAACAATCTGACTAATACGGTAAAAGAGAGTGGCTTCCAAACGACAGCAGACGGCACTAAAATATATGCATGGTATGTCGACGGGGACGGGAAAAAGAAATTAAGCCTTTTCAATGTGACACCCGATGGCATATTTTTAGACAGCTCATTTATTAATGTCAAAGGAGTAGTTAACTTTGAGAGCTTCACTCCGGAATTCCAGGCTGCATTTGAACTCTATTTCAGCAATGCAAGTATGACGGCCAAAGATGACATCGCCCGTCAACTCGGTTATACAAACTATGCACAACTTGTAGAAAACGCAGCGGCCTCCGGAAACACGCTTATTGTCGGAGGATATTTGAATACTAAATTAATTGATGTGGCTACTCTGCTTGCCGGAAATATTGTCTCTGAAATGATAAATACCAACGGTATCAATATTGCCGATCGATTCATATTTAATAAAGATTCAAAAGTCGTGACTTTAGGAAATTTGAAGATACTCGAGTCCGGTGCATTAGCCGGTGGTAATGCTGTGTTTGATGATGTAGAGCGCTTTATCTTCGATTCATCAAAACCAATTACCGAAGCTAATTTCGAAAATTTCATTATTGACAGGATCGCCCAAATGACAACGATCATATTAGGTTTGGCTCCCGGCATGTTAGTTACTCAAGATAAAAATTATCCCGTATATCTACCGGACATAAAGGATCTCAATGAAAGGGGATTAAGTTTATTCGGATTCCGACTGACTATCATCGCTTCCGGGAAATGGAGAATCACTAATACCGAATATGATATTGGATTTAAATATTCAATACAATGTCGTACAGAAAACAGGTATGAAGGAACTGATTTTGACTCTAGGACATACATCAGGGACAATAACTTTGGAGTTATGAATGAAATAAAAATGGCGAAAGGAGATATCCTCGAACTATATTATTATAATGGAGACTATTATCTTTTAAATCAACGAAATTAATATGGCACTGGATATTACACAGGAAGAATTACGTGAGTTGGCCATACTCGTGGCTCCGCTAATCAAATCGAATGCTACGGACGTGGGGACTACCCCATTTGTTGATTCACTGGACGGTATCAGTTCATTACCGGCAGTACACCGGGTAAACGGTATTACCAAGATAGTTCGTGCAGCCATTTCTAAGTTGAAAGGAGACAAAGGGGATGATGGCCGGGCCCTGGAATTTATCATAATAGACAGTTTTGACACTTATGAAGAATTAGTCACTGCTTATCCTGAAGGCCCTGAACGGAATGGATTTTTCAAAGTAGGTGAAAGCTTATATATCTGGGTGAACGGAAAATATGAATACTTGAACTTTGATGTATTCCGTTCTTTCGCCAAAGAACAATTTGTAGAGATTGCTCCGGCAGGAAATGATATAATAATCACTCATACGAAAACACCCTATGCAAAAGTGACTTTATCCGGTAATCCTGAAGTGTTTGATATCACCATCAATAACACAAAAGACGGAAGTGTCGGAAAGATACTTTTATCTCAAACCGGGAATAAAAGAATCTATTTTACCTCTTTTGATGTTATAGGCAACGTAGACCTTCCGACCGATGCCGGCTCTATCATCCTGATTACTTATAACCGCGTAGGCGATAAGATCTACATTCATTCGGATGTCGTTTTGGGTGGCAGTAATCCCACATTCGGTAAACTCCGCAATGTGGACCAATCCGTCGATACAGCTCCGGTAGGTTCTTTCCCGGTCAAAGGCGAAGAATTTTGGAGTTATGTTACACCTGTTACCGGTGAAATTTCCGATATAAAGAAAATGATTGTTCCTGTTTTCAATCCCGAAACAAAAAAATGGTTGTTTGTTCCGGCCGGTTATTTCAGCAGCGGAGGTGACATTCCTGCCGATCCTGATTTCTTTACTATATCTACTTCTTATTGGGGTGGTGATGACGGGACATGGGGAACGATACAACCATTAGGTAACACAAAAGTAAGCAAGGGAAGTAGCCTTACGGTGAAGATAAATGCGAATGAGGGCTATGAAGTCAGCCGTGTCAATGTGGATGCAACCGATCAGGGGGCCATTGCCGAATATACATTCCAAAACATTCAGGATAATCATACGATGTATGCCTGGTTCCGCAAAGAAATCATCAGATATACCATTTCAGTAGGAATAAATCCATCCAATATAAGGCAATGTACGGTTACTGCCGTGGGTAGCGGAGTTACCGTAACCCCGAATGAGGACAATAGCAGCTACTTGATAACTGTGGAACAAGGTGGCAAGGCTACGGTTACCATCGTTCCCGAAGAAGGTTATCAGGTTCAACAATTAAATGTAGATAAGGCACCTCAAGGTTCAGTGTCCGAATATACATTCCTGGATGTGCAGGCTGATCATACGATGTACGTATGGATGGAAGAGGCGGAGATACAAAGTGGTGATACGGATTTCTTAACCCGTAGCGACAAACCGGGTGTGTTCTATTCAGGTATTGGAATGTGCCTCGCATCACTAAAAGAGGATTATCCGGGAAAACTGACAAGGGATGTCGTGATTTCGTGTGTCAAGAAGGCTACCGAAATACGCTCTTCACAGTATAATTCAGAATTTGGCATATGGACGGCAAAGCTGGAGAATTGGAACAAGGACAGCCGGTACACATTGACGATTGACGGGAAAAACCTGTACACGATCGACTGCCGGTGGCTGGGCGGTTTTGACATAAATGGCGTGGACAATATCATTATCAAAAATCTGACGATGCGGAATTACTGCAACTTTTCCGGACAGGATGCACCGGAAGAACTTTCGGCGGTGATGGTTCGCGGATCAGATGATGCCAAGATAAAAAACATCGTTGTCTACAACTGTACATTTGACGGGTATTATGAAAATGATCTCGGATACCGGGCGTTCTCATGTAATTGTCTGCGGTTCAAGAAAACATCAAATTTCATTGTTGATTCTTGTGATTTTCAAAAAGCCGGTGCTGTGGTCATTTATACCAACGGCGCGGAATCGGTTGAAATCACCCGCAATAATTTACAGGGGGATTACTACATTGAAGGCGGTGGAGTGTCACACGCTTATGTACTCCAATTGGATTCTTACAACGGGGTTCTGAAACTCCATGATAATATCATTGACGGGGCGACAATGATCGAATACGCCTGCTCGTTCAGCGGATTCGATACCATTGACATGTGCCGGAATACCATCAAGAATACAGCGGGGCAGGTATTCACACTGCCTAAGCCGGTAACAAACTTTGTAATTGAATCGAATGTGTTTTACAACAATATCACCAAAGGGCAGTACGTGTACACCCGCCGTATTATGGGTGCTGCCGATATCAAGAATTTGGATATCCGCAACAATACAGTCTACTTCAATGGTGAATTCAGCACCAATCAGGAATTCATATCGGCGGGAATTGTAGATAAGTTGACTAATTGCAACAATATCTATATCAATCATCTTGCCAATGCCCATGCTGTATTTGTCCTTACAGGCTTAAAGGAATACATATCCTATAACAACCTCTATGCTTCAGCATTCTGGGATAATAAGCCGGAGGAACGGTTTGTAAAATTCAAAATACTCGACATTCCGCAAATAGAGGGTGGCGCAGAGGATGGATACCTTGATTTCAGCTTTGAAACCCGTAAACTCAGCGAATACCAGAGCCGTGGCTATGAAACCAATTCCGTAGCTGTCAGTGCGACCGATAAGGTGCTTAACGCGGACAACGGAGGCGATTACAAGTTATTGGCGTCACTCAAGGATACTTATCCCGCCAATATGGATTATATGTCAGAGTTTGACAGAGAGTACCTGAAATCCGTTGCGAGAGGCAATATAGGTGCTTATAATTTGGACGGTGTTGTCTGGGACGAATCGACAGACACCAGCTCCGGATATGAGGGCACTAACATCGTGGATTTGGTTACATTCAATAATTCGGCGGCATACAGGGTTCCGACGGATGACCTGCTTTTACTGCGCATCAACAGCAAGAAAAGGGGGATATTGTTCAAGTCTACATTCACACCGGAAACGGGGGACGCAATTATGCGTTTCGGGCAATTTGTATCCGTAGCATTGTACTGTGTGTCTGCCGATGGGATGTACGTGAGCGATAATCCTTATACATTAACAATAGAAGACAATAGCTATGAGTCAGATTTATAACAATAAATTAATAGGCGGCATCGGAAGGGTGCAGCTTAATACCAAGGCGAGCAATTCATTTCCGCTGGTTGGTGAAACCGTAACCCTTCAGGCTCTGACTAAATGGGCGCAGCGCATCGAGTTCATAAAAAAGCAAAGTTTGGAGGGATCACCGATTAACGAGACAATAAACAACACATCGCAGGCAACGGAAACCACAATCACTGTAACCACTGAAGGCGAGCTGCAGCAAAAGGTACGTGCAATGAATTTCGACAATGACGGGATTACCGGGCTTTTTTCCGCCGAGAAATCACGCTATCTGTACGCTATGCAACCGCAACAGTTACCGTATTTCGATGTCGAAGTATCCGAAATCGTGCGCGTGGGTGATATCGGTTCTATCACCGTCAAACCTGATAACGGCTATTCCTTTACCCGTGAACATACCATTACAGCGAAGATTTACCGTGAGGATGAAAAGGGCAATCCTGTAAGGACATTGACGTTCGATACCGGAGGCACGGTTGAGGGTGATACTGACAGCTTTTCTTTTTCCGAAGCGTCAGACCGTGGTATCTATGACATTGAGGTATCTGTGACCGATGTGTTGCTTGGGCGTACATTGGTAAAGCGGATAAATAAAATTATCACGATTACCCCACGGCTGGCTGTCCGGCCGTCCGAGGGACAACAGCCTTTCGGTATTATTAACGGGGATCATGGGACGAAAATACAGATGTACAGGACGGGGGTAAACGATTTGTACGCGACATTTGAAGTGCCTAACCTGACATTTTATACCAATATCAATATCGCCAATTTCCCTGCCGGATATGATGCCTATACTTTGGTGTTGTCGAAGCCGGCATCGGAAGACGGCAATGTGTATTCCAAGATACGTCTGGCGGGTAATGGCAATGGAGGGGTTGCGAATGCGAGCGGCACACCGCAATTCTCGTATGAGCACCCCCTTGTGATTACCATTGACAGCCCGACACCGGTAGAGTTTCACGGGTCAGCCTATCACTGTGTAAATTATGACGGTGACATTCACCACACCGTATGGGATGGAAGGGGATATTATAACTTGCATAACGGTATCAAATTCACTAAAAATCCCGTTACCGGGGAATTGCCGACAACCTGCTTTCAGCTCCTGAACGGAACAAGCGATGCGGAATTGTTCGAGCTGGAAATGACGGATGTAAAGTTCAGTGCGATTATGAGCAAAACCGATCCGAACGCTACAAATCCTATTTATTGGTACGGTAATTTTGAGCAGCATAATTTTTGGTTTCATCATAACTATACGCACGATACGACTTGCGAAGGTTGCTATCTTGGATATTACACCTCCGAGCAGGTCGAAACAACCTATACCGGCGAAACGGTATCGTTCAAAAACTTGAAAGGCGAAGCGGTGACGTATGTAAAGGGACAGAAATACCCTAAGAAAGCGCACTACCTGACAAATTTCCGCTTTTACAGGAATCTGTATGAGCGTACCGGGTATGATGGCGTACAGATATCAAATTCAGAAGGCGATGTCTGTTACAATACACTCATCGGGTGCTCATACAAGGAGGAAGCAAGCCAAACTTCCGGGCTATCCATTCAGAGTTTGACGGGAAAATGCTATAATAATTTCATTTATGACAGCCACGGGCCTAACCTTCAAATAGGCCCCATTGGAAATTTGGACGTATTTAACAATGTGGTTTATTCTACCAGAGGTTCAGGCATCCAGTTCCTTTTTAATTTCGCCACCCCTGAAATTAATCCTACCGGAGCGACAAGTAACGTGATAAACAATGACATTCAAATTCTCTTTCACAACAATGTGCTTGTTACGCCCGGACGGACGGTCAACGGGCGTAATACGGTGCAGGTGATGGGTGTGCATTTATATGACAATGTTCTGGCGAACAATGGTACGCTGTTTACCAATATGTCTACAGCTACACTGGCTAAATGGAATGAGCAGGCGGTAAACAATGTGATTTTTAATTTTGATGAGCTGTATGAAAAATGCGCGGAATATAAGATTTCAGATTATGAAAATGCCGATTTTCGAATCGCACACGATAGTCCTTTAGCTAGAATGGGAACCGGACGCAGTTTTGATTTTGACTATCAGGGTTACAAGAATTGGTTTAATTCGGTGTATCCGGTAGGCCCGTTTATGGGAAAATACATTGACGCTTCAATTGCCGATAGCAGCGTACGCCTGAAAAGTGTATTGCTTGAGCTTGACACATCCATTGATAACGGTGTAAAGGTTACATTGACGTGTATCGGTACTCCTACCCATTACAGGCTGGGTGAGAGTGAGGATTTGAGTTCTCTTCCTTGGTTGGAATGGACAGAAGATATCACTTATGCCTTTGACAGTTTCGGGATGAAGACTTTGTATGCCCAGATTAAAAAGGATTCGGACGTATCGGAAGTTATGGGCGGGTCAATAAATATACCGGATACTAGCAATAAAATTGTAATTTCATTAGGCTGGGGCAAGGCACTTCTGGGTAATAAGACAAGTTTGTTCGATTCCGATAACTTACTCACAAGAACCGCTATTACGACACAGGGAGCTGTCGGTACATTGTATTCTATATCCGGCGATATTGCAGGAACAATGACTAAAGTGGATTCGGAAGGGGCTTCCCTTATGTCTGATAATAATAAAGGTCTCACCACAGGGGATAATTCAGGTATTTATCCGGATGAGATACTGGAGCGCAATATATGTACATCCGCAAATACGGAGAAGTACCGTGAGTATAAGATAGATATACCTGCCGGCACATATAAGGTGAGATTGTTCTGTTCGACTATATCCAGAGCGGATGCCGACAGGTCAACGTATAAGCTGTCTGTTGGTGGTACTGAAACATTATTTGAAAAGCCTGCCGGTTTTGTACTCAACAGCAATCTTTCCACATGGTTGGAACAAACCATAACCGTAGGGAATGATGGGTTTAATATACTATTTGGAGTAAATTCATCCGGTGCATACATTGCTGTTCCGTTGAATATCATAGAGGTGCAAGAGGCTTAATTTAAGTTGAAAGCCAGTATCATTGAAGAGATATAAAGAAGAGGGGAAAATACCCCTCTTTATATATCCGGAAAGTCACTTTTCAGTTTTTTGCTTTTCAACCCTAAATTCTTTCTAAAATACGCTTCAGTGGTCGTTATACTTTTATGCCTAAAGTGTCTTTGTAATTCCCATGTACTTGCACCCGCATCAACTAACTTTGAAGCTCCTGTATGTTTGAACCCATATAATTTATATTTTGACGATAATCCGAGAACCTTTCGAATTTCATAAAATCTGTTTCGAAAATTGCTTTTGCCTAAATGAACAGGACCCGGCTGTCGATTTAAAGAGAAAACATAATAATCTTGGGGATATTCATGTAACTTATAGGTTTTTGTTATTTCCTCAAATAACTGATCGGGAATATCGACTGTTTCTGTAAGATGATTTTTTGCTATATCATTCCTGATCGTAATAGTATGAGATTCAAAGTTAATATCTCCAATTTTTAAATGGCGAAGTTCTTCGTGTGGTCGAATAGCACAATAATATTCAAACAAACAGACTAACCAAAGTTGTGGATCTTTTGCTTTCATATATACTTTTAATACCTCTCTTTCCTGATCTGGAATAGGACATGGAGATTCATCTTTTATTTTTCCTATTTGAGGTATGCCATAAACTGGATTACGATCTATAACACCTTTGTTGCGAATAAGCCATTCAAAAAAACAATGTAACATTTGCCTATACTTACTTACAGTTCTACGGCTTAATTGATTATGGTTGGAAACATATTTGAGAAATTCAATAATATGTTGATTAGTTATAAAACTAACATGAATTTTATCTAATTTCTTAATTTCCATCCAAGAACAGAATATCCTAAACTTTGATTGGTAGGTTTGGTAACTATGCTTGATCAATTCATCTTTCTTTTCCAAAAGGAACTCACTAAGATAAGAACGGATGGTTACTATAGATTTTTTTTCTTTACCCCAAATACGTGCAGCATGGCTATACATTATCTCATCTTCATAGATAACAGTAGGCTTATCAAACGGACTTCCGTCATTTTGAAGTTTCTCTGTTACTTCTGTGATGATCTTATTAGCATGTACATAACGCTCTTCTGCTGTTTTCAACTCAGAAAAGCCTTCATAAATCCGGAATCTCTTCATTTCATCTGTATGAGGATTCCTGCAGGAATATTCAACAAACCACTGTTTGGCTAAAATACCACCACGATCATTTAAGCGTGGCAAAATAATAATTGCTTTCTTTCTTGGCATAACATGTTAATTATTAATTGGTTATTCATTTTTTGCGATATTGAAAACCTAAATAACAACATACATATTTGTACGTAGAAAGCATACACTTATAAAACATAAAGGTCTAAAGTTTAATGCTTTAGACCTTTCAATGTCGGGGTGACTGGATTCGAACCAGCGACCACACGCCCCCCAGACGCGTACTCTAAACCGGGCTGAGCTACACCCCGAATTGCGAGTGCAAAAGTACATTATTACTGGGAAATAACAAATTTTTGGTCTCTTTTTTATTCTCAAAGATTCAAAAAGAACCAATATTTAATTAAAAGGAATAATCATATCTTATAAAGTTTTCATAATGGAACTTATCTTATTATTGAGCCTCCATTTAATATAATACGATCATTCTTTAGCTTTAGCTTCATTCCAATATTTGTCCATTTCTTCTAGAGGCATCTCCTTTAAATCTTTGCCCTGCTTTAAAGTATGTTCTTCTAAATAAGTAAAACGACGAATAAATTTCTGATTAGTACGCTCCAAAGCATTATCCGGATTTATCCCATAAAGACGTCCGGCATTGATAACGCTAAAAAGGAAATCGCCGAATTCAGCTTCCGATTTATCTTTATCAAGATTGGCCAATTCTACCTGAAGTTCTCCAAACTCCTCTTTTACTTTATCCCAAACCTGTTCTTTCTCTTCCCAGTCAAACCCAACGTTGCGCGCCTTATCTTGTATGCGATAAGCTTTTATCAATGAAGGTAATGAAGTCGGTACACCACTGAGCACACTTTTATTCCCATCTTTCTCTTTCAGTTTCAATTGCTCCCAGTTCTCTGAAACCTGACCGGCTGTTTCTGCTTTTACATTTCCAAAGACATGCGGATGGCGGAATATCAGTTTCTCACACAAGCTATCACATACATCTTTAATGTCGAAGTCTCCGGTTTCAGAGGCAATCTTTGCATAAAATGCAACATGCAATAATACATCACCCAATTCTTTACGTACATCCTTCATGTCATGTTTCATCAGAGCATCTGAAAGTTCATAAACTTCTTCGATTGTATTTGTCCGTAAACTTTCATAGGTCTGCTTCTTATCCCATGGACATTTAATACGCAATTCATCTAATATATCCAGGAAACGCCCAAAGGCTTCCATCTTTTCTTCTTTTGTATGCATAATCTCATAATTTTAGAATACAAAAGTAGGTAAAAAGCCCAGATCTCACATCTCTTCAAACATTATTTCTAATAATACATTAGTTCATTTCAAAAAAATAGATTATGTTTGCATATTATAATATATGTAGAAATGTAATATTTATTAAAAGAAGACACTATGTCTTTCCAGAAAAAAAAATATTTATTTATAGTCTTGTTACTTTGCATTTTTACTATGAAATGCACTCTTGCTTTTGCAAAAAAAACTGCAAAAGACAATTATCGAATTTTGGTGATTCATTCTTATGAACCGAACTACCCGGTTTATCCTCATTTCAATAAATTGATTGCTGAGAATCTTAAAAAGGAGAAGATAAAGGCCGAACTTAAGTTTTTCTATTTGGATTGTGAACAATTTGTTAAAGATGAAGAATTAGATAGGGTATATCATTTTATTGACTCTATACAGGTATGGAAACCGGATTTGATAATACTTAACGAAGATCAAGCTACTTATTCCACACTTGCTTGTTACCATCCTTTTTTAAAAACTATTCCAATCATTTTTTCTGGGGTTAATTTCCCAAACTGGGAAACACTTCAAGACTATTCTAACGTTACCGGATTCTGGGATAAACCGGATTACGTAGAAAATGCGGAAATGATAGAACGTTTACTGGGAAGATCACGAATCCTTTTTTTTCATGATGAGACTTTTCTCGGTAAACAAGTGGTCCGTGAAATGGCAATACAATTTACCAACAAGAAGAATCGTTTTGCAAATACATGGATATTCAATCTGTTGGAGAACAATGATTCCGTACAGATAACAAAGAAATATTTGCCATTTCTGGAACAAATAGAGAAACGGTTCTCTCCTCCCGATACCACCACTTTTTATTATATAAACGCACGAGAGGATAAAGGCAAGAATGTATTATGGTCATTAAGTGGAATGGTAAAACACTCTGTTTTTGTACAAACAAAATATGATTTTATCACAATGCGTATCGGGCAGTTAGCCTCTATTCCAACTTTTAGCGTTATAAGTGAAGGAGTCGGTTACAACATGGGAGTATTAGGAGGGTATATCACTACTGCCGAAATACAAGTTGAGGAAGAAATAAGTTATGCATCCAGAATATTAAAAGGAGAAAGTATTAATGAGTTGCCTATTACGCAAAGCCGCAAGAAGTATGTGGTAGATTGGCAAGAACTTAAACGATGGAACATACCTGTTTCTTCTATTCCTGCTAACTATGAGATCATTAATATTCCTGACTTTCAAAAGCACCGTATCGTATTTATTTGTTTATTTGTAGTAGGAGCGTTATTAATTCTCATTTTTACTGTATTCTTTATTTTACGTAAAAAGAATAAGGAAAGAGAGGATGGAACAGCATCTATACCAAAAGAAGAACCGATTGTACCAGTGACGGACAATACAGATACATCTGACAATCAGCTTTCAACGGATATGGCTGATGTTCAGCAAGAAGAAATGTCCGTTTCACCTGTAATTACGATAAAAAAGCAATCTAAGGGGGATAGTCCCGTTGTTCTGATTGCAGAAGATAATGAAGGGAATTACCTGCTTTTAAAAAGTGTTCTGAAAAAATACTGTACACTAATTTGGGCTCATAATGGTTTGGAAGCTGTTAATATAGCTAATGAAGAGAAGATAGATATAGTTTTAATGGATATAAAGATGCCAAAGATGACCGGCATAGAAGCATTAAAAGAAATCAAAAAGACACAGCCGGACCTACCTGTCATTATGCAGACTGCCTATGCGTATGATGCGGATAAACTGTTGGCATATGAGTGTGGTTGCTCAGACTTTCTTACAAAGCCGATAGATCCTCAGGAATTAAAGGTAGCAATCAAAAAGTTTATTCCTTCGATGGATTGGTGATGGCCAAAAGTAATTGAATCACTTCCGAATAATTTTTCTGTCCGTTGGAGATTTTATTGCTTTTTAAGTACCATTCGTAGATAATATCTTGAATGCCACCGATAGTAGGACTGTATTTCTCTGACCAATATGCCCGATTGTCTTTATATAATTGAATGATTTCCGGCTTTATGGAATTTACCATCTGCTGTTGTTCATTCTCCGGAAGAAGATTCGATACATTCCTGAATACATGGGATAAAAGGGAAAAATAACCACTAAACCGAATCTGAGGATTATCAGACTCTGTACAAACCAGATAAGCATAAAGATTTGCTTCGGCTTCACTCGTTATCCCTAATAAATGTGCCATTTCATGTGCATAAGTAGAGGGGTATTGTGACGGCAATAAATCTCTATTCAGATTAAATTCCGAAAAGAATGGTCCCATGTAACCGGAAACGCCAACTTTAGAAATGAAAGGAGAAAACATCATAACTTTTACCCGTTGCCAGGCTTTGGGGTGTGCCAGCCCAAAAGATATGTCCATGCGAGCATATCCCTCTTTTATGTTTAAAGCGACACTGTATTTGTCCAAGTTCGACATCGAAACATAAGAGGCATTCAGATTGGTCACATATTCCTGCAAGAAATATTGAAAGCTCTTCTGATTGTATTCTATCGGTGAGACGGATGCTCTCGTATAAAAATCTTCTCGGAAATAGTTTAATCCCCATGCAATATAAAACCACACAGAGACCCAAAGCAGATATTCTGTAACTTTAAGCAGGGAGTGCTTCCAAGACAACCCTCTATGCCATGCCCCAAAAGGATAAACAACTACACCAATGATGCTCAATAGAATAAATAAATCTCCTAATGAAAAAGGAAATAGAGATGAAAAAGAAGATAATACAATAGAAATATAAGGATAAATATGTAAGGCATACCATTCTCCCATAGCCGGGAAGTATCTCGTTATCCAGATCAACAATATCAACAGACCTAAAATCACTAATCGAACCTTTTTGCTAATCTTCATATCATTATTCTTTAAATAATCTTCGCAAAAATAACAAAAGAAGAAATACCTTGTGCTCTTTCCTACATATTCAAAGCTTTTTTATTAATTTTGCACGCAATTATGCGAAAATCAACTAATAACAAGATATTAAAAATGGAATTAGCAAGTAAGTACAATCCCGCAGACGTTGAGGATAAGTGGTATCAGTATTGGATGGAAAACAAATTATTCAGTTCAAAACCCGATGGACGTGAGCCTTATACTGTCGTCATCCCTCCTCCGAATGTAACCGGTGTACTGCACATGGGACACATGCTTAACAATACCATTCAGGATATTCTGGTTCGTCGTGCCCGCATGGAAGGCAAGAATGCTTGTTGGGTGCCGGGCACAGATCATGCTTCTATTGCCACCGAAGCTAAAGTTGTAAATAAACTGGCAGCGGAGGGTATAAAGAAAACCGATCTTACCCGTGATGAATTCCTAAAACATGCATGGGACTGGACAGACAAGCATGGAGGCATTATCCTAAAACAGCTTAGAAAACTCGGCGCTTCCTGTGATTGGGATCGCACGGCTTTCACTATGGATGAGAAACGTAGTGAAAGTGTCTTGAAGGTTTTCGTAGACCTCTACAATAAAGGATTGATTTACAGCGGAGTACGTATGGTAAACTGGGACCCGAAGGCTTTGACTGCTCTAAGTGATGAGGAAGTTATCTATAAAGAAGAACACAGCAAACTGTATTACCTGAAATATATGATTGAAGGAGAAGACGGTTACGCGGTAGTTGCTACTACGCGTCCTGAAACCATCATGGGTGATACGGCAATGTGTATTAATCCGAATGACCCGAAGAATCAACATTTGAAAGGAAAGAAAGTTATCGTTCCGTTGGTTGGACGTGTCATTCCGGTAATTGAAGATGACTATGTAGATATAGAATTCGGTACGGGATGTCTGAAAGTGACTCCGGCGCACGATGTGAATGACTATATGCTGGGTGAAAAATATAACTTGCCGAGCATTGATATTTTTAATGACAACGGAACCATCAGTGAGGCTGCCGGTAGATATGTAGGTATGGATCGCTTCGATGTACGCGAGCAGATAGAGAAAGACCTTGCTGCTGCCGGATTATTGGAAAAGGTGGAAGCATATACCAATAAAGTAGGTTTTTCCGAACGTACCAATGTGGCTATTGAACCGAAACTTTCCATGCAATGGTTCCTTAAAATGGAAGAACTTGCTAAGCCTGCGCTGGAAGCGGTAATGAGCGACGAGATTAAATTCTATCCGGCAAAATATAAGAATACCTATAAATATTGGATGGAAAACATCAAAGACTGGTGCATCAGTCGCCAACTTTGGTGGGGACACCGTATTCCTGCTTATTTCTTGCCTGAAGGTGGTTATGTAGTAGCCGAAACTTCTGAAGAGGCATTGAAGTTGGCAAAAGAAAAAACAGGGAACAGCAACTTAACCATTTCTGATTTGCGTCAGGATGAAGACTGCCTCGACACTTGGTTCTCTTCATGGTTATGGCCTATCTCCCTGTTTGATGGAATCAATAACCCGAACAATGAGGAAATAAATTACTATTATCCTACCAGTGACCTTGTTACAGGGCCGGATATTATTTTCTTCTGGGTGGCGCGTATGATTATGGCAGGTTACGAATACGAGGGCAAAATGCCGTTTAAGAACGTTTACTTTACCGGGATTGTACGCGATAAAATAGGGCGTAAGATGTCTAAGTCTCTCGGTAATTCACCGGATCCGTTAGAATTAATCGAAAGATATGGTGCGGATGGTGTGCGTATGGGTATGATGCTTGCAGCTCCTGCCGGAAACGATATTTTGTTTGATGATGCTCTTTGCGAACAGGGACGTAACTTTAATAATAAAATATGGAATGCATTCCGTTTGGTTAAAGGTTGGAATGTAGCCGATATCGAGCAGCCGGAGTATGCACAACTGGCAACCGCATGGTTTTCTATCAAACTGGGTGACGTGGCATATGAGGTGAAAGACCTATTTTCTAAGTATCGTTTAAGCGAGGCTTTGATGGCTGTTTATAAGTTGTTCTGGGATGAGTTCTCTTCCTGGTATTTGGAAATGATTAAGCCGGCATACGGACAACCGATTGATCGCAGAACTTATGAACTGACACTGAAATATTTCGATGAACTCTTGAAACTTCTACACCCGTTCATGCCGTTTATTACGGAAGAGCTGTGGCAGAATATTGAAGAGCGTAAAGCAGGTGAAAGCCTTATGACTCAACAAATGAGCAATGTAGAGGAGCTTCCCGCACAAAGTAAAGAAGTTTTAAGTTGGTTTGAAACGCTCAAAGATGTTGTCAGTGGTATCCGTACTGTTCGTGTACAAAAGAATATTCCGCAAAAAGATGCGTTGGAACTGGAGATTGTCGATGAATCTGATATAACCAACTATCAAAGTCTGATTTCAAAATTGTGTAATCTTTCTGCTGTTAAAACGGTAGAGACGAAGAGTGACGGCTCTGTTTCATTCTTGGTGGGAACAACAGAATATGCAGTACCATTGGGCAATATGATTGACGTGGAAGCTGAAATAGAAAAATTGGAAGCCGAACTAAAGTATCAGGAAGGATTCCTTCAATCTGTGTTGAAGAAACTAAGCAATGAAAAGTTTGTAGGTAAGGCTCCTGCAAATGTTATCGACATGGAACGCAAGAAACAAGCCGATGCGGAAAGCAAAATTGCTTCTTTGAAGGAAAGCATCGCTACGTTGAAGAAAGCATAAAATACTTCTCGGATTATAAAGAATCGTTCTGATATATAAATATAAGAATCTGCAAACCGACCTAAGATGTTGGTTTGCAGATTTTTTTATTGTTTATAATAGGAACCTCTTGTTTGCTTTATCTTTTTATGCTTTCAACACCTTTATTAATTCAGGCATCATCGTCCAAATAGTATTCTCATCTTGTGCCGTATAGAAATTCCCGTCTATAACAGATTTTTCATCAGTAGCGATTCCGGTCTGTATTGCCGGTTTTGCAAGTGGGTGAACTGCAAGTTTCTTTCCGGCCGTCACTCCTGTAAAATTAAACATCATCGCCGCAGCACAATGCCCTATCATTAACTTGCCTTTTTCTCCGAAAGTCTTGATAACTTCCATCAAATCAATATTGTATTGCTTTTCGGCATATTCTTTGAATACAGGAACAGCATCTCCACATGAAAATACCAATGCATCGTATTCGCCTTCATGTCCTTTCAGGTTAGCCACTACATCATCCGTAAATAATGTAATACCCGAATTTGTCTTAATCTCTTTGCTTTCTGCCACGGCAAATACTTTATAAGAAATGCCGTTCTCAAAAAATGCTTCTAAATACTGAAATAAACCAAACCCGTTTACCGGATTAACTGCTAAAACTGCTACTTTCTTTGCCATAATCTTAAATATTAAATAAAACAATAGTTATTTTTCGTAAGTTTATTACTTTTGTAATGCAAATGTATGCTTCCTTATTCATATAAACAAGAACGTACCTCAGGATAAGGAAGTTACATAAAGGTAACTATTGCTGATGTTCAACATGATAGAAGAGATTAAAAAAATGCAAAAATTTCATCCTACAGGAAGTTGCCCGATACGGGACGTATTGAGCAGGCTTGGTGACAAATGGTCTATGCTGGTTTTGGTTACGCTGAATGCAAACGGCACGATGCGATTTAGTGATATTCATAAAACAATCGGAGACATTTCACAACGGATGCTTACTGTCACACTTCGTACATTGGAATCAGATGGGTTGGTGGAGCGTAAAATATATGCTCAAGTGCCACCGAAGGTAGAATATAATTTAACGAGTACCGGCCATAGTCTTATTCCCCACGTAGAAGCACTTGTAGAATGGGCTTTGGAGTATATGCCGGTTATTTTGAAGAATAGGATGGCGGAGTCGTAACTATTAAATGATGTTATAAAACATGGTTTTCCGGCAGAAAAATTTGGAGTTCTGTTCAAAAGCCGTATCTTTGTACTGTGTTTTTCATAGTATTAGATTTTAAGGTTAACAAAGGTTGGAGTACAGCGGTACTCCTT
>NZ_QSUN01000036.1 GCF_003438995.1 Bacteroides sp. OM05-12
CACTACCTACAACGATTGAATGAGCATACTCTTCCCTACCCGCACTGCTCCGTTTTCTTTCAGACAAACCGGATATGCCACTCCAAACGTTCCAATGAGCCTAAGTCCAAAGCCCGCTGTCTTGTCAACATACTCGAGAAGAAAACAGGAGTACCTTCAAGAAACGAATTATTCACCACAAGCATGCAGGGCTTTGCCTGTTCTATAATATCCTTGGTGATGGCAAACTGTACCCAGACAAACTCGCTACCCATGGTATCCTCACACAACCGTTCCATATTCTTTTGGTTTGTCTCACGCACATAAAACAAATCCAGATGTATCCAAGGCAAACCTGTTGCCTCGGATACATCTATAAATTTACGAAAGTATCGATTCTATCCATACTTTTGTTACTTCATGACGTACTTTTGCCAAATACCATCCTCTATTCATCGGTATTTAGAAAGCCGTTCACTCTCATTGCAAAGAGAATCCTCCCTCCAACCCTTCCGCACTATTAGGTCCTACCCATAGTTTAAAATCTCCTGCTTCTGCCTTTTTCTGCAAATCCCTTCCATAAAAAGCAAGCTCTTCCGGCGTCAGTTGAAACTCCACCTGCTTGGATTCACCGGCTTTAAGATGGATTTTAGTAAAGCCTTTCAACTCTTTCACCGGACGAGCAATAGAGCCGACCAAATCGCGAACGTACAACTGAACGACCTCATCACCATCCACATTACTAACATTCTTCACTGTGGCTTTCACCATCAGCGTCTCGCCTTGCTTAATCTTATCCGATGATAATTGCAAACCAGAGTATTTGAATTTACTATAAGACAATCCGTATCCGAAGGGGAACAACGGTTTATCTCCCGAATCGAGATAAAACGACGTATTACCCAATGAAGTCTGTTGAGCTTCTGTCGGTATCTCATCCAACGTCGGAATCCATTGTGCCGGACGTCCCGTATTATTATGATTGTAATACATCGGTATCTGCCCTACTTCACGTACGAACGTAACAGGAAGTTTACCGCTCGGATTCTCTTTGCCAAACAACAAATCCCAAATGGCAGGACCGCCCATCGTTCCGGGATGGAAGTTATAGAGGACAGCATCTGCATAAGGCAAATCACGCTCTATCGTCAAAGGTCTGCCTGCCATAACAACCAGAACCACCGGTTTCCCGCAACTCTTCACTACTTGCAGCAGTTCCGACTGAACTCCTATCAAATTAATATTGGATAAGGAATGTGCTTCACCCGACAGAATGGATTCTTCACCAAGAAAAACAACAGCGACATCAGCCTCCCCTACCGCTTTCTTTGCTTTCTCAAAGAAAGTCTTGTTTTTATCACGGGAATAATTTAATATCGGTTCATAAATAAAAGATACATTTTTGTACCCACGCTGCAAGGCTTTCAAAGGTGTGACGGTATAATTCTTATCCCCATCAAAAACCCATGTTCCCATTTGATCATGCTTGGCATCCGCCATAGGTCCGATTATAGCAATCTTCTGATTCACATGCAAAGGTAATACGTCCTCGTTCTTCAATAAAATTGCGGATTCTACCGCTGCTCTGCGAGCAGTTTGCAAATGTCGTTCGCTATATGCCGTAGAAACCTTTGAAGTATCTACATAAGGATTATCAAACAACCCGAGACGGTATTTTACTTTCAAAATGTTGCGAACATAATTGTCTATATCGGCTAGAGAAACTTTCTTTTCGGTTACCAACTCTTTCAAATAATCAACGTATGTCTCGCTCACCATTTCCATATCGATACCGGCATTTGCCGCAAGCATTGCTACGTCCTTTCTATCAACTGCATATCCATGAGAAAGCATTTCACTCATAGATGCCCAATCCGAAACAACAAACCCGTCGAATTGCCATTCTTTACGCAAAATATCTTTCAGTAAAAAAGAGTTTCCCGAAGACGGAATACCGTCATTGTCATTAAAGGAGGTCATCAAAGTAACTGCGCCCGCTTCTATCGCCTCCCGAAAAGGAGGCAGATAAACATTCCGCATCAAACGTTCAGGGATATTCGTGGAATTATAATCCCGCCCCCCTTCGGAAGCCCCATAACCTACGAAATGCTTTACACATGCAGCCAATGAATTGTCGGACGATAAATCATTACCTTGAAATCCCTTTACCACAGCCGCACCTAGTTTTCCGGCGAGATACGTATCTTCTCCCAGACTTTCGGCAATGCGTCCCCACCGTGCATCTCTGGATATATCTAGCATCGGAGCAAAAGTCCAATGAATACCCCTTTCACGAGCTTCGGTGGCAGCCACGCGTGCACCGTCTTCCACAATCTGCGGATTGAACGACGCTGCCTGTCCCAATGGTATAGGAAAGATGGTTTTAAAGCCGTGAATAATATCGCGACCGATAATCAACGGGATTCCGAGCCGGCTATCTTTTACAGCAGTCTCCTGAACCAAATTTATCTCTTTAGGGTCGGTTATATTCAACATAGACCCGATTTGTCCCGCTTTGATTTTTGTAAGTAGCGTATCGTTTATTCCTTCGAGATTTAATTGGTTCATCTGACCGATTTTATCGTCAAGTGTCATCTTACTTAATAAATCCTCGACAAAACGTTCCATCTTTACCGTTCCATTATCTTTTTGCGAGAACAACGAAACAGACATTGAGCTTATTAATAACAGCGCTAAAACCTTCTTCATGCCAATACAACTTCTCTTCATTTATTCTTAATTAATTTATTCACCACTTCCTTGCCGGATTCTTTCCTACATTGGAGCAGATAAACTCCATCCGGATAAGATGCAGTATCAATCACATATTCCTTGGAGGGAATTCTATGCTCAAAGTGAAAACGTTGTCCGTAAATATTGGAAATATTAATCCGGCTACCTTCTTCATTTCTAACAATTATCATGTCACTGAATACACTTGGGGCAACGTCTAGTAAATCGTCTTTGGTTTCCCGAATCCCGACAGGAGAATTATCACCTGCGATCAAAAGGCTGGGGCGATATTTCAATTCATCGGCCTCCATTGAATAAAAACTGCACAATGCCGCACCACCTGCAATAACACTCATCCGTAAAGTAACCACATTGGCTCCACTCTCTTTCTGTTGCTTAATAAAATCCGTAACATCCCAACAAATGTAACTTCCAGCCTCTGAAAAATACATTTCATTCGTACCTATAACCGTAAATGCTTTCGCATCTTTTGTGTTCCAATTAAGTTTGTTGGTATACGTTTCCGTATTTCCTTCCAATTGCAAGGTCTCATTGTCAGATTGATTAATTTCTGAGAAATAGCTTCTGAATACAATTCTTTTGTCCGTCAGCTTAACCTTTGACAGATCAAATGAGAAATACGCTTGACGGCTCCAACCATCACCGGTCTTAAGTTGGATAATCTTTTCACCGGCAAAAGATTGGTCTTTATAAGATTCATGTACATGTGTATCAAAAAAAGCAACAATAGAATCTTTTGCAAAGCAAATATTCTCCGTTCCTTCTATATCTCCATTACTCACTTGCACATTACTTATTCCCGTCGGCACTATATGAATAGCTTCTTTAACAGTATAAGGAATTTCCAATATCAAAGGATTATCCGTTATATTCTCTTTCACAAATGCCATATCATTTACTTCATAATTTAGATTAAAAGGAGATAAACCGGAGAAGACACAGCGAACGTGTGCCTTTTCTCCTTCAAATATAATCATCTCTTTCGGTTTCATAGTTGCCGTCAATGGAATCTCTATATCAAAAATTTCAGCCATCTTAGCGATATAAATCTCAGCCATCTTTTTTTGAATATATTGTCCTTTGCCTCTGAGAGGATGCCAGCCATATTTCACACCATCAATAGTTTCCGTATCTCCGGCAAACTTCAAGCTTGGCTGGCTACCGTCGCTATCCAACACATCTTTTGTAAAGCCGATATTTGCATCCCATTCTATCAAAGGAAGATTCCATTTCTTAGCCAATTTGCGGATAGCGGGATTAAAAGTCGTACGCGAATCATGCCAATGAGTACCCAAAACTATTATTGCCGGTTTGCCATCAGCTGTTCCATAATATTTTGAAGTAGGTACGTCTTTCAGATTTTTGCAATCATCTTTATATTTACGGATAACATAATCATAAGCTACGCTATAAGGAGTAGCATCTGTAAGTGTATAATCATTATAATCATCTTCCAGCCAATCCTCTTTAGCAACATTCTGATTGTGAACGTGCATAATCACCAATGCTTCTATGTCATCCAATTGCGACGTAGTATAAAGCGCACCATTCTTCATGGCTTGAGCAGTTTGCATAATAGCTTGACCAGAAACAGCTCTGTTTATCGGAGTAAACTCCAGCACCTCGCAACCAATCTCAAACCATCCATTCTCAGGAACTGCAAATGACGCACCGGTAAGTAATATATTACCTCTGTTGGCTGCAAAACCAAACGTGCATGAAAGTAATATCATAAAAAATAAAACCTTTGTTTTCATATATCAAATTTTAGTTATTTAATTATTTCAATTGTCGTTTTACCTCTTATATCATCAGAAGCCGATGCAAGATAAATAACATATTTATCCGGTTCCAAAACCCATTTTTTATTCACTTCATCATAGAAAGCAAACTTATTCGAATCCAAAGCCATATTAATCGTTTGTGTCTCTCCCCTCTTAAGGAATATCTTTTTAAATGCTTTCAATTCTTTCACAGGCCGTAAGACTGACGGATTCTTCTGTTCTACATAAATTTGCACAGCCTCAGCACCGTCCATATCTCCCGTATTGGAAATCGTAAAAGATACGTTTATCTTATCTCCGACATGATAATCCTTTTTGTCAGCAACCGGTTTACCATACTTGAAAGTTGTGTAAGAGAGTCCATGTCCGAAAGCAAACAGAGGAAGTATATTTTTCTTTTCATGCCAACGATAACCCACTAAAATATCATCTAAATAATATTGATTAATTCCATCTCCCGGATAAGACTTCTCACCAAAATAATGCGCACTGTTATCCTCTAACTTTTTAGGGAAAGAAAAAGGTAATTTACCCGACGGATTTACTCCTCCCGAAATAACATTAGCCAAAGCCTCTCCCGCCATAGAACCTAAATACCATCCCTGCATCAACCCTTGCACTTTATCTACCCAAGGCATCGCAACTGCGTTCCCGCTTATGAGTATGATACCCGTATTCTTGTTTACCTTCAATAGCTCCTCAATTAATTTATCTTGTCCGAACGAAAGATTCATAGATTTCCTATCATCCCCCTCACAATCTTCCGAATTATTCTTATTCAGTCCACCGAAATATAATACGACATCTGCGGATTTTGCTACGGAAACAGCTGCATTCAACAGAGAATCCGCATCATAAGGCGAAGGCAGTATCTCATTGTATGAGGGAGCACCTGAAGCATAGCCCATACTATACACCACGTTTTCTGCTCCATACTTATTAACTATACCTTGTAAAGGAGATATTTCGATATGTGGCTTTAATTCGGATGAACCTCCTCCTTCGGATAATCGTTTAACTGCATTTTCACCAATGACCGCAATTTTCCCATATCTACCCGCTGGAATGGGAAAGAAATGATTTTCATTTTTCATCAAGACAATCCCCTCTTCGGCAACAGTTCTCGCAACTTCATAATGTTCCGGAGCTTTGAATCTGCCATAAGGGCGATTCCTATTCATACCTGTACGGTAATAAAGTCGAAGTATACGACGAACTTTTTCATCGAGCAATGCTTCAGATAATTCTCCTTTCCTGATTTTATCCAAAAATGGTTGAGCTAAATAATAATCATTGTAAGCTGAACTTATGCCCCATGTTAAACCATTTGTCCAAGTTCCCATTTCGAGGTCAAGACCATTACGGGCCGCTTCATCCGTATCGTGAGCAGAGCCCCAGTCCGTAACCATAACTCCATCAAATCCCCATTCATTCTTGAGTATCTGATTGATGAGCGTATCATTATGTGAACAGTAAGTCCCTTTAAATTTATTATAAGATCCCATTACGCTCCATACATTTCCTTCTTGTACGGCAGCTTTAAAAGCTGGTAAATATATCTCATTCAAAGCACGGTCACTTACTACAACATTAATATCATTCCTCCACTTTTCCTGATTATTTAATGCGAAATGCTTCACACAAGCCGATACCCCATTTTTCTGTACTCCTTTAATATAAGGTACAACCATTGTAGAACTAAGATAAGGATCTTCACCCATATACTCAAAGTTTCTTCCGCTCAAAGGGGTACGGTAGATATTCACGCCCGGCCCAAGAATCATGTCTTTCTTTCTAAAACGTGCACCTTCACCCAAAGCATTTCCATATCTATAGGATAGTTCAGTATTAAATGTCGCTGCAAGGCAAGTTAAAGCAGGGAATGCTGTACAGGAGTCATTAGTCCAACCTGCATGCTCCCATGAATCCCATTTAAATTCCACTCGTACACCATGAGGACCATCGCTCATCCATAATTCGGGTATTCCCAATCTCGGACAGCCCGGTGCACTGAACTTAGATTGTGCATGGCAAATAGCAATCTTCTCCTCAAGAGTCATTAATGACAAGGCATTTTCAATCCGTTCTTCTGTAGGAAACGATTCATCCAAATATGCAGGAAGAACTTCTTGCGCACAAATTCGGAAAGAATTCGCTATAGTCATCGCAAACAATACTATTAGTTTTAGATTCATAAACATAAAATTTCTACATTATATAATTGTCACCCTTTATTATCCAACTTATTGCAAGTAAGAATACGGGGTATTTCCACAAACTTTAAAAAGTCCTCACTAGCCGGATGCCCAGGTATAGGTATATGATAATAATTTTCTATATTCCAGGCATTTTTCCCAAATAGGATATAGCTTATCGGATATTCGGATATTACCGGATAAACAAGTTCGGAAAAGAAATTCGGTATCTTAATTCCTTCCATACCCGTATCAGTAAGAGCCGGTATCTTATTCTTTTTATCCGAAACATCCGTTATCACTGCCAACGTTTTATTAAGATTTTCAACATACATTTTCCCCATGGGATCATTTGCTTGTTCCAAATAAAGATCACTACCGATTATATCCACATACTCATCTCCCGGATAACAATTTAAAATTTCTTCCGTAGAAAGCGGATTATATAAAGATAAAGCGAAAACAAGATTATCAACTTTCTTCATTTTGCGAAGATAGTCAACAGTCATTTGCCATAATTTTTTATATTCGGCTGTTGTGCAACTATTTATATTCCACCAATAGGTCTCAACGTTGGGATTATGAAACGGACGAAAAATAACAGGAATATGATTTCCTTCTTTATCTTTCAAATCAATGAAGAAAGCAGCTAATTTATCCAAATAAGATACATATTTATCTTTATATTTCTTCTGAGTTAAGATAGCCGAAACAGGATCTTGAACAGCACTGTCCTCTACCGGATTTCTAGCTGTCCAACTTATTGTACTAACTCCTCCCATCTCATTTGTTATCTGTATGTATTCCACAATCGTCTGAAACTTAACGGAATCAATATTCAATGCCTCACCAAGTTCAACATTGGCAATATCCCATCCTACCACAGCCGGATAATCTCCACAGACACTTTTCACATCAGAGCGACCCTTTTCACCATACCACATACTACCATACGCTAGAGCGTCCTGATGTCCAAGCATAATTCCTTTGGCCTTTCGGACATTCAAAACAGAAACCAATTCTTGAGCTTTGCTCCTTTTACTATCATCAAGCATTTTACTCGATTTCTGTTCATTGCAAGCAATGAGTGCGAATATCATCAGGACTAAACAGAGTCGTTGTTTCATAAACCAATATATTTTAACTAATTAACCAAATATTATTCATTAAAGGAAATATTGTCCTTCTTCTTTTAACCTTTTCCGAAGGTTCTGTACATCAACTTTGTGCACATCATTTTTACTCTGCACTCTGGCAAGAGTAGCCGCTAATCCCGCAGCTTCCCCCGTAACCAAGCAACAAGGCATTACCCGCAAACTTCCGAAAGCATGTTCATCCGTCGAAATACAGCGGCCTGCTATCAACAAGTTCTTAAGACCTTTTGGAGTCAAGCACCGATAAGGTATACCATGTGATTCGCCCTTGCCGTAGTGAACTTCCTCATATCCGGCCTTATGCACATCCAAGAAATAAGCATTACGCCCGATTTCATCGTCAAAGGATTTTCTTGCCATCCAATCTTCCACAGTAAAGATGTAATCACCTTCTATTCTTCTGCTATCCCTGATACCGGGAACGATAGCAGTACGAGCAACGAAAGAACTACCAAATGTTTCAGGTCTGAACTCTTTCAACATATCCAAATGCTGCATCGCTATTTTTCTTCCGGTCAACATAGCATCCGACAATTGCTTGGGATCTGTTGTATCTGCAATCTTTATATGATTTGCATTAAACTGTACAACATCCGGCCCCACTAGATTACTGCAACAATGTGTATCCAACAAAGGATATCTTCCACTTTTTACAGCTTGGATAGATGCACTGTTCGGATTAGCATGATGTAGGTTAGGGCCTGTTATATAGTTATAAGTATCCACATTGGCTACAGAAAAGCAAAGAGTCGATTTTTGTAATTCGCCCTGATTATCACCTTTAAAGTAATTTGCTCCGGCCCATGCGGCTACATCTCCATCACCTGTACAATCAATATAAACTTTGGCTTTATATGCTGTTAATCCGGCCTTATTGGAAACAATTAATGCGTCAATCGTATCGTTCGAATCCATCTCGACAGCTGCCACTTGTGAAAAAAACAGGATATCCACTCCAGCTGCCGTAACCATATTATCGTATACCGACATCAGATATTCAGGATTAATGCTGACCCAATCCAATTTATCTTCCGGTTCATGTGGCACTGCTTTCTTGGATTCTCTAAAAATCTTTTCAGCTAATCCTCTATATATTATTTTCTCTCCGTCAGAGAAAGGACACCATGCCGGAACCATGCCGGCAGTACCCAGCCCTCCCAATTGCCCTAATGCTTCGATAAGTAAAGTTTTAGAACCTTCTCTGGCCGAAGCAATAGCAGCAGCACAGCCGGCCGGTCCTCCTCCGATGACAATTACATCCCAATCATCATTCACAGAAATCTTTTGCTTCTTCAACATATATTTTTCTTCCTTTCCGGTAGCTGCACTTACAAATTCCGGTAAAGCAGCCGCCACAGCTAAAGTTCCGGAAGTTTTGAGAAAATGTCTTCTATCGATTGACTTCATATTTTCCGAATTCTAATTAATCTAAATAATTACCCGTGCCTTCCCATCCCGGATTTTGTTTCAATACTCCACCGGACAACTCGATTTCTGTTTTCGGTATTTGTAAGAATCCTCCTGTTTCAGAGCGGAATGTTACCGTCTTTTGAGTCTCTACCGAATTATTACGAACTTTGATATCCGTCTGATTCTCAGTAATCACATTCCAATCATGCCAACGAAGTAAATCATAATATCTCACGCCTTCGAATGCTAATTCGAAACGACGTTCATTTTTAATATTTTCAAGAGTGGCCGGAACAGACGGCAAACTTACGCGGTTTCTCACCCTATCGAGATAATTTTGTGCATTGGGTGCTCCTAATTCAGCTGCCATCAACAGTACATCCGAAAAACGCATCAATACAAGATCCTGTGTATTAGTCAACAAATAGTTCGTTTCCGTCATATTATATAATACACAACTATAATTTACCAAAACACCCTCTGAATTTTTCACCATAATAGGGGTATACTTCTTCTGCATGTAGTAAGTTTCATCCATTTGTGAACCACCACCATTTGCATAATACACAATCTCTTTCTTATCCTTCACATTGATAATAGAAGCTTGCTTACGCAAATCGGCATCATCCCAATCCTCCCAAAGCTTTGGATTGACAGTGCCCATACCCCAACCTATTCCAAACGGAGAAGTTCTTTTCGTGTTCTGCTCTCTCAAACCTAAATACAAGGCTATGTGATTACATTTTTGATAATCTAAATCCCAATTGGATATCGTTGAATATTTGATGGCAAAAACTGTCTCTTTATTTCCATCACCCTCCCATTTTAAATTATTCTCTTTGGTATAAGCATAATCCTGAGCATAAGCATACGGCCATAGATTTCTAAAATCACTAACCAAATCATGACCGCTATTTTCGATACAATCCACCAACCAATCCGTCGCTTGTTGTTTGGTAATGGAGCCACCATCCGGCAGAGGAAGAGCTTCCTTATCATAATAACCGGTATAGAACAAAAACACACGAGCCATCAAAGCTTCGGCAGCCCACTTCGTGACACGACCTAAATCTTTATCCTTATCAATATTCTGATAATCAGTTGCCGGTAGTTTTTCTATTGCCGTTTTCAAATCGGATGCTATTTGAGCATACGTCTGAGCAGCCGGAGTCTGAGGAATATTAACAGAATAAGGAACTGTTACCAAAGGAACTTCACCAAACAACAAAGACAACTCAAAATAGAAATGTGCTCTCAAATAGTAAACCTGTCCGGCTATTTTATTAGCTTGTGTTTCATCATCCCAATCAATATCATCCAATTTGGAAATCAAGAAATTACTACGATATACCCCAAAATAGTGGGCTCTCCAAGATTGGCGAAACATATCATCACCCGATTTCTTAAATTGGTCGAGTGCTTTACAAGATTTATCACCGGGTCCTCCACCCCCGAAAACATTATCAGACATCAATTCGGAAGTTAGGAATGGCGTCCCCAATGGCTCCGAACGAGATAAAATGGAATATACACCGGTCAATAACTGAGACGCGTCAGAAGGTGATTGAGGATAATTTTCCTCACTCTTTTTAACCTTATTTTCTGAATCGAGGAAGTCTTCACAACCCCATAGAATACATGCTATAAATAGAATCGATAATATTTTTTTCATGATTTGAATACTTTTATTTATGAATAAATAGCACTAAGACTAATATTTAATATTAATTCCAACCATATAGGTTCGTGCACTTGGATAGAAACCTAAATCAACACCCGTAGCCCATGCAGTGTCTCCACCGTAACCGACTTCGGGATCCATTCCCGAGTATTTTGTGAATGTGACAAGGTTCTGAACAGTTCCGTAAACTCTCAATTGATTAAGAGGCAATTTCTTGAATATTTTCTTGAAATCATATCCTAATGTTAAATTGGTTATTTTGAAGAAGTCGGCATCTTCGATATATAAATCGGATACATACTGCCAATTTATACTTGAACCGTTTATACTAGGCAAGCGATTGGAAGTACCTTCTCCATACCAACGGGCTAAATCATCCGTCGTATAATTATCAAGTGCCTTATTTCCGTAACTACGATATGATTTTGCATTTTGAACACCCATTACACCGTAACCTGTTATTGATAAATCTATCCCTTTCCATTCCATATTTAAGGATAAACCATACGTAAAATCCGGATGAGGGTTACCAATCATGCATCTATCATCCTGATCTATTTCTCCATTCTTATTTCTATCGACAAATTTTACGTCACCCGGTTTAGCATCCGGTAAAATTTTCTTGCCTGTTGTCGGATCAACATACGCATCTATTTCAGCTTGGTTTTGGAAAATACCGGCCGTCTTATAACCATAAAAATAACCGATAGGGCAACCAACCTCCGCACGAATGAAATTACCCGTATTATGTCCTAATAATCCGGAACCGGCTTCGAATAATCCCTCTGCATTTTCTATTTTCAGTACTTCATTTTTATTATGTGTTATGTTACCTCTTATTCCGTACTTAAATTCCCCGATTCTATCATTCCAATCTGCACTGATTTCAAATCCCGAATTTTCTACATCACCACCATTGATATAAGGTGCGCCAGTTCCCCAAATACCCAGAGCCGGTATTTGAACTAACCAATCCTTTGTTGTTTTCTTATACCAGTCGAACGTAAATCCTAATTTATTATTGAAGAAACGGCTATCCAAACCAAAATTAAGTTGTCTCGAAGTTTCCCATTTCAAATCAGGATTGGCAATAAATTCAGAATACGACCCAATCGCCGGGTTACTCTTATCCGTACCAAAGTAATACCATGCCGCATTCTGGGAATTTCCCAAAGCTATCAAAGGCAAATAGCGATTACTAGGAATCTTATTATTGCCATTCTCTCCCCAGCTCATTCTTAATTTCAAAAGATCAAAAAAATCTCTACTCGAATTCATAAAATGTTCTTCAGCTATATTCCAGCCTAAAGAGAATGAAGGGAAATATCCCCACCGATTTCCTCTTGCAAAATTAGAAGAGCCATCTCCGCGAAATAAAATGGTAGCCATATATTTTCCTCTATAATCATAGTTGATACGCCCGAAGAAAGAGGCTATAGAACCTTCAGACCAAGGGGAACCACTCAATGTCGTTCTACCAGAGGCGATTGATTTCACATTACTCAAATAAGCATGGTCGAAATCGCTGAATTCCGAACCTTTGTTACTACCGTTAATATCCTGACCTAAGCCCCATTTTTCAAGAGCCATACCAATCATGGTATTGAACTTATGAGAATCAGCTATTGCAAAATCATAAGCTAAAGTATTATCCCAGCTCCATTGTAATCCATTACCGGAACCCTGAGACGTATAATCTTCTTTTTGATAACTTTTTTCGTTCAGCTGATAAGCAGGACGATATTCCCGACTACTCCAACCATTAAAGGCATAACCGAAATTCGACTTAAACTTTAAATCTTTTATCGGTTGTACAACTACATAGAAACTTCCACGAGCAGAATAATTCTGACTATTTACCATACTTCTCAAATAATACATTTCCGCTAAAGGATTAACAGCATCTTTATCCAACAATACCGGCCATTCAAAATCACCGTTCTCCTTATATGCTGGAAACAAAGGATTGGCAACAAGCGCATTTCTTACGTCATTCCAATACATATTACCCGTTCCCATACCTAAACCGCTTCTATTTACATAACCGATAGTTAAAGTTTGTCCGAATTGAAGTGCATCGAATGATTTTGTTTTAATAATCGTATGTTCCGAATTGATTCTGGCTGTATAACGTTCATAATCAGGATCTACTTCATAATCCTTTTTAAAACCGATAGTAGGTTCTTGTGAGGTATAAGAAAGACCGACTGAAAATGTCGAGTATTCATTTCCTCCTGCAATATTAAAAGCATGGTTTTGCATTGGAGCGTTCTTCCGGGTCATTTCTTTCAGCCAATTAGTTCCTTTCCATTCTCCACTCTGTATTTTATCCCATAAAGGAACTTCTTGTTGGAAATTGGTATCTGTATAGTCGCCACCTTCCTTTATCAATTCAACATATTGTTGTGCATTGAGCGGAGTCACTGTTTTAGCCAAATTCTGCCATCCTACATATCCGTCATATTGAACACTTATCTTTCCTTTTTTGCCTTGTTTGGTCGTTATCAAGATTACTCCATTAGCAGCTCTCGCTCCATAAATAGCAGAGGTTGCCGCATCTTTCAATACATCAACAGTCTCAATGTCGGATGGATTCAGCATGTTAATATCTCCACCGGGCACGCCATCTATCACGTACAAAGGTTCCGAATTATAAATTGTTCCAAGTCCACGTATAACGACTTTAAAGCCATCACCCGGTTTTCCGCTTTGCTGTGTAATGTTTACGCCCGGAGTCTGACTTTGCAACGCACCAAGTGCACTAACCGTATTCATTTTAGAAATATCTTCTCCTTTCACTTGAACAGTCGCACCTGTTATCAACCTTTTCTTCTGTATACCATAACCGACTACTACCACTTCATCCAAAACCTTATTATCGGCATCAAGTTCTATTTTAAGATTAGATTGTTGTTTTATGTGTACCGTTTTTGTCTCATATCCCAAATAAGAGACCTCAAGACTTGCGCCATTATTAACTCTGAAAGAAAACTTTCCATCCAGATCAGTAATTGTACCGTTATTCGTACCCTTTTCTTTTATATTGGCACCAATCAATGCTTCCCCGTCCCCATAAACAATACCTGTAACAACTCGTGATTGAGCATACACCGTTTCACTCAGAAACATGAAAGACAATATAAATGCAAAAAAGCAGTTCAACCTTTGCCTTTTTCCTTTAAATAATGTCGTAGATTTAAGAACTCTGTTCATAATATTAAATTTATTAGTTGTTTTTTAAATATATTCTTCCTTGACTTCGAAAGCTATAAATTTGACGACAAATACAGCCCTGATTTCAAAAGTCAAAATTAGCTTATATATAAATAAGCAACTTGCATACAAGTCAACGGTCTTTTAGGACAAGCACTTTGCGGTTGTGTAAATGTTGCAAATACTTAAAATATTGTAGCCAGTATGTTAAACGGCGCGCTTTATTCGGAAAAACGCTTTATTTTTGTTTTGGAAACATCTCAAGTTATATCCATTAAAATAAAATCATATTATTTATATGTTCTCATTATTTAATAAACCCAAATTAAAATACATTATTCTTTTAATCACATTTCAAATGTGGGGAGGCCATATACCTGCTTCCGACAAATTTTGGAATACGGCAAACGAGCTATCCAATAGCCATGTTAACAGCATATATCAAGATCATGAAGGTTTAATATGGATTTGTACGGAAAGCGGACTAAACTCTTTTGACGGTTCCGAATTCAAAACCTATTATAATCAACCTAACGATACAACTTCACTCATAAATAATTCCGTTCTCACTGTTTTCGAGGATAAAAAAAGGAATTTCTGGGTAGGAACTATTGGGGGAGTACAGTTATTCGACCGTACTACAGAAAAGTTCAGTAATATCCACTTTTCATATCCTAATATCAGTGACTTCAGTTACTTCCGTTGCATCATGGAGGATAGTAAAGGAAATATCTGGCTCACGACAAGTCGCTCAGGAGTCATCTGTATCCGGGCTAATACAGGAAAGCCTATTTATTATATGACCACGAACAGTAACATCTGCAGCAATAAGATTAACGTGGTATTTGAAGACCGCTTCGGAAATATCTGGATAGGCTCTCAAGACAATGGAATCAGTGTGTTGAATATCGAAAACCACACGCTTGTTAATTATGCGCATGATTCTAAAGACCTCAACAGTCTTTCCAGCAACAAAGTCTTCTCTATTACAGAGACACCGGAAGGAAACATACTTGTTGGTACGATTGACGGGGGTATCGATTCGTTCGATTTCTCAACCCGGACTTTTACCCGCAATTTCATTCCAATGGAGGGAATGGTGTTCACAATGGTAACCGACAGTAAAAAGAATCTTTGGATAGGAACGGACGGCTACGGATTAAAATGTTACCGAGAAGACAATCGTTCCGTCGAAACCTACGAGACGGAACGTCCGAATCTGGATATGCGTAAAGCAAAGGTACATAGTATCTTGGAAGATAAGCAAGGAAACATTTGGGTCGGATTATATCAAAAGGGAGTTTTAATGATTCCTCCGCAAGAGCACTCGTTTGGTAATCTTTGTTTCAACCCTTTCTATCCAAAGAAAAGTATCGGAACAGAATGCGTATTGTCTATTGCCGAAGACAACAATAAAAACTTATGGATCGGTACTGACGGAGACGGCATTTACAAGCTTAATTCCTCAAAAGAAGTGATAGCCCACTATAACATACAGAGTGATAGACATTATACGGAGTCCATTGTTTTATCCATCTTTAAGGACAGCCGCAACAGAATCTGGATAGGAACTTATCTCTCCGGTTTATTCTTATATAATCCGAATACAAATAGCTTTGAGAAAAAAGAGATTAATGTCAACGGTCGAAATGTGAAACACATTAATACGATGGCCGAAGATTCTATCGGGAATCTTTGGTTGGGAACAAATGAGGACGGTGTTTGTATATTCAATCCTGAAACTCAAAAGATAAGTGCTCTTCAATACGACCTGATGAAAAACAGCAAACAAGTACTTAGTAATACTATTCATTCGATTTTATTCGGTAAGAACAATAAAGTATGGATAGGAACCAGCAATGCAGGACTAAGTTGTTACGACCTTTCTACACAATCTTTTTCCGATTATACGGCAGGAAACGGACGGCTGACAAATAACATGATTTATTCAATTACCGAAGATAATAGAGGTAATGTATGGATAGGAACCGCACAAGGACTGAATTGTATTAATCCGACGAATCCCAAAACTTCTTTTTACACCGAACAGGACGGATTACCCCATGCCACCATCAACGGTATCGAGATTGACGAGAAAGATAATATTTGGTTAAGTACCAACTTCGGACTTTCCCATTTCTTATCTCAAGAAAAACAATTCATCAACTATTTCATGTCGGACGGCCTTGTGAATAATGAATTTCGCAGAGGTGCCCATTTCAGGTCAACATCGGGAGAAATGTATTTCGGAGGAAGTAACGGAGTTTCTTATTTCCGTTTATTCGAAAGAGCTAAACATCCTTTACTAAATCTTTTATTCACCGATTTATATATTTATAATGAACCTGTCAAAGTCGATAAAGGTGAAATTCTTTCGAAAGCAATTAATTACATAGATAAGATTAACATAAAAAGTGACGTGAAGAGTTTTTCCATCGGTTTCACGGCACTCGAATACAATGCACCTGGTGACATTATCTACCAAATCAAGTTGGAAGGATTCGACAATGAATGGAAAACATTGCCACTCAACAACAAGCTCGCCACTTATACCAATCTTAATTACGGCAAATATATATTCAAAATAAAAGCAGCTTTACCCGGCATGGAAGCTGTAGAGCGCAGCCTGCCACTCGTCGTTCATCCTCCTTTTTGGTTAACATGGTGGGCCAAGTCGATTTATGTATGCATGGTTCTATTAATGATTTGCTATGCTTATATCAACGTCAAAAATCGTTTGAGGACTCGTAAGGAAGCTTTGATTAAGGAAAATGAAAATTTGATGATGCAATCCAAGCTTCAATTCTTTACAGACATCTCCCACGAGATACGCACCCCGTTAACGCTCATCTTATCTCCGATTGAGCAGTTGATAAAGGAAACTTCCGAAGAGAAGCTACGTAACACCTATAAACTTATCAGCCAAAACGGACACCGCATCCTTCACTTGGTCAATCAGGTCATGGAAATGCGTAAATTAGACAAAGGACAGGTCAAACTACTCGCCGAGCAAACCGACCTCCGAACTTTCTTTGAGAATATAACGACCTCATTTGATTATATTGCCCAAAAAAGAAATATAACCTTGACATTGGCTATTAAAGAAACGATACCAACAGTTTGGGTAGACCAAGAGAAACTGGACAAAGTGATATTCAACGTACTTTCCAATGCTTTCAAATACACATTGGACAACGGTTCCATCACCATAGAAGTCAGTACTTCACCAACGGATATCATTATCCGTATAGCCGATTCGGGACCCGGTATTCCCAAAGAAATGCGGGAATTGGTATTTGAGCGTTTCTATCAGATACCGGAAGATAGCAACCGGAAAAAAATGGGTACCGGCATTGGCCTACACTTGTCGAGAAGCCTAATGAATATACATCACGGAAAAATCTATGTTGAGGATTCTGAACTTCCGGGTGCAACCTTCGTGATTACGTTACCTCTGGACAACAGTTACTTAAAAGAATCGGAAATAAAGGCCGAGCATACCGACCGCAGTTTAGCTACATTAGTTCAAACTTCATTGATCGACGCCGAGAATAGTATTAACGATTTCACGCCTACAGGACGTACAAAGTACAAATACAAAGTACTAATTGTAGAAGACGATGATGACATTAAGGATTATCTGCTGGATGTCCTAAAGTCCGACTATCAACTGATAACGGCCGAAAACGGAGCTGAAGGATTGGAGCTTACCATAAAAGAGCTTCCCGACTGTATCATAACCGATGTAATGATGCCTGTAATGAACGGAACCGAAATGTGCAATAAAATAAAGAATAATGAGCAAACCAACCATATACCGGTCATCATGCTGACAGCGAAAACAAGCATCGAACATCGTATCGAAGGGATTCAGGCAGGTGCGGATTCTTATTTGCCCAAACCTTTCAACATCGACCATTTGAAAGTAAGAATCAATAAGCTGATTGAGCTACGTCGCGTAATCAAAGAAAAATACGAAGACAAAGAAAAGAGTAAGGAAAGTGGCAATAACATCAAATCATTTGATGAAAAGTTCCTTGAAAAACTGGAAACAATTGTCAAAAAACAGCTGGCGGATACCGATTTATCAGTAGAAACAATCAGTGCCGAAATAGGAATCAGCCGTTCGCAATTACAACGCAAATTGAAACAATTGACAAACCAAAATCCAAGCGAATACATTAAAACCACCCGACTCAAATATGCGGCAGCATTACTAGCTAGCAAGAAACTGACCATATCGGAAGTCACGTATGCGGCAGGATTTTCATCTTTGTCCCACTTCTCCAACAGTTTCAAAGAATACTACGGAATGTCGCCAACCAAGTATATGGAGATTAACAGCAAAGAGAAACCGAAGGTACAAGAATAAAGAGTCCTTAATACAGGGGGAAGTAACAAAAACACATTCCCCCCTCTCTCCCAAACAAAAAAAGTGCGTTTTACTATCACTATCTGTCACTGATTTCAGAAAGTACTCTTTTCTGCTTATTACGCGTTTCAGTGCCGTATGAGCAGACTTTTCTTCTATTATTACAAGTAAAGTGACATATATTACTTTATAAAACGATAACTGTCAATCCATCCACACTACCTTAAAGTTGTATCTACGACTTTATATCCTAAAGTTCCACCTTCATTATATTGCTGATTATTAAGCATATCCTTGCCCGTACCTTTTTCCATCAGTTCCTTTAGCTGCTTTAAATAAGACGCATAAACACCTCTGGGAATAGTCTGTTTCTTTATACAAATGGAAGCAGCCATCCCTACGACCTCTCCTATCATTCCGGTGGTACGCATTACTCTTGTTGTTCCCAACGCAACATGCGTAACACTGATGTTTCGCCCCGCCATGAACAGATTTTCAATGTTTCGGGAATAAAAGCACCGGTAAGGGATGGGATAATGATAGGTGGCAACATGTTGAGCTATCGATTTAAATTCCTTTTGCGGGAAATGACGACTGTTCTCCGGGTCAGGATAATGAAGGTCGATGGTCCAAGAAGTACATGCTGTCCCATCTTCATAAGGAATATGCTCCACTAAATCATTTTCGGTCAAGATATGGTCACCGAGCAGACGACGGGATTCCCTTTTTCCTGCCACGTAAGCTACCCACTCTAAAGCCCTGTTTCGGTAATATTCACTAGCCGTGTACCTGTTTTTCAAATAAGACCAATTCGAAAATATCACCATCAAACCATAATCCCGGATACGTTCGAACTCTGTTATCTGATTGCGGTTCATGCCCGTTTCCCAAGTCCATTCGCCCATCATCACTTTCTCCGAACTCTCTTCGTTAAATTCCAAACCGTAATCGAATACCGGAAAATCCTGCGGTTCTTTCTTTTCAACGGAATACCACTGAACGGATGCTCCCATCACCTGACTATCAGCGATATCAACAGCATGAGGCTCATCAAACTCACTCTTGCTTTCCCTGCCCATTCTGAAATCGGCTCCTGCCAAATAACCCACTGTTCCGTCTCCCGTGCAATCGGCAAAGAGAGGAGCATGGAAGACCTGCCTCTTTCCTGTCTCAATATGAGTTGTGGTAATGGAAACAATGCGGTTGTTTTCTTTTTGCAGCGAAATCATTCTGCATGAAGGAAATAGAGAAATATTAGGTTCAGCTGCAATAAAAGCTTCTTTCTTATTGTCCTCGTAGTTTTCTGCCGGCCGGGCATTTCCTACTTTCAGCGGACAAAACTCTTTCATCAGATTTCCCAAACGCGGATACGGAGCCAATTCGATTCTTCCTCCCATATGTACACGCACCTCCGAGCTGTTATTGCCGCCCAATACAGGTCGGTCATTGATTAGAGCCACTTTCAATCCCAGCCGTGCGGCAGAAACCGCAGCACACATTCCGGCAATTCCTCCCCCTACAACAACAAAATCAAAACTCCCCGCATAAGTATCCGGATTGGTTTTCTTTAATGTATCGGATAAGAATCGCTTCAATTCCTCCGTATCATCCGGCGGAGTGACGGCTTCCCGAGAGAAATAAATTGCATCGCAACGTCCGTTAAATCCGGTCAAATCATGCAAAACAAGCCGTTGAGACAATTCATTGATGACTACTATACCGGCTTTCTGCCATTCCCATTTATTGCCCGTCGCACCCAATACAGTAGCTAGTTCAGTGTCACCGACTGATAGAGTGAATTGTCCAGGTCCTTTTTTATCACTCCACACAGAAGTCCAATTATAGGTACGCACATATACATGATATAAACCTTTCTCCGCAAACCGGACGGTAGTTATGGCATCTGTAACAGGTTTCCCCATCCCATGAGCCATCAGATAAGACGAGCCTACTTGCTCCATAAATTGTTGATCGACTACCCAACCTCCTTTCTCCTTGAAACTCTCAGCCTCTACATATAATTGTGCAGAATTTACCTTAACTACAGCGAACAATAACAAAAACAAAACAAAATGTGTCTTCATAAACAGTGAAATTAGAATTATGATTGCAGTATTATGAAGGCAAATGTAGAAATACATTTCAAAAAGGCAAAAAAGCTATATTACCTAATTTTTCCATAGCTACATATCAAAAACGACTTGCAACATTTACGCAATTTAAAAACCAGTCATCTGATTTTGATTATTATTCTTTACTCTCTACTTAACAACCGACAAAAAAGTCAAGAGCATCAAACAGGAAAAAATAAGATGTTAACAACCTAATAAGGTGATGAAAATAAAACTTCTCTATCTTCACATTATTACATAGCGGAATACTATGTATCTTTATAGCCAATTATCTGACACCGACTATCCAGAGTGGTTTTATTACCCCTCTCTACCCTAACAGTCCCAAACATCCACGACAAAAATATCTGTTAATGGCGGAAGGATTGACCGTTTTTAATTCAAACAAACGCTAACGGTCAATAGCGTAAAATAGAAACTTCTTACAATTTTCCGACATAATCCATGTTCGCCTGAATATGCAAAATAATCAAGCTGATTTATCGCTATAAATTATGTTTTCAGCCTGTATTTATGACTTATGCTACATTTCAAAAAAGATATGCAACATTTCTTCAACACAAAACACATGGGTTAAATCAATCTGTCGTTTCATGCAAAGCATTTATTCATCTATACCTTAATTTTGCTTCCAGAGATTTACGAAACAATTAACCCTAAAATTCAATTACTATTATGATTAGATCCATTTTACTTTTTTTCGTAGGTGTATGCGTTACCCTTCAGGTTTATAGTCAAGCACCGGAAGCATTCCAATTTCAAGCTGTGGTAAAAAACGTAAATAATACGATAGTAGCCAATAAAAGCGTAAACGTATCTTTCAAAATACATCAAGAAATACCTGCGGGGTCTGTCGTATTTTCTGAAACACATCAGGCTAATACAAATGCCGCAGGAATTGTCAACCTGAAAATCGGTAAAGGTACCGCATTAGAAGGTACATTGGGAGAAATTAATTGGGCAGACGGACCTTATTTTATCGAAACAGGAATCAGCTATGACGGAACAAATATTTCTCTCGGTACACAACAATTGGTAAGTGTTCCTTTTGCCAAATATGCGAAAAGTGCCGAGAACGTTCAATTGAAATCTCCGAATGGAAAAGTTTGGAGTATTTCCGTCAACGATGAAGGTGTCATCTCAACCCAAGAACTAACCAAATAATAAACGGATTATGAAGAATCTTTTAATTATATCTTTATTCTTATTCTCCACAGCATCGATTAGCGCTCAACAGGTAATTTCTTCTGCAGGTAGTACAAAAGAGAATATCAGTTGGACGATTGGTGAAGTGGTAACAGAAACAACCATCGGTGACTTCTGTGTACTTCAAGGTTTCAATCAATCCGATGATTTAGGCCCGGCCAGTATCGAGTCTGTAAAATCAACTATAGAATTCAATATCTACCCGAATCCTGTAACAGATAAATTAATAATCGAATGCCAAAATAATGAGAGTTATACTTGGAAACTCACAAATCTGATAGGTCAAGAGATTGCCCACAGCCAACCTTTTACGAATAACACTACCGTTGATATGACAGTCTATACACCGGGAAATTATCTGCTGACCGTATTATCAGACCGGGAAATTAAAACAATCACGATCATTAAAAAGTAACCCAATGAAAAAAGTATTTATATATATCTTCCTTGCTATTACTTCTGTATGCGTACAAGCTCAAAACACTTTCTTTTATCAATCTGCGCTGAAAAACATAGATGGAAACGTAATAGCCAATAAAGACATTCATGTGCGATTCCTAATCGAAACAAATGGAACTACTGTTTACTCTGAAACACATCAGACCCGTACGGACGTAAATGGTTATTTTACTTTGTATATAGGTGAAGGAACACCCGAAGCAATTGAGTTTGCCAAAGTGGATTGGACAAAAGGGAATTATCAGATTAAAACAGAAATCGATAAAGGAGAAGGCTATACCTTAGCAGGTAATCAAGAATTAGCCAGCGTTCCTTATGCCATGCAAGCAGAAGTGGCAGGAGGCATCCAACAAAAGCTGGCGAACGGAGCTACTTGGAACATTACGGTAGATGATAATGGAAAACTCGTTGCAGTTCCTTACCCGTTTTCTAAGTTAGTGTTTCAAGATGATTTCAACGGAACCGGATTACCCGATCCCTCGAAATGGAATTTCGAAGAAGGTTATGTACGAGGAAACGAAATGCAATATTACACAGTAGGTCGTGAAGAAAACTGTTATCAAAAAGGCGGTTTGCTACATATTGTATGCGAAGACGAACCGGTACTCATTGAAAATGCAAAAGTCAACAATCAGTCGAAAAACGAATGGACGGAAAGAAGAAAAGACACGATTATCTCCGTTAAGTCTGCCAGCATAACAACCAAAGGTTTAAAATATTGGAAGTATTGCCGAGTGGATGTGAAAGCCAAATTACCGATGTGCAAAGGCACATGGCCTGCTATTTGGATGATGCCGCAATGGGATAAATACGGATATTGGCCTAAGAGTGGTGAAATCGATATCATGGAACATGTGGGATATGACCCAAATCTGGTTCATTATACCCTCCATTGTACCGACCACAATTCAGGAACTTGGCCGAATCCATACAATAAAAGTGTGACTTGTCCTACTTCTTACACAGAATTTCATGTGTACAGTTTGGAATGGACCAAAGACCGCATTGCCTGGTATCTGGACGGGAAATTGAAATTCACCGTAAATAAGCCACAAGCGGCAACCATTGGCAATTGGCCTTTTGACGAAGAATTTTATCTTATCCTTAACCAAGCCTTTGGCGGAAGTTGGGGAGGTCGTGAAGGCGTAGATCTCGACGGATTGCCTCAAGACTATCAAATAGATTATGTAAGAGTATATCAATAAATCAAATAATAAAAACTTAATTTTAATAGTTATGAAAAGAAAATTATTCTCTGTAATGGTTGCCTGTTCCGCATTTGCATTGGTAAATGCACAAACAACCTTTTATGTATCAAATTCAGGCAGTGACTCTAACAATGGCTCAGAATCTGCTCCATTCAAAACAATCGGTTGTGCTGTCACCAAAGTAGCAGAAAACACTCCGACCATTATTTATCTTGAAAAGAATGCTACATTCGATCTATCTGGTGCAACAACAACCGGTTATGCCTATGTGGATTTCGGAAGTAACAAAAACGTTGAATTAAGTGGTGAGAACACAACATTACTAGGTTGGGCCACTCCCGGAAATCAACAAGGACAATCTACCCGTATTCTCCGCGGAGGTTCCGGAACTAATTTAAAAGTTAACGGCATAAACTTTGTAAATGGTCGCCAGATTGAATATATGCTTGGAGGAGCCATCTTCTTTGCAGGTGAAAAATTGGAGTTGGAAGGTTGTAAATTCATTAATAATGAAGCCGGTTCAGCAGGTGCAGCCATCGGTAGTCGAGGCAAACAGGTAATTGTGAACAATTGCTATTTCGAAGGCAATTATACAATCGGCGGTGGAGCAATCGGAGCTGTCATTATGCATTGTGGCCCGAATGTAGCCGACGTTGACAAAAACTATTTCCTTAAAGTTACAAACTCTACTTTCTATAAAAATCGCATGGACGCTGAAAACAGTCGCGGAGTTGCTATCGGACTTGTCGATCAAAGTACGGGTAGTTCAAAGAACTCTACAGTAGGATTACTGGAAGTTAAGAATTGCACATTCTTGGAGAATACAATTCTTAACGGAGGTTATGAAGGTGTTATTGACTTAACAAATGCAGAAGTAAGAGAGTCTAATATCATTAATAATACATTCTACAACAACTTAGGAGCCATTTCTATTCCTACATTCATACCGGATAGTAGAATCGCATTCATCAACAACGTAGCATACGCAGATAAGACAACTATTCTTTCAGGAATCGATGCTGCTGACAGAGAGTTCCTTGCCTATAACAATGTATTGATTGGTGGTGAAAGAGGGGTTAACGAGAAAATGACTGAACCTTCTTTAAATGAAGAAAAAGCTGCATATAACAATATGGTAGAAACCACAACTACTTATCAATTGGCAAACCTAGGCCTTGCAACTACTTTCTCTAACGATGCTACAGTTCCTTACTTAGCTATTACTGCAAGCAGCCCGATGATTAATAAAGGAATGAATGATTCTTCAGATATTTTAGGTATTAATGTTATTCCTGCTACAGATGTTTGTGGAACGGCTATTAATGAGACCAAAGACATCGGTGCTTACGAAGTTCCAAGTCCTGATAATATAACTAACAATGCCATGAATAATACAACCTACGAATTGAATTATACAGCCGATGGCATTATCGTGAAGAACTTATCCGATAAAAGATTATCTCTTCAGATTGTCGGCATCGATGGAGCACAAATCTATAAAGCTAACATTAACGGTGAATTGACCATCAATAAGAATGGATTAAACAAAGGTATCAACGTATTCATTCTTTCTGACGGAACAAATATAAAAGCAGAAAAGGTACTTTTCTAAATTTAATTGATTTAATACTATGAGAAGCAATAATATATTCAGATATTTTCTTACACTAGTACTCGCAATGAGTACTAGTGTTATGATAGCACAGGACTTGATTATTGACCACAAGAAGTTAGGACAACTTGAAGCTGAAACTATTGCTGCGTTGAATGGGCAATCAGTTGATGCAATTACTAAAGTAACTGTTATAAGTAACACTGAAACTAAAATTAATGCAAACGATGTTCGAGGACTAAAAGGGGTAGTAACAAAAGTAAAAGAATTTGATTTCTCACGAGTTATGACCGAAGGATTCGATGCATCAGCATTCGATGGATATACCACTTTAGTAAAAATAAGCCTACCTTCGAATATGACTATTATTCCTAAATATTGTTTTAGGAAATGCGCCAACTTAACGACGGTTACCAATTGGGATAAGATAAAAGTCATAAGTCTTGAGGCCTTTATGGAATGTGTCAAATTCAATCCATCGGTTCTTCCTTCTACTCTCGAAGAAATACACGATAACGCTTTCAAAGCCTGTACGGCATTATCATTAAACACACTCCCCGATGGTTTAAAGAAAATAGGCGTAGCTGCATTCAGACAATCAAACGTGACTTTTTCCGAATGGCCTTCCGCTATCGAAGAAATTGGTGGCAGAGCTTTTTGCATTACTCCTGTAACTTTCACCACATGGCCGGAAAATATACCAACGATGCAACCCGGAGTCTTTATCAATTGCTACAAAATTACAAAGTTCACAGTTCCGGCATCAGTCACTGCTATTGGAGGTGCGGTTTTCCGTATGGATCAAGGTGTTAAACGAGATATTTATATGTGTTCCAAAACACCCATATCAACAATTGTTGATACGGCAGAAGGAGGTAATAACAGTGATAATCCATTTGGCTCGAGCAAAACAGACTTTGCTAGTAAAGATTTCACAACGATTCACATCCCAGCATCCGGTAAGAGCCTTTATGAAGCAGCACCTTATTGGAAGAACATGAAATATGCCACTAAAGCATACGCTTCTACCATTCTTTCAGGAACATGGAGCCAATTAGAGCTTACCCAAATGGATGTTACAGACGCGAATCTTACGGACATCGATATGACAGGTATCACTGTTCCGGCAGACGTAACTTTAAGCGGAGTGACCAATCCAAACTTATTAGTCTACCTAAAAGCAGGTGATAATATCACTTTAGACAAAGGATATACTATCGTTGACGGTAAAATAGCGGATATCGCATTGACGGACAATATGCCTTTCAATGCATCGAAAGAGTTTACGGCGGATGCAATCTCTTACACACGCCCTGTTGTTGCAAAGGTAAATGGTAAAGCTGCATTGGAAACTATCTGTCTGCCATTCAATTGCAACATACCGAATGGATGCACGGTAGAAGAGATGAACACAACCTCTGCCGAATCGGTTACTTTCAAAACAGCTTCAACCATCGCAGCAAATACTCCGTATATTTTGTACAATGAGGGTACTACAGATATTAAATTCGATGCGGTCAGCCAAACAATCAATAACCAGATGAACTTCTTTACAGACGGCGGCCCTTATACCTTCAACGGAACGTATGCAACCATCGATGTAACAGCCGAAACCGGAGAAAACATCATGTATATATCCGATGGAAAAGAATTCCGCCTGACCGGTAAAGGCGCGACAGTGATACCTTTCCGGGCTTTCCTTAAGGGCGAAGCCAGAACGTCGGGACAACCGTCGTATGCTACTGCCGTCAAAGTGGAATCACCTGTCTCGATAGAATCTGTTGCAACAAACAACCTTTCTATTTATTCAGCCGGAAATACATTATACGTAAATGTTCCTGAAGCACAAAAGTTGGATATCTACGGCATCGATGGTCGTCTGGTTCGTTCGGAAATGCTTGTTGAAGGAGAAAACGAACTATCCGGCTTAAACAGAGGTATCTACGTAATTGAAAAGAATAAAGTCGTTATTAAATAACTCACTTAATATTTACTAAGATGAAAAGCAAGTATATTAAACCGACATTAGAAGTAATAGAAGTAAAGCCGGAGGGCATAATAGCCACTTCGCCAACTGATTCGGTCAACGTTAACAATGAGGACGAATATACAGGTCGTTCTTATTCAAAAAAAAGGTTTTGGAAAGATTTAAATGAGGATTAACAATAAGTATTACATAAAATAGGTATTAGATTCAATAGAAAAGATGCGGCTCGTGATGGGTCGCATCTTTGTTACAGAATCATCGTAAACTCTACTCTAAAGCCTAAGCATTCATTATGCGATAAAATGTTATTTATGTCCTGCTTCTATCAGTAAAGGATATTTCTTCTCATTCATGCAAATGCTTTGGACCAACGAAGAGTTTATCTCCATTATCAAACGAATCTCTTAAAGGATAAATACTCCTG
>NZ_QSUN01000037.1 GCF_003438995.1 Bacteroides sp. OM05-12
ACTTAATTTCATGTGTAAGACTCTTTTTTGTCCAACTTTTGGGGTGCAGTTCATTTAGTCGAGAATTGAGAGTTGAGAATTGAAAGTTATTAAAAGAGCGAGAGTGAACTCTCAACTTTTAACTCTCAATTCTCGACTTTATTTAATTGCCTTCACTTTTATTGGTTATGTAACAGATGCTTACGCTCAATAGTGAAGGGTGAAGTTAGTGCGAAGAAAAGTTTGAAATACACACAGAAATGTAATCTGTTATCTTTTCCGATAAAGACCGTTTGTCTGTTGCGTAAATTACCACAAGATTTTTCTCTCTTTTTTTAGTCGGTTATAATATTCTTAATATATTTGTTGCCAAAACACGACAGATACATTATTAATACACAAAAAACTTTTTTGATGAAAACACTTTGGCTTATTGTTTTCTTGCTTCATTTTAATCTGCTATTCGCTTATCAACCGGATAGTACAGCATTATATCCTCTTTCCAAATGGGAAAGAGCAAAATTAAGGATTGATAAAGCTACTTCCAGCCGTGCCTATCAGATGACTTATATCGGCGTTCCTCTTATTGCAGCCGGATTGGTGTTGCAAAAAGAAAATAAGAATTTCAGGGGACTTCGTAACCGGTATGTTCCTCGTTTTGAACATCATTATGATGATTACTTGCAATATCTTCCTTTGGCTGCCACGTTTGGGATGAAACTGGCGGGAGTGGAAAACCGTAATTCTTGGGGAAGAATGGTGGTTTCGGATGCTTTTTCTGCCATATTGATGGCGAGTGCGGTGAACATTATTAAGAATACGGCGGAAGTGATGCGTCCGGATGGTTCTTCCCGTAATTCTTTTCCTTCAGGACACTCTGCAACAGCTTTCATGTCGGCTACTATCTTTCATAAAGAGTATGGGACGACACGCAGTCCTTGGTATAGTATCGGCGGGTACTCAGTTGCCACGGCTACCGCCATCGGGCGTCAATTGAATAATCGTCATTGGCTGAGTGATGTAATGGTGGGAGCAGGTATCGGCATATTATCCACTGAACTGGGATATTTCTTTGCCGACCTTATTTTTAAAGATAAAGGAATCTTGCGAGAACAGTTGAAATTTGGAGAAGTAAGTAAAGATACACCTCCTTCTTTCTTAGGTTATTATTTAGGGTTAGCTATGATTTCAGGGAAGCATGCTTGCATTAATGGTGTAAATTTTTATACGGCTACGGGAGCCAGTGCCGGTTTCGAAGGAGCTTGGTTTGCAAATCCCTATATCGGTGTCGGCGGTCGTTTAAGGATTTCTAACGTTCCGACCTCCATTACAGGAGATTATGCTCATGCGGCAGAAGAAATAAGCCCGGGTTCTACAGATGTCCTTTCATTAGACGCCGGAGCCTATTTTTCTTATCCTTTTTCCAATCGGTGGAGAGTAGGTAGCAAATTGCTTCTTGGCACGCAATATTCAAGAGGAAGTAAAATTACAGCTATTTACAAAAATGAAGAAGGAATCAATGAGGAGCGGAATATAATGGAGTTTGGGGAGTTTCACTCTATAAGTGTTGGTACAGGCATTTCTACAACTTATATTCTTAAAAGGAATTTCTCGGTAAGGTTCTTTTTTGATTATGATTTTATTCCTACACATCTTGCATTCGATTTATATACTTCGGGGACGAAAGAGAAACATAAAATCTCTAAACCGACTCATCTGCTGGTATTGGGCAGCTCGGTTAATATCAACTTCTAATTTTTAATTAATGATAAAATGTTTCTGATGCTAGATTATTGATTGTACCTTTGCAGGTATCAACAGATATTATATTAAGTATGAATAGATTATTCTTTGCTTTTTCATTGCTTGCAGTTCTTACCTCCTGCACATCTAAGTACAAGATTAATGGCGAATCATCCATATCCAGTTTAGATGGGAGAATGTTGTTCTTGAAAACATTGAAAGGAAGTGAATTGGTAAAGGTGGACTCTGCTGAAGTAATACACGGGTTGTTTAAAATGCAAGGGAAACTTGATTCGACAGAGATGGTCATGTTGTTTATGGATGATAATATCATTATGCCTCTTGTCCTTGAGCGTGGTCAAATCAATGTAAAGATTGATAATACGGAGTTGCGAGTAGACGGTACTCCTCTCAATGAAGCGCTTTATGGTTTTTTTGATAAGAAAAATGAATTAGACCGTCGTGCCGGAGAGTTGGAACGAAAGGAAGCCAAAATGATATTAAACGGTGAAGACCCTCTTTTGATTGAACATGAAATGGAACGGGAAAGTAAGCAAATATCTGTGGAAATGAGCTCTTTGATAGAGAACTTTATCACAGCGAATTATAACAATGTGTTAGGACCGGGAGTGTTTTTGTTGCTATGTCAGTCTTATCCGGTTATGACTCCGCAGATTGAGGACATTCTTTCTAAAGTTCCGGCAGATTTTCGTAATAATCCTTATGTGAGAGATTACATATCTACTGCCCGTAAGAATCTTCACATGATGAAAGAACATGGTACTACTACCGCAGTCAATAACTAAATAAAAAGACCAAAACCTTTAACGGTCTTGGTCTTCGTTCTTTATCATTCCTTTATATTTTTCCGGTAGTGCGCTTTGAATAACTTCATAAGATTCTTCCATCATTTTTTTGATGTTTTCGGCACCTTGTCCCTTAGGTGGAATCGGTTGATGGATTGTCAAAGTCATACGGTGGCACTTAATCCATCCTCCTGTACGTGGCCAAACATCGAATGAACCGTCTATCGTAAGGGGAACAACCGGTAATTGTAATTCATCTGCCAATTGAAAAGCTCCTTTTTTGAAATAGCCCATATGTCCGGTAAAAGTACGTGCTCCTTCAGGAAATACTACCAATGAAGTTCCTCCGGTCAGCGTCTCACGTGCCTGTTGTATGGTTTCCAATACTTTTCGCGGACCGGATCGGTCTACAAAAATATGCCCTGCAGACTCACAGGCTTTTCCAACAAATGGCATTTTGCGGAGGCTTTTCTTCATCATCCATTTAAAGTTACGTCCTAGAAAACCGTATATGAGGAATATATCGAATGAACCCTGATGGTTAGCGACAAATACATAAGATGTCTTTTTGCTGATATTTTTATGTCCTTTTACCTTGACAGGGATTAAAAGGATATAGCAAAATAGTTGAGACCATATTTTACCGGGATAATAACCCCAGAAGTGTGCATTAAACAGGCTTCCGATCATTGTTACTACGGCTGTCAGTATAGTCAGAACCAATAGAATGGGTAAAGCTATACAAATCTGGTAAATATGGTATAAAATCTTCATGGCTTTCGGCTTAATTAACGTACAAAAATAAATGATTTATTTTATTAAACCATTATTTCTGCACGCTATTTTTAATGCTTCTTATAAAAGCAGTACCTTAGTCATTATAATCACCACTTCTTATTCCGAATTTCTCTGCCGTTCCACTATTATATAATGGATGTACGCTTTGTAAATTCTATGATTTCAGGGATATATCCGAAAGCCAATCCTGTAACCGTATCGGCACATCCGTAATAAATGGCGATTCGTCCGCTTTCAGGGTCGTGCAAAGCTGCGCATGGGAAGCAAACGTTAGGAACATCACCCATACATTCGTAATTTTTTTGCGGTGATATTAAGTAAGGTCCGGAACGGAATTTTACTTTCCACGGTTTATCCAAGTCAAGCAATGCTGCTCCGAAACTATATACAAAGCCGTTACATGAAGCCAGCACACCATGATAAATCAGTAACCAGCCTTCTGATGTTTCGATAGGAGTGGGGCCGGCGCCGATCTTAGTACATTGCCAAGCACTTTGCTCGAATGGAGCCGGACTCATAACATGACGATGATGTCCCCAGAATTCCATATCGGGTGATTCACTGTAAAATATATCTCCGAAAGGAGTGTGCCCGTTGTCACTGGGGCGACTTAGCATTGCGAAATGTCCGTTAATCTTTTTAGGAAATAATACGCCATTACGATTGAATGGAATGAAAGCATTTTCCAGTTGATGGAAATTCTTAAAATCCGTTGTCCATGCCACACCGATAGTAGGTCCGTGATAACCGTTGCACCAAGTGATATAATAACGGTCATCAATAAAGCAGACTCTTGGATCATAACCGTAAACCCAAGTCCCGATTTCTTTATCATCGCACTCAAAACTTAAAGGTTCCGGCTCTATATCCCAATGAATGGCATCCTTGCTGAATCCTACATGCAGACGCATCCTCCGGTTGGTGTCGTCACAACGAAATACCCCGGCATAGGCATCTTTGAAAGGTACTATGGCACTATTGAAAATGCTGTTTGATGTCGGTAATAAATCACGGGGAATAATAGGATTGGCAGAATATCTCCATACTACTTCTTTAGAACCTTCCGGTCTGTCTTCCCAAGGCATATCGGGTAATGCTCCGCTTATAATTTTTAAATCTTTCATTATTTATTCTTTTATGTTGATATTGTATTACTGTTTATTTTTAGCATCCGGATAAGTGAATGGAACAAAATAGGTAACTAAGAAGGAAGGGATTGTTGCTATCAATACCCAAATAAAGAAATTATGATAGCCCAACCAGTCGCTCAGATAACCGCTCATCATACCCGGGATCATTACCCCCAGATTCATAATTCCTGTGGCAAATGCATAATGTGCCATTGAATGTTTGCCGGGAGCTACCTGTTGCATCATGAATAGCATCAGACCGACAAATCCGAATCCGTAGCCAAAATACTCAAGCACAATGGCTGCGCCGATCAGACTTAATTCCGTAGGTTGATACATTGCCAGTAAGAAATAGACTACAAATGGTATATTGAATGCACAGCAAAGTGAAAACAATACTTTTTTTAGTCCGAAGTGTGAGATATAATATCCTCCTAAAATAGAGCCTGCTATAAAGGCGCCCGCTCCGAATGTGCCGTATATTAAGCCGATTTCTTGTACTTCCAGTCCCAAGCCTCCATCGGTTACCGGTGCTTTTAAAAACAGAGGTACTATTTTCATGGCGTAGCCTTCCGCGAAGCGGTAAAGGATGATGAAACAGATATACCATATAATATGCTTCTTCCGGAAGAAGGTGCATATTACTTCCCCAAGCATGTGCAATGCATCTTTTGTTGTACGGACATTATCTGCTGCCGCACCACCGGAAGGGAGAATACGAATATGGTATAATCCGATGCATACCATAATCAAAGAGCATATTCCCATGATAGACATCCATGCCTCTACTACGCCGATGGAGTTTTTAAGTTCTCCTGCCAGATATACCAAAGCTCCATTGGTCAGTATTTTCGCCAAGTTGTAGAATGCTCCTTGCCAGCCGATATATTTGGCTTGTTCGGAAGAAGATAGTTCCGTTAAATAAACTCCGTCTCCGGCTATGTCATGTGTTGCACCGCTGAATGCGATTATTCCCATGAAAGCAATAGAATAGGTGAAGAAGTCGGGGAGAGGCAATGATAAAGCGACTAAAGCAAATGAAATACCGGTTACAAGTTGCGTGATGACGACAAAATGTTTCTTTGTTTTAAACATTTCAAGGAACGGGCTCCATAATGGTTTTAATGTCCAAGGTAACATAATAAGGGAAGTCCAGAATGCTATCCGGGCATTGGATATTCCTAAATCGGAGAACATCAGTACGGATACCATGGACAAAGCTACAAAGGGTAATCCCATCGCAAAATAGACAGTAGGTACCCAGTAGATAGGGTTTCGCTTGATTGGTTTGTTTGGGTCGTTTTTCACTATATTATTATTTTAGGACTCTTTTATTGGGTCTTTATGAATCTTTGTTTGTTTCCTCATCCAGCCGTCGTTTTTGTATTTGACGGCTAGAATAAAGAAACTTCCGAACTGAAAATTAGTAGAAAAATATTATTCATCGACTGGCATGAATGAGATGGCTTGTCCTCCACCTGTTGCCATTGTAATACTCAAACTTTCATTGGCAGTTACTATTTGCTCTGTAATCTGATAATCGGTTGGATTGGTTTCCCAATTTGCATCTTTTCCATCGGCATAGATGGTGGCTTTATATAGTTCTCCTTTTTCCAGGAAATCAAGTTTGATGTTTATCGTACGGGCTTCTTCGTTGGTGGAAGCACCTAGAAAATAATTTTGTTTAGCTTTACGTACTACAACGACAAACTCTCCGGGTTCTCCTGCCAATGCTCTAGACCAGTCACAATCGGCATCAAAATCCCGAAAGAACTGGAAAGCCGGATGATTCTCATAGTTCTCGATCATATCGGATGCCATTTGCAAAGGCGAATAAAGTATTACCCAATTAGCTATTTGTTTCGCTAAAGTTGTGTTTACGCGACTATTCCCTTTGTCTAGATCATTCCATTTTTTACGTTTGGGAGAGTTACGTGTCTTTTCATATAAGATATCAAATGTTCCCGGTGTATAATCCATAGGACCTGCAAGTAAGCGGGTAAAAGGTAATAACTCGTGATGTTCGGGTGGATTGCCTTCGCTCCATCCATTCCATTCCATGCCTCTAGCTCCTTCACGTGTCATCATGTTGGGATAGGTGCGGCGGATACCGGTATCTTTTATCGGTTCATGGGCATCGATTGTGGTATGGTATTTAGCGGCAGTTTCTACTACTTTTCTATAGTGCCGTACTCCGTATTGGCTATGATGCCAATATCCTCCGGGATAAGCCCCTGCATATCCGGTTTTTACGGAGTGTATACCTAGGTCGGCATACCATTTATATGCTTTATCCAATTGGCGTTCATAGTTAGGAATATTTCCACCTGTCTCATGATGCCCTATGATCTGAATGTTTTTTTCCTTGGCATAACGGGCTACTTCCACGATATCAAAATCAGCATAAGGTTTGGTATAATCAAAGGTTTGCATACCTCCCCAACTTTCCCAACCTTCATTCCAACCTTCGAACATGACGGCTTCGATGTTATTAGCAGCTGCGAAGTCGATGTATCTTTTGGCATTTTCTGTTGTTGCCCCATGGCGGTCGTCCATAGTCCATGTTTCCACACCCAAATGCATTCCCCACCAGATTCCGACATATTTCATGGGTTTGATCCAATCAGTCGTTTCGAGTGCACAAGGTTCGTTTAAATTTAGAATAAGGCCGGAATTTATTAAGCCTACTGCTTCTTTGGCAATCTGTATCGTACGCCAAGGAGTTGTAACATTACCTCCGGCAAAACGTGCTTTTATTCCGTCGGGCCACGGCGCTAATTCCGATTTGAAATTACATGCCTCTGTTTGTTTTAAGGTCATTTCAGGAAAATCGGTCAGTGCTGCTTCATGAATACTTGCATATATGTCGTTATCTGTTTTGAAAGTCATTGGGGTATTGGCTGTTTCTACCTTATTGATAGGCAAGGTGCGGTAAAGCAGTTCGTAGGTTTCAAAATTAGCAGGAATAGACCATGATACTCCATTATTTGCGATGTTGAATTCAGTAAGTTCATTAATTATGAATAACGAATCGATGTTTGGTACTTGATATTCATAGCGGAAACCTATGCCGTCATCAAATGCTCTGAAACGTATGGTTAAACGGGTTGCTTTACTATCTTTCAAATGGATAGCCACTTCATTATAATGATTACGGATAGATTTGTTTTCTCCCCATGGTTGAGTCCAAACTTCATCTTTTGTACTAAAATCCGTTCCTGTTATTTGGAAGTCTTTATATAGATTTATTCCATTATTAGCCTCAAAACCGAGTTGGGACGGAGCAATGAAAGAACTGTCATTTATACTTATCCGGTAAGCCATCCGGTTACTGTCGTTTAGACAGAAATAGATCTTGATAGTTCCGTCAGGAGAGCTTATTTCTGTTTGTGGATGATGAGAGCAGCCGCAAAGTAAAATGAGAAGTAATGAGACAATGCCGATATATCTGTTCATGGTGGTTGTATAAAGTTAAAACTGCAAAGAGATGATTTGTGGATTGTGGTCTGATAAGAAACCGATAGAATCATTACCTTCTACAGGAATTTCAGAATCAAGAACCCTGATTTGAGGTGTGACGAATATAAAGTCGATTTTCTCACGTTCTTCTATCGGTATGCGTCCGAAATCATGGAATGTATAATCGACGCCTTCTCCTTTGTCTGCAATCTTGTGGGCATCTTTCATCACGAATGTATTTGTAGTAATAGTTTCGTATGCTTCCCATTTGTCGGAAACATTAAAATCACCGGTTAGGATAGCGGGTTGATCACCTGCAATTTCTTTTATCTTGCGAATAATGAGTAATGCGCTGTTTTTGCGTGCTTCTGTACCTATGTGATCGAAGTGAGTGTTTACTGCCATGAAAACTTTTCCTGTGGTTTTATCTTTGAACTTTGCCCAAGTCGCAATCCTTATACAAGCGGCGTCCCAACCTGTCGAGCCTATGCTATCCGGCTGTTCGGACAACCAGAATGTATTGCTGTCGAGTACTTCAAATTTATCATGGCGATAGAATAGCGGAGCATATTCTCCTGCCGTTTTGCCGTCATCTCTGCCAACACCGATAGCTGAATATTCTGTTAAGCAGGATTTTAGATCGTTGAATTGATTATAGAGGACTTCTTGCATACCGATAATGTCAATGTTGTGGTTGCAAATGAATTGACAAACATTATCTTTACGGTATTGCCAACTGTTAAGACTATCTTGCGGATTGTCATAGCGTATATTAAAAGTAGCCCAACGTAAGTTTATATTTCTTTCATTTGCGCAACTGCCTAGCAATATGCTTATGCATGCCAAAAGGATATATAAATTAGTTCTCATAGATTAGGTAAATAATTTTGTTTGTGTAGTATAGAATGTCCGGAACTAAAGTCCGGACATTTCTACATTCATTTAACTATTAATCAATTACGGAAGTTGTTGGGGGTTACTCTTGCACCATTGTCATTGTTTGTATCGGCAACGTCCCACCAAACGCGATCTCCTTGAAGTGCGGAAGGTTTGTTTGGATTAGAACTTTCGTTATCGGGATAACGTACCCGTTTGATGAATTTTCCTTGTGGAACATCCGATGATGTGTTTTGCAAGATATTGGCTAACGCAGGATAATCTGTACGGCGGAACTCTGCCCATCCTTCATTACCGTTAGGGAATACAGCAATCCATTTTTGTGTGATAATCTGTTCTAGCTGTTCTTCTTTAGAACCATTGTCGAATACGTTGATGAACTTTAATCCGTCGATATAATCATTGATTGCTGCCTGACCTTTAGTTTGGTTAATTTGATAGTACTCCATAGAAGCGCGAATACCATCTAAATAATAATCTTTGGCGGATTTACCGATACCTTGCCAACCACGTAATGCAGCTTCGGCTAATAAGAAACGACTTTCAGCGTAACCTAACCATACGATTTCACGAGCTTTGCACCACCAATGTAATGGATCAAGAATATGTTGATCTTGGGTAAGGAGTACTCTGCTTGGAGAATATGTTTCCGCAGAAGTCTTTCCTTTTGGTAGCTCTCCGATAGGCATTCCTTTAAAATCTTTATCAGATTCTTTAGGACCGTCTTTTGCATTTAAGTCATCTAAAGAAGTAGGACGCCACCAAAGTATTTCACATCGTGGATCAAGAATTGTAGATTGGTTCTTGTAAGCCATTTCCATATCTTGGGACATTAACACATTGGCACTCCATTCATATAATAAGGTATAAATGTTTTCATTGCCGTCGTTATAAGAATATTTTGGAGTTAATTTCATGTTATCGGCATCGTCCTTTAGTAATCCGGCCGGATGTGTCAGGGCGGCAACTCCCTGCTGTTCTGCATAGCTCGGATTTATGTTTGAAATACGAAGAGCAAGACGCAAGCGCAGTGTATTCGCAAAACGTAACCATTGGTTTACGTCCCCACCATAACATTTGTCGTAATCTCCTAAATTATATTGCTTTCCTGTCGGAGTTTTCCCTAATTGGTCGATAGCCTGGTCAAGTAATGCAAAGATTGTTTCGTATACTTTTTCCTGTGGCATGTAATTAACCTTTTCAGATGGAGGTACCATGCCTTTTACGTAATATTCTAATGGTATATCTCCATAAGTATCTGTTTGCATGGATATTAGGAATGCATAGTATATACGGGTGATATAGAATGCATTGTGATAATATTCTTTATCACAGAAATAGAATGTTTTGAGTAACTGGCTGTATTCACCTATTGTACGGTCATCATAGAAATGACGCCAACGACTTGCCGACCACCCGTCATTGTATGAGTAAGTAGGGGAGTTCTGCTGGAAGCCTGCTACATTATTGGCAAAATAGGCACTATAAATATCATGTGTCAAGTTTGTCGTGATTTGGTAGTCATTGTAAGCACCTTCATAAACGAAGTTCCCAAAAACAGAGCCGATTGCACTTTCCATGGCCCGAATACTTTCCATTGCAGCATCCGAGAGGGTATAGTCTATATCTATGCCTTCTGCCGTACCGCCTATTACAGATATATCATAGATTGGGGCATAAGGGTCAATGTTCATTTCGTCAAAATCATTACATGATGCAAATCCTAACAGACTGCATAGTGCAAATAATTTAAATCGATTATATTTTTTAGCTTTCATATATTTCTTCTTTTAGTAAATTAAAATCCTAAGTTAACAGAGAAACCGAATGTTCGGGTATAAGGTATTGCCATGAAGTCAATAGCTTGAGAAAACATGGTTGTGTCGTAACCACCCTCAGGGCTTGTTCCCGGAGTATGCTTTAATAAATAGGCAATGTTACGAGCTACAAATGATACGTTTAATGAAGTCAACGGAGTTTTCTTTAATATTGATTTGGGGAATGAATATCCGAAAGCGAGTTCTTTTAATTTGATGAATGAAGCGTCATAGATATAATCTTCGGCAATAGTGCTTGCGTAATATTCTTGCGCTTTTACCTTTGTCGTATTGACTTGACCATCGCTGTATACACCCGGTATTGTCATCATGTAACCGTCGTTCTCGCCACGATTCATAGTCGTTTTCGCCAAACCGTTTTTAGCTGCACTCATTTCCGACATGGAGAATATTTGTCCGCCGAACTTCATATCAAATAATGCCGAAAGACTAAATCCTTTATAAGTAAAGGAAGGGGCTACGGACATTAATAGCTTAGGCTGGATATTACCGATTGGTTTTTCTAATCTGACTTTCTCGTCTTCTATTTGTTTGGGCAGACCTGTTTTCTCTTCAATAATTCTATTTCCATTATTATCATATTGATAGAGTTTTGTAGCATATATCTCTCCCAACTTATGTCCGGGGCGTGCACCTACCTTAACAGGGAAATTGCTGTCACCATTAAAATAGATATGATCTACGCCTTCTGCCAATTCTTTCACTTTAGAAACGTTCTTTGCCAAGTTTATATTCAAGTCAAAAGTGAAATCTTTAGTTTGTACCGGTGTAGAGTACAGCATGAATTCAAAACCACTATTGGTAATTAAACCTGCATTGACCCATTTTCCTCCACTCCAAGGAGCCGGAGCCGGGACTTTCATTATCTGGTTTTTCGTGCGGCTGTAATAATAGGTAAAATCGAATCCTAAACGGTTATTGAGGAACTTCATATCCAAACCACCTTCATATGATGTGGAAATTTCAGGTTTTAATCGGTCGTTCATCTTCACGTTTTGTTTATTAACAATCAACTCACCCTTTTCGAATTTTAGATCGTAAGAATTGTATAATTGATATGGGTCCGTATCTTTACCGACTTGTGCTGCGGATAGACGTAGCTTTGCAAAGGTCAGCCAAGAAGGCAGTGATTTGTCTAATGAACGTACAAAATCGGAAATAACAAAACTTAAGTTTGCTGAAGGATAGAAGAATGAACGGTTATCTGCCGGAAGGGTAGAAGACCAGTCATTGCGTGCGGTTAAATCCAATGCCAGATATTCTTTCCACGATAATTGTAAAGAACCGAATACAGAGTTAGTAGAACGCTCACGACCGGTTTCTCCTGCTGTGTTCAGCATATTTGCTGCATTAAATATCCAAACGTTTTTATCAAGCATATTTCTTACACCTGCATCCAGGCTTTCAAACTTCTGGTACATGCAGTTACCGCCAACTGTGAATCCTAAACGGAAATTATCGGTCAATTGCTTGTCACCCATTAGGATTACCTCTGCATTTGATTCAAAGAAGTTTTCTTCGGAACGTTTCATCTCATCGTCCAGGATATATCGTGGGGCACTAACCTCAAAACCATCTCCTGCATTTGTATCTTGAATGCGGGTACGATAGTAATCGAATGCGTATTTAGCACTTAAATGTAACCAGTCTGTGAAATTAATCTTTGCACCATAGTATCCGAATGCCCTCCAGCGTTCATCGGAATTGTGGCGTTGGTTGAGTACATAATAAGGATTACGGACACTGGCGTTAGGGCCTGTCCAGTTTACATGTACGGAATTGTCGTTTGAATATTGTTTCAAATCATCCAGTCGAACGTTATTTGGAATACCCATTAACTGTGAAATTGCTCCATAAACACCGAAATAAGGACGGTCTTCTGCTTTCGTGCGCGATAGAGATATCTTTCCATCCATGGATAAATATTTGTTCATCTCCATTCCGGCATTCAAGTCAATGTTGATCTTATTCAGTTTTTCATTCGGGAATACTCCTTTGTTATTGGAACTTCCGAAAGATGCTCTGAAGTGTGATTTATCTGTTACGTTACTTACAGATACATTGTGATTGTGTGCAAATCCCGTGTTAAAATAATCTTCCAATTTGTTTCCATAGTTGGAGTAAGGTAGTTGTTGTCCGTTCCATGCAGTAACCATGTGTCCGTCAAGAACTCCACCCCAGCTGCCGCCGGCAGATTTATCGTATTCTCCGTCTGTTCCTTGACCGTAACGGTCTTGTTTGTCCAAAGTCTCGGCTACTTGACTCCAAGTAAAGTTTCCGCTATATCTAACTCCGAAGCCATCTTTCTTTGAACCCTTTTTGGTCGTTACCAAGATTACTCCGTTACCGGCACGTGAACCGTAAAGAGCTGCGGCATTCGGTCCTTTCAGTACGGAAATAGATTCAATATCTTCCGGATTTATATCCATTGCACTACCTCCACGGTCTACACCTCCGTAGTATGAAGCGTCTGAGTTATTATTATCACTGAATGGGACGCCGTCTACAATCCAAAGCGGTTGGTTGTTATCTGCCAAAGAAGAGTTACCGCGAATCGTTATTTTCGTAGAACCGCCTAAACCTGTTCCTGCCGTATTCATTTGCAAGCCTGCCACTTTTCCTTGTAGTGCACTGGTTACGGAAGGATCACCGGTCTTGTTTAACTGGTCGGATTTTAATTCCTGAACGGCGTATCCCAGCATTTTCTTTTCACGCTTGATACCTAATGCTGTTACAACAACTTCGTCAATGATTTGTGTATCCTCAGACAACGTGACATTCAAAACATTTTTGTCTCCTAATGCCAGGTTTTGTGACTTGTAACCTATATAAGAATATACGATTACAGGATTTGCTTCTGTTACCTTTAACGTATAATTGCCGTCGAAGTCAGTGATTGTTCCGGTTGTCGTACCTTTTACGGATACATTGACACCGATGAGTGGTTCGCCGTTCGTATCGACTACGGTACCTGAAATGTTGCGTTCTACCGGGTCTTGTTTAACGGCTTGTGCTCCGTTGTTACCTTTGGATAGATAAACTACGTTATCTTCAATCTTATAAGTTACATTTTTACCTTTTAAAGCGGCGTTCAGTAACTCTTCCAAAGTGGCATCTTTTACGTTGACGGAAGCTATCGGTGTGCCGGATAGCTGATCATCATAAAAGAATTGATACTTGGACTGCTTCTGTACTGTTTTTATCACTTGTCCCAATGTGGTTTGTGAAGTTGACAGGGTGAACTGTGCAGCTGCCCATTGAATAGGGGCTGCCATAAATAAAAGAATCAATGAAGCACGTAGTAGTTTCGGCTTTCGCAGTAAATGATTACTTTTCATAGATTAGCATTAATTAATTGTTAACTTTAAAATCAAGGAATAAGTTATGTAAACTTTTTCGTCAATCTCTTTATGTTAATAAAACAAGTGTGCTTTTAAAATCACTTACTTGTTTTGGCGATTTTTTTCAAAAAACTTATTTTTATTTAAAATAACTCTTCGTTTGAGTTGATGGGATGGTTGGATTTAATGGTATGGTCGATTGAATCGTTTGACCTTGGGAAACCTGTCGTTTAAGCAAGGGAAGCCTGTCGTTTAGCCTAGGTCAAACGAAAGGCTTCCCCTGATAAAACGATTCAATCGATTATATGGTAGTAGAAAGGATTACTTTATCTTTTTTCTTTAGAGAATGAATATGGAAAATCTTCGTCCGTAATTCCTCTGCTCTTATTCGGTTGGTTGTTCATCTTGTAGTCGATAACTCCACCATTAATTATATCTGAATGTTTCAGGTAGTTCTTAGTGTAATTTTTTCCGTCTATACTCATGGATTGAATATAAATGTTCTCATTATTGTTGTCGGGAGCATTGATAATCAAATCCTTTTCATTTTCCAAATGAAGCGTGGCTTTCTTGAACAGAGGTGCTCCCAGCACATATTCGTTGGAACCCGGACAAACAGGATAAAAACCTAATGCCGTGAATACATACCAAGCAGATGTTTGTCCGTTGTCTTCATCTCCGCAGTAGCCGTCAGGGGCAGGAGTGTACATACGGTTCATTACTTGTCGTAGCCAATATTGTGCTTTCCATGGTTCTCCTGCATAGTTATAAAGGTAAATCATGTGTTGGATCGGCTGATTTCCGTGTGCATAATTTCCCATATTCATAACGGTCATTTCCCGAATCTCATGGATAACCTGACCATAATAACTGTCGTCGAAAACAGGTGGAACAGAAAAGACGGAATCGAGCATAGTAATAAACATTTCCTTTCCTCCCATCAAGTCGATTAATCCTTGTGGATCATGGAACACAGACCAGGAATAATGCCAACTGTTTCCTTCGGTGAATGCATCACCCCATTTTAATGGGGGAAATGGAGACATGAAGGTTCCGTTCTCATTCTTTCCGCGCATTAACAGTGTTTCTTTATCGAATACATTCTTATAATTCATTGCACGTTTGGCAAATAGCTTTATCTCTTTTTCCGGACGGTTCAACGCTTTTGCCAGTTGATAGATACACCAATCGTCATAAGCGTATTCTAATGTACGGGCGGCATTCTCGTTAATTTTCACATCATAAGGAACATACCCCAAGTTGTTGTAGTATTCATATCCGAGACGTCCGGTAGAAGAAACTTCGGGATGAACACTTTCTGTTCCGTGAATCAATCCTTTGTATAATGTCTCCAGGTCTTTTACTTTGATTCCTTTCATATAAGCATCTACCAATACGGAAGCCGAATTGTTACCGATCATGCAACCTCTATGTCCGGGGCTGGCCCATTCCGGGAAAAAGCCACTCTCTTTGTAGGTATTAATCAATCCTTCTTGAATTTCTTTATTTGCAGAAGGATACATCAGGTTTAGTAGAGGGAAAAGACAACGGAATGTATCCCAAAATCCGGTATCTGTATACATATATCCCGGTAATACCTGCCCGTTGTAAGGGCTGTAATGAATTGCATTGCCGTTGGCATCCAACTCATAGAATTTACGTGGAAATAAAAGCGAACGATATAAACACGAGTAGAATGTACGGTACTGGTCAAGTGTGCCTCCTTCTACTTCTATGCGTCCTAATACATTTTCCCATGCATCTTTACCTTTCGCAGTCAGTGTCTCAAAACTATCGTTATTTAACTCTTTCAAGTTGATGACTGCTTGCTCCGGACTAATGAAAGATGAAGCTATTCGCGCATGAACCGTTTCACCTTTACGGGTGCTGAAACCAATGATTGCACCCGTATGATTTGCCTTTTGTTCGTTTACATTTTCTTTTAAGTTCGTATCGATAACAGTTGCACGGTAGGTAAATGGTTTATCGAATTCTATTACAAAATAGTTCTTGAAGTTTTCCGGCACTCCACCGCTATTTCTGGTCGTATATCCGATAATCCTGTTTTCCTCCGGAATTATCTTTATATAAGAACCCTGATCGAAAGCATCAACAACGATGTATGAATGATCGTTTTCGGGGAAAGTAAAGCGGAACATTACAGCCCGTTCTGTCGGTGTCATTTCCGTTACTACATCGTGTTCGGCCAAATATACCTTATAATAATAAGGTTTGGCTATTTCTCCTTTATGAGAGAACCAGCTGGCACGTTTGTCTTCGTCGAATTCAGGCTTTCCTACAACCGGCATGATGGAAAACTGTCCGTAATCGTTTATCCAAGGGCTGGGCTGATGGGTTTGTTTGAATCCCCGAATCTTATTGGCAGTATATACGTATTGCCAACCGTCACCCATTTTTCCGGTTTGCGGTGTCCAGAAGTTCATGCCCCACGGACGGGCTATGGCAGGGTAGGTATTACCTGTTGAAAGTTCATAGGTCGATTGGGTTCCCATAAGCGGGTTTACGTATTCTGTGAGGTCTCCTGCTTTTATGAAAAGAGTAGAACTTAATAAAGCTGTTAGCAAAAATATTTTTCTCATATTGTCGGATTTACTGTTTAACACCCCATTGAGTTTGTTTGTCTGTCATTGTAATCTCCATTATTCCTCCGGTGATAATATCGTCGTGTGTGAAGAATGGTGTATTTAATGGCTGTCCGTTCAAGGTTACGGAAGCGATATATTTATTTGTTCTTGAGTTATTCTTTGTTATGATGGTAAATTGCTTTCCATCAGGCAAGTTGATGCTTGCTTTGTCAAATAACGGACGGCCAATGGAATAAATGGGTTTGCCCGGACATACTTGATAAAATCCCATTGAATTCAGAATATACCATGCAGACATTTGCCCGCAATCTTCATTCCCCGATAAGCCGTCGATTGAATTGGCATATTGGCTATGGAATACACTATCTACCAACTCCTGTGTCTTCCATGGACGGTTCACATAGTTATACATATGTATAATATGGTGACTAGGCTCATTACCGTGTGCATATTGTCCGATAAGTCCTGAAATATCAGCGGAAACGATTTCACCCTCCAATTGAGATTCTGCCGTAAACAAAGAATCCAGTTTATCGACAAAAGCATCCTCACCACCCATTAGCTTAACTAAACCTTCAATATCATGCGGAACAAACCACGTCCATTGCCAAGCCGTTCCTTCGCAATAATCATCATTGCGATGATTGGAAGAACGAGGACTGAATGGAGTGCGCCATTCACCTTTAGAGTCCAGGCCACGCATGAAACGAGTGCTAGGGTCGAAGTAAAATTCATAGGCTTCTGAGAATCTGGCATACTTGCTCTTATTCTCATAATCTCCGACAGCCTCGGCTAGGACCGATATGCACCAATCGTCATAAGCATATTCTAAGGCTTTAGCCACGGATTCGTTTTCACGATCACAAGGGATATATCCCAGTGTGTTTTTATAGTATTTAGCCATCGGCATAAGGTGCGGTAGAACTAACGGCGGACATTTAATTCCGGTTGTATCATATTCTGCTGCTCTTACACAAGCCTTATACGCTTCCTGTAAGTCGAAATCGCGATAACCTTTTACGTATGCGTCGGCTATAATCGATGCAGCATGATAACCGATCATTGTTCCTGTGTAGTTCGAAGCCAGGTCCCACATTGGGAATATACCACCCTCCTGATGCTTCTTTATTAAAGAATTAATAAAATCATTGTTTAAATCCGGATCTATAATCGTCATAAGCGGATGTAATGCACGGAAAGTATCCCATAAGGAAAATACGGTATAGATTGGTTTCAATGTATCACCTTGATGGATTTTCAAGTCCATTCCGAGATAACGTCCGTCAACATCCGTGAATAAGTTCGGACTGATGGCGGTATGATATAATGAGGTATAAAAGATAACCTTATCTTCTGTATTCGATGTTGTTACATCTATCTTGGACAGGTAATTATTCCATGCCTGACGGGCTTCTTTCCGTATCTTATCAAAATTCCATTCCGGCAATTCTGCTTCTACATTTTTCTGAGCTCCTTCCATATCAACGGCAGAGACTCCTACTTTTACTAATATTTGTTCGTCTTTCTCTGTATTAAAATGGAGTAGAATCTTGCATCTCGGCATAAGTTTGCCCCCTTCGTCCAGAGAAACAGAGTCTGTTACCATGGTATATTTGAAAGGCTTGGAGAATTTTGCATAGAAGTTGATATACTGGTCGAAAGCCCAATAAGTAGTCATTTTATGTCCGCGGATCTCGGTATCACTGATGACTTCTATTTCCATATCTTTGTTTCGTTGTCCCTGAATGGAGTAGTCTAAGTCAAGAATGAAACCGGCATCTTTGCTTTCCGGGAAAGTATAACGATGAAGAGCCGCACGTTTGGTTGCCGTAAGCTCGGCTTTAATTCCGTAAGTATCAAGAAATACCGAATAATAACCGGGCTCTGCGGTCTCATTCTCATGAGAAAAAGCAGAAGCATAAGCCATCTTCTGGCTTTTAGAGCCTAGCGGTTGATATTTTTGTTCTCCGACAGTAGGCATGAGCAATACATCTCCAAAGTCAGCACAGCCGGTTCCGCTAAGATGTGTATGAGAAAACCCATTGATTGTAGTATCGGCATAGTAATAGCCGGAACAAGCATCCCAACCGTCTATGCGGGTATCGGGACTTGGTTGTATCATGCCGTGTGGTACTACGGCTCCCGGAAATGTATGTCCATGTCCACCGGTTCCGATAAACGGGTTTACATAATCGGCATATTCTTTCATTTTTAGAGAATCTGTACAGGAGTTCAGAGACAATAAGCCTACTAAACATCCAATTAAGAATGTTCTGACTTTCATAGTATTATGTTTGCTTTTAATTAGTTGCTTTCCGGTAATATAAAAATATTGTTATCTACAATTTTATAGTTCATCGGTATCGAATTCTTCAGTAATTTCAATACGGATTCAATACTGTCTTTCTTTTTCAGTACTCCTGAATAAGTTTTATTAGTACTTATGTCGGGAGAGAGAATGATCTTCACATTATAGAAGCGTTCCAATGTTTTTGCGATGTTAAAGATTGTCGCTTTTTCGAAAGGAATCAAGTTGTTGTGCCATACGGCATCCAGTTTTGCATCGACTTCTTTAACTTGCATACGCTTGGTAACTTTGTTCAATTCCGCTTTCTGTCCCGGTGAAAGGATTATCATACCTTCTTCATTGTTTCCTTTGACCTCAATTTCACCTTCTATTAATGTTGCTTCTGAGATGCGGCAGGTCGGACTACATTTAAGATTAAAGATAGTTCCTAATACTTTTATTTTCATCATCTCGCTTTGCACGATAAAAGGTCTCTTACGGTTCTTGGTTACTTCAAAGTATGCTTCTCCATTCAAATATACATTTCGTTCTTTCTCAGAGAATTGACGAGGATATTTCAAACTGGAAGATTGATTTAACCATACTTTCGTTCCATCTGGTAGAACTATTTCTCTCACTTGTGATTCCGAAGTCGTGGCTACAAGCATATCCTCCTTGTTACTTGTATTGAATTGCCAATAAGCTAAAGCAGAAACTGCGATTACTATAGTTATAACTGCTGCATATTTAATCCATTGGTGTAATTTGAATATCTTTTGCTTCCCTTTTTTCTCTTTTGCCAATTTACTATCTAATCGTTTTTCTGCTTTGGTTATCAAACGATCGTCTGTAAAACAACGGCTATTTCCTAAATGATATATTTCTTCCCATTGAAATATTTTTTTTGCATTCTCATCTGATTCTTTGATCCAAGCATCTATCTTTTCCAAATCATCATTAGAGCAATTACCTTCAAAATAGCGTATTAGTATATCGTAATGTAATTCATTCATTTTCTCTTCCATATCCATATAAAAAACAATTCAACTAAAAAAAACACTTACCCTTTTATTGAAAATAATACGATTAAAAATAATAGATGACTAAGTCTGCCCCGTAAAAGTTTCAAGGCCTTGTACATATGAGCTTCGACAGTTCGTAGAGATATTCCTAGAATATCGGCTATCTCTTTGTTTTTCATGTCGTGTAGGTAACTTAGTTTAAATACTTCTTTGCATTTATCCGGTAGTTCGTTAATGGCATTTTGGATTTCTTTTCTCAACTCTTGGTCTTCTATTCTTTTAATAACTTCACTGTGGTCAGGCTGATAATATTCCATCTTTCTTTTGTAGATGTTTTCCATTGCTGCCGTGTAATTGCCTTCCACCATTTTGTGCTTCAAAAGATTAATTGCTTTTGAATAAACAGAACGATAAAGAAATGCCAGGATTTGGTCACCCATTTCGATTGTATCTTTTCGTCGCCATAATTCAACGAATACATCTTGTACTATATCTTCTGCTTCGTCAGCTCCCAATAGGCGGGTAGCGTAGAAAAGCAAGTTAGGATAATACTTGCGAAAAATTAATTTATAGGTCAAATCAAAGTTTTCGTCCATGTAATGTCATGTTTTTCATTAGTTAAACAGAGGATTTACAATATTACAGTTTATATTTTATTAACAGCTCTGCTAAATCTTATTTTTAACTTTATTTACATCTAAACTTTGATTCATTTATACCATGCTTTTCCCGGTTTATTACTCATCTCAAATTCTATGGTAGATCCATCCATGATTTGCTCATGAGTGATATAGCTTTTATTATATGGTTGTCCGTTTAGTTTGACAGATTGTATATAGATGTTATCGGAGCTGACTGTCGGAGCAAGTATTGTAAATGTTTTCTCATTAGATAGATGTATTTTCGTTTCAGGGAATAATGGAGTACCAATTTCGTATTGTCCGCTTACCGGATTTACCGGATAAAATCCCATAGCACTGAATACATACCAAGCTGACATTTGTCCGCAATCTTCATTTCCACATAATCCGGCAGGTGTATTCTTATATAAATCACGCATTACCTCCGCTACATACTTCTGTGTTTTCCATGGCTGATCTACCTTATTATATAAGTAGATGACGTGATGACTAGGCTCATTGCCGTGAGCATATTGCCCGATCATACCTGTACTGAAAATGGGTAGTTCTTCATTCTTTGCAGGATAGTAAGTGAACATACTGTCTAGCTTTTCTGAAAAATGCTCTTTCCCTCCTGTCAATTCTATTAATCCGTCAATATCTTGCGGAACGTACCAGAAATATTGCCAGCCATTACTTTCCGTAATATGAGTTGTATATTCTTCTGCATTAAACCTTTCTATGAACTGTCCCTTATCATCGCGAGGTTGCATGAAAGATGTTGCCGGATTATATAGATTACGGTAATTTTGTGAACGTTTATAGAATTCGTCCGCAATATTCTTCTTTCCCATCTTTTCTGCCATTTTGGCAATACAGTAGTCATCAAATGCATATTCCAATGTTTTGGAAAGTGATTCTTCTTCCATATTATAAGGTATATATCCATATTTCTTATATAAACCTATGCCTCGATAATTATCTATATTAGCAGTCGTTATGCAGGCTTGCAATGCCTCTTCTGCATTAAAGTCACCTATTCCTTTTAGATATGCATCGACGATAACCGGTACGGAATGATAACCGATCATCATGTCTGTTTCACTACCATAGAAATTCCATACGGGTAAACGTCCATTTTGCTGATAAAAAGCTAAAAATGATTTAATCATATCATTTGTACGTTCAGGTTCCGTATATGTGAAAAGAGGATGTGCTGCCCGATAAGTGTCCCATAGAGAAAATGTTCCATAATTGGTCCATCCTTCGGTTTTGTGTATTTGTTTATCCGGACCATAATATGAACCGTCTACATCACTATAGATGGTTGGAGCTATCATAGTATGGTATAGAGCTGTATAGAATACTGTCTTATGATCTTCATTGTCACTGTTTACTTCGATTTTAGAGAGTTGTTTATTCCAAGCATCTCTTGCTTGAGACAGATATTTATTAAAATTATTATGTGGTGCCTCTGCTTCCAGATTTTTTGATGCTCCTTCCATGCTTACTCCTGAAATTCCCGTAGCTAAGACTATTTGCTCGTCTTTCGATGTTTTAAAATTGAAGCGTGCAACGTAGCTTGTTCCGATTTGCTTTCCATCTTTTATGATACTTGCTGTATCTATTTGCATATTATCAAAAGGACGGGAAAAACGTGTCTTGAAATATATTCGCTGATCGCGGGCCCATCCGTCGGAAAAACGATAGCCTTGTATGGTAGCAGAGTCTACTATTTCAATATATGAGTCGTTGGTAAAATCCCAATTCATAGCTTTTCTGAGATTTAAGAAAATGGCAGATTCTGCTGCCGGGAAAGTGTATTGTTGAATACCACATCGTTCGGTAGCCGTCAATTCTACGTTGATACCATAATCCTTTAAGAATACTTGGTAGTATCCGGCAGAGGCATTTTCGTTGTCATGCGAAAATTTAGAATAGATGCCGAGTGGTGCTTCTGCTTCTTTATATGGTATAGTAACAGGCATATAAGATATATCATATAAATCTCCGGCTCCTGTTCCGGATAGGTGTGTGTGGCTGAAACCGCCAATTGTACTATCCGGATAGAAGTAACCTGATATCCTATCCCAGCCAGGCAGACCATTGTCCGGGCTTAATTGTACCATGCCGAAGGGAACTTGTGCTCCAGGGTAGGTGTTACCTGTAAAGTCTGTTCCAATAAATGGATTAACATATTGGGTATAATCTGTGGAGATTGGCTTTTGTGAGGTACAAGCTACAAGGGATAGTAAAGCAATTGACAAAACGGCTAAGTGTGTTTTCATAAGTTATATAGGTTTTATTAGTCGATATTACTAAATCATATTTAATAAAACAAGCTGCTATAAAAAAACACTTAACCGTATTTATAAGAATTGTTTTAACTAACCCGTTGGCGGAATTAATAAATTAAAAGATTTATGTTTAGGAAGTTGTGCATATTATTGATATTTAGTAAATTAAAGGTATCGAATTATAATAGTATTGATGCCGTTCACATCATTTTGGGTAAGAAATTATAGGAGATTCAATATACAGATTATAATCATTTCTTGTTCTGCTTCCCATAAAATTTCACATAGTTACCTAAATGCATACTTACCGGAATCTGTCTACCGGAACATACGGTCGGTTGTTTGCAAACAATAGGAGTTTGTCATCAATCGACCGTATCTTTGTCTACAAACAACCTGATGTTTTTTTCAATCAACCCTATGTTTTTTAAAAACAACCTGATGATTTAAAAAAACATCAAGGTCATTTTATAAATCGCACAAGGGAGCGTTGCTTAACACTCAAGGGGATGATGACTAACGCTCAAGGGAGCGATAGCTTACATCTACGGGGGCGTAAGCCAACACTCCCTTAGGCGTTTTTAGCTTGCTTGTTTTGCTGATTCTGCTGTTTCAACTTTTACTTTGATTTGCCTTCACCTTATCACGATTTTCTCCTTTGTAATTGATTACTAATTAATTAAAGTGAAGGCACTGCTTTTTTCGTGACAAGCGGTAAAAGCTCTCCCTCTGTTTATAGAGGGAGTACCCGCAGGGGGAGGGAGTCCTTTCTTTGAAGTTGAAAGTTGAAAATGGAAAATGCAAGAACTCCTCCGTCACTTCGTGACACCTCCTCTATAAACAGAGGAGGTGCTTTAACTCTCAATTCTCAACTCTTAATTTCCAACTAAAATGAACTGCACCCCAAAAGTTGGACAGTTAATTATTTGTTTCTATAATTGA
>NZ_QSUN01000038.1 GCF_003438995.1 Bacteroides sp. OM05-12
AGACAACCTATAGTAGGATTATTAAGTTTAACCAGTCAACCAAAAACAGGACGATACAAACCAAGTTCTCTAAATTTCTTTTCCATTGCCCCAAAAAGCCACCTTCACTGCAATCAACTATCAATCAGCAATAAAGGAGCAAAAGGTGATAAGGTGAAGGTAAATCTAAGTAAAAGTTGAAAACAGCTAAATAGGCAAAACAAAGAAGTCCAAACGCCCAAGGGGGCGTTGGCTTACGCTCCGGTAGATGTAAGCTATCACTCCCTTGAGCGTTGGTCAACGCCCCCTTGAGTGATAGACAACGCTCCCTTGAGTAATTTATAAAATGACCTTGATGTTTAAAAAACATCAGGTCGTTTGTAAACAAAGATACGGTCGATTGCCGACAAACTCTTATCGTTTGCAAACAACGGACCGTATGGTTAAGCAGACACAAATATTCCCCTTATTTCTTCCTTTTCCATCTACGAAACAAGGATAAATAAGGGGAATAATCAAGAAAGTTTCAACTGATATGAAACTCTATTTTGCAATAGTTTTTGTGTTACAAACAAATTCAATTCACAACTACCGTACGGCGAACGTTCTTTTTGTTTGTGGATACTTGAAGGATATAAGTTCCCGCTCTTAAATTAGAAACATCCAGTACATCCTCTCCTGCAATTTGCTTCCGGAGTAAAATCTTTCCATCCAAAGCGTATAAGACCGCAGTACCTTGTTCTTCTGTCTCCAAATTAATATTCAGTCTGTCAGATGCCGGTACAGGATATACCTTGACCCCATCATTTTGGTCTACCATATCCAAACCTGTCATCCCTGAATATTTCCAACTATACAGCATAACTTTACTAAGCCAGTTTTCCTCATTTGCAATCAGATATCCTCTGTCATCCTTACGTACATTGATCGGGTAGTCAAAATCCGTCCAACCACTCTTCTGTACCTGTCCGCTTTCTATCACGCTTTTTCCCGGTTCTATATATCCCTGGTATGCTCCCGTTTTATTATTATATATTCCGATAAGTCCTTCTTGATACAAGGCCGTGAAAATATAATCACCTTCGACAGTAAAACCTTTCATGTTTTTCTGAGATACAGTACCATCGGGGTAATACTGAAGATCCAACACCAAATCCGGTGTCCAATTCTTCATATCAGCATCTCCGGATTTAAATCTGCTCAATGCATTCTTGTATTTCACGATAGTGGAACCTCCCGCCGTCCACTCTCTCGGTCTGGAAGCCGTAGGTCTGAATCCACTTATATACAATGCATCTTCTACATCATCGTACACGATACGTCTCACCTCATCTAAGTCTCGAGGTAACGACAAAGACATTTCACGACCACGATATTGAGGGATTCCATTTACTATATTACCGCACATATATAAAGAGAAGCCATTTGTTCCCCTGGTTTTCCAAATATTACCCAATTTATCAGGATATAAGAAATTCTCTTTATCAGAAGTAAAGTTCATAATCTCATTATCCTGCTTTGCTCCGTCACCATTTTTATCCAACCAGAAAGTAGTACCACCTACATGTAAGAAAGGAATGCCGATATAACCATCTGTCTCCATATTGAAACGATAACCTCCGATCATACCACTATACATATCGGATACGAAAAGGAACTTCTGGCCTTCAATCATTCTAATCCAGGAACAAGTAATAAATGATCCGTACCTTCTTTCATTTCTCGGATCATCCGGATATTTAAAGAGATTGGCAGTATACGCAATACACTCATCCAGACGACCACCTACCGTCTCATCAGATACATCTATTCTATGAAGTTTCGATGGAGTATAAACCATATTTCTTTTGCCCGGCTCCCTATCAAAGTCTGCTGTTGCCGTAAAAATCAGTCCTTCTTTCTTACTCAATCTTTTTTTAGATGCTTCGTCATAGATTTCCACAGTAGCGGCTGCACCAAATTCTATACCTTGATTATTTCCTTCCGTGAGGAATGTGTTGGCTACATGAATATGTCCCGCATCATCAACACCTACTCCAACCGGACCGGTAAAACGCAGTTCTCCGGTCTCACCTTGTACGTGTGTACTTGTTCGTGCATATATTCCCCCGGTCTCACCAAATGTTCCAACTAAACGAGCATCATCCGTACCATATATATTTTCATAAATCAAGATATTAGAATCAGCACCTCTATTAGCAGCCAACAATCTGTTTTTATCTAAATCGATAGAGAATCCCATCACATTAGTGTTCTCCGGGAATACAATTTCTTTTAAGAAAGTACCATCTTTCTGAGAAACTCTTACCACCTTGCCACTAAGGAGTATCCATAAGCCATCCTGGTTATCCAGATACATTTTCCCGCGAGTATCAGGTGCTGTTTTTCTCCCAAGAGTAACACCGGAAACAAATGATCTTTTCAATATCATGGTCTTTTTATTATACACCTTGATAAATTCCAGTTTTTCGGAAGACAACACTTCATACACAAACAGTTCATCATCATTAACAGCCAGCCCTCGCAAACTAACATTATCACCGGAATTAACAACGAGCATATCTGCCCAGCTTCCATATCCACCGGAGAATGGAGCCGGTTTTCCTGTCAAATAATTGAAACGACGTACCGTATGCCAAGTAGATTCCGAATTACAAGACGGATAATTTGGTAATCCATTCTCGTTACGTCCGTTATTTGCTCCGTCACATCCGTTCTGTGTCAACAGCATATATACATACTTATCATCCATAACCGCTCTACCCTGACTATAACGTCCGTAACCTCCCGTACCTGAATTTTCCGGTATCGATACGATTTCTCCTGAAGGATCAAAGACCAGGACATTGGTTCCTCCCTCATCCCAACTTGTTGAAATCACAGAATAACCATCCGACCGTACATACAAATCCTCAGTAGTATGTGGAATATGTTTTGTTGGAGTACCCCCTTCATTTCCAATCCAAGAAGTATTATAGTCAAAAGCCTTTTTCGAGGTTATGTCAACCGGGCCGGCAACTTCCTGCGCATACATACTTCGCCCTGAAAACAAAGAAACTGCAACTAAAAAAAGATAAAAAAACTTGTTCTTTTTTTCCATAATAATATATTTATGTTTAAAGGTATTTATAAAATTATTTATATCCACGACTCTGCACCATCTCCGGATTATTCTGCATTTCCGAAAGAGGAATAGGATAATAAAGATCATAATCATCATAAATCGTAGCACCGGCTAAGGTCTTAGGATACCACTTCACCAATTCATCCTTTAGTGTCTTCCAACGGCAAACATCACACCAATGCTGAACTCCCTCACCACAAAACTCCTTAAAACGTTCTTCACGCAAATCATTCCATAAAGCATCTCCAGATGTTGTTATGTCAATATCGGAAGCTACCTCTGTCGGTTTATCATAAGCACGTCTTCTTACCTTATTAATATACTCACGTGCGGTACTTTCGTCACCATCGCGCAAACAAGCCTCCGCATACATTAAATAGACATCAGCAAGACGCATCAAGTAGATGTTTATTCCACAAGCCAGCTTAACCTCATTCGGAACATAAGTAACCGGATTGTATTTACCTACACTCCATCCTTTAGTCTCAGGAGAAGTCACATCTAAAAGATATCTGGACACCTGGGTAGCCTTACCTTCCACTATAACTTCCGTACCGGGTTCTATTGCACATATTTTCAATCTCGGATCATCTCCAAAACGTTCTATATTCGAATCATGGAAGAAAAGATTGCTCCAACCTCCTTGCTTAGTATCTCGCCCATAACGGTAACAATGAGCAATAAGCGATGAATGCATTTGACTGACAGCACCTGCCCAGTTACCATAGCCACCGGGTGTATGTCCTTTTATAAAATTCAATTCCAAAATCGATTCTTTATTGAACTTAATCTGATTATCATTGAACATATTTTTATAATCCTCAAATGGTAATAACTGATACCCGGATTTATCGATTACATCCTTCAAAATATCTTTTGATGCTTTCCAATCCCCTTTATACAGGTTCAATTGACCAATGTAACTTTGTACGGCCCATTTTGTAGATCTTCCTAAATTACTGTCATCCCACTTCTCCGGCAACAGATCTACAGCATTCTTATAATCAGTCAGAACCTGACTGTAAACTTCATCTACCGTATTTCTTTTAGCTTTCAATGAAGCAGGAGTCATTGAAGCCGACAAACGGAGAGGAACGCCTAACTTATCGCCATCACCATTACAAGGATAACCTTCACCCCAATATTGTACCAACTGCTGATGAGCCCAGCCTCTCCAAAACAAGCCTTCGCCTTTCATTTGGCTCAGACGCTTCAGCTGCACATCGGTCAAACCGTCTTTCTTAAAATTATCGATACAATCAAGTAAAGTATTAGCTGCACTTACGACTTTATAATAAGCATCCCACAAAGTTGCAACATTACCATTATTAGGCTCCAACTGATTTTGAGCCTGCTTACTCCAATGCTCATCAGTAGTCCAAGCCATATCTACCGTATGATCCGAGACGAATGCACCTTTGGTCAATGCCATACATCCATACAGATTTATATGTATAACCTGTGCATAGCAAGCCGTAGACAAGGACTCCATATGATCCATTGTAACAGGAAAATTATCCGGAGAAAGTGTAGAAGAGTCCGACAAATCTAAAAAACTATCAGCACAACTGCTAAATAAAACAGCAGTTATAAATACAATTATTTTATTTTTCATGTTATCTATATTTTAAAAGGTTAAAGCTAGACCTCCCACAACACTCTTACTTGCAGGCCAACGAGTATCAGAGTAACAGTTACGTTCAAGATAACCACCGCCAATTTCAGGATCTCCCTGGAACTTTGTAAACGTAAGAATATTGTTGCAGTTGATATATATTTTCAAACCGGTAAGTCCAATCTTTGAAAGTATTGGTTTCGGCAAATTATATCCAAAGTGCAAGTTCTTCAATTTTAAGAATGAACCATTTTCCACAAAGTACGAAGAAACCGTTTTAAAATTATTATTAGGGTCTCCTGTCACTACCCGAGGATTTCCCGTCGGTCTCTCCGCTGTCCATGCCTCAAAAACCTTCTTAGTAGTATTCCAGTCACCATAGAAATTACGTTCTACAGCCTTTGACACATTATATATATCTATTCCTTGCTGTCCTATCCACCCCATTACAAGATCAAAACCTCTCCAAGACAAGCTAAGATTCAATCCATAGATAAGTTTCGGCCAGGGATTTCCTATATATTGGCGGTCTTCCTCCGTTATTCTTCCGTCTTTAGTTAAATCTTTAAACTTAAAATCGCCCGGAGATGTGCCCGATACTTGATACAAGCCTGTAGGCGACGCTGCATTCAAAGCATCAATTTCTTCTTGTGTCTGAAAAATACCCTCAACTACATATCCATATATCTGCCCCATGGGTCTTCCATTCTCAGTTCTATATATTGATCCGGTAATAGCTTCTGACCCTCCTCTTTCAATGATAGGATTAATTTCATCGTTCAATTTAACAACCTTGTTCTTATTAGTGGATAAGGTTAAAGCAACATCATATTTAAAATCTCTATAAGAATTCCGATATTGGATTGCCAAATCAAATCCGTGATTATGAATATCGCCAATGTTAGCCTTATAACTGCCAACTGATGCTCCGGCAGAAGCCGGAATGTTCATATCATATAGCATATCGGATGTTTTCTTATCATAATATTCTGCTGTAACCAAAAGACTATTATTGAATAATCCTAATTCTACACCAACATCAGTTTGGGTTACCTCTTCCCATTTAATACCTGTATTAGGCAGACCTGAATACCGATACCCTTGCAAAATAGTACCGCTGGTTCCGAAGGAATAATATTGATGAGTATTATGAATATCATTTAAAGCAGCCGTATAAGCCGGGTCATACAAAAACTGGGGAACTGTATTATTACCGGTCTTTCCCCAACTTGCGCGGACTTTCAACTGAGACAATTGAGGCAAGTTATCAGTAACAAATGTTTCTTTAGCAATATTCCATCCTGCCGAAAATGAAGGAAAAACTCCGAATCTATTTTCAGGACCAAAGTTATCATAACCATCACGACGGACAGTAGCTTCAAATAAATACTTATCATTGAATGCATAATTGACACGCCCAAACTGAGATAAACTACGTGAATTGCTTTGTCCACCCAATACCATCATTTCTCCATTACCTAAGCTCATGTCCCAAGCCGGATGAACAGAAAAGTCATATTTTCTACCTCCACTGGTTACATTTGTACTTTTCGCAGCTTCATATCCTAACAAAACCTTGATATAATGTTTCTTAGCAAAGAGTTTCTCATATTGCAAAGTATAGAACATACGCATACTATTTGAAACTGCAAAATTTTTCTCCAAGCGGTCCGGTTTAGATAACGAACCGATATTATAAGCTGTTTCAAACTGATTCTCAGCACTGGCAGCAAAATTATCTGATAAATTTGCTTCTACAACAAGTCCATCAATGATATTCCAAGTAAAGATAAAGTTCACACCTCCTGTATAATATTTATTATTAAAAACAGTATTCAATTGATTCATCAAAGGATTACCACCTCCAAATCCGGTAGGTTGCATACCCCAACCTCCCCCGGTTACATTTTCAGCATCATAATCTTTCATTGTAGGAATCTGTCTGAACCCGATTCCTCCTCCGGCTGACGGTTTCTTATCATTATATCCTAAAGTCACAATCTCTTTCACAGAAAATCTCTTTCCTATCTTTGAGCTACCGGCATAACGCAATTTACCACCTTTCTGAATATCTTCAATTTTAATTCCCGGACTATTATATAACTCAATAGAAGTATTGTAAGTAGTATTCTCACCACCACCTGTCATTTGGATAAACGCATTTTGTTGAAAAGCATTTCTCCATAAAAGATCATTCCAATCGGTATTTGGTAATTCAGATGGATTCTCCCAATTAGCATTAGGTGGCGCATTATATCCTGAAGCTAATTTAGCTTTAATATAATCTTCAGTACCTAACATTTCAGGGATATCAATAGGCATAACTACGCCTAAATTTAGCCAAGCATTAACAGTCGTTTTACCGGCAGTTCCTTTCTTTGTGGTTACCAAAATAACACCTCCGGCTGCCCGGGCTCCATAAATAGCAGTAGAAGCTGCATCCTTTAGCACTTCAAACGATTCTATATCATTGATATTAGGAGAAACATCAGACGGAACACCATCAACAATCCAAAGAGGCCCGGAACCATTAATAGACGCAGCACCACGAATAATTATATCCCCATTTGTCACGTTAACGCCGGCAACACGTCCTTGCAGTAAATCTGTTGCACTCAATCCTACATCCTTATACTTTGCAGATTTTATAGAAGCAATAGCACCTGTTATATTAGACTTCTTCTGTACACCATACCCCACAACTACTACCTCATCCAATAGCTTAGTTTGTTCTTCTAAAATTACATTAATTACAGCTTGCTTCCCAACATTTATTTTCTTATCTTGATAGCCAACATAGCTAATCTTTATTATAGCACCCTCATCTACAGGTAAAGAGAATTTACCATCAACATCTGTTATCGTACCACTGGAAGTACCTACAATGGCAATAGTAGCTCCAATAATCGCCTCTCCACTTTTATCTCTGACCGTTCCGGTTATATTTTTTTTTAATTGCTGTTGCTTTGATGAAGTTGAAGCATCTTTTTTAGTTAATACAATATAATTATTTTCAAAGAAATACTGCACATCAGTACCCTTAAATGCCTCATCAAGAAAGTCTGCAACTTTCCCTGAAGATTTCGAATGCAAAAACTCCTCTTTTGCATTAATTTCCTGACTACTATACACAACTAAATAGTTAGTCTGCTTTTCAACCTCCTGAAAAAGTTTTTCGAGAGTATTTGTTGATTTTCCAATAGTAATTATAGCATTCTGAGCTTTTGTATTTAAAGCTATGACTTGAAAAGCACAAACAAACGATAATATAAAGGCAATCTTCATTGCTTTTATGCTTTTCTTTTGATTTATTGATGTCAAATAGGTCAACAAAGATTTTATTTTCATAATTTCACAAATAATTAAATAGACATTTGATTTTCTATAACTTTTGTGTATACTTATGCATCATAGGTATCCACTTTTATCATCCCTACACAAATTATTATCCAGAATTCATATTTCTCATTCAATGATTATTACGTTATTCAATTCATCTCTTTCTATTTTAAAAGGATGTACTCTCTGAAGAATTTTAAGTATATCCATAATACCATCACGTTGACGGAACTTTCCGGTAAATGTTTTTTGATTCAGTTTACTGTTTTTTATAATAATTTCGACATGGAAACACAATTCCAGCTTCTTTAAGATCTCAAATAACGATTCATCTTCAAAAGTAAGTATCCCATAACGCCATGAGAAATTATTCTCATTATCCAGTTTTTCTACGACAGTTTTCTCTTTATCGTAATATAGCACTTCTTTAGGAGATAAAATGACATCTTTATCATCCATTTGTACTTTAACCGACCCTTCCAAAAGGCTCACAGATGTTTGTCCTGACTCTTTATAGGCACTTACATCAAATGTCGTTCCCAATACTTTCACATCTAGATTATCCGTAGATACAATAAACGGTTTTTTTTCATTATGGGCAACCTTAAAAAAAGCTTCTCCTGAAAGTTTGATATTCCTTTCCGAACCGGAAAAGACAGATGGGTAAATTATTGTTGTATTAGCATTTATCCAAACTTCCGTACCATCACTCAATAAAATATTAGCCCTTTGTCCGGCAGGAACATATATCTTATTTTGTGCAAGATCAACAATATCTGACTTTTGAATATTCAATGTAAAAAAGTAAGTGCCACCTACTAATAATGCTATAACGGCAGCATAGCTAAGCACTTGCAAAAACTTTCTATACATTACCTGACGAACCTGATCTTTTCTAAATTTATTATAACTTTGCCGCCCTTCAATTCTATCATTATCTTTATCAGCCAAGGCTATCAACCCAAGCATATTACGATAATTTATAAATTCCTTCTTTAAATTATCGTCCTTTTCGGTTTCACGTAGAAAAGCGATTCTTTCCGATACGCTCATCTTTCCTTCAAAATAATTGGCTATACGATTATCCACTAGTATCTTTTATTTACTTTATTATAAAAACGAATGAAAAAAAAAATCCGCCATAGAATTTGACGGAAAAAAGAATCTATTACAAGAAATATAAGAAAACAAATAGCTGTAAAACATCTTTCAATTCAACCCGAAGTTTTTTATATGCAATAGCCATTTGACTTTCTATCGTATTTATAGAAATATTTAGTTCAAGTGCAATTTCTTTTTGCTTTTTACCCTCTATTTTATTTTTAATAAATATTTCTCTGCACTTTTCCGGCAAAGAATTTATTGCTTTCATTATAATTCTTTCGACATCGTCAGGTCTAGATAAGTCTGTATCAAAAGCTTCAAGGGCCGAACAATTCAATCGTAAAGATAATTGATATTCTTCAACCATTTCTGTTTCAGCTCTCTGCATGATAGCTTTATGTCTTATAAAATCTATACATTTATTTTTCACTGATATGAAAAGATACGCAAACATATTAGTTTTTGTAGAAAATGTATCCCATTTCTCCCATAAATCCATAAAAACATCGTGCACAATATTCTCTGCATCTTCTTCTAATAAAACATACTCTTTAGAAAAGCGTTTCATTTTCGCAAAATATGCTTCATATATTTCTTCAAAAGAAAGATTACTGTGTTCTTCTTCGCTCATATAAACGATAATTAATTCAAACTATTTAAAATCAGAAAAGCGAATTACTAATTAATATTATAGAATCAGATATCATGATTTAATAATACGGAATAAATCAATAAATTATCGATCAAATTGATCGATAATTAACGCTAATTTATAAAAATATTCCGGATAATAAAAGAAAACGAGTAAAATTCTCCAGCCTATTTCTGACATTACATTCAAGCATTTGAGCTAAAACAATAAATGCAAATTACATATAATAATTCACTGTACATTAATATATTAAGACAAACATACAAATTATGATCGTGACTATCTAAGTATTGAAAATATTAGCAAATGGGAATTATCAAAATGATAATAAATATAATAATCAAAATGCATAGGCATATTACAACCTATGCATTTAATTATGGACTTATATTTCATTTTACAAAAAACATCCACATAAAAATCATTGTTATTTACGCAATTCTTTAAGAGGAGATGTACAATTTAACACATTGTTCACTCTCTCAACTGTAATATCTTGCAGAAGAACAAAAGGTTCTTTAAGACGTATATCAGATACAGACGCTCCCACAAATACCGTATATTCTCCTTTATCAGCAACCCAACTCAACATATGAGGATTATATGACGCTAAATCCCTAGCATCTAGTCTCATATATACAGTTTGTGTTTCTCCTGGTTGTAATATTCCAGTTTTTGCGAACGCTTTTAATTCTTTATTAGGTTTATCAATTTCATTTGATGGAGCAGAAAGATATAACTGTACGACTTCCTTCCCTGCAACTTTCCCCGTATTCTTAATATCAACAGTTATATAAAGTTCTTGATCAAATTTAGTATTACTCAATTTAATATTAGAATAATCAAATGTGGTATATGAAATACCATAACCAAAATCATAGGAAGCCTTAATACCAAAAGAATCATAATAACGGTAACCGACATATATACCATCTTCATAATATATATATCTAGGATCTTCGGCTGGAATACCAGGGAAGTCTTTGGCAGAGATATTATCTTCATAATTCACAGGAAAAGTCATTGGTAATTTTCCTGATGGATTTTCTTTACCTGATAAAATCTCAACGACAGAATTTCCGGCTTCTTGTCCCGGCTGCCAAGATAATAAAATAGCATCCACCTTATTTTTCCAACTTGCAGTTTCAATTACTCCGCCTATATTCAATACAACTATAACTTTCTTATTCAGACGATGAAAACATTTAGCTGTATTTTCGATTAAGTCCTGTTCTGCATCTGACAATAAGAAATCACCCTTAGTAGCTTTCCTATCTGCAAATTCACCAGATATTCGGCCTATAGTTATAATTGCCACATCATTAGTGCGAGCTGCTGTCTCTATCATGCTTTCTTTAACTGAAAGCTCCGGAGCCATTGCGAATGGAAGTGCACCATACTTTTCTATAAATTTACGGGTTTCCTCCTTTGATTTATTGACATACGGCATATAGAATTTCTCCAATTTTTTATCAAAAACATACCCTGTCTGAGTAAGAGCTTCCGTAAAAGAAGCAATATATGCTTTATTCACCTCACCACTTCCTGTACCACCAGCGATATAATTATATGATGTATAACCCAATAAAGCTACTTTTCCGATAGAAGTATTCAAAGGCAATGCTTCTTTCTCGTTCTTCAATAAGACAATTCCCTCTGAAGCTGCCTGCAATGCTATTTGAGCATGTGATTTCAAGTCCGGATTATCACTTTTTTTATATCCCTTAAAAGAAGGAGTATTAAAAATCATATTGAGCACCCGCTTTACACATATATCTAAATACTTCATTGGAAGTTTTCCTGTTGTCACATCACTCAACAATTCCTCTCTTTGCTGTTTAGTACCAGGCATCAGCAAGTCATTTCCAGCTTTTATCTGCATGGATGTATTCGACATAGTACCATCGGTATATGATGTTTTGGATATTCCTCCAAACCAATCTGTCATAACAGTTCCTTTAAATCCCCATTCATCACGTACAATAGTTGTCAATAGGTCATAATCAGCAGAAGTATATACTCCATTAATTTTATTATAGGATGTCATTATGCTCCCTGCATTACCCTCTTTAACAGCTATTTCAAATCCACGTAAATATATCTCACGCAAAGCTCGCTGTGAAAGATGGGCATCAACTTTATCGCGATTTGTTTCACTATTATTTGCAGCAAAATGCTTCAAGCAAGCCGTCACCCCGTTTTTTTGTACACCACGCGTATATGCGGCAGCCATTTTACCAGTTAGTAACGGATCTTCTGAATAGTATTCAAAATTTCTTCCACATAAAGGATTCCGCATTATATTAAGAGCAGGAGCCAAATGAACATCAACTCCATATTCCTTAGCTTCCATACCAATTGCTACACCTACACTTTCCATTAATTCAGTATTCCACGTCGAAGCAAGCATACTCCCTATTGGAAAACCAGTGGCATAATATGTCTTTTCCTCATTTTTCCTTGTCGGGCTAATACGCACTCCGGCAGGCCCATCTGCTAAAACAATAGAAGGTATATTCAGATTTATCAAGGGAGTGGTTATTCCTGCACATCCAGGAACTATATATTCCGAACTGCCAACAACCGGAACAAACTCAGAAGCTTTAGCCCCATTCTGCACATCTACTCCAACTAGAATATTCACTTTATCTTCAACAGTCATACGAGACATCAAATTTTCTATCATCTGATTCTGAGAAACAGCATCTCTTTGGAGCAATGGGATCTGAGACATTAAAGGCAATGAAGTCAAAAGGCCAACAAATACTATCAATTTTTTCATTTTTACAACGATAAATATTTAACTCAACACAAAAATTTAAATAATCATTAATACGATCTCTTTCCTTACTCTTTCATGGCAACAATATTATAGCTGCCAGAACCAAACTCATAAACCAAATACCCTTTCTCATAAGAAATAAATTGAGTATTTTCAACCATAGAAACAGAAGGTTCTCCATTTATTTTAATTTTATCTTCGCCATTTGCCGGAATATACACCACAGCTGTTGTATTAGCAGGGATTGTAATACCCCACTCAAAAGTATTACCTTTCTTCACCCATGAACTTTTTATCAATCCTTTAACAGACTTATAACTTGCATCAACAAACTCCAATCCACTTATAAGCCATGGTTTCAGCTCTATTTTCTCAAATCCGGCACTTCCCTCTGCATTTTTTATTCCTGCCAGATATTCATAATACCAAACAATCAAATCTCCCAAAAGCATCACATGATTTCCAGAATTCATAGAAGGTTCAGCCGTATTCCCATTCCATAGTTCCCAAATCGTCGTAGCTCCGTTTTCTATCATATATCCCCAACTGGGATAATCTCTATTTGTTGCTATTTTTAAAGCTAAGTCGGCACGTCCATAGTCTGACAGGCCACGCATCAACCATTGTATTCCAACTAAACCTGTACTTACATGACTATTAAATTCATTTTCTGTTTTATGAACAATATTATTAAAAACCATTTCTATAAATTCATCAGAAACCATACCATAGCATAAAGGCAATAAGTTAGCCGTAACAGTATTATTACTGTACTGTCCTGCATCTCTATTAAAATACTTATTATTAAAAGCAACTTTAACCATTTGGGCTTCTTGAGCAAAAGCTTCTGCATCTTCTGTTTTCCCAAGAATATTAGCAAAATTCTGCATCACTGTCATTAATTTATAGTAAACAGCCGTACTTAACACTCCACCATCAGTTTTCCTTTTGGGATCTTGAGAATGAATCATTTCCGGTAATTCCGGCGGCATACACCAATCGCCATAAGTATCTTTAGTTATTATTCCATTATCCATGTAATTGCTTTTCATATACGAAAGCCATTTTTTCATTGAAGCATAATGACTTTTTATAGGTACATCATTACCATATTGTTGATATAGCATATTAGCAATAAAAATATATGCACTTGGCCAAGTTATATTATCTGTATAAATACTCCAATAAGCAGGTGCTACATCCGGAATACTTCCGTCCGCACGTTGGGAATCTTCAATATCATCAAGCCATTTAGAATACAAATTATTATTATCAAAAATAAAACTTTCCCCTAAGGACCCGGTTGCTCGGTCTCCTAGCCATCCATGACGTTCATCACGCTGCGGACAGTCTGTAGGCATTCCATTATAATTACCGCGAATCCCCCAATATGCATTTTTATATATCTGGTTAATAGTAGAATCAGAAGTATGAAATGTTCCGGTTACAGGCATCTCATCATATATAACTTTTCCACTAAAATCTTTTATATCAGGAACTCCCGGATAATTTGTGATTTCCACAAAACGAAATCCATGATAAACGAATGATGGTTCCCAAGACTCCTCTACATCTCCCTTCAGTGTGTAGGTATCCGTTACTTTTGCTCCTCTTAGATTATCCATATATAAAGAGCCATCATCCTTTAGAAGTTCAGCAAACCGCAAAGTAACTTTATCCCCAGCTTTTCCTTTCACTTTCATTGATACCCAACCAACCATATTCTGTCCCATATCTAAAATATATGTTGCCGGTCCCTGTTGAGTGATGGAGACAGGCTTTACTATCTCCATTATCTGCATATTGGCATTCTTTTGAGCAACCAATTTCCCTTTCGGAGCAGTGACCAATTCCACAGGCATCCACATTTTATCATCAAAATCAGCTTCAGTCCAACCGGGCATTTCCATCCGGGCATCATATTCCTCTCCATCCCATTCATTATTAAAACGAATCGGACCTTTATTCGTCAATTTCCAAGTTCTATCGCTGACTATTATCTGCTTAGTTCCATCATTGTAAGTTACTTCTAACTGTAAAATCAACTTTGGAAAACCAAAATGTGTAACACTTGGCATGTAAGAAGCAAGATAACGCATCGAATAAAAATGCCCATTGCCTAAAGTAACACCAATTGCATTTTTTCCCTTAGCAACTATATCTGTTACATCAAATGTATTATAATTCACTCTTTTAGTATAATCAGTCGGAGTAGGTGCCAAGACTTGTGTACCTACACGTCTCCCATTTATCCATGCTTCGTACAGACCTAAGCCTGAAACGTATAAAACAGCCTTTTCTACTTTCTTATTTAATGAGAATTCTTTTCGAAGATAACGAGCTGTTAAACGAGTATAAACCGAATCAAGCACCTCATTCTCAAACAAACGATCCGTACCTATCCAAGCTGCAGACCAATCTGTTTTTTTCAACAGCCCCATTGTCCATTTGGACGATTTACTCCAGTTACTTTCTCCTTTATTGGTATAAACCCTAACTTTCCAATAGCATTCTTCACGACTATTCAATGTTTTTCCCATGTATGGCACATAGGTAGACTTATTAGAATTTACTTTACCGGAGTCCCATAAATCACCTTCATCCCGATTTAACTTTTCTTTCGAAGAGGCAACCAAGATATGATACCCAGTCTGTAATACTCCTTTTTCCTCGCTCTGTATTTCCCAACTTAACCGAGGGGAAAAAACATCGATGCCTTCAGGATTAACAAGCATTTCACAACGAGGATTTACCACACTAACACCTCCAGTTTCACATCCCCAACTAAAGGCCATTAACACCATACATAAAATAGGAACTATTTTCTTCATATTCATAGTATTATCAATTTTTATAAGAATTTGACACAATTAGGATATACATACTTCATAGAAGGGACAATCATAGCTACAATAATCATATTCTTCATAGTTTTATTTACTAAAAGCAGCACGACCAAAAGATAATTCCTAATCCACTCCTAATACACTTTAACAATAGTATTAGAATAGCTTTATTAAGAATGAGGTTTCAAACTTGGTCGCCAAGATTATAGTTAATTAATTTTATAGGTTAATAAATATTATAAAAACGCAATCATTACCTTTTGGGAATATTTAAAAACAAGCCATATTTACAATATACTTGAAATTCCACCATTATATAATAATTATTTAAATGACGTATTCTTATAGCTAATCCGCCAAAACAAAATGATAAATTTATATTTTACGCCTATGTACAGTCAAAACGTTATACCACGTATAGTTAGAAATTTAGCGGATTCCTGAACTTAATCGTTTTTACAATAAAATAAATTTGATATGAAAAGCACCAAATTCTTACGCAACGCCTTCTTTGTAACATGTTCTCTCTGTTTTTCAGTAGGCTTACCTGTTAATGGAAAAACAAATCTTCCGATTGACGATATTGCTTTAGTAAGTGACAATACAAAAGTTTATATATCCCGACGTCCGGATATAAAAAACAGATTATTTACATCGAAAGCCGTAGAAAATAAAATAAAAGAAATAAAGAAATTACTGACTAATGCAAGATTAGCATGGATGTTTGAAAACTGCTTCCCGAACACATTAGACACAACGGTAAGATACCGCCTGACAGACGGGAAAGATGATTGTTTGGTCTATACAGGCGACATTCATGCAATGTGGTTACGCGATTCCGGAGCACAAGTATGGCCTTATGTTCAATTAGCCAATGAAGATGCTGACCTAAAAAAGTTATTAAGAGGGACTATTCGAAGACAATTTAAATGCATCATTATAGATCCCTATGCCAATGCTTTTCTTGACCCAAATGATCCGAATCCCGATCATCAATGGATGAGCGATAAAACGGATATGAAACCGGAACTTCATGAGCGCAAATGGGAAATAGACTCCCTTTGCTATCCTTTACGTCTTGCATATCATTATTGGCAAGTAACAGGAGACGATAGCATATTTGATGAAGAATGGTTACAAGCTATAACACTGATTCTGCAAACATTCAAAGAACAGCAGAAAAAAGACGGACATGGGCCATATATTTTTCAAAGAGTATCAGACAGACAGACGGATACAATGTCTAATGATGGAATGGGAAATCCAGTAAAACCGGTAGGATTGATAGCCTCAGCTTTCAGGCCATCAGATGACGCTACTATCTTCCAATTCCTTGTTCCCTCTAATTTTTTCGCTGTCACTTCTCTAAGAAAAGCTGCTGAAATCCTAACAGCAGTAAACAAGAATACGGCTTTAGCGCAAGAATGCAAATCACTTGCCGATGAAGTAGAAAATGCGTTGCACAAATATGCAACATACAATCATCCCAAATACGGTACAATTTATGCTTATGAGGTAGATGGCTTTGGAAATCAGTATTTAACAGATGACGCGAATGTTCCAAGTCTTTTGGCAATGCCCTATCTAGGTGATGTGGATGTCAACGATAAAATCTATCAAAATACCCGAAATTTTGTATGGAGTGAAGATAATCCTTATTTTTTCAAAGGAAAATATGGTGAAGGTATAGGAGGACCGCATATCGGTTACGACATGATATGGCCTATGAGTATTATGATGAAAGCATTCACTAGTCAAGACGACAAGGAAATAAAGACTTGCATTGAAATGCTTATGAAAACAGATGCAGGAACAGGATTTATGCATGAATCATTTCATAAAGACAATCCGGACAACTTCACCAGAGAATGGTTCGCTTGGCAGAACACTCTTTTCGGCGAGTTAATTCTCAAACTTATTGATGATGGAAAATTGAACTTATTAAATAGTATTGAATAGTATTTCTGATGAATAATAAAATGAAAGGCAACTAATTTATCACGAATTAGTTGCTTTTCATTTTTAAATATCCCTTTTAAAGACATTTGTAATAGTTAAAAACCGCAGTTTAACATAGACAAGCCATCGTTTTATAACCAATCGGGAAGAATCAACAACAATAATGGAAATATTGCCATTTCCTTACTCTCAAAAGCAAACTATCTTTGCAAAGTCGAATTAAATAATTAATAAAACATGAAAAGAAAAAAATTAAAGCAAATACGAATAACAAGTTTCATGTTTGTTTTGTTAGTGATAGGTACTGCCTGTGCAGGCAATACTAATAAAGTGAATAATACCGATTTAAAAGAAAAGGAGAATAAAGAAATGGCAAAAGAGTTAACAAAAAAAGACTTCCTTGAGAAAGTATATAATTTTGAAGCAAATCCTGAAGAATGGAAATTTGAAGGGAATAAACCTTGTATGATAGACTTCTATGCTACTTGGTGCGGACCATGTAAAATGCTATCCCCGATTGTAGAAGAACTAAGCAAAGAATATGAAGGAAAAATTGACGTTTATAAAATAGATGTTGATAAAGAAGAAGAGCTTGCCGCACTCTTCGGAATAAGAAGTATACCAACACTGTTATTCTGTCCTGTTGGAAAGCAACCGACTATGACACAAGGTGCATTGCCAAAGAATGAATTGAAAAAGATGATTGATGATATTTTACTGAAATAAATGCATTATATTTACCGGGTACAAAATATATAACTTATGGAATATAATTTTAACACCCGGTTAAATGGTCGAATAGCCTTAACTGACGCATTTGATGCAAGTCCTGTTTTGCAAAAAGATAAAAGCTTATATAAGTTTATCTGGGTGCAAGACGGGACTTTGTCGATAGAAATCGATCATATTCCTATGACATTAGAGAAGAATGAGATTATTTGTCTCAGCGCCTTGCATCATATTCTTATAGAAGAGATCAACGGTAAATATCTGACTCTCCTGTTCAACAGTAATTTTTACTGCATCTTCGGTCATGACAAAGAGGTATCATGCAACGGCTTCCTATTCAATGGTACTTCTAACATAATGCGACTACAACTATCAGAAAGCCAAGCGGATATTTTAGCTGAAATTACCAATCGCCTTTCAAAAGAATACCAAATAAAAGATAATCTGCAAGAAGAAATGCTCCGCACTCTTCTAAAACGTTTTATCATCACCTGTACCCGCATTGCACGAGAAAAGTTCTCGGTCAGCCATGAAAAAGAAAAGAGCTTTGATATTGTACGACAATATTACGTTTTGGTAGACAGCCATTTTAAGGAAAAGAAAATGGTACAGGATTACGCTGACATGCTTCATCGTTCCCCTAAAACATTATCCAATTTATTCATGTCTTATGGACTCCCTTCTCCCTTACGCATTATCCATGAAAGGGTGGAAGCAGAAGCAAAGAGATTACTTTTGTACAGTTCAAAAAGTGCCAAAGAAATAGCAGAAATACTTGGTTTTGAGGATATATCAGCATTCAGTCGTTTCTTTAAAAATATGACAGGAGAAAGCATTACCGACTATAAAAAGAGAGAGAAAATCCCGAATAAGGAATAATAGCCAACTCATACGGCAAAATTGCCATTTCATGCGCTGATAAAATACCCGATCTTTGCATCATAAGTTTAAAACCAATAAAAAAGAACAAACATGATGACAAAATTGAATGATTTATTTAATGCATTTCTACGTATTGCAGCATCTTCCCAAAAATTAGGAATCAACCTTATCAGAGTAGCTATTCTTATAATATTTGTTTGGATCGGCGGATTAAAATTCTGGAACTATGAAGCAGAAGGGATTGTACCTTTCGTGGCAAACAGCCCTTTTATGAGTTTCTTCTACAATAAGCCGGCACCGGAATATAAAGAATATAAGCTCAAAGAAGGTGAATTTAACGAGAGCAAGCACAAATGGCATGAAGAAAACAACACGTACGGTTTTTCACATGGTTTGGGAATTCTCATCATGTCTATCGGGATACTCACTTTTCTAGGAATCTTCTTCCCTAAAATCGGTTTGATAGGTGCATCATTAGCCATTATTATGACAATAGGTACTTTATCGTTCCTCGTTACAACACCGGAAGTTTGGGTACCCAATTTAGGAAGCGGCGAATATGGTTTCCCTTTATTATCAGGAGCGGGAAGATTGGTAATCAAAGATACTGCAATCATCGCCGGAGCGCTTGTTGTCTTATCAGACTCAGCAAAAAGAATTTTGCAAATGCATTAATAAATATCATTTCATAAACATACGGTCGATTGTCTGCAAACTCCTATCGTTTGTGAACAATCGACCGTATGTTGAATTGCATGTCAATAACACATTGAATGATATTTATATTTCTCTCATTCTTTAAAAGATAATCTATAAGCTCAAATATTTACATACAGTTTCCAAGCCATTAGTTAATGATATGACCATTTCATTATTTATTTCAAAAGAGAACGATAATGAACTTTGAGGCATTTGCATATCGCTTATATCCCCACTTACTATTATCCTATTCACTCCTTCTGTTTCAATATTAACCAAAAGATATTCTCCAAGGGGACGAAATTTAATTAAGCGGTTACCTCTTGTGTGTTTCAATTCATTTTTAAACCGAATTATCTCTCTTATGTCCGAATCAAATTTTGTTTTCACCATAAAGGTCGGAGTCTTTAATTCAAATCGGAATGAAACATATTGGGGACCAGAACCTTCATATTTCAAAAAATCAAACCACCGCATGACAGTCAGATTATCATTACTTGCAAATAGGACTTCTATTTCGGAACTACAACATCTGTCATTACTCATAAGTCAGTTCTGCTATTAATTCAGGTAGAAAAGATTGGTCAAACTCATATCTTACATCAAGAGTATCTCCGGTAAGATTATCCACAAGATGAATTTGCGACAAAATTATTCCGTTCTTTTTCCTATCCATATCTATTTTGAATAATTCACTCTCAAGACAGAATCCATACATATCACGTTCATACATCGTTTTCAAATATTCCTGCAACCTCAACAAATAATTCAAATCCAATCGACATAAAGTTGAAGCTGTGAAAATTGAAATCCCAATATTTACGTCAAATGAGAATACACGTACCTCCTCCAATATCCCCAACAGACAATCGGACCAACACATTACAGGTACTCTATTCAGGTCATAAAAATGTATATCTTTCATATTATCTATTTCACTGAGATAGAACAGTCTATCCAATCGTACATTTGTTTCGACAACGACTCATCGGTAATTATATACTCTTTCTTGGTTGATATATCAATCAATAAGCCAGGCAAACAAATAACAAAAAAAATGTTTATCTGATTGATTGTACCAAAACTCACCTGCTACAGATATTCCGGATATCTTTTGTTGACGATGTTTCACCTGTTTTGATTTGAGCAATATTGTTTCAAACTCATTCAAAAATAGATTTGTCCCGATATTAATATTAGTTGTATCTACTGAGTAAGCCAAAGGATCTTTAAACATATTTGAAATCATTGTCGTTGTCCCTCCTTTCCAAAACGATTTATATACTACTATTTTTCCTATTTTATGCTGAGACTTCATTGGCACAGATGACATGAATGTCCCTGCTTGAACAGAAACATTACTCAAGAAAAACAATATAAGGAATAGAACCTTATTTAACTGTTTGCTCAAATACAAAATCATCTTTTCCCTGAAACCCGAATATAACTGACAATCCATAAGCATACAATTACTCTTAGCCATATTTTATGATAAATGATTCATACTAATGAAATTTTCTCAATCTTTTAATTACTTCTTTTACAGAAAGAAACTTTTTACTCCCATATACAATTGCACCATCATAACCACCGCTTCTCTCTTTTTGAGTAGCATTCAAGACATACAAAACAGAGTAATGTGGAGAAGAATTAGAATGTACTCTTCTCCTTTCTATCATAAAATATGTTTTCTTATCGCTTTTATTTGTCCCTATATTACCGGTAAGAAAACACACTTTTTTCCCGGAAAGATTAATATCTGCCTCTACTTGAAAAATTGCATTAATATATTTTCCTTCTAAATCAGTTAAAGATAAGTATCCGTCCACTCCCATCTTATCAATATCGTTTAATATCTCTTTAGGAATATAATCAAAACTTTTTGTTACAACATACACTTGCGCAATCATACTTGTGCTCATTATCAACCAAAAACAGAATAAAATGTATCGTCTCATTATGTCTAAAAATTAATGATTAAGTAAATAATTAAAATCACTTCCCCAAAAGGTTCAATAAACTATCTTTATTCAAAATATATCTGCGAGCCTTTTTATCATAAATTCTATCTATTTCATTATTATCCCATATAAAAACATACGAGCCTCTCTTATCTTCCCTAACCATCAAATAACAGGTCTGCTCTTTCACATAATCCCCCCAAAAGTAAGATTCCCATCCTAAAATACGAACATTTGCAATATTACATCTATCTTGAAAATCTGAATTATTTAATAATTCCAATATGAACATATCCTTCTTTTTAAAATAGATATTTGAATTATAATAATCATCAACACATATTATAGAATCATTACGACATGAATAAGAACCATCAAACCACACTATTTCACCATCTTCAATCCCTGTTTTTAATACAAATCTATTATCAGACAAATCCAACAAAGTGTTATTTGAAAGATAATATATAGAGTGTATGTCTTGAGAACAAACAGCGAGGCTAAACAAGAAGAAGAATGTTACTAATGTGTATTTCATGGTTCTATGTTATTTTGTTTTTCCGGTTTGCCGGAACCCGCGTATGTCACTAATATATATCATAATTTTCACCTTATATGTTTATTCAGCCTATCATTTAAATAACCTTTATGAATAAATGAATAATTCAACATAATATTTTCACAGAATTTCAATATAAATAATTTCTTGCATAATCGCCTAACAGCGCTGTCATAACCATACAGAAAACAAAAAACAACAAAGAAAAAAATAAATATAGCCCGATTTTTCTATTGTTATTTTTACGTATTTCCACACTTTCTTTTATATATTTCTTCTCTATTTTAGAATATTTAGCCGCAGACACAAAGGAAAAATAAAAATAGCCACACACAAATATTGCCATGATTTTAAAAAGAGTAGTGACTTCTTCTACTAAATATACCCGGAAGAAACAGACTAAAATCATGTTTGTTACCAACCAAATAGGATATAAAATATTCATCACAGCTAACATCGAAGGAGCGAATAATCCTGCCATTTCCGGTGCGCTACTTTCACCCCACAGTCTTTTTTGCCAACGATAGGTTCGATAGAATAAATATTCATACATATAATAAAGGCTTCTTAGGTATTTCATAATTTATTTATATAAGACCTATCACATTCTTTCAGCATAACAAATATAGGATATGATTATGCAATATGCAAACAAATGTATATTTATGGTTCTACGTTATTTTGTTTTTCCGGTGGATATACTACAGTCCAATTCATACGTTGCAAGTCTTCCAATGTTAATCGGTAGCAATCTAAAATAGGTACATATTTGCGAAC
>NZ_QSUN01000039.1 GCF_003438995.1 Bacteroides sp. OM05-12
AAGCGACTGAACTAATCCAAGGGTTTAATTCATAAATAACAAAATTTGGAGTAAAATTTTGAATAGAAAGGAATCAAAATGAAAACATTTGAAGTAACATTAACGATTGAAGCGTCCGACTGTACCACTGTAGAGGATGTTTGTAAATCTTTAGAAGAGAATAGTTCCCTTATCGAATTTGATTTATCAGAAGGGAATATCACGGATATTAATGTATCAGAGTTAGAATTTGAGTAAAAACCTAAGAATATTATCATGGATAAAGAAATTATAAAAAAATCAAGTGTACTTATCAACGAGGGATGCAGTATTATTAATCGCTTGTTTTTAGTTTGCGCTATGTCTGAATCGGACGAATTAAAGGAGTTTCTTGACGATTTAGAGATAGAGAGTTGGCGAAGTATTCTTCCGTCTATAAGTGAAACTACTTTGGATAGATACGATGATAACAAGGCAGAGTTACTATATGATAAAGGCATACATGGGTTACTGGCTGAGTGCCACTATAATGTAATGGATGATTTCGACTTCCACGAAAACGGTTCTTTCCGGTCGTGTGGTAATACTTGCAGCTTTATGAGTTTTATTGTATATGCAGAGAATCTCAATGAATTAATGGACAAGGTTCTGGCTAAAGACAAAGAGTTATTCAATCTTCAAATAGAGGAAGCGAGAATAAAACAAGGGATCAAAGTTAACTCCTAACCAATATAAAAATGAAAGATAAATGGGATAATTATATTGACTCACTTAGCGCATTTGGTGAAGATATAACAGAGTTACTGATAGCTTTAAAACCAGGTCCAAAGACTGACAAGATAAAGAAACAAGTCAATCTCAGATGGGAAAAACTCCGTAAATTGACTGATGCCATTGGTGAATTAATTGTTCCGATCGATCCGGAAGATATTATATTACCATATGAAAATCCGCAATTTGCTGAATATTGGAAAAGGTACAAAGAATACCTACAGGAAGAACATCATATTTTTATGCAATCCCGGAGGGAAAACGAATTACTCAAAGTTTTGAAAGTATGGGGAGGTGAATCAGATAAAAAAGCTATTTCCATACTTTCTTTCCTTATCCGCAGCGGGTACCGTTCTTTCTTCAAGCCTACTGACAGGCAATTATCAGGAGACGAGCCGGCAACAGCAACAGAGGAACAACAACAATTTAGTATGAACATCAACAAACATTCTCAAATTTAATACCTATGAATGAAAGGCAAGAAAACGTTTATCAACAATATCCGACTTACGAAAATTTTTTAGCGGCACAAGGACCTAATCAAATTCTGATCAATTTCAGCAATATCCATGAGATTGAAGAATCTATTTCCGTACCGAGGCTTTCCATCGCAGAAATGAATGAGATATATTTACGAAACGATTTCAATCCGGGAATAGATTACTATGTCAAATGGCTCAATTTCTTTAATAAATTCAGTAATATCAATAAAGCAATGCCAATGGACATAGTTAACTGGGCTGCCATCCAACTATATCTCCGTTACTGTCATTTTTATTTCGCGGATTTGAAAGTAATTTTCGAGAAAATTTTAGAAGCGAAATATGGCAAGTTTTTCGGGAGCGTCGATACTGTACTTATTATGTCCGCTTTTCTTCAATATAACGAAGAAAGAGAGCGTTTACTGCATAAAGAAAAAGAACGCAAAGCCATAGAATACGAATCGTGGCGCAAAGTACGTTCCGAGCAATTGAGGACAGAGGTATATAATGAGTTATCGAGCAAACATCCTGATTGGTTAACCGGACAAATATACGAGCATATGAATCAGGTGGTTGTACAGAGAATTGCCTTGGAAGCTAAAGAAAGATTTAAATAAAAATGGCTAAACAAGTAAAACAGTTAGGTATTGCTCAAAATAGTATAGGTTTTAATGACGGTGATAAACTACAAAAAGCTGTAGATTTCATCTTAGACACCTATGATATTAGAAAAGCAATGTATGATCCAGCCAAAATATATGTCCGTTATAAGGATAAGGAACTGGACGAGGGAATTTTGGATTTTGACAGGATCTCATTAGACCTTCAGGAGTATGGTATAAGCATCAGTGATACCATACTCAAAAAGATTCTCCGTTCTGACAAATATATCAAGGCTTATAATCCAATAAAAGAATATTTTGATAAGATACGTGGTTCATTTAAAGATCCATCCCAGATTGAACTTCTATCAAAACATTTGATTGCTCGTTCATGGGATGATAAGCCGGAGGGATATTACCAGGAACGAGCGGGAAAGTTACTGAAAAAATGGCTTGTGGCCTGTGTCGCTTGTTGGCTTGGAGGTCATCAGAACGAAGTAATGCTCACCCTTATTCAAATGAAAGAAGGAGTGGGCAAAACTTATTTTTCAGAATGGATTGTTCCGGATTGCCTGAAAGAATATTATGTGAAAAGTAAAAGGGAAGATCGGTTTGACATGGAAGATGCTTTTACCAGGAATATGATTGTCTGCTTTGACGAGTTAGTAGGTTTAACAAAAGGAACAGCAGATATCTTTAAGGCCACCATCGCAACTAAAAATATATGGGTGAAAAGAAGAAATGACGAATATCCGATCGCCCGGCCCCGATTAGCATGCGCCATCGGCACGACCAACCGAAATCAGGAACTAAACGGATTCCTGCAGGAATGCTTTGGATATCGTCGGTTTGCCTGTATTGAATTGGCCGACATCAACCGGGAATACTCCAAACTCTGTGATAAGGATCTATTATGGGCGGAAGCATTGATGTTATATGAGAATTCTGCTTTTGATTACATATTCAATCAGGAGGATTTTGATGAATTCAAAGCCTATAATCAAAGATATGTAGTGGAATATCCGGCTCTTAAATACGTGCGTTTATATTTGGCCCGTCCCGATGGTCCGGATGAAGGTCAGATGCTCAACCCCACCGAAATTTGTAAGGCACTACGGAAAGCAAACAAAATTAATAGAGAGGACTTGTTAGCTGTCAATCCACAAAAAGTCGGAGCAGCTCTTACTTCATTAGGATATATACAAAAATCCGATCGATCAGGTTCCACTCCTCGCTATCGCTATCACGTAATACTTAATATATAATATCATAATTCTTTTATGTTTTTATTCAAATAAAGAAGAGAAGAAAATAATAAATTATACCTATAAAGAAAAAATTATGAAAGAGTTGGGGTACTACTTACTACAAAGTTTAAAAGTTACTGTATATAAGGTGGTTAGGCGTAGTAACTTATGCGTTTTTAATATACCTACTACAAGATACTACAGCTTACTACATTTTTATCCTTTTTCTTTTGAAATACGAAATAAAGCATTGATAATGATTGTGTTACATGCTTGTAGTAACATAGTAGGTATAAAACCATGTTTGATTTTAATTTTAAAAAAGTAGTTTTATGGAAAAACCATTCGTTATAATAGATCTAGAGCCACATTTACATGATTTTTTATATCATGACTTTGAGGCAGATAAAGATGGAGGGATTTTGCTCAATACATCTAATGAAATTGGTAGATACATCCAGTCAATGATATCCGTTTCCGATTTACCTGTAAGACTTCCTTCAATGGAAAATCCAATTTCCTTAATTTTACCTATTCAGGAATGGAATCATTATGTTATTAACCATAATTTCATTCATGTTGTAAAATGGAAAGCAAAAATGATTCAGGACTTCTTAGAAGCTATGTGGAGAATTCGTGTAAGAGAATATTTTGTTGCCGGATATGAAAAAGGCTATAATCAGGACCGGATTATTAATGCTTTTTTGACTTCATATAATATCAAGAAAAACAAGGTTTCCTATGATCAAATTAAGAAAATAGACTATCGGAATCGTAAAAAAATAAACAAACAGATTGCAAATGAGATTCAACTATCTCTGTTTGAGTAGCTTACGTTTTATTTAAGTAAAACACAGTAGTTTGTTGTTTTTTTAATTAGTAATTTAAGTAAAATCTTAATATACAAATGGTTATGAATAGTATTTTTGATAAAAAGTCACAAATTTGTGCGATCTACTTTATGCCACTTTCAAAAGCAAGAGTAGAAGATTATCCCGGTTCGTCTTATATTACTTTTATTAGTGGAATCTGGACCAGAATAAATTTTAGTAAAGCTGATTTCAAAGAAAAACAATCCGGAAATGGAGAATTAATAGAACAAACCTTTGAAGCAACCATAACAAATACTGATAGTGATAATGAAGCAATACTCCAGGCGGTGGTATCCGAATTAGGTTTTCTACGTATAGATTATACTAATGGTGGCATAAAAGTGGCGGGAACCGACAAATTCCCTGTATTATTGGAAAAAGATAGAAGTGGTTCTCCAGCAATTTTTAAGTTAAGTTTCAAACGGCAAAGCCCTGAATTTGCAAAGTATTTCAAGTCCTTTTAATACCTTCCTGTTCATGGTAATTTTGTATCAATAATAATTGTACAAAGTTACTATGAGCTTTTCAATCCTATATTCTGCAATTACACGTGGTAAATGGTTCATCGACTTCCGGGAAGTAGATGCACATCAAATGTTGATTCATTCTTTTCTGGAACGTGACATCGAAATGGAAAACAAATCGAAACTTTCAGAACGTGAACCAATACCTTTTCTTATGAATTCCGGTGCGGAAGTATTTTACGGAACAGATTATTTACAAGCTCCGGCCAATAGTACGGCTATTATTCCTTTACATGGTTCCATGCTAAAGTATGGTACTTATTGTTCTTATGGTACGACGGAAATTGCAGATATGATTGATATGGCTGTCGAATCGCCTAAAATATCCGGTTTGATACTTGACATCGATTCCGGAGGAGGAAGTGTTGATGCTATTGCTCCGTTAGTCTGTTCAATTCAAAATGCCCGCAAGAAGCAGAAATGCGTGATAGCTTATGCCGATTTATGTGCATCCGCTGCTTACTATGTAGCCTGTTACTGTAATGAAATAATAGCTTCAAATAATATTTCATCGGAATTTGGCAGTATTGGCGTTATGATGAGTTTTATGGATTATGAGAAGTATTATGAGAGCAATGGAGTAAAGCAGCATACGATTTACAGTGATTTATCCAATTATAAAAATGAGCCGTTTGAGCTTGCAAGAAAAGGAGAATATGAAAAAATCAGATCAGAGGAACTCAATCCGCTTGCGAGGAAGTTCCAAGAAGCAGTTAAACATCAGCGAGGTGACAAACTTAACCAGTCGATCGAAGGGATACTTGCCGGGAGGATGTTCTATGCTGAAACAGCCCAAGAAAATGGCTTGATTGACAATATGGGAAATATGGATTATGCCATTCAGAGAGTTAACGAGATACGCAGGGATGCGGTTGTAAATGAATATATTAATTCTAAATTTTAAATGCGATGTTTGAGAAAGTATTAGCAGCAGTCATGGGATTCATTGGCGTTTCTGCTTTTGCAAAAAATGCAGATGGAAAATCTGAAATGACCAGTGACCAGGAAAAAAGACTCACGGATAAGTGGGGGTCTAAATTTGTTGAAGAGTTTAAAAATGATCTCTTGGAGTACGAAAAGAACGGAAATGCTGCAGAAGACGCCGTTACTGCAGAGAAATTGGCTGAAATGGAGGCAGAAAAAGAAAAGTATGCCAAAGAATTGAAAGAGACAAAGGAGAAAATTGTATCCCTTGAGAGTGAAAAAAAAGAATTTCAGGCAACAATAGCAAAGTTGGAAAAACAAGAAATTCCGGATACCGGTATTCATGTTTCCGGAAGACAAGGGACAAAGAACAAATTCAAGCCTGATATGGGGTTATTGCATAATAAAGTTCTGGATAACTATTTTAATGGCGATCAAACAATGCAATATACAGGTGATGGAACAATCAATACGGAAGAACTTAAAAAGGAATTTGGTAAGTATGTGTCATCTGAAAAGATAGAGATCCTGAATACCCTGATGGCTCCGGTTTCTTCTACGAAATACATGACGACAGTCATTACCGACAAAACAGAATGGAGAGCTTCACAGGCACATATCGAATCCGTATTGCAACAATTCACTCCTTATTGGACTCCGAGTGGAAAGGCAAAATTCACACCTTTGAAGATAGCCAACTTCAAACTGAAAATCAATGTGCCTATCAAGCCGTCTGATATTATGGAAGATATCATCGGTTATTTTTATGATGAAAGTCTAAAACCGGAAGATATGCCTATTGTTAAGTATATCATTGAAGTTTTAGTAAGGCCGGTACTGGAAGAAGATCGCGAAAACGCCTTGGCATCAGGTGAATTTAAAGAAGTGACAGTTACTACGGATGGTGAAGCGGGAAGTGACCCGATGGAATCAATGGACGGTTATTTGACAATCTTGAAAAAACTCAAGAAAAATAACACTGAAATTGGTGCTTGGCTACTCGATGGAGTTACTTTGACACAAGATAACATTTTTGAAAAGATGGATACGGTTGTAGACAGTATCTCCAAGAAGTATAAGCGCAAAAAGCTGACTATCCATGCAGATCCGGATTTAATTACCATGTATGGACGTGCATATCGGGCAAAATATCCAAATACGAAAAATGAAGATGGTGAGAATATGAGAGTTGATTTTTCAAAATTAACTTTTGCTCCTTTGGATGGTATGACTGGAACGAAAGCATTCTTCATTACTCCTAAAGAGAACTTTAAACATTTGCGTTCTAAAAATTTGGCGGCACAAAAAATTTGGATGCAAGGCGAAAATTACGATGTGAAAGTCTTTGGAGAATGGTGGGAAGCTACAGGGTTTGCTATTGCCGAAGCAATATTTGCATATCTTCCCCCGGAAGAGTCTGGCTCTAAAGCGACTTCATCTTCATCCGAGCAAGGAGGTCTTTAATCATTAAATAAAGGAGATTTTATTATGGCTGACGAAATTAAATATCAGTTCTCATCAGTTCCTAAAAAGGAATCAAATGCAGGACGCCCTAAGGGGAAGAAATCTTATATCATTCTATTCCGTTGGGATGATGTGGCAAAATATTCCAGAGACGCAAAAGGAGTAAAAGTTATAGAATTTGAAATGTCTGCGGGCAAGAAACCTATTGCCGTTTATGCAACAGACAGTACCATCAATATTTATCATACAAGTGAAGGCGAAGATGATGCACGTGGTCTTATCCATCATGTGGATTATGAACATCCCGGTACCGAACTTGAACATGATGAATTTGTGAACAATAACCTCAATGAGAATTTAGGGGCAATAGTGTTTGGCTGTTCCGGTGATAACGCAAAAATAGCCGGAACTCCATGTACCCCCTTGAAAATGACAAAGGCTGATTCTCAGGACAATAAAGACGGTGATAAAAATACCATTAATTTGGCTAGTACTTTAAGAGGAGGAACAATCGGACATATTGCAAAATCGTTGGTTCCGGAAACGGATGACACTGAAATTAATGCTATTCTTGGCATCAAGACCGGATCTGCATCCGGAGGTATGTAGTTATGTTTTAAGTTTAGGTTTAGAAAGGCTTGGTACGCGAGTATCGGGCCTTTTGTCCTTTTAACAATAGGCATGTAGGGCTACTTTTGTGATATTGATTAAAATTAATTAATATGAAAACAAATGAAACAAAGGCTGCTAAAGCCAAAGAAGAAGTTACCGAAGTTGAAGAAGTAACTCAGGAAGTAGTTCAAGAAACAAAAAAAGAAGTTCACGTACTATCGGTAGTTATTCCTTATGTAAAAAATGAGGCGCAAGGGGAAGAGTTAAGGCATGCGATAACCTCCATACAAAGAAATTTTCTTGATAACCATAGAATTATAGTTATTGGAGATTCTGAAGATTGGTTTGAAGGTGAAGAAGTTATCTTTATTGCTCATGAACGTACAAGTAAGAATCCTCAAATAGATGTGTGTCAGAAAATGGAGTTGGCTATTACTTCGGAACTGGTATCAAGAGATTTTGTATGGACAAACGATGATATCTACTTTGTTTCTCCGGTAATGTTAGCAGATATTCAAGTTCTCAAGTGTATCGGTGAACTTAATCCTGATAAGTTCAAAGGCATTTATTCGCAAAATCTCCAAAATACAATGGCATTATTGGATAGTTACAAACTTCCTAAGAATAATTTTGCTACGCATACTCCGGTAGTATTTAATAAAGAACGTTTAGCTTGTATACTTGATAATTTACCGGAAAAAGAAACTAAAGGCTATTTAATTTCTTCTCTTTATTTTAACTCTCAATTTCCTACAACTATTCCCATTCAGTTAGATTGGCGTATAGATAACTGGTGTTTACCTGTTATTACCGAAAATCCGGATCCGACGAAATTTCGCGAGTTACTTGCAAAAAAGAAATTCCTCAATAATGCCGAAAGCGGGTATTCACGGTTTCTCATGGATGAACTTGAAATGTTGTTATGGCAAAATCCTGAAGAGGAATGAAGGACAAAAAGGAAAAACCTCCCTAAAAAGATACCTTTTAGGGAGGAATTTCCTTTCCTTAATGAAGCAAATTGCCCGGTTGAGTTAGAGGCTCTTACTTCCCGTAAATTCAATAGCTATTACTCTTATATAGATTATCATCGTAAGTTACGGGATTGTACTAATCTACAGGAAGCTGCCGATATTTCGAAAAAAATTATAGACAACTATATAGAGAATCGGGCAATATGGGAGGAACTAAATTGGTATAAAGATCATGGAGTACTGCTTGGCAAACATCCCATATTTAATGAATTCAAAAGACGGAAAGAATTGCTTGGCATGTCTATAAAAGAATTGGTACTCCGGCAACAGAAGATCGAACAAAACATTTGGCGTGTGAAAAATGAATTGAAGAAAGGTGATAAACCACATTTGGAAACAGAAAGAAAACAAAGGCTTACCGGCTATGAAAAAGAACTGAAAGAGGTAAAGAGGTTGCTTGAATGAAAAATTATTTCGTATTGGATGAGCTGGAAGAAGAAATGCGTGATGCCAAAATGTTCTCTAGGCGGTTTGAAATGCTCTATACCTTTAAATTGAATAACCTGAAAGAGCTATGTGGAAGGCTACCGAATGATGATGAAATATTTTTTATTGAAACAAAGAAAAGTTTCACAGCCTTTACTTTTATTGTTTACCTGGTTAAACATGTCGGTTATATTGAGCACCTGTATATAGCGACATATTCTACCAATGAACGCATTATAAATGCATTATTACGCTGGCAAGACAAAGGAGTGATAGGAAACATACATTTGCATATTTCTGAAACAATCAAATTCCGTATGCCGAAAATATTCGAACGTTTGATGGCATTGCAAAGAGATGGTACTATTCAGTTATCTTTCGCTTGGAGCCATAAAAAGATAACTTGCATGGATACGGCAGCCGGATGTTACGTCGTGGAAGGTTCCGGAAATTATGGTGAGAATGCAATGGAAGAACAGTATGTATTTTTAAAAAGTAAAAAGATTTATGAGTTTCGTAGCGGACGAATTAGTTAAGTGGAAAGATAAACCAGACTGGTATTCCCGGATTGATTTCGATGAGTATGAACGTCTGGCGGCAATTGGCTATCAACCTAAACAGATAGCTATGTATTATCATATTCCTTTCGATGAATTTCAATGGGATTTTAATTTGATAGGTTCTCCTCTTAAATTCCATTACGATCGTGGTAAATTGCTTCAACAGGCAAAGGAGGGAATTTCCATGAGTGTGGCATCTGAAACAGGAGAGAATGTTACACAGGCACAACGGTTTGATAAATTACGTAGGGAAATTGCATTCCAAAACGCAGTAAATGATATATTTTACGGAGACATAGGGTAATGTTTGAAACATCTTATTTTGACCGTCTGCAGGATTACCTGGCATCGGGATGTACGGAAGAACTCACAGATGATGAGTTGGATTATTATAATGCATTGTACGCCATGATCGGTATTAACCGTAAATATGGAAAAGAAAATGCAATCGCTTTTCTCAGGCATAAACCTTTCGAATTATCATTCCAACGTGCACGTGAAATGTATTCCGAAGCTATTAACCTCTTCTATGCAGATGACACTATAGAAAACCGTGCACACAGGAATATGCTTTATGAGAACTTGACTAAAGCAGCTCAGGTGGTTTTATCAACTTCTCTCGGTTCTAAGGATATGGAAGTATATGGAGATTTACTATTTAAGGCTTGGAAGATAAAGCAGCTTGATCGACAGGATACTGAGAAATTGGAAGAGCCCAAAGATAAACCGATTAAAATTTATGCGCTTGATTCAAAAATGGTGGGAATTCAATCGGTAGACAGATTACAACTCGCTGCACAAATTGATAATATTCCGGATATTGCAGAAAAAGAACGTGTTCGTCTCAAACGGGATGCTCAAATTATAGAAGTTGACTTTATAGAAATGTTAGATGACCAGAAAGAAAAAACTAAGGATATCTGATGAAGTGGAAGTCCGGTACCAGAACTGGACTGCCCAACTGCTCTCTATAATGATGCCTTGGGCACTCTATTGGATTGCGGGGCGCGCTTCTGCTAAAACTACCCAAGTACTTGCCGAGCGTGTTCAGGAAGCCGTAATGGATTGTTCCGGTGCACCTTTTTGTTGGTGCTCCGATACATATTCGGATTTGCATAAAAATGTAATACCCTCACTGATCGACGGACTTGCCATGTTGGGATGGTATGAAGGCAAACACTTCGTGATTAATAAAGAACCTCCGGAGGCATGGAAACGCAGAATGTATAATGTTTGCACGGAATGGAAGAACACAATGGTATTTTATACCGGATTCAATTTTACTTTTATCTCACTGGATCGTCCATCAATCGGTGCGGGACGATCTTATGTAGGTTTATTCGGTGATGAAGTGAAATATTTCCCGGAAGAGAAGTTCACCAACTTATTAAAGGCCGTTCGGGGATTCCGTGTTAAATATGGGAATAGTGTATGGTATCGTAGCCGTACTTTAACCACGGATATGCCGAATCCTAACCATATAGGAGAATATGATTGGATATTAAAACTGGCAAAACTGAATGACAAGCAAAAAATCCTTCTGATGCTCCAAGCTGGATTCGTATATAACGACACTAAGAAAACTTATGTGGCACTACTTCAGGAATACAATGAGACAAAAGAGAAATTCCGAAAACGACAGGTGAATGAATCGGAAGTGGCAAAACTGAAAAGGAAATTAGATCTTGCGGGACGTAACATGAAACGTTGGGAAGAAAGATGGATCAAGACGCGCAACCGTACTTCTTTCTTTTGGATATCCTCTTCCTATGTCAATGTGGATATATTGGGAATGGATTGGTTCAGTGACGAATTTTCAGAAGCGCTGGAAGGTATTTTATGTAATATACTCTCTATCATACCTAAACTGGAAGCCGGAAAGATGTTTTATTGTAATCTTGCCGTTCGCCATTTCTACGCTGATGGATTCAACAATGAAGTTATTGACAAACATCCGATCGGTTGGAACGAAACGTGCGATGCACTCAGATATTTGGATTTGAATAAACCGATAGAAGCGGGCATGGATGCAGGAAATATGCTTTCTATGGTGTTCGGACAACAAAGCGGACATACTTATAGAATCTTAAAAGAATTGTTTACCTTACCCCCTAATGGTGTTCGTGTGCTTGCAGATGGATTCCTCACCTACTTTGCTCCTCACCGTCGAAAAATACTCAAACTGTATTATGACCGTTCCATGAACAATTACAAGAAAGTATCTGCAGATATGGCAACACAAATAAAGAAAGCCATTGAATACAGGGATGATGGTACTCGTACAGGATGGCAGGTGCAATTAATGAGTATAGGACAAGGAAATATCTCAAGTAACCTTGAATATCGTATGTTTATGAGCCTGCTTAATGAGGAATTGGAACGTACTCTATTCTCCTTACGGATAGACAGGCATAATTGCCCTAACCTAAAGAGTGAAATGGAGATTACAAAAACCAAGATGGCTACTTCCTCACGGGATGGCAACCAGATAATAGTAAAAGAAAAGACCGGAGATAAATTACCCACTGTCCGCCTGCCGAAAGAAAGCACCAACCTGACGGATGCTCTCAAATATCTTATTATGCGTAAGGCATGGATCAGAGTGTGGGAACTCGGTCGTAAGTCCTCGTTATCAATGGGGATGGATCCCAAATAGTAACCAGTTCATTTGAATGTGTGAGCCTCGTGGTCTGTGAAGATAGCGGGGCTCTTTTTTACACCTACCTGAAGGTAGGCAGATAGGTACATTTTCATAGATGAAAATGCGTAGTGGTGGGATTTGGTAAATTATTATCACATTTCCATCTTTATGAATTGTTTGCGATTGCAGCCCTAAGTCGGCGCGGGTCGGGCATAACTGCGTGTTTATTGCGGCTTTTTTAAAGTCGCAATAGGATTATAACCTGAAAATCAAATAGTTAAAGTTTGCAAACAACTTTTTTGCCTCAAATATCATCCCAAATTCAGCTAAACTCACCCTGTTTCAACTAAAAACGGATAAAAAAAACTTATTCGCTTGAAAGGCAGGTAAATGTCAATCCAAGAAAGAAAAATATCGCACATGTATATAATGTTCTGTTTGTCAATGTTTTATGTATTGTGTATTATAAATAAAAGTCGTATATTTGTTATGTAATCAAAAGGGGATAAGGTCGCACACTTCCCCGAAATTTATGTTTAATTTTTTAATACATTATTTTTTATGAAAAATTTAAGTAAGAGCGTAAAAAATTCGCAAGAGAAAGCAATCGTTTTAGGTAATGGCAAGAAAGAAGCTACAAAAGATTTAGTGCCTGCGGTATTAATTGTTCATTCTGATATCAAAAAAGAAGAACCGAAAGAAACGGAACAGCCAAAAACAGAAGCAATAACACAGGAACAACCCCATGCGGAACAAGAACAGGCGCATCAAGAACAAGTAAAAAACGAAACCACACAAGAGCAACCAAAACGGCTGACGATGGAAGAACTTAACGATAAAGCCGATAGGCTATATCTGCAACGTCAGAAATACCAAACTATTAAAGAAAAAATAAAGCAGCTTGAAAGTTTTACTATCTCTCATGATAACAACAACGCACAGTTAACACTTATAGATGCAAACGGTCTTTCTATAAAAACAAGCAATCCTCAAAGCATAGGCAAATTATTAACTGATTGGATGGCAGACCTTGTTTTGCATCTTGGAGTTATCGAGAATGAAATGCGTAAACAGTTGGAAGCATAAAAAACAAAATACCCCCGTAGCGTTCGCACCGCTGCGAGGGTAAAATCAAACCGAAGTTTAATTTTTTAATACGTTACAAAGATGAATAATTTATTTGATTCAGCCAAGACAATACAGGAAAAAAGAGAGATTTTAAAGAGTTTATCAAAACCGCTGCAATTACTCGTTAAATCAGAAGCATTAGACAGTGTGAACGAGGGATTAAAAGCGATTTATAAAGAATCGGGTCACTCTGAACTAAAGACTTTAAACCAATGGAACAAAGAGGGAAAACGCATCCGAAAAGGGGAACACGCTCTTTGTCTATGGGGTAAACCGAAACAAAAGGAAGATTCAGAAAACACGCATAACGACACAACGGAAAACGGCACAGAAGAAAATGATTCATTGAATTTCTTCCCTATCTGTTTTGTGTTTTCAAATTTACAAGTCTATGAAAAAGAAGAGTGATTTAAAGCCATTCGGAGATTATTTAGAAATAATTTCCCACTCACATGACCGATACAAGGTATTTGATGATTTCTTAACTATAATCGTCTGTACCTTGTCGCTCGGAAGAAAAGAGGAACTTTATAAAAGCACAATAAAGCCCTATACAAAGGAAGAAATAGACTTGTTTTGCTCTGCATATGCTTCCCTTATCAATCAAATGGATAGGAATCAATTTAACGATCCATTCGGGGATTATTTTGGAGAACATCTATCTAATGCACAAAATGGGCAGTTTTTCACACCTCAATATGTTTCTGATTTAATGGCGGTACTTGCCAATGTGCCCAAAGCAGGTAAAGATACTGGAAATGAAAAAGATAAAAGGGTGTACGACCCGGCATGCGGAAGCGGTCGCTTACTTCTTTCTTCTGCAAAATTAAATCGCGAACGCTACTTTGTCGGAGCTGATATTTCCTATACTTGTTGCCTAATGACACTGATAAATATGTGTCTTAACTCCCTGCGTGGTGAAGTATATCACATGAATAGCCTTTCTAATACTGTTTGGCATAGATGGCTTATTATGATAGATGAATTCTCAAAATTACCATTTATTTATGAGGTGGAAGAAGAAAAGGAAACTACTCCTAAACCTGCTGCTGTTTTAATTGAAGAAAGAGAAGAAAAAAAAGAAGTGAAAATAAAGCCTTTAGAGGCATTTGATAATAATGGCATAGGATTCGTTACATTCACCGCAAAAGCCTAATAGATGCAACCAAATGAAGCGTAGGGTATACTTATCAATGGATAGGTATGCCCTTTTTTGTGAACGCCGGAAAATTCAAAAAGGCGAGCTATCATCTCTATAAACCGATGAATCGGACGAGATAATAACTTCGCCTTTTTGAATTTTCCGGATAAGCGGTAAGGCAGAGCCTTGTTTTTGCGGTAGCGTTCGTCTCACGCAGGGAATCACCCCCTGATTCTCAGGAAGTGATTGGAAAAAACACTCACCGTTCCGGAGAGTAGAAAGGATTTTTTTATTTATTTGAAAAAAAACTCCGAAATTATTTGCATAATAAACAAAACGTTATTATATTTGCAGTGTGTTAATGACACAGAGATGTTTGATAAGGTTGAAGGTCTAAATGACCGTGAGGAAATGCTCGATCACTTGAGGTTCCTTATCCGATATGAAGAAGAAATTCTCGATGATGAAATTTTTTATTCTAAATCGGAATTCTACGATGAGTTATTCGATACAATCATTATGATTGCCGATAATCTCAAAGAAGAATGAAAGTTTGGGAGCCTCTTAGGAGGTTCCCTTTCATCAACCTTATCAACATCTTCTAATTAACAATGCAGCTATGGATAAAAATATAGAAGAAAAAATCAGAGGTCTTGTAGGTAAATTCCATCTTTTACGAACAAAAGAAGGGAGTGCGGAGTTTGACATATTATGGAAAGAGGTCAAAGCCTCCATTCCGGAAGAGAGTCGAAAAGAAGCCGGACAAATACTTCGTGATGAAATGACAAAGGCCCGCCAAAAGATGAAACGTACTGATATTGATGTTCGTAGTCAAATTGGAGATCTAAACGAAGTTTTGTCACTTTCTTACATAGCAAAACGGTATTTTCATAAAGATAGAAGTTGGTTGGCTCAACGGGTCAATGGAAATATTGTAAACGGAAAACCATGTGCATTTACTCAAGAAGAATTAGATACTTTGAAATTTGCACTCGGAGATATAAAGAATAAGTTATCGGAAACCATATTAAACATCAAATGAACATTAACACACTAGAGAGGGACACCGATACTCCCTCTTTTTTTTAGCTTCCACTTAGGAGGCTTTTTTATTTGGTAATGTCAAGGATTATTCTCACCTTTGAAACGTTAACCAACGAAAAACATTATTTTATGAAAAAGATTTTAGCTTTACTTTTATTATCACTTTCTCTAATTTCATGTTCTACTTACCTGCCAGCTCCAAGATCGTATATTGGTTTTGTAGATTATGCTCCTTTTACAGAAAAAGGTATATTTATTACTGAATCTAATTCTGTTAGCTTTAATTATGAGCCGATAGGAAGCATTTTGGTTGAAGAAACCGGAGGTTGGGGCTATAAGAACCCAAAAATTGGAAATAATAAGGGGAGTCATAATGATGACTACCTGGCACCAGTCTTTCGTTCTATGGCAAAAAAAATATATTATCCTGAGAAATTACAAACGGCCTTTGACAATTTAGCAATTAAATTGAAAGAACTAAATGCTAATGGCATTATCAATTTGAAAATATCATATTATAAGGAGGTTGATTCTAAGAGCAAACTACTTGTTGGCAAGATTATTGTTACAGGTATGGCAATAAAAAGATAATATTTAAGAATTTATTTTGCATTCTCAAATATAATCTTCATATTTGCAGTGCTAAACAGTTACGGACTATTTCCGTATCGCAGAGCGCGGTTAATGCTCAACGACACTCGTGGGCTTTTTTTTATGCCCCCAAATTTTTGATATAGGCGGTTGCCTTTCCCATTACTCTTTTGCTCTACGAGCGGAACCTGTAACTGTTTAGCGACACGGGAAATGGCAACCGTTTTAATTTGCCTAAATGCTAAACAGTTACAGTAAGATGAAAAAAAGAAATCAAAAGCCGGAAACAAAGTATGTTTCTGCAGAAAAAATCCAAAAGTATTTAATGGAATTGTCGGAGGTATTTTCCGATTGTAAGCGTGTACGTGCTCAAAAGTGTGAGGACGGGGTTAAAATTTTATCCAATGGAGGATACTTGCAGATATCTATTGTCAATACTCAGAAAGGAGGTGGGCTATGACACACAATATTGATGGAGCAAAACTAACACCGAAAGTCATTAATGAACTTATTGAACTCCAAACCAAAGGCAGTGCACTAATTTACAGGGAACAAATAGAAAATATCATTGATTTCTTATTGGAATGCCATATTTTAGATGATTCACATCCTGCAATGATTCTTGATTTCATTATTAATCTGAGGGAAATAGAAAGTAGTTTATATAATATGCTGCCTGAAGAGGATGTAACCATTGTTACGAAAGGAGGCGCGAAATGAAACTTATATACTCTATCAATGCGGATATGTCAGGTGCTCTTTGTGTCGCTAAAGAAATTGTTTCGATTACCGGTATGACGCCCGAACTCATTGAAGTAGATGAATCCACAAAAGTAAAATACAACAAAATAGATTCATTTAAAGTTGAAAAGGGTGAAATGGGGATTGAGGATTATATCAATAGGAACAAAATTATTGATAAATAAAGAGATTTCAACATTTTGTCTCATTAATAATTGCCCTGATTGGTTTTACTAGTCAGGGCTTTTTTGTGTCCTTTTTCAAAGGAGATTTACGAAGTAAATTTGCTACATAAAATAATGGGGTGATGGATGATACGGAAAATAGAGAGTTAAAATTACTATTTATTCAGGAAGAATTATCTCAGCATGGAGAATGGCTTTGTGATGAATTTACAGCAGCACTTGAGAAACAAAAACTGATTGAGTCCGGAGATCTGGAGGGCAGCGTGAATTATAGCGGATTTACGTCCGGTGATGATCCGGGATTAAAAGTTTCTTTTCTGACTTATGGCCGTGCCTTTGAAATCGCCGGGGCAAGAGCTAAAAACAAAAACCAATGGTCAACCGATACAAACCGTGCAGTTTGGGGAATAAAAGAAAATAGAGTCAAAAAAAAGAATACACGATGGTATGCAAGAAATATGTACGGAGGATTGAATCGACTCATATCCCGGATAATGTATGGATTAAGTGAAGTAGAAATAGAGAGGTTAAAAGGAATTATTGCTGAACGAAAAATGAGTTTAAATAATGGAGAAAGTTAAGAAAATAGGAACATTTAGTTTTGTGGATACGGCTCAAGGTACCTATGCGCTAAATATGAGTATCAGGGATGATATGACTACGTTTTTTAATGGTACTTCCGGCAATTGGGACGGAGATCCGATAACTGTTGGTGGCGTCAGGGTTGTGCCTTGGGGAGCAAATAACAATATGCCTGTTGCCATTCGTGATTTACTGGAGAAAAACAATTTAGGCCCCGGTATATTAGACAGGAAAACGGGGTTGCTGTATGGGCAAGGTCCTATGTTATATCGGATAAATGTTGTGAATAACGAGCGAATTCAAGAATGGCTGATAGACGATGAAATCCAGGAATGGCTGGATAGTTGGGATTATAAACAATATATCCGGAGCGCATTTGTAGAATATACCCACATGAAAGGTGTTTTCGCCAAATATTATTGTGCAAAGTCTTTGCGAATAGGGAAACCTTGGATCACAAGGCTTGAGTGCCTGCATAGCAAAGATTGCCTTTTGGAATATCCTGAAAACGGTAGCCGGATGCTTGATGATGTGAAGCATATACTAACGGGTGATATTGAGAATAACCGTAACCTGAAACTCTATCCGGTTTTTGACAAATGGAGTCCGACTGCATTTGAGACGGCCATCAAATACCATTCCATACGGAGTTTTGGACGTAATTTGTATTCTATTTCCAGTTTTACAGGATCAATCCCCTGGCTTAGAAATGCTAATAACCTGCCGGAAATAATCGAATATCTGAACGACAATATGATTGCTGCTGCATATATTGTACATGAGCCTGCAGCGTATTGGGAAGAAAAGCGGGAATTGGTTTATTCGCTTCATCCGGACTGGACTGATAGTGAAATCGAAAAAGAGATGAACAAACTGCGTGATAAAGTAGTAGAAACCATTGCTGATGTCATGGCAGGGAAAAAGAATGCGGGTAAATTTTTCACCTGTGTGGATTTTATTGATCCGCAAGGTAACAAACAAGAATGGAAGATTGAGCCAATTGAGATGAATGTCGATAAATATATTTCGGCACAAGCGGAAATCAGCCGTATCGCCGACAGCTCTACAACTTCCGGCTTTGGTTTGAACCCTGCACTTTCCAATATTATTATTGATGGGAAAGGAGATTCCGGAAGCCAAATGCTCTATGCTCTCAAGATATTCTATGGTGCCGACACTCAGATTCCGGAAGATATCGCTTTAGAAGCAATTAATGATGCTATTCGTATCAACTTTCCTCAAAAGAAGGGCATATTCTTGGGTATGTATCGCAAGGTGATTAATAAAGAAGATTCTGTTTCTACTAAAGACAGGGTAACTAACCAGGTGTAATATGGCAAAAAAAAGAGAAATAGACTTTCCTGATTGTTGGGAAGAACTGTTCCCTACAGAATGGATGTATTTGCTCAAACTTCATTTCAAATTGCAGATGAAACAGAATGTCACACTCCGGGATGTGAAATGTGAATGGTGCCGTTTTGTTCTTTCCAATCGGGGGATAAACAAAAAGGATAACATAGACTATTTCGTGCTCATTGATAATCTGGCCGACACATTGACGTGGATGTATCAGGAATCAGAAGATGGCAAAGAAATAACTATGAATTTTGAAACAACAAAAAATTTACTACCGGAATGGAAATATCTGAAAGGGCCTCTTAGTCATGGCAGTGATCTTACTTTTGGAGAATTCAGAAGTGCCGTGCAAATGATGAATAGCTATAATGAAACGAAAGATGTGTTTTTCCTGCAGGCGCTATGTGGAATACTCTATCGTAAACCGGGAATGAAAATAGGCAAATCTGATTTTGATGGTCTGTACAGGGAGCAATTTTTGCAAACACGGATAAATTTCTATGCTGACCGGGCAAAAATAATTCCTGTTCAGATTATGTGGGGAATATATGTATGGTTTAGTTACTTCTGCTGGTATTTGTTGAACGGAACGTTTATTATCGACGGTAATGAGTTATGTTTTTCTTCTGTCTTTTCCCGGAATAAAAAAGAAGATGACGGACAACCTAAAGAACAAAGTTTAGGCATGAACGGAGTGCTTTTCTCTGTTGCGGAAAGCGGTGTGTTCGGAAACTTTGATGAAACAGACAACACCTTATTGCTCAAAGTTATGATGAAGCTCCTTTCTGATAAAATGCAAGCGGATGAAATTTTACGTAAAATATAATATTATGATATTCAATAAACAAAACAAAGGTACTGAGGAATTGCGGGAACTTACCGGAAATTATTATAAGAACAATGATTTCTCCAAAGTTTCGGCACAAATAGAGTTAGTAACGGAAGAAGTCACTGCCATTATCGGACAAAAAATCTATAAAAAGGCAGAAAAAGCCTATACGGAGAATAGTGAAGATAAGGACATCCAAAAACTGATCCGGAAGATACAGCACCCGATTGCAATTATGGCAACATTACGAATGTATCAACGTAATGACCTGAGCCATGAAGATGATGGACGCAAGTTCAAAATAGATGGTGTTAATGAGAAATTACCTTGGCAATGGCAACTTGACAGGGATGATGAATTACACTTGGAAGATTATTATAAAGCACTTGATGCTCTGATTCGTTATTTAAATGAAAATGATTATTCGGAATGGAAACAGGAAAGGGTGCGCCCGTCAAGGCGGCATAACAAACGTCTCTTTAGCAAGAGATTAGGTAAGT
>NZ_QSUN01000004.1 GCF_003438995.1 Bacteroides sp. OM05-12
CTTTATTATTAACACACAAATAATACCGCCTATTTTTTAAAGAAGTTTCGTAACTTTATTGTAATATGCTGAGCCAAAATGTGTTGTGGAACATAAAAACGCCGTCTCTCCGAGAAAGCGGCGGGGAAACGGCACATTAATATATATTGTGCGCGGGAATACCATTTATAAATGGAAAGGAAAAGGCGGGAACTTGCGTTTAACCAGGGCAAGACTTGCGTTCGGCCATGCGTAAACGGCAGGTTCACCGGGCGCAAACGATACAAACACCGGGACTGAACGATACAAACTGCAGGGAGAATGGAAACAAATACAAGGGAGAATAAACGAAGAAAACTGACTGATTTCAACTCCTATATATATTTATATTTATATAAATATAAATATATATAACGGAGTGGAAAATTAGGAAGATAGAGGACAATAACTATCTCCTCTTAAACACAAGTGGAGTATCATCTTTTGCTCTAAGTTCTTTTTTATCATAATCGACATTCATCAACGTATGGCGATCACCGGAAACAAATACCAAAACATCCTCCGCTGATAAATACCATTTCCCTGATTCTGTTTCTCCATCCTTAGCCATAAGTTTATAAGTATGATCGGAATTAAGAGAAAGAGCTTGGTCAACTGCTTGGTATTCGCCGGTTAAAAGTTTATCACCTGACTTAGCCTGTGGGTTAAAGTCTATAAATTGTGTAATAAACAGCTGGTTGTCATTACCTTCTTCTTCAGCTCCTTTTTGTTTTAATATTCCACGGAATTGACCAAACACAGGTTTACCACCTGATTTTAAATCAGTATATGCTTTTTCTGCATCTAAAAATGCTCCATCTATTACCACTGGAAGATTCACTCCGGTAGATGATTCTTTTAAAACAGCTGCATCCGCCAAGTAACTGAAATTCCCTTCAAAATAATATTCCATTGCAATCGTTATCTGAGTAGCAGGTATAGTGTCATACTGAATTTGGGCAGACTTCTCATTTTTCTTTTGTCCGCAAGAGCTCACCATCAACACAACAATAGGCAATATCACATAAAATAATTTTTTCATAATCATATTTGTTTTAAAACGTAATCAGACAAAACTACATAATATTTTTTAGAACTGAAAATAAATGAACGGCTGTATCTCAGCACTTTTCATCTGAATTACCAGATAAATAAGAGCTATTAGCAGAAATGCTTTGCCAAGTAACGGTAATGCCGTCACGCCACGCCGGCAAGCATCTTGCCAATTATCCGGAGCGAAATGGAGCAAGAAGCCTAATGTCATCAGTGCAAAGACTTTCCAGTACCCTGCAACTAATTGTCCGAATAATTGAGGTGTGAAATCTCCGAATATCTGTCCAAGCATCGTCAATGAATCATCAAAGGTACTGTTACGGAAAAAGATCCAGCAGAAACAAACAAAGTGGAAAGTGATGATGATCCCCAAAAACTTACGGATGCCATGACTTCTCTGAGTTTTCGCTTTTCCGGTAATACTCCGCCAAAATTTATGAACGGCAAGGGCGATACCATGAAAAGCGCCCCATACCACAAAGTTCCAAGATGCTCCATGCCACAATCCGCCGAGTAACATGGTCATAAACAGATTGAAATAAGTACGCAATTTACCTTTCCGGTTTCCTCCCATCGAAATATACAAATAATCTCTCAGCCATGTAGACAAAGAAATATGCCAGCGATGCCAAAAATCGGTAATAGAGTCCGCTTTATAGGGAGAATTAAAGTTGATAGGAAAGCGAAAACCAAGTAACAGAGCAATGCCTATCGCCATATCGCTATAACCGGAAAAATCGCAGTAAATCTGCATGGCATATCCATAAACGCCAAATAAATTCTCAATACCCGAATATAACCCCGGATTATCGAATATACGTTCTACAAAGTTGACACTGATATAATCCGAAATAATAGCTTTTTTAAACAATCCGCTTACAATAAAGAAAACTCCTTCACCAAACATTTCTCTTGAAACAAACAACGGACGGCGTATCTGAGGAATAAAGTCACGTGCCCGTACAATAGGCCCTGCCACCAACTGTGGAAAGAATGAAACATAAAAAGCATAATCCAACGGGTTATGCAAGGCTTTTATCTCACGGCGGTAGACATCTATCGTATAACTCAGACTTTGAAATGTAAAGAAAGAAATTCCTACGGGAAGAAAGATATCATAAATGGTATTAAAGAAGAAATTAGTATATTTAAAATAGACCAGCAACCCAAGATTGATGCAAAGGCTGAGTGTTACAATCAACTTTCTTTTTATCTTTCCTCCGGTATGATCCATCAATAAAGCCAACAGGAAATCGGCTATCGTCACGATACCCAACAAGAAAAAATAGAACCCGCTACTTTTATAATAGAAATAATAAGAAAAAGCTATTACAAACAAGATACGTGCCGTATTCTTCTTTTGCAACAACATATAAATAAAACTAAAACCGAGAAACAACCACAAGAAAAATCCGCTACTGAATATCATCGGCTCTTGAGGATTGTATTCCAATACGTCTTTCAGACGTTCCCAATCAATTTGAAACATAATCGTTATATGCTTTTATCAATGCTTCGTAAAGCAAATTTCCCTGTACGGTATATCCGGCTGCTGTATAATGCACCCGGTCACGTACCATATAATTTCCATTCACCCAGTTCAAACAAGCCCGTTCCCGTCCGCCTACAATATTATACATATCCCAAACGGCATAACCACGTTTCCATGCATATTCTACAATTGTTTTAGCCACTAAAGGAGTACGGGTATTGATACTTCTATTTCTACGATAACGGATATAGGAACCGGGAGGGGTAGTCAGTAAAATTGCAACATTCGGACAAGCCTCGCGCAACATACCAATCAATGCATCCATCTCCTGCTCGTGTACAGAAGGTGTATATCCACGCCCATGACTTTCATTTGTACCGAAAGACAGAATTATCAGATCAGGATGCAGACTTGCTATTTCACTTACCTGCATTGCATTTGTAAAACCGGCACAAGTGGAACCGTTAATACCTATCATCTGGTACACAACACCCGGTTTTCCGGTTTCGCGAGCTATACCACTGGTATGGTACGTTATTGTATCCGGATATACCGCTTCTCCACCAAATTCATTCTCCAAATTACGACGAACGGTTAAAGGTAATACATGACCACGTATATGAGAATCACCGATATGAACAATGCGGACCGGTTCTCTACGTACCCGCAATTTTTCAAAAAAAGGAATAAGCACATGAGCTGTATCCATGATAATGTTCTCACGTGTGTTCTTAAAAGTTTTCGGCATGGAGTTTCCCACCATAACAGGATCTTCCGGACGACGATATTCCGGAGTTTCTTCGGATAAAGAAGAAGGACGCCCCTCTTTCGAAACCACAGGCAAACGATCTTGTCCATAAATCAAGGGCACGACAAAGATATTGCAGCAAATCAATAGAATGAGCAGACGAATTATTTTATTATTTCTGCCTATCATACTGCTCCTTTCCATAAATCAATGTTTCATATAGCAAAACTGCCAAATGCTTTCCGCCACGAAAGTTTATATGCGTATAGTCATAATTCGCCATCGAAGGTTTTGCATGTACCAGTTCGGCCATGCTCCCCTCTCCGCCCATTGCTTCAAACATATTCCAAAATGCAATATTGCTCTCTGCTGCAATGGACTGTTGATAACGAATCAGGTTTTTAACCCCGGGCATCGTACGTAGCTCACCAGTCTCTGTCCTGTAATCACGATCGCCGACACTGAGCAGTAGGATTCCTGCCTGTGGAAATGCATTCTTCAAATGCTCTATCGTCGCCAACATTCCTTTTTCATAATTATCGTAATTCTTTCCACGTTCAGTAGCTACATTCAATCCGTATTGAAGAATAATCAAGTCATAAGGACGTTGTTTATTAAACTGCCTCAACGCCTTTTCCGGTATACCCCGTAGAGAAAGTCCGCTACTTCCTCGTAAGCTAAAGTTATCTACGGCCACTCCATTATAGCCGTCCATCGCCACACCATAAAAAAGTGCGGAATCCGCTTTTTGTACTGTCCAACGTACACGCCCTATATTTCCTTCGGTTTGCGCCATGCACAATGCTCCTTTTCCTTCAAAATGATGCTCAGTCCCATTTCCTCCATTTATGGAAGATGTAACATCAACCTCACCGACCGCAGCAAAATAGAGCGTCGATACTTCACAAGTATCAAGATGAGATGCATATTTTGTCTGACCTTTTAATTCCACATATGCACCGGGGCGAGGAATAAAATAGCCGCTTGAAACTCCCTGTTTGGATTTGTCAAAATAGACGGTGTCCGTCACCAAATGACTCCTCCATCCACCAAACGAATGTCGGACGGTAGGGCGATAACCATTTGTCATTGAAGTAATGGGAAGAAAACCGACTCCGCAACCTCCATATTCGGATTGGAGCATACTCCGCAAATCTCCCGTAAAAATATCCGCTTCGATAAAAGAGTCTCCAAATACGGCAATGTATACCGGATGTTCCAATTCATTCCGCCTATCCAATGCTGCATAAAACGGCCTCATCCCTCTTTCCGTAGAATCCGCATAATCTTCGATACAGGTAAGGCCGGCCTTGCACGTGTCTATAAATTCCGGTTCTACCGGCAGAAGAAGCGGTACAGAGTCCTCTTCCAGTTCCTCTTCATCCGGTTCCTGTAACTTAATATCCGACAATACGTCTACCCGCCTCAATGGTTCTCCATTTATTTCCAATGAAGGCAAAAGATGAAGCGCCAATAACGCCAATACCACAACCAATGTCAGTATAAATGTATAAGATATATAATTTCTCATTTCTCAATACGTATGTAAACGCCGCGCAAACTTACAAAAAATAAGTTGGACGTAAGAAATCCTATCTTAAAAAAACAGGGGCTCCACCATTTTATAGATAAATTCCTTAGAAACTCCTTTCCCATGAATCTCAAACAAAATTAATGAGATAAAAAAATAGCCGGAAAGCCCAACAGGTACTTCCGGCTATTCATTTCAACAGTTATTCTATCAAATATTCTTTTCTACATTCCAGACAAAGGCTCTCAAACCGAGCATCTCGGTTGCCTTATCCATCTTATGAAGAATCTCCAAAAGCGGGTCTACCTGTTCATCATTCACCATTGTTATAATAGCAGAGCACATAGAAGGCCAGGCATGACTGCCATAGTGCGGTTCTCCTGTCTTGCTGCCACGACCCTGTACTTGTTCAAAGTAGGTAAAGCCACGACAATTCTGTCGGTCGAGCACTGCCATAATACGCTCATAAAATGCTTGGTCAAATGTTATAAATACAGCTTTCATGTTCAATCCTTGTTTAATTATTTACTATTTTCCAAATCCTCTATTGCCTGAATCTGACGCATTTTACGACGTTGACGTTTTACACCCGTACCGGCAAACATACAATAAAGTACAGGAACAAGCACTAAAGTAAGCAACGTAGAAACCGTCAGACCACCAATCACGGAAATACCCATCGGCTGCCAGGTTTCAGAACCTTGACCACCACCAATAGCCATCGGCACCATACCGAGGATTGTAGTCAATGTTGTCATCAATACCGGACGAAGACGACTCTTACCTCCCGTCACCACAGAGTGAATGATGGAAGAACCACGCTCGCGGTTCAGGTTAATATAATCGACCAGCACAATACCGTTCTTCACAACAATACCCACCAACATAATCATACCAATCATGGAAATAACATTCATGGTGGTTCCGGTCATAAATAACGCCATAAATACTCCGGAGAAAGAGAACGGCAATGCGAACATGATAATAAACGGATACGTCAATGATTCGAACTGAGCTGCCATCACTATAAATACCAAAAGAATAATCAATACCATCAGCGTCATCAAATCACCGAAAGACTCCTGTTGGTCTTCATAAGAACCAGCCAACTTGATTGTTACTCCCTGCGGAATATCCATTTGAGCAATCTGTTCACGCGTTCCCGCTACTACTTTGTCCATAGACTCTCCGGCGATAACACCCTGAACCGTATTGATACGTTCACGGTCTTTACGCTCGATGGTAGGAGGAGCAAAACGTTCCACTACCGTACCTATATCACGGATACGCACTCCCTTACCCTGATTATTATAGACCAATATATTTTCAATTGCATCTACACTCTGACGATATTCCGGTGCATAAACCACACGGATATCATACTCTTCACCGTCCTCACGGTACTTAGACTGAATAGAGCCATTGATACGGTTACGTACATAAGAAGCAGCGGTAGAAAGATTCAAGCCGTTCAACGCTAATTTCTCACGATCAAAGTCAATCTGGTATTCCGGTTGATAGTCACCACGACTGATCGTAATATCCGCCATACCTTTCACTTTACTTAAACGTTCCTTCAACTCAGTAGCAACACGGTCTGTCTCATCAAAATTATAGCCATAGACTTCTACGTCAAGCGTAGACTGTCCACCCATACTCTGACCACGACTACCTCCCACATTTACCTGATATTTCTTAATCTCAGGAATAGCAGCAAGGTCTTCACGCATCATTTCACAAATCTCTACCACCCCTCTTTCACGATCACCCGGATCACTTAAATTGATGTTAAACGAAATGATATGCGTACCATTATCACTCATGGAAGCAAATATATTATCCGTATCAGCCTGTCCTACTGTAAAGTTTAGAACTTTTATTTCCGGATATTTCTTCGTCCATTCCTGTTGTACTCTCAAAGCAAGATCGCGAGAAATCTCTGTACGTGTACCGATCGGCGTTTCAATCGTTACACCGATACGCCCGTCATCACTCGTCGGGAAAAATTCTGTTCCTACATATTTCACTAATACCATACTGAGTACAAAGAAGCTCAAAGCAGCAAACACTACAGTCTTACGGTGACGAACAGACCAATCCAGTAACTTAGCATAAGCTACATCCAAAGCATCCAAGGCCTTTTGAATCGGTCCGTAAAGAACATCAAACATCTTACTATGCTTCGGATTCAGTTTTAACAACTGTGAACAAAGCATCGGAGTCAGAGACAATGCGGAAGCTGTGGATATAATCATGATAATGGTTACCATCCAACCCAATTCATGGAACATCACACCCATCATACCCGGAACCATCGTTAACGGGAAGAACACAGCCAACAAAGTCAAAGTAGAAGCGATAACAGAAATTGCCACCTCATTTGTGCCATGCACAGCTGCCTGTTTCGGTTCACTACCTCGTTCAATATGGGTCGTAACATTCTCCAAGACCACAATAGCATCATCCACCACCATACCAATCGCAATAGACAGAGATGATAAAGAGATAATATTCAACGTACTTCCCGTGATAGCCAGATAGATAAATGAAGCAATCAAAGACAGCGGGATCGTAATTAAAATAATAACCGTAGATCTCCATCTTCCTAAAAAGACAAACACCACAATTCCCACGAAAATCAATGCATCACGAACTGTATTTGCCAATGACGAAATCGTATTACGGATATTATCGGAAGTATCTACAATTATACCCAGTTTTACATCGGAAGGCAACGCAGCCTGCAAATCCGGCAATGCTTTCATTACTTTATCTGAAATCTGCACGGAGTTCGCCCCGGTCTGTTTCTGGATAACAATCATCGCACCCTGAACTCCATTATTATAAGTAAGCTGTGCACGTTCCTCTACAGAATCGACAACACGTGCCACATCTTTCAAATAAATATTTTTACCGTCATAGCTGCCCACGACAATTTGTTCCATTTGCTTAGCATCCTTGAATTCTCCTTCCACACGCACGGCATAGGTTTCCGTACCCACATCGAAATTACCACCCGGAATATTCTTATTTTCCGCTGCAATAATTGCAGAAACAGTTTCAATACTAAGATTATATGCCTCCATACGTATCGGGTCTACATAGACTTGTACTTCACGTTGGGGGGCACCGGAAATAGAAACCGTACCTACACCACCGATACGCGCTAAAGGATTCGCCACTCCGTCATCCAAGATTTTATACAACGCCGGCAAACTCTGTTCTGCCTGTACAGACAGCAATACAATCGGAATCATATCCGTACTGAACTTGAAAATGATAGGGCTTTCCGCATCGTCCGGTAAACTGGATTTAACCATTTCCAGCTTATCACGCACATCATTGGTAAGCACATCAATATCCTCGCCAAATTCAAACTCCATTGTTATAACGGAGATATTCTCTCTTGACTTAGAAGTAATATGTTTCAGGTTACTAACCGTATTCAAAACATTTTCCATCGGACGCGACACGTTGTTCTCCACATCGGCGGCACTCGCACCCGGATACGCTGTCATGACCATTAAAGTATTGGTCTCAATATCCGGATATAAGTCTATAGGCAACTTTTGTAAAGAGAAAAGTCCGAATATCACCACCGCCAAAAAGACCAGCGATGTCATAATAGGTCGTTTGACCGATCCTTCGTATAAACTCATACTCTACTATTTTTTATTTTTCAACTTCAACTTCTATACCATCTGCCAATCGGGATTGTCCTGCAATAACCACCTGTGAACCATTGTCCACACCCGATTTCAACTCATATTCACCTGCCATACGACGACCCAATTCAACCTTATTATAAGAGACTTTACCATCCTTATACACATACACAAAGCGTTCGCCTGATCCGATTTGTTTCACAATAGCACGATCCGGCACAACCACGCGGTCAAGCACTCCGAAACTCAAGGTCACACGGGCAAACATACCCGGACGCACACGTTGGTCACTATTATTCAAGACCACTTCCACAGGGAAAGTACGTGTAGATGAATCAATAGTAGGATAAATTAAGTTCACTTTACCTTGAAACTCCTCATCACCGTATACATCTAATTTTATAGCAGCAGGCATTCCTTTTTTCATATAAGCAAAATACCCCTCGGATACATTGATTATTAGCTTAACCGGAGTAATCTGTTCTACTGTCAGAACCGGGCTTCCACCGCTATACATATCTCCGTTATCATAATTACGGGCTGTTACAATACCATCAATCGGACTTACCAAATAAGTGTTCTCTTTAAGGTTTTTATAAGCTGTCTTCGCAACGTCCAAACTGGTCTTCTTTGCATCCCACTCAGATTTAGACACTCCTCCTACTTTGTAAAGTTCATCCACACGATTAAATTCTACCTGAAGATTGTCCAACTGTGTTTTGGATTGTTTCAAATTCGCCATATCCATCTGTACCAGCTTCTGCCCTTTCTTCACATGATCACCGACCTCTACAAATATCTCTTCAATACGTACAGGCATTGACGGCGCTATATTATTTTTCACATCAGCTTCAACAGTAGCTGTAAAGTTCTCTATCTGATCTACAGGCTCTGTTTTTACTAAAGCTAATTTTACTTTCACTTTATTCTCTTCCTGTGTAGTTTGCCCGTCTGCTTTCTGTTCTCCTCCTCCGCAAGAAATTAATGAAAGAGCTGCAGCCCAAATTACTAACTGAATTTTTCCAAATCGTTTCATATAATGTTCTATTTAATTTACTTAGTTATTCATACTGTCATCTTCGTGTCCCAAAACCTTATCCAAGTCTGCTTTAGCTATCAGATAGTCATAAATAGACTGGTTATAAATCAATTGTGCCTGTGTAAGCGCAACTTCCGAGCTATTCAATTCAAGAATAGTTCCATTTCCCACCTCATAACGTTTCTCGGCAATCATACGTCCTTTTTCTGCCTGAAACACAGCTTCTTTATTACTTACCACCTGCTCCGTACTTGCAGACATATTATCCATATAGCTTTGAACTTGCATATTCAACTGACGCTGTACATTTACACGATTATCAACCAACTGACTCAACTGAATCTTCGTTTGCTTCGTCTTCGTAAAATTACTAGCTTTAAACAATGGTATACTCAGGCTCAAACCAAATGTAGAATATGGGAACCACTTGTAGTGAGCTATTTTAAAATCATTATTCAATGACGTATACATATAATTAAAAGAAGCGGCAAGAGTAGGCAGGAAGTTAGTACGCTGCACTTTCAGACTCCGTTGCAACATCTTCTCATTTAAATCCAACTGCTTCAAATCGCTATTATTGTTCAGATTTATCGGATCGGAATTAAGTTGACGTTTAAACATTTCCATTTCATAATCCTGCAACTTTCCATTAATCGCTATTTGCAAATCAGGTTCAACCCCCAACAATACTTTCAATTGAAGTTTCGCCAAGTTCACTCCATTTGCAGCAGATACGACAGAAGGTTTCAGGCTACGCATCTGCACTTCCGCACTAATTTTATCATATTCGCTAACAAGTCCTTGCTCAAATTTAGCTTTTACGATATTATAATTCTCCTCACTCTGCGCATAGCTTTTCTTCAAAACTTCATAACTATCCTGAGACAAGAGTAATTGATAGAATGCCTTTGTCACCTGATTGACCATATCTAATTTAGAAGCGCGAGATTTTTCCAACGCTAAATCAACATCAGTTTTTGTCAACTTAATACTCTGATAGAGAGCCGGAGCATAGATAGGAAGACTGACTGTCAAGCCACCACTATAGGAATTATCACTACCCATTTGGATAGTCTGAGGCTCACCACCTAAATCCATCACCACCGTCTGCTTTTTAATAGCCCTTGAATAACTTCCAGCCAAAGCCACTTCCGGAAATAATCCGGCAAAAGCTTCTTTACGAGCTTCTTTCTTCAATTTTATTTCCTTATCCGCTACTCTGATCGTAGGATTCTCACTTAGAGCAATCTCCAAAGCCTGATTTAAATCTAACCTCAATGTGTCTTGTGCTTTTACTAATGGTATAACCATTAACAAGGACAAAGCCAGCAAAAGTTTTTTACTAACCATAAACTTAATTGTGTTCATATATTTATTATTCTGATTTATTTTTGGGAGCGATATTCTTTAATAAAGTTTTCCAGAATTTCCTGTCCTCTTTCCGTGGAAATTCCACGCATATAGACGAACATAATGGACTCGTACACTTCTACAAAAGAATAAGCACTGCAAAGATTAGTATTCATCAAGATATTTACTTGTTCACGAACTAACAAATTTATAATTTCGAAATTTACATCACTACGGAATATACCTTGTTCAATTCCTTTATTAAAAAAGGCGACCGTATTCTCCGAGTTTTCTTCATGGTTATGCTTAACCATAGCTTTCACTTTCGGATATTTACTCATATCCTCAAAAAAGCGTTTATTTTTCTTATGGTATATCTCAAGGCTTTTCTTATAAAACTTCAGCAAAACTTCTAACACATTCTCGGATTCATTCAATACCTGTTGCAAAGCTTTTTCCGTTTCCTTTTGCTGACGTGATACACATTCCATCAATAAAGATTCTTTATCTTGGAATATTTCATAAAGCGTACGTTTCGATATAGAAAGAGTATTCGCTATATCATCCATCGTAATTGTCTTAATACCATATTTAGCAAAAGCATCAATGGCTGTTGCTACTATGCGCTCTCTAAGTTCTACTCTGGAGGCAGATAAATCGTTAATATTCTCATGTATCATCACAAATATTTAGCTGATTTTTTTAACTTTTCATGTTAACGGGACAAATATAGATAGAAAACTCCAAAGGCAAACATAGTTTTTTATGTTTTAATCTCTAATTGATAATTATTAATTTTTACCATGCTATATTGAAATATTAGTTAAACAGCCCGGCCGGTTCATTTTAGTATCCACCCCGACTTACATATATGAATAGATTTTTGTAATTTCGCATCCACAAAAGGAGAAAAAACAAGATAATGATAGACCAAGCGACTATAGACCGAATAATTGATGCAGCACAAATTGTGGATGTAGTATCAGAGTTCGTAACCTTACGCAGGGCAGGAGTCAATTATAAAGGCCTGTGTCCTTTCCATAATGAGAAAACTCCGTCATTCGTAGTATCTCCTTCAAAAGGCTTATGTAAATGCTTCAGCTGCGGAAAAGGTGGAAATGTGGTACATTTCATTATGGAGCATGAACAACTTTCTTATTATGAAGCATTAAAATTCCTTGCCAAGAAATATAATATAGAGGTAAAAGAACGGGAATTGACTGATGAAGAGAAACAAGTTCAAAGCTTGCGGGAAAGTTTATTCATTGTCAACGGATTTGCGGCGGAATACTTTCAAAGTATCCTTTATAACCATATCGACGGGAAATCCATCGGTATGGGTTATTTCAGACAAAGAGGTTTCCGGGATGACATTATTAAAAAATTCCAATTAGGATACAGCACCGATCAACGAGATGCCCTGGCACAAGAGGCAATGAAAAAAGGGTATCAACAGGATTATCTCACCAAAACCGGACTTTGCTATACAACGGACGACGGACGAATACGCGACCGTTTCTGGGGAAGGGTGATTTTTCCGGTCCACACTCTTTCGGGAAAAGTTGTCGCATTCGGAGGACGTGTATTAAAGACAGATGCCAAAACAGCTAAATATGTCAACTCTCCCGAGTCGGAAATCTATCATAAAAGCAGCGAACTTTACGGCATTTATTTTGCGAAACAGGCTATTGTAAAACAAGATCGTTGTTTCCTGGTAGAAGGTTACACAGATGTTATCTCCATGCACCAATCGGGCATTGAAAATGTTGTTGCATCCTCCGGAACATCCCTTACCTCGGGACAAATACGATTAATTCATCGTTTTACAAATAACATAACCGTACTTTACGATGGCGACCGAGCCGGAATCAAAGCCTCTATCAGAGGTATTGATATGCTATTGGAAGAAGGAATGAATATCAAAGTAGTTCTTTTACCGGACGGCGACGACCCTGATTCATTTGCACGTAAGCACAATGCTACGGAGTTTCAGGCATATATTGAAAGTCATCAAGTCGATTTTATCCGTTTCAAAACGAACCTGTTACTTGAAGAAGCAGGCAAAGACCCGATTAAGCGCGCCGAACTGATTTCCGACATAGTCCGAAGCATTTCAGTTATACCCGAAGCCATCGTACGTACCGTATATACCAAAGAATGCAGTCAGCTTCTGCAAGTAGACGAGAAGTTACTCATAGCAGAAGTTGCCAAACTGAAAGGGCAACAAGCTGAAAAAGCTGCAACACCAATAAAAGCGGGAACAGAAGGAAATCCCTCCCCAAACGGTGAGGAAACAACTCCTACTGATACATACAGCACTTATATCCCGCAAGAAGGGAAAGAACATACAGAATTCTATCCCAAAGAACAGCTTATTATGCAAATTCTGATACGTTACGGTGAGAAAGTAATGTGCCACATCTCTAATGAAGAAGGTGAAAACATTCCAATAACCGTCATTGAATATATTATCAATGATCTAAAACAAGATGAATTATCTTTTCATAACGCATTACACCGTACTATTCTATCAGAGGCCGGAACACATATCCACGACAAAAGCTTTGTGTCCGAACGCTATTTCCTTGCACATCCTTCACAGGAAATAAGCAAACTGGCTGCCGAATTAGCAAGTGACCGTTATCAATTAAGTAAATATCACTCCAAAGCACAACACGTCATAGCGGATGAAGAACGTCTTTACGAACTTGTACCACATTTAATGATTGATTTTAAAAGTGCTATCATCAAAGAAGAACTAAAACACATACTCCGTGCATTACAAAATCCCGATAATATTAAGGATGAGACAAAATACATGGAAATAATGAAGCGTTACAGAGATTTATGTCTGATACAGAGTGAGATGGCAAAACATCAAGGTGACCGGGTGGTTATCCCCTAATCTCAAATTCATAAAGAACACCCGATTTTCTCATTTTCTTCATACAGACGAACATTATCAATACCATAAGGGAATAATAATTTTCCTCCTAAGGAATAAGCAAATTCAAGCGTATCGGTGCACCGAAAGATGTAGTGCGTTAGGCAAGAAGACGTAGTGCATCAAACACAAAGATGTAGCGCATTTATATAGACCATGCAAAAAGCGCGACAAATTTTCAGCGTTCATAAGGGAGATTAATGTCACAAGTTTTCTTTTTTGAGGCTTTTTAAAAGATAAAGTACTGATAATGAGCTCCGCGACAAAAATAAACGAGGGGTATATAAATTCTATAAAATATAGGTAGAAAAACGCTGATTTCTCTACCTTAAATATCATAAGTAAGTATCAGAAACAAAATCAGGAATTACGAATCAGGTTCATAAATTCCTCACGCGTTTTAGCCTGATTAAATGCTCCGGTAAAATCAGAAGTAGTAGTAACAGAGTTCTGCTTCTCCACCCCACGCATCTGCATGCACATATGACGTGCTTCTACCACCACCATTACACCCAAAGGATTCAATGTATCTTGAATGCATTGCTTAATCTGAAGTGTCATGCGCTCCTGTACTTGCAAGCGATGAGAAAATATATCTACTACACGGGCTATCTTACTCAACCCCGTAATATAACCGTTAGGAATATAAGCAACATGCGCTTTACCATAAAAAGGAAGCATGTGATGTTCACAAAGAGAGAAGAAATCTATATCTTTTACAATCACCATCTGACTGTACTCCTCTTGAAATTTAGCAGAACGAAGCACTTCATGAGGATCCATTGTATATCCTTTTGTTAAATTAAGCATAGCTTTTGCTACCCGTTCCGGTGTTTTCAACAACCCTTCACGCTCCGTGTCTTCCCCGAGTAAAGAAAGTACCTCTTTATAATGAACCTTCAATTGTTCAATTCTCTCTTGTGGCAATGCCCCTTGTAGTTCTTGCATGTTATAGTGAAATATTAATGACCTCTTTAACAATAGACACCTCTTTAAAAACTCCGGTTGCTTTCAGTTTACGCATGGTTGCATCTGCTTCCTCTATACTTTTAAAATCTCCTACCCGGCATAACCATCGGGGAGATGAAAAATGAGTATAAACCGGAAGTTCGGGAAAATACTCCTTAACCTGAGACGCTTTTGCCGCAGCTTCTTCCCTTGCTATACGAGAATTGTTTCCCGCATAAACCTGAACGCGATAACCTGTTGTTTTAAGAACCTTTTTTTCACCCGATCCATTATTTGAATCCGGTTTTCCAATCAAAGCTCCTATACGCGAATCCTGATGGATAGTTACTTTCCCTTCACCCGCCTTACGCGTTTCAAGGTCTTTTAATATATCCTGAGACTGTGAATAAAAAGGCATCATCAGAAAACAGACAAAAAAGAATAAAAAGGTTCTCATACATGTATCCGTTAAGAAATAAATTAAAAACAAAAATGTACAGGCGAAACAAGTCCGCCTGACAATATTTTATTAATTAAAAGCGTCGATGATGCCTTTGAAATCAGCTACTTTCAGCGCAGCTCCACCAATCAAACCACCGTCAACATCCGGATTAGCGAACAATTCTTTAGCATTGGAAGGCTTACAGCTACCACCATAAAGGATAGAAGTATTTTCTGCAACTTCTTTGCCATACTTATCAGCTACCAAAGAACGGATGTAAGCATGAATCTCCTGTGCTTGTTCAGGAGTAGCAGTTTTACCCGTACCAATAGCCCAAACCGGTTCATAAGCCAAAATAATTTTAGAGAAGTCCTCAGCAGACAAAGAGAAAACAGAAGCCAACTGAGCAGCTACAACTTCGTTTTGTCTGTTTGCTTCACGTTCTTCCAAAACTTCACCGATACAGAAGATAGGAGCCAAACCGTTAGCCAAAGCCAATTTTACTTTCTCAGCAAGTATCTCTACTGTTTCGTGATAGTAAGCACGACGTTCAGAGTGTCCTAATATAACATATTTTGCACCGGTAGAAGCTACCATAGCAGCAGAAACTTCACCTGTATAAGCTCCGGATTCTTTATCTGCACAGTTTTCTGCTCCAACACCGATTTTAGCCGGATTAACAAGCGGAGTAACGGATGCAAGATGGATAAACGGAGTACAGATGATCACATCACAATTTTGTTTTTCTGCAGCCAATGCTTCATTCAATTCTTTAGCCAAAGCAATACCCTCCTGAAGGGTTTTGTTCATTTTCCAGTTTCCTGCAACAATGTTTTTTCTCATTTTGTTCTAATTATTTTAAAGGGTTAATTAAACAGTCTCTTTATTCTCGTTTTCTTTTTTCTTCTTTTTCTCTCTTCTTCTATCCAGACGCTTTACAATAACTATATCCAGACCGATAAACAACAATAATGGAATAGCAAACCATAAAACAACATTTATAATTGTATGTGTCATACTATCCGGCACTAATTGGCCAACCTCTATTTTATCCAGTTTGTCTGTCAGAACATATTCATCAGGCAAATTATTATCACTCCATTTACGATAAACCGTACCGTCTTTCAAGAGCAATAACCCCGGATTGGAACGTATAATTGTTTTCAACGTTATATCATCCGTCAAACAAAAAGGATATTCCGCCCCGGTTTTATCTTTCCATTGCTCTATATCTTCCTCTAAAGAAGAAGTCAAGCAATAGAAACCATAACCGTTTTCCACACTATAATCATAAATTTCATTTATCAAGTCAATATTACTGTCATCCGCTTCGCTCATGCGATGAGCAATCAACAGAAAAGTATATCCTTTATCTTCCAATACCTGTTCCGTAATATCTTCTCCGTCAGCTATATTCATAATAGAAAAATCATGAATAGCAGGCTCATAACCTTTTTCCTTCACAATCGTACGCGAGTCAACAAACGTCCATGTACTGTCAGGATAGTCAGCCAGTGTAAACTCTTTCCTCACACCGTCTTTCTCCAATATAAACACGCTTTCATAAACACTTTGCTTCGCACCTTCCGGTATGGACATGGCTTGAGGAATATTTGTCCCTATCTTATAAGGACGGAAATCAAAAATCGGCAAGTAATACAAACAATAGGCAGAAACGCCAACAATAAATACTAACGTATAAACGGCCACAAGCCACTGTGACTTCTCACTCACGAAACGTACAATGCGATTGCCCCATTTAAAAACAGAGATAGCAGCAATAAGTAAAAAAACATTCTTCCAAAATGTTTCCCAATTAGTCAGTATCCATGCATCACCGAAACAACCACAATCTGAAACCGGATTCTTCAATGCCAAATAAAGAGTAAGCGGAGTCATAACAAGCATCACCAAAAGAATAAGCACGGTACTCAGCTTACGCCGTATACCAAAAAGCAAATAGACGCCCAAAGTAAACTCCAGCATTGCAAGAAGAATAGATGCCAAAATAGGAACAAAATCCGGAATGAAAGATGTCCACCCAAATGCTTCAAGATAATCTTGGATTTTATATTGCGTACCCAGCGGGTCTACTCCTTTTACGAAGCCCGAAAATATAAAAACAATAGCCAGGACAAAACGACAAAAGTTCGTCCAGACTCCTTGTATCATATGTAAACGATTATTCTCCAAATTCCAATTTGATTAATCCAAAGACCGAATAATTAATCATATCCATATAATTCGCATCAATACCTTCCGATACGACCGTCTGCCCCTCATGGCTCTCAATCTGCTTCGTCCGGTATATTTTCATCAGAATCAAATCCGTATAAGAACTGATCCTCATACTGCGCCATGCCTCATCATAGTCGTGATTCTTGGCAATCATCAGTTCCAAAGCCTCTTTCGCATACTTATCATAAAGAGCTAATGCCTCATCTTCTGTCATATCTGCAGATTCGGAGTGTCCCAATTCCAATTGAATCAATCCGATGATACCATAATTTACAATAGCAATAAACTCGGAACGAATCCCTTCATTGACCATCGTGACGCCTTTAGTTTCAATACTCCGTATTCTGTTAGCCTTGATAAATATTTGATCTGTCAATGATGTAGGACGCATTATTCGCCATGCCGCACCATAATCATGCAATTTCTTGGCAAACAAATCACGACAGATAGCTATTACATGTTCAAATTGTTGTTTAGTATCTTTCATATCTTTATGAATAGGCAGCAAAGGTAGTAATAATTAAGTAAATAAAAAACGTAAGAACATCTAAAAAAAATGACCTGACGTTTTTAAACATCAGGCCATTCTTATTCCAAACACTATATTATCAATTTATGAACATCTCAATACTTGCCCCGGTCTCAAGATTGTTGTCTTCGTGATACGGTTTAACTTACAGAGTGTATTGACCGATACTCCGTTACGAACAGCAATCTTAGAAAGAGAATCACCTTTGCGTACTTTATAATACTTAATCGCACCATTAGATGCAAGAGAAGTATGTGATGAAGAATGACTTCTATTCTTGACAAACAAATAAGAGTCAGCCGTCACGTCTTGACGAGCAAAATCAAACATCAACGCCGGATTTATCGCTACACCGAGAAAACGTATTTCAAAATGAAGATGAGAACCGGTTGAGCGCCCCGTATTACCACCCAAGCCTATAGGTTCTCCGGCTTTCACCGTTTGGTTTATATTAACTAATTGCTTAGACAAATGTCCGTACACAGTTTCTATTCCATTCTCATGACGAATTACAACATAATTACCGTATCCTCTACGTTCAAACTTCACGATTCGCACTTTTCCATCAAATGCTGCAACAATCGTATCGCCAATATTTACTTTCACGTCCAATCCGTTATGCATACGTCTCCAGCGCGGTCCGAAAGGTGAAGTAATTCTTGTGCTGGGAGTAGGCATACAAAAACCTGTCAAATCAATACGGAAAGAATCAGGAATAGAAACAGAATTGCCATATGCATGAACATATTCATTGTTCCAATTAGGATACAGACTATATGCCGGATACTTAGATTGTTCGGCTTTTATCTGTTTTTGTAATGCAAGAGAGTCTACTGCTTTCAATTTTCTGTCGATAGGAGCCTGTCTAGCGATCAAATCCTGCGAAAAAGAATTCAGGCTGACCATTGCTACGATAGCTACTGCGACTGTTTTGATACAATTAAAATTCATTCGTTTAAAAATACTTTTTTAATATTCATCATTCGCATAAAGGTAATCAAATACCGCTTGCTTATAATCAAATATCTCTTCAGGTTTAAAAAATCGTTTTAATTCAGCCTCCGCTGTTTCAGGAGAATCCGATGCATGAATTATATTTTCTTGAAAACTCATGCTATAATCTCCTCGAATTGTACCGGGTGCCGCAAGACGTCCGTTTGTTGGCCCGGCCAATGTACGAACTGTCTGAATAGCATCTACACCCTCAAAACAACATACGATAACAGGAGCAGCCATCATGGAATCTTTCACACGCTGAAAGAATGGTTTCGTACTAAGATGTACATAATGCTCGCTTAATACCGCATCTGTCAATTGCATCATTTTCATACCTGCCAACCTTAATCCTTTCCGCTCGAAACGATGAGTTATCTCTCCGACTAATCCCCTTTGAAGAGTACAAGGCTTTAAAATTACCAAGGTCTTTTCCATATTACTTCTGATAACAATTTAATACAAACGTTGACGCTTTATCGAAAAAATTCTTTCAAAGATAACATTTTCTACTGAAAAGACAGCTATAACATTAACTATTTTTTTAATTACCCATGAAATATCATTGAAGGAATCTTTCTCTAACTCGCTATAAACAGGGTATGTAGAACAATAATATGTTATGCAACATATTATATAAACTCGCCATATATTTAACTGGTTTTCAACTTATGGAAGCCCAGTTCACATTCGTTTTTCTAAGTTTCTTTAACTGATTCCACAAAATTTGATTTTCCGAACTTGTACTTTCAGGATCATTATCTACGATATTTTGAGCTATCTCACGAACATACTGCAATAGCTGTCCGTCACGAGCAATGTCTGCTATCTTTAAATCAAACGCAATACCGCTTTGTTGGGTACCTTCTAAATCTCCCGGTCCACGCAACTTCAAATCAGCTTCGGCAATCTCAAATCCATCATTCGTTCGAACCATTATTTCAAGTCGCTTACGAGTATCCTCTGTCAACTTATAATTCGTTACCAATATGCAATAAGATTGCTCTGCTCCACGCCCAACCCTGCCACGCAACTGATGAAGTTGTGACAAGCCAAAACGTTCCGCATTCTCTATCACCATTACAGAAGCATTAGGAACATTCACCCCTACTTCAATAACCGTAGTAGCTACCATTATTTGTGCTTCACCACTAACAAAACGCTGCATTTCTTCATCCTTTTCAGTTGCTTTCATTTTGCCGTGTACCTTACATATCTTATAATCAGGAAAGACTTCACAAATATGTATATAACCCTCTTCCAGGTTTTTAATATCCATCTTCTCACTCTCTTTAATTAATGGATATACAACATAAACCTGGTGTCCTTCTTCTATCTGTTTCTTAATAAAAGCATAAAGGCTTTCCCGACGATTATCAAATTGATGTCTTGTTTCAATAGGCTTACGTCCCGGAGGTAATTCATCAATTACCGAAACATCAAGATCACCATATAATGTCATCGCCAATGTTCTGGGAATCGGAGTAGCGGTCATAACCAAAACGTGTGGAGGAGTAACATTTTTATTCCAAAGTTTTGCACGTTGAGCAACACCAAAACGATGCTGCTCATCTATCACAACAAGACCTAAAGAGGAAAAATTCACCGTATCCTCAATCACGGCATGAGTGCCTATCAGCACATGAATATCTCCAGTAAGCAGACCGGACAATATTTCCTGCCGTTTTTTCCCCTTTACCGAACCGGTTAATAACCCTACGCGAACATCCATTCCAAAAAGTAGTTGACGAACAGTTTCATAGTGTTGGTTTGCAAGAATTTCCGTAGGCGCCATCATGCAAGCCTGAAAGCCATTATCTATCGCCATGAGCATGCTCATCAAAGCAACCAACGTCTTACCGCTACCTACATCTCCCTGCAACAAACGATTCATCTGCCTACCACTACCCACATCTTTACGAATCTCCTTGATCACCCGTTTTTGTGCTCCTGTTAATTCAAAAGGGAGATTATCATGATAAAAGGTATTAAATACATTCCCTACTTTACTAAAGATAAAGCCTCTATACTTTCGTTGTCTGTCTTTACTATAACGCAATATATTTAATTGCACATAAAAAAGTTCTTCAAACTTCAGACGCAACTGTGCCTTACGTAACAATTCCGGATTTTTCGGAAAATGAATATTGCGTAAGGCATCAGTTAAAGGCATCAGATGGTGTTCTTCCAGAATCTTTTTGCTTAATGTCTCCTCCAATGGAGAAGTTATCCGGGAAAGAAGAGTCTCCGTTAATTTCTCAATCGCATGTGAATTGAGAAAACTACGCTTCATTTTCTCTGTTGTATTGTAATATGGTTGAAGTCCCATAGTAGACAAGGTAAGTTCCGAAGCATTGTCAATATCCGGATGTGCAATATTGATACGACCATTAAAAACCGTAGGTTTCCCAAAGATAATGTATTCCTGATGTACTTTATATTTATTTATCAAAAACTTAATGCCTTGAAACCATACCAAATCCACAACTCCCGTTCCATCAGAGAAATGTCCTACAAGCCTGCGTTGCCGTCCTTCACCAAAAGTTTCGAAGCTAAGAATCTCTCCTTTCAGCTGAATATAAGGCATATTGCCATCTATCTCATGAATATAGTAAAGACGGCTGCGATCTACATATTTATAAGGAAAATAATAAAGTAAATCATGCAAAGAATAAATACCTAATTCTTTATTAAGAATTGCCGCCCGCTGAGGTCCGACTCCGGGAAGATAGGTAATATCTTGCGTGCTTAAATCAAACATTCCACCAAAACATTAGCTACTATCAAATCAAAAGGAGTTGTCAACTTTATATTTTCACGATTCCCCTCCACCAAAGAAACAGAAGCACCCATTGTTTCAACGACAGAAGCATCGTCCGTAAACTCAGGAGTATATTCTTGCTTATATGCTTCTTTCAATAAAGATATCGAGAAGACTTGAGGGGTCTGTACCAACTTATAGGCATCTCTATCTACTGTTTCACTACCTGTTCCCAATAAATGCCGAACTGTTTCAACCATTCCAACAACAGGTATTACAGCCTTTTTCTTCTTTGCTTCCGAGAAACATCGTCCGATTACCTCTTGTGAGACAAAAGGGCGCACACCATCATGCACCCCTACCAAACCTTCGCCTTCCACCAAAGCTAAACCATTCTTTACCGAATGAAAACGACTATTCCCACCATTAACGATTCGATGTGGTATTGAAAAAGCATATTCCTTACATAAAGACTTCCAATAGTCCTGTTGTTCAACCGGAAGCACTAATATCATATCTATAGAAGAATCATATTTATAAAAAGTCTCTATCGTACGCATCAGCACAGGTTTTCCTCCGATGGGCAGAAACTGTTTCGGAATATCCGCCCCCATACGTAACCCTTTACCTCCTGCTACAATCAGAATATACTTTTTCATTCATACAGTTTTTATTCGATAATCATTCCGGCTTTTAATTCACGCACTTTATCCTTCCCACAGAAATGTTCCAAAATAGTAAATGCAAAGCACATAGCAGCACCGGGACCCTTACCTGTAATAAAGTGACCATCCTGCTCCACTAATTTTGCAGTATATTCCGCTCCATCCAAATATTTTTCAAACCCCGGATAACAAGTTGCTTTTCGTCCTTTTAGCAGACCGAGTTTCCCATAAACCATTGGAGCGGCACAAATAGCAGCCAAAGGTTTCTTTTCTGCATCAAAGGTTAGAATCAACTTTCGCAAGCCTTCATGCTCACTTAAATTCAAAGCACCCGGCATTCCTCCGGGAAGCACTAGCATAGCTGCATCTGAGAAAGACTCATTTTCAAATAAAGTATCGCAAATCACAGAAACACCATGCGCACCCGTGACCTGTTTTTCACCATTGACAGACACTGTTTTTACATTCAACTCACCACGTCTGAGGACGTCTACCGGAGTTAGAGCTTCTACTTCTTCAAAGCCTTCCGCAAAAAATACATAAATTGTTTCCATAACTGTTCTTATTTAAGTTTGAAATAATAAGTTATCGTTCCTGTCTGATTGTTCACTCCATCCACACTATTAAAACGGGCTTTCTTTGCAGCATCCTCTGCCGCCTTCCGCAAAGAAGGATTTACAGTATTCGTACGCTTATTAATACTGGTACTGATTACTCTTCCTGAAGGATCAACCGTAATCGTTACAACCACACGTCCTTCATCCTGTACATTATATATAGGGCGAGGCAAACCTCCCTCTCCTAAAGAACGTCCATTAAGGTCAAATGTTCCATATCCTCCTGTTCCTGACGATTTACCCGTAGAGGAATTTCCATCTTTACTACCTTCGGCTCCGCTTCCTGTTGTTCCGGAACCTTTATTCTCCATTGTTGAACCTTTTCCAAAAGCTCCTGCAATCCGCTTATTAGCAAGCTCTGCTGCCGCTTTCTCTGCTTCTGCACGTTTTTCCGCTTCCGTCTTTTCTTTCGGTTTGTTTACTTCCGGTTTCTTCGGCTTTTCGATTTTCGGTTTATCTTCTTTTTTCTTTGGGGGAATGACAACTGTAGGCTCCTCTGTCTGAGTTATCATTTCCTGTTCTATTTCTTCAGGAATGATATCTTCTTGTTGAACCGCATCTTCCTGCCGGATATCAACCTCAGTCATCGTTGCCGAATCATACATTCCTTGCGAAATTTCAGTATTACCCAACATAACAGGTACACCACCTTCTTCCTGATTCTCCGGTTTATGTATATAAATAATGAACAGAAGAATTAGAATAGCGATATGGACAAGCACTGTCCCAATCATACCTATTATTTGTCGATTATCTCTTTTCACTTAATTATTTTATTTCTTCATTTCAGGCGGACGAGTTGCCAAAACCATCTTAAAATGGTTTTCATTAGCAATATTCAATATCCTCACAATCTCGCGATAAGGCACCGTTTCATCAGCATATAAAGCAACATACATTTCCGGCTCACGATTTGCACATTCCCTTAAGAAATCCGGTAATTCATTCAACTCGATTGGCATTTCCGCATCATTCCCAAAGGCAGCATAATAATTCAATTCTTTATCAATAATTACCCTTGCCAGTGGCTTGGCCGAAGTTTGCTGTTTCCCTTGCGGAAGCAACACCTTGATGGCATTCGGAGAAACTACCGTTGAGGTTATCATGAAAAATATCAATAACAAAAATATGATGTCCGTCATAGACGCCATACTGAAGTTCGGAGATATTTTCGTTCTTCTTTTTAATGCCATAGTTACGATTGTTTCTGCGCAGGTTCATTGAGCAAATCAAGGAAAGCTATGGTTTTAGCTTCCATCTTGTTAACGACACCGTCGACTAACGTTACCAAATAATTATAAGCAAACATGGCAATAATACCGACGATAAGACCACCTACAGTAGTTATCATCGCTTCATAGATACCACCGGACAACAGTGTTATATCTATATTATTACCGGCATTCGCCATTTCCCAGAAAGCACGTACCATACCGGTAACCGTTCCAAGAAATCCAATCATAGGAGCTCCTCCTGCAATAGTTGCCATAATAGGAAGCCCTCTTTCCAAATTAGATACTTCCAGATTACCAACATTCTCTATGGCTGCCTGTACATCCTGAATCGGTCGCCCCATACGGGAAATTCCTTTCTCAATCATACGAGCAGCAGGAGTATCTGTCATCTGGCAATAATTTATAGCAGATTTAATTTCTCCACTTTGGATATAATCCTTGATTCTATCCATAAAACGGGGGTCCTCTTTTTTTGCCTTACGAATAACATAAATACGCTCAAAAAGAATATAGAAACAGGCTACTGAAAGCAAAGCAAGGACTATCATTATCCATCCGCCTTTCATAGCCATATCCAACATATTCATTTTTGTTTCCGAAGAAACCGGAGTAAGTACCGGATTCGTCATATCATTTAACGAGTCCACCGTTTGCGTAGCAACTTGTGCCAATATTAATAAAGTATTCATTAGCGAAGACATTTTTTATATTCCTGAATAGTTTTCTCCAATCCCAAGTAAAGTGCATCACTAATCAAAGCATGCCCGATAGACACTTCATCCAGCCATGGAATGTTTTGATATAAATAGTTAAGATTCACCAAGCTAAGGTCATGACCGGCATTAAGTCCCATTCCTAATTTACGGGTAATCTCTGCTGCGGCAATGAAAGGAGCAATCGCTGCTTCACGATCTTTAGAGTAGCCTGAAGCGTAAGGCTCTGTATAAAGCTCCACGCGATCAGCACCGGCTTTCGCCGCATATTCTATCATTTCAGCATCCGGGTCAACAAAAACAGACGTACGTATCCCTGCTTTCTTAAATTCATCCAAGACATCAGTCAGAAAACCTAAGTTCGCTTTTGTATCCCAACCGGCATTAGAAGTAAGTTGTGTAGGAGAATCCGGAACCAACGTCACTTGATGTGGTTTTACTTTCAATACCAAATCAATAAATGCCGGAGCAGGATTACCTTCAATATTAAACTCGGTCTCTAACAGCGGACGTAATTCATAAACATCGGCCTGACGGATATGACGTTCATCCGGGCGGGGATGAACAGTTATTCCATCTGCCCCGAAAGATTCACAATCCAATGCCACCCGTACCACATCCGGCGTATTTCCTCCACGAGCATTACGTAATGTAGCAACCTTGTTTATGTTTACACTTAATTTCGTCATAATACTTATCTTTTTATCGGAAGTTTCTCTAATACATTCTCCAAAATGCAAAATAAACAGGCATTATAATGAATGAATGAAAAAAAAATCCCAAATTTGCATATCTTACTTTAGCGTACAAAAGTAATAGTTATTACCGAAACAGGAGACTTTTACTTTTAAAAGATTCATAAAATTTAATGATTAAATTAGTAAACAATATGAAATTTGCCATATTCGGAAATACCTATCAAGCTAAAAAGTCTTTTTATGCACAAACGCTTTTCTCTATTCTTGAAAAGCATCATGCCGAAGTGTATATATGCAGGGACTTCTATGAATTCCTGACCAATGACCTTAAGCTGAACATTCCTACTGCCGGATTATTTGACGATGATAACTTCGATGCGGATATGGTAATTAGTGTCGGTGGTGACGGAACATTCTTAAAGGCTGCCAGTAAAGTGGGAAGCAAAGGTATACCGATTCTTGGTGTCAACACAGGACGTCTGGGCTTTCTTGCCGATGTTTCACCAGAAGAAATGGTAACGACCTTTAATGAAATCTATGAGAACCGTTATACTGTGGAAGAAAGAAGTGTTTTGAAAATATCTTGTAAAGGACAAGAGTTGGAAGATTACCCTTATGCTTTGAATGAAATAGCGATACTAAAACGCGACAGTTCCTCCATGATTAGCATTCACACAGCTATCAACGGAGCTTACCTCACGACCTATCAGGCAGACGGTCTAGTCATTGCCACTCCTACCGGCTCTACCGCCTATTCTCTTAGTGTAGGAGGACCGGTTATCGTGCCGCATTCCAATACAATTGCAATAACCCCTGTAGCACCGCATAGCCTAAATGTACGTCCAATCGTAATACGTGATGATTGGGAAATAACATTGGATGTGGAAAGCCGCAGCCATAACTTTCTCATTGCCATAGACGGACGCAGTGAATCTTTCAAAGAGGGAACTCAAATAAGCATCCGAAAAGCGGATTATGCGATAAAGGTGGTAAAAAGACACAATCATGTATTTTTTAATACGCTACGCACTAAGTTAATGTGGGGAGCAGATACCAGATTATAAATTTCAATCCTATATAAAAAAAGCCACTATCAGGACCTAACTTTGATAATGGCTTTTTAATTTCTATTTTAAATATCTTATCTATTTGGCATAAACCTTCTCCTTATTAGGATGTGCATACCAAGTTTTACTTTCATTACCGTTAGAGGAAACCCACACTTGATACTGAGGATAAGCATCATTTATTGAAACACTTTCAAGCGGATAAATCCATCCTTCGGCATCTGCACTCATACGTGGAATATCCAATCCCCAAGCATGCCCTTCATTTGTTTTGTAGAAGCTATTTTCTCCATTAGTAGCATCATCCGCTACCCCAAAGGACACTTTCCCAAATATTGTCGGTTGATAATCAGGAAGATGAATTTCACGTTCTCTTCCATTAACAAAAATGAACGGATTAAACTTACTGAAAGAAACCTCAGAATCAGCAACTGCTTTCTTTAATTCAATACGCATATTGACATCTGCAGAAGATTCAACATGATCTATATTAGGATAGGTATTGACAAGACCTTCCATATTATTAAAGAACTCTCTCACATTATCTTTAATTCTGATAACAGTACGTCCCGCATCGTTAGTTGTTTCCAAACCTGCGCCAATAACTCTTGCTATGTTACTTAACTTCACGGGTAACTCTATACCAAAACCACTTTCACGAAGACCACCCAAAGCTCTTACTTTAAATTCAAGAACTATGGCTGTAATCTCACCGGTAGAAGCATCCTGTTCCTTTGTATAGACATAATCGGTTACAAAATCATTGTGATCCCAGTCTCCCTTATAAGGATACATATCCTCAAAAGCCAATGTACCGAACACTTCGGATTTTATAATTCCAGCAGACGGATCCTCATCACCTTCAACAGGTATCTCAACATCCGGTTTTATAACCGGAGTAGCCGTCACAGTAAATAAGATATCATTATAATCTCCATCATAAGCACGATGACCAATCTCGCGATTTTCCATTCCTACGATATTACAGCCAAACTCATCACTCCATCGGGCAATACCCTGAGTAGTCTTTGGAGAACCCACCGTAGATAATTCAAACGTAGAAAAACGGTATTTATTGACATCTTTAATTGAGTTTTCATCATACTCTTTCTGATTATACCCCTCTTGTATCAAAGCCCAGCCAATATGTATTCCTTTTGGAAAGACTTTCACATAGTTTTCACCATTCCAATATAACAATTGAACTCTACGCCCATACGGCATTTCCCTCTGATTCGTATTATTAAAGATAATCGTTTTATGCAATGCTTTCGAATCATTCGGTTGTTTCAAACTAGCATGACCACCTTCGTATTGATAATAGCAAAGCATATTTCTGATGTTCACATTGGCATTACTAAATCCACCGTCACCAATATATGTTACCCAAACTTCACAACCAAACTCATCTTTAATCTCCATATCCGTACAATACTCCGGATTGACCAGATACTTATCATCTCTTACATTTTTCGCTTCCGGATACCATTCACTAACCAATTTAGTAAGTTCCTTAGATATAGTAACATCACTCACTAAATCCCCGTCCTTAAGCGGACACCCTTTATTATCCAAATCGTTCAGATAAGTATAAAGATTCATATCTTTATTAATAAGCTTACCGCTATATTCTTCCACAGCCCGTGTTTTTGATTTAGCGATAGTAGACTCGTCCGATTGTGGTCCCCTAAGGATAACATCTCCTCCGGCTTCGAGTTCATACGTTTGCATTCCTCCAAATCCAGGCCAATCCGTCAATACATATAATTGAGAACATTCATTAGGAATTTTGCTCAATTCAACATTCAACTTACCATTAGCATCTGTTACTCCATAAGCAATAGATGTTACACCAGATTTCCTTAAACCATTTTCATCATAAGGGTTTTCAACATAAATAGAAACCGGAACATTCGATGCATACTCTCCTGAAGAGTTCTGGGCATACACGGACAAATTCTTTTCCGTTGTATTCTGAAAAGAAAAATCCATCTGACCTCCTTTATTAGAATTACCATCATTCTCATAAAGATCCTTTTCCGTACAAGCAAACAGGAAAGAGCAGATACACATCAATACCAATAACGATCTTTTCATAATGAATAAAATTTGCAACTATTGAATAATATCCGCAAAAGTACAACTAATTAATTAATAAACAAACTTATTAATAAAAAGAATTAAAATTTTCCACTTAATAATATTTATTGCGCCTGTTTACCCTGATTTCCTTCGCCTCCACCTTTAACATCGTCATTCACAATGCCTCGGGCTACTTTTTTTACAGCGGATTTTAAGTCACCAAAACGATAAGAGACATTTATCCTGAAGCTACGTTGTTCTGTTTTTTGACTATTATCCAATCTAAAAGTCTTGGTAAAAGTGGAATAATCATAAGTAATATACTTATTAAAGAAGTTCGTGCCCGACAAAGAAACCGTTAATCTGTCATCCTTCAGGAAACTACGATTCAAATAAAGACCGTAATAATAATAACTCATGCTTTTCCCCTGCAACTGAACATCCGGTCCATAATAACCTCCATATCCTCCCAGTTGCAGATTCCACGGCAGACGTTGTTGAAATCCGATAGAGAATCCTTCATTCCAGCCACTTGCCTTTTCATCCAGTTTTTTACTTCTTAAATCCGTATAATCCACACTGCCGTTCAGCCATATATTCGTCTTGCTCCCTATATTCACATTTGCGTAGAGATTCAATCCGGCACTCCGCTGCTTGCCTATATTCCCGTACGTACTCTCCATTACATTTTTATTTTGTTCATTCAAAAAGCTGTAACGTTGGATGGAATTGTTACTGAAACTATAATATAATGTGGCATTAAGCATTAAAGTACGCGCGAAACTGCTGAAACTAACTTCCGTATTATGAAATTTTTCTGTCTTCAGATGAGTATTACCATAAGAGATGGAATGAGGATCACGTTCATCACGATAAGGATTCAAATACCAGATACCGGGACGGGCAATACGGAGATTATAACCCGCTTTTATTGTTTTCGTGTCGGATAACTGATAAGACAAGTTAGCCGTAGGTACTACATCGGTAAAATCAGCATCAAAATCCGGTTGTGTATCCGAATGTAACTCTGCCTGAAGCATGGAATGTTCTATACGTGCACCGGCTTTCAGCCCAAACTTCTTATACTTTAAAGTATATGCCCCATAAGCAGCTAAAATGTGTTGATGATGATCGAAATCCGATAAATTTTGTGCGACGGGTATCCATGCTTCCGTTTGCTTGTCAAATTGTTCATAAAGAATATTGCTGAAATTATTCCGATAAATATATTTCGCACCGGCCTCCAATGTATGCATAGGGGTAAATGGATTCACATAGTCCACCTGTACGGTATGTTCATCCGTAGCTGCATCATTATCCGTACGTATATCCGAATAATCCGCATTTATCATATTAGAAAAGTGTTGATAAGAATCACCACCAGACGGACTATGGCTATAACGATAAGATACTGTAAGCAATTCTTCTTTTTTCCCGAGCATGCGCTGATAGTTTGCAGAGACATCCGTACCTCCGTAAGTATTATTATTTTCATTGAATAAATCATAGGCATACTGCATCTGCCCGTCTTTATCCAACATTTCCGTATACGTGTTCATCTGCTGTTTGGATCTACCGTTAAAAGTACCGAACGTAAACGTCAGTAGATTCAACGTATCAATCTCATAACTAGCCTCTACGGAACCAAAATGCATGGGCTGACGAGGCTTCATTGTCGCATTACTATTCAGAAAATGATTCCGGTCATCATTAAAATATTCGGTTCTGGAGCTCAAAGCAGGTATATTCGAACGATAATAGTAATAATTGTAATTTCCGGAAACCGAGACCTTTCCAATCTTAAAGATCGCATTCACACCTCCATTTACGCCTCCTATAGTATTTCCCCCCGCATTGAGTGTGACCGTATAACCTTCCAAACCTTTACCGCCGACCGTTATTATGTCTATAATGCCTCCTACCCCTTCGGCATCATATTTGGAGCCGGGATTGGTTATAACCGCAATATTCTTAACCGAAGTAGCCGGCATACTTTTCAAGGTTTTACCGGGATTATTTGAAAGCATATTGGAAGGACGACCGTTCAAGTGGATCTTAAAGTTACTTTTTCCGTTTAGCTTTATATTATCATCCCCGTCCACCGTTACCAAAGGAACTTTACGAAGCATATCCAACACGGTTTTAGTCTCCGAATCGGGATCAGACTCCACATCGTAAGTTATCTTATCAACTTCAGCCTTTACCAAAGGTTTCTGAGCTACAACCGTCACATTCCCCAATTCCTCAACCGATTCGGATGTAAACAGTGCTCCCAAATCAATCGTCTTCATGCCCTTTTCCGTCGAAAAGTCACGAACAACCGTACGGTTACCCACGGAAGAAATCGTTATAGAATAGTCTCCTGCACTGGGGAGTTGTTCCTTAAACTTTCCCTTTACGTCTGTCACCAGCATCTTTACCGGCTTTCCCGGATTGTCTTTCCGCGCAATATGGATAGTGGCATAAGGAACCGGCTCTTTACTTATGGAATCAAGTAAAAATCCTTTTACTGTATAATCTGTTACATTCTGTGCACAAAGCATGAGAGGTAACAAAAAGAAGAAACATAGAAATAGTCTTGTTTTCATTGTTCTTAATATAATGTTTTTCACTGTTTTGCCGTCAATTAATCATCTGTGCCATATCATCGCAGCAAAGGTAAATAAATATACAACCGGATAACCTGCAAGGATGATATTGTACGGTTAAAAAACGATAAAAACAGAACTTACGAATGAAAACATTAAAGTAATGAGCAAATCTTTTCAAAATAATAATCCCAACGAAATCACTTCGTTGGGATTATACCTATCACTTCATGTGGCTACGTAATATATATATGACTAACATTGAATTTCTTCAACGTTACAAAGATAGGGTTGATTATCTACCCGGACAATCCCCTAATCATGGTATTCTTTCCCTCCTCCCTCACCATTTATAGCTATACGGAAGTATAATCCGCAAGATATTTGCTATTTTTGCCGAAAATTATCTTATGAATAAGAAGATTCTGCAACTGGCAATACCCTCCATAATATCCAATATCACAGTCCCTTTATTGGGATTGATTGATGTTGCCATTGTAGGACATCTGGGAGCGGCAGCTTATATCGGAGCCATAGCCGTAGGAGGAATGCTTTTTAATATGATTTACTGGATATTCGGATTTCTTCGGATGGGTACAAGCGGCATGACGGCACAGGCATACGGCAAGCGTGACTTTGATGAGATGGCCCGTATCCTTTTCCGGTCAGTCAGCGTCGGATTATTTATCGCTCTCTGCCTCTTATTACTGCAATACCCGATCCGATTATTTGCTTTTACTTTGCTGGACAGTACTGCCGAAGTAGAGCAACTTGCCACCGTATATTTCAATATTTGTATATGGGGAGTACCTGCTGTATTGGGACTTTATGGTTTCGCCGGATGGTTCATCGGAATGCAGAACTCTCGTTTCCCCATGTTTATCGCAATCGCCCAAAACATTATCAATATCATAGCTAGTCTTAGTTTTGTATTCCTGCTAAATATGAAGGTAGAAGGCGTAGCACTCGGTACACTCATCGCACAATATGGCGGACTGTTGATGGCTATCATACTATGGATGCACGCTTACCGGAAACTACGCAGGCGCATACGTTGGAAGGAAGTTCTGCAAAAGAAAGCCATGAAACGGTTCTTCATGGTGAACAGCGACATCTTCTTTCGTACGCTATGCCTCGTAACTGTCACCGTATTTTTTACTTCCAGTGGCGCAAAGCAAGGAGACGTCATATTAGCAGTCAACACCCTGCTCATGCAACTTTTTACTTTGTTCTCCTACATCATGGATGGATTTGCATACGCAGGCGAAGCCCTCACCGGACGTTACATCGGAGCACAAGACGGTAAATCACTTCACCGCTTTATCCGCTTACTATTCCGTTGGGGTACCGGATTATCATTTGTCTTCACCTTATTATATAGTATCGCAGGAAAATACTTCCTGGAGCTACTGACCAATGACGCAGAAGTAATCCATGCGGCAGAACAGTATTTCTATTGGGTGCTTGCCATCCCTCTTGCAGGATTCTCCGCATTCCTATGGGATGGTATTTTCATCGGAGCAACGGCCACCCGTCAGATGCTCTACTCAATGATAGTTGCCTCCGGTTGCTTCTTTATCATCTATTATTCATTTCACGGCTTCATGGGGAATCATGCTTTATGGATGGCTTTTATCATTTATTTGTCATTAAGGGGATTTATGGAAATGATATTGGCAAGAAAGAGTATAGGTATGTAATATCGAATCGTTTCACCACGCTCAACCTTGCGTTTCAGCATGGACAACCTATCGTTCAGGCATGGTGAAACGAATGGATTTCCTGCGAAAAACGAAGTAAAGGAAAAGATATTCAAAAAACAAAAAATGCAGTTTCTTATCTAAATTACCCCTATATATTTATATATATAAATATATAGGGGTAAATATAAGATAGAACTTATTTCAAGAACTATACCAAATGCTTGATCAGTTCTTCTTTGTCACCGTAAAGCAAATCAATCACCGGAATTTCAATCATGGTATAACATCCCGGCTGTTGTTTCATGACCGCACGTGCCACACAAACAAGTACCTGTCCGGTTAATGCCGGATTATTTATCTTCATATTAAATTCGAACAGCTGATTTTGAGTCTTTCCGGATACACCTTTACGAGTAAGGTTGACGCCATGTCCCATATCAAGAAGATCATCCACACAAGGCACTTGAATCACATGCGTTTCATCATGTACAAAGTATGCGTCAGACTTGATGGCAGCAGCCACCTCCTCAAACTTATATCCGTCTTTCAATTCAATGTAAACCATACGGCGATGAATACCCGTTCCCGTAGGAATAGTCATGGAAAGAGCTGCTTTCACCCCCTCTATCGCCTTTACGGCAACCGTGTGCCCCATGCTCATACCCGGACCGAAGTTTGTATAACTGATACCTTTAGGGGCAATCGCCTGAAGAAGTGCACGAACCACCGAATCACTTCCCGGATCCCATCCTGCAGAAATAATAGCAGCAGAATTATGTGCTTTTGCTACGGCATCCAGCTCACGACGAAGGTCTACGATACCGGTATGAATATCAAAACTGTCTACCGTACGAATGCCTTGGGCCAGTATTTCCTTTGCATATTTCTCTACACTTCGTGTCGGAGTAGAAAGAATAGCGACCTCAACATCTTTCAACTCTTTTATATCTTTAACTACCGCATAATCATTCAATTCCGCCGGTTGATTCTCTGCTCCGTTACGACGAACCACTCCTGCCACTTCAAAATCAGGTGCAGCTTCCAGTGCTTCCAACACATATCGACCGATATTACCATATCCTACAATGGCAGCTCTAATCTTTTTCATCTTCTATTTCCTTTATTAGTTACATATTTCTTTAAACTGGAGACAAAAATAAACATTTTGCATGAATGTTCCATACACCCTCTGGAAATATATTTGAAAAAATAACGTTTCTATTCGTACTTTAAAACAATAAACACCTATATGCATACGTTTCTAAAAGGCAGACTTTAGTTTTTAAAACAATTATATGTATTTTTGCAGGCATTTATGATGCAAATCAACAATTAAGAACAGACGTCCATGATAGAATATATAAAAGGAAATATAGCTGAAATAACCCCCGCAATGGCAGTAATAGACTGTAACGGCATGGGTTATGGGATCAATATTTCACTTAACACATACGCAGCCATACAAAACCTTAGCAGTTGCAAATTATACATTTACGAAGCTATCCGTGAAGATGCTTATATCTTATATGGTTTCGCAGACAAAAGGGAACGGGAATTATTTTTATTACTGATATCTGTTTCCGGCATAGGTGGAAATACGGCACGGATGATTCTTTCCGCACTCTCCCCAAGTGAACTATGCAATGTAATCAGTTCCGGGAATGCCGATTTATTAAAGACGGTAAAAGGTATCGGACTGAAAACAGCCCAACGGGTTATTGTGGACTTAAAAGATAAAATAAAAACAAACGAAATAACAGAGAATACAGCATTCCTATCGCAAGATACTGAAGTGCAGGATGAAGCAGTTGCTGCACTTACGATGTTGGGATTCAACGCAGGAGCATCACAGAAAGTGGTAGTCGCCATTTTGAAAGAACAACCCGCATTACCGGTGGAACAAGTCATTAAATTAGCTTTGAAAAGACTTTAACTTCCCAATGAATTGATGAAACGTTCGCTCAGAAAAATACTTTATATCCTACTGACAGTTTGCAGTTTCCACGCTATCGCATCTATCGGTTCAAACTCATTATCACCAATGAGTAAAGAACTCTCCGTTCCTGCCGACAAAGCGGAAGAAGATACGATTAAGCCTCGTTATTCTGTTCGAAAGACAGCGGTGGAGACATTGGAGGACATGAAGCAACCAACTGCCGACCTTAAAAGCCCGGATAACCTGAAAACAGAAGTTACGTATGACGAGAAAGCAAACAAGTATATTATAGGTACTAAAGCGGGAGAAGATTATGTGAATGTCCCTCTGCACCTTACACCGGAAGAATACGCTGAATGGAGTATGAAAAAGTCGTTGGAAGAGTTCTATCGTTCCAAAACCGCAGAAGCATTTACAACAGGAGACGGAAAAGACAAATTCAACTTTGCAGACATGAAGTTCGACATCGGTCCGGCTGAAAAAATATTCGGACCGGGTGGTGTGCAAATCAAGACACAAGGAAGTGCGGAACTGAGCTTCGGCGGCAGACTGGAGAAACGCGATAATCCGGCCGTACCCGAACGGGCAAGAAAATCATTTGGTTTCGACTTCGATGAAAAAATCAATATCAATGTGAACGGTAAAGTAGGTGACAAAGTAAACATGAATATGAACTACAACACCGATGCCACTTTTGACTTTGATACCAAGAAGATTAAATTAAAATATGAAGGTAAAGAGGACGAGATAATCAAGCTATTGGAAGCCGGAAACGTAAGTATGCCTACCAACAGCTCGCTTATACGCGGTGCATCGTCTCTATTCGGTATTCGCGCCGACTTGCAATTCGGAAAGCTCAAGTTACAAACAGTAATATCTCAACAAGAATCCGAATCCAAAACCGTAACCTCCAAAGGAGGAGCACAAACTACAGATTTTGAAATTACCGTAGACAATTACGATGAAAACCGTCATTTCTTCCTTGCACACTATTTTCGTGATACGTATGACAGGAATATGACGCAGCTACCTAATATTATGTCCGGAATCACCATCGGACGTATAGAGGTGTGGATCACCAATAAAAAAGGTAATTATGATAATCCAAGAAATATTATCGGGTTTACTGATCTCGCAGAATTCGAACATATTACTCCCGATCGACCATGGTCAGCAAAAGGAGTAGAAAAATACCCGTCTAACAGTGCCAATAGTTTATATGAACTGCTTAACAGTAAGCAATACGAGGATATCCGCGACATTGAAAAGACAATGAATATACTCGACAATGCTCATTTGGAAGCAAGTATGGATTATGAAAAAATAGAAAGTGCACGTCTGTTAAGCAGTTCCGAATACACATTAAATCAAAAACTCGGATATATCTCACTCAAACAAACATTACAGCCTGACGAAGTATTAGCCGTTGCCTTTGAATATACTAAAGGAGGAAAACGGTATCAAGTCGGCGAATTTGCAGCAGATATTCCGGATACAAAGAAAGCCTTATTCTTAAAACTACTAAAGAATACATCCAACTCTCCGGCTTCTACCAGTTGGGATTTAATGATGAAAAACGTTTATTCATTAAATGCCTATCAGGTACAGAGCGATAAATTCCGCTTGGACATTCTATACCAAAGCGATACCGCCGGAGTTTATCTCAATTATATACCGGAAGGAAAAATTAAAAAAAGGCCATTACTAAGTGTTATGAACCTTGACCGTCTGGATAATAACAACCAGCGTCAGCCAAACGGATTCTTCGATTTTGTGGAAGGATATACAATCATAGCACAAAACGGTAGAATCTTCTTCCCGGTTGTTGAACCGTTCGGTAAACACTTACGAGACTCCATTGGTGATGATGCCATAGCAGATAAATATGTGTTCCAGGAGCTTTATGATTCTACAAAGACCACAGCAAAACAGATTGCCGAGAAGAATAAATTTAAATTAAAAGGTAAATACAGGGCATCATCCGGTTCCGAAATCCAACTGGGAGCAATGAATATTCCTGCAGGATCAGTGCACGTGACGGCAGGAGGACAGACACTAATCGAAAATTCAGATTATAGTGTTGACTATACAATGGGTGTTGTCACCATATTGAATCAAAGTATTATCGATGCAGGAACAGCCATCAGTGTAAACTTGGAAAGTAATACCAATTACAGTATGCAACGAAAGACGATGGTCGGCATGAATTTCATGTATGATTTTACCAAGAACTTCCAGATAGGCGGTACCGTCATGCACTTAAGCGAAAAGCCATTGACCAGTAAAGTATCAATGGGAGACGAACCGATTTCCAATACTTTATGGGGATTGAATACTGCATGGAAACAAGAGTCCCAATGGCTCACAAACATGATTGATAAGATTCCTTTCATCAATGTGACCCAACCGTCAAACATCAGCTTCAATGCGGAATTTGCACAGCTGATACCGGGACATGCGAAAGGGATTCAGGATAATGCATCTTACATTGATGACTTTGAGTCAACCAAAACAGGTATCGACGTTCGCTCACCTTCTTACTGGATGTTGGCAAGTACCCCTTCTACATTTAGTGAATATAAAAAAACAAATGATATCTCTTATGGTTACAACAGAGCCTTGCTAAGTTGGTATACGATCGATCCACTTTTTACAAGGAAAAATAACAGCTTGACTCCAAGCCATATTAAAAATGATATCGAGCAGTTATCCAATCACTATGTACGTGAAGTTTATCAAAGTGAATTATTCCCTAATAAAGAACAAACTTATGGTTCTTCATCTACTCTATCCATACTTAACCTGGCCTACTATCCGGAAGAAAGAGGACCATACAATCTGGATACGGACCTTACTCCCGACGGTAAATTAACCAATCCGGAGAAAAGATGGGGAGGTATGATGAGAAGACTAGATACCAGTGACTTTGAAACGGCAAATATCGAATACATTGAATTCTGGATGCTGGACCCGTTTATCTATGAATCAGAAGACACAAGAAAACGAGGAGGTAAATTTGTCATCAATCTTGGAGAAGTATCGGAAGATGTACTGAAAGACGGTAAGAAATTCTATGAAAACGGACTTCCGATAGATGGTGATACGACAAAAGTTTATTCAACCGTATGGGGACGCGTTCCGAAAGATAGAAGTATTGTATATGCCTTTGATAATTCCAATATCGATAAACAAGATTTAGGTCTAAACGGATTATCATCTGAGGATGAAAAAAACTATCCGACTTATAAGAACTATCTGGACGCTATACAAGGTAAGGTTTCACCTGAAGTATTTTCTAAATTTCAAGAAGACCCCGCCGGTGACAACTATCGTCACTATCGCGGAGCAAGTATGGACGAAAGACAGGCCTCCATACTCGATCGCTATAAATATTATAACGGAACAGAAGGCAATTCAATGGCTACGGACGATATGGCTCCCAAAATTGGTCCTGATATTGAAGATATCAACCAAGACAACACCATGAATGAGACGGAGAAATATTATGAATATACTATAGAGCTGGACCCTTCTACGATGCAAGTCGGCTCCAATAATATTACTAATATCAGAGAGGCTGCGGTAAAACTCCGTAACGGAGAAAGACCCGTAGTAAAATGGTATCAGTTCAAAATACCTGTAAAATCAGGAAAATCAGTCAACGGTATAAAAGATTTCAAGTCCATACGTTTCATGCGTATGTATCTTACCGACTTTACTCAACCTATTATTCTGCGTTTTGCAACAATGGAATTGGTACGCGGTGAATGGCGTACCTACGAGCAAGCATTGTCTACCTCGTCTACATCAAGCGGTACACTCGATGTTTCTTCCGTGAATATTGAAGAAAATAATGAAAAAGAGCCGGTCAATTATGTGTTGCCTCCGGGTATATCACGGGTAATAGATCCTAGTCAGCCACAGCTCCGTCAGGAAAACGAACAGGCTATGAGTCTAAAAGTAACCAACTTGGCTCCGGGTGATGCGCGTGCCGTATATAAAAATGCAGGAATGGATATGCGTCAGTACAAGAGACTGAAGATGTTTGTCCATGCTGAAAAATTAATCGGTGATATGAACTTGGAAGACGACCAAGTATCTATGTTCATTCGTTTAGGTTCAGACTATAAGAACAACTATTACGAATACGAAATCCCATTGAAACTAACTCCGGAAGGTAAGTATGACGGATATACCTCAGCCGGATGTCTGGCTGTATGGCCACAGGAAAATATGTTGGATATTCCTTTCTCTGTACTGACCGATATTAAAAAGGAGCGAAATACGGAAAAGAACTCCGGTGCTTCAGACGTCAGTTACAGTAAAGTTTACAGTTCTTATGATCCGGACAAACCGGCAAATAAGGTAAGTATTATCGGTAACCCGAGTTTAGCTGAAGTTAAAACCATTATGATAGGTGTACGCAATAACTCACGCTCCACCCAATCGGCAGAAATATGGGTAAATGAGTTACGTCTTACGGATTTCAACGAAGAAGGTGGATGGGCAGCACAAGGAAACCTAAACGTACAATTATCGGACTTAGGTACGATAAATGTAGGAGGTCATGTAGAAACTGCCGGCTTCGGTGGATTAGAGCAAAGCGTCAGCGAACGGAGACTGGATGATTATTATCAGTATAACTTTACGACAAGTTTTGAATTGGGTAAATTCTTCCCGGCCAAAGCAAAAGTAAGTGCACCGATTTACTTCTCTTATTCTAAGGAGTTGACAAGTCCTAAATACAATCCGTTGGATCAGGATATTTTGTTGAAAGATGCATTAAAGACACTTTCTACCCAACATCAAAAAGACTCTTTAAAGAATATAGCACAAGAAGTTTCCATATACAAAAATTTCAGTATAAGTAATGTGCGAGTGGATATTTCCAGCAAAAATCCGATGCCTTACGATCCGGCAAACTTTACTCTTGGATATTCTTTTACCAAACACCGTAATCAAGGAAATACCACAGCATGGGAATTGGAAAACGATTGGAGAGGAAACTTCGGATATGCCTATTCTCCGGCAGTACCGGCATGGGAACCGTTCAAGAAAATAAAGAGTAAATCAAAATGGATGCGTATTTTTAAAGAGTTTGGTATTAACTATTTACCACAGAATATATCATTCAATACGGATATGTCACGCCACTATTATGAACTTCAAATGCGTGACCTTGAAAATACCTACGGCGGTGAGAATGAAATTCCAATCTCTACCTCCAAAGAATTCCTTTGGAATCGTGAATTCGCGTTGCGTTGGGATTTAACAAAAGCATTGAAACTAAATTTCACATCCGCCACACACGCAAGAATAGAAGAGCCATACGGTGTAGTAAACAAAGACTTATATCCGGATGAATACGCTGCATGGAAAGACTCTATTAAACACAGTCTGCTTTCTTTCGGACGTCCGTTAGATTATCAACAGACATTTAATGCCAGCTATCAAGTTCCATTAAACAAATTACCTATATTTGATTGGATTACATCCGACGCCAAGTTCTCTTCTTCTTATAACTGGGACAGAGGAGTAGAATTGGAAGATGGAGCAACAATGGGAAATACAATTGCCAATCAACGTTCATTTGACATAAACGGACGTTTTAATTTGGAAATGCTTTACAATAAAGTACCGTTCTTGAAAGCTACAAATAAAAAATTTGCTTCAAGCAGTAGATCCAGCAGTAGTAGAAATAATAATAACAAAAACCAAAAAGATAAAAAAGAGAAAGTTAAGAAATTCGAGAAAGAGATTCAGCTTAAACAAGATACAACCATAGCGCTATCACATAAGCTCAACACTAAACGCCTAAAAGTAACGGCACTTACGCAAGCAGGGAAACGTTATATTTTAAAATATAAGGTAAAAGATGCCAATCAGATAATCATCAATAACCGGGACTCTATAAAAATTAAAGTAACAGTTATACCCGGAGAGAAGCCGGATGAAAAGACTTGGTACAAAATGGCGCAATATGCTACACGTTTTGCGATGATGGTCCGTAACGTTAGTATTACGTACCGTAACACCTATGCCATGACTTTACCGGGATTTATACCCGAAATAGGCGATATGCTAGGGCAAACGAAACAAGGAGGAGTATTTGCTCCGGGACTGGATTTTGCATTTGGTATGCAAGGTGACAGCTATATTGCCAAAGCAAAGCGGAACAATTGGCTTATAGATAATGATTCTATCGTAGATCCGGCAACAAGTAATGCATTAGAAGATTTACAGATACGTGTGACTTTAGAACCATTTAAGGATTTTAAAATCGATTTAAATGCCAGTCGTACTGTCAACAAATCAAGGAGTATTCAATATCAGTTTGACGGCATTGAAAGTCAAAGTGGTAATTTCAACATGACGGTAATCACAATAGGAAGTGCATTCGGGAAAAGTAATGCAGGTAATGGTTATCATTCTAAAACATTTGATAAATTCCTAAACAACCTCGACGTTATCCAAAAACGTGTCGAGGCTCAGTATAGCGGAGCTTATTATCCAAGTACAAATAATAAATTTGATGCTAGCAAAACACCTATAAACAAATATTCACCGGACGTTATGATACCGGCATTTCTTGCGGCATATACAGGACGTAATTCCAATAGCTCATCTTTGGATTTCTTCCCTAAATTGTTCTCAATGATGCCTAACTGGAAAATTACTTATAGTGGATTAAGCAAACTGGATTTCTTTAAACGCTATTTCAAGAGCTTTAATATCAACCATGGTTATCGTAGCCTCTACTCAGTAGGTTCATATAACACTTATCAAAGTTTCTTGAGTTATATGGGTGATATTGGTTTTATAGAGGATGTTACCAACGGAAGTCATATACCGTCAAGTATCTATGATATTAGTTCGGTTTCCATCAATGAACAATTCTCTCCGCTTATTGGAGTAGATATGACATTTAACAATAATATTACAGCCAAAGTAGAATACAAGAAAACACGCGTATTAAACTTAAGTATGGCTGCAAACCAACTTGTAGAAAGCGGGTCGAAAGACTTCGTCATTGGATTAGGATACAAAATTGCAGACCTTAAACTATTCAGTGGAGGAGGTGGTGGAAACAAAGGAAGAGGAAATAACAAAGGGGGCAAGAATAATCAGCAAAATCCTGTCAGCAACGATTTAAACATACGTGCAGATTTCTCATTAAGAAACCAATCCGCACTATGTCGCGACATACAAGCTGCTACGACACAAGCTACCAGCGGAAATAAAGCGCTTAAGCTTTCTTGTTCTGCGGACTATACCTTCTCCCGATTACTGACAATACGTTTATACTATGATCGGGAAAAGAGCATGCCGCTTGTATCATCAGCTTCATATCCGGTGACAAGTTCTGACTTCGGTGTAGCACTCAAGTTTTCTTTAACACGATAAATAATTATAAATATTAAAATACATAGCTAATTTCAAAACATAATGAAGGAATAAAAAGTCATCAGAATTCATGATTAATCCCTGAAATAATAAATATCCGGAAAATACTTATTTCTGACACTTTGTTTCCATATCAACCCATAAGTTCAGGTAACTCATTCTTTTTCTTTGGCATAATATACAATTAGTGCTAAAAAGAATTACCTTTGCAATGGTATTAATAACGACAGACGATATCTTTATGAACAAGGTCCTATACATTGCTGGATGGTTTTTCAAAGCTAAATTCTTAGGATGGAGACGACCGTTGCAATCAGTGATTTTCATTTCGGATCAATGCAACTTAAAATGTAAACACTGTAACATACGCAACTCAAGTAATCCACACGTAAAAACCTACAGACAAATACGTGAAGAGCTGGAATACTGCTATATGCTGGGTTCCCGTTTTATTGACATAAAAGGAGGGGAGCCAATGATATGGCGGGACGGAGAAGAAACGATCAATGACCTATGCCTATTGGCTAGACGAATTGGTTTCTACTTCGTCACAGTGACAACTAATGCCCAAAAACCATTTCATGATAATGAGGCAAACCTTATCTGGGTAGAGCTTGATGGTATCGGAGATTGCCACGATGCAATTCACGGAGAAGGGACGTTTGAACGTCTCGAAGAGAATGTAGCCAAGTCCGGTCATCATAAGCTTTACGCAACTATGACTATCAACAATTTGAACTATAAAAATGTTCATGATACGATATTGTATGTAAGAGAAAGTCCGTATTTTCAATCTATATCACTGAATTTTCATACTCCTTACCAAGGAACTGAAGAATTTATGTTAGATACAGATAAGCGCAAAGAAGTGATAGACATGATCTTAAAAATGAAAAAAGAAGGTTATCCTATTGCTAATTCAAGGTCCGGATTGAAGCTTATGAAAAGAAATAAATTCAAACGGCAATGCTGGATGACAAATTACGTTACAGCTGACGGAACATGGTATCCTTCCTGTCCCGGTTCACGATTTGGAGTATGTGACAATTGTGGTTTCAGTGCGGCTGTAGAAATGAGTAGTAGTTTCTCTTTCAAATTAGATGCAATATGGGCACATATACGATTAAGATTATAACCATATAAAATAACAGCAATGAAAAAATATTTATTTCTACTATTATTATTTACTTCAAGTTTTCTATCAGCTCAAGATGAAAGTAAATATTTAGCGGGAGCAGTACCTGTCGTCGATGGTAAAGTAACATTCACGTATACATTTGAGAATGTGCAGATGTCACAACAACAGATATACGATACTTTACTCAAATGGGCACAAAACCGTTTCAAAACAGAAGAAAAACAAAATTGGGGACGAGTACTCTATTCTAATTTGGAAAAAGGACAGATTGTTTGTCAAGGTTCCGAATATCTAGTATTTGCTGACAAAGCATTATCATTAGACCGTGCAAAAACGAATTATCGTGTTGCTTTCTTTATCTTTCCTTATAAATGCACGATGGAAATATCCAATATAAGCTATATCTACCGGGAAGACAATGAAAAACTTCCTGCAGAAGAGTGGATTACAGACGAATATGCATTGAATAAAGATAAGACTAAATTATCGTATGGCGTTAAGAAATTCCGCATAAAGACTATAGATCTTGTAGAAGAACTTGAAAATAATGTAAGCAAGATACTTGGAAGTAATACAGAAAGTGCTTCCTTACCTCAACAACAAACAGTAAAACCTGTCATCTCGGCAAAAGAAACCACCATAACTGCATCCAACGAAAGCTCTATGCCCGGCTATAAACAAATAGCTCCGGATAAAATACCGGGTAATATCATCAAACTTTTATCCGAAGATTGGATGTTGATTACCGCTAACAATGGAAATGGCTTTAACATGATGACAGCAAGTTGGGGAGGATTAGGACATTTATACGGAAAGCCCGTTGCGTTCTGTTTTATCAATCCATCCCGCTATACTTATCAATTAATGGAAAAAGGTGATACTTATACTTTAAGTTTTTATACGGAAACTTATCGGGATGCATTAAAATATTGCGGTAGCCATTCCGGAAAAGATGAAGATAAAGTTAAAGGTTCCGGCCTTACTCCAATCACAACACCTATGGGAAGTAAATCTTTCGGAGAAGCGTGGATGATTATCGAATGTAGGAAAATGTTATCTCAATCCTTCACTCCGGAAGCATTCAACGATGAAAAACTAAAAAATGAATGGAACGGTAAACCTCTACACAAAATGTATATTGGAGAGATTATTAATGTATGGGTAAAATAAATAGTCCCATCTGCATATTATAATAAAAATCGTGAGTGCTCTTTTTTAGACCACTCACGATTTCAATTTTAACCCCCGACAATTATTTCATCGTATAGCGTTTCATACTTAAAGTTCCTCCCGGGATTGTCAATAAGCTATTCAAATAGATAAAAGCACGATATTTACCGTCCTGTGTTTCAATCCACATACCTCCTTTATCTTTCATATTGACAATATAGTCAGGCATATTAGATAAATCGATTGTTTCAAAATCAATATCATCAATATATGTACCATTGTTCGGTTCATCTGTCAGATGCGAATCTATCATACCAAACTCTCTACGTATTTTAGCATCTCGATTCACTCCTGCAGGTAAGTTTATATCCGGAAGCCATTGGGAATCCGCAGCCGGAGCAGCAAAAGAATGTCCATAAGTGCTTACGCGCTGCCATGTATATATAAGATCTATTTTATCAGGAATAGCAGCCGCCTCCGCTTCATTATAAATGGCCATATCTTCAATGGAAATATAACAATCATCATCATCAAACTTAAGATTACGTACCATTTCCATCTTAGCAATCTTATAAGGCCCCATTACCATAGAAACAGTTTCTCCGTTATCTGCTTTTGCCGAAAAAGTAAAAGAGACAGATTGTCCACGAGCCTCTTCCGGAATCTTGTAATAATACCTTAATGTGGCGGCACAAGTATCCACGCAAAATTCAACTTGCGTCAGCTTATCTTTTGTGGTACACGGATTGCCTACCAGCACAGGAACATCCACTCCTTCAGCATTAGTGTAATAAGAATTATTTTCCAAATAAGTTCCTTCTGCCCCTTTTATACTGGCTTCCACTTGTGCAGACAGAATCTTGCCGGTATGATAGGGTAAAGCCATAGCATAAGCAAAATAAATATTTTCACCTACCACATTCGGTCCCAATGTCCTTTTAAGACAATTATTCTTTAACAATGTATCATCTTTATCATCTTCACAAGCAAAGAAAGAAAAAGACAAACACAATAAAAGAATGAAACTAATAGTTTTATTATATCTTTTCATCATTATTCATTGTTTATAATTAGGACTTTATTTTAAAGGTTGTACAGAAACAAACACTGTATATGTCTTACGAACCTTCCGATTCCCGGAAACAACGGTATACTTCTTTGGATTATCTAAATCCGAGAAATCAGTTATACCTGTAATTTTAGGTTCCAATTTAGCATCTGTCACCAAAGAAAATTGCGGATACAGGTTTCTCAAGTCTGTTCCATACGCCACTACAACTTTAATTGTACAATCTTCATCATCGATTTCCGCATTACCAATCCTTACGGATAAGCGGTCTGTCCCAAGTAAATCAAAATTACTCACATAGCACTCCTCTCTTCCGGTAATCAACAAACCGTCTTCATCAACAGGATTCTCCGTACACCCACTCCATGACAGTGCTATCAAAAGAATAAATAATATGTTTCTGCAATATGTTTTCATATTCATCTATTATAAAATTATTATCTATATGGTTTATTCTGAGTCAAATTCGGATTGCGGTTACGTTCGGATTCCGGAATCTGGAATATATAACAGCGTTCATAAGCCAGACTATTCTGATTGACATAATATTCAGCAACTTGTGCTCCGTAAGTATCATACATCTTCACACCTTTGCCACTAGGTTCACACCATACTTTTTCAATTTCTCTCCATCTCCGTGTATCAAATACGCGTTGCCCCTCTCCTAACAACTCTACAATCCTTTCCTGCTTAATAGCCTCAAAGAAAGCCTCTGAAGTTGCCGTTTTATTAGAGACCAAAGGAGGAAGATTACCTCTATGGCGAATTTTATTCACTAAATTGATAGCATAAGGTTGAGGACCGTTTATGGCATTATCAGCCTCCGCATACATCAAGTATACATCAGCAAGACGTATTACAGGCCAGTTAAAATCTCCGTCAGCTCTTTCTTCACCCGGATAATTCCTCACAAACTTACGGAATACATATCCGGTATTAGTACCATCTGTATTATAAGACATATAAGTTTCACCATTAATAGTAACTTCACTTCCCCACATCTTATAAATATAAGGTACCCATCCCGTTACTTTCTTGGACATTAATCCCTGACAAACCTCATAATCCCACATGATAGAGGCTTTCATGCGATAATCTCTATTCTTGTAACTTTCCGGATTTACCGCCGAATTAGGTTGAGTACGGGCATCCGGTACTGAAGCAGGATTCAACTTCACCAATGCTGCACAATATTCTCCGGTTACCGTAGATTGATATCGATCTGCAATTTCAAAACGAGGTGATACCCAACATTGTGAATTTTCAATACTTCTTCCGGCTAAATCTCTCATCAACTGATCACCCTGTCCGGTATTAGTACCACCATGGTTAAATGCCAATACAAATTCTCCATCACCATTTGCCGTAGGTAAAAACAAATAATAATAATTAGGTAATTTATCGGCTTTGCCTAATTCATCACATTCTCCCGGTTCACCATTTCTGAATAAAGTCAAACCATAGTCATCTATAACTTTCCTGAAATCTTCGGCCGCTGCTTTATAAGCTTTTTTTGCTTCTTCTTCATTCGGAGTAAATGTATCTAACTCCGGCCATCCAAAATGGTTCCAACATGCCCAATAAAGCTCTACCTTTCCACGCAACGCCAATGCTGCCGGTTGGGAGAAACGACCTCGTACAGAAGCCTTTTCCGGTAATTTATCAAATGCATACTGCAAATCATCCAATATATGATTCTTTACTTCAACAAGAGGAGTACGTGATAATTTATCAACTTCCGAATTATCATAAACCCTCCAATCAATATAAGGAACATCACCCCACATCGTTATCAGCCTAAAATAAACCAAGGCTCTCATCAATTTACATTCTCCGATGATAGATTCCAGATTCTTGACTACTTTTTCATTACTTGTATTAGCTATCATTCTTTCGACATTATCAATCACATAGTTTGCACGATTGATACCACCATAACAATATCTATACATTTCAGACCATCCACCGCCATAACCTATCGGACTTATTTCCCAAAGACCTCTATAAGCACGTCCGTCACGTCCTTTACTGTCCAAAAAAGAATTACCTCTTACTCTGACAAACTCTCCCATTCCATCCAGATAATAATCTCGATTAAAAAGCCAGCGTATGTCAGATACCAATCCATTTAATGCCGATTCGGCATCGGATTCTGTTTTCCAATAATTAGAAGACGGAAGATCTACCGTAGGTTCTTGATTTAACAAATCAGCGCAGGAACTAAGTGTCATTATCATCCCGGCAATCAAACCTATATATTTAATATTCATTCGTTTCATAATTTCTGTTTTTCATCCGTTTAAAAACTAAGATTAATACCTACGGAATAGGATTTAGTTATAGGATACAAATCCTGCGAACTAGCTGCTTTCTCAGGATCAAGTCCTTTATAACCGGTAATAGTAAACAGATTTTCTGCAGTTCCGTAGATTCGAAGATTCTCGATAAAACATTTTCTAGTCCATTTCTTTGGGAATGTATACCCCAGCATAAGGTTCTTCATTCTCACATAAGTCATATTCTCCAACCAAAAGTCAGATTCCGTTTTATTCGTAACCAAGCCTCCCAAACGAGGCCATTCCCCATTTCTATTTTCCCATGACCAAGGTTTGTTCCACTGATCCCAATTGGAAGCATAACGTTTATCCGGCAAAATCACCTCCGTATATTTATTATTCCAGAAGTCTTTTCGTCCCGCAGATCCCTGGAACAATAAGGATAAATCAAATCCTTTCCATGCCATCTGTAGATTCAACGCAAAGTTTGTAGTCGGCATATCCCGCTGGAAGTTGGTATCAGCAATTTTATCATTCCCATCAATACGTCCGTCACCATTTGTATCCAAACGAATTATATCTCCCGGAGCCACTCCCTGCGGAGTTGCGTTGTATGAATCACTCCAAGTCTGCGCCAATCCACGATCCGGCTGACTATACACAAAGTGATAAGGCATATCTATATAAACATACCCTTTATCCAGAAATTCGCCCCACTTCTCCAGGTTAGTACGGTTGTAAGATATATTAAAATTAACTGAGTAAGTAAAATCGGCAACATTATCTCTCCATGTCAAATTAGCTTCAAAGCCTCTGTTACGCAGTGTTCCCAAATTCGCCATAGGTGCTTCATAAGCTCCGGTCAGCAAGATAGACATTTGCGATTTCTGCAACATACCGGTAGTTAAACGGTCATAATAATCAAACTCCGTAGATAATTTACCGTCAAAAAACATCAAATCCAATCCTAAGTTAAATACTCCTGTAGATTCCCATGTTAAGTCCGGATTCAGCATCTTAGAATAGACAAAACCTTTTGCAATAGAGCCATCCAGCATATAATTATTCTGATAAAGCACTTCTTGTTGCTGATATCTGCCAATACCACTATTATTACCCAATTTACCATAAGAGCCACGAAGTTTTCCACTTGCCAGCCATTTCCCCACATAAGGTTTGATGAAAGGCTCCTCGCTAAATCTCCATCCTAAAGCCGCCGATGGGAAGAAACCATACTGATGTCCGGGTTGGAATTTAGAGGAACCATCCACACGAAAGTTTAGTTCAAGTAAATATCTGTCATAAGCAGAATAATTAATACGCCCGATATAAGAACGAAGCCCTTCGGCAGAGGAATTACCGGAAGTAGATTGTGTTCCGGATAATGCCGCATCTATCTCAGATAAAGAAGGATGAATTCGGTCCTGCCGGTATGACATTTGATAGCGGTCATGCCAATACTCTTCACTATATACAAACATCGCATTAAGATCATGATGTTTGGCAAATACCGTATGATAATTCAAGCGTGCATTCAGCAATGTCTTATAACCGGTAGTAGTCTGATCTGTAACTCCGGCATTATCTGTCACATATTCTCTGATTCCATACGAATCCGTTTGGAAATTATAAGAACGATTAGGTATTTCCGCTTCTTTATAAAACTGATTATAATACTTCAAACCATAATCTACGCGTGCAACCAATCCTTTCACGGGTTCCCAATCCAGATAAAAAGAAGCATTCAGTTCTTGCCTGTCTTTCTTCTTCAACTGATTAGTGAAGAAACTCAATGGATTAAATGCCTGCGGGTCTTCACCATACGCCATCACACCACCATAAACATCCAAAACAGGGTCATAAGGATAAATACCTGCAATAGCACTTTGCATATCTAAGTTAGAATCACTTGTAAAACCATTGTCCAGAGCATATTGAAAATTACTCCAGTTTCCATCAAAACGGAATCCGGTATTCACATTCTTCATCACTTTATAGTCAAAATTGAAACGGGCATTATAACGATCATAATCATTATTAATCTGTAATCCCTTTTGTTTCATATACCCCACAGATGCATAGAAGTTTGATTTATCACTTCCACCGGTTGCCGAAACATTATAATTCTGAATAGAACCGGTACGCATAATATAATCCCACCAATCTGTATTCGGATAACGCTTTTCATCAATCATTCCCAGTGCAAGCCACTGGTCAATTGTTCCATCCTTAAAATTCTGGTTTTCTCCATTTTTACCGGGATTGGTAGAAGAAGAAATCTGCTGTAAAGTCAGAGCCATTGGATAGTTAGATATGAAATCATAAGTATTGGTAGGCTTTTCCCAGCCATAAGAGCCGGAAAAAGAAATCTGTGTTTTCTCCAAACCTTTACCGGATTTAGTTTTGACAAGTATTACACCATTTGCTGCACGAGAACCGTACACTGAAGAAGCTGTAGCATCTTTCAACACGGTGATACTTTCTATATCATTCATATTTAATCGGTTAATATCGGCATCCGGCATATCATCCACTACAATCAACGGATCGGCATTATTAATAGTACCCAATCCGCGAATCAGCAATTTTGCGGAGTTATTTCCCGCCATACCGGAACTTTGATTTACTGACAATCCCGGCATCAATCCTTGTAAAGCAGAAGAAACATTTGCAACCGAACGTCCGGCAAGGGCCTCATCGACAGAGATCGCAGCTACGGAACCGGTCAAATTCACTTTCTTCTGGCTACCATATCCCACAACCACTACTTGATCCATCAAAATAGATTCTTCCTCAAGAGAAACATTTATCACCCTTTGACTTCCAACCTTAATTTCTTTTGTTTTATAACCGATATAAGAAAAGGAAAGAACTGCATTATTATCAGGAACCTGAATAGAATATTTTCCGTCGACATCGGTTATTGTCCCTATTGTAGTATTTTTTATCACAACCCCTACTCCAATGAGAGGTTCTTTATTCGGATCAAGTACTTCACCTTTTATAATGCGCGACTGTGCCCACAACGTAGACCCTGCAACACATAATACAAATAAAATACCGGCGATCCTTCTTTTTATTATATTTTCGCTTTTAGTAATCATACAATATTAGTATTAGATTTTTAAAGTAAATCATTAACTTATTTAATTCGTGAATATTATAATCACATCACAAATATCACATTCTCTTAACCTCAGTTTTACTCTTAGAATAGCCTCCTTTCTTTATTAACTGTTTATAACCACTTTTATGTTATTCACAAAATAACCTCTTTTCAGTCTAGTTTCATAGAAGAATATTTCATATTTATATAAGAATACAATAAAGATAGATAAAGGTCACAAGAAAACGGGGAAAATACACAATTAAAACAATATTCTTATAGAAAATAACAATATTGTTATAGCCGAAGGGATTTCTTTTCTATTACTTTGCCTATAACAAAACAATCAATTTCATTAACATTAAAATTACAACATTATGAAAAAAATTACTAACTTAATCGCCGTTACAGCCTTGTTATGCTGTTCACAATTTGCAAATGCACAGGAGCCAACCGTAGCCGCACCAACTCCCGGTTATCCGGAAACAGACGTTATTGCATTTTATGGAAAAACTTATGCACCGGCTGCTGAGAACAAACTACAACTACGTACTAATTGGGGACTTAAAGAAGAAAACTTTGTGGATGATTATATAAACAAAGATGCGGTTCTACACATGATTAATCTGGAATGGTCTGCTTTTTCTATTGATGGTAATGCCAATGTTACTGACTACGACTACCTCCATTTCGATTTTTGGGTAGACCAAGATTGCAAATTTGTTATATCCGTTACATGGAATTTCCCGGAAATGGGAGATGGCTATAGTGACATCTTCGATCTAAAAGCAAACGAATGGAACTCGATGGATTTTCCTATTAAGAGTTTTGACTGGCCTGTAGAAAATAAGAACTATGTCATCAATGGTTTCAGATTAGGTAGTAGAGACGGCGAATATGAAGAACTTTCAAAACAATATGCTCCTAATATCTATGTATCAAACATTTTTGCTTATAAAGGCGAGCCGGGTGTTACAGGTATTAATTCTGCAAAAGCAAACGTTGAAACAAACGTTTATCCTACTACTGTAACAGACTATATAACCATTAATTCAAAAGAAATGGTTGAATCAGTAAATATCTACAATGTAAGCGGTTTGTTAACCGGTAGTTACAACATGGCAGGAGAAAATCAGATTAATCTGTCTGCATTACAAGCCGGTTCATACATCGTTTCTATAAAATTAGCTAATGGAGAAACCGTAAGCAAGCATATCATCAAATTATAAATAGATAAAGGTTAATTATAACTTATGAATGCATATCCCGGAATTGTTACGTTCCGGGATATTTTTTTCAATAAGCCAAGCCTCATTCCTCCCCCGATATTTATAGGGAATAAATATTAATATCTTTCATTTTATATGCCCTCAGAACAACTATTATCAGAAACACCTTGACGCTTTACAAAGCATAAGGACGATTGAAGCCAAACATACGGTCGATTAAAAACAAACGTACGGTCCTTTGTTCACAAACTCCTATCGTTTGCAAACAAAGGACCGTATGCTGAATAGCAGGTACCAACAATACCATCGTTAAAAGTAGAAGTATATGATTGAATATAATATTCTGGTATAAATAAACAATAATCTTATATCCGTTCTATACTGAAAAACCTTTCTTTGCTACCATATAAACCATTATTAATAATATTATGAAGAGAATTGTTACTATGCTTTGCGCAGCAGTTTTTGCTACCGCATCATTACTGGGAAAGAGTATGGAAAATGACTCAAAAACACTAGTCGTAAAACCTGTTTTTACAACTACACAGAACACCACTACCGACTGGGGAGGTAGTATCGATGTAGCCAGTGTCGACCCCAGATACGAGATGTCTAAAGTTGACGGTACAGATAATCTATACAAATGTACCATAAAGTTAAATGCTTATTTCAAAACCAATAAATGGAAAGGTTCGCTTGGTGAAGAATACAATCCTGAAAGTCCGAATGAAGGATGGAATAATGAACATTGGTTTGTTGTGGTATATCAGGACAATTATGGCGACCAAGTAGATAAAAACAATCCCAATGCCGCAGACAAATCGCAATCATTCAAGATTGAAGAAGACGGTACAGAAGTAACATTCTACGCAGTCATTAATGCCGACGATAAAATAAGATCGTATTGTGATGCGCAAGCTCCTACCATTAGCATTCAAAACAACAGTGCCGGCAATGTCACCCTACCGGCGGCCATAGGAGAAACAACGACAAGTGCCCCCATCTATATCGATGGTAGCGGAAAGATAGAAATAGCAGCAAATAATCATATCTTTAACCCGGATGGAAAAGCCGGTAAATATGCTGTATATTCAAGAGGAAATCATGTTTTCAAGATTGATTTTACTACTATCTCCTATTCAATAACCAAGATACTAGACAATGTGACGAATCCTCAAATACAAATCGGAAATGAAGAAGCCATATCTGCACCGACAACAGTAACAAATATCGGAACATTCACGGCCAACAACCCTCTCCATTTTGCCGCAAAAATTAATGGAGCCAGTGCAACAACCAGCCCTTTCAAAGTAGAAGATGTGGAAGCCAATCTATATTATGAGATTATTCCTACCGGAGAGACAAACGGTACAGAAGTTAAAGTTCCACTAAAAACAACGGCACAAGATGAACAAACAGTTGCGACGTGGGAAAGTGATGCTTTGAATTTATCAGAAGGATTGGCCGATGGTGAATATACATTAAAGTTCTGGTACGAAGCAAACGCTCTTGGAAATACAATTATCGATGATAATAACGGAGAGAAATACACCGTTTCATTCTCCTCATACAACGGACTTATCCTTAATACCTTAGAAGTATCCAAAGGTACATTAACACCAGAGTTTGCCTCAAACGTACTGGATTATACCGTAAATGTAGAAAGAGATATTGCAGCCATCACGTTCACTGCTACCGCAGCGTCTAATATGGAAATATCCGGCCATACCGGAGAGCAGGCTTTAGATTTCGGAACGAATAATTTCGCCATCACCGTGCGTCCTCAAGGTGTAGATAACGTTTCCGAAACATATAATATAACAGTCAACAGGGCTAAAAACAATGACGCTACTTTAAGTGAATTAAGCGTTACCGAAGGAACTCTCACTCCGGCATTCAGCCCTGAAGTACTGGAATATACCGTAGACGTAGCAAACGATGTTACAACGATAAGCGTAACCGCAACCGTTAACGACACCAATGCATCCGTAACAGGAACAGGAGAACATGCGCTTGAAGCCGGTGACAACACATTGGAGATTACTGTTACCGCACAAGACGGAACAGTCCAAACTTATACTATAGTTGTAAACAGAGCAAAAAGCAGTGATGCTACTTTAAGTGCATTAAGTGTCACTCAAGGAACTCTCACTCCGGCATTCAGCCCTGAAGTATTAGAATATACCGTAGATGTGGAAAATAATATCACAATAATAGGTGTGACTGCTACAACGAATGATGCCAATGCATCTGTAACAGGGGCAGGAGATCATGTACTGACCACCGGTGAAAACACATTGAAGGTAGTAGTTACCGCACAAGACGAATCTACTCAAACTTATACCATCGTTGTAAACAGAGCAAAGCCAAACGGTATCAATCAAGTAGATGCAGAAGTTAAAATAACAGTTGAGAATGGTACTATCCATGCTATATTTGATCAAGTAACTTCTATTCGTTTATATACAATCTCCGGATTATTGTTAGATACAACAGATACTACAGATTATACACAAGCCGTAACTAAAGGACTTTACATTCTGTCTGTAAATGGAAAACCTTATAAAATCCTGGTAGAATAGAAGACAATCATAAAAGGGAAGCGTCAAAAGTAAAAATATTTTTGACATAAATTACAAAGACAACGCGGACTTAGTTAACATAAGCTCCGCGTTATCTGTATAATAAACAAATAATTTAGAAGATATGAAAAAACATTTATGGTTCCTATTTATGATATGTACCATGTGCGCAAACGCGGTCACAGTCGAATCTCCCGACACAAATATCAAACTGGTATTTGAAGTAACCAACGGAGTTCCCACTTACAATTTAATATATAAAAATACACAAGTAATTAAGGACAGCCATCTGGGAATAGAGTTGGTAGATGCAGCTCCAATGATGGATGGTTTTGAATTATTAAGTTCGGAAACATCAAGCTTTGATGAGACTTGGCAGCCGGTATGGGGAGAGGTCAAGAACATAAGAAATCATTATAATGAACTATTGGTAGAGTTGAAACAACCGTCCTCGGATCGTTTTATGAATTTGCGTTTTCGTGTGTATAATGAAGGTATCGGCTTTCGATACGAGTTTCCTCAACAACAGAATCTGGTCTATTTCGTCGTCAAAGAAGAACATTCTCAATTTGCCATGACGGATGATCATACAGCATGGTGGATTCCGGGCGATTATGACACACAAGAATATGATTATACGGAATCTAAACTGTCGGAAATACGAAGATTAATGAAAGGAGCAATCACGAAGAATACTGCTCAGACTTCTTTCTCTCCGACAGGCGTACAGACTTCTTTGCAAATGAAAACAGCAGAAGGCCTGTATATCAACTTTCATGAAGCAGCTTTAGTGGATTATTCTTGTATGCATTTAAACCTGGATGACAAGAATCTTATTTTTGAATCCTGGCTGACCCCGGATGCCATAGGAAACAAAGCCTATATGCAATCGCCATGTAAGACTCCCTGGCGCACAATCATGGTTAGTGATGATGCACGGGAAATATTAGCATCCAACTTGATACTGAATCTGAACGAACCTTGCAAATATACCGATACATCATGGATTAAACCGGTGAAATATGTCGGTGTATGGTGGGAAATGATTGCAGGTGGGAAACCATGGGCATATACTTTTGATTTGCCTTCCGTGAAGTTAGGAGAGACAGATTATACCAAAATGAAACCTAACGGACTTCATCCTGCCAACAATGAGAATGTAAAAAGATATATCGACTTTGCGGCAAAACATGGTTTCGACCAAGTATTAGTCGAAGGTTGGAACATCGGTTGGGAAGATTGGTTTGATAAGTCAAAAGATTATGTATTCGACTTCGTAACTCCCTATCCTGATTTTGACATTAAAATGCTAAATGATTATGCACATTCAAAAGGTGTACGTTTGATGATGCACCACGAAACATCCGCTTCTATCCGTAACTATGAGCGTCACATGGAAGAGGCTTATAACTTGATGAATAAATATGGTTACAATGCAGTAAAGAGCGGTTATGTGGGCAATATGATTCCAAGAGGTGAACATAATTACGGTCAATGGTTGAACAACCACTATTTATATGCGGTAACAGAGGCAGCCAAGCATAAAATTATGGTCAATGCACATGAAGCAGTACGTCCTACAGGACTTTGCCGGACTTACCCTAATTTAATTGGAAATGAGGCTGCACGCGGAAATGAATACGAGGCTTTCGTAGGCAGCAAACCTTTTCACACAACAATCCTCCCTTTCACCCGTCTACAAGGTGGCCCGATGGATTATACTCCGGGAATCTTTGAAATGGAAATAAATAAACTGAACCCTAATAGCCATTCGCACGTAAATTCAACATTAGCCCGCCAGTTAGCACTTTACGTAACCATGTATAGTCCGTTGCAAATGGCTGCGGATATTCCGGAGAATTATGAACGGTTCATGGACGCCTTTCAATTTATTAAAGACGTAGCTGTGGATTGGGATGACAGTAAATATCTTGAAGCCGAACCGGGACGTTATATAACTGCTGCCCGCAAAGCAAAAGGCACAAATAATTGGTTCATCGGTTGCACCAGCAGTGAGCATGGCCATAACTCAACTTTAAAGTTAGACTTCTTGGATTCCGACAAGAAATATATTGCCACTGTATATGCCGACGCTAATGATGCGAATTATAAGACAAATCCACAAGCCTATACAATTTATCAAGGCATTGTTTCTCCTAAAACTGTCCTGAAGTTAAAAGCAGCTCCGGGAGGTGGTTATGCAATTAGCATTATGGAAGCCAAAGATAAAGAACAATTAAACGGCCTGAAAAAATTATAGATAAAATAAGAGCTATCTAATAAGCCTTTAATAGTGAGGATATGTCAAAGTATTCGGGTTCTCCATTCAAGTGGAGGAACTAAGGTACTTTGGAATATCCTCTTTTTTAAAGGCTCACCAGATAGTCTTCTCAAGGGACTTTAAGAATCGTCTAAGCTTATATTATAATTTTTCTCCTAATGTCTAACCGAATTCTCCCTGACGAAGTTCCCGAAAGACGTAGGGCATTCGACAAGAAGACGTAGTGCGTCATAGGTAAAGACGTAGCGTGTTTTTATGAGCCATGCAAAAAGCGCGACAAATTTTCAACGTTCATAAGGGAGATTAATGTCACAAGTTTTCTCATTTGAGGCTTTTTTAAAGATAAAGCGTTGATAATGAGCCCCGCGACAAAAATTTCGTAGGGGGTATAAAATACTATATAAATAGAGGCTTAACAGACCGATTCCGACAAAAGAGTTTTATAGCTTAAAAACAGAAAGGAATCATTAGAAAAAGCTCACCCCTGTCACAAATATTTGCAACAGGGGTGAGTTTTTGTTTTCAGAGCTTGTTAGTCAGCCCTATATTAAATATCCGGCAATAATTACATTTTCGTAATCTTACGTGCAACCGTACTGCCATCTCCTTTTGTCATCTTCAACACATAATATCCGGCATCTAAAACAGATACGTTTATTTCTGCCTGCATATTATGTACAGCAGTCTCATATACTTTCTGTCCCATCATGTTATAGACAACAATACTCTGAATTACTTCTTCCGAATTAACTTTCAGAATATCTTTTACCGGATTAGGATAAAGAACGATATTATCACCATTCTTCACGTCTATATTTCCTATAGAAGACGGATCATTAGCAAAGTCTCTAGTATATTTTTCCATTATTTTCATGGTAGACTTTTCCGTATAATAGTCCTTAGCAGGTTGTACGGTCAATACATAGGCATCATACATTGAACCACCACACCAATAAGTAGAAGTCAATTGTTTTTCCTTCAAATAAGAGAATACATTATCGATCAAAGTCATATACCTTTCATCACCCTTTGAGTGTCCATTGTACGGAACTCCATATTCGCCGATCATTCCTTTCTTATTATTCTTCTCCAACCAAGCAACAAACGGGTCAAGACGTTGTTTGTAAACTTCAGAATTCGTACCTACTTCCTGGTCGTATGTTTTTTGATAAGTACCGGAATTATCTTTATCAAAATAAGTATGTGCCTGATAAACAAGTTTATTGCAAGGATCAACCAAATCTTTCAACTTATCACTCGAGCCTTCCCAGCCTGCTGCACCTGCATAATTCTTGCCCTCAACCACAATCTGCGCATTTGTATCTACTTCGCGAATTGCATTGATAGTAGTCTGATAATCATCAAACAAGACATTGATATCGATACCTTTCGGCTCATTCATCAAATCATATCCCCAGATATTCTTATAATCCTTGAATTCAGTTGCAATTTTCTTCCACAAGTCAGCTAAATGCTCTTTTGTCAATATCACTTCACTCATGGCTTCCCAATTGCCCCAACTTTTCTTTGATTCGTCCCATACACGGCGACCGGCAACTCCATATTCATACAATGAGCCATCAATAGCACGTTCACAAAAATCATGCAAATCCAGCATCACCCACATACCCAATCTTTCCGCCTCTTTTACCACGGCAGCCAATGCTTTGATATCTGATTTATCGGCATCATAATCCAATTCTCCACCAACTACATGTTGCACACGCGGAGCACGGAACGGAATACGAAGTAAACGAACCCCTTTCGCTTTGAAATAATACAAATCTTCAAACTTAGGATATATATAGCTTTGACCGAATGTTCCCGGGTTATCACCACCTGAAGCAGAAGCCAGATTCACTCCTAAATATGCTTGATCCATTGGAGGAAGAACTCCGTCTGTCTTATCCTGAATAGCTTCTTTTTTATCATCATCTTTATAAGGAGGAGTTACCTCACCTGCAACTGCACTACCCTTATAAGCAACGATATTATCTACAAAAATATCTTGCGTTGCATAGCCACTCACTTTTAAACGGATAACATAAACTCTGCTTAAATCTATATCATGACAATAATCCAGACCAAAACTTAAAGAAACCCATTGCCCTTTTTTAAGATTCAATGCTACAGGTATTTGTGCTACTTTATTATCCTTATCATTAATCCAGACTTCAACGCCTGCCGCTTTACCACCTTCCAATGCTCCTTTTAAGTATACACTCAAGTGCAGATAGTTCATCTGACTTAAATCCATCACATCACTATTCTTATGTACTTTGAACGGGAAAAGATTCCAAGATGTCAGTTTCAAAGTTTTGTTACCTGACACTATCTCTACAAATTCATCCTTTTGATTTGCATCTTGTCCCCAATTTCCGGCATTTACAATTCCGAATTCATCCTGATATCCGTCTTCTTCGTATTGTTCACAGAAAATAGAGATAACATTTGATTTATCCAACGAAAGCGTAGGAACAGTCGTCGGGTCCGGAGCAGGCTCAGTATCATCATCATCACCACTGCTTTTATAAGCATATACATTATCTACATAAAGCAGTTTACCCGTAGAACCTTTTCCGCCACGACGGAATCTGATCATATTGACAGTAGAAGTCCCCCATATACTAAGAGGTACATCAATAGAAATCCATTGTCCATGCCAATCTTTTTCCGTAATATTCAACCAAATACCGGCATCTTTACCATTCCCACTAAAATCAGTTAAAGAAAAATCAAATTCACCGATACCCTGTTCATTACCCGGAGAGAATATATCCATGTGCAACATATCCTTGCCAGAAAGATTTGCCGTACCAACAGACACATTCGCTCTACTTCCATTCACAAGGTCGTCAATCTTAAATATCTGGTCATTCGTTCCCTCAATCGTAACAATCGACTTTGTCGTTTTTGGATCACCGTAATCAGCTTGTGCATAATCAAACTTTCCGCCTTCATAATGTTCACTAAAGAAATTAAGAACATTAGCTTTATCGACAGTCGGTGTCGGAGCTGAAATCAAAGGAACACCGGTGGTAAGATTAGCATTGCCATTGGCTACAATCTTTATTTCCGGATCCGTACCGGGACCTGGATCATCACCATTATATGCATAAACATTATCCACATAAAGAATAGTACCCGGAGACCCCTGTTTGCCTCTTACAATACGCAAGATATTAATTGTTTTCAAGTTCACACCGGCATCTTTAAATACGCTCAATGGAATATCAACAGCTATCCATTTGTCATAAGTTCCGTTTGCTTCAAAATTATACCACAAGCCGGATGAAGCCGTACCCGATCCCCAATCACTTACCAAATAAAAGCTGAATTCTCCGATACCTACATTATTACCGGGAGAATAAATATCCATATGGATATAACCTTTATCACTCAAATCACAAGTACCTAAAGATATTTGAGCATTATTCTGTACACTTCCGGTAGATAATCCTTCAATTTTAAGTACCTTTTCCGTATTGCCAAAAGGTGTTATTATCGTTTTAGTTGTCTTTCCTGTCCAATCCGCATACTCAATTTCGAATTTTGCGAATTGTTCATAAACATCGCTGAACAGAGATTTAACCTCACTCTGAGGACGCGTAGGCGTAGGTGCCGGCGTCGAAGGTTGTGCATACAAAGACTGCCACCCGCAAAGCATTACTGCCAATATCAGATAACAAATTCGAGAAATTCTCTTCATAATACTTAATTTTATAGTTAATAATAAAGTTACTTTGTTGTTACATATTTAGTTAGAATCCGTATTTGCGGTTTATCCTTTTTTAAATTATCCTCCGGATGTACGGAAAGAATATACTTATTCCATCTTGCTCCGGCAGCCCAATACGTACCGTTTACTCCTTCCGAGCTGAGATAAGCCAAGAAATTATCCAGACACTCCAACCAACGTTCATCATCTGCCGGAACACCGTATTCCCCTACAAGTCCACGGAAATGATTCTCTTTCAACCATTCCACGAAAGGACGCATACGTTCCACACCAATATAAGGATGTGCTTTTTCTTCATCATACGAACGCCGATAAATCCCCGAACCATCTTCATCAAAATAGCAATGCGCTTCGAATATCAAATTATGAGACGGATCATACAAACTCTTCAATTCATCACTAACCACTTGCCAACGTTCGGCAGAACTCCAATGATTTCCTCCCACTACGATTGCCGTCCTCGTATCATATCGGCGGATCGTATCAATAGCCGCCTGTGCTATTTCTGTCCAAGGAGTAGACTCAAGCATATCATGAGGTTCATTAATCAAACCATACCCATACAAGCCTTTACAATCTTTTAATTCTTTGGAAATCAGTCCCCATGCCGATGCAAAATGGTCAATAGAAAGACTATCACCGATAATACGGTCTTTTCCGTCATCCTTACGACGACCGTAATTGTGCATATCAATCAAGATTTGCATTCCACGCTTATCCGCCTCCGCCAATAAGAACTTAATATAGTCTATTTCTTCCCTGTTTAGTTCTCCGTAGAGTTTACGCTGGATACGCTCCCATTTAAATGGCAGACGAATCAACGTTAATCCTTTAGAATGCCAATAATCCAATTCATCTGTCGTAGGATAATAATAATCCTTATTAAAACGTCCTACTCCCTCCATCTTTTTATGGAAAAACTCTGCACCCGCAAGATTCACTCCAAAAGGTTGCACTCCTCCCCTGTCTATACCAAAAGGTTGTATATTCCATTGCTGAGGTTGATTCGTCAAATAATAGATTATCGTTGCGCCTTCTGCAATTTCGGCATGACGTATCCATGTTCTATCCAGAACTTTACCATTCAGTACAACGGATTGTATATATTTGGCATCAGGAGAAGATTTTATCGTCTTTACTTCTATCTTCTTACCATTCTCCATAGTCAGCGTTACTTCCGGAAAAGCCGGAGGCAACAGATAATAATAATCCTGCCCCGCATTCGGGAAAAAGCCGATGGAAGTAAAGATATACCATGACCCCATTGCACCGCTATCTTCATTATCCGGATACCCCTTTGCCAAAGAAAAATGGTTCGTACGAATGAAATCCACATATTTGGCTGCCATATCCGGACGGTCACAATGACTAAAAATAAAAGGAGAAAGGAATCCCGGTTCATTGTCCAGCTCTATCAAATCATTTTCAAAACCGTAAGACAACCTATTTACCATATTTTCTTTGCCTCCGCATAACTCTATCAAACGGTCGAACTGATGAGGAGCAAATAAGGTATACACCCATGAATTACCTTCATAGAAATATTCAACCCAAGAACCATATCTTTGTGCCGGATCTATCTTTATCCAATCGCCATTCTCCTTACGAGGACCGACAAAACCTTTGAAACCATGACTTTCCAATTCGGGATTAAATAAGTTCACCCACTCTCCTGAACGTCTTTCCAGATAATTCGCAGTTTCATTGTCACCCATCATTCTAGCAATGCGGGCATCACAAGCATCATTATAGGCAAATTCCATTGTATAGCTGCAACTCATTCTTGCACCCGTTTCAGGAATCCAACCGTATTTCAAATAAAGACTGTCACGTGCATGAAGTGCGTTCCATTTTACCAATTCATAAGCCTTTCGCTTATCAAAGCCCTTTAAATTCTTTGCGAAAGCATCTGCAATAATATTATCCACATCATCACCGCCCTGTTTCATTTCCCATTCCAAGGAACTGGTAAAAGTAGGGGTACATTCACCATCATGTGCAAAACGGTCAATGAAAGAGTTCATGGTCTTTGCCACAAAACTTTCATTAATAAGCATCATCAACGGATATTTTGTACGCCAGGTATCCCATACACAAAAATGGTCATCAATATGCGGTTGTCCGCTCGTCCAACGAGGATTGTCGCCAGTTCGTTCACGAGGCATCACAAAGCTATGATACATTGCTGTATAGAACAAGCGTTGTTCCTCTTCCGTTCCGCCTCTCACATCTATCTTCGAGAAAACTTCATTCCAAGCCGCTTTCGCCAAATTCTTCACTTCGTCAAAGCTACGTTTGCCTATCTCCTGCTCCAGATACTTACAAGCATTATCCACACTTTTTAAAGAGACACCAACGCCCAAATGCACCGTTTCCGCATCCGTCGGTAAACTCAAACGGGCATATAGAGCTTTTACTCCTTTATCTGTAACTTTCACCTCTTTCAGTTTCACATCCGGGCGGATTGCAAAAAAGACCTTATAAGGTTCGGCGCTTCCGAAACCACCGAGATATTCTCCCCAACCGGTCAATAAGCCGGAAGACTCGTCATAAGAGATGTTTCCTCCCAAAAACTGTCCTTTCACGATAGGAACAATCTGTTGGGGAATATTGTGTTTCATATCCAGAAGGATATTTTTATTGCCTGACTTCGGATAAGTAAAACGATAAAAAACACTATGATGTGTAGGAGTTATCTCCGTTTGTATATTATAGCGGTCTAAATTAACCTTATAATAATAAGGTGTAGCTACTTCACCGGATTTAGGAGAATCATGCTCCGTCTCACCCTCCTTAAATCCAATCTGAGGAGAAATAAATACCTGTCCGTAACGTGCCCAACCGATACCGGAAACGTGTAATTGTCCGAATCCTCGGATTACATCATTTTCATCATACCCATTGTGGCCTCCATTCGGAGTTTGCGGAGCCGGATTAACCGAGCCATGAGGCAACTGCGGCCCAATAACGCAATTACTGTTTCCTCTTACCCCCATGAACATATCTACATAAGATACTTTATCCGTATCTCCTGCAAACAGATAAACAGGGAAAACAATCAATAAAAAACAAAATAGTAATCGGTAGCTTTTCATGGTATTATTATAAAATCAAAACTAAACATGTAACAACAGAAACAAAGTAAGCTAAAAAAGAAATTTCTCTATGCAAAAATATAATCTATGTATACCAGAATATTCCATAAGCAATATTTTAGCATACAATACGGAAGATTATTTGCAAAAACCACGAAAGAAATCGTTTCTGATGCTCCACCAACTTTTTCCTACCGTATGTCCTTTATCATAATAGATATAATACTGTTTAGGAGACCTCACTTGGTTATATCCCGAAAAGTTGATGTGGGGCGGGCAAGTCTCATCCTGCAATCCTACTCCCATAATAATCGGACAAGAAATGCGGGAAGCCAGATTCTTCATATCAAAATAAGAAAGCAACCGGTACACTTTGTCCCAACTGCATTCTTGATGACTGCGCATATAATCCTCAAAAACCTCACGGGGCCACGGCACAATCTTAAAATAATCCCGAAAATCCGACAAGAAAGGTATATAAGGAGCTGCGGCACAAATACGCTTATCCAAAGCACAAACAGCCAACGTAAACGCACCACCCTGACTTCCGCCTTCTGCAAAGATTTTCGAAGTATCTACTTCCGGACGTGAGCATAAGAAATCCACTCCACGCACCAAATCCATAAATGCTCCACGATAATAATAGTTTGCTTTATCTTCCAGTCCATATACAATCCATCTACCATACGTATTCCCGGGAAGTTGGATACCTTGTCCTCTGGTAGAAAGCACAAACTCACAGAAATCAGGCAGATTATCCGGATTGGGTAATCCTCCCCCCGAGCCGTAACCCAAGAATGAGATAATAGCCGGGTGCTTACCTTCTTTTTTCGGAACGGCATAGTATCCCTCTATCCTGACATTACCTAACGAATACATCTCCACATGATAAATATTCTTTGCTCCTTGTGATTTATCCTTTAATAAAGACATCTTAAAAGACGGATTGACTTGGGCTAATTCCTCTAAAGTTTCCTCCCAGAAACTATCAAAATCCGGTGCTGCATCTACCGGCGAGAATATTTGTTCCGGATTGTATCCCATATTGAATTTCAAAGGATCGCTCTTTGCGCCATTCTGTTCTCCATATAAAGTAATCCGGTAGAAACCCGGAGCCGGTGGAACAAAAGAGACCGGTTGTTCAAAATCTCCTTTCACCTTATATACAAAAGAATCAACCGGAAGATAAGTGTCGGTTGTCACCTTACACACCAGATTAAATTCATCATCTGTCTTCAAAGGTTTCTTCAGTCGTACACGAAAATCTATCAATCCGGTATTTTCAAATACCCAATCACTATCCTCACATTGTATATCCATCTCCATCTCATCCATCGGAGTAACGGATTGAAGCGTAACTTCTTTTGTTTTCAAGCCTCCGGCTCCACCGTTGTCATAAACACGGATAGCAATTACGTTTTCTTTTCCGAAATGTAATAACTCCGGTGCAATACGATATTTACGCATACCACCGAAAACGACTCTGAACTTTGGTGGAAATTCCCCCATCTTACCGACAGAAACACCATTGACAAACACTTCATCCACATCATCGGCAAATTCATACCTTATGTATAGTCCTCCGGCATCTGCAACAGTACGTTCCCATTCCTTAGAAATTACAAAGCTCTGTCGATACCAAGCATAGCCATCATAATCGTTATAGCCCTGTTCCTCCCAATATCGCCGGGAAGAAATCGTAGTCCAACCGCTATCATCATACCCGACAGTAGCCCACGCAAGGGAATCTCCCGTTGAAAACTTCCATTGTTCGCTCAAAGTTAAAGTAAAACATTCTTTCCCGCTTACTCCAAAAACTAATAAGCATTGAAAGATAAAAATAAATATAGCAGCCTTATTCCTCATAATTGTCTTCTTTTAATATAAAAAGGCAGATTCAGGACGATAACCTTCCAGTCAATTCATCCTGAATCTGCACAAACTAATACCTGAAATACCTAATCTTAAAACATTTAATCAAAACCTACTACTTACTTTTCTATTCACCCCAAAAACCTTTTTTCTTTGAACGTGCCATGCCACCGTCGTGATCCTCGTCCGACACACCAATACGATCTTCACCCGATATGGCAATCACACCTTCTGATACGATATCAATAACTTCTATTTCCGGCTTTATATAATTTTCTTTTGTTTTCATTTCTTTCTTCATTTAATAGTTAACACTTATTTTACCACCACTTTCTGATGATTGATAATATAGATCCCTTTATTCAATCCGTTAATAAAGTTACTCCCTTCATTCAGTTCAAGAGCTCTTACCAAACGACCGTCTAAAGCATATAAGTTCATTATTTGCGCCCTACCTGCAATGATTTCAATAGAACCGTCATTAGAAATTATAATTAATTTATCTGCACTTTCAGTTGAACTAATATCAGTAGCACCGCCATCATCATGACCTATCACCAACTGTTTGTTGGCAGTAGTAGTAAAGTAAGCACGGAAAGCCGGAACACCGGAATTCTTAGGATTTCCCTCTGCAACTTTGGCAAAAGCAGTTCCTGCATTGTTCATCAGATAAAGTCCGACAGCATTCTCGCCATCAATCACCTGATAGTTAGCATAAAAAGCATATCCACCCACCGGAGTTACAGGAGAAAGATTCTCCGTAGAATGAATCTCTACACCCACTGCTTCAAAGTTTTTCACCTCGGGGCTTTCTGTTTTAGCCAGATAAGGAACATTCGCTTCAATAGATTCCGCTTTTGTAAACACAATCTCGTTACCCTCAACATTCGTAAACTCTTCTACAACCACATCTCCTTTATCTACACTGAAAGGTAAACACATGGTGAACCATCCGGTATCCATAAAGTCACGTGAATAAGACACTTTATCGGCAGTAAATGATTTTACATTATTGAAATTATGACTTTCCGTAAGTACGATATTGGCAGCTCTACCTGTTTCACCATCGAAAACAACCACATTATCAGTACCTTCCGGTATAGTAACATCTTGATTTACATAAAACAAACAGTTTGGATTCAAACTTTCTATAATAGGAAGGTCTGTTAGACCTGTTACTTCTGTAAAGTCCACAGTAGTAATGCTTGCGGCATTTCCACCTATTATTGTATTGAAAGCATCTTGACTCCAACTTCCTGTTAAGACTAAATCTGTGGGAGTACCACCGGCATTCGATAATTCCTCATAAGCTAAAATTTTATATTGAAGAGTTTTAAAATCAAGAGATATTAAAAATTTACCTCTCTCATATACAGCATATTTACCACCTGCCAAAGAGCCATTAGGACTTAAAAAATTGTTATTTATTGTAGCCTCGACCTTACTACTACCGTTTCCATTTATTTCAGCAACTGTACTAGTAGATAACTTACCTATAGCAGGAGGCAATACTGCATTCCCTGCATTATTATTACTAATATTAAGTGTCACCTCCTGTGCATCACAATAAGATCTTATTTTACCATCTTTATGAATAATTGCATAAAACGTTACTTCCGTATCATCTTCCTCAATCTTAAACATTTGTGCTCCGGTAATAGCATCACCATTATTTTTATTTTCTATATCACCATAATTATCTTGATATACCACAACAAACCAATGTTCATTATTCCATCCTTCTTTCAAGGGATTCTCAGGATCAAACAGAACATCATTTTTCCATTTATTGTTCTTATAATAAACATTCAAGGCCATTTTACAAGTATATAAAGTATCTTGACCTTCGACCTTAGTCATCACGTATCTTTCATTGCTTTCTGCACCTGAACCTCCCCAATCCGTATCCGCAGTTTTATTAGTTACCCAGATAGGTTTCACAATCAACGTCCTTTCCGTCTGCCCAAACAAAGTAGTAATAGTGGCTAATGCCATGCAAAACATAAGAAGTACTTTCTTCATAATATAAAATTTTAAGTTTAACCAAATTTGTATGCCCAAAAGTAGGTAAAGAGCAGATTCATCAATGCAACGATATTATCAATTACTACCAAAATCCTGTTTAGATAGTTAAATGAGCTGATTTTATACTCTGCAACCATGAATAGGAAGAAACTTTATCAACATACGGTCCTTTGTTTACAAACGATAGGAGTTTGTAGACAATCGACCGTATGTTTGAAATTAATCATACGGTCGATTATTTGTAAATACAGTATTTTGCCTTATACGTTTATTTAGTTGAGAATTGAGAGTTGAGAATTGAAAGTTATTAAAAGAGCGAGAGTGAACTCTTAACTCTCAATTCTCGACTTTATTTGATAGTAAATATATAATTCAAATTACCTGCTTTTAAGTCGTATAGGGCGCAATTCTAATTAAATTTATTCTCCATTTTCTTGTAACGCGTCAATGCTTCAATGTAGTAATAATCCGCATAATTGATGGAAGCATCTATCTCATAACCACCCGGCAAATTGCCTGTGGAATGAAGTAAAAACGATGGATTTTTGTCACGGCTCTGATATTTGTCTGATGAAAGACTATACAGCATATTAATTGCCGCCTCTTTATACTGTTTGGCTTTCTGCTTGTTATCTTCCAGTTGCACCAATTCCAATAGCCCGGAAGCTACAATAGCGGCAGACGACGCATCTTTAGGAGCATTCGGAATAGCCGGATCATCAAAATCCCAATAAGGAATAAAGTCTTCCGGTAAACGTTTCAGATATAGATCTGTCACTTTCTCCACAAAACGAAGATACTTTTTACTACCGGTTTCTCTATAAACCAATGTATATCCATAGATTGCCCATGCCTGTCCGCGTGCCCACATGGAGTTATCGTCATATCCCTGATTTGTCACGCCTTTCAGAAAACGTCCCGTAATAGTATCATAAATAGCCACATGATAGCAAGAACCATCCGGACGGAATTGGTTCTCCATCGTTACTTTGGCATGGCTGACCGCCATATCATAATATTTTTTATTACCCCCGTTCTTCGCCGCCCAAAACAACAGTTCCAAGTTCATCATATTATCCATTATCGTATTATGCGGCCAATTCATTTCAGCCACCATTCCCGGCCAGGAAAGCATAGTTCCCACTTTAGGATTATAGAATCCGGAGAGTTTATCAGCACCTTTCAGCAATATTTGTTTATATTTCTCATTACCGGTCAGACGATAAGCATTACCAAAACTACAATAAAACTGAAATCCTAAATCATGATCGCCCTGATGGTCAGGTTTAAGCAATGGGATAAGAGCCTCCGTATAACGAATCGCTTCTTCTTTTACTTTCTCATCTTTCGTATTCTCATAATCATACCATAATATTCCGGGCCAAAAGCCACTGGTCCAATCATAAATATCGGTTTTATACCAATCCGTAGCATTCGTATCAATGCAACGAGGCAATAATCCCGAGCCCTTAATCTTACCCAATGTCTTCTTAACCTGTATATCACAATAAGATAATTGCTTTTTTACCCCTATTGCATCAGTATCTTTCAGTCCCGACAGTAAAAGCAGAACCCCGACACCAATAACTATATAGCTTACCAATCTTTTCATCCGAACTGTCATTTAACGTTTATGATCTTCTTCATTAAGTTTTTGTCTGCTGATGAAGCCCCTACCATTATTTCATATTCACCGGCTTCTACCGTGTAATTCATTCTTTTATCATAGAAAGCCAGTTTCTCCGCCGGCAAGATGAAAGAAACAGTTTTTGTCTCACCCGCCCGAAGAGGCACACGTTTAAAGTCTTTCAGCTCTTTTACCGGGCGTGTTGCACTGGAATAAAGATCACGGATATATAATTGCACAATCTCCTCACCGTCCATCCCGCCGGAATTAGTCACTTTAACGGAAACGTTCACTTCGCCATTTCTTGCCATTTCGGGCGATGAAAGCGTCAAATCAGAATATTCATACTTTGTGTAATTCAAACCATATCCGAAACGGAATAAAGGAGTACTCTCTCCGATGGCATACGGATGGAAATACATGGATGGTTTGTGATTGTAAATCATTTGAATCTGACCTACATGGCGGGGAATCGTCACCGGTAACTTTCCCGAAGGATTCACTTTTCCATATAATATTTCGGCAACAGCCTGCCCACCCAGACTTCCCGGTTCCCAAGCCTCAACCAGAGCATTGGCATGATCGGCTATCCATTCCACTCCCAATTGACGACCATTCACCAAAACCACAATGGTAGGAACACCTGTTTCTATAATAGACTCCACCAGTTCCTGTTGCAAACCAGCCAGATTAATATCCGAACGGTCACAGTCTTCACCACAAGTCTTGTCATACCAATTAACCCGCAAAGAATACTCTCCTATCGCTACGATAGCCAAATCCGCCTTGCCTGCCATATCAGCAGCCTGTTTTACCTTATCTTTATCCATCTTCCGAATATTCCATCCCATATCCAAGAATGAGAATTCGGTTGCAGGTGCAACAGACTTCAATCCTTCCAATATCGTCGTCACGTTTTCATCCGGCTGCGTTAAAGCCCAATCGCCAAGGATTGTCTGATTATCCGCATTCATCCCCGTCACGAAAACATTCTTGTATTTCGTTCCGTCCAATGGAAGTATCCCGTCATTAGTCAGTAAGACTATTGATTTGCGGGCTGCTTCTAAAGCGGTGGCTTTATGCTTCTCATTAAAAAGAACGCCTTTGTGATCCTTCTCATCCGTAAAAGGTTTTTCAAACAGTCCCAATTGGAACTTTGCATACAATATCTTTCGACAAGACTCATTGATTCTTTCCTCCGTCAGTTTTCCCTCCCGAACCAGTTCGATCACTTTCTCATAAAATTCCGGCCCGTGCATATGCATATCCATTCCGGCATCTACCGACTGATAAAAGGCGTCTTTATTATCTACCGCTGTATGATGCAAGTCATGTATATGTTCGATATCCATCCAGTCACTGACCACAAATCCTTTAAATCCCCACTCTTTACGAAGAATATCTTCCATCAGCCATGGGTTTGCATGACAGGGAATGCCATTCAATTCGTTATGAGCTGTCATAAAACTATAAACTCCGGCATCTACCGTAGCCTTGAAAGGAGGGAAAAACACCTCACGAAGCGTTCGTTCGGAAATGTCGGTAGGCGAACCATTTGTTCCGTTTATAGGCTGACTGCCACCGATAAAATGTTTTGCACATGCCAACACATTCTCAGCGTTGCCGAATCCGTTACCCTGATAACCACGTACAGAAGCTGCTCCCAGCAAGGATACAAGATAAGGATCTTCACCAAAAGTTTCACCCACACGTCCCCAACGCGGGTCGCGGGCTACTTCCACGTTCGGATTGAATGTCCATTGTGAACCGGTGGCACGCATTTCCAAAGCTGTCTGCCTACATATTTCTTCTACTAAATCAACATCAAACATAGATGCCTGACCAATACTTGTCGGGTACGCCGTAGTTCCCACTACCTGTGCATTGCCATGAATAGCATCAATACCAATTATCAATGGAATCTTTAAACGGCTTTTCCGAGCCAACTCCTGAAGCTGATTGGCTTCTTTTACCGTAAGAACATGAAGAAAAGAACCGATCTTTCCATCTATTGTCATCTGTTCGACATCTTCTTCCGTTATACCGGGATAAAAACCTCTTGCTGTATTATTATTCAAGTCATCTACCGTCAAATCCTGAGCAGCAGTTCTCATATGTTCCAGTCCTACCCATTGACACATCTGTCCGACCTTTTCCTCTAATGTCATGCGAGACATCAAGTCACTGACCCGTTCCTCGACCGACCGACTTGGGTCCTGATATATATTTTTACCGAAAGCAGAAAAAGACATTCCTACAAATGTAAAAGATGAAATTATAAATGTACTAACTATTCTATTCATGTTTCTAAGGATTAGATTTTAGTAATCAATATGAATGATACAAATGTAGGATTGATAAAACAAATAGAATATAAATATATTTTCCAAAGATATAAAAGGGCTGTTTTATAGCGATATTGTTATATTTTTATAGGATTTAAGAAGATATTTGCATTGTTCAAACCTCAAAAATCTATATATTTGAGCATCTTAATTTCACAAACTATGAGACACATCTTTTTAATCTTTATCGGTCTGTTCTTATCTTTAATTCCGGCTCATGCTTATCACTTCAGAAGTTACCAAGTGGAAGACGGTTTATCTCACAACAGCGTTTGGGCAGTCATGCAAGACAGCCGGGGATTTATGTGGTTCGGAACAAACGACGGATTAAATAGGTTTGACGGGAAAAAGTTCAAGATATTCCGAAGAGTACAAGGTGATTCCTTATCCATTGGGAATAATTTCATTCACTGCCTGAAAGAAGATTCACGCGGAAGATTTCTGATCGGAACAAAACAAGGACTCTATCTCTTTGATGAGAGACAAGAAAAGTTCGAGCATATCGACTTGAACAGAGACCAAAAAGATGATGCCAGCATCAATGCCATTATGGAAGACCCTTCCGGAAATATTTGGTTAGCGTGCCACGGATACGGCTTATATGTCTTGACACCGGAATTAACCGTAAAGAAGCATTACTTATCCAACAACAAATCTTATTCATTGCCTTCCAATTACATTTGGAGTATCGCCCAAGATTATTACGGTTATATATGGTTGGGCACGGTAGGAAAAGGTCTTGTACGTTTTGATCCAAAGAAAGAACAATTCACGCAAATAGCAGGGAATAAAGAACTGAATATCAATGATCCCGTAATATACAGTCTCTATTGTGATATAGACAATAATATATGGATAGGAACGGCCACCAGCGGTCTAATCCGTTATAATCCTAAAGCTGAGAAAGCAACATATTATATAGACAATGTATTCAATATCAAATCCATCATTGAATATTCCGACCATGAACTTATTATGGGTTCAGATAAAGGACTCGTCAAATTTGACCGTACGCAGGAAAGCTTTAATCTGATAAACGACGACTCTTCTTTCGACAATATGACCGATAATTCTATCTTTTCCATTGCGCGTGACAAAGAAGGTTCTTTCTGGATCGGTACTTATTTTGGAGGCGTCAACTATTACTCTCCTGCCATCAACCGATTCCAATATTGCTACAATTCACCGAATAATTCCTCTAAAAAGAACATTATAAGCAGTTTTGCAGAGAATGAAAATGGCGAGATATGGATAGGAACCCACAATGACGGGCTTTATCTCTTCAATCCTCAAAACCTAAACTTCAAAAAACTTTATGATATAGGTTACCACGATGTGCAAAGCATACTACTGGACCATGATAAACTATATGCAAGCCTTTACGGTAGAGGCATTAAAGTCTTAAATGTAAAAAATGGTCAGATCAATACACTGGCCAATAATATCTCGGAGATAAATCAAACGATCAATTCTATCTTTAAAACGTCCAAAGGCCAAATTCTTTTTACTTCCGAAGACGGAGTCCTGTCTATGGATGCATCAGGTACATTGAAGAAACTCGACTATCTGGCAAATACGCCGATAAAAGATATTACAGAAGACTATGACGGTTCTATTTGGTTCGCTACTCACTCAAGAGGATTGATACGTCTTACAGCCGACAATAAATGGGAAGTATTTACAAACAATCCTGATGATCCGAAATCATTACCGGGGAATAATATCAATTGTGTCTTTCAAGATTCCAAGTTCCATATCTGGGCAGGTACGGAAGGAGAAGGATTGGCTTTATTCAATACCAAAGAAAAAAACTTTGAGCCAATCTTAAACGACCAATCGGGATTACCATCAAACATTATATATTCTATATTGGATGACTCCGACGGGAATCTGTGGGTAAGTACAGGCGGAGGATTAGTCAAAATATCATCTGATTTAAAAAGTGTCAAGACATTCTCTTATATCGGTGATATCCAACGAATACAATATAATCTTAATTGTGCATTAAGAGCATCCGACAACCATCTTTACTTTGGAGGGACAAATGGTTTTATTACGTTCAACCCCAAAGAAATAACGGACAACCTCAATAAGCCCGCGATCATAATTACCGGTTTTCAGATTGCCAGCAAAGAGATCGTACCATCCGAATCATCATCGCCGTTGAGAGAAAGTATCGACATCACTAAGAAAATAACGTTGTCATACAGTCAATCCACTTTCAGTTTCGATTTTGTTGCTTTAAGCTATCTTTCACCGGAGCAAAACAAATATGCCTATATACTTGAAGGCTTTGACAAAGAATGGCATCATACCGACAACAATAAAGCCATATACATGAATATTCCCGCAGGGACATATACTTTCCGTGTAAAAGGAACGAATAATGACGGTATATGGAGCGATGAAGTAGCCAGCATTGTCATCAAAATAAACCCGCCATTCTGGATATCCAATATTATGATTTGCCTGTATATTATCCTTGCCATAGGCTTTATCTTATATTTCATCCGCAGATACCACCGGTTTATCGAGCGTAAGAACCAAGAAAAACTATTCAAATATAAGACGGCTAAAGAAAAAGAAATATATGAGTCTAAGATTAATTTCTTTACCAATATAGCGCACGAAATACGTACACCGCTCTCGTTGATTGCAGCTCCATTGGAGAAAATCATTTTATCAGGCGACGGGAATGAACAGACTAAAAACAATCTGAGTATCATAGAGCGTAGTGCAAACCGACTTCTTGAACTTATCAACCAGTTATTGGATTTCCGTAAGATAGAAGAAGATATGTTCCGCTTCAATTTCAAGAAACAGAACATTATAAAAATCGTAGAGAAAGTATATCAGCAATATTATCAAAGCGCTAAATTCAACAAATTAGAAATATCTTTGGAAGTAGAAAAAGAAGATATAGAATGTAATATAGACGCTGAAGCTATCTACAAGATTATCAGTAACCTCATTGCCAATGCCATAAAATACGCAAAGAGCCAGATTAAAATAACAGTAAAAGAGGTAGACGGCAATTTACAAATCTGCGTGAAGGATGACGGTATCGGAATAGAGGAGAAATTTAAAGAAAAGATATTCGAACCGTTTTTCCAGATACAAGACAAGGACAATGCCGTGAGAACCGGTTCCGGTTTAGGCTTATCATTATCACAATCATTGGCACTGAAACATGGAGGTGAAATTTCCATTGAATCGGAATATGGTAAGAATTGCCATTTTACATTAACGCTTCCTATTGTAGCCGGAGATACAATACAAGATACGGAAGACGTAACCGCCGACAAAGAAAGCACGATTGCAGAGCATACAGCCGGCGAACCCGGTAATGCAAAAATCCTCATCGTGGAAGATAATGCGGATATGCGTACTTTCTTATGTGAAAGTCTAAAGGATAATTACATCGTTTTTGAAGCGGAAAACGGTATAAAGGCTTTGGATATTATTGAGAAAGAGAATATCGACATTATTATTTCCGATATAATGATGCCGGAAATGGACGGATTGGAACTATGTAACAAGCTGAAAAACGATCCGGCGTACTCTCACTTGCCACTGATTCTGTTATCGGCTAAAACTGATGTTTCGACAAAGGTGGAAGGTTTGAGCAAAGGAGCCGATGTCTATATGGAAAAGCCATTCTCCATAGAGCAATTAAAGGCACAAGTAAACAGTATCATAGAAAACCGGAATAATATCCGGCAAAACTTTATCAAATCTCCGTTGCAATACTTCAAGCATAATAGCGAAAACAACGAAAGCGCCGAGTTTGTAAAGAAGCTGAATTCCATTATTCTGGAAAACATGTCGGATGAGAATTTCTCCATCGACAGCCTTTCTTACCAATTTGCCATCAGCCGTTCCAATCTTCATAAAAAGATTAAGAACATAACCGGCATGACGCCAAATGACTACATCAAGCTAATAAGGCTGAATGAAAGTGCACGGATGCTGTCTACCGGTAAATATAAGATAAACGAGGTATGTTTCTTGGTAGGCTTTAACACCCCATCCTATTTTTCCAAATGTTTCTATGACCAATTTGGCAAATTACCCAAAGACTTTATACAGACAACAAACGAATAAACTTTTTTTAATATGAAGAAAATAACAACAATTATTCTTTTTACTTTTCTGTGTTTCACTTACGGATATGGCAGCAATCACAGTATGCATCCGCTAAAGCAAATCAATTATGTAAAAAAGCAAATCAAGGCACAACAAGAGCCGTATTATTCAGCTTACCTGCAATTAATTCATGATGCGGACTCGATATTGAAGGCAACACACCATGCACTCGTTGATTTTTCAGTACCGGGATTCTACATTAAGCCGGAAGAGCACCGTGCCAATTCACTGGCTTTGCAACAAGATGCTTTTGCCGCTTATTGTTCTGCATTGGCATACATTTTATCCGGTAAAAAAGAATACGGCGAAAAGGCTTGTTATTTTCTTAATGCATGGGCTTTTACCAATAAGAAATACTCAGAGCATGACGGTGTACTGGTAATGGCATACTCCGGCTCCGGGCTACTGATGGCAGCCGAAATTATGTCTGATGATAAATTATGGAACAAAGAAGATAAAGAGGATTTCAGGAAATGGGTGAAACATATCTATCAGGATGCAACAAATACCATCCGCGTACACCAAAATAATTGGGCGGACTGGGGACGCTTCGGTTCGTTGCTGGCAGCTTCATTTCTAAACGAGAAAGAAGAAGTAGCCGAGAACGTTCGTTTAATTAAATCGGATTTATTCCATAAAATAGCCGCAGACGGAAGTATGCCCGAAGAAACCAGACGGGGAAATAACGGGATATGGTATACGTACTTCTCTCTGGCTCCAATGACGGCAGCATGCTGGATGGTCTATAACCTCACGGGCGAAAACCTTTTCAATCTGGAACAAAACGGGACATCCATCAAGAAAGCATTGGATTATATGGCCTATTATAATAAACATCCGAAAGAATGGAAATGGGATAACAACCCGAATACGGGAAAGAATGAAGTGTGGCCCAACAATCTGCTCGAAGCTATGGCAGGCATCTACAATGACAATTCTTATATAGAATATGTAAAAGACAGACGCCCGATTATCTATCGCACACATCATTTCTGCTGGACCTTTCCAACTCTTATGCCCGTATCACTAGGAAAATATCAGTAATTATATAATTCAAAAACAAATGAAGAAACTTTTTAAATTACTTGCTATCATCTGCCTGACAACTCCTGTCGTGGCACAAAACAATACGCCGGTCTATCTGGATAGCTCAAAACCTATTGAGCAACGAATCGAAGATGCTCTTCAACGGATGACACTGGAAGAAAAAGTAAAGCTATGTCATGCCCAGTCCAAATTCAGTTCTTACGGAGTGCCCCGTCTTGGAATACCGGAACTATGGATGAGCGACGGTCCGCACGGAATCAGAGAGGAAGTCCTTTGGGACGAGTGGAAAGGTGCTGCCTGGACAAGTGACTCTTGTATTGCTTTTCCGGCACTCACTTGTCTCGCTGCTACCTGGGATGTGGATATGTCCGCTTTATATGGCAAATCCATTGGTGAAGAAGCCCGCTATCGCGGAAAAGACGTATTGTTAGGACCGGGAGTGAATATCTACCGTACCCCTCTTAACGGACGCAACTTTGAATATATGGGCGAAGACCCTTATTTATCTTCCCGAATGGTGGTTCCTTATATTAAAGGTGTACAACAAAACGGTGTCGCTGCCTGTGTGAAACATTTCGCACTCAACAATCAGGAAAAATATCGCGGGCACATTAACGTGGAAGTGAGCGACCGCGCATTATACGAAATTTATCTACCTGCTTTTAAAGCTGCCGTTATGGATGGCGGAGCATGGTCTATCATGGGTGCATACAACCAATATAAAGGACAACATTGCTGCCATAACCAATATTTGTTGAACGACATTCTTAAAAAGGATTGGAAGTTTGACGGAGCTGTCATTTCCGACTGGGGAGGTGTTCACGACACTTATCAAGCTGCCAATTACGGACTCGATTTGGAAATGGGTACATGGACAGACGGATTAAGCTGGGGAAAGACCGATGCTTACAGTAATTACTATTTGGCTAACCCATTATTGGAAAAGATAAAAAGCGGGGAAATCAAAGAAGAGGTAGTTAATGATAAAGTACGCAGACTGCTCCGTATGATGTTTCGCACCAGTATGAATACGAACAAACCGTGGGGATCATTCGGTACGGAGGAACATGCTTTGGCAGGACGAGCCATTGCCCAAAATGGTATCGTACTACTCAAGAACGACAAGGATTTATTACCTATAAATCCGGATAAGACAAAGAAAATAGCCGTAATCGGTGAGAATGCCGTAAAAATAATGACTTTAGGCGGAGGGTCTTCTTCTTTAAAAGTAAAGTACGAAGTATCTCCTTTGGAAGGATTGAAAAACCGTATCGGCAATGCGGCAGAGATTACTTACGCAACGGGATATGCAAGTCCGCTAACCGATAAAAGAGATCCGAAATACGTTGTACCGGAAGGATATAAAGCACCTGACGCAGAGAAATTGATGAAAGAAGCAATTGATATTGCCAAAGATGCCGACATTGTATTATTCTTCGGGGGACTGAACAAAAACGAGAATCAGGATAGTGAAGGCACAGACCGTCTTAGCTATAATCTGCCTTACGGACAAGATAAGTTGATTACGGAACTGGCGAAGGTCAACAAAAACATCGCTGTTATCATTATCTCCGGCAATGCCGTAGCAATGCCTTGGGTAAAAGAAGTTCCATCTATTATGGAAGCATGGTTTAGCGGTACTGAATCCGGCAATGCCATTGCATCCGTATTAGTTGGTGATGTAAATCCGTCCGGTAAACTGCCTATGACTTTCGCCGTTAAGTTAGAGGATTATCCGGCTCATTTGGTAGGAGAATATCCGGGTGACAGCATCAATGTAAAGTACAATGAAGGTATATTCGTAGGTTACCGTTGGATGGATAAGAACAAAACTAAAACCTTATTCCCGTTCGGACATGGTTTAAGTTATACCAAATTCCAATATGGAAAAGCAACCTTATCTGCTCCGGCAATGAGAGACGGCGATGTACTGACTGTCTCCATACCTGTCAAGAATATTGGTAAGGTAAGAGGAAAAGAGGTTGTGCAACTCTATATTGGTGACGAAAAATGCTCAGTAGAACGACCTTTAAAAGAACTAAAAGGATTCAAGAAGATAGAGCTTGCTCCGAATGAAGAAAAAGTAGTCGAATTCAATATAACCCTTGACGATTTGAAATTCTATGATGAATCCGTCCATGACTGGAAAGCGGAGCAAGGTAAGTTCAATGTTTTTGTAGGCGCATCATCTACCGATATACGCTCTGCGGTGAACTTTACTTTGCAGTAATCAACTTAGTTCATAAAGGGTATCGAGGCTTACCCGAGATCATTATCGGTACTAAATATAAATCGGTTTTCAACATACGGTCGGTTGTCGGCAAACGATAGGAGTTTGCAAACAAAGGACCGTATGTTTGTTTTCAATCGACCGTATGTTTTTTTTCAATCAAGAGGTTGTATCAAACTATCTCAATTCCCCCGCTTGAGCGGGGGTAGGGGGTGTGTGATTTTTCTTTGCTTATTAAACTGTTAGAAAATTCACACACCCCTTAATCCCCGCTCAAGCGGGGAAACTTGGATGCTTTGACGTTTGACACATTACATTAATTATTTTCAAACCCGAAGAATCCGAAAAAGCTGCATTTTACTGACATCAATTCCTGTTATAACCGAGTTATCCACATTTATCTTTCAATCCTTCAGGTATAGCATTTCACCACTGACATACAGTTAGTTATCCTGAACCTTTATTCTATAAAAAGTTCAGCCAACCCCAAAGCATCAGTAGGAAAAATCAGCTTTGAGAAAACATGCTGAAGGATTCCATCATTCAGGATAACCAATTAACTATCAATATCAAACAGCCCGACTGAAGGATGAAGGTCATAGGCAGTAGTTACTCTGAGAGCAGGAAAAAAAGGAGATATTGAGCCCTATCGATATAAACTATCTTTGATATAAAGAAAACGTCCTTACAAAACACTTAATTGTAAGGACGTTTTCTTTAAATATTACCTATTATCCGAATTTTCCTGCGCTTTTGTCTCCATTTACGAATCCATAAATAGTAGCCGGTAATCGGCAATGCCGCACCTATCAGAGAAGCAATAAATGCCAATATCCGGGTAAACAGTCCACCCCAACTTCCTACGTGCACAGAATAAATCCATCCACGAATCTTATCGGAATTATCCAACTCCTTATATAAAACAGTTTCTGTAATTTCACCTGTACGAGGGTTATATTTATATTGATCCGAAGCACGCTGATTGCCTAACCTATTAAAAGAAACACTTGCAGAGCCTTTTGAAACAGTGATTTGCCGGAAGCCGGGATTTTGTTCGGAAAGTTGTTCGTATACCCGTTGCCAATTAGCATACGGAGAATGCTTTTCGCCTCCTCTCCCGTTTCTCTTCCCGTTTTCCCTACTCTTATCATCTGCTTTTCCGCCATGCGCATTGTTTTGTTGCATTTCCACACCGAATACTTTGTAAAATCCGGCACGATACCAAGGGAAAGACCATGTCAACCCTGTCAAAGCCATAACCAACAGCAGGACAAGGGCATACATACCACCCGCTACATGCAAGTCGTACCAAAAGCGCTTCCATCCTTTGTTTGTCGCTATCTTCAAACGATTCTTCAATACCTTCCTTGTTCTCGGCCACCAAATGACAATACCCGATATAAGTACAAATACAAACATCAATGTACTGACACCCACAATCAGCTTACCCACAAAAACACTACTATCCGGTTTCATGCTATCCAACAGCCAACGATGCATCCGGAACATGAAAGTAAAGAACGGCGCCCGTTCATACTTCCCTTTTATCTCACCCGTATATTGGTCTATGTAAACAGAGGCACGGCGGGGTTTGGACAGGTTTACCTGGTAAGCACGTTCCGGATCAGACGAAACAGTGATACCCGTCACGGAAACACTATCCGGCAAAGTTTCCGCCACCCTAGCCGCTAATTGCTCCATCGGCAAGGGGGCTGCCTCAACTTTCTCTACATAATAAAAATCATGGCGACATAACTCCATCACTTCTTTCTCGAAAACCAACGCCGCTCCGGAAAGGCAAATAAGCGTAATTATCAATCCGAAAGGAATAGAAAGCCACAAATGTATCTTACGGAATATCTTTTTCATCATACCGACAGGCACTTTATTTATATTATATGATACTACTTCTTTATTTTATCAAAGCAACTTTACCTACGGTAGACACATCATCAGCCTCTACAACCAAGCCCTTAACAGCTTCACCGGTCTGAGGATTAATCTTATAGAAAGTCGGTTTGGCACCATCTTCGGTTGTCAATACGGTTATATAGAAATGATTGCCTTCAAGATATGGAGAGTCACCGAAAGAAGAGATGATGCTTGTATCCGGCAATCCTTGAATCTTAATCAGTTTTTTCTCCGATGCTTTAAAGATAACCATTTCATTAGCCGGTGCACTCGTACCCAACTCTGTCACCTGCTCTATGCTGCAACCGTAATTGTTAAGCAGGAAATAGTCACCTCCCACATGCCAGCAACGGAACAGAGGATGCCCGGTAGCACCTTCCATTGTCTCAAGATTGCAATAGTATCCATCAAAATCAGTAGCACCCTTCGGTATGCGAACCACCCCCGAAGGCAATGTACCTTTTGCCCTCTTCAATCCGGTTGATGCATCGTCGGTAGTCGTACGGCCATAACCACCGGAAAAAGCATAGATATTACCATCATCGTCACTCCAGATAGTCTGATAATACTGTGAACGCAGACGACCACAAGCAAAACCAATCTTGTTGGTACGGGCAATAACCGGTGTTCCATCAAAGTTGTCTCCGCTATAAATTGCGATGAAAGCCGAATCCGGAATCTGCGTAGAAGGAATCTGACCCGGCGTATACGCACCACTACCGCTACCTCCTTGCTTTTTAGCAACATAATCCTGATTAAGGACACGTTCCGGCCAGGTGTTTACACCATAATGACTCATTCCCATCGGAATTATAGATGTATAGAGTTTGCCGTTGGCCTCCACGAAACCTGCCATAGTGACCTTTTCACCATTTCCCAAGTAATTTTCGGCCAAGATGTCCTTTGTATTCGTTGAAGTCGTTCCATCATTGGCATTCAAATAATTGAAAAGAAATCCCTGCGCCACATTGCCCTGTGCATCCTTTATCTTCGTATCTCCGGTAGAAACGGTGATTACATTTTCTCCCCATTTCCCATAAGAAGTAATGCGCTGGAATGAATAACCATATTTCTTTTGAGGTACATTATCGGCATCCAGGAAATAGCATCCACCGGTTCCGTTACTACCTTTATTATAGGTAAGGCCGAAAAAGTAGTTTTCGTCATAGAATACCCAGTAAGTAATCTCATCTTCAAATTCTTTACCGCTACCGTATACGGAAATCTCGCCTCCGTCCAAAGACTCGGCAGTCAGCAGATATGAAGTGGAATTATCACTGCTGCCGGCCGATGCCGGAATCACATAGTTGCCTTTAAACGTGTTACGACCGTCATCGAAAGAGTTTCCTTTCTCATCGTCGCAGGAAGTCAATAATACACCACCCACACACAAAACCGCTGCAAAACCAAATAACAAATGTTTCTTATTCATACTATTTCTAATTATATTTATACATTCAACTAAAGAATTGTCCATTTACTCTATCAACGTCCGAAATAAACCCGCACCTTACCATAAAAGGCACGACCGGCTTTCTGCAAACTAAAATTATCATACAACTTGGCATCTGTAAGATTCCGGCACTCGAAGGATACGTTATACCGACCGTTCTTTATACTATATCCTACCGAAAGGTTATGGGAGAATTGTTCGGGGACACGGATTTTAGTGGAAGAATCCCCCATTTTCTCCCAATACAGAGGAAACGCATGCTGATAATAACTATCCCACCCCACTGTCAGCACATTTCCTTTCACAAAAAGGTCATGCCAATAAAAGTTAACATCAAAGTTGGCATACATATAAGGTTGATTCGGCATACGTTGTCCGTAAACCAAAGAATTCTGTCCGGACCCTTGGGCGCGTTTCTTCTCTTTATCACGTGCGTCCAACTGATTAAATGTACCACCGATATTAAACCAGCGACTATAACTATAACGCAAAGAGACATTGAACCCTTTCGTCACCACCCGACCATGATTTTCATAATATCCATAACTGGAGCCTCCCACAGTAGAAAGACCACGCACAATATAATCGTTCGTATTACGGTAAATCAGAGTACCGTCCGCATACACTCCGTGCTTTCCGAATTGTTTATTATAGCTGATATTGAAATTCAGGTTATCACTGCGTTCCGGTTTCAGGTTTGCCCTGCCCGCTTCCAAATCACCATCACCGAAAAGTTCGTTCGAGCTCGGTAAGCGCAACGCCTTTTCATACGAGAGTTTCAGCTGTATATCTTTCAGAAGAAAATAAGTACCGGCAATTCCGTAACCGAATGAATGAACATCCCGTTTCACATAGTCGGTGCTCCCATTATCATTTAACTGTACGTTTCCCTCGCTATGCGAATTATAATATTTCCCGAAAGCTGAAAGATTCCAACGTTCCGAAGGCATCAGACGATAAGAAAGACCGGTTATATTCTTGCGGGTTTTAGTCGGGACATCAAAATCCTCCAGTTTCGAGTTTGTCTCAATCAGACTTCGACCGGTACGTTCAAACGAATTAAACACATGATTCAGGATAAACGAATGAATATTGCCGATTCGATAAGCAGCTGTAAACGTTGCATTCCAATTCTTGTTTTTCTGTTCACTGTATTGATTGGACTGTTCTCCCGCTGTTTTCCTGGGAATACGATCACCATACCAGTTATATTTCCACATCGCCGTATCCACATTCGTAGTGAGATTATGATTATAGTTGGCAGTTACGGTAACATCCAGACCTTTGGTAAACAAGTCTTTCTTAGTATATTCCAAAGAAGGTACAAACGAATGACCGTAACGGTGTTTCTCTCCGAATACAATTCTCTGATAAACCCCGGTTTGTATATCCTTGTAGAAATGGGAGTAGGCAAAACTAAAGAACAGACGGTCTGCCCATGATTTGCCCGCCAAACCGATTTTTCCGATCACAGCTTCGTTATGGAAAGTATCATTAAAACGCTTTACACGGCGGATAAGAGTCTCGTCTTGTGTAGAAGTATTGTTCTCATGGTTAAACTCTTCCACCCAATTATCAACATAATAATTATTATCCGAATAGTTTTGATAAGCATTTATCTCGTATGTAAAACCATTCTTAAATGATTGCCCGAAGTTTATATATGACTTGTGGGTATTAAAAGACCCATAGGAATAAGAAGCATCCAAAAACCAGTTACGCCTTTGCTTATTGGTAACGATATTGATGACACCTCCCAAGGCATCCGTACCGAAACCAACCGGAACCACCCCTTTATAAACTTCGATGCGTTCGGCAAAGTTGACCGGGATATTATTCAAATCGAATGCTGTACCGGCTCCTTCCTGTGGTACTCCGTCAATAAATACCTTGACATGCTTTCCGCTGAACCCGTCTAACATGAGTTGCATATCCGAACCTACGCCGCCGGACTCACGAAGTTTCATTCCCGGCAACTTTTGAAGGGCTTCGCTCAAATTCTTCGTCGTATTCTGCAACTCCTTCGTATCCACAGCTACGGCGTTGAATGCGGAACGTTTTACCCGACTGATACCCGTAGAGACAACCGTCACTTCGTCCAACTGGTGTGTCTCCGGACTTATCGTTATATTCAGTTTCAGTCTTTGCCCATCTACCAAGGTTACCGCTTGCTCTACAGTTTTATAGCCAATCGCCGAAACTACCAACAGATAGTTACCCGCAGGTGCAGCAACATGGTAAAGTCCCTCTTGATTGGTAATGCCTCCATAGTTAGTTCCTTTCAAGTGAACCGTTGCAAAGTCTACTATCTCTTTCTCGGTAGAAATAATTCTACCGGAAACCATAGTCCCTCCAAATCTATGTGCAGATACGGAAACAGTAAAAAGAAACAGGAATAATAAAAAGAATGAATATGTTTTCAATTTGCAACAATTATTATATTACTAAACATCGATGCAAAGGTCTTCATAAAAAGAAAACAAATCAATCACTAATTATAGGTAAAATAAACCACCGCATATTCGCTATAGTGATACGCGGCAATCCCCATTTATAGGGAATTTGCATTATATAATAAGGTTTACGAATAGTTCAGTCCGTCCCGACCGAAAACGCCTAAGGGGGCGATGCTCTACGCCTAAGGGAGCGATGTCTTACGCTCAAGGGAGCGTTAGCTAACGCTCCCTTGAGCGTAAGACATCGCTCCCTTGGACGATTGGAACATTTCCATACCGGATATAAAACCGTACTTACGCTTGAAGTTAACTGTACGGTAGATTGTCTATAAACAATAGGGTTGTGTCAAAACTAATCCGCGCCTAAAAGATAGGGAGTTAAGACTTTCTATTCCTTTGCCTCGCCGGAGTTACGTTCCTGTATTTTACGAGTTACAAATTCTATTTTCAAATTAGCTTCTTTCATCTCTTTCTTTATGCCTTCAATAGAAGCCAGAATCTGCGCAAGATTATAAACTTCGGCCACAGCCAGGCGGTCGGAAGGAGACATGGTAGTCGTATAATTACGGTCGCCGAGATATTCCACTTTAATATTATTATCCTTATTAATCGTAATAAATCCGATAACATTACCGTCATCCCCCAACTTATAATCCGCTTTCTCCGTTTTCACCCCCAAATCGGATGTTTCATAAATATCCTTTGATACCGGAGTCTGCGCAAAACTGCCGTCTTTCACACTCACTTTTACAGCCGTGTGATGAATATTGCCACTACCGCAATAAATAGAAGTCAAAGCCATTTGACCACGTTCATTGACCTGTGCGCGGAGATAAGTACGGTTGATGTTTTTCTCCACCGTTTGTGACGGATAAAAATAATTACCGATATCCTGATATGCCGTATCTTTCTCTAAAACATAGTTTCCTTTTATTGCCTCGAACTCCTTTTCTTTCTGTTGCAACATACTGTCCAGATACGTCAATGTCTGCTGCTGTTCTTTAAGTTCCACCTGCTGCATTAATGCGATACCTTGTTTTCGGGCTTCGAATGCTTTCGGATAAAGCAGTTTGATGCTGTCGATCTGAAGTTTCGCCTCATTAAAATCTCCGCCGGCCAACGCCTCTTGTGCATTTTGCAGACGCAATTGTGCTTTCTTCTCACCACCGTCGTCACACGCCGTCAATAATAACAACGAAAAAACCAAAAGTCCAATTTTCTTCATACCACAAATGTATTTAATAAACGCAAAAATACAATTTATTCCGCACACTTACCGATTACATCAATGAATTATTGTATTTTTGCACTCCCTTTTTATTAACAGGACACAGGGAAGCGGACAGATTATGGAGCAAGAGGAATTGAAAAAACACTTTGGTGACAAGATATTCAAACAAATTTCCGAGACAGCAGATAAACTTGGATTAGAATGTTATGTAGTGGGCGGATATGTACGTGACATATTTCTGAACCGTCCGTCCAAGGATATCGATGTTGTGGTAGTGGGCAGTGGAATCAAGATGGCAGAGACATTGGGTAAACACCTTGGAAGAGGAGCCAAAGTTTCCGTATTTAAGAATTTCGGTACGGCGCAAGTCAAATACCACGATACGGAAGTGGAATTCGTAGGTGCCCGAAAAGAATCTTACTCACATGACTCCCGTAAGCCCGTTGTGGAAGACGGCACACTGGAGGATGACCAAAACCGTCGTGATTTCACCATCAACGCCCTTGCCGTATGCCTGAACAGTGCACGTTTCGGAGAGCTTGTCGATCCTTTCGGAGGAGTAGACGACCTGAAAGAGAAAGTTATCCGTACCCCGCTTGACCCGGACATCACATTCAGTGACGACCCGCTTCGTATGATGCGCTGCATCCGTTTTGCCACACAACTTAACTTCTTTATCGAAGACGAAACATTTGCCGCCATCAGCAGAAATAAGGAACGGATCAATATTATTTCACGGGAGCGAATTGCCGATGAATTAAATAAGATACTTCTCTCCTCCCGTCCGTCCATTGGTTTCGTTCTACTGGACCAATGCGGATTATTGGAACTTATCTTCCCTGAATTTGCCGCAATGCAAGGTGTGGAGACAAAGAACGGACACGCCCATAAGGACAACTTTTATCATACATTGGAAGTGGTAGACAATATCTCTGCCAAAACAGACAACCTTTGGCTACGTTGGGCTGCACTTTTACATGACATAGGAAAACCGTCCACCAAACGTTGGGAACCACGTATCGGCTGGACATTCCACAATCATAACTTCATTGGCGAACGGATGATTCCCAATATTTTCCGTAAGATGAAACTGCCGATGAACGAGAAAATGAAATACGTTCAAAAGCTCGTAGGGTTACACATGCGTCCGATTGTCTTGGCAGAAGACATCGTGACCGATTCGGCAGTACGCCGTCTGCTCTTTGACGCCGGAGATGATATTGACGATTTAATGATGCTTTGCGAAGCGGACATTACTTCAAAGAACCAGGCACGCAAACAAAAATTCCTGGATAATTTCCGTCTGGTCCGCCAGAAACTCAAGGACTTGGAAGAGAAAGACCGTATCCGCAATTTTCAGCCACCGGTAAGCGGAGAAGAAATCATGGAAGTATTCGGACTTCAGCCATGCCGTGAAATCGGTACGCTTAAAACCTCTATTAAAGATGCCATACTGGACGGTGTTATCCCCAATGAATATGAAGCCGCTTATAACTTTATGATGGAAAAGGCTGCAAAGATGGGGTTAAAGCCTGTCAACAACTAACTATACATAGGTATTAGGAGGATTAAAAACCCTACAACCAGGTATTGTCTTCCTTTCCAGATTGCTCTACTTTTGTACATTACAATTAATGTACACAGACTAATGGTATTATTAAAGCAAACAAAGAAGAAGAGCAATCACAAGCACTTCACAAGAAACATTATTCTAGGGATTATTATACTCTGTACAGTTATTACCGTACTCATTCTCTCATGCACGTTTCACTCTTCCGAGGACATAGCCTGCAAGTGCCTCGACTGCATATTGAACAAAATAAGCGATGGCGATTACCTCTATAACCGTTATTTACCGATAGTCACTGTTTTTTGGATTATCATTATCTTTTTACCGATATATCTGTTCAAGCACAAGAAACAAAAATGAGATACCTATAAAGAGTGATTTTGCCACTGCTTTACAAATGAATATACTTATCTATGGTGATTGTTATCCTAAAGGTTGACTACTAACTTTGCAAGTTCAAAATGAAGAAAAAATGAATCACAAAGATACCATATTTGCTATCTTGCTACTTATAGGAACCTACCTAAATTCATATGCACAATCTTCCGACAAAATAGCCCTTAGCGGAAGTATTCGTGATATGCAAACAAAAGAGTCTCTTCCTTATGCTACCATACAGATAAAAGGAACTAAAAGCTATGCGGCGGTAGCCGACGATGAAGGAGATTTTAAAATAACCGGTATACAACCCGGAGAGTATGATATTATCGTTTCATATATCGGGTATGGTAGAAAACAAGAACACCTGACACTGCGAAAGAATCTTTTTCTCAACATCAAATTAAAATCCAATAACCTGCTACATGAGGTTATTGTCACAGCAACAGAATCATCAGGTCCGGTCACTTCTTCCAAGATTGACCGTCCTGCAATGGAGCATTTGCAACCTACCAGCTTTACCGACTTGCTGGAATTACTTCCGGGAAATATCTCCAAAGATCCGAATATGGGAGCAGCAAATTCCATCAATCTACGCGAAACAGGGACAACAGACAGCAATGGGAATACAAATAATAATCCGGATTATGCCATCACCTCTTTAGGAACCTTATTTGTGGTAGATGGTGCTCCCATTAATACAGATGCCAACCTACAATATTCTCCGCTATCAAACACATTCTCGTCTACAAGCGATAACAACAATACGGAAAACAAACGTAACATTACAAACAGAGGAGTAGATATGCGTTCCATCTCTACAGATGATATAGAAAGCGTAGAGGTCATACGAGGTATTCCTTCCGTTGAATTCGGGAATCTCACCAGTGGCGTAGTTAATATCAAAAAGATAAGAAAAGCCACTCCGCTTACAGCACGTTTTAAAGCCGACGGATATAGTAAACTAGCTTCTGTAGGGAAAGGGTTTGCAACATCAGGTAATCAAGATTTAATTATCAATATAGACGGAGGTTATTTAAACTCCAAAACAGACCCGACCAATAATCTGGAAAACTATCAGCGTGTGAATGCATCTCTACGTTTAACATGGAATTGGGAACACGAACGATGGACTATGAAATGGACTCCGGCATTTGATTATACCGGTTCATTTGATAACAGCAAGCAAGACCCGGATCTTAATTTCGGACGCATTGACGAATATAATTCCACTTACAACCGTGGTAGCTTCACCAATAACATGGAATGGAGATTTCCAAAACTCAATTTCTTAAAACTTATAGAACTGAATTCTTCCGTCAGTATACAACAGGATCGTCTGACGCAGACACGCCTGGTATCACCTCAACGCTATGGGTTGGTTCCTATCGGTATGGAGGCCGGCGAACACAACGCCCAACTAATATTTTCCGAATATATGGCCGATTATTTAAGCGACGGAAAACCGTTCAATGCTTTTGCAAAGTTGAAAGGTGAATTGAACTCCAGTCTGGCAGGCGTACGCAATAATATTAAGGTGGGAGGACAATGGGATTATACTAAGAACTTCGGTTGCGGACAAGTTTACGACCTTAGCAAACCTCTTTCCGCCACAGGTAACTGGGATTCCCGTCCACGTGCCTACAAGGACATACCTGCCATACAAAATTTGTCATTCTTCCTTGAAGATTTAGTAACCGCAACCATAAAAAAGAATAAATTGGAAATACTGGCGGGATTACGCAGTAACTCGTTACTAGGTCTGGACAAAGCCTATCTACTCCAAGGGAAAGTCTATTTAGATCCTCGACTGAATGCACAATGGACCTTTCCCGGCATACGCATAGGTCAGCATGATTTGGTTTTCGCACTGGCCGGAGGCATAGGATGGACCACAAAAATGCCAACCCTCAATTATCTATATCCGGACAAACGATACAACGACATTAACCAATTGGCCTATTATGATGATAAGAATCCGATTCAAAACAGTCGATTTACTGTAATGTCTTATATTCAAGACCAGACAAACTATAACTTAAAACCGGCACGCAATAAGAAGTGGGAACTACGTGCTGACATCAGCTATAACGGTAATCGTTTTTCCGTGAGTTATTTCCGTGAAGTCATGACTTCCGGTTTCCGCTATACAAATATCTACGCTCCTTACAATTATAAGGATTACGACGAGAGCGCTATCATAAGCAGTGAACTTACAGGACCACCTTTGTTGGAGAAAATTCCTTATACGGAAAAGAAAAAATTGGATTTTTACAAACACGCCGAGAATGGGAGCAAGCTGAACAAGCAGGGAGTGGAATTCCAATTTTCCTCACAGCGTATAAAGCCGTTACGCACGGCTATCAATATTTCCGGCGCATGGTTTCGTACAACCTACACAAATAGTTTACCGATGTATTATGCTGTCAATGACGTAGTAGACGAAGTTATTGTACAAGATAATTATATCGGGCTGTACAATTGGAACGACGGTCAGATAAATAACCGTTTCAATACCAACCTGATGTTTGATACACAGATTCCCGAATGGGGATTAATCTTCACTTCATCTGTTCAATGTATGTGGTATACAAAACGTAAATTACAGTGGAAAGACGGGATGCCCATTGCTTATCTGGATGTCACCGACGGTAAACTACATCCATATACGGAGGAATCAAAATCAGACGTTATTTTACAGCATTTGCTCAAATACTATAATGAAGATACATTCAAAGAGATGCGAGTTCCCATTGCACTTTATGTAAACTTCAAAGCTACAAAGAAAATAGGGAAATACTTACGGCTATCTTTCTTTGCCAATAAGTTATTAGACTATACTCCGGATTTCAAATCCAATGGCTTTACCATACGTCGTAATGTCGATCCTTATTTTGGTATGGAATTAAACTTCAGCTTATAATAAACATAAACAGATATGAATATGAAAGTCAGAATTATCTTATTAACCTTCCTTATTTGCATTATATCTATTGCATGCCAGGATGAAGCGGATATACCTCGTACTATAACCAATATTACAATTAAATATCCGGATAATGTACAAGCACTAAACATCAAAAAACAGATGCTTGTTTTTACGAATATCTCTACCGGAGCAAATATCAATATTCCCGTCGGAGAAGATTACAATCTACCGGAAGGTATTTATAATTGTTCCTATAAAGCAGATGTGACATACGAAACGACAAGCGAAGGAGCTGTCAGTGAACCGGGAAGCGGACAAGCAGGGGACGAACATCAACAACAACCCGAAACCGTCACTCATGACGGGAAACTTTCCGGTAAACTTGAATCAGTGAAAATCAATGGAAACGAAAAGTTGAACTTTACAATAGAAACATTCCTCTTTACCGATAATGACGATTTCATTATTGAAGAAATTTTCTTTACCGGTACTTTACGTGCTTCCGGTTCGCAATACTACGGAGACTCTTATATAAAAATATACAATAACACTGATCATGTACTATACGCCGATGGCTTGGCACTGACCGAATCCAGATTTAAATCCACACAGTATTTCGATTACACGCCTGATATACGAAAAGACACATTTTCCGTATGGGCCATTTATGTAATACCCGGTAGCGGGCAAGAACATCCTGTACAACCCGGAAAAAGCTTGATTTTATGCGATACGGGTATTGATCACCGTAATGCTAATCCTAATTCTTTCAATCTTAGTAAAGCGGGATTTGAATGGTATGATAACTCTACGAACCCTTCTCACATGGACATCGACAGTCCTACCGTACCAAACTTGGATAAATGGTATTGTTATACCCTGAGTTTCTGGGTGCTTCATAACAGAGGTTTTTGCTCTTATGCGTTAGCACGAATTCCGATTGATAAGGAAACTTATCTACGCGATTATTACTATACCTATAAATACACGATGTATCTACCGGCCGGAACATTCCCGATGCAACAGTCTGCCTATAAAATACCAAATTCATGGATTGTCGACGGTGTTAATTGCAGTGTAGAAGCAGCCCGTGTATGGGATATCCTGCCGGCCAACGTAGATGCCGGATGGACGCATTGCGGCACAACCGACAATGACAAGACACGTTATTTCAAGAGTGTGCGCCGTAAAGTTGCCGGATTTGAAGACGGACGTTGTATCCTCCAGGATACGAATAATTCCAGCGATGACTTCAATACCGAATGTATTCCTTCTATCATCGAACAGCAAGGTACGGCAATCAATGCGCAAGGTACAAAAGCCACTACAATAACATGGGATGGAATTATACCTAAAAACTAAAAAACAATCATGAAAAAGCCAATAGTCATTGCATTTCTGTTATCTCTTTTCTCCATCTTTCCACTTTCAGGTCAGACCGATATATCCATCATACAACGTATGGTGGAAAATCAATCTGACTATAGGCACTTTTTTAGTCTTCCTTATGGGAATCCTGCCATGAAATATGGAATGTACGAATATACTCTCAATGAGATCTCGGCAGGGGGAGAATACCGACATGAAAATCAACCGCTTATTATACAGACAGGTGACGGTTATCGTTACGGTCTGGTAAATGTTAAGTCCTTCATACGGAAAAAACGCAGTAGTATGTGGGGAGAAGCGAGCTATCGCAATGGTAAACAAATAAATCTGAAGTGGAATGAAACATCCGATTATCTTTTGCTCTATCCTTATGTAATAGGCGACACCATAGGTGGTAATCTTAAATCGGAACAATACGCTTTTAACGGAGGATATACGGCACAAACAGGCAAACTTATCTTGGGAGCAGATGCCTCTTATCATGCCACGATTGGTTACAGGCAAGTAGATCCACGTCCGCGTAACATTACTGGAAAACTTGATTTTACTTTTGGAATTGCCCTGGCGAATGTAAAAGGATACCGTCCCGGCATTTCTATCAATGCTTCCAAATACAAACAAAAAAACGATATCAAATTCTACAATGAGCAAGGCAATCCTACACTCTATCATTTCACAGGCTTAGGCACTGACTATTACCGTTTCAGGGGAAAAGAGAAGGAGACTTATTATAAAGGACGAATATTCGGAGGAAGCATTAACCTATTGCCCGAGAGCGGAAATGGTTTTACAGCAAATATATCATTCAATAACTTCATGTTTGAAAAAATCATATCCGCTCTCAACGAGTTGCCTATGGCAAAGGTAGATGAATATACATGGAAAGCAGAAGCAGGATATAAACAGAAGTTTCTTTACCGAACATGGGGAGTTAAAGCTGAATTTATAAATAAACACAGGAAAGGTACGGAAAACATCTTCGGAGATCCGGTCAATGATATTTATCCGCAGATTGCTTCCGCACAACAATACAGTAACAAACATATGGGATTTCTTATCTCCGGATTCTTTGAGAACACTAATCCTGAAAACATTATCTGGGCAATACGCCCTACCATCGGACTTAATGATATAGATACCCGTTATATCTATCCGGCACGTAAATCAGAGAGTGAAAGACTTTACTCCACTCTTTTTCTTCAAGCAGGTAAAAAGACAGGAAAATGTTTCTTTAGATTAATGGCTGATATATGTTATGACGCATCACTGAATGCCAATCTTCAATTACCCGATGATGCAGATAGTAGAATGTCGACCCCATTACTAAATAATTACCGCTTTCTAGCCTTCGATCATACTTTAATGAAACTTCAGTTACGGAGTGACTATGCCATTAACCGCCGCTGCGCTCTCTATTTGTCTGCATACTGGCAACGCGGATGGTACACGGAACAGATTCACACAGATAATGTATCGGTGGTGCTCGGAGTTGCTTTCTGATTAATTTTATGAGAATAATAATACCTGTTATTCAGCATACGGTCGATTGCTTGCAAACGATAGGAGTTTGTGAACAAAGGACCATACGTTTGTTTTCAATCGACCGTATGTTTGTAATCAAACGTCCTGATGTTTTTTTCAATCAACCTGATGTTTTAAAAAGCATCAAACTCTTATTTATTCAATCCTTCAGTTTGTAAATTACCATTTGATTATCAGCCTATTATCCTGAACCTTTTTCCGGAAAAAGATTCAGCCGACTGAAAGCGTTGAATAGCATACTGAATGATTCCATCGTTCAGGATAACTCATTCAGTATCAATGCAAATTTGACAAGCTGAAGGATGAAACTTATAGGCAATAATCAATCTGAGGGCACGCACAAAAACATTACTCACATATAGGTATTCCATACACCAAGAATAGTTCTTTATAGGTATTTCATGCCATTTTTCTTTATTGTTAATTTGCATCCTAGAATTTTAATAATAACATTCAAATGAAAAAGATTTTACTATTAATGGCATGTGCCATAAATTTAGCAACGGTGATGCAAGCCGAAAACGAGCCTGTCTATCAATGGGGAAAACTGACAGATGGAGCAGGCAGTGATAATCCGAGTGAAATAAAGGTAAATCGTGATGGCGACTACTTTATTTTTTCCACTTTTGCATCAAATGGAACGGAATCTCTCACCACAAGTTTTGGAGATGTTACAGTGACCGGTGCTCCAAACAGTGCAACATCAGGCAATTACAATTTTGTACTTTATAAGACGGATGCACAAGGAAATGTAGAATGGCATGTAAACAGCAATATGGGAGATGTTACAGCCAATTCATCTTCAGTTGAGCCCACATCGGATGGAGGAGCTTTATTGGCAATGAAAATACGTCATACAAACAGAAATGAGCATCAAAATGACATCATTCTCAGTATTGTAAGCAATGACGAAAGCGTACAATCCATCGAAAAAACTTATGAAGGAAGCTGGAGTTATGAAGGAGCATTAGTCAAGATAGATGCCAACGGTATTGTGGAATGGACTAAACTGATTGAAGAAGACCATACACAACAGGAAGATCAGAAGTATGTTCCTACTGACGGTCTGGATTTTTATGACATAACCACTGACGTAGACGGTAACTATTATATAGCCGGACGTTTTCGTTGTCCTGTCACCATAGATGAGCAGGTGCTTACTCCACGTAATATCGAAGGATGGACAGGAGATTCGCAAACACAAAACGGAGATATGTTTGTCTGGAAGATGGATAAGGACGGAAAATTGGTTTGGAATCTTACAACTACCGGAGATGCTATCACTTATGAAAGTGTAAAACGCATTACTTACTCGGAAGGTGCGCTCTATATGGTCGGAATGATTAAGGGAGATGAAACAAAGAGTGTGAAACTTGGAGAAATATCATTGACTCCTAATGCTTTTATCAACACTTTCACTGCCAAAATCACAACAGAGAAAAGAGTGGAATGGGCCAAAATCTATCCTTCAACAGCGTTTACAGACGGCAAAAGCAATAACCAGGTAGAAGCATTGTGCGTCCGCAAGGGTATTATGTTAATCGGAGGTGCATTAAAAGGAGGAATTTCAGCGGACGACCTGACAGTTGAAAGCGAAACAGCTTCTTTGCAAGGTTATGTATTGAAGTGTGATACAAAAGACGGTAAACTACTAGCGGTTAATTCACAAAAAGGAACAGGAATCAGTAAGATAACCGAAGCATTCATTACGGATAATCAGTTATTGGTATATGGATATCTGATGTCACAATCCTTATATATCGACAGCTATGATATGGATTTGAATAATGTCGTAAAAAACAATATAATTACCGGCGGCGGAGCCGCAACTTCATGGGGAGCCGCTCTTTATAACAATACGACTTTTTGTTATGCACGTGGAAGAGGAACTTTCGCATTAAGCGGAACAGATGATACATTTGCAACACAGGAATGGGGTGGTCTTGTTGCTGCTTATAACCTTCCGATAAATAACAGTTATACTGTAACCTACTTATCCGATGATGAATTTTACAAGAATGAGACATACAATTTCAATGAAACAATCACTGCCGCAGAGGCTCCTGAGAAGGAAGGTTTTGAATTGACAGAATGGGAAGGACTACCGAAAACAATGCCGGGTGTCGACATCGTTGTAAAAGCGATATGGCAGGAAAGACCTAATTCCATTAATGATAAAACAGCAGAAGATAACATAAAAGTATATGCATCTGCCGGGCAAATTATCATCAAGACACAAGAAGTGTGCCGCATCAATATATTCTCAGTAAACGGACAACTTTTGAAAACTATTGATATAAACGGTACTGAAAATATAAATATGCCGCAAGGTATTTATCTCGTAAATGGTAAAAAGGTGATCGTATATTAAGGATAACATCTTAATTTTAGTTTTTTAGATAATCCGGAAGAGTTTATGTCATTGATGATATAGGCTCTTCTTTAATAAAAAAAATAAAAAAAAAATGAGAAATTACAAATTGATAAGCCTTGCCGCAATACTGACATTGGCTATCGCGATAACAAGTTGTGGAAACAAACAAGCAAAATCAGAAACAACCGCTGAAGCAGTAGAGAGCAAGGGCATGGAGATAGATAGCTTGCTTGCCAATGCCGAAACACTTTCAGGAAAAGAAGTTACCATACAAGGCGTGTGTACACATACCTGCAAACATGGAGCTACAAAGATATTTCTAATGGGAAGCGATGATACACAAACCATTCGTTGTGAAGCTGGTGAATTAGGAAGTTTCAGTCAAAACTGTGTGAACAATATTGTAGAAGTTACCGGAAAACTGGTAGAACAACGTATTGACGAGGCGTATCTGCAACAATGGGAAGAAAAATTAAAGGCACAGACTGCTAAGAAACATGGAAATAGTGCCGCAGGTTGTGATTCTGAACGCAAAGCTCGTCAGGAAGAAGCAGTAAACTCTCCGGAAGAACGTATAACCAACTTTCGCAAACGTATTGCAGACCGTAATGAAAAAGAAGGTAAAAACTATCTGTCATTCTACTTTATCGAAGCTACAAAATATCAGGTACAAGAATAATGCACTTTTCAATGAATACCCTACGCCGATGGAGCAGGAACATACACAGAGAATTATCATTTTTCTTTGCCGGAATTCTCATTATATATGCCATATCAGGCATTGTGATGAACCATCGTAATAGTATTAATCTGAATTACAGTATCGAACGAAAAGAATATCGTGTTCAAGTACCTTTGCCTTCTCAAGAAGAGATAAAAAAAACAGATGTGCTTTCTTTACTTAAACCAATCGGTGAAGAAGTGAATTACACTAAACATTATTTTCCACGAAAAGGTATAATGAAAGTTTTCCTGAAAGGAGGTTCCAATCTGGTAGTAGATATACATAGCGGACAAACGACATACGAAAGTGTTACAAAACGTCCGTTCCTAAGTGCCATCACACGTCTACACTATAATCCCGGTCATTGGTGGACTTGGTTCTCAGATATTTTTGCAGTATCATTGCTCATAATCACATTTACCGGATTTTTAATCATCAAAGGGAAAAAAGGTTTATGGGGTATCGGAGGAATAGAATTATTAATCGGAATACTTATCCCACTGGTATTCTTACTTTGTGGATGAAAAATAAATCATATAATAGACAAAGATTATGGAACCTATTATAGAATGTAAAAATCTTACCCACTATTATGGGAAAAGACTTATCTACGAAAATCTGAGTTTCAATGTACCGAAAGGGCGCATTCTTGGGCTATTGGGTAAGAACGGAACCGGCAAGACTACAACAATCAATATACTGAGCGGATATCTGAAACCACGTTCCGGAGAGTGTCTTATCTTCGGAGAAAATATTCAGAATATGAATCCGCTGTTGCGCCGGAATATCGGATTACTTATTGAAGGCCATGTACAATATACTTTCATGAATATCACTCAGATAGAAAAGTTTTATTCAGAATTTTATCCTAAATGGAATAAAGATGCTTACTATGAACTGATGAAGAAACTGAAGGTTGCACCGGGACAACGAATCTCACGCATGTCATGCGGACAACGTTCACAAGTGGCTTTAGGATTAATTTTAGCACAAAATCCCGAACTGTTGATTCTGGATGATTTCTCATTGGGACTAGACCCGGGTTACCGCCGTTTATTTATCGAGTACCTACATGATTTCGCCAAATCGGAGAACAAATCCGTTTTTCTGACTTCACATATCATTCAGGATATGGAACGGTTGATAGATGACTGCATTATATTGGATTATGGTAAGATTCTTATCCAACAGCCGGTAAAGGAACTTTTACAAGAGGGTCGCCGCTATACCTTTACCATACCGGAAGGATATGAACTCGACGAAAAGGGATGGCCGGAGTTTTATCATCCGTCCATCATTCGTAACCATGTGGAAACATTCTCTTTCCTTTCACCGGAAGATGTAAAAATAAGATTAAAAGCCCTACAAATACCATACAGTGATTTGCTAAATGAGAAAGTAAATCTGGAAGATGCCTTTATCGGGCTGACCGGAAAATATTAATTAAACGGAATTATGAGACAAGCTATTTTCTATAAAGAATGGATAAAAACACGCTGGTACTTTTTTCTGGCAACACTGATTTCATGGGGATTTGTCAGTTATAGCCTGCTTAAAATCAACCGTGTTATCAACTTTAAAGGTGCAGGGCATCTTTGGGAGGTCATGCTTGAGCGCGACGTTGTATTTATCGACCTGCTTACCTACTTACCACTGATTATCGGAACACTATTTGCTATCGTACAATTCGTACCGGAAACGCAGCAAAGCCGGTTAAAGCTAACTTTACATCTACCTTGCCAACACTATCAGATGATATTCCGGATGCTTCTTTTCGGTATACTCTTATTGACGGGATGTTTTATCAGTAATTATATTATACTTTCCGCATATTTGGAACAGATTATGACAACGGAACTTTTGCGCCGTATCCTACTTACAGCGTTACCGTGGTATATAGCAGGGATTACCTCCTATCTACTTACAGCATGGATATGCCTTGAACCTACGTGGAAACGAAGAATTGTAGATATTCTTGTCACTGCCGGTGTGTTACGCATCTTCTTCCTGTCATCTGTACCCGAAGCATATAACCGCTTCCTACCTATACTTATCGTTTACACATTATTAATATGCCTATTGCCAATGCTTTCCGTTTATCGCTTTAAAACCGGGAAACAGGATTGAAATTATTAAGAACTAATAATAAAGAATTAAAATGAACATAATACGTTTCAGTAAAATATTATTTTATACTACTATTGTGATACTTCTATTTTGGCTTATTCCGTGGAGTTATAACTTCTTTGTAGCCCGTCCTCAAAAAAGTCCTTTCACTCTTTACAGTTCAGTAATCAATGATTTTGCTATTCTGGACAAATCAGACAAGGGTATGATACGTACTGATGCAAAAGGAAACCGCTATACCGAAGCTCAGTTTGACAGTATCTTACCAATGTTCTATTTTCGCCAATTAGTATCGGACGGACGTTTTCCCGATACGCTTAACAACATAGCATTAACACCTAAAAGAATCCAGACCGAGAACTTCATTTTCCGTCTTAATCCGCAAGATGTCAATACGAAAAAGATTCCTCTTTATCCATTACTAGAATCTATGTCAGGACGTGTAGACCTAAAGATGCCGGATGATATGTTCCGTATTACTTCGAAAGAAATACAATTTATTGATATGGCAAGTAATGAGATTGATAACGCCAAAAGCGCATTATATACAGAAGCATTACTGAAAAAAGGATTTCGATTTCCTGCAAACATTATATCGGGAAATCCGACTACGCGCAAAGATTATGACGAAGGCTATCTGCTAACAGATAAGGAAGGACAATTATTCCACTTCAAACAAGTAAAAGGACGTCCTTTCGTACGCAAAATAGATATGCCCAAACATATAAGCATCAAGCATATATTCCTTACTGAATTCAAAAATCGGAAATATCATGCGTTTCTTACAGACTCAGAAAACAAATTGTATGCATTACTGACTAAAAGCTACACCTTTCAATCCATTCCTATAGTATCATTTAACCCGGAAAAAGAACGAATTTCTATTTTCGGTAACCTTTTCGACTGGACAATCAATATCTCCGGTGAATTCAAAAATCAATATTATGCTATTGATGCAAAAGAGTTCAAATTACTAAAGTCCATGGAATATCCCTTGCAAGAAGAAACACTTGCCGAAAAAATCGATAAATGGATGCCTGGCATTTCTTTTATATCATCATTGAACAAAGAAGTATTCCCCACTTTTTAACGTGGATCTTCCTTCATCATTCATTAATCACCTTCCCACCACTTAGTAAAGACTTGGGTGGTGTCTTTTAAATAGATTTTCTCACCCACCATCGGCGTGAGTAAGTTTATGTTTTCTTTTTCCATTATCCGGGAAACATTATTCAATGGTTCATCCCATGTATGCCTACTTAATGCAAACTTAGAATTGTGTACGGTAAGCGTCCGTTTGGCACTTATATCTTTAACGGCTTTCTGCAATTCTTCCGGCAACAAATGAATATACCGCCAATCATTATTATATTGTCCGTTCTCCATGATAGCCAGATCTATCGGCGCAAAAGTCTTGCCAATCTCAGCAAAATGAGTATCATATCCTCCGTCTCCGGCAATGAAAATACGCTGTGTAGGCGTATCCAACATAAAAGCAGCCCATAAAGTATTATTGGGTGACAATCCTCTTCCTGAGAAATGACGGGCAGGCAAGCAGGTTATGCGAAAACCGTTTGACAGTGAAACGCTGTCTTTCCAGTCCATCTCCAGAATACGGTCCTTGTCATATCCCCAATATTCAAAATGTTCACCTACCCCCAGTCCGCAAACTACTTTTCCCACACGATTCTTTATATCTTTCACCGTTCCATAATCCAGATGATCCCAATGATCGTGCGTAATAATCAAATAATCAATATCGGGTATATCATCCGGACTATAAATATCAGTTCCTCTAAAAGGTTTAAACATGAAAGAAACGGGAAACCGATTTGTCAACACCGGGTCAATAAGAAAACGTTTGCCATCCAACTGTATAAAACAGGAAGAATGACCAAACCACACCAATATATCTTCCGTACGGTCCAGATGATGTAAATCCTGTTTCTGCGCAGCAATCGTAGTTTCCGGTTTCAAGCGTACCTTTTTACCAAAGAGGAACTCCCAAAACGTATAAAACTTCCCTTTATCGGATGTTATCTGTTGTGTAGGATGGATATTCTGAAAATGTCCGTCACGAAAATTAGGAGAACGGCTGATACGTTCTAACCGTTCACCACGTGGAGTTCTACCGAAACTGGGATGATTGAGGATTAGTAAAGCAGCAATGCCAAACACTACAATAACCGATATAATAACCGTCAGTACCATATATACTTTTTTCATTTCATTAGTCGTTCTCTTAATTTCTACAACACAAAGATATGGCAAAATCCGCAAAGACGAAACCGGCTAAGAACTATTTGTTAACAAGTAACAAAACCGACAACAAGAAAAATATTATCTTTGCCGGCAAACATAATTCATAATATGTATATGGAAAACCGGAACAATGATTCCAAGATAGAGAACCCCACTAAAATGTTCGGAGACACCAAACAGAGGAAAAGATATATTTATGCTTTATTAATGATACTATTAATGGTAGGAACAGCAGAAATACTGAAAGAAAAAGAAATTATCTTCCCGGAAATGGCAGCTCTGACTATCGGCATGTGGATTGTAGACAAACGGGTATGGCGAATCAAACGTTGGCAAATGCCTGTATTGATGACTATCGGAGCGTACGTCGGAATAAGTATTGTCAGGTTCTCCTCCCTGCCATTGGTCTTTAATTTGATTTTGGCATTCATGTTCGCAGCATTATGCCTGCTGCTTACCCAGTCTTCTTTATTTCCGCTCATATCTGCTTGCATTTTACCGGTTTTATTAAAAACAGAAAGCTGGATTTACCCATTATCTGTTTTCATAATGTCCCTCATCATTGTCTTAATTCAAAAATGGATGGAAGGAAATGATTTAAGAAAAGCTACTGTTTATGAACCTTTGGAACGCAATTGGAAAACCGATGTATTGCGTTGGCTCTCTATATTACTTTCAGTCTTTGTCATCTGTTGCCTGGCAATATATACCTCCAACTTTTATTTCATTATTCCGCCGCTAATTGTTGCTTACGTAGAGTTCGTCAATTCAAAAGCAGGATTCAGGAACCGTCCACTATTGACTATCTTACTGCTAGTGACGGGTGCATTGATCGGAACCCTCTTTCAATTAATAGGTTACTGTTACTTAGGGCTGCCGGAAACTGTTGTCGCACTATTTATATTCATTGTGTTATTTACATTATTCGAATGGCTCGGCAAATTCTTCGCACCGGTAGGAGCGTTGGCATTAATTCCGATGCTTTTGCCACCGGAAACCCTTGTATGGTTACCCCTGCAAGTTGCCATCGGCGCCGGTTTATTCATTGCGACAGGATTGATTTTCTTTCAGCAATGTTACAAATGGTCCCGTCCGCAACTGATTTATTGCCTGATACCACACTACTTGCTGAGTCGAATCTACCATAATAAAAGAAATACGGATAATTGAACATAAACTTATTTTCCCATATATGATAACTGATTTTATTAATCTAACGACAGAGAACCTCACCGATGAGCATTTATGCTGCATTATCCGCAGTAAGAAAATCCATCAAGGCATAGAGGCGAAACGACAATGGCTTTCCGACCGGCTAAAGGAAGGTCATGTCTTTAGAAAGTTAAATGCAAAAGCTACGGTCTTTATCGAATATGCTCCTCTCGAAACAGCTTGGGTTCCCATAACCGGCAACAATTATTATTATCTTTATTGTCTATGGGTCACCGGTAGTTACAAAGGAAAAGGATATGGGAAATTACTGATGGAGTATTGTTTGGCTGACGCCAAAGAGAAAGGCAAGTCCGGCGTTTGTATGCTTGGAGCGAAAAAGCAAAAATCATGGCTTTCCGATCAGTCTTTTGCTAAGAAATTCGGTTTTGAGGTTGTCGACACCACTGACAACGGATACGAATTACTGGCACTTTCCTTTGATGGAACAACTCCAAAATTTACAGAGAATGCGAAAGGACAAAGTATTGCAAGCAAGGTATTGACCATTTACTACGATATGCAATGCCCTTATATCCATCAAAATGTAGACATGATAAGACAGTATTGCAGTACGCATGAGATTCCGGTGGATTTCATAAAGGTAGATACATTGCACAAAGCAAAGGAGTTACCCTGTGTATTCAATAACTGGGGTGTATTCTATAAAGGAAAATTCGAAACAGTGAATCTGCTGGATGCCGCCTATATAGAAAGAATACTGAAAAAATAAGATTATACTTAAATTCTCCCGCTTTTCGGGAGCTTTCATTATCTTTGCCACATCATGTCAGAAGAGCTTATCATACGAACCCATGAGCTGACTATCGGCTACCAGCGGAAGAAGGCTTCATATCCTGTACAGACAGCACTGAATCTGAATGTTTACAGGGGAGAATTGGTCTGCTTAATCGGTCCTAACGGATGTGGTAAATCGACTTTACTCCGCAGTATTTCGGGGCTGCAACCATCATTAAGAGGTGATATCTATATTGAAGACTTACCCCTGCAAAAACAGTCTCTTAAAGAAAAAGCCAAACTTATCGCTTTAGTATTGACGGATAAGGTAGAAATCAATAACCTGACGGTTTACGAGCTTATTTCAATGGGACGCAATCCATATACCGACTGGCTTGGCACTCTAAGCGAAGAAGATAAAGAGAAAGTACGGACGGCAATCGGACAAGTACATCTAGAGGGTTACGAAAATCGTTTTCTGAATGAATTGTCAGACGGAGAACGCCAGCGTGCCATGATAGCCAAAGCACTTGTACAAGACACTCCCGTGATACTTCTGGACGAACCGACAGCTCACCTCGATCTGCCCAACCGTGTAGAAATCATGATTTTACTTCGTACATTGGCGAATGAAACCAACAAAGCCGTCATTCTTTCCACGCATGAATTGGATCTTGCCTTGCAAGCTGGCGACAAACTTTGGCTGATGTCTCCAAAACAGGGAGGAATCATTATCGGAACACCGGAAGAACTCATTCATAACAATAGTATTCAAACCGTTTTTGCCAATCACTCTTTTTCTTTTGCAGGAGATAACGGGAGTATACGCATCAATTTCGCATCCAATCGTTAAAATGAATAAAGAAAGAGAGCTTACCTTGCGTTAATTTCTTACATTTGTAGCTCGTTACGTGCAAATTATGGCAAAAAAGAAACGGAATAAAGCTTTCTGGAATAACATAAAGTTTAAATATAAGCTTACTATCATCAATGAAAATACGCTGGAAGAAGTGGCGGGAATCCGTGTATCCAAACTAAACGGGCTTTCGGTTCTCCTTACAGTTATTACCGTTATTTTCGTTATTGCCGCTACCATTATCGCCTTTACTCCACTCCGCAACTACCTGCCGGGATATATGAACAGTGAAGTACGTGCCCAGATTGTAGATAACGCACTGAAAGTAGATTCGTTACAACAATTGGTAGAGAGGCAGAATCTGTATATCATGAACATTCAGGATATATTCAGCGGAAAGATTAAGGTAGATACGGTACAATCCATTGATTCATTGACCAATATGCGTGCAGACTCATTAATGGAACGCACACAACGGGAGGAAGAGTTCCGCCGTCAATACGAAGAAACGGAAAAATATAACCTGACTTCCATCGCTGAAGATAAAGGAGTGGACGGACTTATTTTCCATCGTCCGACCAGAGGAATGCTCACGTCGCATTTTGACCCCAATAGCCGTCATTACGGTGTAGACATCGCAGCGACTCCGAATGAAAGCGTATTGGCAGCACTTGACGGAACTGTCATTTTAAGCACTTATACCGCAGAAACCGGATATTTGATAGAGGTGCAACACGGACAAGATTTTATTACTGTATATAAACATTGCGGTTCACTCTTGAAGAAAGAAGGAGACGAGGTAAAAGGCGGCGAAGCGATTGCGCTGGTAGGGAATACCGGCACATTAACAACAGGACCGCATCTGCACTTTGAACTCTGGCGCAAAGGACGTGCCGTGAACCCCGAAAAATACATTGTATTCTGAGAGAAAGACTATGAAGAAGAAACAAATCGCAATATTAGGTTCTACGGGCTCTATCGGCACACAGGCTTTGGAAGTCATTGCCGAGCATCCGGATTTATATGAGGTGTATGCACTCACTGCAAACAACCGGGTAGAACTTCTGATAAAACAAGCTCTGAAATTTCAACCGGAAGTAGTAGTCATAGCCAACGAAAGCAAATACACACAACTGAAAGAGGCGTTGGAAAACCAACCGATCAAAGTATATGCCGGAGCAGAAGCACTGGCACAAGTGGTCGAAGCCCAACCGATAGATATAGTTTTGACGGCAATGGTGGGATATGCCGGTTTGAAACCTACGATCAGTGCCATACGTGCCCGCAAAACCATCGCTTTGGCAAATAAGGAGACACTGGTTGTAGCCGGAAAGCTGATAAATGAATTAGCTCAACAATATAAAACCCCTATCCTACCGGTAGATTCCGAACATTCTGCTGTATTTCAATGTTTAGCAGGAGAAATCGGTAATCCGATTGAAAAGGTTATCCTTACAGCATCGGGCGGACCTTTCCGGACTTGTACGCTGGAGCAATTGGCTTACGTGACAAAAACGGAAGCCTTAAAGCATCCGAACTGGGAAATGGGAGCTAAGATAACAATAGACTCCGCATCGATGATGAACAAAGGGTTTGAAGTTATCGAAGCAAAATGGTTGTTCGGTGTGCAGCCTCAGCAAATAGAAGTGGTGGTACACCCGCAATCGGTTATTCACTCCATGGTGCAATTTGAGGACGGGGCTATCAAAGCCCAACTGGGAATGCCGGATATGCGTTTGCCGATACAGTATGCTTTTTCTTATCCGGATCGCATTCAATCGTCATTCGAGCGCCTGGACTTTACCAAGTGCACCGACCTGACCTTTGAGCAACCCGATACAAAACGTTTTCGTAATCTGGCACTGGCATACGAAGCCTTGCATCAAGCAGGTAATATGCCATGTATCGTCAATGCCGCCAATGAGGTGGTGGTTGCAGCATTTCTGCATGACGAAGTGGGATTCTTGGAAATGAGCGATATTATTGAAAAGACAATGAACAAGGTTGCTTATATAGAGCATCCTACCTATGATGATTACGTAGCGACAGATGCCGAAGCAAGGCGTGTGGCGCAATTATTAATATAAACGAAAATTATAATAAGTAGAAACATAAAAACAACAGTTTAATAGAATGGAAACATTTTTAATTCGTGCCCTACAGTTGATAATGAGCCTTTCATTATTGGTCATTATTCACGAAGGAGGACACTTTCTTTTTGCCCGTCTGTTCAAAATTCGAGTAGAAAAGTTTTGCTTGTTCTTTGACCCTTGGTTTACTTTATTCAAGTTCAAGCCAAAGAAAAGCGAGACAGAATATGCCGTAGGATGGTTGCCTCTGGGAGGTTATGTAAAAATAGCGGGAATGATTGACGAGTCAATGGATACCGAACAAATGAAACAACCGGCGCAGCCGTGGGAGTTTCGTTCAAAACCGGCAGGTCAGCGTCTGATGGTAATGATCGGCGGTGTACTGTTCAACTTCCTCTTAGCTTTGTTTATCTATTCCATGATTCTTTTCAAGTGGGGCGACTCTTATGTACCTTTGGAAAACATGACTTACGGAATGGAATTCAGCGAACGCGCGCAGAAAATCGGTTTCCAAGACGGTGACATCCTTTTATCCGCCGACGGAAAGAAATTGGAACGCTTCAATATGGATATGCTCCGCAATATTATTGAAGCCAATGAAGTAACCGTTCTCCGTGATGGCAAGGAGGTTACGGTATATGTTCCGGAAATGAGTTTACTGGAGATAACCAAAGATGCCGAACCTTTTGTCACTTACCGGCTTCCAAACCTGATAGATTCCGTTATCCCTAACCGTCCTGCTGCTTTAGCAGGATTACAAAAAGGCGATGAAGTGCTTGCGGTAAACGGTAAACCGGTTACCTCTTGGGGACAGTTCACCGGAACCCTTCGCAAACTGCAAGAACAAACAGGAAATGCCGACGGCACGGATATGCGTCAAATCACGCTGATCTATTCCCGTGACGGAATAGTGGATACACTTTCATTAGCCACAGATTCTGCCTATATGATAGGTGTAGCCCCCAAGACTCCAAGTCAGATCTATAAGCCTATCGATATTAATTACAGTTTCTTCGGTTCATTCCCTGCGGGAATAATGCTGGGAGTAAACACACTGAAAGGCTACGTCAGCGATATGAAATATGTCTTCACCAAAGAAGGTGCCAACAGTCTGGGAGGTTTCGGAACAATCGGAAGTATTTTCCCAAAGACATGGGATTGGTACCGCTTCTGGTCCATGACGGCATTTTTATCCATCATTCTTGCTTTCATGAACATCCTGCCTATCCCGGCTTTAGACGGAGGACACGTTTTATTCCTTATTTACGAGATGGTTACCCGTCGCAAACCCAGCGATAAGTTCATGGAATATGCACAAATGACGGGAATGGTTATCCTCTTCGGTTTGCTTCTCTGGGCAAACTTCAATGACATAATGAGGTTCATCTTTTAAAGGTACGGTCGATTGATTACAAACGATAGGAGTTTGCAATCAATCGACCGTACCTTTGTCAACAAACGACCTGATGTCTTTTTTCAATCAACCCTATGTTTGAAAAAAACATCGAGGTGTTTGTAAAAAACATCAAGATCGTTTTTATAAACCTCATGAATTCCGATTATCCTCATTCTTCTTTCATCCTTCAGTTCTACATATCACGACTGGCTATCAGTTCGTTATCCTGAATGTTCTCTTAAAAGAAGTTTCAGGCAAAAGAGATGCTTATTTATGCCTGACAACCGGCTGAAGGATTCCATCTTTCAGGATAATCAACTATATATCAATATAATGCAAGGAATCTGAAGGATGAATGATAGGGAAAGAAACTGCATAATGCTGCCTATTTAATCCTTATAATCCGCTGATTACTGCTCCCTCTAAACTCCAGATAGGGAGAATATAAATCCTTCTCAAATTTACCATCCACCAATACATTTATATAAGGGAGAATTGCCGCCAATTCCGGACGAGACTGAAGTTCTTCATACGTATATCCGGTATAACACCAGATGTTTTGCCCGGTACTCTCTTTTATACGTTTTACCAATGCAAGAAACTCTTCCGGATGAAAGAACGGATCTCCGCCGGAAAAAGTAACTCCATCCAATAACGGATTACCGTTTATCTCACCAATAATGTTTGCAATCATATCTTCCGTCAAAGGTATTCCGGCAGATGGATTCCAGCTCTCCGGATTATGACAACCTTTACAGTGATGAGCACACCCCGCCAGATAGATGGAGTAGCGTATGCCTTCTCCATCTACAATCGTTTCGGGATATGTGTATAACAAGTTCATCTTAATGATGCTTCACACGATCTTTTTCTTCCGCCCGTTTCGCAGAGTTCCACGAGCTTAAATCTCCCGTCAGATAACCGGTGATGCGGCGCATACGAAGTATATTTTCACTTTGGCAAACCGGACACTTATCGTAGATGACACCTTTATAACCGCAAGCGTTACAAGTATCTACCGGATGATTGATAGAGCCATAGCCAATACCTTCATCATGCATCACTTTCACAATCTTCGCTATCGCTTTTACATTCTTCTGCGCTTCACCGTCAAGCTCCACATAGGTAATATGACCGCCACGCGTAACGGCATGGAAGGGAGCTTCACGTTTTATCTTTTCTACCATACCGATAGGCTCTTTTACATCTACATGGAAAGAGTTTACATAATAATCATTGTCGGTGACACCCGGTATTATTCCGTACTTGCGGCGATCCATCCGTGTAAAACGTCCGGACAAACCCTCTGCCGGAGTTGCCAGAACCGAGTAATTCAGATTATATTTCGCTTTATATTCATCTACCACCTTATTTATCTCTTGCACCGCTTCATAAAGTGTATCCCAAGCTTTGGAGCTATGTCCATGTCCCTCTCCATATAATGCCATCATCGCATTATGACCGCCGATAAAGCCGATGCCCAACGTACCGCTACGGAGCACATCGCCCACTTCTTCATTCGGGTCGATACCGGCACCGCCTTTCCAAACATCATTCCCCATCATGAACGGGAACTGACGCGCAAGAGCAGTACGCTGATACTGATAACGGGCATAAAGCTGTTCGGCAATAAGCCCGGCCATTTCATGTACGGAAGCAAGAAACAACTCTTTCGCCTTTTGCTCGATAGCATCTTTCTTGGTATTCTCTACCAAATTCTCTGCTTTGATACGTGCTTCAATAGCCAAACGAGGCATATTCATCGTTGTAAACGACAGGTTTCCACGTCCCAAAGAACTTTTTTCTCCCGCCACATTCTCAAACACGCGTGTACGGCAACCCATCGTAGCCAATTCATACTTATAACGATGCGGATCATCCGCTTTCCATTTCTCATTCTGATTGAACGGAGTATCAAGGAACATGAAATTAGGGAATAACGCTTTGGCAGTGGTGCGACAAGCCTTCAAGAACAGATCAAAGTTCGGAGTGGAAAACGTCATCTTTCCTTCCATAGCCGCATCAAAATCCTCCATTGCTTTCTTATAGTCTTCTTCCGAATAAGAAACGCCATCCTTTATCTTAAAGATTTGAATCGGGAAGACCGGAACTTCACCACGGCTGCCAAGCCCTTCAATAGTGGCTTTCAGCAATTCTTCCATTACCATGCGACCTTCTGCCGAAGTGTCCGTTCCATAATTAATCGAACTAAAAACCACCTGATTACCTCCACGGGAGTGCATTGTATTTAAGTTATGGATAAATCCTTCCATCGCTTGATGTGTATCCCTGCGGGTAAGTTGCCGGGCTTTCTTTATAACTTTCTGGATTTCGGCCTTCTCGATATGAATGCGTAAAGTGACCAAAGCCATCCGCAATGTTTCCACTTCACGTTCTTCCGGTTCAACAGAGGTCAGGTGTTCTTTTACCAACGTCTTTATCGCTTTCTCATCACAATCTTTATCTTCCATACTAAAATAGAAGCAAAGTAATCCCGCCAAATGTTTTTGAAAAGATTTACGCACACCTTTCGCCATAAAGAAATCAAATGCAGGAATAGACTGGCCGCCATGCTGCTCATTCTGATTGGTCTGGAAGATAATTGTAGCCAAAGTAGCATAACTTTGTATAGATTGGGGCGTACGGATACTGCCGTTCTTTGTACGAAAACCGCGTTCAAACAAATCCTCCAAATCATACTGGATACAAGTCGTAGTCTTTGTCGGATAATAATCCAAGTCATGTATATGTATGTCACCCAACTGGTGAGCTTCGGCAAAACGTTTCGGCAAAAGGTATTTATAAGTGTAATCCTTCGTTACTTCCGAAGCGAAAGTCATCATCTGCCCTGCCGGAGTATGACTGGACATATTAGCATTACTAAGATTGACATCGTTCTTGTCTATCGCAACAATGCCATCCATGATATGTTTTATCTGTGTTTTCTTATCACGCTCGGTATTACGCCATTCACGATAGATGATATATTTTTTCGCAACTTCCGGACGTACTTTCATCAGTTCACGCTCTACTAAATCCTGAATCTCTTCTACGGATATGGTAGGTTTGGTGAAATTTCCGATAACGCGCATGGTTATATCCGCTATAAGTTTCTCTTCATCCGTGATTCCGGTAGCATTGAATGCCTTGGTTACGGCATTTTTAATCTTACTAATGGAGAAGTCCTCTTTTTTCCCATCTCTTTTAATGATACAAATCTCGGCGTAATTCATAATCCTATATTATTTAAGTAAAACGATCTATTGCTCCCGGTTGAACAATTTGGAAAACTTAGTGATAATAAATTCGGGGAAAGTGAGCGGACTATTTCAACGTGAACAGTATCCGAATACTTCACGTTTATAACACTTACTTTTGCTTTAACTCCCGAAAGCCCTAAGATATTCATTTGTTCTTCACTGGCAGGTCTTCTGACTTATCTTTCCCTCACAACGCCTTCCCACAAGTGTTTGCAGTGGCTTAATGTCTGAGTTCTACAAGAATCACAGCAGCGGGTACTGTTATCGGTTTTCACGATATTCCCTCTTCCTGAAGATTAGCTTCAGTACCAATGACCGATGCAAATATAACAGATATTCGGATAACTTGTTCCACTTTTAAAGAAAAAAAGTTTTCCTTTTTGGAAAACTTTCAATTACTATTTTCAAAAAACATTATCCGTTTCGGGATAGAATAAGCCCTAAAGCCAGTAAATTCAGGCAATCAGAAGTGCTTCATAAATAGCTATTACATGACAAATACTGCCACCCAGACAAAAGAGGTGAAACACCGAATGCATATACTTCACATTTTTGAAAGAATAAAACAGTGCACCTATTATATAAGAGGCTCCTCCTGCAATAATCCACCAAACAATATCCATATGTCCAGATGGCTCGACAACACTCATCAGCGGTTTAAAAGCTATCAATATGCAAGCGCCCATCGCAACAAAGCAAATTGTCTCAAGATTACTATGCTCTTTCAATCGGGTAAAGCTCAAAAGAAATCCCACAGCAGCACAAAGCCATACGAATATGAACAAGCCCCATCCCCAAGCACCGGAGTTACGCAATAAAACAAGTGTTATCGGCGAATAAGTCCCGGCAATATGCAGGTAAATGGCAGCATGATCGAACTTGCGCAGTAGCGCCTTTCTTTCAGGATGGTGTATGCAAGAGTGATACCAGGTAGAACTAACATAAGAGGCAAGCATACCAAATAAATAAAGCGGCACAGAACCTATAGCCCACGAGTTACCACTTTGTATGGCTACATTCATTAAAACAAATCCGGCTACAATACCAAATATAATCCCCACTCCATGTGAAACCGAGTTGGCAACTTCTTCGCCTAGTGTATAGTTTATTGACATTCTTCTATTTCATCCAGATTCAACAAACCGTCGGGTAGCTGAACCGTCATTAATCTTTTCTTTTCATCCATTTTCAGGATAAATTCTTCTTGGGCAGGAACAAGCAATTCCTTGCCGTTATGATCTATTACGAATAAAGTATTAATAGTGGAGTCATCAACATCGGTTATCAGTCCCAATTCCCCATGCCTTATCTCTTCTACCTTAAAACCCACGAAAAACTCCCATGCCAACTGTCGGTGTTCGTCATCCACTTCCTCAACAAACTTCACAGGAAAATAGACTTCCACATTGGTAAACATACGGGCTTTCTCCGCCGTATCCACTCCTTCCAGCTTAACAAGCGCGGTTGTATCCGAGCGAAAACGGTATTCTTCTATAAAAAAAGGAACGAAAATCCCATCAAGCCGACAAATCAAATAATCACAATCCACACGGTCGAAAATATCATCGGTAAAAGTAAAAGACACCTCTCCCTGTACACCATGCGGTTTATTGAAAACACCTATTTTATATACTTCTTCTGTTTTTATCATTAGCCTATCAAATACGTGTAATACGTGCTCCTATCGCATTCAAACGTTGTTCAATGTTCTGATATCCCCGGTCTATCTGCTCAATATTATGAATACGGCTTGTTCCGTCGGCACTCAAGGCAGCAATCAGCAATGCAATTCCTGCACGTATATCCGGTGATACCATATTACCTCCACGCAGGGTAAAACCATGATTATGACCAATAACCACAGCACGGTGCGGATCACAAAGTATAATCTGCGCACCCATATCTATCAGTTTATCCACAAAGAACAAGCGGCTTTCAAACATCTTCTGATGAATCAAGACACTACCCTTTGCCTGTGTAGCTACTACCAGCATCACACTAAGCAAATCCGGTGTCAATCCCGGCCAGGGAGCATCCGCAATCGTCATAATAGAGCCGTCGATAAATGACTCTATCTGATAACTATCCTGCGCAGGTACATATATATCATCTCCTTGTTGCTCCAAACGAATACCCAGACGACGGAAACTTTCCGGAATAATGCCCAGATTATCATAAGACACATTCTTGATAGTAAGTTCGCTGCCGGTCATAGCCGCCATACCTATAAAACTACCTACTTCAATCATATCGGGCAACACGGTATGCACAGTGCCTCCCAGACTTTCCACTCCCTCAATGGTTATCAAATTAGAAGCAATTCCGCTAATCTTCGCCCCCATACGGTTCAGCATCTTGCAAAGCTGTTGCAAGTATGGTTCACAAGCTGCATTATAGATCGTAGTCTTACCTTTGGCAAGTACGGCAGCCATCACTATATTTGCCGTACCTGTTACAGAAGCCTCATCCAATAGCATATAAGCTCCATTCAATTCATCGGCAACTATTTCATAGACCTCTCTTTCCGAATTATACTTAAAATCGGCTCCTAAATTCTGTATACCCACGAAGTGAGTATCCAAACGACGACGACCTATTTTATCTCCTCCCGGTTTGGAAATCATCGCTTTACCAAAACGTGCAACCATTGGACCGATCAACATTACCGATCCGCGTAAACTGGAACATTTCTTCAAGAACTCATCACTCTCTAAATACGCCAAATCCACGTTCTCAGCTTTGAAACTATAGGAATCCACTCCCATTTTGGAAACAGTGACACCCATATCACGCATCAGCTGAATGAGATTATTTACATCGAGAATATCCGGAACATTATTCACAATCACCTCTTCGGCAGTAAGCAATGTAGCACAAATAATCTGCAAGACTTCGTTTTTCGCACCCTGCGGATAAATATCCCCATGCAACTTGTGCCCTCCTTCGATTATAAATGAAGCCATATTTCGTAGTATTAGCGATTAAAGACTGATTAATTATTTTTCGTATATCTTCTATTATTGTTATTCATAGCCGGACGAGCCTTGCGTGGAACAAACGTGCGTTGCTCCATCAACTTTATATCATCCTCATTCAGTTCAATGTTACCCTTGGAATACTCTCTCAAATCATCAAAAATCTTACGGTCATCTACAATATCCTTATTCCAAGTCATAAAACTTTTCTTCATGTGGTTGGCAACCAAACTTATCAGCTGCTTCTTTTCCTCTCCTTCCGGATATTCCGCAGCTTTAGTAATCAGTTTTTCCAATGTACGTCCATAATGACGATAACGTATTCCTCCTTTCGGATAGGGCAAAGAGTCCGGTTTCGTATACAAATTATCCTTTTTTATAATCTCATAAGGGTAATCTATATCCAACTTGAAATCTGCCATAATAGCCAGATGATCCCATAGCTTATGCTTAAAATCAGGTACATCACGCAAATGGGGAAACATATTTCCCATAATATTAATAATTGTATTTGCACAACGTTGACGTTCGGCACGGTCTTCGATTGTTAAGGCATAATCTACCATATTTTGAATACTCCGGCCATATTCGGGAAGAGGTAACCTCCTTTGTTGAGTGTTATATTCCATTCTATATTATATATGTATTACAATAATTTCTTAGGTTTAGACGCAACGAACTCTTTCAAATAGAAAGGTTCAAAGTAAGCAACATCTTTAAAATCTTGTTTTGCCACGCATTTTTCGGCAAGCGGGAACATCATTCGAGCAAGAGGCTCTATATTTTCAATGAAATGAGCATTCGGGTGTGTTATCTTATCACGACACTTCAATGCTCCGTCACCGAAGAAATAAACAGGATGTTCCTCCAAAAAGTTCAAATAAGAACTTTCATCCACAATATCAGCCGCAATCTCACGCTTCACATTCAACGCACGGTCATATATAGCAGAATATACTTCCATACGTCGAGCATCAATCATCGGACAAAGCAAAACATCTTCCGGCAACTCATGATAAAGAAGCACAGGCACACAAAGAACTTCCAACGTAGGCAAACCTATCAAGGGTATATTCCGTCCATAGCAAACTCCTTTTGCCATAGACACTCCAATACGCAATCCGGTATAAGAACCCGGCCCACAACTGACAGCAACCGCATCAAGCATCATCGCATGACTATCCACAAACGATAATGCTTCGTCCACAAATACTCCCAGAGAGACTGCATGTGAAGGTCCGTTGTGATCTTCCTTCGAAAAGATTGATAATCCGTCTTCACTAACAGAAACGGAACATACCGATGTAGAAGTTTCAATATGTAATATACACGACATAATTGTTTTCCTTTTATAATTGTGCAAATTTACACTTTTCTTGGGAGATTTACCGGTCTTCTAAAGAAAAAGTTGAAATAGTCCGTATAAATATAATTCAAGTCAACGATAGTTTTCCGTCTATTGCTTTAGATATTCTTTCAAAAAAATATTTAAATCATTTTGTGGATTCATAGATTCACTCTACATTTGCATCGTTGCATGTGCAATTATTGTGTATGCACATTATAAAAACAGACGTGCATTAAATCAAACTATGTAATAAATGCACATAAAATAAAGTATTACCTTTATAATGTATAAGATACGATGAGAAAATTATTCGGTTTAGTGTTTTTAATGAGTATGTCTATTTCATTGAATTCGCAGAATGTTTTATCGTTAGATAGTTGTCGAGCATTGGCTATTTCAAATAACAAAGATTTGCAAATAGCAGGCGAGAAAATCAATGCGGCACACTACCAAAAGAAAGCTGCATTTACCAACTATTTTCCGGAAATTTCTGCGATGGGAAGTTATATGAGAAATCAAAAAGAATTCTCATTATTGAACGATGATCAGAAAAGCGGACTCAGCAATATGGGAACCGCCGTTCAAACCCAATTACAGAATGGAATACAAGGAGTAATGCAAGGCAATCCTTCCTTAGCTCAGAACCCTATTTTTATGCAAATGGTCGGAGCTTTAACTTCTATCGACCTGGTTAATCCGCTCAATGCGGCAGGTACATCTATCGTAGATGCATTCCGCACGGATACACGTAATGTATACGCAGGAGCGATTACTTTAACGCAACCTCTATATATGGGAGGTAAAATCAGAGCTTACAATAAGATAACCAAATATGCAGAAGAATTGGCAAGAACGCAGCACAATTCCGGTATGCAGGAAGTTATACTTAATACCGATCAGGCTTATTGGCAAGTTGTATCTTTAGCCAACAAAAAGAATCTGGCGGAAGGATACTTAAAGTTACTTCAAAAGCTAGACAGTGATATTGATAAAATGATAGCAGAAGGTGTGGCAACAAAAGCCGACGGATTATCCGTAAAAGTCAAGGTAAACGAAGCTGAAATGACTTTAACGAAAGTAGAAGACGGTTTGAGTTTAGCAAGAATGTTATTATGCCAGTTATGCGGGATTGATTTAACAACACCCATCCGGCTTGCAGATGAAACACTGGAAGATTTACCGGTGCAAAGCACGAACCCTGATATTGATATGGATATGGCTTTCAGTAATCGCCCGGAATTAAAAAGTCTGGAGTTAGCCGGTAACATTTACGACCAAAAAGTAAATGTAGTTCGGTCTGAACATCTCCCGTCACTCGCACTAATGGGAAATTATATTGTAACTAATCCCTCTGTATTCAATAGTTTCGAAAATAAATTCAAGGGGATGTGGAATGTCGGAGTTATGCTCAAAATCCCTATTTGCCACTGGGGAGAAGGCGTTTACAAAGTAAAAGCTGCCAAAGCCGAAGCACGTATTGCCCGCTACCAGTTAGACGATGCTAAAGAAAAGATAGAATTACAGGTCAATCAGTCGGCTTTCAAAGTAAATGAAGCGTCCAAGAAACTCGCAATGGCAGAGAAAAATATGGAAAAAGCAAACGAGAATCTGCGTTACGCAACTTTAGGATTTGAAGAAGGAGTCATTCCGCCCAGTAATGTATTAGAAGCGCATACGGCATGGCTTTCCGCACAATCAGAAAAAATCGATGCGCAGATTGATGTAAAACTGACAGAAGTATACTTGCAGAAAGCATTGGGTACACTGCAATAATAATCTATATTATAAACGAATAATTAAAAGCATAAAAATATGACATCACAGAGAAGATCACAAAACAGTAATATGCTGCTCGCATTCCTCACCTTGCTGGGGGTTATTGCATTAGTCGCTTTAGTAGGTTTCTTCATGTTACGAAAAGGACCTGAAATCATTCAAGGACAAGCTGAAGCAACAGAGTACCGTGTATCAAGTAAAGTGCCCGGCCGTATACTTGAACTTAAAGTTAAAAAAGGAGAACAAGTCAAGGCAGGAGATACACTTGCCATCCTCGAAGCTCCGGACATTCTGGCTAAAATGGCACAGGCACAGGCTGCTGAAGCCGCAGCACAGGCACAAAACGAAAAAGCGATAAAGGGTGCCCGTAGTGAACAGATACAAGCAGCTTATGAAATGTTGCAAAAAGCAAAGGCAGGAAGAGAAATTGCCGAAAAATCATACAACCGAGTAAAAAGGTTATATGAACAAGGTGTAATGTCTGCCCAGAAAATGGATGAAGCATCCGCACAATATAATGCGGCCATTGCTACGGAAAAAGCAGCCGATGCACAATACACAATGGCCAAAAACGGTGCGGAACGTGAAGAAAAGATGGCCGCCGCCGCATTAGTTGAACGTGCAAAAGGTGCAGTAGCCGAAGTTCAATCCTATGTTAAGGAAACGTATTTGATTGCACAGGCAGACGGTGAGGTATCCGAAATATTCCCTAAAATGGGAGAACTCGTCGGAACAGGCGCACCGATTATGAATATCGTTGAACTTTATGATATGTGGATCAGCTTCAACGTACGTGAAGATTTACTGAAAGATCTGACTATGGGAGCAGAATTCGAAGCTATCGTTCCGGCATTGGATAATAAAGTCATCAAATTGAAAGTAAATTACATGAAAGACTTAGGTACTTATGCTGCATGGAAAGCAACAAAAACCACCGGTCAATTCGATTTGAAAACGTTTGAAGTTCGCGGTGTTCCCATGGAACCGGTTGAGAACCTACGTCCGGGAATGTCGGTTATCATTAAGAAATAAAGTATATGAACAAGAAACAAAAGAAGCATATCTGCCTTTGGCTTGTCATGAAGCGCGAATGTCGACGCCTCGTGTCAAGACCGCTATATCTCTTTTGTATGGTATTGGCTCCGTTGTTCTGCTATATCTTCTTTACCACGCTGATGGATTCGGGACTTCCCACAGACTTACCTGTCGGTGCAGTAGATTTAGATAACTCGTCAACGTCACGTAATATCATCCGCAACCTCGATGCTTTCCAACAAACCCATATTGTAGCCCATTATGAAAGTTTCGACGAAGCGCGTATCGCAGTACAAGAAGGAAAGATATACGGTTTTTTCTATATTCCGAAGGATATGTCGCAAGATGCTGTCAGCAGTCGCCAACCGAAGATTTCATTTTACACCAACAACTCTTACCTGATAGCCGGTTCGTTATTGTTTCGTGATATGAAAATGATGTCCGAATTGGCAAGCGGAGCGGTAGGTCGTGCCAGCCTATATGCCAAAGGGGCAACGGAAGAAGAAGCAATGTCGTTTTTGCAACCGATTGTCATAGATACACATGCCATTAACAATCCGTGGCTGAATTATTCCGTTTATTTGTGTAACACGATATTACCAGGAATACTGATGTTGTTGATCTTCATGACGACCGTTTACTCCATCGGAGTCGAATTGAAAGAGAAGACCTCACGGGAATGGTTACGGATGGGACATAACTCAATGTACGTCTCTTTATGGGGAAAGTTGTTGCCACAAACAATCATCTTTTTCATTATGAGTATTTTTTATAATGTGTATCTATACGGATACCTGCACTTCCCATGCAATAGCGGTATTTTCCCGATGATATTGGCATCGCTGCTGATGGTACTGGCTTCACAAGCCTGCGGAGTATTTATGATAGGTATGCTGCCAACCTTACGTTTAGGACTTAGCTTCGCATCACTTTGGGGGGTTATTTCTTTTTCCATTTCCGGATTCTCATTTCCGGTCATGGCTATGGATCCAACCTTGCAGGCTTTATCCAACTTGTTCCCGCTCAGGCATTATTTTCTGATTTATGTAGATCAGGCATTGAACGGATACAGTATGGCCTATTCATGGTTCTCTTATTTGGCATTACTATTATTTCTGTTCTTGCCATTCATTATTATGAACCGACTTAAAGAAGCGATGATTTATTATAAGTATATACCTTAATATATAACAATGAAAGAGCAATCATTTAAAGAAAAGACAAAACAAGGTATCTACGATCTGTTCTATATTTGGAAACAGGAGTTCCGCAGTACTTTCAAAGATCAGGGGGTATTGATATTCTTCGTGCTCGTACCACTACTCTATCCACTCCTTTATTCATTCATTTATACAAATGAAGTGGTTAGGGATGTGCCTGCCGTAGCAGTGGATGACTCTCGAAGCTCACTAAGCCGGGAATATCTGCGAAAAGTAGATGCCTCGCCTGATGTTAAAATAGTAGCATACAGTTCAGATATGGAAGAAGCCAAAGAAATCATGAAAAAAGGATTGGCATACGGCATCATCTATATACCGAAAGACTTCAGCAGTGATATTGCGAAAGGTACTCAAACCCACGTAAGTATCTATTGCGACATGAGCGGTTTGCTTTATTACAAGAGTCTTCTTTCCGCCAATACATTCGTATCATTGGATATGAATAAAGACATAAAGGTCATGCGGGCAGGAAATACGACCGACCAACAGGATGAAATAACCACACAGCCGATTGAGTATGAAGACATTGCTTTATTCAATTCCCAGAATGGTTTTGCCAGTTTTCTTATCCCTGCAGTATTAATGCTTATCATTCAGCAGACATTATTGCTCGGTGTAGGATTGTCGGCAGGGACAGCACGTGAGAACAACCGTTTCAAGAATCTGATTCCGATCAACAGACATTATAACGGAACACTCCGTATTGTTTTCGGAAAAGGATTAAGTTACTATATGGTCTATGCTCTCGTTACAGTCTATATGCTCTGTGTTGTACCGCGGCTATTTAATCTGGTACAAATAGCTGACCCTGCCACACTGATATTATTCATGCTTCCTTACTTGTCTGCATGTATTTTCTTTGCCATGACTGCTTCGATAGCCATACGTAACCGTGAAACTTGTATGCTGATATTCGTATTTACATCCGTTCCATTGTTATTCATTTCCGGCATTTCATGGCCCGGAGCTGCCATACCCGATTTCTGGAGGTATATTTCCTATATATTCCCCTCAACATTCGGTATCAACGGATTCGTGCGAATCAACAGTATGGGGGCCACATTGAGTGAGGTAAGCACCGAGTATCAGGCACTTTGGTTACAAGCGGGCATCTATTTCATCACCACCTGCTGGGTATATCGCTGGCAGATACTGCAAAGTAGAAAAGATATACTCGAGCGATATAAAGAGATGAAGATGAAGATGAAAAGAGAAAAAGCATAACTCATAAAACGGTAAATAGCGGATAGATATTCACTATTTACCGTTTATAGTTTACGGTTCACCGTTTATTTCTTATCTTTGCGCCCTTACTATTTTCATAAATTTATATGATGAAAGAATTTATACTTATTCTGAAACGTTTTGTTTCTCCCTATAAAAGATACTTAGTCCTTACTATCGTATTTAATTTCCTGTCGGCAATCTTAAACATCTTTTCTTTTTCACTTATTATCCCCATCTTGCAGATACTGTTTAAGTTATCCAACGATACTTACACATATATCCCATGGGATTCGGCTGTAAGTATGAAAGATATTGCCATTAATAATTTCTACTATTACGTAACCAGCCTTATCCAGCAATTCGGAGAGAGTACCACCCTGCTTATTCTAGGACTTTTTCTTGCCGTTATGACTTTCTTGAAAACTGGAAGTTATTTCCTTTCATCCGCAATGGTTATACCCATTCGCACCGGCGTGGTACGTGATATCCGCAACCAATTATATAAAAAGATACTGTCACTTCCTCTCGGTTTCTTCTCCGAAGAGCGAAAAGGAGATATCATAGCCCGTATGAGCGGAGATGTACAAGAAGTGGAAAACTCCATCATGAGCTCGCTGGATATGTTGTTTAAGAATCCTATTCTTATCATCGCTTATTTCGGCACGTTAATAGCTGTAAGCTGGCAGCTTACTATCTTTACCTTAATCGTACTACCAGGTATGGGGTGGTTGATGGGAACCGTGGGTAGAAAGCTGAAAAAGAAATCTTTACTGGCTCAGTCACAATGGAGTGATTTAATGTCTCAGGTAGAAGAAACACTCGGCGGTTTGCGTATCATCAAAGCATTCAACGCCCAACAAAAAATGGCCAGCCGTTTCGTCAAGGCAGACGACACTTATCGCAACACCATCAGCCGTGTGAATACCCGTCAGCAGTTGGCGCATCCGATGAGTGAGTTTCTCGGCACTGTACTCATTGTCATTGTACTCTGGTTTGGAGGTACACTTATCTTACATAATAACTCATCTATCGACGCTCCTTCTTTCATCTTCTATCTGGTAATGCTCTACAGCCTGATAAACCCCTTGAAAGAGTTCTCGAAAGCCAGCTACAACATACCGAAAGGACTTGCTTCAATGGAACGTATCGATAAGATTCTCCTTGCAGAAAACACGATGAAAGAGAGTAGCAACCCGGTACATATCGACTCATTGAAAGAAAAAATAAAATACAAGGATATTTCTTTCAAATATGAGAACAAATGGGTATTGAAGCATGTGAACCTTACCATCGAAAAAGGAAAGACCGTTGCGTTGGTAGGACAATCCGGTTCCGGCAAATCGACCCTTGTTGATCTGCTTCCCCGTTACTACGATGTACAGGAAGGTGAAATCCTGATAGACGGTATCAATATAAAAGATACAACCCTGTTAGATCTGAGGAGTTTGATGGGAAATGTCAATCAAGAAGCTATTCTTTTCAACGATACATTCTTCAACAATATTTCTTTCGGAGTAGAAAATGCTACGATGGAACAAGTAATCGAAGCTGCCAAGATAGCTAATGCGCATGAATTCATTATGGCTAGCGAAAATGGCTACGACACGATGATAGGCGACCGTGGAGGAAAACTCTCCGGCGGACAACGTCAACGTATCAGTATAGCGCGCGCCATCTTAAAGAATCCTCCTATTTTAATATTGGACGAAGCAACCTCCGCCCTTGATACGGAATCTGAAAAGATGGTACAGGAAGCATTGGAAAACTTAATGAAAAACCGTACGACAATTGCTATTGCCCATCGCCTATCCACCATCCGCAATGCAGATGAGATATGTGTGCTACACGAGGGAGAGATTGTAGAACGTGGCAAACATGATGAATTGCTTGCTCTAAACGGTTATTACAAGAAACTTTGCGATATGCAACAAGTATAAGCCATAAATACTTTCTATTCAACATACGGTCCGTTGATTACAAACTCCTATCGTTTGCAAACAATCGACCGTATCTTTAAAATACATCTATAGTTTTACTTTCTTCGCTTTTGCTTTCGACTCATTATGCAAACGGTCTAATGCCGTAACCACATAACGATATCTCGTCTTACCGTTTTCATAAGGAAGTTTATAATAAGGATTGCGCGTTATAGCAACAATCTTAGACGGATCATTCAAATTCACTTTCTCCTTATTCCCAAAACGATAAACAACAAATTGCACCGCTTTGTCCATTTCATCTTTTGCCTCCGGTGCTTTCCAGAAAAGAATAAGTCCGTCTTCCGTCCACACGTCTTTCAGTTTACTTACCTGTTTCGGAGCTTTATCATCTATAAATGCGAAAACAGGAGGAAGAGCCGGGAATCTATGATAACTGCGTATCAACATATCACGATAATTTCCCGCATTGGCGACAACCTCAACAGCAGGCCACTGGCAACTTCCACCAATAGCAGGATAGGCACGTTGCAATTCCATCTTACGAGGCATCTGATTGATCGAAGGATTCTGCAAATCTGCTTTCTGTACAGTTCTCAATACGTCTTGTCCTATAAACAAAGGTCTTTTGAAAGCATGCTTTGCCCACCAGCCTACCAATGTTTCATAATCAGCTGCCGGATGCCCTATTTCCCAATAAACCTGCGGGATTGTATAGTCCACCCATCCGTTATTTATCCACAAAAGTATGTCGGCATAAAGATCATCATAGTTCTGAAGCCCTTTGGTATCGCTTCCATTCGGATCACTTTTTTTATTCCGGTAGATGCCGAAAGGCGATATACCAAACTTCACCCAAGGCTTCTCCGTATGAATCAACTCATGCAATTCTTTCACAAGTACATTCACATTATCACGACGCCAGTCTTGCTTATTACTGAACCCCATGCCATAACGGGCAAAGCTCAGATTATCAGGAAAGTCTTGTCCGGCTATGGGATAAGGATAAAAATAGTCATCCATATGAATTGCATCCACGTCATACCGATCAACAATATCTTTCATTACCTTACATATATATTTGCGTGATTCGGGAAGTCCCGGATCAAAGTAAAGTTGATTGCCATACTGTAAAAACCATTCGGGATGTTGCCAATAGATATGTGTCGGGGCCAACTCCGATTTCAAATTCGTTTTCACCCGATAAGGGTTCACCCAAGCATGAAACTCCATACCTCTCTTATGGCATTGTTCAATCATAAAAGCCATCGGGTCCCACAACGGGCTTGGTGCCTGCCCCTGCTTTCCCGTCAAGAAACGACTCCATGGCTCAATATTAGAGATATAAAGTGCATCTGCTTCCGGACGAACTTGGAATATTATGGCATTTATACCCGCCTCTTGTAAACTGTTTAATTGTTCGATGAGAAGTTTTTGCATTTCAGCCGTACCCATTCCTTTATAATGACCGCTTACAGTGTGCATCCATGCACCGCGAAATTCACGTTTAGGCGATAATTGCGCCATTAGCGGAAACATGACAAACAAGAAAACTAATAAGGCGTATGTCTTTAGTTTCATAACTTTTAGGATATATTAATTGGTTGAGCGGCAAAGATACACGTTTTACTTTAAACAAAGCTATACAATGCACGGAATTTATGTGTAACTTTGCAAGTCCAAATCTATAAGGTATTTATATGTCAGAAAATAAATATATATCCATCAAAGGAGCACGCGTCAATAACCTAAAAAACATCAGTGTAGACATTCCCCGAAATAAGTTGATAGTAGTCACCGGACTTTCCGGTTCCGGCAAATCATCTTTGGCATTTGATACACTTTACGCAGAAGGGCAACGCCGCTATGTAGAGAGTTTATCGTCATACGCACGGCAGTTTCTCGGAAGAATGAGTAAACCGGAATGTGATTTCATTAAGGGGATTCCGCCTGCCATTGCCATCGAACAAAAAGTAAACAGCCGCAACCCACGTTCTACTGTGGGTACTTCTACCGAAATATATGAATACCTACGTTTGCTGTATGCTCGGGTAGGCAAAACTTATTCTCCTATCAGTGGAAACCTGGTAAAGAAACATACCACCGAAGACATTGTAAACTGCATGCTCGCTTATCCGGCAGGAACACGATATACCATCCTGACTCCTATCTTCTTACGTGAAGGCAGAACTCTTTGCCAACAATTGGAAATGGATTTAAAACAAGGTTTCAACCGTATAGAAGTAGATGGAGAGATTGTTCGTATCGAAGATATTCTGGCACAGGGAGAAGAAGATTTTCGCAAAAATCACCCCAATAACGAAAATATATTCTTATTGATAGACCGTATGGTATCCGACAGCAGCAAAGATAGCATCAGCCGCTTGACGGACTCCGCAGAAACCGCATTCTATGAGGGTGACGGCAATTGTTTTTTGCGTTTTTATACGGAAGAAGAAACAAAACTATACACTTTCAGCAAAAAGTTCGAGGCAGACGGAATGACGTTTGACGAGCCCAACGACCAAATGTTTTCATTCAACTCCCCGATAGGTGCGTGCCCTAAGTGTGAAGGATTCGGAAAAGTGATAGGAATTGACGAAAGCCTTGTCGTTCCCAATCGTTCACTCAGCGTATATGACGGTGCTATCGTATGCTGGCGAGGAGAAAAAATGGGTGAATGGAAAGATGCCTTAATACACTCTGCTGCATTGTTCGATTTCCCTATATTTAAACCTTATTATGAACTGACAGATGAAGAAAGACAGGTTCTTTGGGAAGGTAATCAATATTTTCATGGCATTAACGACTTCTTCCATATGCTGGAAGAAAATCAATATAAGATACAAAACCGGGTTATGCTAGCACGCTATCGGGGAAAGACCATTTGTCCGATATGTCATGGAACACGTTTGAAAAAGGAAGCAGGCTACGTCAAAGTCGGAGAACACTCCATATCCGAATTGGTAGATTTACCGATACATGACTTAAAAGCCTTTTTCGATAACCTCAAACTCGACGAACACGACACAGCCATCGCCAAACGTATACTCACGGAAATAAACAATCGGATTAACTTCCTGATAGATGTAGGTTTGAGCTATCTGACCCTGAACCGCTTAAGTAATTCCCTATCCGGTGGCGAAAGCCAACGCATCAACCTGGCAACATCTTTAGGCAGTAGCCTGGTAGGTTCATTATATATTTTGGATGAACCCAGCATCGGACTTCATTCGAGGGATACAGACCGATTAATAAAAGTTTTACGCCAACTACAACAGTTAGGAAATACAGTGGTCGTTGTGGAACATGACGAGGAAATAATCCGTGCTGCCGATTACATTATTGATATAGGACCAAAAGCCGGACGTCTTGGAGGAGAGATTGTCTATGAAGGTGATATGAAAGACCTGAAAAAAGGGACTAACAGCCACACTGTAAAATATCTGTTAGGAGAAGAATTAATAGAATTGCCTTCACATCACCGTCTCTGGAACAGTTACATAGAAATAAAAGGAGCAAGAGAGAACAACCTGAAAGGTATTGATGTACGATTTCCTTTAAACGTGATGACCGTAGTAACCGGAGTAAGCGGTTCGGGCAAATCAACATTGGTCAGAGATATCTTCTACAAGGCATTAAAAAGAGAATATGATGAAAGCAGTGAGCGCCCGGGAGAGTTTGTCTCTTTAGAAGGTGATGTGCAAATGGTCAAAGATATTGAGTTCGTCGACCAGAATCCTATCGGCAAATCATCCCGTTCCAATCCGGTAACTTATGTCAAAGCATACGATGAAATCCGTAAACTCTTTGCAGACCAACCACTCGCCAAACAAATGGGATATTCTCCTTCCTATTTCTCCTTCAATATGGAAGGAGGCCGATGTGAGGAATGTAAAGGTGATGGTACTGTAACAGTAGAAATGCAGTTCATGGCAGATTTGGTATTGGAATGTGAATCATGTCATGGTAAACGTTTCAAGAACGATACACTTGAAGTAAAATTCAAAGATAAGAATATCTATGATATACTGGAAATGACCGTTAATCAAGCAATCGAGTTCTTTACTGAAAATGGTCAGAAGAAAATAGTAAAAAAGTTACAGCCACTACAAAGCGTAGGATTAGGCTATATCAAATTAGGACAATCGTCATCGACTCTCTCCGGAGGTGAAAATCAAAGGGTAAAACTAGCTTATTTTCTTAGCATCGAGAAAGCAGAACCTACGATTTTCGTATTCGACGAACCTACTACCGGATTGCATTTCCATGATATAAAGAAACTGCTGGAAGCTTTCGACGCTTTAATTTCCCGAGGACATACCGTTATTATTATTGAGCATAATATGGATGTCATTAAATGTGCAGACCATATCATTGATCTCGGACCGGAAGGCGGGAATATGGGCGGACATTTGGTTGTTGCCGGAACACCCGAAGAAGTAGCGGCTTGCGGTGCATCTTATACAGGACAATTCCTAAAAGAAAAACTATTTGATATAGGTTAAAACAAAGAGTCCTTATTTCCATACTCGGAATAAGGACTCTTTTCTTAATCAACTACTTCAAAAGCATGCAGTCTAACCCAAAAACATTTCCTGTACCCCGAACCTTTTCATTTTGACCTATTAATTCTATTCTCAAGCATATCTTTCCATCTGACGGGATATAATTTCCAAGTTTGATAGCTCCTGAATTAACGACTCCAAACTCTGGAGCACTGCATCCATCAAATTCCACATTTGACTTCTGACCATTGATAGAAAAGCCCAATACTCCGTAGTCCGGAGCTTTTGTACCATAAACAATGACTTCATAAGGTCTGCTTTCCAATGAATCAAATTCATATTCCAAGAAACTGCCAACTTTCCCATGCGTACAAATTAGCTGTTTACTTCCACTCCATTTTCCATCGGGAAAAGTTAGCATCCCTTGCGCATCTAGAAACAAGTCATCGGATTTCGCAATCGGTTTCAGTTTCTCAAACTCTATAACATCATCTGCAATCTTATAAGCAGCAGGATCTTCCGGTTGGGGCAAAAGAGTGCGCAATGTTTCTTCTACCGGAGTGCATCCTTCTGCGGTTGCATTTAAATCACCATACCAAAATACAGTAGTGGCATAATCTACCTCACCGGATATCCAACTCAACATTTCAATATCAAAACGTAACTTTTTATTAAATGGTATCTGATCTAAGTTACGCGTACGGAAGAATGTATTATAGCCGATAGATGTTTCTGCATCAGCACGCGTTGCTCCTCCGAACGGAGTATAAAAAGGAATAACCGGAGCCCAGGAACAATTATAATAATCCTCTGTACCTGTACCGAAATGAGAAGGAAAATCCTTATCATCGTCTACCCATATCTTTTCATCTCCTTCTCCATACCATGCCAACGTATGATTAAACAAAGAAAGCACATCTCCACGATAAACTCCTCTACCATTCAATGTCGTAAAGTTCCATTCTACACATGCAGACTCATTATCCGGATTTGACTCCACATGAATCCCATTTTCCTGCTTCCAAGAAGTATGAAAATAAAGACTTCTTTCATCCCAATTCCAAACATCCGTGCATACCTTAACAACCGTCTTAACCGGAGAATCAGACAGATTAACCAACTTGAAAGTTGCCTCTTTTTGATAAGGCATCACCCAACGGCTGGTTACATTTCCTTTTCCATCAGCAGATAAGAACCAGCTATCAGATTGACGTGCCCCCATACCTGCACCGGAGAAATCGCTTAATGGAACGACAACCGTTTCAACTCCGTCAAACTCAATCTTAATAATCAGCTCACGCATCACTTGTTCATATTTCAAGCTGTCCACTTGGGCATTTATCTCCAATGTATGCAATGCATTTGCACCTTCCGGTAAGGCAATTAATAATGAATCTTTAGCTATCAATGTTTTGGACTCTTCCAATAACTTCCCATTCAGAGAAGAAGGATGTTTCAAAAGGATAGAATCGACTTTTAAAATATGGTTTCTGTTCTTTTTTACCAGTTCCTCCGAAAAAGTTTCTATACGTGTCCCAACAGGATATTTCCGATAGTTAATACCATAATACTTTGGAGACGGTTCTATGGAATCCGGTAATTCGAAAGTGATTTTACATCCGTCACCATAAGGTATCGGTAAAAACAAGGTATTGCCTCCTTTACCATCCGGCGTATAATTAGGATGAGCTTGCAACAATCCTTCTCCTATACCTAATCCGGTACGAAGTAAATCATAAGCAGGAATTTCCCATTGTGCATTTTTTGCATGATTAAAATAGAAACGCATGGTACCACGCTTATCCATTGTTGTCAGCCAAAAGCGAGTAATGACTCCGGGACCATCTTGATCAAATAAAACATTTTCTTTCCTACCATTAAGCGTATCCACCCGAATAATACCGAATCCGTCATTATTCGCAAACCAGCCTACTGAGTCCGGATGAACAGATCTTCTGTCATAACTACTCTCTTGACGACAGGAAAAGGATATTACAGGATAGCGCGCAGCTTCCTCATAATCAATCATCTCATCCAATAGTGAGCTAAAAGTTATATCATATTTCTCTTGATTGCAAGAACTTACCAGCAAACAAAATAATATAAATAAGGTATGTAGATATTTCATAGTATTCTTTTAAAGAAGTGAAGAGTCATGAAAACTCTTCACCTCATTGTCAATCATGTTTATTCATTAATCATTTTCCGGACCGCAACCTTGCCTGTCGAATCCGTTTGACGTACAATATAAACCCCTTTCCCATAGTTCACAGGTATTACATTCTCCTCTGCTCCCCATGTTCCAACAAGTATACCATTCACATTATAAACTTCGGTCTTAACGATTTCAGCTTCATTCAATTCAGATAAAGAGATAGATGTAGTTCCATCAGACAAATAAAGTTCATCAACATAAATATCAATTGGATCAACAAAAGCCTCATCCTCTTTTGTATCGATAGCATGCGCCTGCAGAATAATAATTTGTAAAGGTTCACCTTCCAACACATCTTGAGGTATATCGAAATGGAGTTCTTGCCATGCTCCGACTTCAGTATAATCAGCAGTCAAAAGTTGTTTTTTAACTTCTCCCGGTGATTGTATTTCCAGACTTACCGGACCAGCTACACTCTTCTTCATCATCATTGTAAAATACTTGAAATCACTTAGATTAGTAACCTTAAAGTTTCGGTTGATTGCGCCGGAGAATAATTCATCCATCTTTTCTCTCTTAATCCACAAACATCTGTCCGTGTTGTTAATACCGGTCTTATCAGGATTATCCACAATCATCGCTTTTTTGCTAAACTCATCACTTGGGAAAGGCAGCCATCCCCCTGCAATCTTATCTTCACCATTAAAATAGAATCCAGGCATTGCTTTATGCAATGTTATCTCATCAGCATACATCACACAATCTTCGAAATCATCATTATTATTTTCATCTTCCCGATGAATTTCTATCAAGATTTTAGTCATACCTGTATCACCTAAACCAGCTACATTAATAACCGGAAAAACCAATCTTTGCCAAGAATCATCAGTTGCCGTGTATTCAGCGAAAATCATACTGCTACCTCCCGTAGGACTCTGTAATTCCAAACAAACTTTGCCAGGATAAGGCTTCTTTACCAACATTGATACCGAGTTGTAATCAGTAATATTAGGAACATTAAAACTCTCAGACAAAGCTCCTTCCCAATTCCAACCAATTTCATCTGACCCTCCGGTCTGTTTCGGACGCAACATTGATATACATTTATTTGTAGAATTAACCGCATCCTTAGATGGATTATCAACTTCCTGAACATTAGTAGGTCCGGCAAAGTTGTGCCATTCCACACCTGTCGTTTCATCACCATAAATCACTAAATCGTCCTGTGCTGAAACTGTAACTGTTGCAGCTAACGCAGCAATAAGTAAAAAAGTCTTCTTCATGTTAGTAATTTTTTAATTGTTAATAAAGGATTTATTCATATACTTTTATGTTAGAGAAAGATACTTCCGTACCTTTATCTGTAAAAATAGCCCACGGATTCTCCGGCATTTTATCAATGCGGTTTGAGAAAGCAACCTGTTCATTTACATACATCACACATACCGATTTCTCTACTACGATCTTTACATTAAACTGTTTGTTTGCAGGAATAGGTAAAGCTACATCCGTTTGTGTAGGATTCGTTCCACGAGTCAAATCATCTTTAGACATGATTATTTTCTTCGTTTTCATATCGAATCGAATGGAATATACCTCTGTCTTGTCATCACAAGCCCCAAAAGCAAAACCAAAGACATCGTCTTCACCCGTAGCCGTAATTGTCGCCTCTATTTTACAGGTCTTTGTCAAACGGGGAAAACTAACAGAAGCAGCATCCGTTAGAAGATAAGTATCGTCTTTACGAACAGCCTTGCCGGATTTATCAATCAAAACCGTCTTCTTCAAATTGGTAAATTTCCCATCAATCCCATCCGGAAGTTTCAGGCTTATGGTTCCATCGGAATTAAATAACATACGATGACAAACCAATGACCCTCCCCACTGATCAGGATCTCCATCTCCAATACGAGTGGGGCACCATCCTGCCAAATACCGCTCCGTTCCGTTAGACATCGTTTTTCCTGCATAGAATCCTATACCATCAAATATGTCATTGCCAGGCTTTATCCAAGGACCTTTTAATGATTTTGCGTAACGATAATGCACTTTGCGATCAGCGACGTTCGAATAAGTCAAATACCAATATTCACCTTCCTTAAAGACATCCGCACATTCCATCACCCATATCGAAGGATCAGTAAATAAAGGTTCTTGCAATTTCCAGGAAGATGCATCCTGTAAAGTTTTAGTTGTAAGAAGAGCCAAAGTAGCCCCGGCATTTGTATGCGTTGTTACTACCATCTTATACAATCCGTCTTCTTCATCATAAAACACATGCGGATCACGAAAATCATTTTCAACATAACCACTCTGTCCCCGAAGCGATAAATAGAAATTCTTCTCGCCTTTCTTTGTCCACGTTTTCATATCTTTTGAAGTGGTCAATAAAACGGCTTGTGTAGGAACTCCCATCGCCTGCCAATTCCATTGATGTCCGGTATAAAAAGCACAATATTCACCCGTTTCCCGATCTTTTATCACTCCCCCCGTACCCAAAGCAACATCCTGTTCATTTTCCTTTCCACAAGGGATTACTTCACCACCAAAAGTGAAAGATGACAAATCAGTGGAGTAAACCATGTGCCATGGATGTAAGAATGGAAATCCCGAACGCCAATCTTGCAAATAAAATACATAGAATGTCCCATTATCATAAAATGGAATAGGATCACCAACCCACCCACTAGCAGGTTTATACCATGTACTATAAGCTCCTTTCTCATTTGCAGACTTACAATCAGTCGTTTTGTCTACCTCCTCGTTCTTATTATCATCATCACCAGGAGTTGAGTCATTACTTCCACAAGCCCATAAATTAAATGACACAAAAATGAAAAAAGCATAGATATATTTCTTCATAAGATATTATTTTAATAATTCTATTTTGAAACCGTCTCTATTCCGATAGAATAAAGACGGTTTTATTCATTCTACTTACTTAGATATTCAAAAATGTTCTGCGTTATCTTTTCTATGTTGGAATAATATGAATTGGCCGAAGTACTCTCTTTTTCATAATACCAATCATATGAAGGTGCACCGATACACACAGCAGAACCTTTCCCACCATCTACTCCATCAAAAACAGATATGGCAACCTTTTCATTACAATCATTATCCCAGTTAAAGGATGCAAGCGGAGTTCCTCCTGTTTTTGCAGACCAATCAGACCAACTTTGTGTATATGGCGCAACAAGATCCCACGGACAACCAATATTTCTACGCCATGATATTTCTTTTCCTATAAACCAAATTACCGGCCAAGATTGAGTTATATTATCAATAACAAGATCTTTATAAATAGGATGTGACTCACAGCCCGTAATAGCAACACCCCAATTCTCGCCGGGCGCATTCACTTGCCCTGCATCCCCAAAACTGCCAAAAGCATTGTTAGGAATATATGCAGAAGGAGTAATACCCAAACTACCGGTATAAAGGCAAGCTGTTCCTGAAAGGAATACATTACCTCCGTTACTATAGAAATCTTTAATCGCATTAGTAACGGTCTTGTTGGCAGCTATTGCCGGCAATGTATTTGTTTGCTCATAATGGAACCAAACAGCAGTAAATTGATTCAATGAAACAGAACCGTCTTTCAAAGATTCCAACGATATATATCTGCTGTTTGGAATATTTTGTAACATCCATTCCGCAGCAGTTCGCTCATCCGCATTTGATAACCCGTCAACAGTTTCGCTTGTTCCAAGAAATGCATACGCATGGTCACTCTGAATCACAGTTACCTCATACTTAAATGTTTCATTCATATAACTTAATGTATAAACCACCGGATTCGTGAAGTCCTGAATCTTTGAGTCTTCCGGAGTTATGGTAGCTCCTTCAGTATACTCTATTGTAGGAATCATTTTCGTAATATCAATGGTAGTCGGTACTGTCACACTGATTTTATTATTCACCTGATCAATTGTTCCGCTATACTTACCATTCAAAATAAACTTTGTAATCTTAGCACTAAGCACTTCAACAGAAACCTCATAAGTATTATATAAATTGCCATTCACAATTTTATACTCCACAGAATTGGAGAAGTTCTGTACAATATCAGCCGCAGGAGTGACTGTTGCACCATCAGCTACTTTAATAGAAGGAGTCAATGCAGATATATCAGTCTTAGGAGGAAGTACCACCTTGATTTTCATTGCCTCATTATCAATCTCACCTTGTGCACCATTTATGGAGAATTCGTGAATAGTCACATCCGCAGTTAAATCCAAAGATTCACGTTCTTCGTCGCAAGCTACCCAAACAAGACAGCACGCAAACAACATGATTGTCAGACTAAAATATTTTTTCATAAGTTGTTCATTTTAATGTTATTTCCATCCATAATTCTGTTTATACACATCCTTACTATATCCTATTTGTTGTTGAGGAATTGGAACATATTCATTCTTATTCTTTGTAAAAACAGCTTCTTTCAAGTAAGAGCGCCTTGCCCTTTCCGACTGGAAATATTTATTCATCACTTCATCAGCAATTCCCCAACGAACCAGATCAAAGAAACGCACATTCTCCATTGCAAACTCCAAACGACGTTCCCAACGCAATGCATAGCGAGCAAAGTTCTGATTCCATGTACAATTCTGTCCATCTTCATATAATGCGACTTCCATTACCGGCTTTAAATCCGGATCACTATAATTTACCAATCCATTGGCACTATCCTGAGCACGTTGGCGTATTTGATTAATCAACGGTAATGCTTCCGATTCACGATTCAATTCAATCAATGCTTCCGCTCTCATTAATATGACATCCGCAAAACGAATTAATATTTTATTCATGGAGTTTGCATAATATGGAGAAAGATTCACAAAACAATCACAAGAAGGATCAACATTTTCTTTCAAAGAAGCAAAGTTACCATACATCTCTGGATTACGATTCCAGGAATTCTGAAACAAAAGATCTTCATTATATTTATAAGGCAAACCATCTATGGCAACAGTATGAAACAAGCGTGGATCAGCAGCTTTTGACAATGAGTAATTCGCAATATCATAATTTTCGGAATAAGTACCATTATTCACCTTAAACATAGGAAGTCCTTTGTTTGTCTTAAAAGCATTTACCAAATTCTGACTCGGTTTATGGAAATCACAACACCCTAAACCTTGTGGTACCGCAAGGAAATCAGCAAAATTAAGATTCCCGAACATTGTTCCGTCATCTTTAGAAAATTGTATGGCAAAAACACTTTCTTTCCCATTTTCAAACTCCGGCAGGAAGTTAAATCCGAAATCTGATTCCAAACCATAATTGGACTTCATCACTTCACCTGTATATTCCACTACTTTATTCAAATCTTCTGCATTGATAGAAGTTACTTCATACTTTTCATTCTGACGGTAAGCCTTATACAAATATGCTTTTGCCAGATAAGCTGCAGCAGCATATTTATTAGCGCGCCCCAGATCAGCTTGTTTATCAGGTAAATTATCAAACGCAAACTTGAAATCCTCAATTATCTTATCCCATAGTTCTTCATCAGTCAACGCTACATTCGAAATTGTAGGATAGTCTTCTGTCGGAATGGTCTCGTCAACATAAGGAATGTGTTTGAAAAGAATTTTTAGCAAGAAATAAAAATGTCCTCTTAAGAAACGCATTTCTGCCTGACGAGTTACTTTATTAGGGAACTCTTTTTCCGATAACAGGTTCAATGCATTAAGGGCCGTATTGGCACGGGATATACCACAGTATTGTATAAACCAGTAACCATCCGGTTCACCAAACGTAGTAATAATATGGGTACCTGTCTCATAACAATGTTCCGTATAACCATCATTAGCTCCACCACCGCCTTTATAGGCATCATCCGAACGGACATCGCCCCAAGCCCATAATTTCACATCACGCATATTCATCAACGATGCATAAGCTGCATTACAAAACTTCTCCGCATCATTAGCCTGTTCAGGATCTAAGCCGCTTTGAGTTGCCACGTCCAAAAAATCCGAGCAAGATGTACTCAATAGCATCACTCCAATAAATCCAAGTATATATTTTATTTTTTTCATATCAGTATTAGCCTCTTTTTATTATTCATACTTAAAAACCAATATTTAATCCGACTGTAAAAGTCGTAGGTATCGGATATCCAAAAGCCGCATTTTCCGGATCCACACCGGAGAACTTCTTGCTTTTAATCGTAAACAAGTTTTGTCCACTCACGTAAATACGACATTTCTCCATATAGATTTTTTCCGTAAGTTTCTTTGGTAAAGTATATCCCAACTGTAAATTACGTAACTTCATGAAAGAACCGTTTTCAATAAAATAGGTAGATAAACGTCCTTCATCATTTGTGTTCAAAGCTGTTATAGCGGGAATATCCGAATTCGGGTTATTTGTGCTCCAAGCATTCAACAAACGTGTTCCTTTATTGGAGCGAACATCGTTTATACTCCAGAAATCAGTTTCGCTTTTCACTGAATAAGTATTTACATCAATACCTTGTACTCCATAAAAGAAAGCATTCAAATCAAAACCTTTATAGCTTAAATCAATGCTCAATCCATACATAAAATCCGGATGAGGAGAACCAATCCATGTACGGTCATCTTCGTCAATCTTTCCATCTTCATGCAAATCCCGATAACGAATGCGTCCTACACCTTCTCCACCATTCTGAGTGGCATGTTCAATAACTTCTTCTTCCGTACGGAATATTCCGTCAGCGATATAACCATAGAATGAATTAATAGGATGTCCCAGAATATTGTCTCCCTTACCATTACCTCCATAAGAGTTTTCTACATCAGCAGGCAGTTTCGTTACTTTATTACGATATCCCGATATATTACCTGTTATACCATAAGATAAACCAAAAGCTGTTTGATCACGATAACCTAAACTGATTTCAAAACCTTTATTCTCCATTGAAGCACCATTATACCAGCAGTAACCGCCTTCTCCGATAATACCTAAATAAGGAGGTTGTACAAGGATATCCTTTGTTTTCTTAATATAATATTCGGCAGTACCATACAATCTTTGATTAAAGAAGCCAAAATCAAGACCAATATTTGTTTGAGTCGTAGTTTCCCACTTCAAATCAGGATTTCCCTGTTGTGTTTTCTTATAACCGGACGGAAGTGTTGTTCCTCCCTTACCAGTCAAATCATAGGAAGTACCATTCAAAGAAGTCCATGTAGGATCTCCTGTTCCATAATCCGTAACATAAATTGTATGTACAGCAGTATTCGAAGTTTCCTGATTACCGGTTTGTCCCCATGCAAAACGAAGTTTTAAATCTGACAACCAGTTCTTTGTATCTTCCATAAACGCTTCCTCACTGATGCGATACCCCACAGAGAATGCAGGGAAAGTACCGAAACGGTTATTCTTACCAAAACGGGAAGAACCGTCATAACGTAAAGTGGCAGAAGCCAGATAACGGTTATCATACGCATAATTAACTTTACCGAAATAGGACAATAATGTATACCCCGATGCTGTTCCCGTAACTTTAGAAGTCCCGATTCCCATATCAGGCCACATCTGCTCCGGTGTTTCTATTAAGTAGTCATCCTTGTAAGCAGAAAAATCAATTGTTTCTTCTTTATACATTTCTACACCGACCAACACGTCAAAGTCATGTACTCCTATCTTTTTGGCATAACTTGCAGTATTACTCCATGTCCATTTAGTTGCATAAGATTCACCTAAGGTAACTGAGCTCAGATCATTATTCAAAGTACCGCTTACATAGCTATGCACCATATTCCGTTTGAAGAAATTCGTATAATCCAATCCAAAATTACTTTTTATATTTAACCCCTTAATCGGTTGCAAATTAATGTATGCATTACCAAATAGACGCCAATAAGCATACTTGTTATCTTTATTATCATAAAGTAAACGTGCCGGATTATGACGGTCATTCATTCCGGTAGTAGGTCCACCCCAGCCTTCACCATCGACTGTACGAACAGGAATTAGCGGAAGCGCTTTTAACGCCATATCCAAAATATTATCGTCCGGAATCTGAACTTCGGAAGTACGGTTTACTGAGAAATTCTCTCCAATGGTCAATATATCCTTAATTAAATGATAAGATGAATTCATACGTGCAGAGAAGCGTTCGAATGAAGTATAATTCAGAGTACCATCATTATTTAAATAACCTAAAGAAAAGAAATAATCACCTTTATCCGTACCGTTACTAACCGAGAGATTATAAGACTGTTGCAAACCATTGCGTGAAACAGCATCAAACCAATCGGTATCAGAAGTCAGCATTGTTTTATTAGTATCCAGATATTTCGGCAGATACATATTATATAATTCAGGATCACCATTATCATTATATCCCCAATTATAATTATAACCTATATTATTCTTATTCGGATCTTCCGAATTATTAACCGTAGCCTGCCATAGCGCCTGACCATACTCCTTGGCATTCATCACATCCAATTTATTCGTATAAAAAGACTGAGTTACATAAGTATCAAAGTTTAATTTGATCTTTCCCTCTTTTCCTTTTTTAGTAGTGACAATAATAACCCCATTAGCTGCACGGGAACCATAAATACTGGCGGCAGAAGCATCTTTCAATACTTGAATATTCTCAATATCATTGGAATTCAGTTCATGCATACCACCCCGAGTAGGCACACCGTCAATAACAAACAACGGATCATTATTATTTAATGTACCGATACCACGGATACGAATCGTAGCTGCACCACTCGGATTTCCGTTTGCAGTTACTTCCATACCCGGCACACGTCCCTGCAAGCCTTTAATCGGATTATTTTCTGCTGATTTCATCACATCTTCCATGGAAACAACTGTTATTGATCCCGTCAGGTCTGATTTCTTCTGAGTAGAATAGCCCGTTACTACAATTTGATCCAATTGATAATGATCCGGTTGCAAAGTGATGTCTACCTTATCACCTCCATTTACCCGTTTCTCCTGTTTCATCATACCGACCATAGAAAAGACCAATGTAGAAGTCGGATTCTTTAATTTAATAGAGTAATTACCGTCTATGTCAGTAATCGTCCCATTCGTTGTCCCTTTCTCCAGGACATTAACACCCGGTAATCCTTCTTTGTCTTCTGATGAGATTACCTTTCCAGTAACTATCTGAGCCACCATCCAGACAGGGAAAAGCAATAAAAGAAAAATCACCGTACCTCGCTTTGTTCTAAAAGTAACTTTCTTCATGTTTTTTATATTAGATTTAAAATTCACTTGGGCAAAAATAAGTCTTACTCATAAGACACACTATCACAAATGTTACAAATAATAGCATTTTTGAACAGAACAGACAACGATGAAGTTTCCCCAAAAACGATGTATCATTTATCATAATATATGAATCAAATATTATATGTTTATGCATTCTTTTGTCGTTTCTTTGCAACAAAAGAACATTCAGTCTAAAAACTTAAAAATAATATTTATGAGAACACAACATGGAAATTGGAAACCCATTTTAGTGAGCTTACTTTCCTCTTTCTTTATTCTGTCTTGTTATGCAGATAGTATGGACCTGACCATAAAACATCTGGGTGACGGACAAAGTATTGTCCGTGCCAATGAATCTAAACGATATTTATTACTTCCCATTGAAGAAAAGGCAGGAGAAGCCAAATTATATATGATATCAAATAATGATGTTATTAAAACAATAAATATTCGTCTGGCTATTAATAAGGTGGATTATTTTGTGCCTTTAGACTTATCCGCATATGAGGCTAAAAACCTCGGCTTTAACATCCAACTGGTTCCGGACTCGGCTTTATGTTGGAGGGAGATGAAGCTATCGGATACTTTTGATTCTTCGAATCGTGAAAAATATCGTCCGAAGTACCATTTCTCACCTGCTTACGGATGGATGAATGATCCGAACGGAATGGTTTATAAAGATGGAGAATACCATCTGTTTTATCAATATAACCCTTATGGCTCCATGTGGGGAAATATGCATTGGGGACATGCCATATCCAAAGACCTTATCACATGGACACACCAACCCGTAGCCATTGCCCCTGACGGCTTGGGAACAATATTCAGTGGAAGTTGCGTAATTGATAAAAACAATACAGCCGGTTTCGGAGCAAACGCGATAATCGCTTTCTACACATCTGCCGGTGAACGTCAATCACAAAGTATGGCTTACAGTCTCGACAACGGACGTACATTTAAGAAATACGAAAGAAATCCGATCCTGACATCTACTGTTCGTGATTTCCGTGATCCAAAAGTATTTTGGCATGAAGAAACATCCAAGTGGATTCTGATTCTGGCTGCCGGACAAGAAATGCAAATCTATTCATCTGCCAACCTGAAAGACTGGACGTTAGAAAGTACTTTTGGTGACGGACAAGGTGCACATGGTGGTGTTTGGGAATGTCCGGACCTTGTACAACTGCCGATAAAAGGAACTGATCTGAAAAAATGGGTACTGATTTGCAACTTAAATCCGGGCGGACCTTTCGGAGGATCTGCAACACAATATTTTGTCGGTACATTCGACGGTAAAACATTCAAGAACGAATCAGCTCCTGAAGTAACCAAATGGATGGATTACGGAAAAGACCATTATGCAACTGTTACGTGGAGCAACGCACCGGAGAACCGTCATATAGCTTTGGCATGGATGAGTAATTGGGAATATGCAAACGATGTACCGACAATGCAATTCCGTAGCAGTAACTCTGTTCCCCGTGATTTATCTTTATATACTCAAGACGATGAAATCTATCTGAGCTGCACTCCCAGCAAAGAGGTCGATGCCCTTCGCAGTAAGTTGGAAAAACAAAAATCATTCAAAGTAGAACGCACTTATAACTTAGGCGATATGTTTAAAACTCCTTGCGATGCTTATGAAATAGAACTTAACATCAAGAATCACGGAGCAGAAGTTATCGGTTTCCAACTCTTCAATGAAAAAGGAGAAGAGATAGATTGTTATTACAATTTGATTGAAAAAACATTTTCAGTGGATAGGACAAAAAGCGGTATCACAAATTTCAGTAAAAGTTTCCCTGCTGTAACAAGTGCTCCGATTGTCGTAGGAAGCACCTATAAGTTAAGACTGTTGGTAGACCGTGCAAGTATCGAAGCATTTGATGGTGACGGCAAATTCGCTATGACAAACTTGATATTCCCAACCGAACCTTACAAACGCTTGAGTTTCTACTCTAAAGGGGGAAAGTATGATGTCATTTCCGTTAAGGTATACAAATTAGGAGAATAACAAAAAATACATATATCATGAAAAACAATGAAAATACATACATGAAATTAATCCCCATCATGTTATGTTTCTTTGCGATGGGATTTGTAGACCTGGTTGGCATCGCCTCGAATTATGTAAAAGCTGATTTGGATTTATCTGACGCACAAGCCAACATTTTCCCTTCATTGGTGTTCTTCTGGTTTTTAATCTTTTCTGTACCTACGGGAATGCTAATGAACAGAATCGGTCGTAAAAAGACGGTATTATTAAGTTTATTAATAACACTTGTCTCACTTCTGATTCCTATCTTTGGAGACAGTTATATTATTATGTTAGTATCTTTTTCCCTTCTAGGTATTGGCAACGCACTGATGCAAACGTCCTTAAACCCTTTACTTTCTACAATAGTAAGCGGTGAGAAGTTAGCCAGTTCACTGACATTCGGACAATTTGTGAAAGCAATTGCATCTTTCCTTGCACCTTATATCGCAGGATGGGGAGCTATAATGGCTATTCCTAGTTTCGGATTAAGTTGGAGGATATTATTCCCTATTTATTTGATTATTTGTGTTTTAGCTACCATTCTATTAGGATACACCTCTTTTAAAGAGGAGAAAGAAGAAGGAGAACCATCAACGTTCTCTCAATGCTTTGCCTTGCTTGGTAAACCGTTTGTACTGCTGTGCTTCCTCGGTATCATGTGTCATGTAGGTATTGATGTAGGAACAAATACGACTGCTCCTAAAATATTAATGGAACGTTTAAATATGACGCTGGCAGACGCAGGTTTCGCCACAAGTTTATATTTCATTTTCCGAACGGCCGGATGTCTTCTCGGAGCATTTATCTTACAGAAAATATCCAGTAAGGCATTCTTTGCCATCAGTATAATATGTATGCTGATCGCCATGATCGGACTTTTCCTATTCGACTCAAAGACTGCCATTTATATTTGCATCGCCTTAATAGGATTTGGCAACTCCAATGTATTCCCTATTATCTTTTCACAGGCAATGTTATACATGCCCAATAAGAAAAACGAGATATCGGGCTTAATGATTATGGGACTTTTCGGCGGTACCATCTTCCCGCTTGCAATGGGAGTGGCTTCTGACGCTATCGGTCAAGTCGGAGCCGTAGCCGTAATGACTGTCGGAGTTATCTATCTGATGTTCTATACCCTGAAAATTAAAACATTATAATCATATATACCATGAACAACAATATTATCGTAGGAATGGGAGAAGCCTTATGGGACGTTCTTCCCGAAGGGAAAAAGATAGGTGGCGCACCGGCCAATTTCGCTTATCATATCTCACAATTCGGTTTCAACAGCCGCGTAGTTAGTGCTATCGGAGACGACAAACTAGGAAATGAAATCATAGAAAACTTCGACTCAAAAGACTTGAAATATATCATTGAGAAGGTTCCATATCCAACGGGAACGGTACAGGTTGAACTGGATGAAGCCGGAGTACCTTGCTATGACATCAAGGAAAACGTAGCATGGGATAACATCCCTTTTACTCCGGAGCTTGAAGAATTGGCACACAACACCCGTTCCGTATGTTTCGGCTCTCTGGCACAACGTAGCATCGTTTCCCGCGAAACAATCAATCGGTTTCTGGATGTGATGCCCGATGGAGAGGGTCAATGTAAGATATTCGATGTAAACCTCCGTCAAGGATTCTACAGTAAAGAAATCCTTTGTAACTCATTTCGTAAATGCAATATTCTTAAGATCAACGATGAAGAGTTAATCACTGTAAGTCGTATGTTTGGCTATCCCGGCATCGACCTTCAGGATAAATGTTGGATTTTACTGGCTAAATATAATCTCAAGATGTTGATTCTAACCTGTGGTATTAACGGCAGTTATGTCTTCATTCCCGGTGTTGTTTCTTTCGTTGAAACACCCAAAGTAGAGGTCGCCGATACGGTAGGTGCAGGCGATTCATTCACTGCGGCTTTCGTAGCGGCCATATTAAAAGGAAAGACTGTACCCGAAGCCCACAAATTGGCAGTAGATGTATCCGCTTTCGTATGCACTCAAAACGGAGCTATGCCAAAGCTCCCGGAAACGATAAAAGCACGTTTATAATCAATAAATTATAAGATTAATATATGGTACAAAGCCGCGTTGCCACAAAGCAAGCGGCTTTTCCTTTTAACACAAGAATTCGTTAAAAAGCCATCTATCATCATTCTTAATCAGTTTTTCTTCTATCTTTGTTCCTATAAATAAGACAATTCATCTAATGAGAAGCATAACTTTCCTACTTACTCTATTCATATTACTAACTGCATGTACTAAAGAAAAGTCTCGTTATATTATCGGAGTTTCCCAATGCAGCGATGATGAATGGAGGCATAAAATGAATAACGAGATTACTCGTGAAGCTCTATTTTATGATGGTGTTAGCGTGGAAATACGTACGGCAAAAGATAATAACGAGATTCAGAAAAAGGACATTGAATATTTCATTAACAAAGGTGTCGATCTGCTGATAGTAGCCCCTAATGAGGCAATACCGATCACTCCTGTCGTTGAGAAAGCATTCGACAAGGGGATTCCTGTCGTAGTGGTAGACCGTAAAATCCTTTCTGATAAATACACTGCTTATGTAGGCGCCGACAATTATGAAATAGGAAAAGCAGTAGGAGAATATGTAGCCAATCTTCTAGAAAAGAAAGGCAATATTGTAGAAATAGCGGGACTGGAAGGATCGACTCCTGCGATAGACAGGCATCAAGGATTTATTAATGCATTGAATAACTATCCGGATATAAAGCTACTCAATCATTTTGATGCCGGTTGGCTACAAAGCGTAGCAACAGAAAAGATGGATACGGCTTTAGCCCATTACCCCGATATTGACTTGGTCTTCGCCCAGAATGACAGAATGGCCGTAGGTGCTTATCTGGCATGGAAAAAGAGCAACCGAAAGAAAATGGCTTTTATCGGCATAGATGCCCTACCCGGCAAAGAATACGGCGTAGACCAGGTTCTTAACAAGGTATTAGATGCCACATTCATGTATCCAACCGGTGGAGACATCGTCATGCAAGTAGCAATGTCCATTTTACAAAAGCAACCTTTTCTGCGTGAGAACATATTATCCACCGCTGTTGTGGATTCTACGAACGCACACGTCATGAAACTGCAAACCGACCACATTACCGAATTGGATAATAAGATAGAAGCCTTAAATATGAAAATAGGAGTTTACCTGACGCGTTATGCCAACCAACAGGTGGTTCTTTACGCCAGTCTTATCATCCTCCTACTATTGACGGGTATTTTATTCTTAATATATAAGGCATACCGTTCCAAGAACCGCATGAACACGGAGTTGTCCGGAAGAAACGATGAAATAACCCGGCAAAAAGAGCAATTGGAAGAGCAGCGTGACCAGCTTATCATGCTTTCCAGACAACTGGAAGAAGCTACGCATGCCAAACTCGTATTCTTTACCAATGTGTCCCATGATTTCCGTACTCCATTGACATTAATATCCGACCCTATAGAACAACTACTTGCAGACAACAACTTGGACGAGGATCAGATGAAGCTGCTGAAGATAATAAGGAAGAATGTCAATATCCTCTTACGGCTGGTAAACCAGATACTTGATTTCCGTAAATACGAAAACGGGAAACTAGAACTTGTACTATCACGTAGTAACTTAAAAGAGCAGATAACAGAATGGAACAACGCATTTCAACCTGTAGCACTGAAAAAGCACATCAAGTTCACATTTGAAACTGACGAAAAGATATCTTACAGCATGCCGATGGATATAGAAAAGATGGAACGTATTTATTTCAATCTTCTATCCAACGCATTCAAGTTTACGCCTGAAAACGGGAAAGTGAAAGTACATCTTTCTTCTTTTGAGAAAGAGTGCACACCATTCATACGCTTATGCGTATCCGATACGGGAATCGGTATATCGGCCGAACATATCCGCAATATATTCGACCGCTTTTACAAAATAGACCTCCATCATTCCGGCTCAGGAATAGGTTTGGCACTGGCTAAAGCCTTTACTGAACTTCATGGCGGAACAATTCAGGTAGAAAGCAATCCTAACAGCGGTACTATCTTTACGGTAGAGATACCAATGAAGCAACCGGATTTCATTGAATCAGAAACTCCGGCTATCCCCCATGACGCCGTAACGAACCAACAAAAAGAATCCATACCGCTATCGCCCGCTGAAGAGTTTGCCATGGCAGAAGAAGAAACCGAGCAAGTGCTGAACCCCGACAAGGAAACCATTTTGATTATCGATGATAACGCTGACATACGGGAATATGTAAGGTCGTTACTGCATAATACATATACGGTTCTGGAAGCTATTGACGGACGTGACGGATTAAGAAAAGCCATGAAATACGTACCGGATGTAATCATTTGCGATGTCATGATGCCTGTAATGGACGGAATAGAATGTTGTGAGCATCTGAAAAATGAGTTGCAGACGAGCCATATACCTGTTATCCTGTTAACCGCCTGTTCGCTCGACGAGCAACGTATCAAAGGATTTGAAAGTGGTGCAGACTCCTATATAGCCAAACCTTTCAACTCCAAAGTACTGGAAGTACGTGTACATAATCTTATCGAAAACCGCAAACGGATGAAACAATTTTTTGGAGATAATACCACGTTGGCTAAAGAGTCTATCAGCGATATAGATAAGAGCTTTATCGAACGTTTCAAAAAACTTATCGAGGACAACCTGTCAAATTCAGAACTTAATGTGGAAGAACTTGGACGAAGTATGGGCATGAGCCGCGTACAACTGTATCGCAAAGTTAAATCGCTCACGAACTATGCTCCGAACGAATTGTTACGAATTGCACGTTTAAAGAAAGCAACTTCCCTCCTTTCTTCTTCGGATATGACAATCGCTGAAATCACATACGAAGTGGGCTTTACATCGCCTTCTTATTTCACCAAATGTTATAAAGATCATTTCGGAGAAAGCCCTACCGACTTTTTAAAAAGGAAAGGATAATATAGAGGAGTATGAATGATTACTCATCATCCTTGTGGTAAGGATATTACTATACGGCAGCCGTTCTTATATTCCGGATCAACATGAATTGTTCCTCCCAAACGAGTGATGATGATACGACAAATATAAAGTCCCAGTCCTGTACCGGGTTTAAAGCTATCTACTTTAGTAAAACGCTCGAATACCCATTCCTGCTTATCCGGAGAAATGCCGATACCTTCGTCGGTCACCGTTATAAGCAGTTCCTTTCCATCCATATCCAAATGATACGACAATCTCACTTCACCTTTATCCGTAAACTTTACGGCGTTATTCAATAAGTTTTTAAGGACAAGTGCCAAATAGAGAGGGTGCGTCCATACCAGGCAGGTTTCTTCTTCATTCTCCAGCTTAATTGTGACATCGTGTTTTGTATTGGCTTCTTTCAGCAGATCTATTTCCTGATGACAAATAACAAAAATATCAGCGGAACTTATCGGTAACTTTTCCGTAGAGCAAACCAAGCTCGAAAGTTCAATCATTGTATTCAGCAGATCCGTTAACTTACCAATATTCTCCTGTATCATTCCGGGAAAATCTTCTTTCAACTTATCATCAATCGTTTTATCAAGCAATAAATCCGTAAAACCATTGATCGCATTGAGCGGCGTACGTATTTCATGACACATGGAACTAAGGAAAGCGGTCTTCATTTTCTCACTTTCCGCCGCCCTGTTACGCTGTATGACTATCTCTTCGTTCGATTTCACCAAATCTCCCTGCACATGCTTCAATCGCTTCACCATCAAACGTTGATAAATGGTCCACCCGGTGATAAACAGTAACAGTATCAAAACCACTGTAATAATGACCACGTTGTTCCTGTTTGTCAGTTTTTCCTTCTCCAACTGCAAACTATACACATTGAAACGCGCCTGCATCTCGGCCATCTCTTTTTTTATTCCTTCCGAACGACTCACTTCCCTCAAAGAGTCACATTCTTCCAATGTCTCCAACGCTTTCGCATATTGTTTCATATCCTTATAAATCCCCATCTTTATTTCATAAGGAGTTATCAGGTCAAGCACGCGGGCATTTTCTTTACGGAAAGCAATACAAGAATCAATATACAATAAAGCCTTATCATAGTGTTTCATACGCCAATGATACAAGCTGATAAGATCATAAACCTCCTTCCGTCTGTCTTCATTATTCACCAGTTGCATTAACTTATCATAGCAAGCCGTAGCCTCTTTTTCGGGCATGTCATCTCCAAGATAAATAACCTTGCCGTATACCGTTAACTTAAAAGGAAAATCATCAAGAAAGACTCTCTTAAAACCTAGATCCAATTGATTTATAACATCATGGGCCGATATCATCAATGATATTTCTTCCAGAACTTTCGGCGTATGCTCCGGCATTGTCATATAAAGATTAGAGAGTTTATTATGACAAAGTTGCTCAAAGAAACACCGCTGTTCTTCCGGATAAGACGACAATAAACTCAATACACGCTCCACATAAGGAATCGCATCTTTCACCACACTGTAACCTCCGGATTTAACCGATGCGCAATCCATGGAAATAGCCGTTAAGAATTCCCATTCCAACTGTTCTTCCGCAGTCAATTTATCTTTGGCTTTTAATCGGGTTAATTCCTCTCCAATCACAGTTTCCACATCTTCATGAGAGGTACGAAACGATGCATTTTGTGAATATAAATAAGATACAAACAGGTTATTTTCCGGAATCGGCAATACATCCTTGGCCAGTTGAATATAACAATCCACTTTTTCCGGTTTGATACAGGACATTCCTTTTACCAATTCATCCAAAGCAATTTTTATCACGGCTACATTATCGCATTCGATAGCTTCTTCCAAAGCCTTGTCCCAATAGTCTAACGCAATATTAGAGGAGCCTACATTCAGATCAGCAAGATGGACATACACCTCACATCGTTTTTCGGCATCTTTATACTCACCCAACAGTTGTTTCAAGCTGTCTGTCGGTGTTGTATTTGCCATCATTAACGAAGGAATAGCGCACAAAATAATGAGAATGTAGCTAATCTTCCCCATATTATATTTTCAAACTATATGCTAGTAATTTATCATGATGCTACAAAGATAAAAAACATCCTTCGCATTAGAACATAAAAAACCTTTAAATATTATTCATATTCTTATTTAATTGATATAATCCCAACCTGGAAGCTCCATAACGACAAAGGCGTCCTTCGACTATCATTTTATTTAACTCCTCAATAGCCTTGCTTCGTTTGCATCCTCTTATTTCTTGATATTCTTCACGGGAGATGAAAGGATTCTTCTCAAAATGTGCCGCCAATGCCGCATCACGTCTCTTTACATCAAGCGGTGAAGAAGTCCATGCTTCCGGATTCCTTTTCAGTTGAATGCCACGCAACTGTTGCTTCATCCGCTTAGATGTACGCAGCACAAGATTGTTCACTTCTATGGAAGCGGAACGTATTTCTTTCTCATCCATAACCGGACGACCTTTCAAGGAAATGGTGAGCGTTCCTATCTCACCCAGTTCTACGTTGTAACCATCTTTAAGAGCCGTTACAACTCGTCTGGTAATCTGGTTTAAAGCCGCTTCCAGCTCGGCCGGACTAAATGTAGTGCCATCTGCTGCCAATTCATAAAGTTTTTGGGCATTCACCGTTCCTAACGGGGCAAAACGGGGGTGTAATAGTTGTTTCTTTCCTGTCTGTTTCGGATCAGGATTCTCATGAAGTTCATACTGTGCTGCCATGTTCTATGCGTTTTTAAAGGTTTGTTCCGGTATCTCTAAGTTCAGACGACCTTGTCTATAAAGGTAAAGATAAGGTTCACTAAATCATTTTACAGTTGTCAATCATACGTATGACAGTTGTCATACGTTCATTTGACAGCTGTCATTCATTCGTTCGACAATTGTCAAACGATTTATGTGACAGGACAAAAGTACATAATATTACTTGAACGGGCAACTAATCATGCAAGGATTGCAGCTTAGTGTCAATGGTGGGAAATAAAAAAAGCGGTGACCTATCAAAGTCACCGCTTTTTATTATGAATTAATTCTCTGAATTATTCTGCGTCAACACCCCAAGCCTGATTAGCCAGACGCTTGTAGTTGTTGTATCTCCATTTAGCGTTGTCTTCAGCAGCCTGGAAGAGTTCTTCTGCTTCGGCAGGATATTGCTTCATTACGGATGCGTAACGAACCTCGCCTTTCAGGAAGTCTTTGAAATCAGCCCAGTTCGGTGCTTTGGAATCCAAGGTAAACGGATTCTTTCCTTCTGCTTCAAGAGCCGGATTGTAACGCCACAAGTGCCAGTAACCGCAAGCTACAGCTTTTTCTTCTTCAGCTTGTGATTTACCCATACCTTGCTTCAATCCGTGGTTGATACATGGTGCGTAAGCGATGATCAATGATGGTCCCGGATATGCTTCTGCTTCGCGGATAGCTTTCAGGGTCTGAGCTTGGTCGGCACCCATAGCAATCTGTGCAACATATACATAACCGTAAGTGGTAGCCATCATACCAAGGTCTTTCTTACGTACTCTCTTACCTGCAGCAGCAAACTTAGCGATAGCTCCTACCGGAGTTGCCTTAGATGACTGTCCACCTGTATTTGAGTAAACTTCCGTATCCAAAACAAGGATATTTACGTCCTTACCAGAAGCGATAACATGGTCGAGACCACCGTAACCGATATCATAAGAAGCACCGTCACCACCGATAATCCATTGTGAACGTTTTACCAGGAAGTGAGTAAGTTCTTGCAACTGTTTGCTTACAGGGCAACCTGCTGCAACGCCTTGTGCAATAACTGCTTCAACCTGCGGAGCCAGTTCTTTCGTCTTTTCAGAATCATTTCTGTTTTCAATCCAAGCCGTCAGAACTTCCTTAGCCTCAGCAGGAGCGTTGTTACCAGCAAGAATCTCATTCATCAGCTTAACAATGCGGTCGCGCATCTTTTCGTTGGCAAGTTCCATACCGAAACCGAATTCGCAGAAGTCTTCGAACAATGAGTTAGCCCAAGCAGGACCATGTCCTTTTTCATTCTTAGTATAAGGAGTAGAAGGTACAGAACCGGAATAGATAGAAGAACATCCGGTTGCATTGGCTACCATCTCACGATCTCCGAACAGTTGGGTAATCAACTTCACATACGGAGTTTCACCACAACCGGAGCAAGCTCCCGAGAACTCGAACAACGGAGTAGCGAACTGAGAGTTCTTCACGTTAGCCTTAACGTCTACCAAATGTTGTTTGCTCTTCACATTCTTAGCGCAATAATCCCAGTTTTCAGCCTGAGCCAATTGGCTTTCAAGATGCTTCATCGTCAAAGCCTTGCCACCCTTCTTAGGATTGCCCGGACATACATCGGCACAGTTACCGCAACCAAGACAGTCGAGAACATCTACCTGAATACGGAATGTCATACCGTCGAATGCTTTACCTACAGCCTTTAATGTCTCGAAGCCTGCACCCTTCTGCTCTTCTGCATCGAGTACGAACGGACGGATAGAAGCGTGAGGACAAACGTATGCACACTTGTTACACTGGATACAGTTTTCGGCATTCCATTCAGGAACGAATGCTGCAACACCACGTTTCTCATATTGAGAAGTACCTTGTTGCCAAGTACCGTCTTCGATACCTTTGAATGCAGATACAGGAAGCAAGTCGCCATCCTGAGCATTGATAGGACGAACCACTTCATTGATGAATGCCGGATCATTATTTGCAGCAGCAGGCTCAACAGTCAGTTTAGCCCAAGCCGGGTCAATAGCCAGTTTCTTATATTCACCACCACGGTCAACGGCAGCGTAGTTCTTGTTGACTACATCTTCACCCTTCTTACCGTATGACTTAACGATGAACTTCTTCATTTGCTCGATAGCCAAGTCTACAGGGATAACCTCTGTAATACGGAAGAATGCAGACTGAAGGATAGTGTTGGTACGGTTACCAAGACCGATTTCCTGTGCTATCTGAGTTGCGTTGATATAGTAAACAGTGATATTGTTTTCTGCGAAATATTTCTTCACACGAGTAGGCAGGTTCTTAGCCAAATCCTCGCCTTCCCAAATAGTATTCAATAGGAATGTACCGTTCTTACGAAGACCGCGAGTCACATCATACATATGCAGGTAAGCCTGAACGTGGCAAGCCACAAAGTTCGGAGTATTTACCAAGTAAGTAGAACGGATAGGCGTATCACCGAAACGAAGGTGAGAGCAAGTGAAACCTCCAGACTTCTTAGAGTCGTATGAGAAGTAAGCCTGACAGTGTTTATCCGTATTGTCACCGATAATCTTAACAGAGTTCTTGTTTGCACCTACAGTACCGTCTGCACCCAATCCGTAGAATTTAGCTTCGAACATACCTGCACCGCCCAGAGCGATCTCTTCTTTCTGAGGAAGAGAAGTGAAAGTAACGTCATCTACGATACCGATAGTGAAATGATTCTTAGGCATAGGCAATGCCAAGTTTTCAAATACAGAAAGTATCTGAGCCGGAGTAGTATCCTTAGAACCTAATCCATAACGTCCGCCAATAATAACCGGAGCGTTTTCTGCGCCATAGAAGCAATCCTTAACATCCAGATACATCGGTTCGCCGTTAGCTCCCGGTTCTTTTGTACGGTCAAGAACAGCAATACGTTTTGCAGTCTTAGGCACAGCAGCCAAGAAATGCTTAGCAGAGAACGGACGATACAAGTGAACAGCAACCATACCTACCTTTTCGCCATTGGCAACCAAGTGGTCGATAGCTTCACGAGCTGCTTCAGTAACAGAACCCATAGCAATGATAACGCGTTCTGCATCTTCCGCTCCATAATAATCGAACAAACCGTACTTACGACCTGTAATCTTGGATAGTTCGTTCATATATTCTTCCACAACATCCGCTACATTCTCATAATAAGGATTGCAGGATTCTCTGTGTTGGAAGAAGTGATCCGGATTCTCAGCCATACCGCGAGCTACAGGAGTCTGAGGATTCAATGCGCGTGCACGGAATTCAGAAAGAGCTTCCTGATCAATTAGATGAGCCAAATCCTCGTTGTCCAATTTCTCAATCTTCTGGATTTCGTGAGAAGTACGGAAACCGTCGAAGAAGTTAATGAACGGTACACGAGATTTGATTGTAGACAAGTGAGCAACAGCAGACAAGTCCATAACTTCCTGTACAGAACCTTCTGCCAACATAGCAAAACCTGTCTGACGGCAAGCCATTACATCCTGATGGTCACCAAAGATACAAAGTGCATGAGAAGCCAATGTACGTGCAGATACGTGGAATACACAAGGTAGTAATTCACCTGCGATCTTGTACATATTAGGAATCATCAGCAACAAACCTTGTGATGCAGTGTAAGTAGTAGTCAATGCACCGGCTTGAAGTGAACCGTGAACAGCTCCGGCAGCTCCGGCTTCCGACTGCATTTCCTGTACCAATACTGTTTCACCGAAGATGTTCTTGCGACCTGCGGCAGCCCATTCATCTACATGTTCAGCCATTGTAGATGACGGAGTGATAGGATAGATGGCAGCAACCTCCGAGAACATATAGGATATATGTGCAGCTGCTTCATTACCATCACAAGTGATAAATTTCTTTTGTTTAGTCATAACAAATTAATATATTAAGTAAAAAATCTCTTTGTTCGCTCGTTAATATAAAAAGCCAAACAACCATAAAGGTATTTGGTTCCCATGTCCTACTTCCGCTTTTTGCAAAGCGTAAATCACATTGGGGTTATTCTTTATTTTAGTCCCCTCCGTACAGATGCGGAAAGGAATATGCCCGTCCACAAGAAAAGAGGTTCCTTTATCACCTTTATTCAACTTGTGGTCTTTATATAAAGTATTCATGAAGAATGTCTCCAACACATCCTGTACATCCACTTTCACGGGATAAATAGAATACATCAGATTGGTATTATGCATCATAATCTTCGATGGTTTCTTAGGAAACTCCTCTCCTCTGGGATACACCATGTTTATAAGACGTGCATCTGCCAAGTATTTAATGTAATTCATAACCGTAGCACGGGAAGTCTGTATATCGCTGGCAAGCTGACTCACATTGGGCGCAACCGGTCCGTCCACAGCCAATAGATATAACAGTTTCTTAATCTTAGAAAGATATTTCAATTCTATTTGCTTGATAAGCAATATGTCTACCTCCACCATCATGTTCATGGTCTTCAGCAGATTCTCCGAGAAATTACGTTTCTCCAGAAAGAACGGATAAAAGCCATGATGCATATAATCCTGAAAATACTCCAAAGGTTTCACTTTAGGCAATATCTCCTTAACTATCTGCTCATGGTTCTTCAGAATATCTTCCAGTGAGTAAGGATGAAACTGATTGCCGGTTTGTAGATTCAGAAATTCACGAAAAGAAAACCCGCGCAAATTATAAGACTTCACAATGCCGGACAGCTCCAGATTCTCTTCTTTCAGACGCATTACGGAAGAACCCGTAAACACAATCTTCAAGTTAGGAAAGCGGTCATAGCACATACGTAGTTCACGGCTCCAGTCCGGATACTTAAACACCTGATCAATGAGTAAAACCTTCCCGCCATTCTTTTGGAATTCATAAGCAAAATCAACCATTGAGTGCCCGGAAAAATAGAAATTATTCATGTTGATAAACAAACATGAACGATCCGTCCCGAACTTTTCTTTCGCATATTGAAGCAAGAAAGTTGTTTTGCCGACACCACGAGTACCTTTAATACCAATTAAACGATCGTTCCAGTTTATTTCATCCATAAGATCACGACGCACCGGAGCATTGGTATGTTCTACAAGATAATTGTGTGTTCTATAAAATGCTTCCATCAGATTTCGTTATAATTGGCTGCAAATATAATCTATTTTTCTTCAATTGCAAAGTAGAGATAGCAAAATTACGCAATAATTATCTTTTTTATCCTTAAGAATGAGTATTTTTGCAGTCGTATGAGTAAAAGCCAATATATATTCAATCCGGATACAGATTTAGCCCTCGCCGATGGCGACGAGAACTATATTCCGCCTTACTCCGCCACGAAAATGGCAAAAGATTTGGCATCATTACCCCGTTGGTATGACATAGAGGATTCAAGGGCAGTCATCCCATGGGGATGGAACCCGGCACTCATCAAAAAGCTGAAAGCACAAGGGATAGCACCGGATTTATTGCCGGACAAGGAAAAGATGGAACGCATCAGGCAGTTATCCCACCGTTCCTTATCGGTTCATCTACAAAAGGAACTACTCACTTCAAATGAATACTGCGGTTCCGCAATGGAGTTTTCATCGGAGCAAGCTCTTCAATCTTTTGTAGAAAGCCACACTTCCACTATCTTAAAAGCTCCTTGGTCGGGAAGTGGAAAAGGCTTATTATTCTGTCATGGCGAGTTCACAAACCCTGTCCGGCAATGGTGCAAAAAGATTCTGGACAAACAAAAGAGTATTATCGGAGAGATAGCATACAATAAAGTAAAAGACTTCGCCATGGAGTTTTATGCGGATAGTAACGGCACTGTCTCTTTTGCCGGATATTCAGCTTTCTACACGGATAAATGGGGAGCATATAAAGGCAATCTATTAGCTTCCAATCAAAAGATTATAGAAATGCTGACCGGATATATCTCTTTATCTACACTCAGTGCACTACAAGACAAACTGGTTTCCCTGCTTACATCCCATATCGGGAAACACTATCAAGGGTATCTCGGAGTAGACATGATGGTTTGCAACTTTCCGGAACAACCATTTTACCGTATTCATCCATGTGTGGAAATTAATCTGCGCATGAATATGGGAATGGTGGCAAGAATCATTTATGACAGACATCTTTCGGCAAACAGTACCGGAGTTTTCATAATCGACTACCATGCCGACTCGTCCGAACTACAGAAAGACCATGAAAGCAAGCTGCATACTTATCCTTTGGTAAAAGACGGTAAAGGCAAAATCACTTCCGGTTATCTGGCGCTTACGCCTATCTTTGCAACAACTAATTACCGGGCGTATATACTCTGCAATAATACGATATAATCCCTTATTATTTCTCTGTCGTTGGTTATTAAAATCCGATAAGTGCCTTGACTCAGTTTCTCTTCCAATAACACATTCTGCGAATAAGGTACATGTAAGACACATCGTCCTGATATATCCGTCACCGTCACAAACCGGGCATCGGGCAATGGAGGAAGATATAAAACTTTCCCGTCACAATGAGAAACAGCCGGTTTCCCGGGAGAATTGAATTGCAAGGGTTCGCTCTCATTTCCATAACGGTCTATGGCAGTAACTGCAAAGAAGCGTTTACGCTTGTCAGGATAAACATAAGAATAAGTGTAGTGATTCTCACGAAGTCCCGTCACAATCAAATTAGCAGCGCAGTTTACATCCACCGGATAGGTATCAGACGCATATACGGTATAAGCAGGCGTCCTCCTTGCATCATTATCTATGGAAACACTCCAATTCAAAGACACCTCTCCATATTGTTCCTGTAAGGTCGGTTGCGAAGGAGCACCGGGAGCAATACTGTCCAGCCATGTCATTGCAGGAGTCAGAGCCGGATAAGGATAATATTTACAAACCAATTCATCAAGTATACCTTTCGTATTATCCATGATAAATTTCGCCCGGTAATACGCCTGTCCCGCAAGACCTTCCCGGCGTGTAAAAGATATTTGCCGTTCAATTTCATCCAAGGGCCAGTTCTTCTCGGAAGGATGCAAAAAATAGACTCCCAAACCGGGTACGATCTGCCTGCCATTGCATTGTTCCTGCCAATCAAGTGCGAAAGGATAGAACTGATTACCACTAAAATACATCATCGGGAACAGCATGTCCTGGATTCCTTCACGAAGCCACCCTTGCGCATCCTGATATACCGCATGATAACCGTTCCAGCCACGGGAGGAATAACGGGAAGTATCCCTGAATTTGCCGATGGGTGAACTACTGACTTTTACCCACGGTTTGACGGACTTCACCGTCTGATAGATATAACGTACAATCCCCGTTACATTTTCCCTGCGCCATACCGCAAGCGACAATCCCTTTCCATATTTACGATAGGTATCTTTATCGGGAAACGCAGCCGGATGATCCGGATAACGGATATAATCCAGATGGACGCCATCCACGTCATAATTGGCAACCACTTCCTTCACGATACGATTTAAATACTCTTTCGTGCCCGGATGTCCGGGATCTAAGAACCATTCTCCCTGATATTGTTTGCAAATGGACGGCTGTTTACGAGTCACAGAACCAGCACCTAACGAACGCACATGTTTTGCCGTACCCAAAGGTATAGAAACAATCCATGCATGCAACTCCATACCCCGTTTATGACACTCGTCAATAGCGAAAGCCAGTGGATCATAACCCGGACTTTTGCCACTCCTTCCTGTCAATATTTCATTATAAGATTCTATAGCAGAAGGATATATCACGTCTCCCCTGATTCGTGCCTGAAAAAGAATCGTATTAAAGTTAGCCTTTTGCAGTTCATCCAGTATCCGGCAAAGTTCCGCTTTCTGTTTTTTCACCCCCAAGGGAGTAACGGCACGGGTCGAAGGCCAGTCCAATCCGTAAGCCGTTGTCAACCAAACGGCACGAACCTCTCTTTTCGGTTGCGCTCGCAATCCTACAAAAGGTATCAAAAAGGATATTAGAATGATGAATATATGACGCATATCAATAGCAAATTGGCGGTTACAAAGGTAGTTCTTTTCGCTAATTAATCTAAATCTTTTAATGTTTTATATCTTATGTAAGAATAGTTTTCTATATCTTTGTTTACACGAATCGAATTAAAGATACTTATGATCACATTTATCGTCGCCTTGCTATGTCTCATCGGAGGCTACTTCATATATGGAAAATACGTAGAAAGAGTATTTAGTCCGGACAGTCATAGAAAAACACCGGCTTTGACAAAGGCAGACGGAGTAGACTTCATGCCGTTACCCACCTGGAAAATCTTTATGATTCAATTCTTGAACATCGCAGGGCTAGGTCCGATATTCGGAGCAATCATGGGAGCAAAATTCGGAACATCATCCTACTTATGGATTGTATTCGGAAGCATCTTTGCCGGAGCTACCCATGATTATCTGTCGGGTATGCTTTCCGTACGCAATAACGGAGAAAGCCTGCCGGAACTGATCGGAAAATACTTAGGTCTGACCACCAAACAAGTCATGCGGGGTTTTACCGTTTTGTTGATGATTCTGGTAGGAGCCGTATTTGTAGCGGGACCGGCAGAACTTTTAGCCAAACTGACTCCGGAACATCTGAACCTGACTTTTTGGGCTTCGATAGTCTTTATATATTACATCTTGGCAACCTTATTGCCAATAGATAAAATAATCGGGAATATCTATCCGCTTTTCGCAGCCGCTTTATTATTTATGGCTGTGGGAATCTTAGTCATGCTGCTATGGCATCATCCCGATCTTCCGGAGATAACAGGATGGGGCAGTCTCAAAAACACTTATCCGGGAGGAATCCCTATCTTCCCGATGATGTTCGTCTCCATTGCCTGCGGAGCAATCTCCGGGTTTCACGCCACACAATCGCCGCTTATGGCACGTTGCATCAAGAACGAGAAATACGGTCGTCCCGTTTTTTACGGAGCTATGATAACAGAAGGTATCGTAGCATTGATATGGGCTGCGGCCGCTACCTATTTCTTTCATAACAACGGTATGGAGGAAAATAATGCGGCAGTTATCGTAGACAGCATCACCAAAGAATGGCTGGGTGCTATCGGAGGATTTCTTGCCATACTCGGAGTGATTGCCGCACCGATTACCTCGGGCGATACGGCATTTCGCTCCGCACGCCTCATCGTCGCAGACTTTTTACACATCGACCAAAAGCCCGTCTTAAAGCGTTTGCTGATATCCATACCTTTATTCATAATAGGTTTCTTCATCCTGCAAATGAACTTCTCTATCTTGTGGAGATACTTTGCTTGGTGTAATCAGACACTATCCGTGTTCACACTCTGGGCGGTAACCGTTTATCTGGCACGTGCCCGAAAAAATTATTGGATTACTCTGATACCTGCCTTATTCATGACTTCCGTCTGCTCTACATATATTTGCATAGCACCCGAAGGCTTCTCACTGCCTGCGGAAATCGCCTATGGTATTGGTATTGCAAGCACCTTAACCGGTGCAATATGGTTTATTTTATGGTATAGAAAACAACATTTTACGTATGAAAAAATATAAAAAATCAACTTGGCTGACCACTTTACTCTTTATCTACGTTACTGCGATGGCTATCTATTTCTTGCCTCGCAACACACAAACCGGCGACTTGGAAAAGTATCTGACCGTAGCCGCGTCTTATCTCATCCTGGCACTACTATGGTACGTATTACGCAGAAAAGAACGTTTGGCAGCCGAACGGGAAAAAGATATAGAAGAAAACAGTAAAAAGAATAAAAATTAAAAAGGAAATGACATGAAGAAATTATTAGTAAGCATGCTACTGTTAGTATGCACCTTGGCAGTACATGCACAGTTTGAAAAGAACAAATGGTTTGTAAATACTTCCGTTACCGGATTAGGATTATCATACAGCGGACAAGAAAAGACTCATTTCGGATTTGATGCGAACGGAGGAGCTTTCATGACGGACAACATAGCATTATTAGTATCCTTGGGAGGTGACTATGGAAAGCATATCAACAACACGACCCACGTAGGCGTGGGTGGACGCTACTACTTTGACAAAGTAGGAATATTCTTGGGACTGGGTTTGAAATACAAGCATTTCGGAGACATCCCTACCAAAGATAATGACTTAGCCGCAGGTTTCGAAGTCGGTTATGCTTTCTTCCTGAGCCGTACAGTTACCATAGAACCTGCCGTTTACTACGATCAAAGTTTCCTGCATCATAAGGATTACAGCAAAGTAGGATTCAAAGTAGGATTCGGATTCTATTTCTAAAAACCTTTAACTAGCGGGGCAGCCTTGTTTGGGTCTGCCCCTAATATATAAATCGGACACAAAGAAACATGAAAAAAGTTTGGCTATTACTATCTATATTTTTTATCCTCTCTTGTAGTGGAAACAAATCCCAACAGGCTACACTCCTATACGAGCAAGGAAAAGAACAGGAAGAAAGAGGAGCTGTAGATTCCGCAGTCGTTACTTACAACGCAGCCATTAACCTATTGAAGCAAACGGATGACAAGCCATTACTAGGAGAAATTTACAACCGAATCGGTGATTTATATTTGGATAATGACCTTGAGCCTAACGCTTTCCAAGCATTCCAAACAGCACTTAAATATAATTCCCTTTTGACAGAAAAGAGTAAAGCCTCTTATTCCCTTCGAGGAATGGGAAAAAGCTATATTTACAGACTTATGCCGGATTCCGCATTACACTTTCATTTATTGGCAAATCAACTCATACCACAGATTAAGGATACAGATGAAATAGCCAATATACATAATAATCTTTCTAATGCCTATTTAGAACTAAAAAACTACGATACTGCTCTTGCACATATCACCAAAGCTCTTTTTTTCTGCAAAGACAGTAATAATATCTACAGTAGTTATTCCACAAAGGCAAGTATCTTTATCGCTATGCATCAATATGACTCTGCTCTAATCTATCTTAAAAAAGGAATTTACAGTAGCAACATTTATACCCAAGCAGCGTGTTATTTGCAATTATCCAGATTATCCAAAATGATCGGAGATCCAAATTACACAGCATATTTAGAAAATTTTAATTACTTGAATGACTCAATAGATCGACAAAATCAAAACACCAGCATAGCAAATGCTGAACAAAATCTTATCAAAAAACATACAGCTCAAGAAAAACGCTTATTAATAATATGTATAATAGGTATTCTTATTATAAGTTCATTAGGCTATTATCTGGTATTACATTACAACAAGAAGAAAATAAACAGAACAAACAAACAGTTACAAGAAAGTAAAATCACTATACAAGAAATTCAGTCACAACTCCAAGCTATTTTGGCAAATATAAAAGAAACAGGGGAGACTTGCACTAAAGAATTTATAAAATCCAAAGAATATCCGGTTATAAAAGATCGGGCAAAAACCGATTTTGTTCTATCTTATAAAGAACAAGAACAATATTGCACTCTACTATTAAAACACTTTGATCCTTATATAAGATGCTTAGCTAACGTTATGTCTATGTCTAAAGAAAGCTATTATCTCTGCTGTCTTTTCTTAATCGGATTTAATACAAAAGAATGTGCCAATTTTCGTGGTATATCAACTAAAGGACTCCGTACGCAAAAAGGTAGAATATTCAAAAAAATAAAAGAATTGTTTGGGACGGAAATAACTTTTGAATATTTCTTTAATCTTCCTGAAAAACAAGTAAACCCAGCAAACAAAAGCCTTCATTCGGATTAGAATGAAGCGCCAAACGCATATAACAAACTAGAATACAATAATTTACATTCATTCATTTTGAAGCATTTTATACTTGCCTATTTCTCACTTTTACCATAGTTTTGTTGCATTAATTAAAAAGCAAACAACTATGATGAAACAAATTCTATTAATGATCGGAGCACTATTCATTTACTCATTATCTTTTTCTATGACACAAGCTCCCGGTAAAAAAATTATTCTGAAAGGAGGGAACACACTTATTCCCTCAAGTTCCGTTCAAGTAACGCTAGATAAAGATAAGACATTAACCACTACTTTCAACAAAGATATGGATAATGTAACTATTACAATCAAAAAACAATCCGGTGAAGTTATATCCATTGAAAATATGGATGCTAAAGAGTGGGATATTTGTCCTACCAACATCCCCGATTACAAAGAGGGTGAATACATTATCGAAATTTCGACTCCTGATGGAGAGCTGGAAGGACAATTTTAATCATTAACCTACTAAATTAAGTCCATAATAATACTATAAATATGAAACAAATTTATTTATCACTTATAGCAGCCAATAGGAAAGTAATCTATTTAATTTTACTTTTTACTTGCCACATAAATCTATTTTCACAAAAAACAGTTATTTTAAGTTCATCAGATAAATTCTTGGATGGTGCTCCTACAATTGTAAAACCAAGTTTATCTAAAGTACAACGGTTGAACAGTGCTAATAGAGGAACAGTGATTTGCATGTATGAATCAGATTTCAGTATTCCTGACAGCATGAAAAGCAGTATCGAAGTTGCAGCCCAAACGTGGGAAAGCTATCTAAATAATAAAGATTCAATATATATAAAATTTACTTTAGAAAATCTAGACAACGATGACATTCAAACCGATGTTACTTATCTTGTACAAGACAATATGATTTATCCTTACTGCCTTGCAAGACATAACAAAATGATTTCAGGAACAACCAGAGAAGGATTTGATGCTGTAATAGTTATAAATCAAAACACGAAATGGGATTGTGGTTTTAGTGATAAAATCATTTCATCTTCCAAAAATCTAACAAGTGCCATACTCAGAGGTATAGCAACGGCTATGGGATTTGGCGCAAGTATCAGAGAAAGAAAAGGAAATATTATAGATTTTTACATACCTTCAAAATATTCTGTTTTTGACAATTTAGTCATCTCCGATACAAATAAACGTCTTAGCAGTATGGTTAATAATCCCAATTTAAAAAACTTTGTTACCTCTAATTTATATGCATTAAAAATAGCAGCTACATATCAACTATATACTCCTAATCCGTTTGAATATTACTCTTCTTTACGCTATTTTAAAGAAAAAGGTTCACTCATGTCATATGGTTTACATACTGGTGAAAAACTTCAACAGGTAGACAGCAAGACGATAGAAATCTTAAAAGAAATGGGATGGAAGCCCAATGAACCCACTACTATAAAAATTATTGCCGAAGGTATCCCTGATACCGGAATTACTTCAGCTTATGAAAGCCATTATTTTTATTTTGAGAATAATACAGGATATCCAGTAAATGAACCTCATTGGACTTTTGAACTGACATTCAATAATGGAGAAAAAACAATTCTTGCACAATCAAATAGTTCAACTTTTACAATTCCAGCTTTATCAAACACAGATCAGTATAAAAAAAACGTAGAAGGAGACATCAATGGTATCATAACCCTTACAGCCGTAACAAACGGGAAAAAAGTTGTCCAAATGTATAACTTAAACTTAGAAGTTAAACCTGCTATTTATTATGTAAGTAAACCTATCTATACATATAGATCATCAGATCATGCCTATTTTGCTGATTTTACTGTTAAATACGGTGGAGCACGATATTTAACAGTTGGAGCTGAAGAAGATTATGTCACAGGATATGATGTACAAGATATTTTTGAGCCTTATCAAACTCATGTACGAGTTGGTCCCTTTGGTGATCATCACGACGCATGGGTTGATTTAACCGTTGAAAACCAATATGGAAAAACGACACAAACCGTAGAGTTATATAAATTAAAGAAGATTTCAATTCCAGGTTCTAATACTACAAATCTCACAGATTTCAATGTGAAACTATATGATATGAATGGAACACTTGTTAAGGAATATTACAAATCTGACAAAGTTGAAAGTTTGTATTTACCAAAAGGCTTTTATATTCAAAAATATTACAACAAAGAAGAGTGTATAAAGACTGAAAAAATCGTATTATGAAAATCAAATATCTCTTTTTAGTCATCTCATTATGGCATTTCAGTTTAATATTTGCAGGTAATATTAATGCCCATTTAAAAAATGGAAAGCCAGTAAATGAAGGGGGTGTTTTACTACTAAATGACACCTGCATCTTCAAATACAACACCCCCCAATCCGAAACGGAATACAATTGGATATTCAAAATTGATAAAGCAGATGGTAGCAGTTACGAAATAAAAAAACAAATTACCGGACAATCGACTTTTACATTTTGTATAGATTCTGCTTTATATAAGAATTCTGCTTTGGGAAAAGAATTTAAAAGAACCGTCTTGGATAACGATAGCTCAGTATATTATACAGGACAAGTATATTGTTATCTCAAAAATGATTTACGAGGAATATTTCCCCTCAAAATTAACCTTTTACCCTCCATCCCAAAGTTTTCAAGTGTAAAACTTATATATGATAACTTTAATGAAGAACATCTTTCTTTTGAGAATGATACCGTACGTTTTACGATTAATATCTCGAAAACAGATCGGTTACTTTTAAAAGGTGGAGATCATATGCGGGGAAATGACTACTTTTTCGGTGTTATTCGTCAATACTTATTAGATAGAAATTGTAAGAATTACATTATTGATATTCCTTATTTTTATTTTGAAGATTTTTTTGCACTCGAAGCGACTAATAGTAATGGAACAGTCGCTCCAGATGATATAGCTTTCATCATTGACTATATAGATGACCCGGAAATATTGGAAGCTATACGACGAGCTACAGATATTAAATCTACACAGAATGATAGTATAGATATCCATCATACACCTCAATCGGATATTCTACAAATCCGAGGGGAACTCTCTTCTATACTTGAATGCAAGATTTATGATACAAACGGGAAAATAGTTAAAAGTACAATCCCGTCGTCAAATACAATAGATATTTCAGATTTACCAAGTGGGATATATATTACTATATGTACGATGAAATCGAATAAATTTGTAATAAAGAAAATTTTAAAATAAACATTTACGATATCGCGACCTTTAAAGAGATTAAAAAGTAAATATAACAATTTCCATATCCTACCTTCACCTTATCACTCTACGAACATATCACACTAATACACAGAGCAATAAAGTGAAGGTACTATTTTTTTTAACTGCACCCCGAATTTCTACAAACGGCTTTTCCTGAAATTGCCGGGAACGGGATAATAAAACGGAGCACGGCTATGTCCGGGATGTGTCAGACGACCGTCTTTTACCCTTGTCTGCAAACGACGCAATGCCGTCATATAACTCAGACCGCAAAGGCCACGCATTTGCGCTGTGGTGATGTAATCATGGTCGGCAAAGAAGTCGGTCAGCCGGGCGTCAATCTCAATATCGCTAATGTTATTCGAACGGTTTGAGTAGGTTACTTTCTCAAAACTCACCGCTCCCATTTTCCGCATCAGCTTCTTTTCCGGTGTGAAAACAATGCCTTTGAACTGTATGCTCTCGGCACGAATCTCTTTCGTGGTACGAACTGACGGTGAGTGGGCACTGACACGAAACGAGCCGATTCCGTCGATATGAATGCTGCGTCCTTCGGGAAGTTCGGTAAACAAAACCTTTGCCAGTTCCACCAACGTACCTGTCACATCACCCTCTTTTATCGTGGAACGGGAGGCTATCATCCGGGCGATGTCTTCCGTCTCCATTGTATCCCGCACTACCACACGGGCATGATACCTCACTTTGTCTTTATTCTTCGGCTGAGGTGTACGGAAGAAATCATAGGGAACTGCCATATTCATTATTTTTTAAAGTGTATAAATTAGCTTTCGGATAAGGTCTGACTATCTTTTTCAACCTGAATAACTAGATCTTTCACATGATGTGCAAGATGTTTTTCACAGTTGTGAAAGTTCTCTTGCACATAATATGAAATACAACTTTCACACTTGTGAAAGAGATAATAGACAAGGGACAAAGATACAAATATTAAACGGAAAAAACTAATTAACCCTTACTCGATACTTAGATGAATTTGTTGGTTTTCAAAGGGTAAAATAGTTGCAAATCCCTGATTTACGACTATATATTTGCAGCCTGAACAAATTTAATAAATATCAGTATGATGAACAAAATCGTTAAAAGTATCTTGAAAGCATGGAACAACTGGTTCCTGAAATCGCCGGAACGCACTGTTTCAAACCGTAGGTATTCCGCCATGACAAAAGAATTGAAAGATTATCTGCTCCGGCATTTTGACTTTCGCTACAACCGGCTGACAGGCGTCACCGAATATCGTCCGGCGGGAGAAAAAGGAACAGCGTTCCGCCCTATCGACGACCGGGAAATGAACGGCATGATTATCGACGCACGACTTAAAGGAATGCTTTGCCGCCACAGCGACCTCCCGACACTGGTTCTCTCAAACAATATAGAGAGTTACAATCCGTTTCACCTCTATATGGACGAACTTCCGTCATGGGACGGGCAAGACCGGGTCACTCCCCTGCTAAAGCTGGTTTCGGAGAACGACATCTGGCTCAGGGGCGCACGTTACTGGCTGCGCGCCATGGCTTCGCAATGGATGGGGCGACAACGCAGCCATGCCAACACGCTGACACCCATCCTGATCAGCGACAAACAGGGATTGGGGAAAAGCACTTTTTGCCGCCGCCTACTTCCCGACGCGCTTCAGGCATATTACATCGACAACCTGAACCTTGCTCCGGGCAGCAATCCGGAAAAGAAACTGGTAAAGAACGGGCTTATCAACCTTGACGAGTTCGACAAAATCAGCGAAAGACGTCACGCCGACCTGAAAAATCTTCTGCAAATGCTCACCATACCTATATATAGAGGTAAACGAATCGGGATGGTCACCGAAGACCGCCTGGCATCTTTCATTGGCACGACAAACAGCCGCGAAGTGCTGACCGACCCAAGCGGAAGCCGGCGTTATCTTTGCATAGAGGTCTCGCAATCCATTTCCGAAGAACCGATCGAGCACAAACAGTTATACGCCCAGCTTAAACAGGAAATAGAGAACGGAGAAAGCGACCACATGAACCGGGAAGAAGAAAAAGAGTTGCAACGTCACAATCGCGCCTACTATCGACAGACACCTATGGAGGATGTGTTCTACGAATGTTTCCGTCGCCCCAACGGTCAGGAGAAAGGAATATGGCTGACCGCCGCCGAAATATTCAGGAGAATGCAGCAGTACAATACTTCCGCGCTACGCGAGACTTCCGCCAAACAAATGGGTAGCCGATTGATAGGCATAGGACTGAAAGCCAAGCACACCAATCATGGGAATTATTATCATGTGATTCCTAACGATGCTACTAATGGTTAAATTAGTAATGTTGCCGATGATTTTTCTATTAGAAGATCCGTAAATATAATAATTTGCATTATATTTACATCATCAATCAGATATATAGAGCATTTTAGATGCCATGGGAGATATTACTTTAAAACAGCAAAAAAACGTCCTTCTAAGAAAGGCAATAAACTTGATTCTAGAAAGATAGATTCAGGAGATAAGTTTATTTTGTCTGATGTCTCCAAAGAAGAACTTGAAAAAAGAAGGATTCCTGTATATCCTTACTTACTGTAATGCTTCAAAGCGCATATATATATATTTGGAAGTTATACAATGAATGAGCTGTACCGCGTGCTATAAAGAATATAAGATTCGTTTTACATAAAGTTAACCTGTTATCTGAATAAAAAGGATGCAAGTCAAATCACAAATATCAGAGAAATTATGAAAACAATAAAACGTTGGTTTTTCTCTTTTTCAACCGCTTTAGTGGATTGGTCGGCTATTATTTATCTCTACGTCATTGTTGATAGTTTACTCTCTTTATTCGTGTTTATTCCCTCTATACCCGGCATATTGCTTTGTTCATTGACCTATTATGTTTTTTGTCTCTTTAAATGGGGGAAAACACCGGGAATGTTTATTCTATCGGGTAATTATCAACCCCTTCGAAAGGGATGGACAGTCGCTAAAGAGCTGCTAACAAGTACCTCTGTTTTTTTGCTTTTAATATACCTATCTACTGTTGTTCAGTTCACTGGTATTTATTTTTCTATTTGGATGATTGTTACTCTTTTTTGGTTGGCAGTTATTCTATTATTATTTTTACTTCCATGTTTAAAGCGTAAGATTTTTCGTTCCAAACTTGTGTTTCCCGGAAAACAGAATTGGATAGTACGAAAAAAGGCTTTAAAATATTATTCATTCCTGTGGGGAATAGCTATCAGTGTTCGTATTATTTTTTATTTTGGATTAGATAATTTCCAGACTTCTTATATCAATCCGCATACTACCCATAAATATGTAGACTTTTTACAAAAGCATCGTCAAAACACATTGGATTACATTTTCAATTTATACGATCAGTACGACCATGTTATCTTATGCGAGCGGCTTCATCCCGAATATACGCAGTGGGATTTGATTTACAGTATTGTCAGCGATCCCCGTTTCGCTCAAAAAGAAATTCAAATGTTTACCGAATATGGCCGGACGGATGCACAGGAGCGGTTTAAGCAATTCTTATCGAAAGATTATGCCAATGATACAATTCTCGAAAAAGAACTAGCTCATTTTAATGTGTATAATTCTGCGACTTGGGTATTATGGATAAATACAAACTGGTTTGATTTCTTGAAAAAGTATTATTATTTGCAGAAGGAAAAGAATCTCAAACTTTGGTTTACAGATGGGCGTATCCCTTGGGATCAAATCCATACGTCCGAAGATTATCGTAGTTCTCAGAATTATCATAGAGACAGTTTAATGGCGGCAAATATAATAGAGCGTATAGACAAGGATAGTATTGGCAAATCGTTCATCATTATGAACTCAAGACATGCCTTAACCAAAGGATCTCAAAATTGCGGATACTATGTGGCTCAACATTATAAAGGGAAAGTTGCGAATGTACTTTTGAATAGCAGTCAATATTTGCCATATACTTTTTTTGTTCAGGATGGAATTTGGGACTGTGCTTTCAATCAAATTCCTGACTCCACCTTCGCATTCAATTTTAAAGATTCTCCTTTTGGAACTAGCCGTTTGGATCTTTGGTCTGGATTGCTTGTAGCCCGTGGAACTTATGAAGATTTCTTTACCGGATTTATTTTCTATTTACCCATTGAAAGGCACTTTAAAGCAGTGGGTTATCCTTATGAATGGGATTATGAAATGGATGAATTATGCCGCCGCAATTCTCTCATCTCTGGTAGTGCGTCTTTGCTTCAAAAGGTGAATCCTTATTATAGTAATTCTTCTCCGGTAAGTCACGAATCCTTATTCTGTATAACTTGGAATGTAGTGAAAGATTGGCTCTTTATTCTATTCTCTGTGTATTCATTGTTCTTTTTGGGAATTATGTGGGTAACAGGAAGAAACAAAATAAACCGAAAAGAATAATTGAATAAGAACATATAAAAAGTACGCAAACTTTTAGGATGCAGTTCAACAAAATAGCACCTTCACTTTATTACGCTACATATCAATCATATAAGAGTAAAGCGTGATAAGGTGAAGGTAGAAATTGATTAATTTTAAAAGTGTATTTTACTATAAATTCAGGTGCTTCACTGCTTCTTTTATTCTTTTTTATTCTACTTTTGTAGCCACAGACTCAAGAATAACATCTATGAAAAAAATATATATTATAGCTCTGCTTCTCATCACATCCTGTCTTTCAGTAAAAGCGCAATGCATAAGATTGGAAAACGGATTCAGCTTTTCATCGTTAAAATCAGACAGAGTACCGATGTTTACAGATAACATCCAGCGTTATGCTTTTCTGGTAGGGGCAGATTACTGGGAGCATTCATATTGGAACCTGTCCAGCGAAATAGGATATGTCACCAAAGGAGGAAAAGAAAAGGACTTAATTTTAGATGACAACATAGCAAACGATTACATTGAAAGGCAAAATTACCTTCATCTCAACACAACATTCAGAGTGAAATACTCCATATCCCAAACCCACTTTTATGTAGGTATAGGTCCCAAAGTGGATATCCTCGTGAAAGAAAGACGTGACAATGACTTTATGCTGAAAGAGTATGAATACAGAAAACTCAATTGGGGGTTAAAACCCGAAATTGGTCTGTATCAAACATTAAAAGATAAAATAAGAGTAGGGTTGTCCGCTTCCTATCTGCTCAATTTCAGAGGAATGATGCACAGCCCTTATATCATCAAAAAAGATAATACTTTCCTGCTCACTTTTTCTCTCGGGTATATGTTCAAAACATCTTCTTCGCGCACTCATATCCTTCCTGATAAAAATCACGAAGTTTATTGACGTCTTTCTCTATGCGATCTACAACAACCGGTTTCTCCGGACGGATAACATGAATCCTGCCCTCGTCTTCCAAACGTTCCACCATCTCCAGTTGCTGATTGTATACCTTGCAACGGTTACTCAACGCGACACGCAGGCGCGGGTACTTCTTATAAATAAAATGAGGAATCTTCATATCCTTAGACGTTTTACGATAACCGCGGTTACGGGTAAGCACTACCACATTCTTCTCATTCCCATCTTCCATGGAACGTAGCAAGGGAATGGAATCTACAATCCCTCCGTCAAGCATCGGAACATCGTCCACATAAGTTATGGGGCAAACATAGGGCAGACTACTGGATGCACGCACGATATCTATAATGCGTTTCTTGTCTTTCTTTTCCTCTAAATAATTAGCCCTTCCCGTCCGGCAGTTCGTAGTCACCATGACATAACGCCCCGGTGAAGAAAAATAGGCATCATAATCGTAAGGCAGAATATGTTCGGGAAACTCGCCGAACAGCAAGTCGAAATCCATGATATTACGCTTCTTAAACAAATATTTGACACCGATATAATCATATTGTTCCAGCAAATCGATATTGCTGAATTTCGCTCTACCCCGTTGTCCGGACATATAAGAGAGTCCGTTGCAAGCTCCGGCAGAGACGCCTATCGTATAAGGAAAACGAATCTTCTTATCCATAAAGTAGTCCAAAACCCCACAAGTGAAGACACCACGCATACCACCACCTTCAAGTACTAATCCTGTTTTTTCATCAATTACCATAAATTTTCTATTTAATTGCTTTCTTCATTATCAATAACGACGGCAGTTCATTCACGTCTGCCACATTCCTCACCATCTCCTCACTCACTTCATAACCAACAACCAGCAGACTATCTTTATCAAAAGACAACTGGGAAAGGTCTTCGTATTCAATCACCTCAAGAGTTTCTTGATATTCATCCATCCATCGCTTTACCGGATATTCTCCATTCTGAAAAAGGAACAGCCGGACAGGCATACTTCCGGACTCCAAAACAGTATCTATATAAGGTAAGAGGAAATCATCCAAATCTCCTCCCAGCAAGAAAGAGATTCTTGACGGCCGCCCACTATCCAGACGGTTCACAAAAATACCGAGTGGAGCATCTATCTGTTCTACGATTTCATTGGTTCGCTCACGAAAAAGTGTTCCTACCATCTGAAAAGAGTTTTCTTTTATACGTTGCAACAATCCGGACGATAAATCGATATAGGAACTTTTACTTCCGATAAGCATTAAATCCGCCTGCTCACTCTCTCCGAGATGCACAATTTCGTCACGCACCTTATCCGTAACCTTATAACGCTCCTCTACCTTCACTTTCAGAAGAGCCGCTTCACGCCTCAGCGGTTTAAAACTATCCCGTTCATATTGTTCGGCTTTTATCGGATTCAAATCCGTACCTTCCGTATAGTGTGCCGCAATCAAATGATATTTTTTCAAACGCCTGCCAAAAAGCAGACCTAATACCAGCAACAGTTCTCTCCCACTTTCCGGACGTCCGAAACACAGTACCAGTTTACGTTTTACCACATCTTGTTTGGTATTCTTTTTATAAATCAGCTCTATTAACGAAAGCATTGGAGTGGTCATGAAGGAAGTGACCAGTGCCATGATGACCAAAATCACAAAAACAGGCGGCGGCAATACTCCCATCTCATAACCGATATTCAAAGCCACCAGTTCCATCAGTCCGCGCGTATTCATTAAGGTCCCTATGGTGAGACTGTCACGCCAAGACTCTCCGACCAAACGGGCGGCAATGGCGCAGCCTCCAAACTTTCCTAACACAGCAACCCCGATAAACAGGAGGCAAATCAACCATAATTGGGGAGTATCTATCAAGCCGATTTCCGTATGTAGCCCGGTATAGGCAAAAAACAACGGAAGAAAAAAGACCAATGCCACATCTTCCACCTTTTCCATCATCACTTTCCTGAAACCGATATTGGGCGGCATCACCACGCCTGCCATAAATGCACCAAACAAGGCATGAATACCAATCAATTCCGTTAGCGTGGCGGAGATAACAAGAATTAAAAAGATAAAACTTACAAATGTTTTATTGATAACTTCCCCCGTGGCATAGACCTCTCCCACTTTCCGAAGGAACGGACGTACCAACAAAAACATGATCAATATATATACAGCAGTCAATACGATAGCAAACAGTGCACTGACCATCGTACCCGCTTTTGCTATGGCTATCACTACGGCAAGCAAACACCAAGCAGTTACATCATCATTGGCGGCAGAAGCGATAGAGAGGATTCCAACGGAGGATTTCGTCATATTACGTTCCTGAATAATGCGCGCCAACACCGGAAATGCCGTAATACTCATGGAAATACCAATGAACAAGGCAAAAGGAAGAAAGCTCGTTTGTGACGCCGCATACTCTTCATACACCCAATAAGAGGCAATAATACCTAAAAAGAAAGGCACTAAAATACCGGCATGGCTGATAACCAATGTTTCGTTTATTTTTTTACGGATGACTCCGAAGTCCAATTCCATTCCGATAACAAACATAAAAAGAATTAAACCCAGTTGGCTTATCAACTCCAGATTCGTCAATGAATCGGGACGAAACAGCCAGCCAAAGACATCAGGAAAAAAATAGCCCAACAGAGAGGGACCGAGCACGATGCCCGCAACAATCTCCCCTATCACTCCCGGCTGACCGATATAGCGAAACAAGTAGGAAAACACCCGGACAGCAAATAAAACCACAACTATCTGGATAAGCAGAATTACCAGTCCGCCACTTAAACTGTCCGAGAAAGTGGAGCAAAACATTTGCCATGCATTTTGCTCTGCCGGTGTATGGCCGGCGGAAATAGAATCAAAACGCTCTCCCCCATGAATAGCGACATAAATAAGCCCGCCAAACAGCAAAAGCATGAGCAGGTATATAAAGTAATTTTTCTGATGTCTTGTCATGAGGTTCAACCTTTGTATAAAAAAACACAAAACATGATTTAATAGTTCACGAATTTATTAAATTTGCAGGTATTATGAATTAAAATATATCAATTATTAACTATAAAATCCATAGCTATGTTTAATGCTGAAATTTATCAAAACCGCCGCGCCGCTTTACGCAATAAAGTAGGTGACGGACTTATCCTTATTCTCGGAAACAAAGAAGCACCGGCAAACTATCCGGACAATACTTATAAATTCAGACAGGACAGTTCCTTTCTTTATTTCTTTGGGCTTAACCAACCGGGATTCGCAGGAGTCATCGATGTGGAAAGCGGACAGGAAATTATTTTCGGTAATGACGTGGATATGGACGATATTATCTGGATGGGGCCTCAACCTACAGTACGCGAACAAGCGGCATTGGTAGGGGTAAAAGAAAGTCGTCCTTTCTCCAAATTGACAGAACTGATGCAACAAGCAGTTGCTTCTAAACGCAAAGTACACTTTCTGCCTCCGTATCGTTATGATAATATGATGCTGCTCGAAGAATTATTGGGTATCCGCGCTTCTATCGTAAAACAATATGCTTCACTGGAACTGGTCAAGGCAGTAGTTGCTCTCCGTTCCGTGAAAGGTCCTGAAGAAATCATAGAAATAGAAGACGCCTGCAACGCCGGATACGAAATGCACACGGCAGCCATGCGTCTCTGCAAACCGGGTGTAAAAGAACAATATATTGCGGGAGTGCTGGACGGTATAGCCGCTTCTTACGGGAGCATGACATCTTTTGCCACAATCCTGTCACAAAACGGAGAGACATTGCATAACCACGACCACAGTCAAATTTTAACGACCGGACGCATGATGCTTACCGATGCCGGAGCAGAAAATATTAACAACTATTGTTCGGACTTTACACGTACAATTCCGGTAGGCGGAAAATTCGACAACCGCCAAAAAGACATTTACAACATCGTACTCTCCTGTCACGATAAAGCCATCGAATTTGCCCGTCCGGGTACAACTTATCAGCAAGTACATCTCTCTGTATGCAAAGTCCTGGCACAAGGATTGAAAGAGCTTGGCCTAATGAAAGGAAACATAGACGATGCGGTAGCTGCGGGAGCACATGCCATGTTCATGCCTCATGGTTTAGGACACATGATGGGGCTGGATGTACACGACATGGAAGATCTGGGACAAGTATATGTAGGCTACGATGAGGAAACACGCCCCATCAATCAATTCGGAACATCTTCTTTACGCATGGGACGCCGTCTGCAAGAAGGATTTGTCATCACAGACGAACCGGGTTGCTATTTCATTCCTGCCCTTATCGACAAATGGCATGCAGAAAAGATGCATACGGATTTCTTATGTTATGATGCCATAGAAAAGTATAAGGACTTTGGAGGTATCCGTCTGGAAGATGACATTTTAATCACTCCGGAAGGGTCACGGTTCTTGGGCAAAAAAAGGATACCTATCACCATAGAAGAAGTAGAGAATATTATGAACGAATAATTTATTGTATTATCTTTGCACACAGTACTAATGTTTAAACTTTTAATATGAAAAAACTATTGTTTACAGCCGTACTCGGTATGACGGCACTAAGTATGACAGCACAAGAAAAGAATGATTCCATTAAGGAGGAAGAAGGCTTTATTTTCACGACAGTAAAAGAAATCCCTATCACATCCATCAAGAACCAAAACCGTTCGAGCACTTGCTGGAGTTTCTCGGGAATGGGCTTTTTCGAAGCCGAATTACTCCGCCAGGGAAAAGGAGAATATGACTTATCCGAAATGTTCGTCGTACACAAAACGATGGAAGACCGCGCAGAACGCTATGTACGTCTGCATGGAGACGCATCTTACTCTCCCGGAGGTAGCTTCTATGATGCTATTTATTGTTTAAGAAATTACGGACTCGTTCCGCAAGAAGCAATGCCGGGCATCATGTATGGTGACACGCTTCCTGTTCATAATGAGTTGGATGCCGTAGCAGGTGCGTATGTAAATGCTATTGCAAAAGGAAATTTCTCCAAACTTACTCCCGTATGGAAAAAAGGATTATCTGCCATCTATGATACTTACCTCGGTACTTGCCCTGATAAATTCACTTATAATGGAAAAGAATATACTCCCAAGACATTTGCCGCAGAACTAGGATTGAATCCGGATGACTATGTGTCCATTACTTCTTTCACACATCATCCGTTCTACACAAAATTTGCGATAGAAATCCAAGACAACTGGCGCAACGGCGAATCATGGAATCTTCCTTTGGATGAATTTATGGCTATTATAGACAATGCGATCGACAAAGGTTATACTGTGGCATGGGGTGCTGACGTAAGTGAGCAAGGTTTTACCCGTGATGGTATCGCTGTCGTTCCGGATGCTTCCAAAGGTGCCGAACTAACAGGTTCCGATATGGCTAAATGGACAGGAATGACCGCTGCCGATAAACGTAAAGAATTAACTTCACGTCCTCTTCCTGAAACTAACATCACTCAGGAGTTACGCCAAACAGGTTTCGACAATTGGGAAACAACAGATGATCATGGAGTATTGATTTACGGTCTTGCCAAAGATCAAAACGGAAAACCTTATTATATAGTGAAAAATTCTTGGGGTAAAGCTGGTAAGTATAATGGAATATGGTATGCTTCCAAAGCATACGTTCAGTATAAAACAATCAATTACCTTGTTAACAAGAATGCTATTCCTAAAGAAATCGCTAAGAAAATGGGGCTCAAATAAACAAGCCCTCTTAAAATAGAAAAGCGCTGCAAAGGATAAACTTTTGCAGCGCTTTTTATATCTGTAAAATGAATATTATTGTCCTCCCTTTAACTGCTCTATTAACAATGTAAGATTTGCAGTAAATAGACGTGCGGAAATAGCCAGCAAAATAATACCGAAGAACTTACGTATAACATAAATACCTCCTTTTCCTAAGATACGCTCTATCCGTCCCGTCATCTTCAGTACCACGTAAACCCACGCCATATTTAAAACTAAAGCTACAATAATATTAATAGAAGCATATTCCGACCTTAATGAGAGCAATGTAGTAAACGCTCCGGCTCCGGCTAACAACGGAAAGACCAACGGCACTAAAGTGGCCTCCTTAATCGGTCCCTGATTCTTAAATATTTCCACATCCAGAATCATTTCCAATGACATAAGGAAAATAACAAATGCACCGGCTATGGCAAAGGACGCAATATCCACCTGAAATAATCTCAACATCATATCACCAACATAAAAGAAGCCGATTAGAAGTACAAATGATATGGAAGTCGCCTTTGTAGCATTCACAGAACGCCCATTTTGCTTCAAAGTCAAAATGATAGGAATCGCACCGATAATATCAATAACAGCAAAAAGTACAATAAAAGCGCTTATCAACTCCTGAAAATTAAATGCAGAAAAAAAATCCGTAAACATATAGCCTCCTTTCTTTGATTCAAAATACAAATATATCAGAATTATGTTCACAATGCAAGCAATCGGAAGCAAACATTATCAGGCTTAAGAAATAATAAAAAAGATAAAAAGGAGAAAGGCATACGAATAAAAAAGGCGATTTATAGTTATTTTTGTCATAAAATCATGAGCGATCTAAATAGAGAGGAGAATATATGGAGTTAACGATGTATGACACTTTATTGCAATTACCGCTATTTCAAGGGCTGTGTAAGAACGACTTTACAGACATACTTGGCAAAGTCAAACTACATTTTTCCAAGAATAAAGCAATGGAGAAAATTATAAATCAGGGAAGTCCATGCAATGGTTTAGTTTTTTTATTAAATGGGGAGATTATATCGGAGACCAAAGACAGAGATGATTTATATACATGGTGCGAATATTTTAATGAGCCTTATGTTCTGGAGCCATATTCTCTTTTCGGAATGAATACCAATTATATATCCTCATATTCAGCCATGACGGATGTAAATATCGTCTCCATTGAAAAAAAGTTCATCTTATCCGAGCTCAACAAATACGATATCTTCCGGCTTAATTATCTGAATATAATCAGCAACCGTTCACAAATACTGCAAGACAGGTTACTGAACAATAAGACAAACAGCATTGAGGAAAAGGTTATAAATTTCTTCCTTTATCACGCTGAGAAATCTACCGGAAAGAAATTGCTTAAGATCAAAATGGAAGATTTCGCAACCCTGCTGAATGACACACGTCTATCCGTATCAAAAGTATTGAATGAATTACAGGAAATGGGATTATTGGTATTACGTCGTAAAGAAATAGAGATTCCTGAAATATCATTGCTAGCTACTTATAAATCCAAGATTTAGTCTTAAATTGACAAATATTCAGTAGAGCCAACGAACAAAGTTATATTCTTTGTTAAAAACCTGATAATAATGGCGGGAGTAATGCTTTTTTTTAGCATTTTTGTACAATACATTATTATCTGAATAGGTATTGACTATATGAAAAGAAGCTTATTAACATTTGTATTATTTTATACGATCATGACAATCCAGGCAAACAACCCGCTTTTAGAAAAATATAATACTCCTCACGAAACTGCCCCTTTTGACAAAATTAAAATAGAACATTATGAGCCGGCCATAGATGAAGGTATCCGTCAACAGGTATCAGAGGTTGAAGATATTTGCAATAACCCGGAACTCCCTAGCTTTCAAAATACAATCGTTGCACTCGAAAGTTCAGGAAAGTTTCTGGAAAGAGTTACTACAATCTTCGGCAACTTATTGAGTGCAGAAACCAATGATGATTTACAAGAATTGGCAGAGAAGATAATGCCGGCATTAACCGAGCATTCCAACAATATCAATCTGAACGAAAAACTATTTCAACGCGTCAAAACGGTTTATGAACAAAAAGCAAAGCTCAACTTAACTACAGAAGAACAAACGCTTCTTCAAGATACTTACGATAATTTTGTGCGCCGAGGTGCCAATTTAACCGGACAACAAAAAGAAGAATACCGTAGGCTGACAAACGAACTTAGCAAATTGACGCTGCAATTCAGCCAGAACCTTCTCAAAGAGACCAATAATTACGAACTATTATTAACGCAACAAGAACAGCTGGGCGGATTGCCGGAAAGCGTAATAGAAGCAGCCTCACAAACAGCAAAAGAAAAAGGGAAAGAAGGTTGGTTATTTACTTTATCAGCTCCAAGCTATGTGCCTTTCATGACGTATAATGAAAATCGTGATTTAAGGCAACAACTTTATATGGCATACAACACCAGAGCCACCCATAACAACGAATTCAACAATTTTGACGTGGTTAGAAAGCTGGTGAATACAAGAATGTCCATCGCCCAATTACTCGGATATGACAATTATGCCGAATATACATTAAAAAGACGAATGGCAGAGAATTGTAATGCCGTATATGATTTATTGAACCAGTTGTTCGAAGCATATCTACCTACTGCTCAAGCTGAATATAATGAAATACAAGAGTTTGCACGTGAGACGGAAGGAGCACATTTCCAATTAATGCCATGGGATTGGAACTTCTATTCTGAGAAATTGAAAAATAAGAAATTCAATTTAACCGATGAAATGTTACGTCCGTACTTTGAACTGAATCTGGTTAAAAAAGGAGTATTTGGCTTGGCTACAAAGCTATACGGCATCACTTTCAAAGAGAACAAGTCGATTCCCGTATATCACCCGGACGTCACCGCCTACGAAGTTTTCGATAAGGATGGGAAATATCTTGCGGTACTTTATACAGATTTTCACCCTCGCAAAGGAAAACGCGCGGGAGCATGGATGACAGAATATAAAGGACAATGGAAAGAAAACGAAACAGATAGTCGCCCGCACGTATCGATTGTGATGAATTTCACCAAACCCACAGAAAACAAGCCGGCACTGTTAAGTTTCAATGAAGTAACAACGTTCTTACACGAATTCGGACATTCTCTGCATGGAATGTTTGCAGCGTCAACTTATCCAAGCCTGAGCGGTGCAAATGTCTATTGGGATTTTGTAGAACTTCCGTCGCAGATAATGGAAAACTTTGCTATCGAAAAAGAATTCCTGCATACTTTTGCCAAGCATTATCAAACAGGAGAGTTGCTACCTGACACATTGATACAACGCATTATTGACGCATCGAATTTTAATACCGGATATGCTTGTTTACGCCAACTCAGTTTTGGTTTCTTAGATATGGCATGGTATACTCGTAATACTGCATTCGAAGAAGATGTAGAAGATTATGAGAAACAGGCTTGGGAGAAGACTCAAATTCTGCCATCCGTTGACGGTACTTGCATGAGTACTCAATTCTCGCACATTTTTGCCGGTGGCTATTCCGCTGGATATTATAGTTATAAATGGGCGGAAGTATTGGACGCTGACGCCTTTTCTATGTTCAAAGAAAACGGCATATTTAATCAAACGGTTGCCGAATCTTTCCGGCAGAATATTTTATCCAAAGGAGGGACAGAGCACCCGATGGTATTATACCAAAGATTTAGAGGACAAAAGCCTACCATAAAAGCCTTATTAAAAAGAAACGGGATTGAACAGAAAGGACTATAAAATGTTTAAAGGGCTAATTAATTTATAGTTTAATCTGCAATAAGAATATGATAACAAGAATATTAAATAAAATAACGTTTGTTCTGTTTATCGGCATATTGGGAGTCTTTGCCGGTTGTAATGATGAAGACGATATCGAAGCCATATTCATCGGGCAAACATGGTATGTAGGAGACTTTTATACAACTACCAACTGGAAAGACGACAACAATCAGAAAGCAGTCAATACTTACGAGAATAACAAAAACATAATCCGGGATTATGGAAGAAATCGCTTTTACATAACTTTTGAAGATAAGACATTTACAGCAAAAGGAATAACCAATACTTTCTCGGAGACATGGTCTGCAGACGGCAAGGAAAATACAATTACTTTTTTAATAACTGACGGTTCTTCTTCCTCAGGAACAACAGCACTCGAACGACAAATTACTATGGACTTCTACAACAGCATCAAAAATGCAAAATTCTATAGAGGAAATACGATTTGGGTAAAGCTCTATCCGGAGGATAAAAAGAGATTTGTACAATTGACTAAAAATAGAAAAGAAAAGAATCAGTAATGGAAGCAAACGAAAAAAAACAATTGGAATTAGACAAACGCTATATACGTATGGCTGCTATCTGGGCTGAGAACTCTTATTGTACACGTCGCCAAGTAGGTGCTCTGATAATAAAAGATAAAATGATAATCTCGGATGGATATAACGGAACTCCTTCCGGATTTGAAAATGTCTGCGAAGATGAAAACGGTTTAACCAAACCGTATGTTCTCCATGCAGAAGCAAATGCTATCACAAAAATAGCACGTTCTAATAACAGCAGTGCCGAAGCAACCATGTACGTAACAGCCTCTCCCTGCATTGAATGTGCCAAACTTATTATCCAAGCCGGAATCAAACGAGTTGTTTATTCTGAGAAATATCGTTTGGAAGACGGACTTAACCTGCTGAAAAGAGCAAATATTGAAGTTGTTTATATTGACCCTAACGAATAACATAATAAATTATGAGCACAAATAACTCTTCCCGCTTTACTCCTTTTATCATTGCAATCAGCATTGTACTGGGAATTTTAGTCGGTACGTTTTATGCCAACCATTTCTCGGGAAGCAAACTGGGAATTATTAATACCTCATCGAATAAGCTAAATGCGCTATTACGCATCATAGATGATCAATATGTTGATACCGTTAACATGACTGACTTAGTGGAAAATGCTATGCCTCAGATTTTAAGTGAACTCGATCCTCACTCAATGTATATTCCCGCCAAGGATCTGGAAGCTACAAATTCTGAATTAGAAGGCAGTTTCAGCGGGATCGGAATACAATTTTCTATTCAAAACGATACGATACATGTAAACAGTGTTATCCAGGGAGGTCCTTCAGAAAAAGTAGGATTGATGGCAGGAGACCGTATCGTTTCGGTAGATGACAGCGCTTTTGTGGGTAAAGACGTAACAATCGATACGGCACCCAGAAAACTGAAAGGTCCTAAAGGGAGTAAAGTTAAACTGGGAATAGCCCGCCCGGGAGAAAAGAATATTTTATACTTTACCGTTGTAAGAGGAGATATACCGGTGAACAGTGTGGATGCGGCATATATGCTGGATGAGAAATACGGTTATATTAAAGTAAATAAATTCGGGCGTACCACACATGCTGAACTATTAATGGCTATCGCCAAACTTGCGCAGAAAGAATGTCAGGGTTTGGTTATTGATTTAAGAGGAAACACAGGAGGCTACATGGAAGCTGCCATCCAGATGGTTACGGAATTTCTTCCTAAAGACAAATTAATCGTCTATACACAAGGACGTAAATATCCTCGAGAAGAACGATTCTCCAATGGTACAGGCAGTTGTCAGAATACGCCACTTGTAGTTCTTATAGATGAAGGCTCTGCCTCTGCCAGCGAGATATTCGCCGGAGCAATACAAGATAATGATCGCGGAACGATCATTGGACGCCGTTCATTTGGAAAGGGTCTGGTTCAACAGCCTATTGACTTCAGTGACGGTTCGGCTATCCGCCTGACAATAGCACGTTATTATACTCCATCCGGCAGAAGCATACAGAAACATTATACCAAAGGGAATGATTCGGATTATGAAATGGATATTCTCAAACGTTATGAGCATGGAGAATTCTTCTCGGAAGATAGCATCAAGCAGAACACGGATTTAAAATACACCACCGGATTAGGAAGAACCGTATACGGAGGCGGAGGTATTATGCCTGATATTTTTGTACCGCAAGATACCACAGGAGTAACAACATATTATTCAATGGTAGTAAACAGAGCATTGCCAATTCAGTTCTCCTTCCAATACACGGATAAGAACAGAATTAAGCTACAAAAATATCCGGATGAGCAATCGTTGCTTAAATATTTGAAAGAACAAGGTATTATAGAGCAATTTGTGAATTTTGCTGAAAGCAAAGGAGTTAAAAGAAGAAATATACAAATACAAAAGTCCCACAAATTGCTCGAAAAAATACTATACGGTAATATCATATACAATATGTTAGGAATAGAAGAATACATTAAATTCCTCAACATTAGCGATGTTACTGTAAACAAAGCTCTTGATATTCTAAGAAAAGGAGAATCATATCCTAAAGCTCCGCAACCTGTAAAAGAAAAAACAAAGAATGCACGAACTAAAAAAACAACTGCGTGTACAGATAGCCCGAAGAAAAGCTCTGTACACACATACGGAGCTGACGAAGCTATCAGACGCTTTGCTTAATAAACTGGAACAATACCCTGCATTCCAACAAGCAAAAACAGTTTTGCTCTATTACTCATTAAAAGATGAAGTTCAGACGCATGACTTCGTTGAGAGATGGAGCAAAACTAAAAATATTGTCTTACCAGTAGTAGTAGGCGATTATCTGGAATTGCGTAATTATACAGGAAAGCAGGACTTACAAACAGGTTCTTACAATATAGAAGAACCTATCGGAGAAATATTCAATGATTACAAGTCTATTGATCTGGCTATTATCCCCGGAGTATCTTTTGACAAGGAAGGCAATAGATTAGGCAGAGGGAAGGGGTATTATGACCAGTTACTACCTTTACTTACCTCTTCTTTTAAAATAGGCATTTGCTTTTCATTCCAATTCGAAGATAAAATACCATGTGAAGAACATGATATAAAAATGGATTGCGTTTTTACCGATAAAGAAGTATTCAACGGAAAATGATATTTATGATAACGGTAGTCCCGACATGACGGTTCAGATTACGGACCAACAGTTCACGTCCCATCATCAACTCTTCCCGCAAAGCCGCAGAGGTCAGATGAACATAAAGGATTTGATTCCTTATATATAGATTAGTAGTATAAGACGCTATCGTAGGTCCAAGAACTTCTTTCCATGAATCTATTAAACGCTGCTGATTCAGGGGAGTCTCCAACCCTTCTTCACGCATAAACTTTCTTAGCAAATCCCCTATTTGCTCTGTATTATTACGCCTCATCTTCCTGCTCCTCCTGTTTTTCGCTTACTGTTCCTGCATCTACACTGAAAATCTTATAATCCTGTTCCGTCTTGCTCAAGATTTTATCCAAATGTTCACGATTCGTATCGGTAATAAAGATTTGTCCAAAACTATCTCCGGCTACTAACTTTATTATCTGCTCTACCCGGGAAGCATCCAACTTATCAAAGATGTCATCCAAGAGCAATAGAGGCGTAGTGTTACTCCCCGTACGTTTTAAGAAATCAAACTGAGCCAGTTTTAATGCTATTAAATAAGTTTTGTTTTGTCCTTGCGAACCTTCCCTTTTTATAGAAAAGTCTCCAAGCAACATATTCAGTTCATCTTTATGTATCCCTCTCAATGAATACCCCATGATACGGTCACGAAACCGATTTTCCCGCAAAATATCGAGCAAAGAAGCATCCTTGGCATGAGATTCATAGATCAAATCGACTTTTTCCTTATCCTGAGATATATAAGAATAGAAAGACTGAAAAATGGGAATGAACTCGGATATAAACTCCGCACGTTTGCGATGAACTATTTCACCGGCAGAAGCCATCATTTCCTCCCATACTTCAAAAAGTTCTCCTTCCGGTTCCTGCTCCGCTTTCAATAATGTATTACGTTGGGCAAGTGCCTTATTATAGCGGATTAAAGCGTCCAGATATTCTTTATCATATTGTGAAATAACCACATCCATAAAACGACGCCGTTCCTCGCTTCCTCCGGCAATTAAATCGGAATCAGACGGTGAGACCATAACCAACGGCACAAAACCAATATGATCCGACAAGCGGGTATATTCTTTCTTGTTGCGTTTAAACTGCTTTTTTTGTCTACGTTTCAAGCCACAATAGATCTCTTCCGGAGTACCATCCTCCATTTCATAAAATCCTTGTACAACAAAAAAGTCCTGATCATGACGAATGTTCTGGGAATCTATGGGATTCGTACAACTCTTACAAAAAGAAAGATAATAAATAGCATCAAGCAAATTAGTCTTTCCCATACCGTTCAATCCGAAAAAGCAATTCATCTTTGAAGAAAAGTTAAGTTCTACTTGCTCCAGATTCTTATAATTCAGTATGGAAATACGCTTCAATATCATTTTTGCTCTTTATTTTTAGGTAGACAAAAGTAGAAATAAAAACTGAAAAAGCAGATAAAGATGCCGTTTTTAAATATAGATGCTAAAAAATATGCCTCGAAATTTCATTTATATATATAAATCAACTACTTTTGCTGACCGAAATATATACATATAAGAATAACAAGAAAATAAAATAAGATGGCGGAAGAAAAGAAAAAACAGGAAGGAGCGAACGTTGAAGATGCGTTAAGCCAATCCGAAGCGTTTATTGTCAAAAACAAAACAACAATTATCGGTTTTATAGTAGCAATAGTGGTTATCATTGCAGGAGTTATGTTATATAAGCACTATGTATCAGAACCAAAAGAACAAAAAGCGGCCGTTGCAATCTTCAAAGGTGAAGAATACTTCGGAGCTAATGATTATGAAAAAGCATTGAACGGAGATAGCTTGGGCTATGCAGGATTCATTAAAATTGCAGATGAATTCAGTGGAACAAAAAGCGGGAAACTGGCAAAAGCTTACGCCGGTATCAGCTATGCACAGTTAGGCAAATACGAAGAAGCTATCAAATATCTAAATAGTTTTGACGGAGAAGACCAAATGGTAGGTCCTGCCGCACTAGGAGCTTTAGGCGACTGCTATGCTCAACTAGATCAATTGGATAAAGCTACTGCTGCTTTCTTAAAAGCTGCCGACAAAGCTGACAACAATACATTGAGTCCTATCTATTTGAAGAAAGCAGGAGCTATCTTTGAAAAGCAAGGCAAATATGATGACGCGGTAAAAGCATACACTAAAGTAAAAGACAAATATTTCAATTCTTATCAGGCAATGGATATCGATAAATATATCGACCGCGCTAATGCCGCAAAGAAATAAGAAACGGGTAACTGGAATAAAATAATACCTTATATATAAGCTACTCTGATTTTAGAGTAGCTTTTTTTAAACCAAAAAAGATTATTATGGCAACAGCTTATCATAACTTATCCGATTATGATTTCAATTCAGTACCTAATGCCGAAGGCATGAAATTCGGCATTGTTGTATCCGAATGGAATTACAAAATCACAGGTGCTTTGCTTGACGGAGCTTACAATACCCTAATCAAGCATGGAGCTAAAAAAGAAAACATATTAGTGAAAACCGTTCCCGGCAGTTTCGAATTAACCTTCGGAGCAAACCAACTCATGGAAAATTGCGAAGTTGATGCTATTATTATCCTTGGTTGCGTAATAAAAGGCGATACTCCTCACTTTGATTATGTATGCATGGGAGTAACCCAAGGTATCACCGAACTAAATGCAACTGGCGATATACCAGTTATTTATGGTTTACTCACCACAAATACAATGGAGCAAGCAGAAGACAGAAGTGGAGGAAAGCTCGGAAACAAAGGAGATGAATGTGCAATTACTGCAATAAAAATGGTTGATTTCGCTTGGAGTTTAAATAAATAATTCATATCTTTGCACCGCGTTTGAGAAACGGAGGTTTTTCAAAGAAAGCAAAAAGAAAATGTTGGGCAAATACCAGAGTGGCCAAATGGGGCAGACTGTAAATCTGCTGGCTTACGCCTTCGGTGGTTCGAATCCATCTTTGCCCACAATAATTGCGGAAGTAGCTCAGTTGATAGAGCATTAGCCTTCCAAGCTGAGGGTCGCGGGTTTGAGTCCCGTCTTCCGCTCTCAAGAAAGAGGTTGTCTTGTTGGACAGCCTCTTTTTGTATAATAATATTCTTCTCACTAAGTCCCAATAAATCTGAAACAAGATTGATTGTTTATCTCCAACTTCCGGTACATTGCATAAAAGTCATTTTAACTAGATTGAGTTTCAGAGTATTATATCGAGTATTGCCTCGGTCTCTTCCTTTGCGTGAATGAAATTCATATCATGTACTCTACCGGATTATCGGAAACATGCAGGATTTTGCATGCTTAACTTATGAACAATACAAATCTGTCAAGCAGAAAATAAAATTAACCGGGAATATGTATGTCTCGAATTTTTTACATAATTTTGCACGTATGCTATTTGGAATGACAGACATTAAAGTGCAATAGCTTTATTATGATGAGAACACACACAAGATTGATCTTTACGTTGTTGTTCAGTTTCATATTCTTCCCGAATGAAGTTTATGCAACTGACTGGACACAGTATTCAGACCTTGTCTGCGAAATGCAAGATGTGTCTTCGAAGCAGATATTGGATTTAGCTTCACAACGCGCCGCCGAAAAAAAAGATATTGAGGCAATAGTACTTTGTTCCGTCGTAGCCAGCAGGTTTAGGGACGATATGAACGCAGAGGAAAGAAATCTTTGCACGTTAGCACATCTAAAAGCAGGTGATATCTATAACGCTCAAAGCAACTATTCTGCCGCTCTTAGCGAGTATATCGAAGGGGTTAAGATTAGTGAATCATGCAGTAAACCTATTTATGCCGCACGTCTCTACAACAAAATCGGTAACATCTACTGCATCTTTCTTGATTATGAAAAAGGAATAAGCTACTATCTGAAAGCCTACGATTTTTGTCGTGATTATCCTGACCGTGATACAGAACATTATATATTGGTGAATCTTACAGGTATCTACACATTTCTAAAGAAAAATACCGAAGCGAAGAAGTATTACCGGATGGCCGAAAAGACCAAGAATCCGGCAGATCCTGTGGACGTATTCATGAGTGGCTATACGTTGAGCCTCATACAGATTTATGATAACAACGTTCCCCCGGCCATCGCTCGTTTAAAACAGTTAGTTGAATATGCTTCTGAGAAGAAAATAGAACCTAAATATCTCTGTTTCGCTTATCAGGAGATTTATAATGCTTACAATTGGATTAACCAACCGGACTCCATACTGAAATACCTGCGTCTGTGTGACGAAACAGCACGCCAACATAATATTCAACATACTTTCACCGAAACACTAAAGAGTCTATCGGCATTCTATGAAAAGGAGGGAGACATCGCTACCGCCAATATGTACAAGACACGTTATCTCGAAATAAAAGACTCCATCTATAATATGCGCGAATTCGATATCGTGGAAAATACCTTGTTTACTTATGAAGTAAACAAAACAACCAGAGAGATAGCAGATTTGCGAATGCGTGAACAAGAGGGAATACAGACAATACGAGTACAACGCGTCATTATGTCGACCGTTGGTATTGTGGCCGTACTTACGGCATTGTTTCTTTTCATCGTATGGAGACAGAAAAAGAAACTTAACCGTAGCTACACCGATCTCTATACTGTCAATCGAGACTTCATCGACACACAGGAGCAACTGATGGCACGTCTGCGTAAGGATAGGGAAACGTTGAAAGAAAAAGAACGTGAAATAGCCGAAATGAAAGAAGAACTCGGTAAAGCTAGAGATACATCAACAGACACACTCAAGGACGCGCCCAAATATCAGACGAGTAATCTTACCGATGCACAAAGACAGAAGTTGGCTGAAGCGATACAGAATATAATGGAGAACACGCTCGAATTCTGTGATTGCGACTTCTCACTGGACACGCTTGCCGAGCTTGTCGGTTCCAACAGGGTATACGTCTCGCAGGTTATTAATGACACCTTTCATAAAAATTTCAATAACTACATAAACCCTTACCGTATACATTTGGCTTGCGCCCGCTTTACGGACACGGCCACTTATAAAAACTTTACCATGAAGGCCATAGCCGAGAGTGTGGGGTTCAAATCGTACACATCATTTGTCAACGTCTTCCGTAAAGTGACAGGAATAACTCCTTTTCTTTACCAGAAAATGGCAAGTCAAGGTATAAAATCATCCGACTGATACTTGTCTGTACGTAGAAGAGGCTTTGAAGATATACAAATTAATAAATTTGAAGAGACTGCATTTGCTGAAAACGTTGTTTTATGCTACTTTCGCTGACGTTCAATTTGCTTTTTTTATTAATCAAATTCCCTTTTCATTATGAAAAACACACTACTTTTGTTTTTATGCCTGACGGTAATATCCGTAGCGGCAAAGTCGGAAACTAAGTTCGAACAAGGAGAAGCGCAAACACAAAACAAGCGAGTCTCGCCAAACGGCAAGTATCTTGTTGGAGAGAGCAAACAATCGAATCCCTGGGGACTTGATGGTCTGTTCGGCTATGTAAGTTTTGTACAAGACCTCGAAACAGGAGAAAAAAACTGGATTACATCTTATGATGAGGACGATTTCGCTAAATTGGGAAGTTTCACCGATGTGACAGACAATAAAGTAATATGCGGTGTAATGAAAGACCCTGAATACGGAATCACTATCACCGAAATGGGATTTACTTATACCCTACCGCTCAACGTTGCCGCAGTATGGAAAGATGGAAAGGTAATAAGCCTTGGTCTCGGTACTTATACTACAAGCGATTTTACAAACTTCGCCGACGGTAGTTTCGCTATGGCTATATCAAATGATGCGAAAACGGTAGTAGGTTACATCTCGAAGGGCAATTACTCCGTAACTTATCCTTGTGCATGGACCTTCAACGAAAGTACAAACAAATATGACTTTAAGCAGTATGCCATACCCGAAGATGCAAGTTTGGCAAGCATTACCGATGTATCGGGTGACGGTTCAATAGCTGTGGGATACGTTAAGAGAGCATGGAGCACCTATGCATGCTATTGGCCTTCACCCGAAGAATGTATAGTGATAGACGATCCCCATCCTGTGGGCGGCGTGCAGAGTGATGGCAAGGCGTTAGCCATAAGCAACAATGGCGAGTTTATTGGCCTTACAAACAACGGTGTGGAACCGGCTTTATACATTATAAATAGTAAGGTACTGATGACTTTTGGCACATATCGTTATGTATCATCCCTGAACATAGGGGGAGTAACAGACGATGGAGACCTGTTCGGCGATTATTACTACTCAGGCTATGGCCAAAGTAGACCATTCTGGTATTCTGCAAACAACCAGGTAAAAACCGATTTCAACTACTTCGTGTATCTGTATGCCAATGATATCGAGCTACCTTACAAATTCGACTTCTATGCAAGGGAGAACGTATCGTTCAGTGGTGTGTCGACAGATGGTAGTATAATAGCCGGCAATGATACATACGGAAAGCCTTGGATTCTGAAAGCCGAACCTAAATTCGTGGCGATACCACCTACAATCAGCTCAGTTCCCAACACCAGCGTTTTGGCATTGGGAGAGGTAGAGGTGACCTTTGAACGCGGAATTGAAACTCATGTTTGGTATCAGGCCAAAGAGTATGTGATATACAGAGACGGTAACGAAGTAGGCCGCATAGCTATAAAAGACTTGGAGGATGGCGCAACGACCATAAGTTTCACCGACAAGGGTTTAGACACGGGTACACACTATTACTCCGTAGCCGTTAATTTCATCAATAATAATACCGACACGGAGTTGCTATCACCGAAAAGTGAGGAAGGTACGGTTTATATGGAGGAGAATTTTGATTTTCCGCTTTTTGATGACTTTGACAGTAATACGATAACATCAGAGGGTTGGTCTGTACAACGCGACTATGGTGATCTGGAGACACAGTTCTGGGGATGCGGCCTATACTTTGGTCTTGATGGCAGCAGCTATCTCAATGTAGGTGTAGCTCAATCGCAACCCTATTCTTTCTCAATTGTGTCACGCCACCTCGATGCACGCGACAAAAAGAATGTATATATTTCATTTGCACGCTTATGGCGGTATGCAAACAGCGACGAGTGGGATATCACGAAAGACAGCCTTAGTATTGAAATAAGCACTAACGATATTGAATGGACTGTTGCCCGGGAGTACGCTCTAAGCGAAGTTCCTCCCTATGCATGGAACTTTGAATATACCGACCTGACCTCATATGCGGCAGGTAAGACATTCCAAGTTCGTCTGCGTGTTCACGGTCAGGCTTTGGCACAGTATATCTGGAATTTCGATAACTTGAGAATAGATGAAAAGCCCGAGCACGAAGCCACAGCCGGAACTATCGGTGCCTGTCTGTCTGACGGTGCATTCCGTGTGACGTGGAGAAATTCTTTCGGTGCTTATATGCTCAACTACCTCGGCAATAACCAATATAATGTAGAACCGAAAGCGCTCGGTAACGAAGGCAAGCCGCTAATAGCAGTCAACAAATTCGATGCGGAGGAAATGGCGATGTACAAAGGTAAGTATCTGACATCCGTAAGCACACAGCTCAGCTACTACGAAACGGAAGATCCGACACCTATACGCGCGGCAATCGTGATTTATGAGGATGGTAAGCTCATCCGCGACCAAGAAATGATCGATGCGCCCTACAACGAGTATATAACTGTGAATCTTGACGAGCCTATGCTCATTGACGGTACAAAAGAGATAATGGTCGGCTTGAAGTTGTTAGAATATGGTGCAGATCAGATACCTATTATATACCACAACACAAACTCATATGCTGACGGTAAGAGTAATATCTACTCTGAAGATGATGGTAAGACATGGCTCAATCTGGCTGACTACTACGAAACAATACCCGAACATGAAACTGACGGCTACGGAAGTTGGCTCATCACGGCCAACGTGACCGACACGCCTGAAGCAGAGGATACTGAAATAGATCTCAACCAGTATGGCTATCAAGTTTACAAGAACGGACAAATGTTTGGCAAGGTATTCACCCACTATCTACAAGGATGGTTCAATGACCCGACAAGCGTACAAGGAGACACCTACCAAGTAAGAACTTTCTACTTCGACGGTACAGTATCCGAAATCTCTGAAACGATGACCAATAACGGTCAAACAGGTATCAAAGAGATAGAAACCAACGACAGTGAAAATGCTTATATGGTAAAAGACGGAACATTGTTCATCAACGGTGACAATGACAAAGTAGCTCTTTATAACGTTGCAGGCATAAAACTCTATGAGGGTAATGCCAACAACATCAATCTGAACAACTTTGGTAAGGGTCTGCTTATCCTGAAAGTCTACGGCAAGAACGGCAACACTGAAACATACAAGTTCATGTTCTGAACCCATAATATGTAGAGAGTAAGCGAAAGGCGCGGCATTTCCTGCAATATAACATTGCGGAAACACTGCGCCTTTCATTTATTCTATAAAAGATAAAGCATGTTCTTGTTAAGGGTGGCTCCTATAAAATTCATAATTATCTCTATTAATCCGTCATATAATGAATAAAAAATGGCATATTTGTATGGTATATGACAGACTAAAGTATAAACCAGATAAGAAAGAGTACTATGAACGTCTCCACTTTCATCCAAAACTATACAGAGGCTTTCGGAGAGCATGCTCCCCTACCCCTACTGTTCTTTTATAGTGACACACCACTGGCAGATACAGAAAAGATAAACGGTTGTTTCTTTAAAGGATTGCATACTGTACGCAAAGGCAATCCTGTCAGCCTGAACGCAGATGTTATCGGTTGCGGAGGCGGTAAGTTCTATACCGGCTTTTCCGAGATGCCCGAACGTGTGCCGGGTTTCGTTTCCATCAAAGAGCGATATAAACAAATGCCCGAAATGGTAATAGACTTCATCAGGCAGTTGGATGTTCGACAAACAGATAAAAAATATCTGAACTTTGTCCGCATCGACCAAGTAGAAAGTTTCGATAACATGGAAGGCTTGTTATTCTTTGCCACGCCCGACATACTTTCCGGTTTATGTGCATGGGCATTCTATGACAACAACGCTCAGGGTGCTGTAACTACCTTATTCGGCTCCGGATGCTCGAACATCATTTCCACAGCCACGCAGGAGAACCGGATAAACGGTAATCGTACTTTTATCGGTTTGTTTGATCCCTCAGTCCGTCCGTATATAGAAGCCAATGAACTTAGTTTCGTCATTCCTCGCTGCCGTTTCAAAACAATGTACGAAACCATGAGAGAATGTTGCCTGTTCAATACACACGCGTGGGCAAAAGTAAAAGAACGTATCAACTCCGGGACAGAATAATACATGCAGATAAACGATAACAGATTATGATTCGCAAACTAAGAAAAGAAGAATTCACTCAAGCGGCAGAATTATCCTTGGAAGTCTTTTCTCAATGTGGCGCGGAAGATTTCAACACTGAAGGGTTGGAAACATTCAAGAGCTTTGTCTACAGTAATGAATTGATGAATGAACTGACGATTTACGGAGCATTCGACAAAGAAACATTGATAGGTGCTTTGGGTACAAAACGGGAAGGCACGCATATTTCCTTATTTTTTATCCGTCCGGAATACCATCGGAAAGGTATCGGACGAAAACTTTTCGACTTTGCGCTCTGCGATAATCCTGTACGGGAAATGACGGTTAATTCTTCATCCTATGCCGTCGAGTTCTATCAAAGTCTGGGATTCAGGCAAGTGTGCGAGCAACAAGAGACCAACGGGCTGAAATATACCCCCATGAAGCGAATATCCTGAAACATTTCCACCGTAATCTGCCTGTTTCTCCACAAAAGGATGTACCTTTGTTACATTAATAATTTACAATAAAAACGAACTTATAAATGAAATCAGGTTTCGATTACAACACATTCCCATATAGTTTTATTCATTGTCTGAATGAGCAATGTCTTCGCGGCAAAGATTGTCTCCGACGTCAAATGGGACTCCACATACCGGCAGAACGTGGTTCCGTAACGGTAGTCAATCCTTCTGGCATTGCTCCTACAGGAGAAAACTGCCGTTATTTCCTATCCGATCAGCCTCAACAATACGCGCGGGGAATAAGCCACCTATTGGATCGTCTGCCGCATAATGACGCGGTGAGCATCAAACAGCAAATGGTGGGATATTTCGGAAAGACCACCTATTACAGATGTTACCGCAAAGAACGGCTTATCAAGCCTTGCGAACAGGAATATATCCGAAAGATATTCCGAAACAGAGGGTTGACCGAAGCTCCGGTATTCGATGAATACGTGGAATACTATAACCTCGATATGGATAAGTAAAGGGAGTCCGGTTAGTTCCTCCCTTATGGAACAAAAGTTTCACAATATATGAAACAATTGTTCCACAAAATATGAAACTAAAGTTCCATATATTATGAAACTATCTCATCTTAACCAGCATCTTAAAGAATATGGCGGATAATTACATAGAAAAGCAATACGAGCAGTACCAAGCGAGAAAGGCCGCATGGGAGAAAGCCCATAAATACGGGAAAAAGAAAGCAAACGCTTCTTCCTCCATTAAACCGGAGCAGAAGCAGCAGCGGGTATTCGTGACCGGAGGTGCCGAAGGTATTGGCAAAGCAATTGTAAAAGCATTCTGCGAAAAGAACTGTCTTGTAGCTTTCTGCGATAAGAATGAAGCATCGGGGCAACAGACGGCACAAGAAACGGGAGCAACCTTCTATCCGGCAGACGTCAGCGACAAGGACGCTCTCGAAAGCTGTATGAAAAATATTTTTAAGGAATGGGGAGACATCGACATCATTATCAACAATGCAGGTATCAGCGAATTTTCTCCCATCACCGAGACCGATGTAGAAACGTTTGATAAGATTCTGACGGTTAATCTGCGTCCGGCATTCATCACCTCACGGTTGCTCGCCCTCCACCGTCAATCCCTGCCCGTTCCCAATCCGTATGGAAGAATCATCAACATCTGCTCCACCCGCTATCTGATGAGTGAACCCGGCAGCGAAGGATATGCCGCATCCAAAGGCGGGATTTACTCACTGACACACGCGCTTGCGCTGTCACTTGCCGAATGGCATATCACAGTCAACTCCATTGCACCGGGTTGGATACAAACACATGATTATGAGCAACTCAGACAAGAAGACCACACGCAGCATCCGTCCGGACGAGTAGGCAAGCCCGAAGATATTGCCCGTATGTGTGTATTCATTTGTCAGGAAGAGAATGATTTCATCAATGGAGAAAACATTACGATTGATGGAGGAATGACAAAGAAAATGATCTATGTGGAGGATTGATCCAACCTTAAACGTCTCCCGTTAATGCCGATGCAGACGTTTCGGACTCCCATGCCAGGAACATCCTAAACAGTAAACTTCGGTCAAATCATATCCATCCAAGGAAGAGGAAGCGTCCTTGGGAATGATTTCCCCTTCTTTAGATACATATACAGGCAGGCGTTCTCCGTGTTGGTTCATCACACAGAAAACGCCGACCTCACATTGAGGACACAGTAATTTTCTTACCGGTTTCATCTTTTAATTAAAGTAATATAGGAAAACAGCTATTCCTTCGAGCGCTTTCTTAGGCTGATCCTTAATTTCAATCGTAAACTTAATCTCGGCTTTCGCCACACCACGCAGGTTCTGCAAAGAATGAAGACTTGCCACCAAACGAATACTTTGTCCTGACAGCACAGCCTGTCCGAACTTCATTTTATCGATTCCATAGTTAATCATCATCTTCAGATTATTCACTTCGATAATCTGATTCCATAGATACGGAAGCATCGACAACGTCAGATATCCATGCGCAATGGTACTATGGAAAGGACTCTCCACTTTAGCACGCTCTGCATCCACATGAATCCATTGATGATCCAAAGTAGCATCAGCAAACAAATTAATACGCTCCTGAGAAAGCTCGACATAGTCGGAAGCACCGATTTGCTGACCTATCAACTTCTCAAAATCTTCATACGAATTGATTATTACCTTATCCATATTCCTCGTTTTAATGAATTATTTAATCTGCTGCAAAAGTACGAAAAAATTAAAATACTTACCTTTGTACGCAAGATTATAAATCTTTAAATAAAACAGATACATGTTACACCAATTCTCGCAACCGATCGCCCACATAGCTCTCCCCGAAAAGTTCACATATCCTTTTCACTATACTCCACACCCGCTATGTATGATAGCCGCCAATGAGTTACAGGATTATATCGCAACACGAGAAGAATGGAAAGAAGAATTACAGCAGGGAAAGATGTTCGGAGTACTGATTGTGCAGACTTCAACCGGAGAGCTAGGCTACGTAGCTGCCTTTTCCGGCAATCTGGCAGGCAAGAATCAGCATCCGTTTTTTGTTCCGCCGGTGTACGACCTGTTACAGCCGAAAGGTTTCTTTAAAATAGAAGAAGAAAACATCTCACTGATTAACAAACAGATAAAACAGATAGAGGAAGATGCATCCTACTTGAAGCTTCAAAGTCAATTGTCGGAAGCGGAAACGAACTGCCGAAAAGAACTTAAAGAGGCTAAAGAGGTAATGAAAGCTGCTAAAGAGCAGCGTGAGGTTCTTCGCCGGAACAACCCTTGCGAAGAAGAACGGATAGCCCTGATACGGGAAAGCCAATTTCAAAAGGCAGAATATAAACGACTTGAGCGGTCATGGAAAGAGCGTATCTCGGCTTTACAAATTAAGGTAGATAACTATTCCAATCAGGTAGAAGAATTAAAGAAAGAGCGTAAAGTCCGTTCCGCAGCATTGCAACAAAAGTTGTTCGAACAATATCGTATGCTCAATGCTTTAGGGGAAGAAAAAGACCTATGTAGTATTTTTGAAGATACGGCACAGAAAGTTCCTCCTGCCGGTGCAGGTGAGTGTGCCGCTCCCAAACTATTGCAATATGCTTACCAACAGCATTGGAAGCCCATTGCAATGGCCGAGTTTTGGTGGGGCGACTCTCCCAAAATGGAAATCCGCCGTCACAGTCATTATTATCCGGCCTGTAAAGGAAAGTGTGAGCCGATATTGAAACACATGCTTCAAGGATTACGCGTAGAGGATAACCCATTATCAAAAGACGTTCATCAAAACACAGTATTAGAGATTCTTTATGAAGATGAATGGTTGGCAGTAATTAATAAACCCGACGGAGTGTTGTCTGTACCCGGAAAGATAAACGCGGATTCTATCCATAGCCGTCTACAAACACTATATCCCCACGCAACCGGACCAATGATTGTGCACCGATTGGACATGGCAACGTCCGGATTACTGCTTATTGCCAAAACCAAAGATGTTCATAAGCATCTGCAAGCACAATTCAAAGACCGTGCCATAAAGAAACGCTATACCGCGCTTCTGGAAGGTAATATCAAGGAAAATACAGGAGTAATCGATTTACCGATTTGCCCGAACCCTACCGACAGACCACGGCAAATAGTAAGCACGGAACATGGCAAACCTGCAACAACCCGATATGAAGTGATAGAGCACAGAAAAGACCGAACACTTGTTTCTTTCTACCCATTAACAGGACGTACCCATCAGCTGCGAGTACATTCCGCCCATTCACTCGGACTCAACGCCCCTATCGTAGGAGACGAACTGTACGGTAAAAAAGCAGACCGGCTCTATCTCCATGCCGAATACTTAGAGTTCAAACATCCTGTATCGGGAAAGATTATCCAAATAGAGAAGAAAGCGGATTTTTAGTGAATCCGCCGTCTTACATAATCTTCCAGTTTTGCATTGTTATTCGAAATCTCTGCCGGAATAAGGTATAAAAACCATTTTTGTTGATACGTCAAAAACTCTCCCGGCTCTAACAATGTCAACTTGCCATGATTCTCCAACTCTACATAAAGACTGTTCGGAGCAAGAAAGATTTCAACCTCTCCTTGCAACGCAGGCAATAGTTCTTTGGGCACCGTCGGGAAAGTTTTTATAAACAATAAATCCCCATATTGATGGGCAAGCCAACCCTCTTTTGTTGTTGCAAAAAGTTTCTGCCCCCGCTTAATCGAATCATTTACAAATGTATACCAAACAGTTCCATTCTCCTCATCAACATGTTCTAATGTAGAAGGAAGGTCTTTTAGCTCCCGGTCTCTGATTGGGAAAAAGGTCTTACCTCCCAAAACACGAACAATATCCCACGCAGCAACATGTTGAATGGTATCGGAAATATTCTCAATCTTATAATTAATCAGTAAAGCCGTATCCTGAGAGATAGAGAATTCTTTCGTAAAACGAAATCCGGTTAACGAATCCTTCCCACTGACAAGACGAAGTAATCCTCCGTTATTTTCCGCTTGATAAGGAAGATTATCCAATACCGGAGCAGGAGGCCAAAACCTGCATTGAGGAGACGGCCACAGAGTAGCACCATAATATTTAGGATGCACCGTATCCTGCAATAACATCTCCTTGTTTCCTCTTTTAAAACTGATAATCTTTCCACCGTGCAAAGCAGAAACAGAAAGTGAAAGTTCACCTTTAGATAAGGTATATACTCCATTAGCTGTTTCTTTAATCACCTGGTCGCATTTTAAAGCATAAGAAGGAATACTACTCCACACCATAAATAAGATAACCAGTAATCTCACTTTAATTCTGTTCTGCAGGAGTACTGTCCATATAGAATTCCAATTTACCACCTTCCGACAAATCTTTATGAGTAATATAACGCTTATTATAATCTTCACCGTTCAATTTCACTTTCCGAACATAAATATTCTGCTCATTCAAATCATGGGCAACTATCTCAAAGGGTGTGTCCCCTATCTGCAATTTAGCAGAATTAACCATCGGCTTACCAAATACATAATTACCGTCAGCAGGATTGACCGGATAAAAACCCATCGCACTAAACACATACCACGCAGACATTTGACCGCAATCTTCATTTCCGCAAAGTCCGTCCGGCTGGTCCGTATATAATTCCGTCATAATTTTATTCAACCATTCCTGAGTTTTATAAGGTTTGTTTACATAATTATAAAGATAAGCCACATGATGGCTGGGTTCATTACCATGTGCATATTGTCCGATTAGCCCCGATATATCAATGGGTACATCATCACCCGACAATCCGGAATGAATAGTAAATAAAGTATCTAATGCCGCTTCAAACTTTTCTTCTGAGCCGAATAAGCGAACCAATCCCGGGACATCGTGAGGAACAAAGAAAGAATATTGCCAGGAATTGCCCTCCACCCAATCACATTCTCCATATGAAGAGTAAAACGGATCAAACGGACGGCGGAACTGTCCTGTAGAAGAATATCCATTCATCAGGCTATATTCTTTATCAAAGTAGTTTTTATAGCTTTCAGACCGTTTCATAAAATACTCAAAGTCTTTCTCTTTTCCTAAATCCTTTGCCATACGTGCTATGCACCAATCATCAAAACAGTATTCTAAAGCTGTCGATACAGATTTATTATATTTATCATAAGGTATATACCCATATTCTTTTAGCTGTTTAACCCCGAAATCATCCTGCATTGCAGAAGTTTTCATAGCTTCATAAGCCTTTTCAACATCAAATCCCCGTATTCCCTTAAAATAGGCATCGACAATCACAGGCACCGCATGATAACCGATCATACAATTCGTTTCACTCGACCATAAAGGCCATACGGGTAAAAGTCCGTATTGTTCATATTGTGCAAGCATGGAGCAGATTATACTGTTTACTTTATCAGGAGTAACAACGGTCAACAACGGATTGGCTGCCCTAAACGTATCCCATAGAGACATAACCGTATAGTTTTCATATCCGGCAGCCAGATGTTTCTTCCCATCAAACCCAATATATTCCTGATTTACATCATTGAACAGGTAGGGAGCAAGCAAAGAATGATACAATGCCGTATAGAAAATAGTTTTTTCCTTTTCAGGAGCGTCAATGATTATCTTAGACAATTCATCTTCCCACTCATTCTGCACATTTGCCAAGACTTTATTAAAATCCCAATCGGGAATTTCTGTTGTCAAATTCAACAATGCATTTTCTATACTTACCGACGAGACTCCAACCTTTATCAGAACCTGCTCATCTCGGGTGGTTTTATAATCAATAACCGCTTTTATATTTTTGCCCTTCGCATTACTATCGGTAACAAGTACATCATCAGAGAAAAGTGTTACCGCATCAAACGGCTTAGAAAAACAAGCAACAAAATAAATCTGTTGATTACTCCAGTACAATTCTCCCGGATCACCCCATCCTTTCGTCTTACGTATGCCGGTAATCATGTGATTATCCTTAATATCCAGCGTTAATTCTTTGATGGAATCCGTAGAATAATGATGAGACAAATCTAAAATAATATGTGCACTATCACTCTTTGAAAAAGTATACTTATGGAAACCACAACGTGGAGTAGCAGTCAATTCTGCCGTTATATCATAATCCGATAAATTCACTTTATAATATCCGGGGGAAGCCCACTCTTTGTCATGAGAGAAACGCGAACGATATCCGGCATCCGGATTTTCTTTTGTTCCCGATTGAAGTTTTACTTCTCCGGTAAAAGGCATTATCAATACATCCATTAAATCCGAGCGACCGGTACCGGATAAATGTGTATGGGAAAATCCGATAATCGAACTATCCGAATAATGATAGCCCGAGCACCAATCCCAACCTTCAAGTCCTGTATCCGGACTAACCTGAACCATACCAAATGGAACAGCAGCGCCCGGGAATGTATGCCCATGTCCGGCAGTCCCGATAAACGGGTCTACATATTCGATTAATCTTTTATCCATATTTTCCGACTTCTTCCCGGTAAAAGAGCATCCACCCCACAGCAGACTCACGGCAATTGAAAGAATTATATGCTTTCTCATCATAGCAAACTTTTTATTTCTTAAAAACTCAACTTCATTAGAATACGATAAATACTTATGACTAATTATTCTTCAAATCCAAACTCAACTTCATTAGCCCAATGTTCTTTCCAATCCGGATGGAAAGCACGAGAATTCTTTTTAGAGACACTACGTTCTTTCGCCAATTCCATACATGCAGCCGGAGCACCATCATCATTTACACGGAATGAAAACTTAATCTTTTCCCCTTTATCTAAAGCTTGTCTCACATGAGGGATTTCACTCCACGGAATGGCACATTCGGTATAAAGAGTATTTCCTTTACGAACAGTCATTAACTTACCATCTTTCACTGCACCATCATAAAAAGACTTTCCCTGACGCGGATAAAAATGTTTTCTAGGCATTCCCGGAACTAGCATACGCCAAATTTCAAAACCTCCTCCATACTCCGGAGCTACAGTATTCAGTGCATATTCATAATCCGTACATTTATATCCTATATATCTGGGCATAGTACCTTTACTGTGAGCCTCCATGCCATCTTCACCAATCGGTAACACATTAAAAGCGATAAGAATATTATCAAATCTTTCTCCTGTCGTTCCATCCGGCAAAGTCGGTCTTTTCCGATATGTAAACCTACGTACACCTTCAGGCCATTTTAACGGGACCAAATCATCTTGGCTAACAACATTACACAGAATACCCAACATCGTTTTGTCCGGTAATCCCATTATATAATAACCTGATGTGCCATACACACCTTTCCAATCACCGCACGTATCAAAATCACGTCCTGCGGATTTGGCTGAAACTTTTCCATTTGCAGAAATAGTCGTTTCATCAAAAAATACACCTGCCAATTTAGCCGTATACCACCAACCGTAAGCAGAACAACGGACACGAACCTTACCCGACAAATTAAAAGAAAGATATACGCCATTCCATAACTTATCAACATTTTCCGTCAATAATTCCTTGCCCGTCTCACGGTCATAAATAACAACAGAAACGCCATGCTGTGCTATATTAGGAAAATAAAAGGAAGTTTTTACCATCTTATCCATAGGTAAATCAATATCTATTCCTATAGATTGGGTCGTTTGCGTATTTTCTATATAATTTAAGATACGGCCATCCCCTTGAGGTTGCATTAACGCCATCTTATTATCAACTTCAGCCGACTGCTTTACTAATACTGATTGCATGGCATGTATTGTCTGCATATAAGATGTATCCGGATAAAAGAACTGATCATCATCCCTATATTCAAATCGGAATGTACCTTTATTAGGAGTTTTATCGGCTATTTTCGCTGCAAAATAAAAATATTGCTCATCATAACCCAAATAAGCATGGGCTAATCCCTCTGCATTATTATCAAAATTCTGAAATGGATACCAAGCTGCCTCTGTCAAAGAAATGCTCGCTTTATCAGAACCTCTTACTACCTGTGGAATAGCTCCGTTCCAATCATCCAGATTACCATCGACCTGAATTGTCCTTTTTGAAATTACATTCACATGCATATCTTCTATATGTTTGGCAATTCCATCTTTTCCCGCATCAAATATTACCTCAAGAGGATAAGTATTGTCTGAATTGGCATCTCCCTTTTCTACTTTCACCTTTACAGTTCTCGTTTCATTACCTTTCAAACGTATTTTCGACGGATATATAACATTTAAACTTCCAAGATTCACTTTTAACGAACCTGTTACATCACGATTTAAAATATTAGTGATTTCCAGATCCATTTCCGGACAAACCAATATTGGCGCAGTAAAATCCTTTGCTATAATATTCACAGGTTCATAACCATCCACTTTTGCCGTTTTCAAGGCAGTAACTAATTGTTTAAATGAGCCTTTCTTCCCATTAGTGCGCATAAAATAACCTTGATAATTTAGTGGAATCTCATATTTACCATTTCTTGGTGAAATAATATTCCCATAGAAATCATATAACCGAAATGTAGGTTTTGCTATTACAGTCATTTTTCCATCAGTGATAGAATGTCCTGTTGACAAACCGTTTACATTTCTAAAAAGCATATTGTCTTTACCAAAAGCTTCTCCCAAATCTCCGGCAATGACAATAGTCCCATCCTCTTCATTACTATTATATCCATCAAATAGCATCACCCACGGAAGACTATTATGAAATAACAAACGATTAAATTCACGTTCGCCGATTAAACTCTGAGTAGCTCCCATAGCTGCTGTTGCCGACCATGTAGAATGAATAGTAGGTATTTTCTGAATACCATTCGCTGTTTGTATCTCAGAGTAACTTTTAGCATCGCCTTTCCCCGAATACATATAACCTCCGTATATCCCCATTGACCGATCATATCCAGCAGAACGATTAGCAGCAACAACCAGCCCTATCCTATCATCCGTGTTTCCAACCCAACTCTCTGTATCCCAAATCAAGACTTTACCTTTATGATATTTACGATTATTCCACTCCGGATATATTACAGGAGATTCCATTCCTTGATAATGAATAGACAAAAAATCGAATATAGGAAGCATATCCATTGTACCGTCTGCAAAAAATTTATCTAAAGCATTGGAATTAGAATCACCTCCTCCAACAAGGACATCAGCACCTTCTTTACGGCATTCCACCACTGCCTCCGCCATTTTAGTATAAATCTCACGATAACGGATCATATCAGCCTGCCATCCGGAAATAGAAATACCCTCCCACGGCTCATTCCATAAGGAAACTGCTGTAACCGGCCCTTTAGGCCAACCATACTTCAAACAGATCTCTTTAACAAATGATTTAAAATCGTCATCCATATCCGGAAGCCAAACATAATCCTGCTTTGTACGTAGAAAATATCCATTCTCATCCAAATGCGGACGAGGAATCCCCAATGGCATTAACGATCCCCCTTCTCCTATCATCACCAGTACTGTAATGTTATTATCCATATATCTTTTCATTTCATCCTCAAAGTCCTGCATCATTTTGCGATACCCCGGATTTGTCGTCGGCAAATACCCTAAGCCATAACGAATGGCTTGTACTCCAATACGGCCTAAGAAATCAACTCCTAAATCATCTAATGCCTGTTTTGGATATTGCATTTTTACCGGACTTGCCTGTATGCTATACACAAAGCTCGTTCCAAGCCTTCTACCATTTTCACCCAAATCAAAAACAATAGCATATCCACCATATTTATTGATATCATCAACTGATACAGACAAGTTCGTATATCCTTTAGGAGAAATAGATATATGCATAGGAATTACTTTCTCATAATCCATCTTTATAACTTGAGGCAACCACACATTATTAGGAATGCCTTTAGTTCCATACTGGATAATATAAACTTTAGCCTCCGTATCAATGGGATTATCCAAATTATTTTTCAATTGAAACTGAAATTCGATTTTATCTCCGGGCCAAAAGATGTTAGCAGGTGCTGAAGAATAAATCGGAGTAACATCAAAATCATAAAAGCGCAGTCCTTCTTTCACTCCAAATACCGATTCATAATCTTTCCATTCATAAGGTTTCTTCATTTGTGCATTAGTTACAGCAAATACGCCACAAAGCAACATGAACAATATAATAATCCTTCCTCGCATAACATTACTTTTTTGAAAAATTAAACACATCCTTATCCGGTTTCAACCAATCTAAATATTTTATCTCATAATCATTTCTTACCCTAAGTTCTTCGGCAGGTCTTAATAAAGCCTTTACACGGAGGTTATCCGTTGATAAACCTAAATAATCCCTATCTTTATCAACTCTAACCGGATAGGATTCCGGTTCATGAGAAGCCGACATAGACAAATAGAGGCCTAAAACCGCTTCTTTCAATTTACTCAGATTAAAGTTTTTTTCTTTTCCGGAATATAGCACAAAATCTGCCCATATCCTTTGTTCATCACGACCAATTTCCCAATAACCATCTTCATTACCCCATTTAGCATACGGGACTCTAAAAATACTTCTCAATTCGCGAGAAACAAAATATACATCCCCATTTGTCTGATCAGGCTTTGTAAAACTCGTATTTTCTAAATCTCCCCCCACTTCAATACGCAAACGTAAATCTTTTGCTTTAAAGTTTCCATTTTGAACGCGATCCAAACTCGGATGTGTATCTCCTCCATCTTCTGCGATATTAAAGATAGCCAATACGGTCGTACTATCTTGAGCTGCAATAATATTTATTGCAGAGAAATCATACCCGTCATGCAAAAAACGCACTTGTAAATAAGACGGCTTCATCGGTGTTCCCCAATGGGCGATCAATGGACGTGTTTGATTCCACATATATCCCTGATTTATAGAAGCCAATGCAAAATCTGGACTTGCGTATAATCGGCCGATAATATCTTTAGTTGAAATGTTATCTTTCATATCTTTTCTTTTCTCCAGAAATGATCTTTCGATTTGGATATCCGGATTAGCAACTACAAAAGTATCAATTTCCAAACGAGGTAAAGTGGATTTTAAGAAATAAGGTAAAATATTGGTCGGTATATGATGAGGCTTCATTACATTTGGAATACGCGGATAATCTCCCGGAAGGTTTATTTCACCATCCGATGCGTTGTATAATAACCTATAAAATTCGGGAACAGCCAAGCTACTGTATGAGCGTAAATTAGGCCCGCACCATTGTCCTGAAGGCTGATGAAAATGAGTAGCAATCATTTCCCAGCACATTGCATATAATGCATCAATTATCTTTCGATCTGCAGGATTTATTATAGTTTGCTGCATACGCAGTAATTCATCCATGGCAACCAAAGTATAGGTAGGACTATTATATTCCGTAAAGCCCTTATTCTTAATTGTATAATTATAAAAGTTTACCAATCTACTATGGGCATAGTCAGTCATTTCCGGTAATCCACAGATATCTCCAACGACATAACAGACATAAGTACCCATTATACAGATATTAGTATAATCCGGCTGTACATTTCTTTTCTTAATTGCCTTGGCTGACAAGACCAAAGCATCTTTAATTTCCTTAACTAACCGCTGCCCTATATAATCTGAATGATTGATAATGACATCAATTAACGGCACTGCTATAAAATCAGCCCAATTATAATCCACAGCTGCCTCTCTGCCTTTCAGAGGATCTTCAGGATAATAGGGCCAAATACCGCAAAAAGGTAGAGACTCATCTTTCTCCTGCATGGGTAGTATCGTTTTGATTATATCTACAGCGCGCTTCTTGTAGGTTTCATTTTCTGTTTTTAATAATGCTACCGCATATTCCAAAGACTCTCTTGTCTGATGGACGATGACACCACTATCCAAATCGCTATGATAATGTTTATTCTGCGTAACACAGAAAAGCATTTTCTTCGATTCATCATATTCTTTATTTTTACTTTCCAGATCTTTCATCAAATAATTAATTTCATCTTGACTTAATCTTACTGGAACAAATTTGGTATTTGATGCCCACAAAACAGTTATCGTAAACAGCCAAAGCATGGACAATGTCAGTATCTTTCTCATTATATTAAAGGATTTTCATTCAATAAAAATTAGCTTACCGGCTTAAAAAAGCATAGTAAATACTCTATCGGATATAATTTCAATACCCAATAACTCGCGTTTTCGTTTATTATATAATTATTACTTCTCTTTGAAAATTATTTATCTGTATTATTGCTTTGAATCATTCGTTGTACCTCAATTCCTGCAAAAATAACTGCGAATGACCCATGTGTATCATCATCATAAAAAGGACGGTTTATATAATAATTCACATTTTCCGAGCACATTGTTCCTACACAGATTTTATGTACCGTACCATCTACTTCCACCTCTGAGGATACGGCATCCCATCCTTTCATGACAACAGGATAATACTTTCTTTCATTTAACCATCCATGAGTAATGCCCCGAGCTATAGCCATTGTAAAAATAGCAGTCCCGGAAACCTCTGCTGGCGAATCAGGACAATCAATCACATTAAACCAAAAACCGCTTTTATCTTGATATTTAGCCAAACTGCTTACATGTTCTCTATACAGTTTTAATATAGCCTTGTATTTGGGATGACTCTTAGGAAGATACATCAAAACTTCAGACATTGCCCATATCGCCCAGCCATTTGCCCGAGACCAATGAGGAAGTTTCACCTCCGGTCGCGAAGAATAATTTGCATGCATATATAGTTTCGCATCTTTATCCCAAAGATGTTTATGAAAATCTAATACTTGAGAAGCCGCATCATCAAAGAATTCTCTACGTTTTTGCTGACTATCCATATACAATCCGGCTTGCATTAAAAATGGAATCCCCATAAACATATCATCCACCCATGTTGTAAACTTTTCGGGAGTTTCACGCGTATAATTAGTCATACCTTCACTTCTTACCTGCCCATGCCGTGCATACTCCAACATAATATCAATATATTTCTCATATAAATCACGATTTCCAAAGTTCTTCTCTTTACGTAAACGATAAATCAAAGGCAACGAAGGGGCCAAAGTAAAATCTAACATCTTATAATTGATAATGGCACTATTCGCCGATCCTGACGCCCTTAAATCATTTACCTGATAATTTACAAAAGGTATTCCTTCCATCTGATAATCACAAAAGTTATCAGCCCACTGTTTATACTTACTATTATTCGTAACTTCAGACATCTGCTGCATAGCCCATGCCACACCGCCATTATGATAGTTCCACTGATATGTAGTGCCCCAAGGTGCCGGATTAATAACATCACCAAGAATCTCTATTTTAGGAATCGTCCAAGTTACCCCATCATACATATATCCAAACCTTATTTCTTTCTCAGGGGCATTTATCCTATCAATATCCGAAGCAAAAGGTCCAATTGTAAGCCAATTGGTTAAATCGGCAATATTCCTATCTACATCTTGAACTGTATGCAACCCGATACCCGGATATTCCACTTCATAATCCAAAACAGCATCTTTTTCACTGGGAGGTTGTATCAAGACACACCACTCTTGTCCGTATGTCTCGGACTTTACTAAAAACTTATTATTACCTTTCTTTAAATGAACTTTAAAAGCAAAAGACATCTCCACACTTCTTTCAGCTTGCGACAATGCCAATTTACGTTGTCCTCTCCGCTCATATACCAATACATCATTACACCATACTTTGCAGGCATCACTATGTTCTATCTCTACTTGTATTATAGTATCTTTCCTTGATGTCAGTTCCGTAAAAGCATATGCAACTCCGGGCTTACCCAACCCATAAGTTCTTCCAAAATCAATAAACTCCAACTTATTAAAGCTATTGTTATTGGGTTTAATGGTTAAACGATACTTAAAAGGTGTTTCACGGATTAATTTATCGCCGATTCTACTCACTATTTCGATTGGTGAATCCGCCCAGGTTGTTTGAAAAGCAACAACAAACAAACCTATAAAAAGTAATGTGTAACTTTTAAAATTCATTCTATTCAATTACAATTGTAAAACATATAAATCATAAACCGGAAGTAAGGAAAGGATAATTCTAACTATCCTTTCCTATCTCATTATCAATCCAAACTATTTGATAACAATCTTCTGTGTCAGATTTTTATTGGAGGTCAATACGCGAACCAGATAATATCCTTTCGGATAACCGGATAAATCAAGAGACGTTTTATCCTTAATACGCTGTGTCAACATATTTGTTCCATCTATCGATGTGATATTCAAAGTATATTCTCCTTCCGTATTATCAACTTCTATATTAAGAATTGAAGTGACCGGATTCGGATAAATACGTAATATATTGCCAGACTCAATCGTTTCTATTTCCGAAGGTTCCACTACTTCTCCGGTATTATCTCCGCCACCAAAGTTCATTGTTCCGATGTTATTATCATCATGGCATTCTTTACCTTTCTTTCCATAATTCACATCAACACGCAAAGTATATTTCCCTTTAGTATATTGCCAGAACGGATAATTAGCATTATCCACAGCCATGAGTACATTATCGCCACCATAGATATCCTCTTCATGTATCTTAGATTGAGCTTCATAAACAACCTCTCCCGATTCATCCAAAACTTCAAATAGCACTAAACAACGAGACGGATCTGTTCTGCGTCTATTGGTAACAATACCACTTTCTATATTCTTTACTCTTACCGCAAGTTTAAGTTTCTGTCCCTCAGGAATGTTAACCGGATCAATCGTTGCCCCATTAGGATCCTGTACCATCAAGCGATAAGGAAATAAATCACCCTGCATTTTAATATCACCTTTAAAACTTCTAACATCATAATGGAGAATCTTTGCAAAAGCATTTTCTTCGGCTAATATCTCATAAGTTCCATCTTCATTCTCGCGTGCATTGATAGCATATGTAAAATCAGTCCATCCACTTCTTTTCTGAACAACATCGCTTGGACCCAGTTGTCCTACAAACGAACCGTCTTTCCGCCTATAAACATTAATCTTTCCATCTGCCGTAAGGAAGCAGAATATGTAATCTCCTGCAAAAGTCATAGCTTTACAACTAATAGCAACATCAGGAAGAGCAGTTGCCGGACTGGCCGGAATAATTAACTCCAAATCATATTTCCAATCTTCAGAAGGTATTTTATCCATCTTTTTCGCCATGAACTCCCGATAAATCAATATGGTAGTTCCCACTTGTCCCCAAATAGCAGTACTAGGAATCGGAGTCTTCGTTGTATAACATGCCACAAATAATTCATCACGTTCAGGATCATAAAGCACCCGGTTCACATCTGTAATATAACTTGGCAAAGTATACGTCACAGGCGATGCATATTGCAACACTCCGTCTTTCGCACCGGTAGTCATCCAAACCCTCATTTTTGCCGTAGGACGAGATTCTCTATCTGCCAACCAGATATTACCGTTCTTATCCGGGTAAATAGAGAATGTATTTCCGGCAACAGCATATTTAGTCACCTCATTATCCGTTTTCTGCCCGTCAGCATTCGTGTCTTGCCAGAATGTCAATCCGTCAGCCCTTACTTCCATAAACGGAACACCAATCAAACCATATTTTTCTTTATCAAAACGATAACCTCCCAATGCTGTAGAATACATATTGGAGACAAACAGATAGTCCACCCCGTTTATTAGCCGTTTATATGCTCCTGTCTTAATCGGTGTAGGAGGATTCGGTTCCAAACGAAGATCCAACGGATAAGTAAACGGATCAACCGTAGTACCCAAGAAAGTATCCATACGTCCGCCTTCCTTACTATAATCCAATCTATAAACCTTTTCCGTACAGAATACAATATCTTTCTGAGTCTGGTCGAAATCTCCTGTTGCTGTGAAGACAAGCCCTTCCTGTTTCCAGTTTAACTCTTTAGTTGCTTCCTTATAAGAATATAATATAGAACTTGCAGAATTCACAAACATATTCGAAATATAGAGATTACCATTATCATCAACACCTACCCCCGTTGGCCCCGGAAGTCTGAGAGGTCCTACCTGGCCCTGCAGATATTTACCGTCTGCCGACTTAACTAAAATTCCACCTTTCTCACCAAATGTACTTGTCAGTGTAGGATTCTTATAAATATCTGTATAAATAAGTACATTCAAATCTTTTCCACGATTAGCTACTAAAAGCCGTTCTTTTCCACTCCTTGTATCGATAGAAAACGATTGTGCCTTCGCTCCTTCCGGCAACTCCACTGTGAAACGTACAGCTCCGGATCTCAAATCAAGTGCAACAATCTTGTTTCCACCTTGAAGCATCCAAACAAACCCTCTTTTATCTGCATATATGTATCCAACGCCTCCTTCCGGGATTCTAAAACCTCCAATAGGAGTATTGCTCATCTTTTCCTTATCATATATTTTAAGAGAATCAGGCATCTGAAGTTCCGGTATTCCGGGAACTGCTACAATCAATTTATCATCAGTAATGGCCAATCCCTGTAAATAACGACTTTCCTGTGGAGCAACCAACAACATATTATTCAATGGTCCATATCCCTCCGGAAATCTCGCCGCTTTTCCCGTAACAGCATCATATCTGGTTATCAACTGCCATTCAATGCCACTTCCCTTGGGAGGATAAGCTCTTAAACCATTGGAATTCAAATTATCATTTCCTGAATTTCCGTTGAAGCGCATAAGCTGATATACATATTTATCATCCAAAACAACAGCCTTACCCGAATTACGCCCCCAGCTACCTGTGCCCGATTCTTCCGGAACACAAACAATAACATTATCCTTGAATAGCCCGACATTCGTACCACCTTCATCCCAATTACAAATTGTAGCTACAGTTCCATCGCCACGGACAAAAAGTGCATCCATACTATGGGGTACGTGTGTACGAGGCACACCACCAGAATTGGCGATCCATGAAGTTTGATAATCCGTCAAATCTCCACAATGACAATCATTCGGATAGCCATTCAAGGACGATGAGGACACCTCATCGCTATTCTCATCTTCTATAAACTCAGCTTCAATATCAACCTCTGATTCCGGCATTACAAAAGTGGTTTCTTTCGCTGTTTCATCCGCAAAAACAACACCATCAGTGGAAGAAGTCCATTTTACAAACCTCATTTTCTCCCTACCTGATGCTTTAATAGTAATTACATCTCCTCCAAAAGCTTCGGTAACAGCACTACCACCATTTACATTAACATAATATCTCGTTTTATAGATTGCCTCTATAGTTACCGGACCATCAATCATCGTAAAGGATGTAGACGCAGCCTTCGGGTCTTGAATAACAAGTCCCTCTCCTTCTATTACTTTCCATTCCTGAAATATCTGTTGTGCATTGGATGGTCCTTTAGCTTCCGACGCCTGAATATTGACAACAGCTCCAACAGCAGCCGACCCTGATTGAGTGATAGCACCTATTATGGTAAAAGGTTTTGTTCCACCAAAAATAGCTCTGATTTCAACATCGCTTTCCGGCATTACGAAGGTTGTGGACGCAGCTCTGTCGTTTTCAAAAGTAACCTGTGGAGTTGAAACCCAACCGGCAAAAGCCTGCCCTTCAGGAACATCATACACCGTAATCCCTACATTGCAACCCGGTGCACTAACATCCTGTACGCTTTTTGCGTTATGGTAAGTTATATGTTTATAAGGAACTAACTGATTCGACTGAAAACTCCACCCATTATTTTTATTTCCGGTTGGTCCTTCTGAAGTAAAAGAAGCATAATTACTATCCAGCCAAGCCGACTGTAAATAAGCATTTAAAGCTTCTTCCGGAATACCCACCCGTACATCTGCCCCATTCGCCATACGAAAAACAGCATTACCATTTATTTCAGGAGGTGTAACCGCTTTACAAATATATTGTTGCAAATTACTACATAAAGCAAATGCTTCAGCACCTATTTTCTTTAAAGTAGACGGCAGTAATACAAATTCTAATGACATGGGACCATTATTTCCTTGCTTAAAGGCAGAACCACCTAATTCTTCTACACCTTCGCCAAACACAACTGTTTTAATATGAGGAGCATTAGAAAAGAAACGATCTCCCACTTTCTTTACAAAACTTCCGTCAATAATAATATTCTCATCCTTATTTGCCGGAGGAAGAAGAATCAGGGAACTAGTTACTTTATCAATCAAAAAACCATTTTCCGTAGAAGCAAAAGTCACATTATCTTCCGGTACATATATCGCTTTTAAATTCGGAGTTTGAGGAGCAATAACATCCGCGCGCACATTACCATTCTGCCTTAATATATCAGATAAAGCAGAAGAAAAAGTCAGTTCTTCCAAATAATTGTTATATCCGAACGCACTCAGTCCAAGAGCTGTTATATTTTCAGGAATTGTATATGCTTTATCCGTATTAGAAGAAAGGTATAGGCAAAGTCTATCCCCACCCGCATCTTTAGCTACCAAGGCTTTTCCATCTTTAATTGTGTACATTGTAGGATGTCCATCCGGAAATGCAAACCCTGTTATGTGCTGGCAATCAAGAAACTTATTTTCAATTTCCTTATATGTTGCTATTGTCGAAGGAAACTCAACGACACCTGTCAACCCACATCCGGTAAAGTTACCAAGATTCTTCGTTTTAGGAGGGAATATTAATTTCTTTAAAGTTGTATTAGTAAAATCATTACTTACCTTTAATCCGCCACACAAAGTCGTATTTTCATCACCGGATAAATCCAATTCCTCCAGTTTCGGCATATTCATATAAATGAAATTAAAATCTGATACGCTTAAAGTAGCTCCGTTTGAGGTCGTTATAACTAACTTTGTGACCGTATTTTGTTCATCCGCCGTCAGCAATGTGCTAAGCGTATTTGTCTCCGATATGTCTACAATCTTTTCCTTCTGCGCATAACCAAAGACACTTAGGCATAAAAGCACCGTAACCAACAAATGCCTTCTCAATGATACTAAGTTTTCCATAATCATTATTTATAAGTATTAAATTCAATAATTAAAAAGATCATCTTTTAATAAATCTCACAACTTTACCGTTTGCCTCAAACAAATAAACTCCTTTTATCAATCCGGATAAAGTTATCGGTTCGCCATTCGTAATGCCATTTAGAACGACTGTTCCCACCACATTATAAATCTTATAAGGTGTATTCTGGGCATTTGCCAATTGAATATAATCCGTTGCCGGATTCGGATAAAGCACAGGCATTACGATTGTTTCCTCAACCGCTTCATCTATCGTCGTTGCAATTTTGAAGACCGCTGTTATAGTCACCTCACTGGCGGGCATTATAAAAGTGGTAGTAGACTGTGTTGCGTCTTCAAAAGTTACTCCGGCTGTAGTTGTCGTCCATTTTTCAAACTCTTTTCCTTCTTTCTTATCTGCAACAATCGTCACCACTTCACCCTCAAAGGCATCAAAAGGTGCAGCACCATCCAATACATTGATCAAATAAGTATCCAAATATTTTGCTTCAATAGTAACAGTTCCATCAATCATCGTAAAAGAAGTGGATACCGCATTAGGATTATCAATCACCAATCCTTCTCCCTCTACAACTTCCCAATGATGAAAAACTTTTGTTCCTTGCATCGGATGAGCCTCAATAGTAACAATTCCGTCTACAGCTGCAACACCGGATTGAGTAATAGCATTCAGAATTGTATAAGGTCTTTTAGGAGAGAAGAAAGCTGTAATAGTCACATCTTCATCGGGCATTACAAAACTTGTAACCGAAACTTTTGCATTGCCAAAGGCAACGTCAGGAGTAGAAATCCATTTTGAGAAGTCTTTACCTTCAGGTGCATCTCCGGCTTTAATGTTTACTGAAAAATTAGGAGCCGAAGCACTCTGTGCACAACTACCTCCTTCCATTGATATATTATGATAAGCAACTATTTGCTCTCCCGGAAAAGCATTTATACCTTCATTACCTTTAATACTGCTATTCCATTTTGAACTCTTATAAGCATCGAGAGCAGCTGCCGGTACACCCAATCTGGCATCTTTTCCATTCGAGCCACGGAATATCTGCTGACCGGTTAAATCCGGAGGAGTAGTCGCCTTACAAATAACCTGTAACAATTTATCATTACCGACAAAAGCTTCTCCGCCAATCGTTTTAATTGTAGAAGGCAACTCCACATATTCAAGTTGGGAAGTGATTCCACTTCCTATCTTAAAAGCAATATAACCTATTTCCTCTACCCCTTCCGTAAAAATAATGTTTTTAAGATTGGCTACAGCCGTAGAAAAATACCCTTGCGGAATAATCTTCACGATATTACCGTCAATGATAATAGTTTCATCCGTATTGGCAGGAGGAAAAGCCATCAAAGTACCGGTAGTTTTGTCTACCAAGAAACCATTTGTAGACCCGTAAGTAGTATTCCCCTCAGCAACATAAATAGCTCTTATTTTGGTAGAACCATTAATAATCTTGTCTTGACGGGGCAAAGTTGTTACTGTAGAAGACAACGTAATTTCTTCTAAAGAACTATTCCATCCAAATGCACTCGTACCAATGGTAGTCACCCCTTCCGGAATATTGAATGTGGTACCCTTTTTTCCATAAGGATACACAAGCAAAGTCTTTTCATCCGCCGTATAAAGTATACCATTTACCGATTTCAGATTCACATTTCCATTTTCTACTTCAAAACCGGTGATATTAACGCTTCCACCAAATATCATATCATACTCCGCCGTATTCTTCACGCCCTTTGGTAAAGTTATCGTGCCTTCCAATGCCATATTGGAAAAAGCAGCACGATTCAACCCTATTAAATCTTTAGGAAAGATAATGGTTTTAATTGTCTGGTTTCCATCAAATGAAGTACGCGGAAAAGAGTTATCAGTTCTATTATTCATACTGGTAACAGAAGCGTCCGATAAATCCAAGTTTGTCAACTTAGGCATTCCATTCAGAAAAGCAATATCATCCGGACCGATAAAGACTTTATCCGGTGTCATTACTTTCAAATCGGTAATCCCGGCAATCAGCTCGTCGGAATATTTAGCTTTCAGAGCCGATTCAAGCCCTGAGATAGTGGGAACTTCAATTTCAATTTGTTGTGCAAAAACAGTCATGCCACAGCATAACAGTAAAAGCATCAAACGTAATTTAAGCGTAATTTTTAAGTCTTTCATGGTATATCTATTAGTTAAAATTATTTCTTAATTGAACTCGCTATATACTCTGCCAATTCTACAGCTCCTTCTTTACCGGGATGTACGCCATCCGGAAACAAATTCATCCTATCGACAAATGTAGTATGCAAATCTATTATTTTACAGCTCTGTTCGGTTGCCACTTGTTCAATAGCCGGAACTACATCTGCCATAAGTACCGAATCATTTATATTATATTCATTGGGGAAAGACGGAACAGGTTTACAGAGATAGATGTCCGGACGAGACGGCAATAATCGGAAGCTATCCACCATTGCCCGCAAATCATCAATAAACTCTCCGGGATAAGAAGGAATATTCTGCTGTTTTGAATCATTCGTACCCAACTGTATAATAATAATGTCAGGTTCATAAGCCAGTACATTTTTAAAAGCGATATTGTTCCAATAAGGTCTGTCTCCTTTCTTTAACAGAGTAGTTCCGCTTTGTCCAAAGTTTAGTACCCGATATTTTTTTCCTAACTCCCGGGCTATAATAGCCGGATATGCTTCATTCGCTTTATCCGTCAATCCATACCCCTCCGTTATACTGTCACCCACACAAGCCACTTTTATAACTGTAGGCTCGCAGGATTGAAAGAATACTGCCAGAAATATTAAAAATAAAAAATAAGTAACTCGTTTCATGTGTCTTTCACATTTAATTTTATTTGCAAACAAATGTAGTTACTAAAGGAATAACCACTGGCAATAAAACGGGAATAAAACCAAAACAAAACCCATACAAAGTTGAGACAAACACGTTCCAGACATATAGGAAGAGCTTTCTCAAAAAAAAGCAAGAAAGATTCTAACTTCATTTTCTTGTTTTACTATTCCATAATTCGATCATTTTACACTCTCACCGTTATTAAAATAAACATCTCTATAAATAACCGGACGCTCCCTTAAGAATAACATAATCGATACCGACAACTAATATTTCTGTTCAGTACTTTCACAGCGAAAGAGGTACTGCATCAGCAAAGAAGATGTACTGTATTCAGCAAGGAGACGTAGGGTATCTTTTTATTCTCAAGATTAATGTTTTATCAGCTACAAAAAGCGCGACAAATTTTCAGCACACATAAGGGCGATTAATGTCACAAGTTTTCTTATTTAGACCTTATTTTTATGTAATCTACTGATAATGAGCTCCGCGACAAAAATTTAGTAGGGGGTATAAAATTCTTAATAAAAAAGAGCATGCAGACCGAAAAGTTCATCCCCCTTTAGTCTGCATGGCTCAGTAATTACACTGCTTCAATTATATTCTCTTACTAAACTTTCCGGATTAATCTTACTCCCAAAAGGAATAAAGGTAAAACTATAATTCATCGGGACATTCGGTTTTACCTGATATTGTTCATGTGGCATTAACCCCCAAGCGTTATCACCACCGATACCTGTCATTCTGTAATCAATAAATAAGTCTACCAACTTCTGTGGCACGGCATCATACATATGGCGTTGTTCGGGATGAGCTAAACGGGCACGTCCGTCATCTCTTCCCTCACCACTATCCAACATTTCCATTGGGTAATTGGATACATTCATCTCAAGCGCATTATCGGCAACAACCAACAAACCTGCCCCTTTCTTATTCTCTAAAGCAAACCATCTGACATCCGTACGATGGTTATTTTCTTGCGGACGAATATAATCTTCATACAAATCACTTACTTTACATGAATATTTATCAATAAAACAAGATGTTTTTCTATCGCTGTAATTTTCCCATGGACCACGTCCATAATATGTCAACTGGCTAAACTCAACAGGCAATTGCATTCGTAACCCTACACGTGGAATGAATGGAAAATCCGCATTGCCCGTGACAATATCATTATCTACTTTAACAGCACCATTATCAAACACTTTATAGGTAATTTTCCACTCTACAAACGGTTTTGAATAAGCGTAAACACAGGAGATTGTTCCGTTAGATTCATCAATATTTATACCCTTTACTACCGGCAGTTGTTCCGATATCTTTTTCCATTCCTTTAGCACGCTAAAATTCTTAAATCCAAAATCATTATCGGTCGGAGCTCTCCAAAAAGAAGGTCTGGGTCCATATTGCGACAAGATATATTCTTTGCCTTTATATTCATAGGACACCAATAATCCACTGGCTTTATCTACAATGACACTAAAATCCTTTCCTGAAGCCATAATTAGGTTTGCATCTTCCGTAATTTTAGCAGGAGTAATAAAAGCCGCCTTTTCTTTCTGATAAGTATTAATGGCCATTTGATCATGTGCAATCACATATCCAACCGGAATAAATGGTACGGTGTCTCTATTTTTCGCCTCAAATACAATCTGATAATCAACGGAAGAAGGAGCAGATGAAGGTAAGTTTTTCAACATAACAGTTTTCGTTTGATAGGGCTCAACATCCACAGAAAACAAGCCTTCATATATCTTTTCCCCATTACCTTTTATCGTATAAGTAAAATCATATTTATTCAAATTCGTAAAAGCAAAATCATTGTATACATCAACCGTCGCCTTTATCGGATCAAAATTCACAAAACGCACATTTTGATATACCTTTCTCATTTCTTCCGTTGCAGGTTTCACACTTCTATCGGGATAAACCAAACCATTGATACAGAATATACCATCAGAAGGAGTTCCGGCTCCACCATAATCACCACCGTATGTCCAATACTTTTTACCATCTTTCGTATGTTCCAACATTCCTTGGTCTACCCAATCCCAAATACAGCCTCCCTGAAGAATAGGATATTTATGAATTACATCCCAATAATCCTGGAAATTGCCCAAGCTATTACCCATGGCATGCGCATATTCGCATAAGATTAACGGACGGTCTGCTCTAGGATCATTGGCATACGCTTCTATCTGTGCCGGCGTGTGATACATCGGACAGAAAATATCCGTATTCCACTGCATCCATGCTTGTTCATACTGAATGGGACGTGAAGTATCCTGCTCTCTCAACCAACGATATGTCGTATAGAAACAAATCCCATTTCCGGCTTCATTCCCCAGTGACCAAATAATGACGCTTGGATGATTCTTATCACGTTCATAAAGATTCATTGTACGTGACAGATGAGCATCTATAAAATCCGGATTATTTCCCAAAGTTCCTCCTTTACGTAAATCATACCACATACCATGTGATTCTATATTGGCTTCATCTATCACATAAATCCCGTACTCATCACACAATTCATAAAAGCGCTCTTGTTGCGGATAATGAGAGGTACGAACCGTATTCACATTATACCGTTTAAACAATTCAAAGTCTTTCCTCATTAACTCTTCCTGTACATAATGCCCCGTAATTTCATCATGCTCATGCAGATTCACTCCCTTAATCAGAATAGGTTGTCCATTCACCAATAATCTACGATCTTTTATCTCAATCGTACGAAATCCGATTTTTGTTGCTGTTGCTTCTAAAATCTCTCCTGAGGCATCTTTCAATGTTAACAACAATGTATATAAATTAGGCGTTTCGGCTGTCCAGTGCTGAACATCAGTTAACCGACAAACCGGGAAAGCAATAACCGCACTGTCTTGTACAGTATTAAATTTCTTTTGTGATGAAACAATCTCCTTTCCATTCCCACCAATTATCTTATAGCTCACACTTCCTGAAGCCGGTTGCCCCGTCATATTATCCAAATTCACGTCCAACGAGAATAAACCGTCCTTATAGTCTTTACTTAAAGGAGTTTGCACTCGGAAATCCTGAATACGCAGTTTGGGTTGGGCATATAAATAAATATCACGTTCAAATCCTGATAAGCGCCAAAAATCCTGTCCTTCCAAATAAGTAGCATCAGATAAACGATGTATTTGTACAGCAATCACATTTTTCCCTTTATTTACATACGGAGTTATATTAAAACGAGCCGGAACTTTTGCTTCTTTATTCATCCCGACAAAAGAACCGTTAATGTAGTAATAAGCAGCTCCCTTTGCTCCATCAGAACTCAAAAAAATTTCTTTTCCATCCCAATCTCCCGACAGATTAAATTCACGGCGATATGTTCCTGTAGGATTCCAATCTTTAGGAACATAAGGAGGGTTAGGTTTATCCCAATATGGGGGAAACCCCGGAGAAATAAATTCGTACGACACATTCACATAGATAGGCACTCCAAAACCTTGACGTTCCCAATTGCCCGGAACTATAATATCCGACCATTTACCAGCATCAAAAGATGGATTCATAAAATCTCTTAGTCGTTCATCAAGCGTTTCAACATAATTAAACTTCCATTTCCCATTCAAAGAAAGATAACAAGAACCGGAAGAACGCTGGTTACGCAATGCACTTTGCTCATCTTCAAAAGAGGTGAAAGTCGCTCTTGCTGGCTCTCTGTTTATATTTGTAAGTTTAGGATTCGTGATTTCAGCGTACCGGCCCGAAGACACAGCCACACTTATTCCTGTAACAGTCAAAAAAGCCAATAACAATAGATTTTTCTTCATCTGCATTTATTAATTACGAATTATACTTTTACTGTTTTTACTTCTTTTCAGACGATAATAGATTTTGAAGCCACAACTCAAGAGAAGTAGTCAATTGATTATAATACAAGAAATTTTTATTCATTCCCCAACCATGACCACCTGTAGGATAAATATGTAACTCACAGGGAACATGATGTTTTTTTAGAGCTAAATAATAACCAATACTATTAACAGAAGATACAATATTGTCATCATCACTCAAAGCTATAAAAGCCATAGGCGTTTCTTCTGTTACCCACTTTTCATTTGAATAATGTTTTATCAATTCTTTTTTTGCTCTTTTACCTAATAATTCTTCTGACGAACCTTTATGCATTAATAAGGGATTCATCGTTATAACCGGATACAATAAAATCTGAAAGTCAGGACGAGTATCCGCTGCAAAATGCGTTGCAAGAGTGGAAGCAACATGACCTCCGGCAGAAGATCCCATAATTCCCACTTTACCCGGATTTATATTCCATTCCTTAGCATAATCTCTAACTAGTCTGATAGCTTGTTCTGCATCTATTAAAGGGATACCGGATTTACCATCCGGCAATCTATATTTCAAAACAATACAAGCAATCCCCCTCTCATTAAACCATGGAGCATACGCATATCCTTCTTTATCCATTTCTAAATAACGATAGCCACCACCAGGGCAAACGATTACAGCTCCTCCATTAGGGTTTTCAGGAAGATAAACACGAATCTGTACTCCACTCCCATCTATGCTTCCACCCAATGATATTTCCAGATATTCCTGCGCTGTCAACCAATGGTTACATAGCACGAAAAACATAAAAAGCAGATTTCCGATCTTAGCTATCTGATTACCCATTCTTTATCTTCTTTTACTATTTAACAGGCACAATTTTCACAAATACTACGCCATGAGATGGAACCAATGACGAAAATTCCGAATCAAATATTCCCAAATCTTCTTGCTTCCATAAATCACGAACAATTTGCTTACCTTTCAAATGAAGATCATCCCATTTCACAGATATATGTTGTGCTTCCTCTCCCAAATTAAATAATCCAACAGCCAGATTCCCGTCATTTAATGGTTTTGAAAATATATCTATCATTTTATCATCATCCTTATAGACACGACCACCTTGTATTCCGGCTATATCCTGATTAATTTCAAGAACTTCCCTATTAGTCAACAGACTCAATGTAAAATCATCCATCAAGCTCAAATCACAACCAACTAACAGTGGTGCAGACAAAATACTCCATAAAGACATATGTACATATTGTTCATCCGGAGAGAGACGGGTCGTACGTATACTGTCTCCCCAGCCCACTTTACCGACAATTAACATATCCGGATCATTCCAAGAACCGGGAGCCGCGTAAGGTTGCCATTTATTTTGCAGAAATCCAATAGTAGCCATACTACACCAGGAATCATATATATCCCCCGTCGTTCTCCACGCATTTGTCAAATCGGCCCAATCTTCGGCAAGTTCAAAAGGTGCCGCATTAGATATTGTAAACACAATATCCCTACCCGACTTCTTTAATTGTCGCGCCATTTCCGTTGTATTCTCTATATCATTTGTTACCCAATCATATTTCAAATAATCAAATCCCCATTCAGCCCATTGTTTTACATCATTTTTAGTAAAAGAATATTTTCCTACCCTACGAGATGAATTAATAACTTTTCCATCCGGAGTATCCGCACTTCCTCCAACATAACCGGCAAATGTTTGCACCCACGGAGACGAATAAATACCTATTTTCAAACCTTTACTATGAACATAATCAACCAAGGCTTTCATATCCGGAAATTTTTCATTTGGCATAACCGCATTATATTTACCACCACGCTGTCCTTGCCAGCCATCATCTATATTGATATAAGCATATCCATAATTAGTCAAGCCTAAGTCGACCATTGCATCGGCCATTTTACGTATCTTCTCATCACTGATATCAGCGCCAAAAACGTTCCAACTATTCCATCCCATTGGAGGAGTCAACGCTAACTTATCACCAATTTCGAAAATAATTTCTCTACAATCCGTTCCATGGACATTCGTAGCCGTCACCTTCATGTTGTAAACACCTGCTACATCTATTTTACCAGTAACAATACCCGTTGATGAATCAAGTGATAAGCCTGAAGGTAAATCAGCAATAGTAAAGTTCATCGGTCGCTCTCCTGAAACCGGAATCGTAAATAAAATAGAATTTCCGGGACAGGCACCATATCTATAAGGTGCATTAATGAGAGGAATAACGGGAGCTTTGGGCGTTCGTATGTAATCTGCCTCACGTTTTCTCTGTACCGTATAAGGAGCTTTACCTACAAATTCAAATTTTGCATTCACCCAATCTGCACGATCTCCAACAATTCCATCTCCTGCATGATCTGTACGGAGGATAAGAGAACTTATTCCTTTAAGAGAAACAGTTACTCTTTTCGCCTTATCCCCACCGTGCATAATCCCACTACGCCATAAAATATGACCATCACCAATCACAACAAATTCAACCGAACTCTGTTTTAACTCACCTTCCGGTGCTGAATCATCAACTCCCACTAGTGCTTCAAAAAAATTTGTTTTTCCATCAAGTTGTACCCTTATCACACCGAAAGCATGAGTTCCAATTCCACGTGCAAATGTATCCGACGCTATCACTAATGGCGTTCTCCACATTGATTGATTTGCACGAGTAATTCCCGTTGCTTGATCTGCATTGGACAAATCAAGTTCATCTAACCAAACTGTTCTCGACTTGGTACAAGAGAAAAATAACAAAATGAATAAAGAAAATAGAGGTAAGAATTTCATAGTACAATTATTAAAGAAAGAATAATGCCCATATCTTATTTAATAGGGCAGGATATATAACTACTCCTGCCCCAAAATTAGCAATAGACTATTTTATAATTTTAAAGTTTTCAGCATCTTTCACCTGTACCAAGTATACTCCGGAGATCAAATTTCCTAAATTAATAGGAGTGCCCCTATAATTTGTTGTTGCAACCTTACGCCCACTCAAATCATAAATAGTAACGTCAGTGTTAATATCAACACCTGTTAATGTCAACTCATCATTAGCAAAAAGATATTTAATTTCAGCAATTTCTTTTGTAGAAATACTTGTTGCTGCCATTCCCTTAAAGTTCATCTCCCCATATTTTGAATTACGTTTCCAGGCAAAGAAATCATCACCAGACCAACCCAAGATTACTTTACGACCATTTGCATAGTCTACACAATCAGCTCCTTCCAAATCAAAAAATATCTTTTGACCTTCAACAAGTTTATCATCATAGTAGTCATCGGAAATTACAATATCCCAGCTTAACATTACTTCAACATTATAACCTCCTTCTACTTGTTTAGTCACATACTTATAACCGGAGATTTTACCATCTATAATATTCTCTTTCACATATCCGGTACCGGATGCATAACTGTCACTCCCAACAGAAATACGTAATTGAGATTCACTTAGATCCGGCTTTAAACCCGGTAAATAAGAAACATCAGCAGATCCCCGTTCGTCTATCGGGCTAAAATATAATTCTATATTGTCAACATTAGTATCACCTGTCATCTGCTCTTTATCATAAGGAATATAAGTATTATCCTTTACTTTAATAAACAAATACAAATAGTCATTATCATATACTGCTTTATACGAAAGAGCATAGCCTGTCGGGTTTTCACCTTCTCCCGGATTATTAGCCAAAATTCTATCGGCTGTCTGCTCTATAACATCACTAGAAGACCAAATATCTTCATTATCAACTCCATCTATCGTAATCTCAGCATCCGTCTTATAAATATCCATTGTTTTATAATCCTCGAAATAAGTCGGGTCCTGAGCCATAGAATAATTAGATAAACCTAATAACATTGCTGTTAATACAACAAAAGTACTTTTACTTTTCATAATTTTATTATTTAAAATTAAACAATATACCGGGGCATTACACCCCGAAAAATAATTTATTAATATCCACTATTTTGCAACAAAACATCCATGCCTACAATTTGCCGTTCAGATAAAGGAATTGGCAAACGATGATGTTTCATAGGATCAAAGCCACGTGATTTACACAGTTCTTCCGCCAAATTCAAACGTAAATAATCAAACCACAAATGACCTTCCAAACAGAGTTCTTTTTCTCTTTCGGAAACTAAAGCAGTCATAAAATCGCCCGAAGTAAAATCAACCAATGATGGAACGTCAATAGCATACCCCCATGCACGTCTTCTTACTTTATTCATATATTCAATTGCTTTAGACTCATCACCACAACGATAGCACGCTTCTGCATATTGAAGGTACATGTCCCCTAAACGGAAAACACGCTGATTAATAGAATTGAAGCCATCAAAACCCGGTAAACCTTCTGCTGTCCAACTATCTACTGAATTATAAGGTATATACTTCTTAAATCCATAATAATTAGTAGTATATGTATAAGTATCTCGACCATCCCAGTGATTGGAAAGACTATCCCTATTCGGGACATAGAAAGAATCATACATACGCGGATCATTATCCTTTTCTGCTGCAGTAGAAATTACTTTTACATATTTACTATCTATCGTCCCCCAATATACATCATCTTCTTTTATATCAAAATTACGTATACCTTCTGCTTTCATTTGCTCATTAATCTCTACTGCCAATTCATCCCAATTTCCTGTATAAGAGCTAAAAAAATCGTTTCGTGTAGTATATCTTTGACCTACAGTTTGATTATAAGCTTTTTCTGCTACCAAAGTCAAAGCCCTACGAGGGTTCTTCAGTTTTATATAATTCTCCGGATGCGCAATAATATCATCATAGGTAATCTGTTCCAACAAAAAACCGCCACTAAACTTATCTACATACTGTTGTGATACATTAACAGTACCCCAATGTTTTGGATCCGGTCCAAAACTTCTCCACATATATGAAGCTAATACTATATCCGATGTAATTGTTTGAAATTGGACTTCAAAGATTGATTCTGAATTATTTTCATGATCAATATCGAAATTCCATGCGTACTTCTCAGCTAATTGATAGCCACCAATAGCCATTGATTTCTCAAACCAATCTTTAGCTTTATCATACTCTTTCAAATACATATAAACCTGTCCCAAATAACCAGCCGCAGCACCTTTAGTAACAGCACCAAGTTTTTCTGCATTCCATGAAGCCGGAAGCAAATTATAAGCGGTTTCAAAATCTTTAATAATTTCACCCCAACATTCTCCTAAAGTATTACGGGATTTCAATAATTGATCTTTAGAAACGACCAAAGTATCCACGATAGGTACACCTAATTCTTCCGGTTTATATTCAGGATGTGAAGGCAGCTTATCACCAAAAGAACGAGTCAGGTAAAAATATCCTAAACCACGTAGAAAATTACATTCTCCAATCATTTGATCTAATTGTTGATTTTCTGACTCTACCAAAGTGCCACTGTTACGCAACCGGTATATTTTTGAACAAGCATCATTGGATGAAGCAACTAACGAATATAAGTTCTTCCAATAAGTTGCCACCCAAATGGAACCATCAAAATAGCCAAAATTCACTAATGGTTTAAGAACTTCATCAGCAGCTCTATATTCCAACTCATTTGTTGCGAAATCTAAATAATAATAAATTCTTGCACGGAACAAATTCAATCCGTATAATCCAGAATAAGCTCCATTTACAGCAGACTGAGCATTATCTACAGACATAATAAAATCATCAGCAGGTATCCCGCTATAATTTTCGATATCTAAAAAGTCTTCACACGAAACAGAAAGACCCAAAAGAATAGCCAATGTTGTTATCTTAATATATGCTTTCATTTAAACTAAGATTTTAGTAAATTAAAAATCAATTTGAACACCACACAATACAGACTTGCTCTGAGGATAAATACCTGAATCAATACCGTAAGCCGTATTACTATTAGTTGCGAATTCCGGATCAAACCCCTCATATTTTGTAAATGTCAAAAGATTTTGTCCCGAAACATAGAATCGACATTTTGAGATAAAAGTTTTATCTAACCATTTCTTAGGCAAACTAACTCCCAATTGAATATTCTTCATTCTTAGATAAGAACCATCTTCAATATACCAAGATGAAGCCTTTCCTTCATTTTGATTAGGGTCAGCAGAACTCATTCTAAAATTTTTATTGGTGCTTCCAGGTCCGGTCCAACGATTCAGTGCATAAGTTGTTGTATTATAATCAGCAAAGAATGTATGTGTCTTAGTCCTGAAATCATTAAAAATCTCATTCCCCTGTACTCCTTGAAAAAACACACTAAAATCTAAAAACTTATAATTACAACTTAGATTAATACCATAAGTGAAGTCCGGCCAAGGATCCCCCACATTCGTTATATCTTTCGAATCTATATGTCCATCGCCATTAGTATCTCTAAAAATTAAATCACCGAGACCAGTGCCTGTTTCCTGGTAAGCATTCCAACCTAAATCTTTAGCTTTCTGATTATAAGCATCAACTTCTTCTTGTGTTTGGAATACACCTATGGCATCATACCCAAAGAATGTCCCCATCGGCAATCCTTTTTGTGTATAGGAAACATTTGCTCCACCACGTAAAACGCTCCCCGAGATCAAAATATCATTTGTCTCATTCGTCCCTAAAACTTCATTTTTAAAGAATCCCAAGTTTCCATTAATTGAATAATTGAAATCCTTTCCTATGTTATTACGATAAGTAATTTCGAAATCACATCCTATATTTCTAATTTTACCAACATTCATTGTATAAGGAGGAGTCTGGGTTATGTTCTCGCCTTTTCCCATACCAACCATACTCGGTAAAGTACTTTTAAATAATGCATCCGTAGTATTCTTAACATACCAATCAAATGAGAATGTCAATGCATTCCTTAACAAAGCAACGTCTAAACCAATATTTGTCGTTGAGATTTCCTCCCACTTAATGTTCTCATTCGCCAAATAGTCTAGTCTTATACCTGTTACTGAATTCTGACCGGAACCAAGCGTATAATTAGCATAAGGAGTGATATAATTCGAAGTATATAAGAATTGAGGAATTCCAGAATTACCCAATACACCCCAAGATGCACGTACTTTCAAACCGGACAACCAATCCCAATGTCTTTCAGTAATAAATTTCTCATCACTAATTCTCCATGCAGCAGAAAATGAAGGAAATGTCCCCCAACGATTTTTAGGTCCGAAACGATCGTATCCATCCCGTCTGACCAATGCCATAAACAAGTATTTATCTTTATAACTATAATTTACACGTCCAAAATAAGATAAAGATGCATTGTTACTATAGCCGTCTTGGATCGTTCTATTTTCCGGATCAGCCAAAGATATTTGATAGATATCTCCTAACATATTGGCAGCATACGCATTCAATTTAGTTCCATAAGATTTCTGACCTTCAGCACCCAACATTATGGCAAGTGAATGTTTTTCATTAAATACTTTATTATAATTTGCTACTATTTGTCCTGTGAATCCATAACCACGATCCAAATTTTGTGAAACAGAAGCAGTCATCTGCTTTTTCTGAGCATGATACTGATATTTTTCACGCTCAACATGAGCACTTCCCATACCAACACCACCAGCAAAAGTCGCAGTAATAGAAAAATCTTTTATTGGTTGGATCTTAACAAATACATTCCCATTTAAATTGAACTTATCATTTTTAATATGCGTAGATAATTCATCTGCCAATAAATTACTCCCATCATAACCCTCCAACATTTCTTTGATTGTAGTCGGACTACCTGTAATCGGATCAATTATAGTAGAACCATCGGCGTTTGTTTTTGGAAAATATCCGTAACCTCCCGGTTGATTTGTTGCATCATAAGGCATCATAAAAGGAAGAGTACGCATATAATTATTCAAATAATCAGCATTTGAATTTGGATTATCTTCTGTATATGTCAATTGTAATGATTCTCCAAAAGATAACCATTTAGTAACCTTTACATCTGAATTCAAACGGAAAGAGTAACGTTTAAAATCAGTATCTACATAAGTCCCTTTTTCATTATAATAATTAAATGATGCATAATAATTATAGTCGTCCGTACCTTTAGTAAAAGACAAATCATAATTTTGAGTCAATCCTTGAGAAAAGATTTGATCCTTCCAGTTATAATCAGTATTAGTAGGTTCATAATCCAGTCCATATGCATATGCATTCTTAGTTGTTGATTCGCCATTGATAACAAGCGGATAGAGCGGATAATTGTGCATATCCGCATCTGTCATTTTACCATGACCGTTCCAATCTTCAATTTTTAAACGTTTTAATTGTTGTGAATTAAGCATATCCGGAAGGTTTGTAGGATTATTAAATCCAACATAAGCATTAAAACTTATTTTACCTTCTCCCTTCTTTCCTCTTTTTGTCGTTACTATAACTACACCATTCGCCGCAGCGGCACCATAAATTGCAGCAGCAGAAGCATCTCGCAATATCTCAACGGATTCGGCATCATTCATATTAAATTCAGTACCCGGACTTTGAGCTACACCATCAATAATCCATAAAGGTCCACTGCCATTAAATGAACCAACACCACGAATTTTGATATCCGCAGTTTCACCTGGCTTACCACTTTTCTTCGAAATGAACACCCCAGGAACCTTCCCCTGCAATGCAACTTCAATACCTGCAGCAGGAGTATTACTAAGTTCCGAAGCTTTTACAGAAGATACAGCACCTGTCAGATCACTCTTCTTCACTGTACCATAACCAATAACCACCACTTCGTCTAACGTCTCAGCATCTTCAGTCAATATCACTTTCAGATAGTTATAATTATCAACAACTATATTCTTTGTTTTATAACCAATATAACTAAATGATAGATTTGACTTTAAAGGAACATTGATTGAGAAATTCCCATCAATATCGGTAACTGTCCCCGTAGCCATTGTCAAGTTACCATCTTTTAATACAATACTTACCCCAATAAGAGGTTCACCTTGACTAGAGGTCACAATACCCTTTAAAACAGAAGATTGGGCATTTACAAAATCCATACCATATATTATTACGGTAAGGAAAAGAATTAATTTCCTGAAATAGTTTTCCATATTATTAAATTAATATTCATTATCACTAATCTAGCAGAATTAAAAGAATGTCAATAATTTTATACTGTTAACGAATACGTGCAAAGATAAAGCGGTAAACTCCATCCGCAGGCATCAAAACAAAGACAAAATAAAGACAAAAATGGAATAAAACTGGGATAAAAGCATGTAGAACACCTTATAGCTAATATTTTATTAATTAAGCAACATCTAAATCTTTTTTTATTCTTCAACCAACAAAAATATTTATCCTTTAATACACCCGGCAAATATATATTTTACAATATAATTTAAAGATAGAAAAAAGGTTAAATCTAAAGTAAACTATAAAAAAGATATGCTCACTAGAAAAAAAGATTATGATTATTTGCCTTCTCAAATAAATCCGGTATATTTGTGAACATGTATTAAAGACATTCATATTAAAAAGATTTTTTAATGTACGGATTTGAATCTTTTTTAAATATATAATTAAGAAATGACGACTTCTAAAAAAGATTATACAAAAAACATTATTGAAGAATATAATATCCGTTTGCAATCATGGGGAAACTCTGATTCATGGGGACTAACGGAATTTAAGATGCTTGAAGATTTAATCTATGAGGCATCAAATATGCGAATCAATGCTAACACATTAAAACGTTTCTTTCAACAAAAGACTTCCAACCCACAAGTTGCAACTTACAATGCTTTATGTATGTTTCTCGGCTATGCAAGTTATGCAGAATTTATTATCAAAAAGACACAGGCACCCACTAATGACAATTCAAGCATTGCAAAAAAAGAAGAGCATGAAGATAATACAACTTTAATTAATGAGAACACAGATGATAAAAAAGAAGAAACGACTCCAAAGGTATCTCCATTAAAACATTTTCCAGCCAAGAAATATTCTAAAATCAGTGTCATTTTAGTAATTCTAGGAGTTATTCTTTTCTTCACTTACAGTTATTGGAACACTTTTAAGCAGAAGTATGAAGATAAATTATTGTCTTCAATTATTTTTAAATCTGTAACGACCAAAGGCGCATCACCATTCACAACCAAAATAGAATACAACATTCCCGAACAATTGATAGACAGTATGTATATAATGTGTATTGAAGCCAATGGTGACCGTTCCAAACGTAAATTATCAAAAGATAAACAGGAAATATACGCTTCTTTCATTTACCCCGGTAAAGGGCTATGCCAATTAATTTATAAAGGAAAAGTAATAAATAGCGTTGAAGTAGAGTCACGTACACCAGGTTGGTCTGTTTACTTGAAAGAAGAAAGAAGTGACTACTATCTCTCCCTACCTTTTAATTGCACTAATACAGATAATAATTATCTTACCCTGCCTTTAAAAGAAATACCTAAAGATGCTATTACAGATAAACTCTTCGTCAGCTATACTTATTATCAAGATAGTATTATAGATGGGGATAACTTCATTTTCGAAGCACGGGTTCGTAATTCTACAACAGAAGATAACGGAGTTCCTTGCAACGACATCATGATGTATATATTTTCCGATACCGGTCTACACGGATTTGCTCTAAACGAAAATTGTTACTCGTACCTCAAATTCATTAGCAGTGAAAATACAATTATGGGAGATCAACATGATCTTAGCCGTCTTAACTTCAACCCAGAGCAATGGCATGTTATGAAAATTGAAGTAAAAGATAAAAACACAAATTTCTATTTGGATGATAAGGTCGTAAATCAAATGAATTATAATCAGAGCCTAGGGTCAGCAAATGAATTAACATTACGTTTCAAAGGATGCGGAGCAGTAGATTATGTAAAGGTAAGAAATGATAAGAATGAACTTGTTTACGAGAAATATTTTAGAAAATCTGAATAATAAATCACTGAGTACTTAAAGACTTGCTGTCCTTACGTACTCAGACTTCCATAACTTATTTCCACACAACAACACCCCCTGGAGGAACTAGTTTTGTACCTAAGACAATTATATCCCTATCTTTAATGGGTGCATTTACTGCTTCCGATGTATAATTGACCGCAACCCAATAGCCATCCCTATATTCAACAAAGAAGTAATCCGGTAAATCTAAAATAATTGCATTATTCTCTTGATAAATCTTTCGAAGTATCCGTTTCTCCAAATCTTTATTCTTAGAAATTACTCCTATATAATATACAGCCCCCTTTCCCAAGCTTTTTTTAATAATACAAGGTTTACCTTTATAATATTGATCTGAATAAACACCCCAAATTTTAGTTCCCGGAAAGGGAGAAAGTTGATCTCCCCAAACATTCCAAGTATAATCTCCACCATCAAAAAAGACATTAGCTTCTTCGTCCGGAGATAATTGATCAAAACAATCAACTTTAGCTCCAATTAATTCCCATATAGGTTGCTGCAAAAGAGCCTCCCAAAGATGTGAATTATTATCTTTCATACCGCTACGAGTAGTTAATATCAAATGCCCGCCATCTTCTACATACTTTTTCCATTTCAAAATCAACTCATTATCTACCATCTCATAGGCGGGAGCAATCATAAATGGATATTTTATCACATCAAAGTTATCAGATTCCTGGATGAAAGTAATAGGGACACCCATCGTTTTCAATTTCTGATAGTATGTGTAATAATGTTCCCAAGTATCCCATTGCTGTGTCAATTTAACGGTTTCTAAAGACATTAAATTATCTTGTTTCCATAAAAAAGCTGTAGAACGCGACTGTAACTCTATTGGAATTTCGCTCTTCCTCTCCGCTTCGAGAGATAATTTCTTAATCTCCTTAATTGCCGTAACGAATTCTTCTCCTCCGGGAGAAAGAGTTACGCCATCCGGTTCCATTATTCCCTTATGAAATTGCTCTGCGCCGAATAATGGTTGACGAAAGCGATAGGTACATACAAACTTATCCCCTAATCCAAAACTATGCCATATCCACATCCTCACAGCACCGGGCAATGGTTGCGAGTTCCAAGCTCCCCAATCAATTTGTCCCGGTTGCAATTCCATAATACCTGTATATCCTTTTATCGAGCGAGCTAATTCACTTGAAAAAGATAGTTCCATGCCACTTCCTAAACGATTTGCCAAATTTCCTTTTGGATAATCTAAACTTGTACTTAACAAATACATTGTATGTGAAGCAAAATCCAAATCTTGACGACTTCTAAACAAATCGACAGAAGGTAAAAACTTATAGTACGCAAAGTTAGTTGTAATCCACTGTTTGGATGATATTTTATTTCTCAACACTTCAGACTGAAAACGAAGTGCAGCAGCAATCGCATCAGCCGAATATCTCTTAAAGTCAATCTTTGCGTGTGGATTGTTGTTATGTTCTTTAGGATTTGGTAAGTCTATCTGTTCAAAATCATTAAACTCATAGCTCCAAAAAGCTGCTCCCCATGCTTTATTCAAATTCTCAATAGTAGTATATTTATTTTTCAACCATCTTTGAAATTGTCCTTTTACAAACGGAGAATAGTCATAAAGGCCCTCATAATGCGGTTCATTATCAAGTTGCCATCCACAAATAACAGAAGAACTCCCATAGTGTTCCGCCATTTTCTCTATGATACGTTTTACATAATACTGATAAATAGGATTCATACCATTTACATTTAAACGCATACCATGTTTCACTTGAAATCCATCTTCCGTAACTATCAAGATTTCCGGATGCTTTTCTGTCAACCATGCCGGAGGGGTTGGTGAAGGCGTACACATGATTACCTTTAAACTATACTTATCGGCTAATGCAACACATCTATCCAACCATGTGAAATCAAATTGTCCCTCTTTCGGTTCTAAACGAGACCAAGCAAATTCGGCAAAATGAGTAAAGCCAAACCCCAATTCTGCTATTCTCTTTATATCCCGTTCCCATTGTTTCTCAGACCAATGTTCAGGATAATAGTATGCACCTACCGGCATAAGAGAATTCTCCTGTGAATGAATCAAATCTTGCGAAAATATATCCAGGCAAATGAAGCCTATAATCAAAAATGAGAGAATCTTTCTTTCCATAATTACTATTTCAAATTATAATGATGACTAACAGTTATCTTACGATTAGAATCCTTTTCTATTAATATAATCCTTCCTTGTTCCATTTTTATTCGGGATATTCCAATAAAATCATGAGGAATGTGAACTTGAAAACAAATAAAAGTCTTCTCAAAATGTTCCAATGCATCTAAATAAATGAAAGAGTTGACTCCATGAAACCTTGTATCATAAGCCAACAAATCCTGGTAAGAAAGACCTATTCCTGTTGTCCCAAACTCCAGTCCTTTAGCCCACGGTTTACCGTTCTTCATTTCATGCCAAAGATTAAGCCAAGGATATTCTTTTGTCTGCCAAATATAACCTATAAGTAAACCATTCTGTGGATTTGCAGCCGTAACCCAACCGATACTATCATTAAATAGGTGTGTCGACACATAACTTTGCCGTGTATCTGTTCTTGTTAAATCAATCCTGCTGCCTAATGTATCAATTATGGCCGTAGGCCATTTATATTCATATTTATGAGGATCAGGATACGATAAGTGTTGCATAAAACCTTGAGATGCATTACTATCAATGATAGTAGATACTGCCAAGAAAGGAGAACCAAGAGTAGCATGTTGTACAATATTAAATAACCTACCTACCGTAAACGTACTTTCAACGTTATCCGTCACTTTAAAAACAGCATTTTCTTTATCAAATTGAACTTTCCGCTCTACCTTTATTCCATCCAAAGATGCATTGGAACGGATAATCAATACTGAATCTCCTTTCGATAAAATTAATTTCCACAACTTATTCCCAGCTTCGCCATTATGAGGAATATGTGCCTTCATTTCTCCATTTGTAGGTGCTCCCCATCTACCCAAACACATAAAATGTCCTTGGAAACGTGCACCTTGCCTATTATTCTCCGGCATTTCATTAGTCGGAAGATACCAAGAGTAGGGATTATCCGATTGCTTGGACAATCGAAAATCAATAAAAGCACCTCCAAGCAAATCCATAGACAAATATTTCCCTTCCGGATTTCCTAAAGTCAGGATATGATCTTTTGCTAAAAGTGAATAAGCATATAACAAAAATCCTATCAATAAAACTATTTTCCGATGTAAAATCATAATATTATTCTTTGTTTGTCATAACCAAAGGTACATATAAAATATAGTATTTAAAAGAGTGAAATGCCGGATATACACCAACACCATCAACTAGTTACAACTGGTTTACAGACAGTTACATACATAATTAAGTCTTTTAATCCAACTTTGTCTGCACTTTGTCTCAACTTTATATCTATTTTCTTCCTACTGTTTGGCTTTATAACATCTATTTTTGCTTTCAGAATATTGCAACCGCAAATTGACAATACGAAGTAACATATAACTATAACTTTAAAATTTCTACATTATGAAAAACTTATCTTCACTTTTAAAACATTACATAGGAGTATTTATACTCTTATTTTGTGGAGGCTACATAACGGCCCAACAAGTCACAATAACTATTACAGAGAGAGACTCTGAATTTCAAAGTATTAAAAAAGCATTGTTGCAAACATATAATGATGAAGAGATAGCAAATATTACTAATTTAAAAATCAAATGCGAGAATTCTATCTATCTTGGGCCTGATGATTTTAGTTTTTTAAATACAATGAGTAGTCTCACATATTTAGATTTATCAGAGGCACTAGTAGAATCAGCAAACAATAAAAAAAATAATATTTTCCCTGGAAGATTAGCCAATAATACCACGATTTCCCAATTAATCTTACCTAATTTATTAGAATCTATTGATAGAAATGCTCTTTTAAATAGCTCAATTTCCGGAATACTAATTATACCGGAAGGCGTAAGATCAATTGGCAGATATGCTTTTCAAAACACAAAAAATCTAGAAGTTATAATTCTGCCTACAACTCTAGATACCTACATAGATAAAGTTAACAACATTGAGATCAGCACATTCAATGGTTGTACAAATCTAAAACAAATCATTTTTAAGGGAAATATTCCAAGCCAAATAGGAAAAGATGCTTTTACTCCTAATACAGATATAAAGATTGGAGTCCCAACCGACTATCTTGAAGCCTATAAAGCCAGTGAAATATTCTCTCCTTATTTTACTCCGGAACAGTTTGTTGCATACCAAAATATTACACTCGTAAATGGTGCCAGCAGTCAACAAGGAAATGTCGCTATCCCAGGATCTAGTGTAACTGTAAAAGCGGAAACAATCCTCAATAAAACTTTCAAAGAATGGAAATCTGTACCTGAAGTAACCTTTACAGACATCAATAGCCCTACAACAGTATTTACTATGCCTCAAAAAGATATTGTTATAACAGCTATCTACAACGAAGATACTCCAAAGGCTATTAACATAGAGGGAGGTGAAGCATCTATAAATGGGACAAAGGTTACAGAAGCAATGGTCGGTTCGATAATAACGATTACAGCAAATAATGGTGATTTTCTAAATTGGGAATCAGAGGATGTCACGTTTACTACTAATAATAACACAACAACATTTGTTATGCCTAATAACGAAGTAAACATAAAGGCTAATTTCTACGTTGAGATAGGCGAAGTCGTAACTTTAACAACAGAGAAACAGAACATTTCAGACTGGTTTGATTCTGAAACATTACAAAGTATAACAAGACTCACAATTATATCTGATGGAGCTCCATTAAATGACAGTGATTTTGCCATAATAAATCAAATGTCCAAACTTGAAGAACTAAATATTGAGAAACTTTCCAATACGACCATTCCGGCTAATGCCTTTAATGGAAACAAAACAATTAAAACGATTAAGTTACCTGCACAATTAGTAAATATTGGCGGAGGTGCTTTTTCTAATTGTTCTTTAGAAGGTATTATTGAACTTCCAGCCTCATTAAACAATGGTAATGTAGCTAATAGCCGTTTTGCTAACACTCAGGGTATCATCGGTTTTACATCAAAGAATACAAGCAACCAAAACGGGATAAAAATAATAGATGGAGTCGTTTTCAATTATTGGGGAACTGAATTACAGCTATATCCTTGCGGAAAAATGAATGAAGAATATACAATTCCAAATCCGGAAAAATCAACTGACAATCTGAAAATAATGAATAGTGCATTTGCGGATAACCAATATTTAAAGAGATTAACCCTATCTTCTCAAACAACAGCACTACAAACTGCTGGTCGTTATAACTTAATTGCACCGGGTTCCAACAATCTTGAGGCAATTTATGTAGAAGACGGAAATCCCACATGGGGTTCTGTTGATGGAATACTATACGAAAAAGAGACGAAAACATTCGTATTATGTCCCCCTAAATTTGGAAAAGAAAAGTTGATCATTGATGGCAATTTAATAAATACTGTAGCTCTTAGCCTTGCACAGGCAACGACACTTAAAAGCGTAATCTTCACAGAAGGAGTAATAGAAATTGGTAGTTCTGTTTTTAAAGGTTTAACATCATTGGAATCTGTAGAATTTCCAGCCTCATTAAAAACATTGAAGGGCAATTCTTTTGAAAACACATCTATAACCACAGCCATCTTTAAAGGAAATAATCTTAGTACAATTGGAGGATTATGTTTCAAAAATGCAAAATTAGAAATAGTAGATCTTCCGGCATCAATCGAAGATATACAGAATGAAGGCTTCACAGGCAACAGCAATTTGGATATTCTCATATGTCGTGCAGAAAACGTACCGACAATCGGAAAAGTAACTTTTAATGGTGTAGGTTGGAGAGATAATAAAGTCAATACTCAAATTTATGTTCCGGCAAACTCTTTAAATGCATATAAAACATCAAATTGGGTAAACGGAATCGCAGAAGGATATAAAGCATTTCCCGCTGAAAATTTCATTGCATTCTATAATATTACAGCAACAGCTGCTTCTGTTCAATCGTCCATCGCTTCTGATATTTCTTTCACAAATGATGTAGTAACTATTGAAGCTCAAATTCCGGCCGGAATGAAATTCGACAAATGGACAACCACAACCGAAGGTGTTGTTTTCGCTGATGCAACCAATCCTACCACAACATTTATTATGCCGGCAAGTGATGTAGAAATTACAGCGACATATAAAGAACTTGGTACGCTAGAAAATATTGGAGACAATATTGACGCTATATTCTCTGGAAAATGGGATGAATCTGTTTTCAATGAATTTGTTCAGGCAAATGCTGCCGAGCTTACTACAATTGATTTGACAGATGTTGCCGAACTCACACAAGTTCCGGTCATCGCCAACTTAAACCCAAATTGTCTGATTTATGTGAATGAGGGTGTCACAGGCAACGAAGGACAAAATATTATCATCAAAGATGGAACTACTTACACAAGTGACAACATCATACTCTCCGAAACAAGTAATGATATTAGAAATAACAGCTTCAATAATACGCATGAGTTTACAGGAAATATTTCTTATTCACGCGATTTCAGTAATACAGCTGTTGGGAAGTTTGCCTCTATTTGCTTGCCGTTTACTCCGATAAATCACAATGAACTCGACGGGCTGGAATTTGAGGCTTTTGATAAAGTAACCGTCGAAGGAGATAAAGCCAGTCTTAATTTCATAACGATCAACACTAATGAACTGGAAGCAAATGTCCCATATATCGTAAAACTTACACAGGAAACGGGAACTATTACTTTTAAAGGTTCCTCTGTTCCTGAAACAACAATTGCTAGTTCCCCTACCTCTGAAGGTTATACTTTGAACGGGAATTTCAGATATACAGACAATGTTACTGCCTACTATTTATTACAATCCGACGGGTCCGAATTTGCAAAAGGTGCCGAAAACTCATATATCACAGCTTTCCGCGCCTACTTATCAACAGAAGACAATACAATTCGCAAATTAACGGTAACACATAATGATAATGGCGGTACAACAGAATTAAATGGGCAAGCAACAGATAAATTAAAGATCTACGCTGTAAATGACGTAATTTATATCCAGGCAGATAATGCACAATCAATCAATGTATATTCAATAGACGGACGCATTATCAAGGTCGCAGAATTAGCTATCGGAGAAAATACGATTACAGGAATTGCCAAAGGCATTTATCTGATTAATAATCAAAAAGTTGTTATCAAGTAATCACTTTAAAATAAATAATAAGCCATGAAAAATAAATATATGAAACCGGAAATAGAGATTATCAATATTTCAGTAGAAAATTCGATAATGGCATCAAGTCCTAACTCTATAGACATTAATGATGGAAAGCACAGTGGTGGACCGGCTAACTCGAAAGGCAGAAAAGATACATTTTGGGATTAAGTTTGTATAAGGTAGATTGTTTTCAGGATTTGAGAAGCTCGAAATTATAATGATTTCGGGCTTTTCATTTTTCATAAGTCATCCAAAGCCAGGACGATACACAAGATAATTAATCCAACTTTTGGGATGCAGTTCATACAAAAAGCACCTTCACTGTACTATCTTATATACCAGATACTTATCTTTAAACAGTGAAGAGGTGAAAGCAGTTTCAACTAAAACTAAAAACGCTTAAAGGGGCGTTGCCGATCGCCTAAGGGAGCGTTAGCAATCGCTCAAGGGGGCATCGGCTAACGCTCCCTTAGGTGTAAGGCGATGCTCCCTTAGGCGATTGCTCCATTTTTATACAGGTATTAAAAACGTCCTTATGTTTATAAATAAAGGACCGTACGATTGAAGCCAAACGTACGGTCCTCTGATTACAAACTCCTATCGTTTGCAAACAATCGACCGTATGTAGATAAAAGAGACAATAAACCTTGTAAATACAGTATTCATTCCTATTTTTTTGATAATCCCTATTTTATCCATATATTTGAAAAGTCATCAAAACATCCCGAATCAATGATTGAATTACCAGAAGCAATAACTATCGGCAAACAAGTACAAGATACACTTGTCAACCTGACTATAACAGAAGTGTTAGGACCTACGCATCTGCATAAATTTACCTTTTTCAACAGTGATCCTAACTTGTTTCGGGATCTATTGGTAGGAAAACAGATAAAATCAGCAGAAGGAAAAGGTATTTTCGTTGATATACGTTTAAGTGATAATACCTTTTTAAGCATTTTCGACGGCATCAATATGAAGTACGCCGGCCCAAATACCGAAATTCCCGATAAATATCAGCTTTTGATAACATTCGACAATGATACCTTTATAAGTTTCACAACCAGAATGTATGGCGGAATATATGTATTCAAGGACTCTTTTGATAACAAATACCGTACACAAAGTCTTGAAAGTATCTCTCCGCTATGTGAGGAATTTAACCAAGCCTATTTCGAGGAACTCATCTCGAAAGAAAAAAAAGACATCTCTGCCAAAGCACTTTTGGCTTCCGAACAACGCATTCCGGGAGTAGGAAATGGAGTGTTACAAGATATTCTCTTCAACGCCGGTATTCATCCGAAACGAAAAATATTCTCATTGAGCGATAGAGAGAAATCAAATCTATTCCAAGCTTTAAAAAACACTCTGCAAGCAATGACCGATGGTGGGGGAAGAGACACCGAAAGCGATTTTTTCGGGAATAAGGGAAAATATAAGACCATTCTATCAAAGAATACATACGGAATGTCCTGTCCTCACTGTAATGACAAGATACACAAGGATGCTTATATGGGAGGCTCGGTATATTTCTGTCCCACATGCCAAAAGTTATGACACAATATTGATTACTAAGAATAAATGATTACCCAACCTGCATCCTCTGATTTTGACGAGTTGCTCTCTTTATGGGAGACTTCCGTACGCAGCACTCATCACTTCCTTACAAAGGAAGATATTCTGTTTTATAAACCATTGATACGGAATGAATATTTTAAAGCAGTGGAACTATATATCATCCGGAATCCCCACACAGAAAAGATCGTCGCATTTATGGGATTAAGTCATGATAATATTGAAATGCTTTTTACTCATCCTAGCGAACAGGCCAAAGGATATGGAAAAGAGCTTATTGAATATGCCATTCATCAAAAAGGTATCCGCAAAGTCGATGTGAATGAGCAAAATGAAAAAGCACTCCGCTTTTACCTAAACAGAGGATTTGAAACAATCGGTCGGGATGCGTTTGATGCTCAGGGTAAGCCCTATCCTATTCTGCACCTTCGGCTTAAACCATTCAGATTAAGAAATGCCCTGATTGAAGATATAGATCGTCTTTATAATGTATTCGAAACGAGTATACGAAATACTTGCTACCAAGATTATACATCCCGGCAGATAGAAGCGTGGATTGGTAAAGCTACCCCCGAACGTTGGCTCGAATTACTTCAAAGTGAATTACAGTTCATTATAGTGGAAGAAACATCTTCTTTCCACATTGTGGGCTTCACTTCTATCAACACTAAAGGTTATTTGCATAGTATGTTTATAACTCCGGAATTTCAGAATAAAGGCCTCGCCTCATTATTATTACAAACAGCAGAAGAGTTTTCCCGAAAACATCAAGCTACATCTATCTTCTCTGAAGTAAGCCTCACTGCCTACCCATTCTTTAAAAAGCAAGGATTTATTACGGAGAAAAAGCAAACCGTAATTGTAAATCAGGTAGAAATGACAAACTTTGTCATGCGCAAAACTTTAAAATAAAATCTCATGCTACAAGTCAAAGAAGTTACCCGGAATAAAAAGCAATATCTCGAACTATTATTACTCGCGGATGAACAGGAATCAATGGTAGACCGCTATTTGGAACGAGGAGATATGTTTGCTCTTTACGACGGTGATTTAAAATCTATCTGCGTTGTCACAAATGAGGGAAACGGGATATACGAAATTAAAAGTATCGCTACTTATCCGCAATATCAGAAACAAGGATATGGAAAAGCACTGATTGAATATCTGTTCGAGCATTATCGTGAACAATGCCATACCATGCTTGTCGGGACAGGAGAAAGTCCTCTCACTCTTACTTTTTACGGACAATGCGGATTTACTTATTCTCATCGCATCAAGAATTTCTTTACAGACCATTATGACCATCCCATGTTTGAAGACGGAAAACAATTAGTTGATATGATTTACCTGAAAAAACAATTACCTTAAACTCTCTTTCGCTTCTTCCTACTCCTCCACATTCAGATTTGTGTATCCAGTTACGACTGCCATCTGAATCCTCTTTTTATTCCTATCCATGAACCAAATCCTTTTTTAAATGTATATAGAAAGGTAATAACTAAAAACTCAATGAATCATGGATATGAATTTTCGATTAACTAAGCATTTCTTCGTTCTATCTTTAATTGTACTGTTTCTTGGAGCCTGCTCTAAAAATTATCTGATCGTAGATTTGGGAGAAGACGGACAAGAAAACAATGGTAATAGTAACAATGGTAGTTCAAACAACGGCAGTAACACAAAAGATGATGTATTGGTAACTTTTAATGCATCTGTCGAAAATCGTCATGTAACGCGTGCCATGTCACCAATGGCAAAAGGAATGCAAAGTTGGCTTTGTGCTTACCTCGCCAACACAAGTAATAGTACGGATACCACTCCAATAGCAGAAGGAAATTATGTCACCTCCTCACCGGGAGTACTAACCGGCATTCAAGGATATAAAATGTATCTGAACAATAATATTTATAGTTTTTACGCAGTGTCATGTAATGCCAGCACATCTGTACCGACTTTTAATAAAGGCATATCGGAACCTTTATCAAACGGTATCGACTATTTATGGTGGGATGCCACCCATCAAGATATCACCCGTTCGCAGGTCAACATACCAATTGTCTATCAACACGTTGCTACACAGGTAGTATTCGCTATTACAGAAGGTACCAATATAACACTGAATAAAGTTATATCAGGTACAATCACTCCTCCGCAACCGGGAGCCACAATGAATCTATCCACTGGTGTTATTACGCCGGAAATGGAATATGGAAAAGCGGTCACAATGGGAATCAAAGATTACTCCCTGCAATACATCATGTTACCCGTAAGAAATACAAAACCAATGACCTTGATACTCGAACTATTAGTTAATAATGAAAGTACTGCACGCACTTATGTTGCCGAGGTTTCATTGCCGGATGGAGAACTGAAAGCCGGAAATTCTTACCTGTTTAAAGCCGTAATAAATGAGAACTCCGTTTCGTTTCCGAATGTCAGTATAAAGGAGTGGACAGAAGTCGATGAAAGTGGAAATCCGATTTATCCGGTACAATAGACAGAGATATTAAGATTAGAAAAATATATATTGCAGTGAAGAATCCGTTAATAGCAGATACATGATTAATGGACTTCTCACTGCATTTCGTTTTATGACTTCTTTTACGAAAGAGCAACCATCTTTTTCAACCTGCGATACACATATATAAATGCAGGTATCAGGAATAAATCAGCTGCAATCCACGCAGATGGGTCACCAAAACAGACAGCTATGAATCCCCATACCGGTACGGCATAAAGACTTACCAATGTGCGGGCTATCATCTCAGAAACGCCGGAAAGCATGGCAAGATTCGTGTACCCTGCTCCCTGAATGGTATAACGCAGAATACAAAGCAATCCTAAAGTAGGAAAGAAATAACACGAAACATGAAGATACAATTCTGTGTTTTTCAGGATTTCTATTTCCGAAGCATCCACAAAAAGTAGAGCTAAGAATCTTGATCCCAGTATCAAAACCACGAAAGTGAAAGCTGCATAGATAATCATCATCAATGAACTGACCTTTATGCCCGTCCAGATACGTTCCGGCTTACCTGCGCCATAATTTTGTCCGCTATAAGTAGCCATGGCAATACCCAGACTTTCAAACGGACAAATAAAGAACATCTTTATACGTATAGCAGAAGTGAAAGCTGCCACACAGGCCGTACCAAGCGCATTATTGGCACTTTGGAGCATAATGCTACCGATAGCGGTAATAGAAAATTGAAGCCCCATCGGTACACCTATATACATAAGCGTTTTTGCCAGTTTGGGCTGAAACTTACGCTCGTTTGGCGTACTTTTCAAGATTTGAAAGCGACGATACATATATAAGTAACATAATAAGGCAGAAACTCCCTGTGAAAAGACAGTTGCGACGGATGCTCCCAAGACTCCCCAATCCAAGACCAATATACAGAAAAAGTCAAGCAGTATATTCAGAATGGTTGAAAACAGCAAGAACCAAAACGGAGTCTTACTATCTCCCAATGCCCGGATAACACTTGATAAAAGATTATACAGGAATGTACAAGGTACCCCGATAAACGTCACCAATAAATAGGCATAAGCATCATCGAATATATTTTCCGGCGTACGAATCAGACGCAGAATATCTGCACAATAGAGGCTTGTTATGATGGCAATAATAACTGATAAGACAACGGATAGTTGTAAACTAACTGAAACATACCGTCTCATCGTACTGTAATCCCGTGCTCCGAACTTCTGGGCAACAGGAATACCGAAACCACAACTACATCCATTGCAGAATCCCAAAATAAGAAATATAACGGAACTACTTGCACCAACGGAAGCGAGTGAATTTATTCCTAAGAATTTGCCAACGATAGCAGCATCGACAAGAGAATATGTCTGTTGAAGCAAATTGCCGAGCAACAACGGTAGCGTGAAATTAAATATGAGTGGCAGCGCCGGGCCTGCCGTCATTTCTTTGGAAGTTGCCATAAACTTATACCTACAAAATTTCGTGCAAAGATACGCAAATCTTCTGCACACAATTTATGTGTTCGCAAACAAAATAAATTCTGCCATAGCGTTTATTGATGCAAATCAAGTTGTGGTACTTCTATCATCTTTCCGCAGCAATGAAGCAACACCCAGATTCTATTATTAAGCCTTCAACTTCCCGGTAGAAGACAGCATATCATCGCCTAAATGTGTCTTTGCTTCCATGACTTCACGTTCACGGATTTCCTTTGCTTTACGGGCATATACAATCATACGCATAGATTGATCATAAGTAAAATAGTTCCATACCCAGTTAAGCAGAACTACGATCTTATTACGCACTCCCAAGATAGAACGAAGATGTACCACCAGCCACATGATCCAAGCCAGCCAACCTTGCATCTTTAAATGTTTAAAATCCGCTACTGCACGATTTCTTCCGATTGTAGCCATTGCACCTAAATTACGATAATGAAAAGGTTGCAATCGCCCACCTTTTTCTATATTTCTTAGATTCTTTGCAAGTAATTCACCTTGTTGTATCGCCACTTGCGCCAATTGTGGATGCCCATTAGGATAATTTACATCAGAAGTCTGGATACATTGATCACCAATCACAAAAACATTTCCCAAACCAATTACTCGATTGAATTCATCCACTTTTATACGCCCTCCTCTACCTATCCGTTCCGAGTCCATATTACCGATAGGTACGGCAGTGACTCCACTTACCCATATAAAACTACGAGTGGGAATCTCGTGTCCATCTTCTAATATCACTTTGTGATCTTTATAATCCATGACACGCTTATTCAGCATGACATTGACTCCCATATCTGCCAAAAATTTCTCCGCATGTTCGGAAGCTTCCGGTGACATGGCAGCCAGCAGGTGATTGCTAGCCTCTATCAAATGAATATGCAGTAAATCTGCCGGCATATCAGGATAGTCATTGGGTAAAACAAACCTTTTCATTTCAGATAATGCTCCGGCAATCTCTACTCCTGTAGCACCACCACCTACAATAACAATATTAAGTAGCTCCTGACGTTCCTGCTCATTGGAACTCGTAATGGAACGTTCCAAATTCGACAATAATGCATTACGCAATCCCATTGCTTCCGACACATTCTTCATCGGCATAGCAACTTCTTCAATATGCTTATTGCCGAAAAAATTAGTAGTTGTTCCCGCGGCAAGCACTAAATAATCATAGGTAGCCTTACCGATAGATGTCTGTATCATATTCTTCTCCGGGAAAACAGCTCTTACTTCTGCCATACGATAATAAAAGTCCTTCCGCTTTCGGAAAATATTCCTGAATGGAAAAGAGATAGAAGTGGGTTCCATACCGGATGAAGCTATCTGATAAATCAGAGGTTGAAACTGATGATAGTTATTTTTGTCAACCAGGACAACCTGAAAATCGTACTTTTTCAGTTTATTGGCAAGTTTTAGTCCTCCAAAGCCTCCCCCAACAATAATAACGCGTTTTTTGTCGCTTTTAGCTATATTAAAGCTCATACTATTTTGTTTTTCTATAAAACAAACCGATAAGATCATTTGTTCGTCCTTTTTTATCGTATGAAAGTAAAGATTTGATTACATTTGTACATTAATCCATTACAATACCGAATATGAAACGAATTATTATCGTTGGAGCTACCTCAGGAATCGGCAAAGAAGTTGCCATGATATATCTAAAAACAGATTGCCGCATCGGTATAGCAGGCAGAAGAACGGATGCATTAAAAGAATTACAGGCCATAGCTCCCGATAAAATCGAAATCCAGCCAATAGACGTCACACAAGAAGATGCAACAGACAATTTATTGAAACTAATTGAAAAGACAGGTGGAATGGATCTTTTTCTCTTAAGTTCCGGTATTGGCAACCAAAACATAGAGTTGAAACCGGACATTGAAATCCGCACTGCACAAACCAATGTGGTAGGTTTCACAAGAATGGTGGATACCGCTTTCAATTATTTCAAGCAACATGGCGGCGGACACCTTTCGGTCATCAGTTCCATCGCCGGAACTAAAGGTCTGGGATCTGCTCCGGCTTATTCAGCCACCAAACGTTTTCAGAATACATACATAGATGCGCTGGCACAACTTTCCCACATGGAGAAACTTAATATCCGTTTTACAGATATACGCCCCGGTTTTGTTTCTACCGATCTATTGAAAGACGGTAATTATCCTCTGCTGATGAAAGCGGATAAGGTAGCCAAACATATTGTACATGCACTCAACAGAAAAAAACGTGTTGCGGTTATTGATTATCGTTATTCCATTCTGGTATTTTTCTGGCGGATGATTCCAAGATGGTTATGGGAGGTGTTACCGATAAGAAATGATAAATGATATGGATGAATTTGATAATGAAGTCTATAGTATTGTCAAAGAAATCCCTGTAGGGAAAGTCATTACATACGGACAGATAGCCCGTTTAATGGGAAAGCCCCAACATTCTCGGAAAGTGGGTAGAGCGATGTCTCACGCCCCAAAAGAAATGAATCTTCCTTGTCACCGTGTCGTAAACAGTCAGGGGAGACTAGTCCCGACCTGGCATGAACAACGCAGCAAACTGGAAAGCGAACACGTTGTTTTCAAGAAGAACGGTTATGTTGATTTGAGCCGCTGTATGTGGGAAGAAATTAAATAATTATAAACCAATCAGGATATGTCAAAAGAGCAACATATACTCTCAGAGCAACAATTACCTATAAGTTTCATCCTTCAGTTTGCCAATTTTGCCTTGATACTGAATGAGTTATCCTGAATGATGGAATCATTCAGCAGATATATTCATCATTCATTATCGGCTGAACCTTTTTTCTAAAGAAGGTTCAGGATAACACACTGATAGTCAAACCTAAATTCGCAAACTGAAAGATTGAAGGTTATTTGAGGGTAATTCGTTTTTTACGCTGTATTTCACTTATAAACACCTTGATGTTTTTTAAAAACATCAGGTTGATTGAAAAAAACATCAGGACGTTTGTAGACAAACATACGGTCGATTGTTGGCAAACGATAGGAGTTTTTAAATAAAGGACCGTACGTTTGTCATCAATCGACCGTATGCTGAAAACCGATTTTACTTATCCCCAATAATTATCGGGTGAGCCCAAGCAATATTAGATAGCAAAGAACCATCAATCCTCTGCACGCCCCGTTAATCCGGATGCTGCTTCCACTAATCGGATAAACTCTCTCCGATATCCTCTTTCATCATTATTCAAACCTTTTTTTGCCAATGCAACCACTTTTTCATAAGAAGCATCTGCTTTAAAATCCGAATCGCTCAACAGTTGTCCGTACATAGCCACAGCAGAAGCAAAATGAAAATCCGGTGAAACTTGATTCTTTTTATCATCCTTTACTACTAATTCTATTTTTTTGCTGACATCCTTATCCGGCTGCTTATAGCGTAACTTCACTGTTAGCAATTCATCGGAATTCGTATAAACACGCTGTTTCTTATCGTCCACCTTCTGATACTTCAAATCATCAACTTTCCCGGCATAATCGCTTTTTACTCCAACAGGTACAACCTCATAAAAAGCAGTCACGACATGCCCGGCTCCCATTTCACCTGCATCTTTAGCGTCATCATTGAAATCTTCCTTATTCAGTAAACGGCTTTCATATCCAATCAAACGATACGCTTCCACTTGTGCCGGATTAAACTCTATTTGTAACTTTACATCTTTGGCAACCGTACTGATTGTTCCACCAAATTCATTAACCAATACTTTATTAGCCTCCTGAATATTATCGATATAAGCATGGTTCCCATTTCCTTTTTCTGCTAATGCCTGCATCTTGTTATCTTTATAATTACCCATGCCATAACCCAACACCGTTAGAAAAACACCACTTTTACGTTCCTCTTCAATCAAAGACTCCAACCCCTCTTTAGAAGATACACCTACATTAAAATCACCGTCCGTACACAAAATAACACGATTATTGCCACCTTTGATAAAATTCTTACGCGCAATCTTATAAGCCAGACGAATCCCCTCGCCGCCTGCCGTAGAGCCACCTGCCTGCAATTCGTCTAAAGCTTCACGGATTTTCTGTTTATCACTGCCCGATGTAGAAGGTAATTTCTCTCCTGCCGATCCTGCATAAACGACAATGGCTACCTTATCTTTCTCCCGGAGATTATTTACGAGTAACTTCAATGACGATTTTACTAAATCCAAACGTGTAGGACCAAACATAGAACCGGAAACATCGATCAGAAAAACCAGATTGGATTCAGGAAGATTTGCAGTCGGGATTTCTTTAGCTTTTAGTCCGATACGAACCAAACGATGTTTTTCATTCCAAGGGCAAACTCCCACTTCAGTAGTAATCCTTACAGGATCTACACCTGTCGGTTTGGCATAATCATAAGAAAAATAATTCACTAATTCTTCAGTTCGTATCGCATCTTTTGGAGGTAATTGCCCTTGATTGATAAATCTACGCATATTACTATAAGAAGCAGCATCCACATCAACAGAGAAAGTAGATAATGGAGTCTCTTTCGCCGACAGGAAACGATTTTCCGATACATGGTTGTATTCTTCCGCATCAGGCATTGGCATTCTCATCCCATAACAAGCCACAGCACCGGTAAACATTCTTTTGTTAACCTCAGAATATCCGGTTACCACCTCTTCGTCCAATTGCATACATTCCTCTTCCAAAGCCACATTAATCATTGTTTTATTTGCCTTTACTTCTTTCGTCACAAATCCGATATAAGAAAATACCAGTGTCTTTCCTTTTTCCACCTGAACAGAATAATTCCCATTCCTATCACTTACCACTCCCGTATTCGTACCTTTAACAACAACACTGCACCCCACCAACGGTATAGCATCGGCAGCAGAAGCAACAGTTCCTTTTACCGTAATAACAGCAGCATACACACCTTCCACAGAAAACATTGTAACTAATAACATGAGCAATAATACTCTCATACATTTCTCTTTCATACTTCTATCTGTTTTTAGATTAATAAAATCATTCTTTTACTCTATAGATGCAAAATCCATAACGATTCCATAAAAGCACGCATATTTTTTCTAACTTTGCTAAAAAATAAGTTCTGCTATTCAAGAAAAACATATCGAAATTACCGGATGAGAAGTTGTTGCAACAGTATTGTCAATCCGGTCAAACAGAATATTTCGGAGAGCTTTATAACCGTTATATCCCGTTACTCTACGGCGTTTGCCTGAAATATCTGCAAGATGAAGCCAAAGCGCAGGATGCCGTAATGCAACTATTTGAAGACCTGCTACCCAAAGTATATAACTATGAGATAAGGGTGTTCAGAACATGGCTATATAGAGTAGCAAAGAATCATTGCCTGCAAATATTACGTAAGGAAAATAAAGAAATATCGATAGATTACGCAGTGAACTTTGTGGAATCCGATGAGATTCTGCATCTATTAGATGAGGAAGATAAAGGTGAAGAACAAATCAACGCTTTAAATCATTGTTTGGAGAAGCTGCCCGAAAACCAAAGAATCAGCATTATCCGTTTCTTCATGGAAGAAATGTCTTACGCTGATATTGTAGAACAAACGGGATATACATTGAATAACGTGAAAAGTTACATCCAAAACGGTAAACGTAATTTGAAAATCTGTATCAAAAAACATATCTTATGAAATTGATAGACTACATAAGGGGAAAACGTAAAGGAAAAGAGGCACACCGATTGGAAAGAGAATCGATGCAAGACCCGTTTCTAGCAGATGCGATAGATGGTTATGATACAGTAGAAGGAAATCACGAAGTACATATCGACGAGCTAAGAAAAATGATTTCCCATAAATCCGGTAAAAGACGTACGTATGCCGTCATAAGCAGCATTGCCGCCAGTCTATTGATAGGTATCGGTATCAGTTTTTATTTTATATATGAAAGTAATCGCTTTACGGAGAAGATATATACAGAAAAGAAAGATACCACCAATGTACCTGTCAATGTCACCGTTCCTGTGACACAGCCGGAACCTATTACAAAAAGAAATGAAGCTATTGCCCAGAATAAAGATACGGTAAAAAGTATTCCGGTAAAGCCCCCCAAAAAGTCACCAAGGCTTCTTCAAGAAGAATCCTCCGCTCCAACCACTTTACCGGAGACTGCAACAGATGAAATAGAAACCATATCACAAGCAGATGCAGAAGCAATGGAAATACAGACAGACATAGACGCAATGCCGTCAGCATCCGCCCAAAAAGTTCAGAAAGAAGCAATGGCAGCTGTAGCCCCACAGGCAGGAATGCCAAGAATCAGAGGTAAAGTCGTGGGAGAGAATGGAGAACCGGTAATAGGCGCAAACGTTACGTTGAATAATGATCCACTAGAAGGTACTGTCACGGATAGCGATGGCAACTTTGAATTAACAGCGCAATCAAAGAATGATAAGTTAAAGATCAGTTATATAGGACTCGAAACGGTAGAAACTCCTATCGATACGGCTCAAGAAATGATGATTGCCATGAATCCTGACCGTCAGGAATTGTCGGAAGTGGTAGTAACCGGATATTCCAAAATCAACAAAAGATTATTTACCGGAGCTGTCAATACCGCCGACACACTAAGTAAGCCTAAACCTATAATCGGAATCAAGGCTTATAAAAAATACATCAAAGAAAACTTGCAACTTCCTACCGACGATAAATGTAAAGACATAAAAGGGAAAGTCATTGTAACTTTCAATATAGGGAAAGATGGGAAGCCTCAAAATATTACCATAAAACAAAGTCTTTGCGAAGCAGCAGATGCCGAAGCAATCCGACTGATAGAAAAAGGACCATTATGGTCAGGTAAAGGAAAAACAAGCTGGACGGTTGAGTTTTAGAAACTAAAACTACCATCCGGCATGAATTGCCCGTCTCCGCTAAAACATAAATATGGCAGTAGCTACAACACGGTTATTACGTACGGAATGAGTGTCCGTAATCTTACCATTAGAAACATTCAAATCTCCGTACCATGCAGAACATAACGTATATTCCAAACCAAACTTCCAATGCGGGAGATTATAAGTCAGTTCGGCTCCACCTGTCACCACTTGATCCACATCCGTACCTGTGCCATACAATGATTTAGACACTAAAGCATCTTTTGTTCCCAGATTTTTAATATAACCAAGAAATACTCCCGGTTTCCATTTCTGCCCATAAACGACATTTACCCAAGTACTGGAGTTACGAATCGGAGTATACTCCTGTTCACCCGTACGTTGATCAACCTCTTTTATTCCATAGCCACCCAACATGGAAGTATGCGTCAGATTAGAACTTAAAAGACTCTTTGCCGCTACAAACCAATCTTTATCGGTATACTTCAAATGTACCTCATAAGACAGTGTCGTAATACGTTCATCCACTTTATAAGTATTATCATTACCGTTTGCATCCTTCATAACTGATTCCGTACGGGGTTTTAAGGACAATAGTTCGACTCCGGCACCTATCAGCCAACCATTCTTTTTATAATCCGCACCTACATAAAATTCCGGGACACAACTATTCTTTATGTAGTTCTGACTCTTTCCCACAGGTCCGGCAGAAAGATATTGCGATTGCCAAATAGCCGCCGCTGTCAACCGGACATCAGAAACTTTATATTGATAACGTATTTGCGGTGCACGGCTAAAGGGTTGGAAAGGTGCACCGGTTGCCAAGTTCAGAATTTGAGGAGCTACATCACCATACAACGGATGCCAAGCCTGTCCCAGCAAAAGTCCGGACTTCTTCCAGTCCAAACTCAAATAGGCATGACGAAGACGTATCATGGAGTAACTCGTTCCCGAACCACGGAAATCCACTTCTATTTTGGCAGAAGTCTTTGCCTTTCCCAACATCGGGCCTGTAACATCCAATCCGGCACGGGTATAAAGCGTATAAAAACTACCGTTTGCCGTAGCATTCAGGTCTTTTCCATCCGCATCCTCCTTTATATCTTTCGGATACATATAAAACAGACCATCTACCGTTTCCTCATTGGCACGGGAGTTATAATAAAGGTCTGTACGTATCTGTCCGTAAAACTTATAAGTAAAGTTTTTATTTTGAGCAAAACTGCCTAAGACCATCAATACGCCCACTGAAAGTAAGATATATTTCTTCATCCTGTATGTTTTTTACATTCAGGGCGCAAAGATAGACTTTTTTAACGTTATACGGTTCGCCTGATATAATAAAATTATTACCGTTTCTTCATTACACTATTGACTACACGGATAGACGAAACCAGTTTATCGGTAGAAGTAAAGACATCTACATTCCATACATGAGAAGAACGTCCCTTATGGATAGCCGTAGCAACCGCACGAACTGTGTCTCCTTCGTGTGCAGACGACATATGGTTGCCACTTACCTGCATACCTACGACAAATTCATCCGGATTGCAGAGAATCATCGAACCGAGTCCGGCCACCGTTTCCGCCAAGGCAAGCGTAGCTCCACCATGCAGGATACCGAATGGTTGACGGGTACGCTCGTCCACAGGCATAGTGGCTTCCACTCTGTCTCCCGAAGCATACGTATATTGTATTCCCAAGTTTCCCATCAGTGCATGACGTGCCTGTTCATTCAGTTTATCCAAAGGAACTTCGGATGCTCGAATCTCGGATATGATTGCCTTTTCCACCGCTACCGCCACACCGTCTTCTTCATTGGAGGCTGTTACAACATCTGCACAACGACGTACCGAGTCTTGTGCATTACCCATAGCAATACCTAATCCGGCAAGCTGTATCATATTGACATCGCAAACACCATCACCGATAGCAATCACTTCTTCCGGCTGAATATCTAATTTCGCAAGCAATACTCCCAAAGTATTTGCCTTATCAATAAATTGCGGTACTACCTCCAAGAAATAAGGTTCCGATCTGAATACATCCAAGACTCCTGCCAAACGTTTTTTCCAATGTTCTTCCAACCCTACCAAAGCTATCTCATCCTCACTTGCCAACATACATTTGCAAGGAGAGAAATCTACTTCTATCGCAAACATATCAGTAGCGCGTACCTCCATATTGTTTAAAGCCGCTTCTTGTTGCACATACTTGTTTTCAGGCTGATTCGTAAGAATAAAATTCTCATGATAAGTAAAAAGGGCAAATCCATTCTTTTGAGCTTTCTTCTCCAGATAAGGGAGCATCTCCGGATTGATTCTCTTTTCAAAAAGCAATTCACCGCTTTTGGCATCAAATATCTGTCCACCGTTATAAGAAAGAATATAACCACCGTAGCGATTCAATTCCAATTTTTCAGCCAAAGGAAGCACACCATAAGTCGGTCGTCCAGAAGCCAGCACAATACGTACTCCCATTTGCTGCACTTTCATCAATGCCGAATGTGTGCGTTTGCTTACTTCTCTCTCATTATTTAACAAAGTACCGTCTACATCAAGTACCAATAATTTGTATTGCATGGTTTTCTTTTTTGTTATGTCTAACAAATATAAAGGAAACCGCGCACAAAAGGTTCATTTATAAATAAATATTAACGAATAGTGTCGACATTTATCTCTAGAGTCAGGCTGCCGAAATCAATCATTGCATTGAAGATCATCATATGGGAATATAAGTAAATTTCATCAACAGTAATCTCTTTTTCCTGTAAAACGCCTTTGTCCAATAAAGCGGCACGTTTGGTTCCTTTTAACAAAGGAGATGCAGGCGTATACCAAATTCCAGCTTTCTCTAAGGCTATATTACCGATGGAAGTATCGGTCAAGAAGTTGTTTTTTACAATAAGTATATCATCTTGCGTATCACGTAAGGAAAAGAGTTCATTCAAAGCCTCCCTGTCAAGACTTTTATGTTGGTATTCAATCAAATCCGAGTAAACCAGTCTAAGAGAATGAACCGGGCGCATAGTATAAGCCGCATAGGTAACTTCTTGTATTTCTTCACCATATATGACACGGCACTTTACACAATCACCTGTCTGCAATACGTCTATATAATCCAGTAAATCAAGCGGTTCTGTCAAACCGAATATCTCTTTCCGGGTATTGTTCATTCGCTGATTATGATAATGAATGTTCTGTACAATCCCTTTCCCGATTTGAATGGTTTCAATAAATCGGCACATATACTTTCTGTTTCATTTCTTCATATTCACTGTGTACATCACTTTGATGGGTAATGCCACCTCCACTTTTAAAATAAAGCCGACCGTTTCGCTGTTCCACAAAACGAATCATAACTGCGCTATCCAGATTTTTCCCGTCGAAACATCCCGTCACTCCCGTATAAAAGCCGCGTTCATAGGTTTCTGCCTCCGAGATTATCTCTACTGTCTTCTTTTTCGGTGCACCGGTAATAGAGCCTGCCGGAAGCATACTGAAAACAATATCTCCCAAACGTTGCAGATAATCCTCCGGCAACTTCCCTGTTATCTCCGAGCTGGTTTGTAAAATCGGCCCGCGATTGGTTTGCAACGTATCAATATAGCGATAACGGGAAACCCTGACATGATCAGCAACAATACTTAAATCATTGCGTATCAAGTCTACAATCGTTGCATGCTCTGCCGCTTCTTTCTTATCTTCCATCAATAAGCGGTCGGCATCAGGCAAAGTAGCATCCATAGTTCCTTTCATCGGAAAGGAACTGATATGCCCATTTTGTATGCGAACGAATATCTCGGGAGAAAAGACTACGAAACGGTCTTTTAACCATACCTTATATAAAGCACGGGAATAACGGTAAATATCTTCCAAAGTCAGGTTTGTACAAACAGGAGTCATACAAGTAAGATTGGCAAGGAAACTATTCCCTGCTAAAATATTCTTTTGTACATGACTGAAAGAACGCTCATATTCCTGAAAAGTCATCGGCCGAGCATCCCATTCCACTTGTTTCGGGCAAGTTTGCCGAACGTATCCCGACTCCTCATTCGTAAATCCATTCAGATTGTAGAGCAGTTCCGAAGAAGAGATATCCCCCGGTTCTTCTATATAAACATGTTCCTGCAAGTAGTCAATGATAAAGATAAATGCTTTGCCTCCGGCAGAAAGGACATTCATCTTTTCTATCGCTTCCATCTTATTATATAGCTTCATATACTCTTTTGTTTCTAAAAGCAAAGGTAAGCAAATAAATCCCTCAAAAAAGGATTTTGAAGATAGATATATTATCTTTGCTCCTGAATTTTAAAAAGCAATCATGAAAATATCCCGTTATAATATACTTACCACCGTTGTTGTCATTGCTATTGCCATATCCATACCTTTTCTGATAAGCGGAGCTACAACGACTTCGCAGCAACAGACAAATACTCCATATAATATCTTCTCACCGGAAGTCCCGACCAAAATAAACTTTGCCGGAAAAGAGATAGATGTCAGACGTTATGACCTCCGAGAACGGCTCGACAGGGAGTTGACTGCTTTCACCTATATGCATTCTACTACCCTGCTGATGATAAAACGTGCCAATCGTTACTTCCCGATAGTAGAGCCGATACTAAAAGAAAACGGTGTGCCCGATGATTTTAAGTACCTGATGACCATCGAAAGTAATTTGGATACACGGGCACGTTCTCCACGCGGTGCTGCCGGACTGTGGCAATTTATGGACACTACCGGAAAAGAGTTTGGGTTGGAGGTAAATGCCAACGTGGACGAACGCTACCATATAGAGAAAGCTACCAGAGCCGCCTGCCGATATTTAAAACAGGCTTACGCCAAATACGGAGACTGGATGAGCGTTGCCGCATCTTATAATGCAGGACAACGCCGCATCTCCTCTTCATTGGAACAGCAACAAGCCGATACCGCACTAGACCTTTGGCTCAATGAAGAAACGTCCCGCTATATATTCCGCATCATGGCCGCAAAACTTGTCTTCTCTCATCCGGCACACTATGGTTTCCGTCTTCGTCGGGAGAATCTTTATCCCGCAATGATTTATACAGAAAAGGCCGTTACCACCCCGATTGCCGACCTCACAACATTCGCAAAAGAACAAGGAATAAATTACGCCCAACTAAAGGATTCCAATCCCTGGTTGAGAGATACTTCTTTGCAAAATAAAAGTGGAAAAACTTATATTCTAAAGATTCCTACTCAAGAATCGATAAATTATAACCCGGCAAAGACTCGTCCGCATAACCCGGATTGGATCATGCAATAGAGATGCTTTTAAGGAGATTACAAACAATAGGAGTTTGCAAACAAAGGACCGTACGTTTGACTTCAATCATACGGTCCTTTATTCATAAACATAAGGACGTTTTTAATACCTGTATAAAAATGGAGCAATCGCCTAAGGGAGCATCGCCTTACACCTAAGGGAGCGTTAGCCGATGCCCCCTTGAGCGATTGCTAACGCTCCCTTAGGCGATCGGCAACGCCCCTTTAAGCGTTTTTAGTTTTAGTTGAAACTGCCTTCACCTCTTCACTGCTTAAAGATAAGTATCTGGTATATAAGGTAGTACAGTGAAGGCACTTTTTTAGTTACAAATTTATAGTCAAGAAAGACCGATGGTTCGCGGGTGACACGGATTGAGCAGATGAAGACGGATTTTAAAATTATTAATCCGTCATAATCAGCCTAATCAGTGTTATCCGCGAACCACGTTTTCTGAATTTCTTACAAAGGATACACAAATTTTGGGGTGCAGTTCACTAAAAAAGTACCTTCACCATAACCATTTAACAATCAACCATAAAGGAGGAAATAGTGATAAGGTGAAGGTACTTTTTACAAATTACGTAATATGCTAAAATGTATCGAAATCATTGCTTTTCCGTCATATATTTCCAGAAACGTACCGGCATATTCTGCCGATGCAACTTGGGATTCAACCGTTCCCGTATAGTAGTAGACTGGAAATAAGTTTTCCACATACGTTGAAAGAGTTCTTCATCTTCCGCCATCAAAGACTTATCCAACATTCCTGTAACCAAATGTTCTGCTTTCTCTTCAAAACGTACTTCGGTAACATCCCTTAAATCATAATAATAACCATAGCTGCGCTTCAAATCATAGATCAACCAACGCTGGTCACGAAAACGGTTACTAAAATGATTTACCGCCAATGGCAATACATTATAAAGTGGTTCCATTGCTGCAAAATAAGTACCGTCCTGTGCTTTCTGAAAACGGAGAAACTGGAGAATACGAGTCTGTTCATTGGCAACTTTCTTCCAAAGTTTGGTTAACGCCAATACATCTTCATCGGCAAAATTCAGTTCGATAGAAGCCGGAGCATCGATCGTTTTACGGATATAACGAAATAAGAGCATACCTACATCCGGCAATTCGGAGAGCCAACACATGGTAAGCCTTGTAAGTGCCATCGTCGACTGTTTTTTTACTAAGGCAGACCATACACGGTCTGCTTTCTCCTGATCTGTATAAACCTGAAAGGTTTCCTCACAAAAAAGGGGCAATACATCTCCTTCCCGCATTAATAAATCCGGAAATGAACGACGGGAATAAGCCTCAAATACAGCAGTAAGCATCCCCTCGAAAGTATAATCATAAACAAACACCCGCATGATTCTCTCCTCCCCTTTTTAATCCTGAAACGGCAGTTCCAACTGGTCGTTATCGATCTTCTTCCTCCCTTTGGGAATAAGAAGCGTACGTATCGCCAACGGAGTAAGTTCGTTAACCGTAGGCGATGCTAATTCACGACAGGTGATAAAATACTGGGCCTTCTTCATCACCACCCCAATCTTCTTTAAATCATAAGAACCTAAACGGGAAAAATGGCGGGAAGCAACGATCAGTTTGGCAGATTTCACCCCGATACCGGGTACACGCAATAACATTTCATAATCCGCCCGATTTATATCTACCGGAAATTGTTCCGGATGGCGCAATGCCCATGCAAGTTTCGGATCAATCTCCAAATCAAGGTTCGGGTATGAATCATCCACGATTTCGTCCACTTTGAATTGATAGAAACGCAGTAACCAGTCAGCCTGATAAAGCCTGTTTTCACGAACAAGCGGCGGTTGCCTCAACATCGGCAAACGTGTATCATAACTATTGACGTGAATATATCCGGAATAATAGACACGCTTCATCGTGGGACGACTGTAAAGAGCCGAAGATAACCTGAGAATATCATGATCGGAATCTGCCGTAGCACCGACAATCATTTGTGTGCTCTGTCCCGCAGGTGCAAATCGTGGTGCATGACGAAATACCTGTCGTTCCTCTTTGCTCCGCAACACTCCCTGCTGGATATACTTCATCGGAGTAAAAACACTTTTAAAATCCTTTTCCGGTGCAAGTGTCCGAAGGCTCTCTTCATTGGGTATCTCAATATTTACACTAAGACGGTCGGCATACAATCCTGCTTCGTTCACCAAATCCTGACTGGCACCAGGGATGCTTTTCAAATGGATGTAACCATGAAAACGATGTATCAGACGGAGATCTTTTACCACACGTACAAGTCTTTCCATCGTGTAATCCGGACTGCGCACCACACCCGAGCTCAGGAAAAGCCCTTCAATATAGTTACGCCGATAAAACTCAATCGTCAGTTCCACCAATTCGGAAACAGAAAGTGTAGTGCGAGGAACATCATTACTGCGGCGGTTAATGCAATAAGCACAGTCATACATACAATTGTTGGTCAGCATTATTTTCAAAAGCGAGATACACCTTCCGTCCTCAGTAAAACTATGGCAGATACCCCATCCGGCAGCACTCCCCAGTTCTCCTTTCTTACCGGAACGGGACGTACCACTGGAGGCGCACGACACATCGTATTTAGCCGATTCCGCCAATATTTTCAGCTTTTTCAACACACTTTCTTTCATTCCACCTTCTTTATATCAGACACAAAGAAAATGAATTTCCAAGCAATATTCAAATGGTAAAAAAGAATATTTTTGCATTATCTGGACACCCGTCCTGATGTATTACCATTCATCAAGTTCTCAACCTCCTCAACTGTGACCTGATTAAAATCACCATAGACCGTGTTCTTCAATGCTGAAGCTGCCAACGCGAAATCAAGCGCCTTTCGGTCATTGTCAGGATAAGCCACAAGTCCGTAAATCATGCCTCCCACAAAAGCATCGCCAACCCCAACCTTATCCACAACATGATCGATATCATAAACAGGAGCGACCTTTAATGTCCCCTCGGAGTAAAGCACTGCGGCAAGGATATCGTGGTTTACACTCAAAGAATTACGCAATTCAATAAACATCTTGTGACAACGAGGATATTTCGATTCAATCAAACGGCATTCTTTCAAGAAAGCACCCTCATCCAACTTATAACGAGCATCCACAGCAGTAAAAGGAACATCCTCAACGCCAAGTGTATATTTATATTCAGGCATTGCACCGAATATCACATCACTTTTGGCAACCATTGCCGGCATCACCTCCAAAGCAGTCTTTCCATACTTCCAAAGATTTTTCCGGTAATTCAAATCACAGGAAATGGTTAATCCCATACGGTCCGCCACCTCTATTGCTTCCATACAAACTTCGGCAGCCTCCGGTGAAGAAGCAGGAACAATACCCGACCAATGAAACCAGTCGGCATCAGAAAATACCCGTTCCCAATCCACCATTCCGGGGCGTATAGTGGAAAAAGCAGAGCCGGCACGATCATAAACCACACGGGATGCACGCATAGAGGCTCCATCTTCCAAAAAATAAATACCGAGACGATCCCCACCACGTATTATGTGACGAGTTCCAATACCTATCGCTCTCAATGCACCCATACAAGCCTCCGCCACTTCATTCTGCGGCAAACGGGTTACAAACTCCACATCCAAGCCATAATTGGCCAGTGATGCAGCAACATTTGCTTCGCTACCTCCATACTTAACAATCAGACTATCAGCCTGCCTAATTCTTAAACAATTTGGAGGGGTAAGGCGCAGCAAAACTTCGCCAAAAGTTACAATTTTCTTTCCCATCAATCTATTACCTATTAAAATGCAATCACTACAATTAAACGTATGGCAAAAATAATAATTTTATGCGTATATTCTCTCAATAAAATACTATTTTCTTCATGTCCTGAAAATAAGGCAAATCCGATTATTTTATGTAGATTTGCAACCGTAAACAAATTAAAGGAAGAACAAAGATGAATATATTTCAAAAGTTATTTAACAAAGAAACTGAAATCCGCGACATCGACCAAAGCAAAGTTGAGAACTTTATGACGCTTATCCGTGTATACTACCAATCTGTTATGGCAGTAAATCTAGGGGTTACCAATATTCGTTTTTTACCGGATGTCGCTCTATACAAACATGTATATAAGGTACAGACACAAGGTGGTAAACTCGGCATTGCAGAAAAATCACATTCACGTAAAATGCTGATGCAGGATTATGGGCTTAGTGAATCATTCTTTAAAGAAATAGACGCCTCTATAAAAAAGGGTTGCAAAACTCAAAATGATATAAAAACATATTTGTTTATGTTCCAAGGGTTCAGCAGTGACCTGATGATGATTATCGGAAACCTGATGAAATGGAAGTTCGGAGTACCTAAGTTCTTCCGTAAGGCTCTTTACAGCATGACGGAAAAGAGCATACATGATATTCTGACCAAGACGAATTGGAAATCAGACGATATAAGACCCGTAGCTAAAAACGTTCGTGCCTATAAAGAACGTCTGGGATATTCTGAAGAGTGGATGACCGAATATGTTTTTAATATTATCATGCTTGCAAAAAGCGAAAAGCGCAGAAAAAAAGCAGAATAACTCATGGAACCTGTAGCAATAGAAGAACATCCTCTAAAACCATTTCTTCCTGCAAATGCAAAACTGTTGATGCTCGGAAGTTTTCCTCCACAAAGGAAAAGATGGAGTATGGACTTTTATTACCCTAATCTTCAAAATGATATGTGGCGTATCTTCGGATGGATATTCTTTCAAGACAAAGAGCATTTCTTAATGCCGGGAAAGAAAGCGTTCGACAGGGAAAAACTAATTTTGTTTCTACAAGAAAAAGGTATTGCCCTATTTGACTCCGCCACTTCTATCCGCCGATTGCAAGACAATGCTTCCGATAAATTCCTAGAAGTAGTGGAACCAACAGATATACCATTGTTGCTCCGCCATATTCCACTTTGCCGGGCCATTGTCACTACCGGACAAAAAGCAACGGACACATTACGTGCTCAAATAAAAGCGGAAGAGCCCAAAGTAGGCGACTATTCACTTTTCAAATTTGAAGAACGGGAGATGCGTTTATATCGAATGCCTTCTTCTTCACGTGCCTATCCAAAGCCACTGGAGGAGAAAGCGGATTCTTATCGAAAGATGTTTAATGAATTAGAACTTTTATAACAGCATGACTTGCAGATACGGAATATTCAACTATCTTTGCAGCCGCAATACGGGAGTAGCTCAGTTGGTAGAGCACCGGTCTCCAAAACCGGGTGTCGGGAGTTCGAGCCTCTCCTCCCGTGCTGTTGATATCCGATTATCTTCACCGCACAACAAATTTACAATCATTAATTTTATAAGAAGTATGAAAAACATCAGACTTATCTTAGTGGCTCTTTGTACATTGCCGCTATTCACAGCCCAAGCAGACGAGGGTATGTGGCTGCTACAACTCATGCAGGAACAACACCTAGCCGACATGATGAAAAAACAAGGATTACAAATGGAGGTGGACGACATTTATAACCCGAACAAAGTTTCATTGAAAGATGCTGTCGGTATCTTCGGAGGAGGATGTACCGGAGAAATCATTTCACCGGAAGGACTTATCCTAACCAATCATCATTGTGGTTATGACGCAATCCAGCAACATTCATCCGTAGAACACGATTATCTGACAGATGGATTCTGGGCAATGAACCGCAAAGAAGAAATCCCGACTCCGGGACTCCAATTTACTTTCATTGAAAAGATAGAAGATGTTACAGACATCATCAATAAAAAGATAGCTGATAAAGAAGTCACAGAAGCCGAATCATTCACTTATAAATTCCTTAGCACTATAGCCGATTCATTGTTATCGGTACATGGATATGCTGATAAATTCGGCTACCAAAGTGAATTATTGCCATTCTATGCAGGAAACCGTTATTATTTCTTTATTGAAAAAGTGTACAGTGATGTACGTATGGTTGCCGCTCCTCCTTCATCAGTAGGTAAATTCGGTGGAGAAACAGACAACTGGATGTGGCCACGCCATACCGGAGATTTCTCAATGTTCCGCATCTATGCAAATGAAAACGGAGAACCGGCTGATTATAATGAAAGCAATGTTCCGTTGAAGACCAAGAAACATTTCGCCATCTCCTTGCGTGGCATAGAAGACGGTGATTACACTATGATCATGGGATTCCCGGGAAGTACAGAACGTTACCTTACGGCATCCGGCATCCAGCAAATGATGGATTGCAGTAATACGCCCCGTATCAGAATCCGCACAGCACGCCAAGAGGTATTAAAATCGGAAATGGATAAAAGTGATAAAGTACGTATCCAATACGCAAGTAAATATGCACGTTCAAGCAATTATTGGAAAAACGCCATCGGCATGAACAAGGCTATTGTAGATAATAAAGTATTGGAAGGTAAAAAAGAACAAGAAACCCGCTTTGCCGAATTTGCAAAAAGAGTCAATAATAAAGAATATCAAGAAGTTGTTTCCAATATAGATCAGGCAATACAAGCCGGTAATAATTTGGAATATCAGTGGACTTGCCTCATCGAAGCTATTTCTTCCGGAATCGAATATGGTACTCCTTATATGGTTATGGAGCAATTAAAACAGGCACTTGATGAAAAGAATGATTCACTTCTCAATGCCAGCATACAGACATTAAAGGAATCTTATGCGAACATCCATGATAAAGATTATGACCATGAAGTAGACCGGAAAGTGGCAAAAGTAATACTTCCTTTATATGCCGAAATGGTTCCGGCCAGTGAACGCCCGGCTTTCTACCAAACTATTGAGAAAGAATTTAAAGGCGATTATAACAAATATGTAGATGCTTTGTATGACAATACTATTTTTGCTAATGATAAGAATTTCAATAAATTCATCAAGAAACCAAACAAAAAAGCAATTGATAAAGACTTGATGAGACAATTTGCAGCAGCAAAATGGGAAAAGCTCTATGAACTGCAGGGAAAGATGAAGGATTCAAGAATGCAATTACTAAGCCTATATAAGATTTATGTACGCGGACTTGGCGAAATGAATGCTCCTACCCCTCAATATCCGGATGCAAACTTCACCATCCGTCTGACTTACGGAAATGTTAAATCGTATGATCCTAAAGATGCGGTGCATTATGACTATTATACGACAACAGATGGTATTCTGGAAAAAGAAGATCCGAATAACCGTGAATTTAATGTTCCTGCCAAATTGAAAGAACTGATTCTTAAAAAGGATTTCGGACGTTATACAATGAAAAACGGAGAAATGCCGGTATGTTTCACTTCCACGAATGATATTACCGGCGGTAATTCCGGCAGTCCGATCATTAACGCACGCGGTGAACTTATCGGTGCTGCATTTGATGGCAACTGGGAATCGTTAAGCGGTGACATCAATTTCGACAATGAAAAGCAACGTTGTATCAATGTAGACATCCGTTATGTATTGTTCATTATCGAAAAATTAGGTGGAGCAAAACACTTGATTGATGAAATGACAATCGTAGAATAAATAATATATAACCTTCCAAAGACACGGGTTATGTGGTTCTCACGGTTTCCTTTTTAATAACAAAAGCTGTGTAATCCTCATAATCCGTGTTTTTTATAACCTATATACCATGAACAAGAAATCTTTTATATTCTGTACCATACTGGGATTCTCATCCTTATCGTCTTATGCTGATGAAGGTATGTGGATGCTTACTGACTTGAAAGAGCAGAATGCAGCCGTTATGTATGAATTGGGACTCGACATCAAAACAGATCAGATATATAGTCCTGACAATATCAGTTTAAAAGATGCAGTCGTACACTTCGGAGGCGGCTGTACGGGAGAGGTCATTTCCTCCGAAGGACTTGTGTTGACGAATCATCATTGCGGTTATGGCTATATACAAGAACATTCGTCCGTTGAACATGATTACCTGACGGATGGTTTCTGGGCCATGAACCGTGAAGAAGAACTTCCCTGTAAGGACTTATCGGTGACTTTCATCGATCAAATCCTAGACGTCACTTCCTATGTAAAGGAACAACTGGCCAAGGATGAAGATCCCGAAGGAACCAATTATCTGTCTCCGTCCTATCTTTCCAAGGTAGCAGACCGGTTTGCAGAAGCTAATAAAATAGAGAAAACACCATTTACCATATTGGAGTTAAAACCTTTTTATGGTGCCAACAAATATTATCTGTTTGTAAAGACAGAATATAAAGATGTACGAATGGTAGGCGCACCACCTTCTTCTATCGGTAAATTTGGTGCAGATACGGATAATTGGATGTGGCCACGTCATACAGGAGACTTCTCTATTTTCCGGATCTATGCGACTAAAGACGGTAAACCTGCTGAATATGCAACCGATAATATTCCTTTAAAAGTAAAGAAGCACTTGACTATCAGTCTTGCCGGAATAAAAGAGGGTGACTTCACTTTTGTCATGGGCTTCCCCGGACGTAACTGGCGATATATGATTTCCGACGAAGTGGAAGAACGTATGCAAACTACCAACTTTATGCGTGAAAAAGTTCGCGGAGTACGTCAGGAAGCAATGATGGCAGAAATGCAGCGTGACCCGGCTATACGTATCCAATATGCAAGCAAATATGCCAGTTCCGCTAATTATTGGAAAAATGCAATCGGTATGAACAAAGGTTTAATCAGCCTTCATGTGTTGGATACAAAAAAGGCTCAACAAGAAAAACTCCTGGCTTATGGACGTACCATCGGTGATAACTCTTATCAAAAAGCATTCGACGAGATCCGTTCTATCGTAGGCAAGCGTCGTGATGCCCTTTACCACCAACAAGCCATCTACGAAGCATTATATCTGGGAACAGAGTTTTCGCGCATACCTTCTGTCAAGAAACTGATGAATGCATATCAAGGAAAGAGCAGCAAGGATTCTATCGACAAATATACCAATGAACTGCGTAAAGACGGAGAACTGTTTTTCAATAAAAGCTATAATCCGGAAGTAGACCGTATCGTCTCTAAAAAGATGCTTAAATTATACAGTGAACTCATCCCTAAAGAGCAACGTATCGATATATTCAATTTAATAGATAAGAAATATAAGGGTAACAGCGATGCTTTTGTCGATGCTTGTTTTGATCGTTCCATCTTCAGTTCTCCCGAGCGTTTATCTAAATTCCTAGCCAAACCATCGCTCAAACAATTGGAACAAGACCTCATGGTTCAATATTCACAATCTGTACGCAATGGATATAATGATATGGGAATCGCCATGAAAAAAGAAACAAACGCATATAATTTAGCGCATAAAGTCTGGGTAGAAGGCATGATGAACCTTAAACAACAGGAAGGAACACCTGTCTATCCCGATGCGAATTCTACTTTGAGGTTAACTTACGGTCGTATAGGTTCATACCGCCCGACAGATGGAATCGAATACAATTGGTATACTACTTTGAAAGGAGTTATGGAGAAAGAAGATCCGGATAACTTTGAATTCGTAGTACCCGCCAAACTAAAAGAACTTTATGAAAATAAGGACTTCGGACGTTATGCGATGGAAAACGGAGAAATGCCAATCTGTTTCGTCACCAACACCGATAATACAGGAGGAAACTCCGGCAGCCCGGTATTTAATGCCAAAGGAGAGCTTATCGGAACAGGATTTGACCGTAATTGGGAAGGCCTCACCGGTGATATTGCTTTTCAAACGACCTTACAGCGGGCAGCATGTGTAGATATCCGTTATACATTATTTATAATTGATAAATTCGCCGGTGCATCACACTTAATCAACGAGTTGACTATTACAGAATAACATTGTTGAAAAGAATGTTTTTTGCATAAATAAAATTACGGACGCACCTACGTATGAACATTTAGCGTTATATTTACGTTCTATTTAACAAAAGTGTGATTATTGTCATACTTAGGTTTAAATTAGAAAGGAGACAATTATGGAAAGATTTGAAGAACTAATAACCTCCAATGTACCGGTCTTAATAGATTTCTTTGCAGAATGGTGCGGACCATGTAAAGCGATGAAACCCATTCTGGAAGAACTGAAAGGAATGAAAGGAGACGCTATTCGAGTTGCAAAGATTGATGTAGACAAGTACTTGGAACTGGCTAACCAGTATAAAATACAATCCATACCTACGTTAATGTTATTCAAAAACGGAGAAGTGTTATGGAAACATACAGGGGTAATGCACGCCCGGGAATTGAAAGAAGTGATCGAAAAATACGAATAAAAGATGAAAAAAGGAATTTTAATATTAGCCCTTATCATGGGGGGTATTGTGAACTTTGCTTGCGCACATAGCAGCGAAAGCAAAGCTAATACGGCAGAAAGCGGAGAAGTTATTCAGATGAACAACGATATGTTTCTGAAAAATATCTTTAACTATAAGACCAACAAAGAATGGAAGTATGAAGGAACGACACCTGTTGTCATTGACTTTTATGCAGACTGGTGCGGACCTTGTCGCAGAGTTTCCCCGATTATGAAAGAACTCGCAAAAGAATACGAAGGAAAGATTACCATTTATAAAGTAGATACGGATAAAGAGCAAGACCTTTCACGGGCAATGGGCATCCAGTCCTTACCTACTATTGTGTTTATCCCCGTAAAAGGTCAGCCACAAGTTATAATGGGAGCGGCCGATAAAGAGACTTTCAAAAAAGCGGTCGATACGGTTTTGTTAGGACAACCAACCAAATAACTATATTTCCAAATTTTTATTCTCAATCACCTTGATGTTTTTTAAATTCATCAGGGTGATTTTTTTTATTCATCTTGATGTTTTTTTCAAACGACCTTATGTTTGAAAAAAAGGACCGCACGATTGAATTCAAACGTACGGTCCTTTGTTCACAAACTCCTATCGTTTGCAAACAACCGACTGTATGCTGACAGAAAGAGTATCCTGCACCTTTTATCGGTATGGATAAAAAGCTGCATTTTACTGAGAGAAAATGACGCTAAAACAGGATTGCTTCAAAAGCTCTTTCAAACCTTCAGTTTACGCATTGCGCTACTGACAAACAGGCATTTAGACTGAACTTTACTATAGAAGAGTTTTATTCGGTAAAATCAAAAGAAAAAGAACCTGAATGATGAATGAAGGTTAGCATCATTCAGGTTAATCGTTTGTATATCAGATGATATTTTGCAAACTGAAAGATGAAAGATAGTTATCGCAACACCTGACTACCATCCGGGTAAGGAACAAACTTACCTGTAGCTTTCAAAATAGGCATTGTTGCATGCTGTGCTTTCAGATAATCACTCAACTCCTTTGCCAATTCCTTTGCTTTGTCAGGATAGCGGACAGATAAATTATCCTTTTCCGAAATATCATCCTCCAAGTTGTAAAGACAGTTCTCGCCCGTGATATAATAATGGATCAATTTCCAATCACCTTTCACGATAGCACTTTGCGGAGCACCGGTCGTTTGGACTCTCTCTCCCCAATTATTCGGATAATGGAAAAATAAAGCACGCTCTTTATCGCCTTCCTGTCCTTTTAATTGTGCAGCAAAACTCTTTCCATCTATCGTCTGAGGCGTTTGATAATCGGAAACTCCGGCAAGTTCCAGTATGGTAGGGTAGAAATCTTCAATGATAACCGGTGTATCATTTATAGTAGAAGGTTTGGTTACATTTGGATAATAAACAATCAATGGTTCGCGAATACCCCCTTCTTTCAACGAGCCTTTACCCTCGCTCAACGGAAAGTTCTTATCAGTACGGCCTATCGTATAACCTCCATTATCAGACATGAAGATGATAACCGTATTGTCTGCAATACCTTTTTGCTGTACATAGTCCATTAAATCGCCTAGGCTCTTGTCCATACCTTCCAACAAAGCAGCATATTGAGCTTCCCTATGGGTAAGACCTTTATCTATGTACTTCTGATAGAAACGTTTATCTGTCTTAAACGGAGCATGCACAGCATAGTGACTCATATACAGGAAGAACGGGTTTGACTTGTCAAGTGCCTTATCTATCAATCCTTCCGCTTCACGTGTCAATGCTTCGGTCAGGAAAGTGTCACTACCATAATACTTCTCCAAATCGGGTACTCCCCATATTTTGGAGTGTTCCGAATCATCCACATTTCCGTAGTTATCTTCCCCCAGATAGCTTCCCATTGCTCCGGCAGCATGTCCGGCAATATTATAGTCAAAACCAATTGCCAACGGATCGGCAGCAGGAGTGTCCAGCGAGCCGAAGTGCGCCTTTCCTACCATCATAGTCGTATAACCGTTTTCACGAAGAACTTGTGGTAAGCATTTCGCATAGAAAGCATGTTCCAAACCCGGTTCGGGACACAAACCGTTATAATTCCACGCCTCAAAGTTCAGAACAGGGTCTTCACGATCTGTTGACGTATCTTTCTTCAACGTCCAGTTCGTCACTTTATGCTGTGCCGCATTGGCACCGGTGTACAGGCTTACCCGTGAGGGAGAACTGATAGGACAAGCATAAGCATGGGTAAACTTCACACCAATCTTCGCAAGACGCTCCATATTAGGCGTTTCATAGATGCGATTCAACTCGGTCGTCTCTTTCCAGAACGGTAAGGACGTATCCTGCCAACCCATATCATCCACTAAGAAAAGAATGATATTCGGCTTTTGCTGGGCAAGGACATTGCCTGAAAGCAATGCCGTTGCCATAAGGGAATAAATAGGATACTTCATCTGATTATTTTGTTAAAATTCCAATTTCACCAATCGTTATAAAATTCTTATTATTTATCTCCGCCAATGGTTCAAGTTTAAAGAAACGGGCAGGATATTTTCTACCGAAACGTACGAACGTAGGAACCGGATTGTGCATGATATTGCTGAACTCGCCACTGGCGTCGCATTCTGTCCAATCCTGACCATCGTTACTCACATAGAAACGATATTTATAGATAGTACCGGATTTATCATCCCCGTTGACAGGAGCATAACTAAATCCCGCCACATCAATCGCCTGACCCATATCGACCACAAGTGGTGTCATTCCATCTGCTTTCCAATAGGTAGCCTGATTACCGTCAATTGCCTTTTGAGCATCGCTATCCGAACCTAATACTTTCCAACCGTTTACAGGAACATCACTCAATTTCAGCGCAGCGTCTTCCTCCGTCAATGGACGGGCATAGAATAAACCGACTTTCGATATATTAGCAATACCACGGGAACCATTTACCGTTACTCTTATCTTCTCAGCCTTACATTCAGGAAAACGTAAAAGACGTTTATAACCTACTGTAGTACCTTCGCCTAATTGCTGCCAAATACCATCGATAAGAGCTTCAACAGTGAAAGACTCTACACGTTGCCCTTTTGATATATCTTCCTGAATAAGGAAAGTATTGAACACCGCATCTTTCTCCACGTCATATTCCTTAGAAGAGTTTGCAGTTGCCTGCCAAAGTACATCCCCTTTTCTGAGTTTATTGTCAGCAAATGTCTCCGTAAGATAATCAGAAAGTTCCTTGATACGCTTTACATCATTCTCATGGATAAGGCCGCGCTTATCAGGAGGTATATTCAATAATAAAACAGAGTTATAACCGACAGACTTGAAATAAATATCCGCCAGATGTGATAATGATTTCACCTGTTCATCCTGATCGGCATGGTAAAACCATCCCGGACGAATGGAGACATCGACTTCAGAAGGATACCAAAAAAGTTCGGATGCTTTAGCCACGATGTCACGACCACCCAAATCAGGAGCTTTTTCAAAGAGTTCCAAGCGTTGGTTCTGCTCTTTCGAACGAGTGTAAATACCGGGAGTAAGTGCTGTGGCACTCCACTCCGTTTCACGTCCGATACCTTTTTCATTACCCACCCAGCGAACATCGTCGCCCATGATAGCCATTACCGCTTTCGGTTGCAGGTGAGTAATAGTCTTGTAGAAAGCATCCCAATCATACTCCTGCTTCTTTCCGTTAGGACCTTCGGCACATGCACCGTCAAACCACACTTCATGGATCTCACCATAGTTTGAAAGAAGTTCCGTCAACTGTTCGATGAAGAATTGGTTGTATTTCGGAGAATCCCCGTAACATTCCGCATTACGATCCCACGGGGAAAGATAAACACCGAACTTCAGTCCGTATTTATCACAAGCATTGCGTAACTCCCGAACAACGTCGCCTTTACCTCCACGCCAAGGAGAAGAAGCTACAGAATGTGTCGTAGTCTTTGTAGGCCACAGACAGAAACCATCATGATGCTTCGCGGTCAATATCGCCATTTTGAAACCCGCGTCTTTTAAAGCCTTCACCCACTGCTCGGCATCCAATTCCTCCGGATTAAAAATAGCAGGATCTTCACTACCGTCACCCCATTCCCTACCGGTGAAAGTATTCACACCGAAATGCAGAAAAGCGGTCAGCTCCATCTGCTGCCACGCCAATTGTTGTGGTGTCGGTACAAGACGTGAAGCCATATCTATTTTCTGCTCCACAGTAGCTCCTTCCGGGAAGGAAACATGCTTTACATAATACTCTTCCTTTTGCTGCGTACACCCAACTGCACACAAGCAAATGAAAATAACCGCAAATAAAAGCCTTGATAGTTTCATAAATTTTCCAGTTTTATATAATTCTTCCTATTTCACATTTCTGCGTTTCCCATAATAAACGCATCTTCTTATTTCTCCCTGTATGGACTAAACGTAAAGTTGAATTCGTGTTTCTTTACCGGAATCCAATACTTCGGCAATACACCCGGTCCACAAGTAGCCGTACCCACTCCCGTTTGTTCCGCATCCAGATGTACCGTTACAATACCTGTACGTTCCAATTGATTGATATGATCGGCACTATCTATATTCTCATCTGTAAACGGGACAACACTGAACTGGAAGTTCTTACCCGATCCGAACAATAAACCTTCGCCATCCCCGTCGGTAACAGTTGCCCAACGAACATCGGTACGATTGCCCGTAGCCTGCGGACGGACATAATAATGGAACATTGCCTCAGCATCGGTATGATAGATACCTATTTTACCGGAGCGATCGCGGTCAACGTAAGTTTCGTGTTCTCCCCGTCCAAGATAAGACACCTTATTATATAGATAAGGCATCTCAAATGCCAAACCGATACGGGCAAGTGATTTCACAACCGAAGTATCCGGCACGAAAGTCGTTTTCACAGACAAAACGTTGCCTTTCAAGGTATAGACGAAAGTAGCGTCACCTATCTTCACACCTTTCGCATTAAGTAATTGTACCTGTGCCGTACCACCCTTATCATTTGTCTTTACTGCCACAGCTTTCTGAGTAAGATGATCCAGACCTGCCTTCTTCCAAGCCTTAGCACCTCCGGTCTTTTCACGATTATCGTTATCCGTTACCGGACGATAAAGACTCAGTACAACAGGCGATGCGAGCATCTCCTTACCTTCAAAACAATAGGAAGTAAGTGCCCCGGTCTTCTTATCTATTCCAATAGATGTCTTCCCTTCTGCTACCGGAAGATCATAACGAGCATTCTTGTTCGCCGACAACACAAACTGGTCATAAGCCACTTCAAAATCTTTTCCTCTAAATGGAAGTTCTTCACGTGGTGTCCAACTCAACGTGAGATATGCCTCACGGATATTGGTAGGAAGTTTCACTTGTCCCAGCACCAATTCAGCAGTTGCATGAGGAGTACAATCCACCACTTTCTCTCCTTTTGCCAGCACCGTTCCGTTATCACCGGTTACCGACCAATGCAACGTGAAAGCATTCAAGTCGGTAAAGTCATACCAGTTTTTAATGGAAAGCTTTAACTTTTTGGCATCAATCAAATTTGATTTGATATATTGATATTGTTTCTTCACTTCAAGTAAATGTGGATGAGGTACACGATCTGCGCCGATAAGCCCGTTGCAGCAGAAATTACCAAAGCTCGGTACATCCTTAGGACCATAATCACCACCATACGTCCAATACCATTTTCCATTTGAATTATCAATCTCACGGAACGACTGATCTACCCAATCCCAGATACAACCTCCCTGAACAATCGGCTCGTTCTCAAACACATCCATATATTCCTGTAATCCGCCACAGCTATTACCCATTGCATGTAAGTACTCGGTCATTATGAACGGACGATATACTTTCGGCTCTTTTTGATTCACATAAGCCAGTAAGTCTTCTACCGAGCGATACATACGACAATAGATGTCTGTATTATAGTTTTGTTCGGCACGTTCGTACTGTACCGGACGATTCTTCTCCACTGACTTCATCCACTCATACGTACGTTCAAAGTTGATACCGTTACCCGCTTCGTTACCTAATGACCAAATGACAATAGACGGATGGTTTTTAGAACGTTCATACATACGTTTCGTGCGATCCATATGTGCCGTCAACCAAGTAGAATCTTTGGCAATCGATTCTTTCCCATAACCCATACCGTGAGACTCTATATTCGCTTCATCAATCACATAAAGTCCATACTGGTCGCAAAGCTCATACCAATAAGGGTCTGTCGGATAGTGTGAGTTACGAACCGTATTCAAGTTATGCTGCTTCATTAGCTTGATGTCTTCCAACATCAGTTCCTTACTGACCGTACGTCCCAACTGCGAATGTTCGTGACGATTGGCTCCTTTCACCAGTACCGGCGTTCCATTGATACAGAAACGTCCGTTCTTAATTTCAGAAGTACGGAATCCTACACGACTACCGGTGGTTTCAATCACCTTGCCCGCTTTATCTTTCAATTGAAGAACAAGCGTGTACAGATTAGGATGCTCAGCACTCCAAGGCTTAATACCCGTTAATGCTTGTTCCTTCAAAACATAAGGTGCTACCAGATTGCCGGACAAAACAGCTTGTCCCTTTGCGTCCAACAAATTATACGACACAGCGGAAACATCTGCTCCCTTCACCTGAACATTCATACTAAACAAACCATCCTTATAATCTATCGTATCCAATAACGAAGTCACATGATAATCGGCAATATACGTTTCAGGAGTACTATATAGATAAACATTACGCTCAATGCCACTCAATCGCCACATATCCTGACACTCCAGATAGGAGCCTGAGCTCCAACGGTAAACTTCCAGGGCTATTGTATTTTCCCCTTTCTGCAACTTATCGGTAATATCCCATTCTGCAGGTGTTTTAGAACCTTGATTGTACCCTACAAACTTACCGTTAATCCATACATAATAAAAAGAAATAACACCTTCGCAGCACAATACCACACGACGACCTTCCCATCCCGCAGGAACAGTAAACGAACGACGATAAGAACCAACCTCATTTTCCTGATAAGGCACTAGCGGCGGATTCTTTTTAAAGTGGAACATTTTGTCGTCAAACTCATACGTCTCATTTACATAAATGGCAGTTCCGTATCCCTGACGCTCCCAATTGCCCGGCACATTGATATCAGCCCATCCGCCTACATAGAAAGACGGTTTATAAAACTCCACCGGACGATTATCAGGATTCTTCACCCAATGAAACTTCCATTTCCCATTTAAACTCTCATAATAAGACGAAGCCTCATGATTTCGTTCGACAACCATTTTTTCATTGGAGTACGGCCATACATAACTATGGGGTTCAAGTTTATTCAACCCTATTGCATACTGACTTTGCCACTCCGGTAGCTGTTGTGCATTTATAAATCCGGTAACCAACAGCAAGATACAAGACAATATTCTAAAAGTGTTCTTCATAATGTATTTTATAAATACCAATGAGGTCTTTGGTTAGATTCAACTGCCAAAGGCCTCATAAAGTATATTGTTCTTAATTACAAATTTACTCTATCTCCTTTTATTTCACGCAACTTATCGGATAAACGTTTTACGTGCTTCGGATATTTCGTAGCACAATTATCCCTTTCCCCCTTATCTTTCTTCAGGTTATATAGTTGTGCTTCCGGTGAGTTACCCAATTCTATGTTCACATTTTTACTAACAGCAGGTCCTTTACCCGGTTCTATGTATTTCCATGTTCCATCCGTCAAAGAAAGGTTGTTTTGACCATTTTGTTCTACCAGATAACTACGTCCCTTTTTAGTTTTGCCCAACCAATCCGACAAATGATTCTCGCTATCAGGTGCAGCCCCTTCCGGCAACTTTACGTCCAACAGACTGGCAAAAGATGCCATCCAATCAATTTGGCACACTAATGCATCAGATACCGCAGGTTTTACAACTCCTTCCCAACGCAATATGCAAGGAACACGGCTTCCTGCTTCATAAGAGCTATATTTGCCTCCACGGAAAGGTCCCCACGGTTTATGCTCACCTAACAATTCTACAGCCTGATCTTTATAACCATCATCTACCACAGGACCATTATCACTGGAAAGGATTACGATAGTATTCTTATCCAAACCCAAGCGCTTCAAAGCTGCCATTACCTCTCCTACACTCCAATCAAACTCTAACAAAACATCCCCGCGAGATCCCATACCACTTTTTCCGGCAAACCGAAGAGAAGGACAACGGGGAACATGAGCATCCTGAGTTGCAAAGTAAAGAAAGAAAGGCTTATCTTTATTACTTTCAATAAAAGAGATTGCCCGTTCAGTAAGTTCCTCCGCAATCTTTTCATCATTCCAAAGTGCAGATTTTCCACCTTTCATAAACCCTATACGCGAAATACCATTCACGATACTCTGATTATGTCCGTGCGAAGGATGCAAACGTAGTAATTCCGGATTGTCCTTACCGGTAGGTTCACCCGGAAAGTTTTTCTTATAACTTACCTCAATCGGATCATTCGGATCTAGATTGATAACTCTACTATTTTCCACAAATACACAAGGAACGCGATCACCTGTAGCAGCCATTACAAAAGAATAATCAAAGCCTATATCCGGGATTCCGGGTTTTAACTCTTTATTCCAATCCTGTTCACCTGATTTATCTCCCAAGCCTAAATGCCACTTACCAATCACCCCAGTAGTATAACCAGCTTGTTGAAACATATTTCCCAATGTATAGCGTTCCGGTCGAATAATCATTCCGGCATCACCATCTGCAATACCCGTCCCTTGACGACGCCATGCATACTCTCCTGTCAACATTGCATAGCGCGAAGGTGTACTTGTAGCGGCGGCACTATGCGCATCCGTAAAACGAACTCCCTCTGAAGCCAACCTTTCAACATTAGGTGTATGAATTGTCTTTGCTCCGTTACAACTTAAATCTCCATAACCGATATCATCGGCATATATAAACACGATATTAGGTTTTTCAGGCAATTTTTCTTTCTGTCCTCCTGCATACGCTCCAACTAAGGGCAAAGCCATTAAAGGCAAAGTTAATTGTACTGATCTCATATTTTTTCTTTATTTATTCTACTATTAATTCATCAAAATACATCCAGATATTTTTTCCGGGACGAATATGGTCTTCCGGACATACGCCTGGGTTTGTCATTTCCATTTTTATATACCGCCCTTTAACAGACAGATTATCAAAAACTTCATCTGTTATAAACGTACCTTCCTTAAATATTTCTTCAGAGGTATGTTCTCTCCTTGCTACACAAGTGTAATTCTTGTCATCATCAGAAACAAGCACCTTTATAGTAGCAGGTATATGAACTGCCATACCATAGTTTGTGATACATCCCAACGTCACTTTCCGTATCGTTTCTTCCTGTCCTAGATTTACAACAAAAGATGCATCCTGATCATACCATCCGGCCCATTCAAAATCAGAATGTCTGTCACTTCCTCTTAATCCATTGGTAAGTACATACACCCTGCCGTTGGTGTCTTTTCCCATAACTGTCTTTCCCGTAGCTTTATTTCGACCCAATTTTAGCTCTAACATTTTACCTTTTTGTTCACCGTTCATAAAAGTCGCGGCTTTTACAGTCAAAGCATTATCAACAATCAATGTATCCCGATAAATCAAAGACTCTGAAGTGGGTTCCGTCCCATCTAAAGTATAATGAATCTCTACATCCGGACGTATACAGCTAATAGAAACTTTCAAGTTTCCATTTCCGTCAGGCATCACACAATGATCCAGGTTAAACATGGAATGAGCATAGTTTACCCCCATTATATCCCAATGCTTACTCAAAGCATCTAAACGTTTCAAGAAGCCACGCCAATCCTTTGTACCTTTAGGAGACCATGCCAATTCTGCCAACGCAGCCAAACGAGGAAATATTAGATATTCTGTATCTTCTGGTTTATTACAAAATTCAGTCCATAAAGATGCTTGTACCCCCATCAGTAAAGGAATGATTTCCGGTTCCCAGTCTTCTTGTACCGGCTCATAATCATAAACATTCTTCAATGTATTGTTACCGAAATACGTCAACGGTTCAAACCATTGGGGACCTTGATAACGAATTAAATACATGATACGTGCCGGAGTCATAATAAAACGATGTCCTTGACGAGCTGCTTTCAAAGCAGCTGTTCCAAAACCTTGCCAACCTAAGATAATTACACTATCCGGAAGCGTACTGTTTGTCAATTCATCCCAACCAATAACCTCCCGACCTTTACTTCGCACATAATCACACATACGTTTCATAAAATAGCCTTGCAGTTCTTCTATATCCGTAATATGCTCCTGTTTCATCCGCGCCTGACATTTCGGGCATTTCTCCCAATTTTTCTTAGAAGCCTCATCTCCACCTAAATGAATATACTTGGAAGGAAATAAAGTTAAGACTTCATCTATCACATCTTCCAAAAATGTAAAGACACTGTCATTGCCGGCACAGTAAATAATTTCAGAATTGGCACTTCCCATTCCCGGAAGTACTCCGATGAACTTGTCAACTACCGGACAAGCTAATTGAGGATATGCAGCCAATGATGAATTGGTATGTGCAGGCATCTCTATTTCCGGAATAACTTCAATCTGTCTGTCAGACGCAAACCTAACAATCTCTTTAATATCTTCTTGAGTATAAAAGCCTCCAACAGGAGTCGGCTCTCCTTTTTGGGGATTACGACGTGCCGAGAAAGGAACATTTCGTTCCACTCTCCAAGCACCTATTTCTGTCAACTTCGGATATTTCTTTATTTCCAACCGCCATCCGTTATCATCCGTCAAATGGAAATGAAGTTTATTGATTTTAAGCATAGCCGCACAATCAATAATCTTTAAAACGGTTTCTTTAGGAATAAAAAAACGTGCCGCATCAATTAATAGCCCCCTGTATTCGAAACGAGGACTATCTTCTATATTTAATGCAGGAATACTCCATTCATACCCCTTAGTTAATTCCTTACTTTCAATAGCAGGTGGTAATAACTGCCGGATAGTTTGAAGCGCATAGAAAAATCCTTTATTTCCTCCTCCTTTTATAATAATCTTATCCGGTGTGACTTCTAAACGATATGCCTCTTCTCCTAATAACGTATCAGTTACAAACACCACATTTGCACTCATACTATTAATTTCATATATCGGACTAAAACCGGCAGCACAAGAAAACCTATTAATTAATTGATTCAAAATATTTACTTGCTCTTCATTTTCCACAGAAAAAGTCGTTTTAGCATTGAAAACAAAACTCCCTTCCTTTTTATCTAATCTTACAGGCTGAGGAATAACAGCCTCGGTAGAAAGATGCTCTTTACTACCGGAACTATTACAGCCCGGCAGTAAGAAAAGCATCATCATCCCTACTAAAATCTTTGTCACCTTCATACCTGCTTATTAATTATATTTGAATCTAATCGGATCATTGTATTGTTCTTGTAAGCGTAACAATTCTTCTCGCAAATTCTTCGTTATCTCTTCCATACCCGGTTTTCCATAAATATTATGCATTTCTGTTGGGTCTTCTTTCAAATCATATAATTCCCATTCATCTATATCATTATAGAAATGGATTAATTTATAATGATCTGTACGAACCCCATAATGCCTCTTAACCATATGCTCAGCCGGATATTCATAGAAATGATAATATAAAGATTTACGCCAATCCTTAGGCGCCTCCCCTTTCAATAATGGAACAAGAGAAACGCCTTGAATGTCTTCCGGAATCTCCGCACCAGCCAATTCTAAAAATGTCGGTGCATAGTCGATATTCTGTACTAATTGTGGTATATCACCACGCTTATCCAATCCCTTCGGTAAATGCATAATCAAAGGAGTATGCATAGATTCTTCATACATGAAACGTTTATCAAACCATCCATGCTCACCCATATAAAATCCTTGATCTGAAGTATAAACAACTAATGTATTATCCAACATATCATGCTCTTTTAAATAGTCAAGAACCCGACCTACATTGTCATCCAAAGATTTTACAGTTTTCGCATAATCACGCATATAGCGTTGGTACTTCCACTCTGCAAGCTCTTTCCCTTTCAAATTCTGCTTATAGAAATCGGTAATAATAGGAGCATAAAAATCATCAAAGGCTTTACGTTCTTCCGGGTTCATTCGACCAATATAACTTAAATATCGTTCTTTCAGGGAAGATTCTTTGCCCTCTTTAAGCATCTTAAGATCATAAATCAAATCCATATCTTTAAATATGCTCATCTCCTGTGATGCCGCAGCAGGACGTCCTTCATAAGTATCAAAGAAATTATCAGGTAATGGGAATGTTTTCTCTTCATATTCAGCAAGATACTTAGTTTCAGGCAACCAATTACGATGAATTGCTTTATGATGGATAAACAAACAAAAAGGTTTATTCCTATCCCTCTGATTTTCCATCCAGTCAATCCCCATATCGGTCACAATATTGGTTATATATCCCTGTTTCTGGATAGTATCGTTATTCATCGTTATAAAATCAGGATTATAGTAATCACCTTGTCCCGGCACTATTTCCCAATAATCGAACCCGGTAGGCAAGCTCTCCAAATGCCATTTCCCCACAATCGCAGTTTGATAACCTGCCTTTTGAAGCAACTTAGGCATTGTTTGCTGCGAACCGTCAAAGACACAAGTCGTATTATCCGTAAATCCATTTGCATGGCTATGCTTACCTGTAATCATACATGCCCGGCTCGGACCACTTAATGAATTGGCAACAAAACTGTTAGTAAAACGTACCCCGTCATTGGCTATCCGGTCCAAATTCGGAGTTTCAATATAGCGGGTATCGTAGCAACTCATCATTTGCGCCGTATGGTCGTCCGTCATTATATATACAATATTATACGGCTTAGTAATTTCCTTTTTCTGCTGACAAGATGAAATTACAGAGGTACAAGCTGCCAGTCCGGCAACTGAATATAATAAATTAAAATTCGGTTGTTTCATAATAATAGAATTTTAGCCTTAATAACTTTCTTCACACTGTACAAAGATAGCCCACACTTCATAAAACCATTTTCACTATTATCCAAATGATGTTTCAGTATCGTCTAAATCGTACATATTAAGAATAGTATAGTGAAGAGTCCAAACCACTAACAGGAAGAACTCCCCACTATTCATTATCAATCACTAATCACAATCGTAAGTGTAGTCTGCAGTACCATCAGCATTTGAAGGCCATCCCGGATTTTGATATAAAACAGATTTTCCAGTATTGGTATCAACAGTCAACAAGAATTCAGAAATCGGAATTGGTTCCAAATAATGTTGTTTAGGAAATGTATATCCATTATAGGCAGCATTAGTTGCACTCTTCTGAAGTGGTCTGATATAAGTAGAAATACCAGATTGAGAAACGACACCTTCCCCTATTTTATCTTTCTCATATAATTTATACATTTCCTCCCAAAGATTCATACCTTCCACCTGATAAGAAACCATATTATCTAATGCACGCCATCTTTTCAAATCATCTAAGCGCATTCCTTCACCCAAGAATTCGCATCTCCTTTCTCGACGAATATTATATAATGTTCGGTCTATATCAGAGCCTCTCCATTTTGTAGCAAGATCGTTTTCCTGGGATAAATCTGTAGCTTGAATTGTTTTATTATAATCCGGATCAACACCTGCACGGATACGCAATTCTCTCCAATACGCATCACAATTTCCCCCCAATACTCCATAACGTTCAAAATATGCTTCCAAATATACAAGATAAGCTTCAGCAGCACGGAATATCGGAGTTGCAGAAGTACCAGCATATTGAACATCTTGTCCCGGCTCAGAACTAACAAACTTCGATATCTCATATCCTGTAGTAGAAGCTTCATTACCAGTCAAAGTAATCTGTGGCCTAAAATAATACAAAGTATCATTCCCATTCATTATAAGCCCACCTCCCTTTATAGAAGATACTAAGCGATTATCACGGTTTTGTATTTCATAAATTATCATTTTATCTCCTTTATAGTCTGTACCTTGAGCATAAATAGGTAAACCATCTTTCATTAAAAAGCTATTGACTAATGCTCTTGTAAAACCAGTTCCTCCTCCCGTACGTCCCAAATAGTTGGAACAACTATGAGATATAACTCCTGATGCATAATAGCGGGCTAGTATCACTTCATCTGTATTACTAAATACAGTTAAGCTATTAAACATTGAACTATAATCTTTATTTAGCTTACGTGCAGAAGCAACTTTATCTGCCGCAGTTATTGCTTCATCTAAAAAGAAATTTACTTCTGCTTCAGCACTTCCAGCCTCAAACTTAAAATCCGGATATGCTTCACTGCCAACCCATTTTGCATTTCCCGGAACAAAACATGTTCCCGCATGATATTTCTCCCAAGTAGCCTCGTACAAAGCAACACGTGCTTTCATCACATAGGCTGCATCCTTTGATAAACGACCTGATTCTGGCGCATTTTGTAGCATTAACTCCGCAGCACGATCAAGATCCTTTAAAATAAAACGGACAACTTCATTACGAGGTGCTCTCTTCGAGGAAGCTATTAATTTATTAAGATCATCGGTTTGCATCTCTGTTAAAATAGGCACATCTCCATAATTTCTAAGTAAACGGAAATAATCATAAGCTCTAAAAAAATATCCTTCGCCTAAATAATGATTAATATACTCTTCGGTACCCGATATAGCATTTTCCTTTATTTGACTCTCTGTTTTATTAATAAAGAAATTGATACCTCTTAAATTTTCAAACTTCCATTGACAATCATCAGCTCCCTGTTTTATAGTTTTCTTTTCTCCCTGATAAAATAAATTACTAGCTCCTGTACCAATCTGATTATCACTGGTATTATCTTCCACATAAACTCCTCCCCATAAAGGTTTCATTTTAGGAAGAATATCATAAAAATCATTTATTGCTATCTTTAAATCTTCTGGACTTTTGAAATAAGAATTTTCATCTCCAAAATCCAAAGGCTCACGATCAAGGAAATCACATGATGTCATGTTTATTCCTAGAAATATTAATCCTAATATCAAATATTTATTCATAATTATAGTATTTATCATTAAAAGGTTAATTCTAAACCAACAGACCAAACCCTATACATCGGATAAGTTTTACCTGCTCCATAAGCGTCATCAGCACTACCTACAGCTTCTGGATCATAAATCTTTAAATTTGTTATTGTAAACAGGTTTTCTCCGGACAAATAAACTCTCGCTTTCTTCACATATCTTGAGATCTTTGTTTTTTCTGGAAGGCTAAATCCTATCTGAATATTCTTCAAGCGTAAATATGAACCATTCTGAACAAAGCGATCGCATACCTGAATATTATTCTGGTCTGTTCTTAAACGCCCATAATACGAATCCATGTTTGCACCTAACTCAGAACCAACATAACGAAAATAATCTAAATGATCCGTATAAAGCGACCGTTGCCACTCACTTGCAAATCCGAAAAATGTAGCACTATTTTTGAAGAACACATCGCGTTTTCCTATACCTTGAAAGAAAGCTCTAAAATCTATAAATTTATACTTGGCTTCCAAAGAAAAACTATATGCAAAACGAGGTGTACTATTACCGATTACTTTTAAGTCACCATGATCAGAAAGTGTTCCACTTCCGCTATCAACAGAACCATCATTATCTAAATCGCGGTACATTAAATCACCTCCACCCCATTTATCTCCAATAGCAGATTGATTATGTTTTGCTAAATATTCAGCCATTTCCCTATCATTTTGAGCAATTCCAACGACTTCATATCCCCACATTTCTCCGTATTTCTTTCCTTTATACCATTTATCAATATTCCCATCAGGAGAATCATATTTAGTGATTACAGTCTGGTAATCACTAACACTCGCAGATATTCCATAACTAAAATCTTTATTTACCCTATCTCTCCATGCTACTTCAAGTTCCCAACCTCGTGTCCTAAGCTCAGCATTATTAGTTTTAGGAGCATCACCACCAAAAACCGCAGGGAGAGCCTTTGCCGGACCAATCATATCCTTTGTAGTTCTTTGATACCAATCGAAAGAACCCGATAAACGATTATTGAAAAATCCCCAATCAATACCTACACCTGCATTTTCAATCTTCTCCCATGTCAAACTAGTCGAATAAGGGTCAAATACAGATAATACATTAGCTCGTTCTCCCCCTAGTATCAAACTGCCAGGAACCGCTTCCATTTTTTGATAAAACTGATAAAAAGATTTTGTATTTTGGTTTCCTAACTTACCATAAGAGCCCCTAATCTTCAAATATTCTAATCCGACATCATGTAACGGCCTCCAAAAAGATTCTTGAGCAATATTCCAACCCAATGAAAAAGAAGGGAAGAAAGCCCAACGTTGCGTTGAGGGAAAACGAGAAGCACCATCATAACGTAAATTTACTTCTGCCATATAACGATCGGCATATACATAATTTATTCGTCCAAAAAAGCCCATAGAGGCCCATTCACCCAATTTATCGGAAATCAAATTCTTTGTTGAAGTAGATGATAAGAAGGGTTTCTCATCCAATAACACATTATTTGTCGCAACACGAGTTGTCTCTTTATAATAATATTCAGACTGCCCTCCTATCAAAAATTTTAAATAATGCTTTCCAAATTTCTTTTCATAATCCGTATAAATATTGGTATTAAAATAATTCACATAACCATTTGATTTTTCCAAGAAATTAGTTCCTGCTGCTGGTTGAATAACAAATGTTCCATCTCCAGTATTACTATATTCAGCTTTATCTGCAACTCCCTCTAATACAAGGAAATCTTGTGTTCCTCCATCAGGAAGAGTATATTGCAATTTCTTAAACTGTCGAGAAGTACGAGGACTTTCCAAACGACTATTCATATCCGCATAAATTTTCCAACCTTTAATAGGTTCGTAAGTCAACGTTGCCTGGTTATATAATTGTTGATTCTTGGAATTATTACGTCCCCCATTTTGAATAGCCGGGATCAATGATTCTTTATTATATTCACCATTAGGCATCATGACAGGCATTAAAGGAGAACGACGTCCCAAATTATGGAAAAACAAGTCATTTAACGCAGTTGGCTTATCATTATCTGTCACAACTAAACGCGTATTCCAAATTAAATTGACTTTCTTATTAAACCGCACTCCTACCTTACCATTAATGGCTAAACGAGAATAAGATTCATCTGCATACCTGAATAATCCACTTTGATCCAAATAATTTGCTGAAAAATAATAATTGACTTTATCACCTCCGCCGCTTACACTCAAGTTATGCTCTTGAGAAGTCGTAAAGTTTTTCAAGAAAGCGTCATACCAATTAGTATTCCCATAGCTTCTCTGTCCCCATGCCCAATCATTCTGTCCTTCTGCTTTTTCGATTCCATATTCAAGTTCTCCACGTTGATATTGTAAAATTTTATTCAACTGAGATTGACCAAAAGGAGCATTTCCTCCACTATTAGTATACGCATCATTAACCATGAGAGCATACGTATAAGAGTCAACAGGATTAGGTACAGCCACAGGCTGTGATATACGAACATTTCCTGTATAATTAACTCTCAATCCTTTCTCGCCAGTTTTTGTAGTAATTAAAATAACTCCAAAAGGTGCACGAGAACCATAAATAGAAGCAGCAGCAGCATCTTTCAATACAGAAATATTCTCAATATCATTAGGATTTATCGTATTTAAATCACCTTCCATACCATCAATCAATATTAATGGAGATGATATAGAGCCATCACCAATAGAGCCTATACCACGAATGTTTATATTCATTTCTTGTCCTAAACCACCACCAGCATCATTTGTAATATTCAAACCAGCAACGGCACCTTGTAAACCTTGAACAGCACTAGCTACAGGCCTGGCTTCCAAAACTTTATTATCCACAGTTCTCACAGAACCTGTAGCATTGATTTTCTTTTGAGTGCCAAAACCAACGATCACAACTTCATCGATCATTTTAGCATCATCTTTCATCGTTACCTTTATTGTTTTTTGATTACCAACAACAATTTCTTTTGTTTGATATCCAATAAAAGAGATAACCAATACGCTCTTTGTGCCAGGAACTGAAATAGAGAAATTACCATCAAAATCAGTAATTGTTCCCGTTGTCGTTCCTTTCACCGCTACGCTTGCTCCAGGAAGCCCTTCATTCATCTCATCAAGAACCGTACCGGTAATCTTTATCTCTTGAGCATACATTAATGGTGCAAACAAAGAGAATAAACATCCTATAATTATTATAATTTTCGTCTTCATATTATCAAGATTTATTCACAAAAACATTAATCTTTTTCGCCTTTCTGCCCAAATACAAGTTTATACATTATAGTACTATCAGAGGTTAGAATATACTGTTCCGCATCTACCGTACGCTCATAATTCTTGTTTTTTGTTACGGCAATAATCACTTCTCCATCACCACCTCCTGCCAAATTCTGAGTAAAGAACCATTGTACTTTTCCTCCACTACTTGGCATAGGAGCTTTCCATTTTGCATTACTTCTCAATGCAACTGTTATAGTATCAAGTTCAGGTTCTAATACTATTTTCTTTAATTCAATAAATTTAGCCGTAATGCTACCATTATAATAAACTGAATCAGTCGTGACCTGATACTTTCCACCTTCAAGTACATAATTTCCCGATTCGTCTTTCAATGTATCTTTTTTTTCATAAAAATATTGATAAGTTGAATCAATACTTCTAAGAACTTCCATATCAAAGACTTTACCCGATTTAGAAGTTATTCCGCGGACTTCAAGTTCAGACTTTAAACTAAAATCTCCCGGATTTTTTGCTTCCTTCTCACAAGAAGACAAATAAAGTAGTCCTCCTATTAAAAAAATAAAATATAATAACTTTTTCATTGACTCTATTTTTTATTTCTTAATAAACATTCCACTCAACATTTTACCAGATGTAGTCAACAAAGACACACTATACATGCCATTAGGAATCTCTTTTATTCTTAATTTCTTATCAGTACCCTCTTTATTGATAACACATAATCCCGACATATTAAAAACTTGTACTCGAAAAGGTGTAATATCCGATTGCAGAGCAAAAGACACAAGATCTGTTGCCGGATTAGGATAAACAGTCATTCTATTAGTTTTTTCGTTTTTCAATGGAATTACAGCTGAAGGATTTAGATCCACTTTTGTTACTAAAGTATCAACATTACTATTTAATCCGAAACTGGAAGCTTTAACTAAACTATATTTATGATTAGTCTTCACATCATTACCCATATCCCAATAAAATATTCCTGCTAATTTATTTTCACAAACAAATTTACTACGTTCATAGCTTTGATTAAACCCTGTTATATAACGATCATAAGAGCCATCATTCACAATATCCATATCAGGAGTATAACTACCATCCAATAAGCCATTTCTTACCCCTATTGGTGCAGAAGCCGCAACAACAGAGCCATTTTTATAACCTTTCGATGTTGTTGTTGCATATGAAAGTGATATTTTATTTAAAGGATATCCTTGTTGCACAAAACTATTATATGCATTCTTAAAAGTATTCCAAGTGAAATTCTCACCTTGTGGACCATATATTTGGAAAGTAAAATAGTCAACCCTATCCATATATTTAGGACGTAAATTATAAGAAACTCGATGAGGAGAAACTGTTAATATTTTATCTTTTCCTAAAACCTTATCTATTTCCAATAATAATTCACCATAGTTATCCCAGCATGACTGAGAATAACACCATTCGAAATCCAAATCTACCCCATCAAATTCTTGAGCTATTTCCGATAAGTTTTGAGCAAAAATCTTACGTTTATTCGCATCTGCAAAAGTGCCTTCCCAACCATCGTGACCTTTAACACTCATTCTAACTTTATATCCTCGATAACCATCATAAGCACCTCTCATAATACCAATAAAATGTTTATAAGAGTATGAGTCATACCCCAAATCATCAGGGTTATCATAATTCCAATAAGAATTTGCATTCTGCAACGTTGCTGCCGTTACTGTCGTATCAAACCCGGGCATTGGCAATCCGGACATATCAGAGGTTACTTCACTATTTCCACGAGTAATATGCCATATTACGGTATCATCAAGTTTAGCTTTCAGATTTTCTCCTACAATAGCTGAAAAATTACTTATACCTTGGGGAATCCAGCTTCCTTTTTCCGTTCCACAAAGCCCTTTACCTCCAAAATATGATTTACCATTATAATAGAAAACAAATGTTTCTTCAATTGTTAAATCTGTTGCATAAGTAGCGACTCCAAGATGTACCCATTGACCTACATTCAATCTCTTTTGATTTATATACTCATGTCCGTTAACCCGTACTATCACCTGTTTGCTATCCGCATTACCTAAACGAATTGAGAAACCTTGTGTACCTTCCGTATTTTCTTTTTTGAATATATATGCGCCTTCCGTCCACTCTTCAAGATAAATCCATGTTTCAAATGTATACTTATCCGAAGGAGTAAAAGCATTCTTTCCAACATTCATTCCTACACCATTTCCATTCAAAGACAATACACCACTTCTTCCTTTATATTCAGACAAATATGAACCATTTTCTATATTCCCATGATTATAAGGATACGGTAACTTTAATGTACCATCACTATAAGACTCTATACCCAATATCAACAAATCATTACTTAACAAATATTTTTCTTTATCAATAGCACGATCAAAAAAACGAGAGAAATCTGTATAAGCAGTATTAATATAATATTTAAAGTCCTCATTATCAGTTACGATATCACGTTCCGCACCTGTATCCGAGAATATTCCATGATGTTTAAACTTATAATCCACAACATTTTCGCATAAATTTTGGTCAAATTTATAATAAGCAACTAAGCTTTCCCATTGAGGTACCCATTTATTCAGAGTATTACAACGAAAATAGCCATAATCCATAGCTAATAAGTCATTCCAAATACGGAATTCATCAATTCTACCAATAAATCCCCCACCACCGATAATAAAATTATCCTCTGAAGCCGGAATCTCTGATATTGTACCTTCATACACTACATCGCCATTCACAAGAATTTTACCGAAACCTTTATCACAGAAGAAAGAGACTTGGCACCATTTATTAGCAGCCAATTCTTGAGATGTAGCTTTAATAGTTTTATCTCCAACAACAAATTCAAGAGTATTTGCATCTCCCAAATAAGATTTAAAATTGGTGCCTCTACTATAGATAACAGCACCTTTGTTCCATGTTGAAGGATTTATCCAAAATTGGACTGTATAAGAAGAAAGGTTATTTAATTCAGGCATTGTCCTAAAATTCACACTTCCTTCAGCGGTCAGTTTCAACGAATAATTATCTACTTGAGCACATAAACTCCCTAAACCAGCAAACAACAATGCCAGCGAACACATAATATTTTTCATAAGTTATCAGAGATTAACAAAATTAACAGAAAGGTAAGCAGTGTTATAACTGCTTACCCAAAGATCTATTTAAATCAATTATTTAACAGCAATCTTAACTGATTTTTGCCCAACTTTTGCTACATAGAAGCCTTTATCCAAACGAATGGCATTATTAGCCCTTACGTTTGCTATTTTTGCTCCCGAAACAGTATAAATTACTGCATCTTCAAAAAAAGTAACAGCATCTCCATCCAATGAGTAAAGAACTTTATCTAAAATCTGAGATACTATATTATCAGGAGCGTCCGGAGTATACGTCACATATTCTCTTCTTACAGGTTCACCGGTAATATCTGTAGTAAAACTAAGCTCTTTAATAAATAAAACACCTGTTTTCAATTCATCAACTTGCATTTCCATTTTCAGACGGGTAGGAACGCCTGTCTCTGCTGCAGCCCAAGTATCAAACTCATAAATCATCCATCTCGTAGGATCATACACCATATTTTCATCTCTATCCACAACTGGATCTCCATCTTCATCTAACAAACAAAAATCAGATGAACGAAAATTTGTATGATTGCCATTTCCATCTGCATCTCCCTTAGGCACAACATCATTTGAGTAAGTAGATGCATACATTTTAAACAATGTATTATTATTTAACACATTCTGGGTATATGAAAATACTAAACGGACACGAATTTTAGCTTTCTCAATGGCATCGTCTCCCTCACCAAACTTTGCAGCATAAGGAGTATTGGCCGGATCTGTATAGAAATTCAGATTAAACCAACGAATATCTGTAAAATCAGAATTCATTGCTATACCTTTATCATATGTGCAATCGGCACCTTTCCAACAAAGAACTTTCCCTACTGTTCCGCCCAAATCAACAATATTAAGACCAGACTGCACTGTTTTTGCACCATCACTGTCAATCCCTGTATAAATAGGAGGTGCACCTGCCAACATAACAAAACCATTATTAAAATTTTCAACTACTGCCGGTAAAGCATTTGCCGGATTTGCTCCTGCATTTACATAATCAATCTGATATAAGCCAACTTCCTGATTCGAAAATTTATAACGCGAAGGAGTTATATCTGTCTGAGCAGAAACATTAGCAGCCATTATCAAAGCAGCTGCAGAAGCAAGTAAAAATCTCTTTTTCATAATAAATAAAATTTTAAGTTATTAAATAAGTTAAAGATTAAGCCCACAAAGGAAAAAAGCATTAATCTGTTTTGATTGATGCAAATGTATTGAGAGTTCACAAAAGCCATGTTCAATAATAGCTAATTAAGGTTCGTTTTTAGCTATTTCTGATACAATAAAATGCTTCATAGCAATTTACAGACGCCTTTTAGACAAAATTGGACTAATTTAAATTAGTCTCTCGGTGCCTTCACTGCAACAAGTTACCAATCAGCCATAAAGGAATCAAGAGTGATAAGGTGAAAGCAAAAAAAGTCATTTCCATTTATGCAAATACAGTATGAAGTTTCTAAAAACAACTTTAATGTTTAAAAGAAACCTACGGTCGATTGGGAACAAACATACGGTCGATCGAGAACAAAGGACCGTACCTTTATCTCCAATCTCCTATTGTTTATTGTTTGCTTTTATATCACAGCATAATCCCATACTAAATATCATCAGAAACTTCTACTTTAATTAGAATACTTTCCCTTTTTTAAATCAATAAAACAGTAAAAATATAATTATTTGCTATATTTGTATCATAAATCAAGAATACTATGACACTAAAAACACAATATGGATCTTTTTTACTTGGAATCTTATTTGCAATTACTCAGGTGTCAGCCAATCCAGAATACTATTTCAAGCAAATATCTCTTCAAGATGGTTTAACCCAATCTACTGTCCGATGCATATTGAATGATCATAAAGGTTTTATTTGGATAGGAACAAATTCCGGCTTAAACCGTTACGACAGACATGAATTGAAAACCTATTTGAATATTCCGGAAGACGATCAGCATAGTCTTCCCAGCAACTATATCCATTTTGTCGCAGAAGATTCTTTAAATAACATTTGGGTATCAACGGAAATAGGTCTTGCACGTTATAACCGTAATGACGACTGTTTTATACCTGAATATTATAAAGGAAACCACATAAAGGTACGCTCTTTCATGTTGACAGATGGCGGAATATTATTCGGTGGGTCAAACAAGATATACAAATACAATTATTCAACAAAAAATATGGATCTGCTCCCGATAAAAACGGAAGAATCTCATACTTCTCTATTTAATTCACTCCAGCAATGGAAAGATAATCTAATCTTGGTTGGTAGCCGCTGGAATGGCATCTGGACGTATGATTTACAAACATGTGAGTTAAAAAGGACCACATTCTATCACGAAAAGAAAGTCATTTCACAATTTATAGATTCTAAAAGAAATGTCTGGATATCCCCTTATGGCAAGGGAGTTCTTTGCTTCTCTCCATCCGGAAAATTATTACGCGAATATACTGCACAAAATTCAAATTTAAGTAATAATGTAATTCTGGACATAGAAGAAAAAGACAACCAAATATGGTTTGCAACAGACGGTGGAGGTATCAGTATTCTAAACCCGACCAATGATTCTTTTTCTGTTATCGAACATATACCAGGAAACATATACTCATTGCCTGTAAATTCTATTTTCTGCCTTTACAAAGACAATGAGGATAATATGTGGGCAGGCAGCATACGCGGAGGACTATTAGGTATACGACAAGTATTCATAAAAACATATCGTGATGCTCCACTCAACAATCAATATGGATTGAGTGAAAGAACGGTATTATCAATATTAGAAGATAAAAATGACCTTCTATGGATTGGCACTGATGGAGGAGGAATCAACAAATTTGATCCTGTAACAGGATTATTTACACATTACCCTTCTACATACAAAGATAAAGTGGCATCTATTACCGAATATAAAGAGGATGAATTACTGGTTTCCATATTCAGTAAAGGTCTTTATATTTTCAACAAAAAAACAGGAAATACACGTCCGTTTATTCTTATTGATAAAGAAAGGAATGAATTCATATGCCGTTCCGGAAGTTCCGTGAATATTAATAAATTCTCAGAAGATAAAATCCACTTCTTTGCAGATAAGATATATGTATACGATATTAAAAAGGACGAATTCAGTACAGTCAAATATATCGGGCCTAAAGCTGCTATATTAAGCTCACTTCAAATAATATCTTCCAACGAATATGTGACTTACTTGTTTGGACAGCATAATATTTTCGAACTAAACAACAAACAAAATACCATCAGTTCAATATATACTCCCGAAAACAAATCAGCAATGATTACCTCTGTATGCCGTGACGGGAAAGGTCGGTTCTGGATAGGTACAACAAAAGGGTTGGAATGTTACGATCCTTTATACTCCACCACCCGTAAAATTGAAACAAAGCTCTTTCACGAAGTATCTTCAATCATTTATGATAAACAGGAGAGGTTATGGATCGGAGCACAAAGTATGCTTTTTGCTTATATCATTAACGAGAACAAATTTGCCATTCTCGGAGAATCAGACGGAGCTTATCCGAACGAATTTCTTAGTAAAGCCAAACTAATATCGCGCACCGGAGACATCTATATGGGAGGAATAATGGGATTAATGCAAATAAACAAAAATATTCAATTAGATGATGACACTCCCCCATTCATTGAACTTATCGACGTAATGCTCAACGGGATATCAATCATCAACAAAGTGAATAAGGATTTAACCTTGTCTATACCATGGAATCATACGTCTTTGGTTATCAAGAATATGGCAAGAGAGCAAGATGTCTTCAGGAAAAAGATGTTCCGTTATAATGTCGTCGGCTTAAATAAATACTATATTGAAACATACGACCATACATTGACATTACATTCACTCCCTGCCGGAGAATATGAAATATTGGTATCTTGCAGTGCCAAAGACGGCAGTTGGAGTTTCCCTGTAAAAGTATTAACCATATCAGTTACCCCGCCTTGGTGGAAAAGTTCGTGGTTTATCAGCCTGGTCATCGTATTGATTTTAGGAGGAGTTATTCTTACCTCTGCCATTATTATTCGTCAAAAAGAGAATAAGTTAAAATGGGATATAAAAGAGCATGAGCAGAAAACTTATGAAGAAAAAGTCAGATTCCTTATCAATATAAGTCATGAATTACGTACACCGCTTACACTTATTTATGCACCCTTGAAAAGATTACTTAGTCGGGATATACAAGACAATGAAATGAAACGGCAGCTTACCGGCATCTACAAGCAAGCCAAACAAATGAAGAACATTATTAATATGGTTCTTGATATACGGAAAATGGAGGTCGGACAAGACTCACTGAATTTACAGCCTCATCTCCTAAATGAATGGATAAAATCCGTTACTGATGATTTTCAAAATGAATTCGAATCCAAAAACATAAAGCTAATCTATGATTTAGATGAGTCTATCACTGAAATTTCATTCGATGAAAACAAGTGTGAAATAGTCTTATCCAATCTATTAATGAATGCATTTAAATTCAGCGAAGATGATACAACCATAATCGTCTCAACACAGATTACAGACGAAAATATGGTACGCATATCAATTAAAGACCAGGGAATCGGATTGGCAGGTGTCGATACAAGCAAACTATTTACTCGTTTCTACCAAGGTAATCATGACAGAAAAGGTAGTGGCATAGGGTTATCTTATGCAAAAACATTGATAGAAATGCACAAAGGGAAAATCGGTGCAATCAATAACTCCGATAAAGGTGCAACGTTCTTCTACGAACTACCTTTAAATACAACTATTGAAAAAATAGCATGTGAAGAAAAGCCTTATTTAAACGAACTATTGTACTCTCCGATAGAAACTTTCCCGGAAGTAATTGATATATCCACTCAAAATTATTCTCTCTTAATTACGGAAGATGAACCGGAGTTACGAAATTTCTTAAAAGAAACTTTAGCTGAACATTTTAAAACGATTTATACCGCAGAGAATGGCATCGAAGCATTAAGCATAATAAAACAATATATCCCGGATATTGTTGTCAGTGACATTATGATGCCCCAAATGGATGGTTTTGAACTTTGCAAACGAGTCAAAGAAGATATTAACATCAGCCAGATTCCAATCATCTTGCTCACAGCTCGAAATGACGCAGAAAGTCAGTCACTCGGATATAAACTGGGTGCCGATGCCTATCTGTCTAAACCCTTCGAGGTAGAATTCTTACAAACATTAATCACTAATCTGCTAAAGAATAGAGAATTTATAAAATCGCGATACAAAAACAGCACTCTGCTTATATCACCGGAAGAAGCAACGTTCAGTAATGCAGATGAAAAGTTTCTACTTAAATTAAATAACCTGATTCATGAGAATTTATCCAATACAGAAATGGATGTCAAATTCATTACTGAAAATATGGGAATGAGCCGTGCTTCATTATATAATAAATTGAAACAGCTCACAGATATGGGAGTAAATGATTATATAAATAAATTCCGAATAGAAAAGGCTATCCAATTACTGACACAGACCGATCTTACTATCATGGAAATATCTGATATGACAGGTTTCAGTAATCAACGTTATTTCAGCACAGTCTTCAAACAAGCAACGGGTAATTCTCCATCAAAATTCAAAGAAGAGCATAAAAAAGGAACAGTATAAGTCCTCACTTATACTGTTCTAAGACATATCTTAAACTTTCCGGAGTCAATTCACCTGTATATTTCCATAATTGATGCCCTTTACGCATTAAAATAAAAGTAGGAACATCCTCCGCATCATATAAAACTGCCAAGTTTTCATTTTCAGTAATATTTATTTTAATAACAGCTTCCACTTGCTGTTCATACTCCTTTATAGTAGGCTCCAACCACTCATAATGAGGTGACCAATCCGCATAAAACATAACTAATATCAGATGATTAATGCGTGATTCTTTTTCTAATTGTTCTTTAACATTCATATCTCAATTATTAATTGGGGATTATGAATCTTGAACAATAAAGTAATAAAATAGTTTATGAAACACTCCTCTATTTACAACTTTACCAATTCCTTATAAAGCTTTTGGATAGGCAACCCCATTACATTAAAATGGGATTATCAAAACACAAGCTACTGATTATAAGTGATTTATAATAGGAATATATTATAAGGCAAAACAATAGTAAATAAAATATCGATTTTAAGTTTTCCGCTATACAATCAATAGACCAAGTACAAAAGTATAAAAAATAATAAGATCTTCTCTATTAAGCCATGGTTTTCTTGAATAGATCGGAAAAGCACCAAGGCTACATAGAATTGTGAGCAGACATTATGATGATGAGAGGTTAACTCATAATTCTTTCAAACATTTCATTGACACCAATCCCCGCATTGAGCCGTGCGGGGAATTTTTATTTAATCAGCTTTTTCTAAATTCTCCCTTATCTTATACAGCAGCCTTATCGAATTATTAAAAGTTGCATTCTCGTAGTGCAACAATGCCTGTAGGCATAAAGATTCAACCGTTAAAGGTAGATTAGAACTGTACGTAGATTCATCTATCCGCATCGCTTTAGGAAGTTCCTTACCTTTAAACCAGTCTACTAATTCCTTAACTTCATCCAATGTATAGTTATCTTTGTATTCCATTGCTTTTTTATTTTCCGGCAAAGGTATATAAGAATTTGTATTTTGAACGTTAGAACTATAAAAAATGCTAGAACTTAGAAACCTTACGGACACAAAAAAGCGGTGAAGTGTTGAACTTACCGCCTTAATTAATAAATTATTTAATTACTAAATCAATATGCAAATACTCTAACATCGCTTCTATCTTTTCCTGCCCTAATTTTGTTTTTCCATTTAAGAATAAGGACATCGTACTTTTTGTTATTCCGATAATCTCAGCAAGTTCTATCTGCTTGATATTACGAATTTTCATTGCCTCTTTAACTACTGCTCTTATCATTTTTTACTTGCTTTAATCAAAAACTCACTTGTTTTGCGTAGGGTAGATGTTATCTCATTCAGGCTACATTCATCCAACCATTCTATATTTTCAATGTCGGATGACTGAGCGAATACAATTTCACCTGTAAATCTTGGGAATTTATTTCTACGGATCATTTGTTTGCCTTCCAATTCGAAAATTTCGTATACCGGTTGTTTGTTCCCGTTTATATCGCAATTACAAATTGAAAAATCGGGAAGAAACCTTGCTTCACAGGCAGAAGACAATTCTGTGTTACATAGCGGGCATATATGCGCATATATGCCCGGTTGTAATTTAGTTACTTTTTTTACATACATAAATTATCTGTTATATTCTTCAACTATTTTATAATAACAATGCCTTAATGCTTCAAGATGTTTTTCTTTATCGCTGTCGTCATTTAAATAATCCCATGCTTCGCTATCGGTAGTGTGGGCTACGATTTCTTTGCCTTTATATGTAGCTTTAATAACATATTGCCCATAACCATTACCTATCTCCATAGTAAAATTTACATTCCTGAACTTTGCCATAATATTTTTGCAGCTATTATCCGTTGCCTCCGGGTTCTAATTTATTTGATTTTAATATATAAGAATTAAACTAAAGCCATGTAAGCAGTACCTTCATGTTTTTCTCTCAAAGCATCTGTAACTTTATCTTCTGCAAATACTCTTGAATGCTCAAAATAAACATTCCCTATCATTGTAGGAAGCATATTAGCACACATTTTAGCACTTTTAAATTGTGACATTAAATTCATAACTTCAAGCATGAATACTTTTAAAGTTACACCATCATAAAATCTTTCGTTTGTTAAATCATTGTATTTTGAAATGACTAATTCTCTGTTTTCGCCTAACCAATTTTTTAAATTAAATGCTGCCATGATGTTATACAGTTTTAAGTGTGTCTCACTGTTTCAATTTGATGTTACAAATATACGAATAGTTTTTGTAATACCAAACTTTTAAGTGGATTATTTTGTGATTAACTGCATTTTTAACATTTAAGCACAAAAAAGCCCCAATTCATAAGAATCAGGGCTACTAATTTGAAAGCAAATCACATGCTTTTTTAGCTATTGTGAATTACGATGGCACAAATATATTCAATAAAAAGAGACGGACAAAAAAATATCACTTATTTTTCAATTTACGCACAAAATTACAAGCGACAATTAAAATAAAAGCTATTATGATGCCGAACGCCCAGCCTCCCACATCCATCTTAAAGGATTGCCACTTAGATAGCTTCTTTTCTACGGGATAAGGAACTTCTGTCTTTATTGTATCGGTAATATTAATAGTATCCCGTATCAGCTTATCCCGGTACTCCGTATGCCATCGATCACGAAAGACAGTATCACCTTTTACAAACATCAGAACACTGTCTTTTATGTGGATGGAATCACGTTGTAACCGGTCCCGATATTCCGTGTTGGTTTTGATCGTTTCGACTGGTATGTACTGTACGCTACGACAGGATGATAAACATATTCCTGACATCACGAAAATGATAATTATTAATTGTTTCATAGCTGCTCTATTTCAATGACATTTATTGCAAGTCTTTTTGATTCAGCCCCGCCACTCCATTGGATGTTGATCTCACCGTTAGAGGCATCCACATCATCAAATACAAGAAGGGTATCTGTGTTGTCCGTTGTCTTTATAGGATTCTTGGTAACACCATTTACAACGAAAGTAGCGACGGAAGGATCAGCAGCATATTTGCCCCATTCGGCTTCCGAGCTGATATTTGAAAGCAATCTTACCGCATAAGTACCGGATGGAACAGTCATAGTGATACTAGCCAATTTCGTACCGTTTACGCATAGATTCTGTTGCAGCGCAAAGTCAGGATAAATGCCCGAATTATCTCCGGTTATCTTTCCTTTTGTCCTTTCACTGTAATTGCTAGCCAAACTAGTATCGTTATTCTTAATTGTACCCATTTGGACATTGCTCACGTCATAGAAAGGTTTGGCTGAACCAAGAAGCTGTAATTTATAAATCTTGCTTGCTTCATCGAATCCCACATCGGCATATCCCCAAGTGATTGACATGATAGCTTTCCGTTTATCGGTAGGCGTTGATTCCTGATAAATGATAGAGGCTGATTTAATGCCAGATTCGCCCACATCGTTTTTTACCTGCACATAAATTGTCTTATTTCCAATGCCGCTTAACTTGTAAGAAACCGTATTGACATAACTTTTCCATGATGCGGAAGATAATCCGGAAGATGATTCTGAGATACGGTAATGCGTTGGCGTTCCCGTCACATTCATTTTAACGGAAACATCGGCACTGTCAGTTGTGGATGCTCCGTTATTTATGGATATACTGTTTAAATTCGGCACTACATCAGGATCAACGGGAGCTTGAACAACAAATTCAACAATCATCGTGTGATTGGATGTAACGTTTGAGAATGTATATGAGTTGTTGATAGCGACAGATACACCGTCTACTATTATTTCGCTGATTTCATAGCCCTCGTTCGGTGTAATGTTAACCGTAAGCGATTCTCCCTCTATCACCGATATAGTGCCGTATTTATCCAAAGTACCGCCTATGCCGTTGTCACCATTGGCAATTTGTGTCGTAATCTGGTGATAAGTGATTGTTTCTTCCTGATCTATTTTCGTAGCCGAAATAGTACCCTTATCAAAGTAAGTGCGCTGAATGAACTTTGCCACGTAATTACCTATCAGGATTTGCCCGTTACTGTCAGGGTGTGTACCGTCATAGGTATACCACTGTTTATCCCATCCTTTATCCTTTCTCATGTTGGTAAAATAAGAAAGCCCTGATTCCCCAGCGCAATCAACGTAATAACAGGAATAAAAGTCAGCTATCTTTTTCAGGTGGGGATAAAGCTCAAAAATGTTTAATCCCCGCCCGTTACCGTTTTGCAGTGGTGACATAACATATAACATGCTATTGGGGAAATTGGTAAGCAGTGTTTCGATCATCCACCTGTAAGCACCGTATAGTTTCTTACGGAAAGTCTTTAAACGATTATAACGTGTCAGTCCGTCAGATGTATTTATATCAGGTAATTTATAGTCATTGTCGTTCAGGACATAATTATACATCTGTTCGTCCCAATCGCCTAACAATGTGTCCCAATGGGTGTATGGATAGACAGTATTAACATTGTTCGTACCTGCCATTATCATAATAATATCAGGGTTATAATCAGGATTACGCTGCTTATAATCAAGTACAGAATATACCTGATTACTCAACACATTATCAGAAGCTCCGTAATTATCTTTAATAGGATTTAGAACCGTATCATTTTTATCAATCAAAGATGCCCCGCCAATGGCTATCACACGGCTTTCATCAGATAGACCAAGTTTATTTTTAAGTACCTTGCACCAACTTCCGACAGCCGGTTTATCCATCGTACCTCCATTGGATGAACTTAGCGAATCACCCAAAACAAGGAGCGTCTTACCTTTCACCGGAAAAAGGTTTATTTCTTTCAACTCGTTTTGTATCGGAGTAAGGTTCACATTTAAGCTCGCCAGTTGTTCGTCCGTAAGGTTAAGGGATATCCGGGCTTCCTCTATCATGGTGTTTATTTCTTCCTTTGAATAGACATCACCGGAGGATAATTTGCCTTCTATCTCTTTCAATAAAACATCAACGTCAATGGAAGCTGCCTTTTCCACCTTTGATTTTTCTTCATCGGTGTAGTCATTACTTGAAAGCCCTTTGCCTTTTACGGCATCCACTTTGCCATTAATCTCGGTTACCACCTTATTAAATTCTTCGGCTGTAAAATCATCACCCGGTTGTTTTTTAATATCAAGCATATTATTGTTTATTTAAGTTTAAAAGGAAAAGTATAGGGAAAAGAATCATTAAGAGGATAGGATGCATGTACAAATTTCCATGACTTGTTTTCAATATCGAATACAGGCAGTAAAATATCGCTTACCTTATCGACATTCTCGGAAGGTTCGATGTATATCCATTCCTTACCCTCCTTTACCAAAATAGAGCCTTCAGGCGCACTGTCTACATTTCTTGTTACATTTATCAATCCTCCAAGTGTCAAAGAGCCTATGCCACCATAATTAATGAATATCTGACTATTCAACCATGCAGAAGTAATCTCAAATTCTGTCGTAGGATAAAGATCGGCTTCCTGATTGCTTTCCACGATTTTAAACTGCGATAATTCATAGGAACGGATGCTCATGCCGTTTTCATCAACACCCGTTATCTCGATGTTATATACTCCGTTTGGCAACTTGCCGGATACAATGAAAGTAATAACATTGCTATCCACCTCAAAAGACAATGTATGATTTGAGTATTGAGACTTTAGAACCACCTTTAGATTGGAAACCTTAGACAAGTCGTAAGGCTGTAATATAGGCTTTCCGTCACTATCTACACCTGTATTTTGCTCAACAGGAATAGAAAGCTTAGAATCATTGCCCCGTACTATCTTTATCATAATTTCAGTATTTGTTTTCTGTTACCGATTTCTTTGAATGATACGTGTACCCATGAAAAGTCCTTTTCATCAATCAGTTGGTCAAAAGGCAGATTATCACGGATTAGCTCAAACAATTTCTTATTGCCTTCTTTTGTGCCTGTATAGATGTCGGCAGCCTCACCTTTCATGTGTTGGGATGTAGCAGCTCCGCCAACAGCCCTGTTCAGATCATTTGAACGAAAACCGCTACTCACAAGAACAGGTTTACCAAATAAATCCCGTAACGGATCGAGCACATTATCTACTAATGCTACAAGAGCTTTCTTCTGCTGCTCGTTAGGCGTATTGTCTATTCTCTTTGTCCGGGCGACATTGCTGTGTGCCAGTTCATCCAATGTAAAATACTTCATTTTATATCCTCCTTGTTTAAAACTTCCTCTTTTTTATTGGCGTTCAAATAATTAGTTAAATACGGAATGTTCTTTATAAACTCCACGCTCAATACATAGTACAGGAAAGCAAAAACCTTATAACCTAAACTAACCTCCGGCAATAGATTTTTTATATTCCTAAGTATGTTCACGCCATAGAAATAGAATACACTATATGTAATGAACGATACGCATTGCAAGGCTCCTTCAGGATTACCCTTGTGATCGCCTACATAATATATACAGCATATCAGCGTGAAGAATACAGTAGCTTCCACGATACAACGCCACGCCTTTCGGAAATTAAAGCTCTCATGGCTCACCAATAAAGCCGACAAAAGCCCGAAGAAGAAATTCAGGAAGAAAACGGCAATCAATGAATGTACTTCTCCACTTATCGGGTTAAGATAAGCGGATATGCCAGTCAACAACCCCACCACTAAATTCTTAAAGTATTCCATAGTCCTTATTTTAATAGTTCCACAAAATCAAACATAGACCAGATTTCTCCGCTTATCCATTTTTTATTCTCACGGTTATGCCTTTTAGCATATTTTTTAGGATAAGGGAACATATACCACTTCTCATGCTTCCAATAGTAATCGGTACAAGCGAAATCGGGTAGGTTTGCAATTTTTTCCCAATCCTTTTTTCTTTGACCGCCTAGAAATGTAATCTTCGGAAAGGTTCTTTTTACCTCATTTACAAACCATACGAAAGTATCTTCATTACCACTTTCCAAAAGCAAGCGTACTTGACAATCTCCTTTTATGTGCAGGAATGAAAAAATGTCGTTGAAATTGACTTTGTATGTCATTAAGCCGTGCCCGCTATATATACGTCCCTTTACTATTTTCACCCGGATATCAAACAAGCGTACACCTTTGTTGTATTGCTCCTGAATGGTTAAGCTTTGACATTTAGCCATAAAGGTAAAAGGTATTAAATACCATTGCGGAGTGTGATAACTCAATGAATTATGTGAGGCTAATTTTCTCATAATGAAACTTTTAAAGTTTACTCGCCTTATAAATGAGGTGGGCAAATCATTGTTAATTATTTATTTTGTAAAGCGGCTACTGCTACCTCTAAAGCTGCAATTCTATCAGCTAAAACTTTACCTTGCCTAGCATCCAAAACATATCCGTCATCAATGGTGGTTAAGCTATTAGCAATCTGTGAACTAAGCATTGGGATGTCCTCTTCAGCAGTAGCTACCTCTAAACTACCATCCGGTTCTTTATGTATACCTACTGCTTTAAGAACCAAATTATTACTAACAAGTATAATAAGTTCTTCCGTCCACTGTGGGCATTGATATACAGAAGCCCACCCGCTATCTTTGTTAACGCCAACTAACAGTTTTCCATTCTTAATCCCTGCTAGTATATCATCAAAAGTATACGGAGATAATATATCTTTTATTTCTGCATCAGTGGATGAAGTCTTTAATGCGCCTAAATCATTGACAACCATAATACCACTGCCGCCCCCGCTACCACCACTGCTTAAATTCACATCCTCCCTAACTTTACACGTCCAATTACCGTTAGTGTATTCTAAAGCTATGATTTTACTCATATACGGGGCATATACAGGTTCATCCGTATAGATAAATCCGAATACCAATTGACCTGATGACTGATCTTTATGAATAATATCCACTACTCCGTAATCCCCTACGAATTGAATAGATGCTCCATTTCTTACAGCATCCTGTAATTCTGCTAGCGTTTTGTTGTTTAAAGCCGTAGCAATTTGAGAACTTGCAGAATTATCCGTAAGTGAATTTATGTCACCTAATAATAAAGCGTCAGAACCTCCGCCAGAACCTTCGGAAGATATATTAACCAACTCACTATCGCTCTTTTTCATCCAAACAGAAGTCGGTGATACATACAAAAGATAATCATAGAATCCAGCTTTCCAACCTATTGTTCCGGATTGATATATATTCTTTTGGTAATCCTCTCTGCCGTGCCAATTCCCGTAATAAATAGTATTTCCTCCAGATATAACTTTATATGCAAAAGTATAGTTGCCTACTAAAACGACTGTACCATCATCGCCTGTGTAAGAATTTGGCGATACGGTAATACCATTCACTATTTCGCCACTCCATTTGACGGATTTTGCAAAATTATTTAAATCGTATGCCTCTTTCCATTTAGACCACTCCCCCTTATTAACTCCTTCCAAAACGCTACTTGAATTATTGAAAAACCTGTCATAAGTATAGAGATTGTTATATTCCATAGTGGGAATAGCATCACCTGCGTTCAAGCTGGATAGCTGCACACTGGTAGTAAAACGTTGTAATACGCTAGACCTTGACCAAGGAATAACTATATCTAAAACGCCTATAATTACTCCCGTATTCTTTTCTTCAACCATATATCGTCCACAGCTTTCAGGCTTATTCAGGCTGTTTAGTTGGGAGAAGTCAACGGTTTTAACTCCCATAATATCAATAGGCACTCTGACTACTTTCCCTGATTTATTAATAACAGGTATTGAAGTAACGCCATCTATTGAATTTACAATTTCGGTGCTTCCTATATCTTTTGCTCCCGCTTTAACTATCGCTGCGGCACTTTGTGCGGCTCGTTCTATTTCTTCCGGTGTCATAATATTTAATTTTAATTGTTTATAGGATAATAATATCGCTTCACCCATCCTATGTTTTTATTATCATCATATCTACGAATAATACATTCTAAATATACCTCCCAATTACTACCCAAGATGAATGATATTGGTTCACTATCTTCTGTATTAAAAACATTAGAAGAAATAGATATATATGAATTACTTAAATTTTGTATATACATAGTTGATCCTATATATTTATAAGGATCGCCCACAGTTAAGAAAGTTCCGTCGTATTCTTTTCTATAATATGGTAAATCATAGAACCATATTTTATCATATTTATCAAAATCTTTTTCTACTACAATTCGTAATCCTGTTTTACTAATTATGAAACAATTTAAGACAGTTCCATCTGGATTAGTTATTTTTTCTGTGAATTCATCAATATTATCATTATTGATATATGTAATTTTATTTGCATATACGCCGGAAGTCATTACATCACCATCAAATGTTCCGCTAGTCGCATGTATTTCGCCTTCTATATAAGCATTCTTGGCATGTATATTACCATCTGTGGTTATTTGAACATTTCCATTGAATGAAGTAGCACCTTTCAACTCTATATTCTTTCCTTCAATCTTGATGGTTTCAGGAGTAAGATTAATAGATGAAACGACATTGTTCTTGGATACTGACAATGTAATCCTATTAATTAGTTGCTCGATACTTGATGCTAAGTTGATGACGGCAGAATCCTTATTAGTCAGTATTACGTATAATATATAAGCATTTCCTGAAAAATTCAATATAAAATTACTGTAACCATCCCATTGTCCTGTAGAAGTAATTGTTTTGTATTCGTTAGTAGGGGATAGCTGAACTGTATTTAGTAAGTTACCATTAGTAAAGCCATATTCTAATGTCCCGGATTCTACGCAGGCATATCTTATCGTAATATAATAGGTATCAGGAATCCAATCTTTTATATTGCCATTCTGTTGTTTGATTCCATTGTTTTTTAAATGGAGTGCATTTTCTCCTTTATATGGTTCTATATTTGCAATGGAATTGTTTGCAGCAAATAATTCTCCATTTATAAGTAGTATTGAATCCGTATCTTTATAGATATCAGAGTTTAATACTTCCCATCCGTCCAAATTTTCAACAAACAAGGCATTGGCAAGGAAGTTATTGGATTGGGTAAAGAAAAATTCAAGCTTGTTCAACTCTGTTTTGAACATATTCTCTACTACCGTCATTAATAGATCGCCATTTTTTAAATAGAAATCACCGGTAAATACATTACCGTGAGGAGAAACTACGGTACATTCTTTTCCTTCCAGAGTATAATGGTCAATATACATATATTGTTTAATACTCGGAGCATCCGGGCCATAAGAGGAAAGGATAATTGCGTTTTGTCGTTCTTCTTGTTCAGGATCACGGTTTCCTAATTGCACAATATCATCACCTGCTTGAGGAATATCACTGCCTGTATCGCAATCCGTCTTACTTAAATCTATATAATCATCGCCAACACCTACAACTAAACGCCAATAATATTGATTGGATATATTTTGGAGAATCCCCGCTCTTACGTTGAATGTCTGACAGCGCGCCTGATCATTTAAAGCAAATTCATTATAAATGACCTTGTCATCATCCATTCCCTTAAAGTAGCATCTGTACGCATCTTCAAGTTCTTCCACTTTTATGCATCTCATCGAAGCCGGAGAAAGAACTATTTCACCTCCTACATGACTCAATTTTTCAATGATAAGTTCATGAAAAATAGCCTTCATACGTACTAGAAGATTATCTACTTCTAATATTGATTTCCCATTTTTATCTATAAATAACCCAAGACCGGAACCTAAAATCCCAGAAGTAAATTTGCGTGAAAGGATAGAGTCCGATAATAAGCCACCTAAAAAAGTAATTAATCCGGATGCTTCATCATCATTCTTTTTACTTAGATGCTCGAGTAATGCACGTGACGCTGAAAAAACATTGGCATCACTTGGAGAGACATTGCTGTAGCGGCTTATAACGTACACATTGCTTCCACCGGAAACACTGTTAGTATAAGATAAGCCTTTAAATGTCAGTGAATCTACTTTGTCTTCCAATGCTCCGATACGGGAATAGGTCTGACTTTCACCGACCATGTAGACAGGACTGTCATAAGGAATATCCAACTTCTTTTCAAAGCCGATGATACGAGATACACGACCATCTTCAAAATAAGTAGGATTCAGGAGGTTTATCTTGCGTCCTATCTGCAAATAGGAATATCTGTCATCTTTATACGAAAACATATTACAATTATATACAGAAGGATCTATTTTGAGTTTATCAGCATATTTCTGAGCTTTTTCCTGTAACTCTATTTCTGCTAATGGAATGATAGCATCGGAAATAAATTGAGGGTCGTAACCTTCAAGAATATATTTATCACCAGGCTTTGGATTCATATCTTCGGCAGGTAACTTCCTTCCGTAGTCTTCATTGCGAACTATCTCGAATACCTGTGCATCAAGATTCCAACTGCCGTCTGGATTTTTTTCTTCCTGCTTTTTGTCAGGGCTTTTATTATCGTAAGGATTGAACCATACATTAAACTTCATTCCGGCAAGATCACCGGTTTGGAATGTAATTTTCAAATCCCGCCCAGTTATAACATAATCTTTGGAGAAATAAAAATTCTCATCTGTATCAGTAATACGATAGGCATTCCATTTTTCTTCTGATATGACATTTCCGTTTTCATCTTCGGTTGTTTCGGTATATTCATGAGTAGTAACAGTGGCTACAATCCCTTCCCTTTTAGGGTAAACATCCTCAAAAACTACGACCTGCTCGACAACTTTTTCCATCGGCAAATCCTTATCCCCAATGAATGTGATTCCTGACGGAAGCATAAGGCGTTTTTCAACGATACCCTCTACAACCAAATCATCATCTGCATGATCGGAAGTAAACCATCCGGAAGGTATCTTGCCATATTTTAATTTGTCTGGCTTGTATTGAGTACCGGTAATTACATCGTTGACTTTAAGACCGGGAACAAAAAGTTCCTGATTATATCCAAGAAATAAAGCATCAAAAGATTGACCCTCAAACTTTCCACCAAGAAATTTTACTTGTGTACGGTTGTTATCCTTGCCTTTCATTCCGATAGAGCCACCAACTGTAACTTGAAAAATAGATTCTACATCGCTGGATTCTTTACTGACCCACAAGAATATCTTTAATTTTATTTCCTCATTCTCAGGAATATCTCCTATGGAATGATTCGGTATCGCTATTTTATAAACACCATCTTTATCATAGGACGTCTCAAAAGAGTGAATAATATGGCTTTTTTCATGTGTAACATTCTCTAATTCGACACGTCCGATAACATATGTAATAGGAAACGCTCCATCCGATTCCTCCACTCTTTTGACACTCAAGTAAACATTTAAATCATCACACAAAATAGTGCTATAACGTTGTGACGTCTTGAATGAAGGAAAATCCTTAAAACCCAAAGTTCTTCCTTCGTACGAAATAAAGCCATTTCTGTACATGGTTTGAAAGCCTTTGTTTTCAAAAACAAGTTCTTTGGTACTGGCTAAAAAATGTTCAGTTTTTAGTATCCTACTAGAATCAATTAATATAATTCCTTCTCCATCATTGTAATCCAACACACTTGTTGCCTTAAATATAAGGTTCTTACGATAATACGGTGTGATATTCCGTGTAGATCCGAAAGCATAGATACGAGTGGCATAAGTACTATCACTTTTATCACGGGACATCTCATTGACATTGCTGCCAAGTTCAAAGATTACCGGTTCATCAGAAAGTTCGCATTTACCAAGATAAATCGTATTGCCTTTTACCCACCATTCGCACTCGCAAGCTTCGGCTATCATGGTAATGGCATCTATGATATTCGTGTTGCTGTATTGAAGGAATATGGGCTTATCTTCTACTACATTATAGTCTATACTGAAGTCATAAGTATCTCCTTTGTAGGTATATCCCAAAGAGGCAAGGTTGCTTTTAACAACAGACATGTGAGCATCGGGATTCCTTGTTAGGTTCCATGCCGCCTCTTTGTTTCCTTGCCGGTCATAGAAGATGATTTTATGTTTCCATTTCCAATAAGGAGCGTCAAGACGTAATTCGTAATCATATCCGCCGGTTGATTTATTCAGAGAGGGATAAACGAGATCAACTATTTCAAACAATTCATTATCATATTCAGCATAATCCCCCAGTTGAAAATAGACAGGATCATCTACACTGAATTTAAGGGTGATATAGTCCTCTTTCATCAGATAGAACCTACGCTTGCCTTCCTTATTGATTATCGTTGAAAAACGGAGGTTGCCTTGTATGTCTTTGATGTCTATTTTATCCATAGCACCAAAGTTCGTAGATATAAAAAAGAAGCCCTAAAAATTAGAGCTTCCATTCTTCACTATTAAAGCATTGTGAAGAATTAGCTTCGAACAGATGGATTTGGCTCACAAAACTTTGCCGAAAGCTTTCCAAAAGTCCGGTCTATACTCTGTCCATAAGACACACTTTTACCAAGATATATCAGATGGTAGGTATCGTTATTATTTCCCGGAATCTGAATATCAACTGTACCCTTATATAGTTCCTCAAAGAAAGATTTTTTCTTTGCCTGATAATCCATTTGGGAACTTCCTTCTATGGTGAATGACAAAGTAATCTCCCGTTCATCCAGCTTGGAGTTACTGACTATCACTCTTTTCCCATGCTCCAAACGTGATTTATTCTCTATAAATTCTTTCATAGGAGCGGGCGCACCAATCGTATCAAGAAATCCATCTCCCATCCTTACACCCCATGTGATGTAAGCGTTTTTGTTATTTATCAGTAAATCTGTCATAACTTCATTTATTTTTAATTCTAATACGTAAAATTTATCTTTCTAAGAACTGTAAAGACGAAATGGATTACCCTACAAGTTTTAGCGGACTAATCCTTTTGTATTATTTTTCACTTCTGCCATATCCGTTTGGATATCTTTGAGATACTTAACTGTATTGCCTGTATTCTCTGAAATTTGAACTAATTCAAGATAAGAATTAGCAATTAAAGTTCTTGTTTCATCTGCAATGTTCCGCACTTCAGTATTCACAGAAAGGATGGCGTCAGCTTTAGCAGTCAAAAGATTTAAAGACTGCGATTGAAATTCTGACTGAATCTTTATTTCCTCCCCTGCCATTTGTAAAGCAGTGAAACGTCCGTTTAACTCATCGCCTGTATCCTGCGACATGGTTTGAAAACCTCCGGAAGTGGAAGATTGAGAAGAAGAGAAGGAGGATTCCCACCCCATAGCCTCTTTTAATGCATTTCTCTCTGCAAGACCTTGATCGACAATATTATTCCATTTTTTTTGCAAAAAATCTTGTTCGTATTCATCGATTTTACCATCTTCCATGGCTTTTGCAAAATCTGTGTACCAATCCTGTATGAGTTTATCATATTTGCTTGTCATTAGGCTTTCTATGACAGCATTCTGCATCATCTTCTCGAAACTATTTGCAAAATCTTCTGCATCGGATTCCATATCGAGAAGAGCACTCTTGAAATTATCTCTGACACTATCAAAAGATGTATTAGTAAGCTTTTCATTATAGGCGTTCTCTAATTCTTCAAGCTGCTTGTAATAAGTGATATACTCATCCATGTATTGGGCTGCATCTTTATACCCATCGTCAGCAAGTCCTTTTATCTTTGAGTATAAAGTGGTATCTTCCTCGGCCAATTTAGCCATTTCTTTACTAGACAATTTGAAGAAATCACTTGCATTTTTGACAGAGTGACCAACAATTGAACTGATTTTGCTCCAATCGGAAGCAGACATACCATTATCTATTTTATTGTTGGATGAATGAGCGCCTCCAATACCTATAAAACCATTAGAATAAGCAGCTCCGCTCCTTTGCATAGATTCTTGGGTATTAGCCATTTGCTTTTCTATATTATCTTTCTGTACATTGTATATATCGGAAGCATCGGTCAGTGAGGCTTTATCCATCTTATCAGAAAGATTATCAAGCGCATTCTTCAGGTCTTGATTTGACTGTGCAAGATATTCCAAATCTTTTTCAAGGTTTACATCGCTGTCACCAGAGCCAGTTATTTTAGAGAATGCTCCAAATGTGATAGTATCCCATATACCTCTTGCTGCATTGAATACGCTTGAAAAGACGTTCTCAACAAATCCATCCAACCCCTGTTTGTTAATAACATCAAGCAAAGAGAATGCAGCCCCGATAATTCCACCGATCTTACTTCCAGCTTCAGTAAATATATTTGTAATATTCTCTGCAAGACCACCGATTTGTGACAATGACATTTCAGAAGAACTGCCAAGTTGCGTTATGGCATCCGATAAAATAATAAGATTACTGACAGTCTTATCTTTAGCTTTTGTTACATTAGTCTCTGCATTCGTTACGCCTTGTTGAGCTGCGTTTTTCTTCTTTAAAGCGGCTTCTTTTTGCTCATCAGTTCCGTTCTCCATCGCCTCGTTATACTCATTCTGAGCTTTAGTCAGTTCATCTTGTGCCATACGGAGTGCGTCGAGTTGTTCAGGCAAATCACCAAGTAGACCGCCTTTGTCGATAATAGTTGTTTGAATGTTATTCAGGGCTTCATCAATCACCTTTTTTTGCTCAACATTCATATTCTTATATTCAGGAGAATCTTTAAAGGATTTAAGCTGTAACTTAACATCCTCAAGCGACTTCTTGGAAACCTTACTTAAGTCACCAAAAATGAGCTCCCAATTGATCCCTTGCTTGAATTGTTCCATATCAATAGCTGACAAAGCTTCAGTCTTTTGCTTTTCAAATGATTTCTTTTCCCATTCATTTTGACTGGCAGCTATTTTTTCGTCGTATTCTAATGCTATCGCCTCTTTTTTCTGTTGGAATGTACCGTATTCTTTCAGGTAATCCCGCATTGGTTGCAATTTAAAACGCTGTTTATCTTTATCGAAGTTATCAATAGATGATTTGTACAACTCACTAAAATACTTGCTTTCATCATCGGACAACTCAATACCCGTTGCATCGAATGATTTCCCTTTGTTTTCGGGTTTGGTTTCCCATGCCGAACGGGCATCATCAATCTTCTTTCGCAAAGCATCCTCTTTTTGGCGGTCAATAGCCTGCATCTCTTTCTCGAAGTTGAGTTCCATTTGGGCAATGGTTTTCTTAGAACCTTCATCCATCGCTTTAATGCGAGCTTCATCAACTTTCATTTGTAAGTCTTCGGCAGAACGTTGTTGTTCCAACGCCTGCTTATCAAGGAGGAGATTATACTTTTCGGTTTGCTTACGTGATTTTTCTGCTTGGTTTTCTTCTTTAGTTAGTTTGCTACCTGTAAGTCCACCAAGTTTTTTATATGCTTTTTCAGTAGTTTCTTCTCGCTTCTTGGCTTCTTCATATTGCTTAGAAGTGAATTTGTTTTTATCTTTTTCTATTTCAGTAAGTTTCTTTTTAGCATCCTCCCAATCTTTCTTTGCTTTATCATAGTCTTGCTTATAGGTATTAGGAGATTTCTTTTCTGCCAACGCACCATTTATAGAGGAGATAATACTTTCTAAATCCCCGCCTTTGACCATCATCCCGCCAACATTAAAACCATTTCGTTTGGATGCAGATGATTGAGCCATTTTCAACTCAGCTTCAAGTTTCTCTTTAGAATAGTTTTTTAAGTTAACCTTATACGCAGCAATATTATCCTCAAGAACATCTTTCTGATACTTCTTTAACAATTCAGAGTTTTTCTCCATTTGCTCACGCACCTGTACATAAGACTGTTTACCTGCAAACATTTTCCATATTTGTATATCGGTATCAGACATGTTCTTACGAAGTTCTGGATTATCGAATAACTGGAGGTATCTTTGTTGATTAGCCACTGTTTGCTTTAAAGATGTATAATCATCCTTTCTTTCCTGCACAGAACGTTTTGAATCTTCTTCGTTGATTCGTTGTTTCAATTTCAAAATATCTTCCAACTTTAACTTCTCTAAATCATATTGTTCAAAGATTTTCGGATATTCTTTTCGGAGTTCCTCCAAAGATTTCTGACGGGTGAGAGTAGCTAAACTTTCGTCACGTGCAGATGTAAGGAGTTTATCTATTTTTTGTTTATGCTCTTGTTCTTTCTTTAATGCTGCATCTTTAATATCATTGTATTCTTTTTGGGCACGTGCGGCAGCAGTTGTACTATCAGACATTGCCCACATAGCAGCTCCTAATCCAACAATAGCAGTTGCTAATAACACATAGGGATTAGTAAGCATAGCTGCATTAAGAGCCAGCTGCGCCTTTCTTGCCAATATCCGGGTGTTAGTAAGTCCTATCTCCACAAGGGTATGTTTGCTCTCAGCAGCAGTAACTAACATCACAGCGGTGCGATATGCTCCATAGGTGACAAGCAGTCCAGACAACACCTTGCCGACAGTCTCATAGTTCTGAATCAAAGAAGTGGCTGCCTGTATCCCAGACATAATAACACCTTCAGACTTTTCTCCCATTTCATTGAAAGCGTTATCCAAAGCATCCTGCATCATGGAAATCTGACCATTGATAGTCTTTGAAGCATTCTCGGACATGTTATAGAACTTACCACCTGCAGCAGTAGCATCAAGAAACGCTTGCTGTACCATCTCTGCGGAGATTGCGCCCTTTGACATCTCATCTTTCAGTGTAGCGATAGATTTTCCTGTCTTTTCAGAAATAGTTTGAAGTGGATTGAATCCGGCATTAATCATTTGATTGAGGTCTTGACCCATAAGTTTACCAGTAGCCGACATTTGAGAAAAAGCCAACGTGAGGGAATTGAACTTCCCTGATTCTCCCATTGAAATATCAGATAAAGCTTTCAGATACTTAATAGTATCCTCTGCCTGAATATTAAAACCAAGCATCATTTTTTCAGCCCCAACCATATCGGTCATAGTTAATGGAGATATTTTAGCAAGTTCTTTCACTTGCGCCATGAGCGGACCAGCTACATCTTTGCCGACCATTGTTTCCATAGCAGTCTGCATGGACTGGAACTCACCACGCACACGGATGATTTCAGAGCCTAATGCTTTCAAAACTGCTGTTCCACCAATGACAGCCAGTGCCTTTTTCCATGAAACAGCAATACCGTTATTTGTCTCAACCACCTGTTTGCCTTCATTCTTATAGAGAGAATATTCGTCACGGAGTTTCTTCACAGATAGTCGGGCTTCGGCTTGCTGTTGTGTTAAGTCAAACAAAGCTGCTTTTTCTTCATCCAGCGTTTTTTTTGCGGAAGTGTACTCATCCAACTTACTGTTTGCAGACAATGGATTACGTTTCAATGCGGTACGATAAGCATCACCGAGACGCTTAACATCGGCTTCCACATCCTTAACTACTGCCTTTTGAGCGATAATCTTTTCAGTAAACCCATTTACAGACTGTGAAGCAGCGAATATCTTCCTCTTGAAACCATTCTCCATCTCCGCGCCAGCTTTAGCAGCATTCGTTACCAACTCATCCATTCGTTGCGTGGATGCAGCAAGCTGGGTATTGAGTGTTTTAAAAGCGGCAGGAGACTGTGTGCTATCCATACCCTTCAACTCTTGCTTTAACTTTGCTATCTCATTTCTTAATTTTACGACTTCCTCCCAATCGGAAGCCACACGGAATACGAGCTTCGGCATATATTATTGTTTTAATGGGTTCTTACCCTTGGTTTTGAAAAATTCTTCTTCTGATACTTCCTCCATAACTTCTCCGTAGACAGTATGGAGCTTGTCCTTTTGCATAATAACCATGTTTCTATATGGTATCTTGTACACGACTTCATCATAAGACAGATGCAGATTTTCCATGAACGTTGCTATCTGTCCCAGTAAACAGTTGTTTCCTACGACCGTTGCTTTGCTGTCAGTAGAGCAACGTTCTTGGCTAAAACTGACAGCTTGTAAAAATTTTCAGCAGAAATCATTGAAAGGCCTGTTGTTAAAGCCTCTATCACTTCATCGAATGTTCCATGAGACAATTCTTCATGTAGAGATTCATCGCCCTGTATGAGCCATGAGAGAGCACGAGAAGCTGTTTCTACATCTTTCAAAGAGCGAAGCATATCCATTACCGTAACTCCATCTTTCAAGTCAGAAAGATAATACCCGGCACCGGCTATCTTATGAATCGTAAGAGGATGAATCACATAGGCTTTACCATTCACAAACACCGTTTCAAAGTCTTTCCCCAAAACGGCTGCACTTACTATTTTTGAAGCTTTTCCCATATATTGAAATTAAAAAAGCGGTGAGCAATCACCCACCGCCATCCTGAAAAGATTACTTTTACCTTAAATTTATGCTGTAGGAGCATCCACTTTTTCACCATCAAGCCAGTACTCACCAGCTACACTATCAGTTGGATTTTCCATTGCGACAGCAGAAACACCCAGTCCGATATTCTTCTCAACAAAGTTACCTTTACCGATTATAGAGGCGTTGGTAAATACAATGTAGTTACCTGTCTTGGTCATACCGACAACAGCTTTGTTGATAACCTCTGCGACATCCGGTTCATGCCAGCCAACAACGGACTGACCGTCTTTTACAAGCTCACCGCCTTGCAACTCCTTCTTGTCTTCAAAGGAATATTCTCCCATAGTAAACGCCATAGTTCTTGCACCTTTAGCGGTAACGTCCTTGTAGTAAACCTTTCCGGTCAACTCATTGATGTAATCAGTCGTTGTGGGATCGTCTTCTGTATATCCCCAAGTGTCCTGATGGGAGTTCTTTACTTCCGTAGCGGAAGCCAACCACGTTTTCAAAGAAGTAGGCGTAACGGCAGCAGTTATAACCGCACCGTACCAAATCTTTTTAATTCCAATAAATGGTTTCATATACTTCTATTTTACATTTAATACTTCAAATAAAATTCTCACATTCACATAATGACACTTCAAAGCTGTGTCCGCTTCTGTACCGATTGATTCAATTGAATAACGATAGGTTGTGCCGTCATAGGTGCTTACCACATCATCAAACCGCTTGTTGGCTTCTCTTTCGAGTTCTCCCAGTCGGATGCTGTTGGCTTCATTCTCACTCAAATCGGGAACGCAAAGATTAACTTCAGCGAAAGACTTCTTCCAGTAAGTCCCCGGCTGTTGTTTCTTTGCGTGGATGACAATTCTTTCAGAAGTCAATTCACCCGTCAGTGTTTCACCGTCAGGCACTATGTCTATTCCGAAAGCCTTGCAATCCCGATAGAGAATGTTTCCTATGTCGGTGGTTACTATCATCCTAATGCTTCGATACGTTGGTTGAGAATGTTCAGATACTCACCCATATAATCGCGCTGTTGCAGAAGCAAATCACGTTGGTGTTCGTCTTTTACAACTTCTTCAAACTTGGGAGTGTCTACAAAAGCGCACAGTTTACTAAATCTTTCAGCCAAATCCTGCCGTTCGATAAGTAAGCGGTCTTTGAATGTTTCAGCTACCTTGTATGCCTTTTCAAACACATCTTTAGGTGAATAGCTTTCATAACCGTCTTCATATACCACCTTGTAACCTTCTTCCGCCACTTCCATTGTTCTTGGAATAGCATCAGTAGGAAGATATACTTTACCACCCTTGCGAATTGCAGGTGTAGCTTGAACTAACTTTGTTCCAATATACTTTTTCATTTTTCAAATTCTTCTTTTAATCGTTTCTCTGCATATAAAGCGGCACCACTTAAAACATCAAACCCTTTAGATTCCACGAATGAAGCGTATTCCGCTTCGTTTTTCAGAGTTAACCCGTCTTTATCAACATCGTAATTATTGGACGTTCTCAAAGTGAGTGTGTGGTCTTGATAATCACCGTGTTCCTCTGCATACTTCACGGCTTCATCGCCCACATCAATCATCTTCTTCTCCACTTCCCATTCTCCGTCTTGAAAGAACTTCTCAACATCTGAAAAATCTGCATCTACTCCAACCATATCACTCTATAAGAAAAATAGTTTGTCTCTAACGGGCTTTTCGCAATACCTTCACCTCTTATGCTTCTATCAGGATTCAAACAACGAACTTCTGCACCTGCTTCAACCTTTGACGGCTTATCAAAGACAACCTTGTACTTGAAATCATACAGAACGCCATTGATAGATACCTTCTTTTCCGCACTCACATCATCACAACGGCACTTGCATACATCCTGCCAGTTTTCACCACCTGTACCGGGAATCGGTCTGCCGAACTCGTCCTTATCCATCGGGGTGATAACTTTAACCTGCAATATGTGTGGGGCGAATATCATAAGAAGGTTACTTTAGGCTTGTTGCTCAATTCGTCTTTTAATCCATACTCTTTGCATAAGAAAGAATAGTAGTCCTTAATGCCTTGAAGATTCCAAGACATAGAAAAACCGCTTTCACTGATTGAAGTAGCACGAAGCAATAGAGAGGGGATAAACCGGGCGATAGACACGTGTACACGAGTATTGTTATCGGGGGTTATCTCATCCTCTCCGCTTATCTTGGCGTTCAGACACATATCCAAAAGGTCAGCTTCCGACAAGTTAATGCCGAAAGTTTGGAACTTCTGTTGTATGTAGTCTTTTACTGTCATACCTCAATACCTAAAGCCTTTTTCAAAGCCAAAGTCTTTTCTTCGTCCAAAGCAGTAACATTCGCAAGAAGAGTTTCCTCTTTCATGTTCATAGCACCTTTCTCACCGATAGACTTCAACGCTTCAACCAGTTCTTTCTTGTCGAACTCCTTTTCAAAGAGGGATATTTTCACCTCATTCTTTTCTTCGGGAACTACGATACGTTCAGCCAACTTGCGACTTACCAAGTCTTCAATACGGGCTTCATCCTCAATTTCGAGGACTTCACCCGGATTGTATAACTGCCCAGTAAACTTGTCTCGGAAAACACTAATTACTTTCACCTTCATAAGCACCTCCTTATCCCTCCGGGACTTCGTTCATAGTTGACAAATCGAAGTTCACAATCTTATTCGGAGCGATAAACTCAGGAATCCACTCAGCAGTGTATTCCATGTATCTACCTTCTTCGTCACGATAGTTGCACACAGACATTTGGCCTTCCGCCTGAGTGTAATTACGTCCCGGAACTGGATCGGTCATTACATACGGTCTATGGTGACGCATACGCATTACATTGTCGCTCTGCAACAGAGTAATACGGTCATCCGCGTAAACCTGTACGTTCTCGCCTGCCTGATTTTCTACGTAGTCCTCCTTGATTTCGATTGCAGGGAGGCCGATACCTGTAAACACGCTGGAAGCCATTTGGTCTGTTACCAACCCAGCATTAACCATGAACTCACGCTCACCAAGAATCATCTTGAATTTATCACCGAACTCAGAAGCACCTACAATGTTCTTCATAAATGTGCCACGAGACATAATCATCTTGGAGAACACACCGTATTTAGCTTTCAGCTTTTGAATCTCCTGCTGCAAATAAGAGATAAACGTATTCTTTGCTGAAGCATCAGGAGTCAAGAAATGGAACGGCAACTCAATATCAAGCAACTCAATATTCTCCTTGTTGTCTGCCAGGTGAACCTGAGCCTTGCCAGTCATCAATAGTTCGGGAACAACAATATCCATACGCTTGTGCGGAGCAAGCAGAATCTGGCGGTAGTCATCAACGATAAAGTCGATAATCTCCTGCAAGATTGTACGCTGGTCTGCGGTATTAGCAGCATTGAACTTGTCGATGATATCCTGCAATTGAGACAAACGCTCAATATCCATCTGGTAACGGTCACCCAAGTAAGCGATTTCAGTATAACCACTTCCAAGTGAACGTCTTTCACGGATAGGCTTCTGGTCATTCTTGCCAATAATAGAACCGGCAACAACGCCAGTAACCGTTCCCAAATAAGTCTTGAAAACACGAGTCTTGGTTTCCAAGAAATCGCCGTACTGCTTCCAGTAGATTGTGTCCAATCTCATTTGAAGCACACGGTCAATCACCGCTTTTACAATTTGCGGATCAGTAAATAAAGTTTGTATGGTCAAATTCATATCTAAACTTTTTAGGATTAATACTCGAACTGGAAACGAGAGGTCAATCCGACCTTATCCAGTTCATGGATCGGGAGAATCAGCTTACTTTCCTTTACTTCATAAGCCTGCATCAGAAGAGTTGGAAGAACAGCTCCGTCGCTTTCGACTTTCTTTTCATCATAGAGGACGAAATTAGCCGTATTCTTTTTTACTGTACCTCCTACTTCTGTTGCTTCAAACAGGATGGTATCTTCGGCGATATTCTCTCCAAAAGCTGCTTTGATGGTTAATACATCGTAGGCTTTATTGGACTTATCAATAGATGCTACTTCCGCACCTTTCTTTCCACTTCCAATGAACATTCCTGCATAAGCAAGAGAACCCTTAGCCACTTTGATAGTTAGGTTTGCATCTCCAGTGGTATAGGCTTCAACCACTTTTAAGTTGCGAACCGGGACAACCGTCCGTTTCTTCAAATCCGCTTGTACCGGAGTAAACACGGGTAAAAAAGTACCTACCACGAGGTTGGTAATATCCAACTTCCACGGTCCACTCTTTCTGGCACCCGTTTCTACACGGTAAAACTCTTCCGGCTTGTAATCCGGTTTTAAGTCATAATGTGTACCTGCTGCCATTTAATTTACTTTTTAGATTCAACAATTTCTTTCGTTCCCTCCGAAATCATACTGGCGATAGATTCATTCTCTTTCTCAATCTTCGTTTCCGCTGATTCGGGAGGGGTAACACCGCTAAAGCCGATATTAGCAAATTCCTGCTTTGCATCCTTGAAATAAGTATCTAAGTCTGCATCTTCGGGAATTGCATAACGCTTTGCGAATGTTTCGGGAATACCATACTCTTTAGCCTTAGCCAAAATCTGTTCCTGACGGGTAGCCTGCGCTTTCTCTGTCTCAAACTGAGTAAGTTTGTCAGAAAGAGGTTTCATGGCTGCACTCACTGCATTTGCGATGATGGTTGCCATGTCTGGCTGTTCCGTAGCAGTCTGTTGTTGCGTGGTGGTAGTAGTGGTAGTCTCGATTGGTTTACCGTCCTTCAAACCGTGTTTCTTCTCGTAGTTAGACACTGCGGAAGTAACGGCTGTATTAGCCCGGAAATCACCATAGGAATTTAACACGTCCGAAAAACTGATACCCTCAATAATGGAGTTTACCTTTGTTTCGTCCGTTACACCCTCTGCCTTTTTAGAGGCAATTCGGGCTAAAACAGCAGTATCTACCCCAGTGAATTTCTGTTGTAGCCCTGCCAAAATAAGTTCTTGAATATTCATACCGTATGAATTAAATTGTTATTTAAAATTCGTGGTATAAAAGTAGTCAGTAAGTAAGTGGAAGTGAAATAATTGAATAGTATAGAATTCACAAAGGAGTGATTGTGAAGAAATAAATAAAAAAGGCGTGAAACCGAGTGGAATCACGCCTAAAATGAAAGATTATAAATTAGACTGGTACAGCTATTAATTCACGCCCTATTGAACGTATTGTTTCTATAATATCTTCAAAACGTTTTTTAGACGGCTTCTTTGTTCCACTTACATATTGAGCAAACAAACTCTGAGAAATACCTAAACGCCGCGCTATGGCAGCAGCATTCAATTCAGGATGAGCTATAAATAAATCATACAGAGGATTAGATTTTCTTTCCCGAAAGAATCCCTCAAAACTCAAATCTTCATCAAGCTCTCTCCAATGTATTCCGTCATGGCTCGTTGTGAAATTTGCGCGCTGCATAGGAGTAGCCCATTTCAGCCTTTGGAAATCTGAGAACTTCTCACATGCCTCCTTCCCGTCAGTGGTACGTATCCATACCTCCGTATCGGTCAACCATACCTTTTCAACTATGATATTTTCCATAACCACTTATTTTGATTTATTAAAAAATTTATTCCAATGCTCTGCTATTACTTCTTGATTTTCTTCTATAACTGATTCTACAAGTTTCAGTTCAGATGACTTCAAGCCATTATTTTTGATTAATGTAACTGGAAATAAAGTAAATTTAGCACTTACATCCCCTTTAATTACATGAACGTGTATAGGCTCATGGTCATTAGCGTAAAACATAAAACGAAAACCAAATAAAATAAATATCGTTGGCATACCTTTCTCTATTGATTACCCTACAAATATAGGTAATTATTTAATTACCTACAAATATTCAGGCAAAAAATTAGCGGTAACTTCAAAGAATCACCGCTAACTATTCTATTTTTCTTATGATAAAATTATAACCCCCGCAATTTTTCTGACTACGAAGCCGCCAGATGTTCTTTTTCTCCGATTTTAGTATTCTTTCCCGCTTGTTCTTCCTTGATTTCAGCAAGTTCTTCCTCGATTCTATCCGCGTTCCCGGCAAACATGATACCCTCGCGTGTTGACCAAATACCACCATTGACTGCGGAAACGGCAGTAGAAACCTTATCATCTACCGAATCAATCATATATGGAACAAGGTCTGTTTCTATATCAATAGTCTTGGCAGCTTTACCAAATTCTGACGGGTTGATTGCCCCCAGTGCGGAAACAATGAAATTCACACGCCTTTGCATAAACTCCCCTATTACCTCTGCATGATTTTCGACTGCCATGTGCGCGCCCATGAACATAAAGCGGAAAGCGGTACCGGATGCTTTACCTACTCCCTTCAATGTTTCAAAGGATATACGCGGAGTATTAGCCATATCATAAGCCATATTGGTAAGAGTTTCAGCTTCGAACTTCACCGTATCAGGCACTTGGTTCCATGTAAGATATTGAGCGTCTGCGCCCTGCCCAGTAAGTTTTACCATTCTATCCTTAACCTTACCCATGAAGCCTTCCACATCGCCAATCAGTTTCAGTAACGGGAAGAAATGGTAGTCGATACAATCAGCATAGTTTGAAAGAAGTTTCTCCAACCGTACGCGGAAGGGCTTAATCTTCTTGCAATATGCTTCAGGACGATAGGCGTAATCAATGGGGAGCTTTGGAAATCCATGAGCGAAAGAAGTTCTTTCCTCGTAACCCTTAGACAAATCCCACTGATAAATCATCTTATCTGTGATAGTCATAAAACAGGTGATTTCCGAATCATCCATGAGTTTCTTCTTATACTCACGGGAGAAAGCGACCATATCACCTTCATCATTGAAGAACGGATATAGCTTATCACCCCTGAATGGCGACCAAAGAACACTTTTCAGCTTCTTGGTAGGTTTTACTTTCCCTCCGAAGGTAGTCTTTACTTTCTTCCAGAACTTATCCCAAAACGAATCAGCATCAGTCACGTACCAATACTCAGCTACTTCCTGTTCGGAAAGCCAAGAGCGTACAATCTTCTTGTTCTGGTACTTGATTTTGTTGGACTTATATACTGCCTTGACTGCATCCAACAGTTTCTTTTCATCATCATCTGCCGGGGTACAATCCATTGAAGGCTCTGTACCAACCGTGAAGGCTGTTTGAATGTTCACTATATCTTGTTCCAATGGAATGGAGATACGGTTTACCGACTCCGTCTTGTACTTCGCTTCGATTTCATAGGTCTTACCCGTCTTTTCATCGAAGTGCTTTTCTGCTTCTTTTTCAAGTACCTTTCTATCTGGGTACTTCTCTTTATCGACCATGATTTCATGGCGTTCAGGATTCCAATCGTCCCAAAGTTTACAACGGTCAGGGAGTTCGGTCTTTCTACCTTTCTTCAGGTAGCTTATCTTCTGCCCAATATCGGGCAATGCTAATATTTCTTCTAAACTTTTGACTCTGCTATATTTTTAGTGTGTGAATATTCCTGTTAAATCTTTTGACTTCAAAATACGTCCGAGAATATGTCCCAAGATATAGTACCTGATTGGATCAATGCAATGATTCCAAGCGTCTACCGGTTCATTGATGTAATGCCCGTCTTTATCTTTATCCCAAACGTATTTGCGAAGCTCTTCAATAATATGATACGAACGTTCTGTAACAAACAATTCCATTTCATGTATTTTATCTATGCCTGCTTTAATTGAGCCGGAGAACTTATCTACCGGGTAGATGTTCACCCCTCGGTTTTTAATCTCTTGTATCAAACGAGGATCTGCACTATCTCCATATACTTTCAACCCCCACGGCTTTAGTTTCTCAGCGATAGCGTTGGTTAGCATTCCGGTTTCATAAAATAGTTCATCCACATAAAGCCGGTTATCTACAATTCCACACCGAATACCGGTTGACGGATCATTCGTATATCCCCAGTCAGAAGCAAGAGCCACTTTCTTAGCATAAGAAGGGAACTCCTTCACGATGCCCCACTTCTTGAACACTGCACCTTCTGCAACATCAGCCCAGCGACCGATAACCACATGAGCGTACTTTTCAGGATTCTCTTCTTTCATACGCTGCACTTCCTCTATAAACTGTGGAGAAAGATGGTCTAAGTTATCAAGATAAGTTGTATGTATATGACACACATTGGGGTGCGTTGATATTTGAACGGGAACGCCATCGTAATATACAATCTTGTGAGTATTCTCTATAAATCTCTTATAAACCCAGTGATTGGAATCGGCTGGATTCATAATTATAATAATAAAATTCTTAGCGTTCAACTCACGAATGGAAAGAGCTATTTTCTCAAAATCTTCTTCTGATACCCACTCTTCTGCTTCATCAACCACAAAACCTGTTATTCCATGAATAGATTTTAATTTAGCCGTTTGATTACCGGAAGATGTTTTAATACCACGAAATAATACTTCGCTTTTAGTTTTTCGGTTAACAACCTTTCGGGAAGTAGTTCTAAAGTCTCTTGTGTGATGGTCAGCATCTATCTTTTCTTGAAATTCAGGGATAACAGAAATTTCAGCAGAAGACATCGTATAACGAGTATATAAAATTTTGTGCCCTTTCTTGTATGTAAAACGTTGTACGGCAGTGGAAGCATTAAAAGACTTTCCGCTACCTCGACCACCTGTCACAAGGAATATCATTATCTTCCCCAACAACAGATACAAGGGATTGTATATCTCCTGTGTTTTAATTACTGGCATCTGTTATCCATTTAGATTCATCAATATCAACTTCGTTATTCTCATCGTCCTCTTGTTTCCGCTCCACATTTTTCCAGTCAGCGTCATAATGATACAAAAGAACCGACTGAGCTTGTAGGCTTGGAGCAAGTTCGCTTATCGTTTCTTGAACGATAGATTTATCAGTGAGCGTTACCCACCCCGTTCCACCGCAATCAGGACATTTCTCATCTTCCCCTATGCAATGGCATCTCTCTTGAACGAATCTACGGGTTTCACTCTTCACCTTTATTCCCCCCATAGCCATCGCAAGATATTTTGCCCTAACAGCCGCCGTAATGGTTACACGCCCACGCGCTAACACTTCATTTAATTCGGGATATTCACTCTTTTTCTCACAGAATGTTTGAGGAGATAATCCTAATGAATATGCTATTTCTTTATCCGTGAATCCCTTTTGGGCACATTTTTCCACAACAGAAAGAAAGTCCTCGCTCGTGTAATCAAACTTAGGCTTTCTTCCTCCTTCACCTTTTTTGTTTTGAGATTCACTATTTGGCATAATCTTATCCGTTAGCTAAACCTTTACTTGCAGAAGCACGTTCCATTCTACTTCTGGTATTCATAAAAGCATTGCGTACTCTTAGCTCATTGCGAAGGGCATTTCTACCGAGCATATAATTACTATTTCTCAATCTATTGTATTGATTTTCAAGTTGCTGTACAGTTTTTCTTCTTTTGACTCAATACCTCACTTTCTTTTTTATCCAATAATTAAACCATTTGATTTCCAATTAACACCTCTCTTTTCTAAAACTCTCCTTGCGGCCTTTACCGCTTCATTATCAGAGTTCCCTCTTGTCGTTTTAATGAGTTGCTCAATTCTACTTGGTTGCCTGATTTCTCCAGAAGATAACTTCCTGTTATATTCAGCACGTAAAGATGTCCGTTTATTAGCATATTCGACATCTTTTGTGTTTTGCCTTTGAAGAATAGCCTTACCGGTACGATTACGATAATTCCCTTTAGCTAAAGCGACATCACCAAAACCAGAACGACCATATCCTTTGGAAGACAAATATTCTTCTTCAGTCATTACTAATACTTTTTTCTTTCTAACTCGGCAATTAATTTAAGATTAATCAATCCTTTCCACCTGTTCATCGAACACCTCACCCTTTATGAATTTCATATCAGCATCATATCCAAACCTTTCACAGAAAGCAGCTTTCGCCTCATAGGTGTCAAAAGATAACATAACATAGGCATCCATATCCTCGGCTGTCTTCTGTGCGTTCTCCTTTGCCCGTTGCTTGACTTCTTTCATGTGAGCAACCTTTTCGGCACGCTCTAACTGTTTAGCGGCTTTATCGGCTTCTTTCTGTTCGGTAACAGGTGACATCATATCAGATAAAGCATCAGCAATGGAGCTTTCCTCTTCGGTCTGCAACAGGTAATCAACGCCAATCATATTTAGGTCGGCATCGGTCAGCCCTGCGTCTTTCCAATCAATATCGGGAACGATACGAGCAAGGGCATTGAAGTCCCATTGACCGCCAACATTCGGGTTGTTTAGAACAATATTCAGTTGCTTTTCTGTCTTCAAATCAATATCCACGACTTCCACCTTCAACCGATAATCGTTTTCTTTGGTGGAAGGGTTGTACTTATTCAATTCATCAAGAATATCCACCTTTTGATGACCACCTACTATGGTATTGTTTGTACGGGAGTTAATGACAATTCCGCCAACAATCCCATACTTTTTGATGGAATGTTTTAATTGGTTACGTCCATCTTTATTGATGGTGCGGGGATTATAGTCAGAAAACCTAATCTCCGAACGCCAGACTTCACGAGTTACACTATTGAAAAACTTATTTAGTTCCATTATCATATTCAAATAAAATTCTTTCGCTCATGGGAAATACCTTATAAATCTTCTGTAAGTCCTGTGGATAGTTGGCACGAATCCATAGCATACAATCGAGATTAAAACCAACGCCAGAGCTTGCCTTCAACGAGTATCGCACCGGTTCGGGTAGGCAGTGCATCTTCATGTAGGCAAGAATATCCTTTTGCGTCCAGTCTGCAAGCGGATAACACAAACCTTTATTCTCATACCCATTTTCCTCATAACCTTTCAGCATCAAACGCCTATTCATACCGTCCGCTTTCTTCATGCCGAGAAAGGTGTAATAAATACCATACTTCAACTGCATAGCCTTCACAACATCAGCCAACTTCAAGAGCTTTACATCCGGATTAGGCACACAATACATACCACCACGAAGAATGTATGTCAAGTTCCAATGAGGTACTTGTACAAACTCAATTTTCGGGTATTTTGCTTTAGTCCAGTTTATCCAACGGTTAATATGCTCCAATCCTTCAACGAAGTACATGAACACACAGATAATCCGGTCAAACTTTGGATAGATTAAATCAAGCAGAACCAACGAATCTTTACCCAACGAACAAAACAATATAGCCTCACCCGATTTTTCTCGAATGAGGTCTATATTACTGTATGTTCGCTCTATCAAGGTCATAGTTAGCCACCGCTTAAACTTAAACCTCTACGAATTTCACCGTATTTCTGTCTACGGTTCATGAATTGACCGGTACCACCTGTAAAACTTCTACGCCCAACTACACCCTTATTGGCTGTAGCTCTTGTGCCTACTTTAATTCTGACTCAGCTTCTAATTTTTAAATTAAACAAATTAACCTATATGTTTCTCTAACACCTTACCCAAAGTATAATCAATTTGAGCAGCAAGATACTCTTCACCGTTATGCGTATAGACTATATCTTTACCCCCTTCGTCGGTAAGGATCGTCACTTCTGCATCTTTGACTTCTACAATCATATACGGGCGTTTGCCTTTGTATTCACCTGTAAGTAACTTAATAGCATCATACTTGATAGGTTTAATATCAACCTCACCTTCTTCGGGCAATTCTTCATCAGCCTTGTATTCTTTACCACCACAAAAGTAAGTAATATACTTTTTGGCGTTTGTAGGTCTAATTTCACGGTATTCGTGCGTTTTCTTACCGGATAAAATCTCATCAAAAAACTTTTGCTTAATACTAAGCGTCAAAATTTCCATAATCGTGTGTATTTTTAAAATTAATAATCATTGTTGCGGGGGGCTGAATCGAACAACCGACCTTCACCAAGTCAAAGTGAAAAGCTACCACTGCTACACCCCGCGATAGTACCCCAAAGGTACTACCACAACCAAAGATAACGAAATATCTTCAATTCTCATTCTTCACAATAGTGTTATTGTGAAAGACTTTTCAGCCAAGCGTCTCTTTTCTCTCTGCACGCCTCTAAAGTAGGCGCACAGCAAGCGAACAGATCACCACTTTCAATACGATAGTCGTACTGGTACATTCTCACTCTCTTACCTCTTAACTTGGTAGTGTAGGTACAATAGTTCTCTTTACCGGGTTGGCATACGCTGCAACCGTTTTTGTTTATTGAGTTCATAAGCCAATATGTTTTAGTAATATACTTGCCTTTTATTGTGATAGTTATTCTTACACTTGATACAGCAGAATTTCTGTTGATACACTTTCTTTACGAACTTCTTACCGCACATGGGACAACGGCATTCTGTACCAACTTTAGCCTTTTCATTACGTCTCTTCGGTGCTTCTTGGCTATTACTAAGCTCTTTAACTCTGCATCGTTTATATTGATAGCTGTAATTGATGCTATCGTAATCATCTCTGCTCTCTTCAATGTCTGCAAGGTGATATGCTTCTGTTTCGTCATTCATAATCACTATTATTTAGGTTCTACAATCGGCATATAATGAGTAACGCAAATTACATCACCGCAATCATCACGCCATTCGCCACATTTCTTGTCGTATAGCCCAAGCTGAATATATTTGTAATAGTCAGTACACCAGCATCCGGTTATCATAAGGTCATCGGATTCAGGCAACTGTTCTTTTACACTTATCCACGGATTCTTAGGATGAGCGTCTGCCCATTCAGCACCGGCGAAAAAACCAAGTCTTTTGCCATATTCTATATAACTACTATAGCTATATGGGTTCGCTGCATATATTTCTTCTTTTCTTTCCATAATCATTTATTTTTAAGTCAATTCTTCATCGCTAAGATTAAGCACACCTTTATCCGAAAACTCATACCCTATGTATGTAACCGAATTGCCGTTTATAATGTACCAATCCGTTAAATTATCATCATCGCTGTGTGCGAAAAGCAAATCATTTATCACACTGTTACCTCTCTTTAATCCTACGTAATAGTTGTGATTGTAGCAGCTTATTTCGGGTATATGCTTAAATGTACTTGTATCTATACCGTCATAGACACCATACCTTTTCTTGAAATTTTCATCCATAACCATTCATTTTACAAGTTCGTACATATCGGGGTGAAAATCAAAACAAACGCCACATTCTACTTGAATGCCTACACGATATTCACCCTCATCTACATCTTTTCTATCTTGAAATATAAGAGTACCGCCATCATGGTATTGCTGATGACACTGCACACTATCTTTAATTCTAACTTTAGTACCCTTGGGGTACTGGTATATCTCACCCTGTTTTAAAATTTTAGCCATAATCGTGTATATTGTGGTAGCTCGAAGGCTACCGGATTAGAAATAAACTTTTACTTTGCGATACAAATTGGTGATAGATTGCTTTGCGTACACATCACCATTGGAAAACTCAATTCTATTGCCGTTATCGTTGATAATCGGGTTCTCGGCTGTTTCCAATTTATAAACTTCTTCTTTTGTCATAATCTTCTATATTGTGCAGGGATTTCGCCCTGCCGGTTAAACTTCTTTTTACAAGTAAATTATCATTTAGCTCTCAATACAAACCTCACCTTCTTCACAGGGATAGTACCCAGGCAATAAGTATCACCGAATAAAGATCGTCCCATAAATCGATCTATACTTATATTGTTACGACATACAGTCTTCAACAACCCATCAGCATCCAAAATGGTATCACCTACTTGTATTGTGCTTATATGCACGTTTTCAACTTCGTATTGATATTGCCCGTTTCGCTCTTTCATAATCGTATATCTTTTAATTGTTATTACTTCGTTTCTGACGATGCAAAGATAAAGAGAACTTTATTAAAAGCAGCATTTTGATATAGTTTTCTTTATCAATTAAGAATATTTAATAAATAAAACTTTATCAATATTAGGTTATATGATAAAGTTCACATTACTTTGCGGAGTAATCAAAATAAAGTATAGTTTATGGACTTACGAATAAAAGAATTTATGAGTGAACGCAATGTTACTTCTGCGTGGCTCGCTGAACAAGTTGGTATCTCAAAGGTGGCTGTCAGCAACATTGTAACCGGAAAGTCTTCACCTTCTTTGGATAATCTTCTAAAGATTGCCAGCGTTCTCAATGTGCCTATCACTGAATTGATAGGAGAAGAAAAAGAGGAGCATACTATCACTTGCCCTCACTGTGGAAAGAAGATCAAAATAGAGAAAGGAGAATAAATATATGGCACAACATTTTATTCCAATAATAGGAGAAACCTATTACTATCTGAATCTTACAGAGAAAAATGCGATAATTAGTATTCATCCAATGCCAATTGTATATGATGGGAACGAAAACACGCTTTCCGATTATAATCTTTTTCGAAATATAGATAATGCTTTAAAAGCAGCTAGCGAAATAAAATCAGTATTAATAAATAAGCCGGAGCGCTAAACTCCGGCATCACTTGATTAGCCCTTTAACTTTCAACCGATTCACGATTTCAGTGTAAATATAATCTATATCCTGTCTATGGGATTTATATTGCTGATAGAAAAACGTCACATCTTCGCAATTGTGAGAAATTAAAGAACCTGTACATCCTGTAACTTCCGCTATTTTATCCCTTAACCCGACCTTCATCTTACCACCTGCCAACGCACTGGGAGAATATAGGAAAAGGATTATAAAGATGAACTTCTTTCTCTGTGTTGGACTATCCACACATGGAGGTAACAATAATCCGGATAGCATTTCTTTGAACCAAGAGTATATCTCTTCAATAAGTGAATAGTCATGTAATAGAGGTTCCGATAATTCTTGCTCTCTCTCTGAAAGTCTTGATTTCTGTTCGCGAATAGATTTAAGCTCTACAACTGCTGAAAATTCTTTTTGCATAACACGATTATTTTAAAAGTAAATAGTATATTTGCATCATAATCGTGTAGGGGGAATTAGGTGGTCGTGCGCTTGGTTCCCTTTCTTATTTTACCGACTTATCTCTTTCTTGGATAGCCTTGTTTCTCTCATCAACCTCCCTACCCCACATAGTTGCAAAATAAAGAGCATTAGCATATAAAAAGAGCTCCTCACTTGACGAAAGGAACTCTACTTTTAGCGCAGACGTTATAGAGACTGCTAACAAATTATCATCTACAGACGACATCTTACTTTATATTTAATTTCGCAAATTTCCTAAACTCTTTATCAAATTGCTCAAAATCAATGATGAAATTCTCTTTCTCTTCCGGTCTTTTTATCATTGATTTAAAATCGGCATGATATATATCGAATGATTTATTAAGCGACCGATGGTGATGCTTAAATATTCCTACAGACAGATTTCTCTTTGATAGTATATCGTTCAGCTCCTCTGTGATATTCATCGCTTCTGTAAACAACAGATATGCCGCTGACATTAGCATATTTACTCTTTTGGCATCTTCTGAATTATTGAATGCCTCTAAATCTTTATTTTTAATCATAGTTTTATTGGATTTTACTTTCTAAAAAACATATCTCCTGAAATATTCCTAGCCGTATCATCACCGGTCAACCTGATGTATCTAAAAAAATTCTGCTCGCTTCGGTGTCCGGTGAGTTTCATTATCTCAAAAGTTTTCATTCTGCCTGTCAAATACATATTTGTAGCCGCACTCCTTCTCGCTGTATGGCTACTGATAAGCTCCCATTTCTCACGCGTGGCAGTAACTAGCTTTCCTCCCTTTGTGTACGAATAAGTAATAATATCATTCAGCCCTATCTCTTTCATAATTACCTTCAGATATTTATTAAAGTATTGGATACACAAACCGGACGGAATAAAACCGCCATACTTAGCAAATATCTCTTTTACATAATCATGTGCCGGGACCTTAACATCCACGTTCGTTTTCTTAGTCCGGATCACGATATAACCGTTTATCATATTCTGACTTGTCAATCTTGAATAGTCAGAATAACGTAATGCCGTGAGACAACCAATGACAAACATGTCCCGTATACGCTCTTTCGCTTTTCTCTTATCCTGTTTGACAAATTTATAGTAGTATATCCTCGTGATCTCATTCATTGATAAGAATACCGCATTTGTCGGTTCTTCCCTTAAATCTATTTCATCAAATGTCGTATCCACAGCATAATTGTATTGACCGGCACGGCGTACCAATGATTGAATTTTCTGAATATAACCTACTATCGTATTATGCCGTAAGCCATTATTCTCCAAATAAATAATGAAATCATCCAAAAACTCTTCGGTTATCGAGTTGGTGAATATGTCACAATCATAATTTTCAGAGAAATTGTCTATATGCTTAATTATTGCATCATATACGGCCGCATAGTCTTTAGACTTTCGTCTACTTCGCTTTTCAAGTACTTCACGAATAAAATCGGTGAAGTATATACCCTCTAACGGTTTTTCCTGCCGGAAGTGGTTAATGTAATCCTTCCTTACTTTGAAGGTCGGGATCGGTTGTGATAATTGTAGTGCTTTGGTAGTATCATTTTTAAGGTTGATAACTATTATAGGTTGTTCGGAAATTCCGAATAACCACCTTTATTACTTTTTGTACTCTTTATTCACCTAACATTGTATAATCCATAACACGTTCCAAATCTGGACGCCATGAAAGAAAATCTTCCTGTGGATCACAGAATGTTTCAATTAAGCATTCTGCTGCAATAACCACACGCTGCCAGTTACTACAACCACACAAACGCATACGACGTTTAATAAACTCAAATAATACAATCCGGTTGTCTACATCTTCTTCATCATTATGAATGTTCTTTTTTCTCTTTTATAGTCACATTATCATCTTCGTCAATATCGAAGCAATCCGGACAATAGCATTTCCCGTCTTCGATTAACCAGTGGTCGTCCTGCGCCTCTTCCTTTGGTGAGTTTTCATCCGTCCAAAGGGTGAAACCAGAATACTCATTCATATATACCTTACCGCATACATCGCACTGTACTCCGTATGCTTTTTCTTCAAATATTGCCATAATTTCCTTTTTTCCTGTTATACTCTATTGATTTCGTCATTGATTCTGAAAAGACTGTCACTAATGAAGTCGTATATTTTATACATAAGTTCCGGCTCCTGTTCCTTTGGAGAATATACCATAACTCTCTTACCGGCACCTTTCATCCATCCGGCTTCTGTGTTGGCAGACCTGCCGCATGGAAGTACCATCACGCAGACATCCGCCCACTGCATGCCATTGAAGTCTGAATCGAATCCTTTCTGTGCAATAGGATGATTAAGGGCTTCGCGATATTGTTCTGTTGTCCAGTTCTGCCAATTCGGGTCTATATCAGACCATCGAAATCCACCGTTACCATGAGGAGGATTCTTGAAGTCATAAACTTCGTGTCCTTGCTCCCGGAGAAACCTTACAACGATTTCTTGAAATGAGTTTCTCCAACTACTTGCTACATAAATTTTTGCCATATTATTTTTTATTATTATATTTGAACTTCATTTGCAATGTCGCAAATGATTAATTTTTTAATTATGAAAAATTTAATTAGAAAAAGCATTCTATAGCTTTACTACCGTACGGCTATGGCAATGCTTAAAATTGAATAGACGGTAGGTTGGGACTTTGTACTAAACTGTATTGACCTTTTATAGTGGTTAATAGAGAAAATTACTTAGCACAGCTAAGTCCCTAAATTTAGGTGGTTATAGCGCAAGGGCTCCACCTCTTCCCATTCCGAACAGAGAAGTTAAGCCTTGTAGCGCCGATGGTACTGCGTAACAGTGGAAGAGTAGGTCGCTGCCATTTTATTTTTAGCCCTGTTGTCTTTATTGATGGCAGGTTTTTTATATTAAACTCTATTTTGCTCATTTCTCTTAGTTTTTCTTTGTTTTACGCTACTTCTTTTGATAATAATTGCAGCAACCGTTATCATCTACTTTTAATCTCATTAATGGAATAAGTCCACATTCAGAACATTTCTCTACATTATAGTGGAAATATTTACAGTTATTGCACCGTGAAAATTCTTCTTTATATTCCATCCTTAATAGAAGTTCTTTTTGAAATTCTACTCCAGTCAGTTTAAAATATTCTTCTTTGTTCATGTCTCTTTCTAAATTTTACTCCAAATTTTGTTATTTATGAATTAAACCCTTGGATTAGTTCAGTCGCTT